>QBML01000002.1 GCA_003242085.1 Pseudanabaena frigida | reverse complement strand
AGTGTGGGCAGCCCGTGTAACGGGCTGCCCACACTTCTAGATTTTGGGGTACTTACAGCAATTACCGCTCAAACACAAACTTTTGTGTTTGAGCGGTAATTGCTGTAAGTACCCACTAATTTATTCACTGGGAAGGGAGTAAATAATTATTTACCCTTTACTTATTTACCCATTTTATTTACAAGTCAAATTAGCAATCACTTAATAATCGTTCTAAAGTCTCTTGAGTGATCAATTTTCCTTCTTGGACTAGCAACTCTCCAGTGAGTGGATGATAGATATTGCGAGGTGCAAGGCGGTTTTTTAGGCGTGCAAAAATTTGAGCTAGTTTTTTATCAGCTTTATTATCTAAATAAAAAACAACTCCATCTTTTAAAACTGAGGCTTGGCAAGTCAAACGATAGAGAGATAAATCTTTACGAATATTTTTGAGGGTGACTTGCTCTAATGTTTGCATGGCACTGAGATTACTTCCTCCTTCAAAAACACGTAAGGCACATGTACCACAAGTTCCCTGTCCTCCGCAGGTTGCTGGCATATCCACCTTGGCATGTTTGAGCGATCGCCACAATCTATTTTTGGCAGAGACATTGATCGTAATTCCTAGGGGTTCAAGTTTAATACAAGGCATAAAGCTTAGATTGTGCCGAAAATATCTGATATCAAAAAAAGAAGAGATAGTATTTTGTACTACCTCTTCTTTTTGATTTTAGAGTGCAAAGCGCTACAAAATTCTAGGGAATTAATTTCTCGTAGATACTCTGACTGGTACTAGTTTTTTCACCTTAGCCCAATTAAATTCATGCAAAAGCACATAAAAGCAAGGGATTAGGAATAACGTTAGGATTGTAGCAAGCGCTAATCCAGAGAAAGTGACAATCCCAAGTGGTTGTAAGAACTCACCGCCATCTCCACCACCTAGGGCTAGAGGGAAAGCACCAACCACAGTCGTAATCGTAGTCATCAGAATTGGACGTAAACGAATCGGTGCAGCTTGTAGAATTGCCTGAATGCGACTACATTTCTGTTCTTCGCGTAATTGATTGGCGAACTCTACCATCACGATCGCATTATTGACGACAATCCCAACTAGCAGAATAACGCCAATTACAACCATCACGTTAATGGAACTATTGGTCACATACAGACCGATAATGCCACCAGCCAGCGCAAGAGGAATCGTTAACATAATTACCAACGGATCGATCAGCGAGTTGTACTGTACAGCCATTACTACAAATACTAAGAAGGATGCAAGTACACCTAATACGCCAAAAGCTTTTGACAGATTTTCATTAGCTTCCTTAGCAGTACTCGGTAAAACCGTTACGCCATCGGGCAAGTCGATTGCCGTAATTACATCTTCTGCTTGTTTGAGAGCATCGCTCAGACTTGTACCGCGCTCTAAACTACCGAGGATCAAGAAAACCTGACGCTGGTTAATGCGTTGAATTTCTCCTGGGGCGCGACCTTCGCGGATAGTGGAAACATCAGCAAGGCGGACAGGGCGATTATTGCTGACAAAGAGGGGTACTTGCTGCAATTGTGAGGCGTTTCGACGCGCCTCAGAATCGAGTTGTACGCGCACATCCACAAGGCGATCGCCTCGTTGCAATTGGGTAGGCACTGAGCCAGTAATTGCAGTTTGGAGAGTGGAGCCGACGGATTGCGTAGATAATCCTAAGGCTTGCAAACGTTCCCAATCAGGGAAAATTTGGACTTCAGGTTGACGTGCATCGGTGTCTGGACGGAAGTTTGCGCCTTTGACATTTTTCTCTAAGGAACTAAGGATTTCTGTGCCAGTCTGCGCTAGGACTTCTGGATTAGAACCTTGTAAAATGATGTCAATGTCAGTTCGCGGTATTGGAGAATTATTGACAATAATGCCGCGTACTTGACCTGGATTAACCCGAATTCTCACGCCTGCTAGATTTAATTTATTAATTTCACTGTTGACGCGACTGATAAAACCAGCGAGATCCGCATTAGACTTAAGAGTAATTGTGCTGCCACTGCGTAAAGGATTAGAAGTTACGTTATTGCCAAAAGAACCACCGCCAACAGTTGTAAATGCATAGGCTGTTTCAGGTTGTTCGATCAGGATTTTATCTACGATATCCATCACTTTACGATTGGCGGCAAGTGTAGTTCCTGCTGGGAATTGAGCATTTAAACTCACATCACCCGTTTTTACCTGTGGAATGATCTCTTGGGGAAGCTGTCGTCCCATCAAGAAGCCACCACCACCAAGTACTGCAAATACAGCAATAACCACCCATAAACGATAGTGAACAATTTTGGCTAAGAATCCTGCATATCCCAATGTCGCTGCTGCGAATTGCCGCTGAAATCCGCGCATAAACCAAGTTTCATTTAAACGACTCGACCAAGATACAGATAACAAGCGTGAAGCTAACATTGGTACGACAGTTATGGCGATCGCGATCGCGGCAATATTGCCAAAGCTAATCGTGAGAATCAGTTGATTAAATAACAGCGATAGAAATCCACCCAATAACAAAAATGGAAAAATTACGACGAGGTTGGTACTAGTGGAGGCAACCAGCGCTGATTCTATTTCCGAACTGCTAACCTGTGCTTGGGCGAT
Source organism: Pseudanabaena frigida (assembly GCA_003242085.1). Classification (GTDB taxonomy): domain Bacteria; phylum Cyanobacteriota; class Cyanobacteriia; order Pseudanabaenales; family Pseudanabaenaceae; genus Pseudanabaena; species Pseudanabaena frigida. The sequence goes on along the minus strand of QBML01000002.1, from coordinate 241,769 downwards.
CGTGTCTTGAACTCCATTACTTTTTCGCATTCTCTCAAGACCGTTGATGATATTGTCTAGCATCACGATCGAGCAATCTACGACACCGCCAATACCTAAAGCCAAACCCCCTAAGCTAAATAGGTTAAGGGAAAAGCCAAAAACACCCATCGCAATGATGGAAGCAAGGGTGGCAAGGGGTATGGCGAGGGTAATAATCAGAGTTTGGCGGATAGAACCAAGAAATAGTAGAACTGCACTACCTGCTAGGATTGCGCCCATTACACCTGAAGATGCAACGTTGGCAACCGAAGCTCGAATTAGCCTCGATTCATCTAGTGTTGCAGTCAAGATTGCATCACTGGGAATAGCACCACTCTCTTGAAGTGTTGAGATCTTAGCCATTACTCGATCGACCACTTCAATCGTATTTGCATCGGGTTGTTTCGTGACTAAAATCCTGACGGCAGCTTCTCCATTTAGCGAAGTAAAAATCCGCTGCTCCTCAGTGCCATCAATAATGGTGGCAAAGTCGCGGAGATAGACTTTTCGAGTCTGCTCAGGATTTGATGCATTACTACTACGGACATTAAAGGATAAACTTTCTAATTCTTTAGCATTGCGAAATTTACCGATCGCACGGGTAAGTGGTTCTACTGAGCCATCCCGCAAGCGTCCACCAGAGATATCCACATTGCGATCGCGTAGCGCATTGAGGACATCATCGATATTTACACCAACTGCTTGCAAGCGTTTGAGATCGAGATTTACTTGCACTTCTTCTTTGACACCGCCAACCACATCAATCCCTGCGACCCCGGGCACGATCGCCAACTCACGACCTAATTCCTCATCGGCAAATAGACGTAATTCTGAAAGTGAAAGCGAAGGAGATGTCAGTGCAAATTCATATATTGGAAATTGAGAGGGGTCAAATTTAAAAATTCGCGCGTCTTCAATATCGTCTGGTAATTGGCTGCGACCTCGGTTAAAACTTGCAACTGCATCATTTAGAGCCTGATCGACATTCCTGCCTACGTCAAAAAATAAGTCTACTCGTACTTGTCCTTCACGAGTACGCGAAAAAAGCTGGTTTACTCCCTCAGTAAGAGCTAGTGCCTCTTCTAGAGGCTTGGTTACCTCTGTAATGGCTACCTCTGGTGTTATCCCTGGGATATTTACCTGTACACCAATTCTCGGGTAGACAATTGATGGAAGTAAATCTACCTGCAATCGGGTGATATAGAATGCTCCCATTACAAAAATCGCTAAGGTAAGCATCAATGTACCAATATGTCGGCGAATTGCAGTAGCGCTAATACTAAATCCTGTCGGTTTCGGGCTTGAAGAGTTCTGGGCACTCATAGTTACCTCTTAAAATAATTAAAAAAAGGTAATGATGTAAGGCGCGAAGCGCCTTACATCATTACTTAGAAGATTGCGATAACACGCTAAGCTTCACAGAATCACCGTCCTGCAATTTACCTCCACTCCTGACCACCACGCGATCGCCTTCCTTCAAACCAGAGAGAATCACGACTTTACCGTCACGGCGATCGCCAAGAGTAACTTTACGCGCTAGCACTTTTGACTCTTTCGGATCGCCCGTAAGTACGAAAACCGTGCCAGTTTTGGGCTTGCCCTTATCACTAGCGTTAGCACTAGACTTAGTATCAGTTTTTGGCTTCACTAGAGTATTTGTACTTGCATCTTTAGGCGCTTGAGTCGGTCGTCCTGCCACCTCTAGAGCTGTCTCTGCGATCGCGATTTGACGTTCCTGATTGCCTGAAAACTGAACTCTCGCTAGTTGACCGCTACCCAGCCTATTGTCGCGATTGGGTACTACTACTTCCACAGGAATCAATCGCGCTACAGGATCGGCTACAGGCGAAATGCGTCTTACTGTTCCCGTAAACTTTCGATCCGGGAAAGTGTCAAAACGGATATTCACAGTTTGATTGAGACGGACTTTGCTAATTTCCAATTCTGAAATCAGCACAATTACCTTAACTTGACTAAAGTCGCCTAGTTTTACAACGTCATTTCCTGCGAATAAAAGATTACCCGTTTCACTAACTCGCTCTAGGACAATGCCATTAATCGGAGCCGTAATCGTAGTGTAGGATTGACGTTCCTGCTCTCTGAGTCGAATTGCTTCTTGCGCTAAAACCCTTTGAGAACTTGCCCCCACAGTTTGTTGTTGTAGGCTGACTTGTTGCTCAGCCGATCGCAATGATTGTTCTGCCGATCTCGCGCGAGTGATTGCAGTCTCCGCCGTTTGAGAAGACACAGCTCCATCTTTAGCCAATTGGGTGAAGCGATTCGCATCAGCCTTTGCTTGCTGATATTCTAATCTTGCCCGTTCCACTTGAGCGCGAGCATTGCCAACGGCGGCGCTAGCTTGCGAGACTTCTGATTCTCTTGCCGCAACTTCCGCTTCTGCCTGTAGCACAGTTGCAGATAGAACCGCATCATCCAATTGGGCGATTGCTTGTCCAGCTTCGACGCGATCGCCAACATCTACATTCAAATCGAGTAAACGCCCTTCTAGTCGGGATTTTACAGCTACTTCCCTAATTGGAGCAGTCGTACCTGTATATTCATTCTCACCTTCAAGAGCCTCTAAACTAGCGATCGCCACATCTACGGGTATAGCGGGTTTTTGTTTCTGTACTTGGGCTTGGGAGGCATCTTTAGTGCTCTGAGTGCAACTCGCAGTTACACCCGCTAAGCTAGTAATCGTTGCTAATATCAAAAAAGCTTTCATAGAGGTGAAGAGCGAAAGTATTGATTTTTCTAAAGTTATTCTAAGTGATGTTCTGTGGTTTTGTAGGATATTGCTACGATAAATCTTTTGGTTAACAACCTCTTGTCTTCGTCAATACATATAGCGGTTTTCATTTTGCTATAGGCAAAACGAAAACCCAAAAGCTTTACTGAGATTGATTTCTTGTTTCCATATGAGTATGCGCTCATTTGGAAACTACTATATGTCAATATAGATTTAGGGATTTTCGGAATTCCTTGCAATTCTTTGATTTCAAATAGTTTAATCGCCGTGATTACTCCAAATGTTTTAGCAATTATCTTTTCTATTGCGGTCAGTGCGATCGCAATGGGAATCTTGTGCTATCCATTGTTTGTGAAGTGGCAACGCGATCGCCTCATGGCTCAGCAATTCCCCAAGTCATGTTTAAGCATTATCGAAAGTAATATTTCTATTTATAGGAGCCTGACTTCCGAGCAGCAAAAAGAATTGCAAGGCTATGTACAAGTATTCCTAAAAGAGAAGCAATTTATTGGCTGTCTAGGATTGCAGATTACGGAAGAGATCGAAGTCACGATCGCGGCGATCGCTTGTTTGTTGTTATTTAGCGATCGCAAAACCTATTTTCCAAATCTGCGATCGATTCTAGTTTATCCCACTGCTTATATTGTCAATGAGATGGTCATGAACAGCTATGTGGTGGAAGAGCGTCGGGTAGCCAGATTAGGAGAATCATGGACAAAGGATCAACTAGTTCTATCTTGGGAACAGGTACAGCAAGATATTCTCAATTGGCATGATGGACATAATGTAGTGCTGCATGAGTTTGCCCATCAACTCGATCAAGAAGATGGGAAAGCGGAAGGCGTACCAATTTTGCCGAGAGCGATGGATTATGCAGCATGGGCAAAGGTGATGACAGCAGAATATTTGCAACTATGCGATCGCGTGGAAAATGGTAACAAGACTGTCATGAATAGTTATGGTGCCACAAATCCTGCGGAGTTTTTTGCGGTGGCAACAGAGACATTCTTTGAGAAGCCAAAACAGTTAAATCAAAAGCATCAAGATCTCTACGAACTCTTACAAAGATACTATCGCCTCGATCCTCAGCAATGGCAGAATTAGAGCCAGAATTATAACCATTTACTAAGAAATTTATTCGCTCAATGTATTGTCCTATGGTTGTTGCTAATTCCAAACAGACATTTCCAATTCTAGAAAATGGCGATCGCCTAAATCGTGCCGATCAACCAAATTTCACGCGCTTATATAAATCTCGCAAACTGATGTCTAGCTGCATTGAGGCAAGTTTAATCACAGCGTCTTTTCCCTTATGGGTCATCAATACCCATCTATCTTCCGACTCCTTGACATAGTGATCGACTTCATAGCCATTTTGATAAACCAAAACATATTCCTGAAAACTAGGAATAGAGCGATATTGGCGAAATTTACTGTCATGATCGTAGGCTTGGGTAGAGCTAGATAGAATTTCTACAATCAAATATGGATTCGTGACTTCCATCTCACTTTGATCGACAAAAACTGGCTCACCTGCCACCACTATCACATCAGGATAGGTATAACGATTATATTCAGGCATCCATAGCCGCATATCACTCATGAAGACAGAATATTCTAGATCTTCCAAAGCTAACAAAAGCAGAGCGTGAAACTTTCCTGTCAGAATATTATGATTTGCGGAAGCTCCTGCCATCTGGATAATTTCTCCGTTAATAAATTCACTCTTAAATTCTGCTTTTTCCTCTAAGGCTAGATATTCTGATGTAGTATATCGCTTAGTAGCTGCTAAAACCATGTGCGATCGCCTCCTAAAAATTGACCATAAGATGATTATAACTAATCAATATTGATTGGCAAAAAACATTGGTGTGGCGAAGTGATGTGACGTTCGCTGCCACAGATTAGAATTAAAAAAATTAGAACCATAAGTTAACTTGTCAAAACAGGAAATAGAGACAAAATTTCCGTTTAGGAGAGTTTTAAAAATTTTGTTAGATCGCTTCCCTCTAGATGCTCTCAATCGATTACTCACCGATGGAGATGCTAATCGCGATCGTTATCAGAATGGTTTGCCCAAGTGATTGACATAAATATGAAATAAATCTTTGTCAATTTGTCCCATTAGTCCAAATTGCAATAATCTTGTTAATATTATTGGGACGAATATAGCCTCGATCGTGATTTTTAGCAAATCCAACAGTATTAACTAGATTGGCTCTACCAAATTCTCGAATTAAAGCGATTTTTCTAAGCATCGCCACGATCGCCTCCGTTGTGGCACTCATCGCCATGTATCTAGACCGCGATGAATTGGTTTATATCGGTCTTGCCATAATCTCGTCGATCGTCTTGCCAATTCTTTTACCACCGTTTCTAACAGCGATCGTTAACTCTCCCTTAGGAAAGCGCTGGGATATCACTCTATCTAGCATTTTAGCTGGGGTAGCACTGTTTATGGCTGCGCATGTCACCGAGCTAGATCTTGCCTTTGCGCGATGGTTTGATAGCCTCAAGTGGGAAGCCTTAGGAGCTGTAGGACAGATCTTAATTGCAATTTTGGCGGTGTGGGTGGCATGGCGACAAAATCAGATCTCAGAAAGTTTGACGGGTCAGCAAAATGTAATCACCCAACAGCAAACTATTGACTCCTATTTTCAAGGGATTTCTGACCTCGTACTCGATCCACAAGGACAACTAGAGGATTGGCCATTAGAAAGAGCGATCGCTCAGGCGAGAACAGCAGCACTACTTGGTGGATGTGATGCTGATGGACGTGCGAAGATCATCCGTTTTCTATCTAGTGCCAATCTATTAACTCCACTTAAACGAGATGGATTACTCGGTCGTCCAATTCTTGATGGCACTGGTGGCTATGTTGTCGATTTGATAAATGGAGTACGAGTAGTTAATTTGGGAATGATGTTAGCAGGGCGTGATGTTTGCAATACAGATTTGCGGAATGCCGATCTAAGCGGCGCAAATTTGATTAAATCAAACTTCAATAATTGCGATCTTACAGGTGCAAACTTTGGAGGAGCAATCTTAGTTAAGGCAAATTTGCGGGGTACAGACCTCAGCCGCGTGAAGATGTTTTATGGCAAGCTAGAAACAGCTTCTCCCCGCGATCGCAATCACTTACCTAATTTCGAGACGGGTGCTTATACTGGTGCTGTTGTTGAAGATGCCGATTTTAGTAAAGCGATCGACCTATCCGAAGAAACACGTCAATATCTATGTGCTTGGTCTGGCAAAAAATCTCGCAAAACAATTCCTGGAGGCTGTGACGATGTGCCAAATAGATTGGGAAGATAAAAAAGTTAGTTCTCGCAACGAACAGGGAAGAAGTCGAAGTTTAGCGATCGCTACTTTGATCGGTTTACAAATGGCAACTCTATCAATGTTCCCTCGTGTAATATTTGCGGAATCAAAATCGCTGCAATCTTCTCAAGAAGAGGATACGCCTGAAGAAGTTCTTCGTGCTGAGATCTATACTGATGCGCGATCGCCGATTGACGGCAAACAACTATCTGCCGCCGAATATGCCGAACTCATGGAAAAGCTGCGATCGCTCGACAATATTCCGCCTGAAGACCTAGTTTCCCCAAAAATACGAGAAGTTATTGATTTGTTAAAACTCCGTAAGTTTTTGCGACAGTTTATTCCATTTATTCCTTGATTTGATGACATTTAGTGATAAACGGAACAATTAATTGTCGTTACTGTCCTTATAACCTGTAAATAAATTAAGAGATAAAAACATGAAAATTCAAACTGCGTTCCTGAGTGCGATCGCCGCGATCGCTACCTTAGGTATTTCCCTATCAGCTTCGGCAGATAGCCGCAAGGCATTTTGCAAATACTTCCCAAATGGCGCTAGACAAGCTGAAGCATCGATGCCTTGTATCTTTTCTATGAATCAAGGAGCCGTTACGATTAAGTGGGAAGACGGAGTAAGCGACTATTTTAGACCGATTCCCGATCGCCCATTTGTTTATACTGACGAACGAGGCGGTCTAGTTTATCAACAACGTGGTGCAAGGGAAGAAAATGGAACAAGCGCCAGAATCTTTAAAATGGAGAATGGTTCTATTTATATTTGGGGAAGTTAAGATTTTTTCAAAGTTTGCGAATTGGAATTTGGACTTCGCGACGTTTTAATGGCGCAGGAGTGAAAGGTGAATCGTAGAGAAATTCTCTTGGCTCTCCCGCAATCTCATATTCTGGATGATTGGCTAACCATTGCTTTAATTTCGCGACATTCTCTTGATAGCTCTCATAGCCATAGGCTCCCTGTATTCCCAAGCTTATAACTAGCATCGGTGCATGGTCTTCTACTTGAATATCTTGCGACACTTGCTGCGGAGCGATCGCGTTATTATTGTACAAAAAAGAGACTTTAGCCTTTCCCTTTTGTACAGGTCGATCGATGGTTGAAATTGGATAGCGAGCTTCCACAGGAGCCGTCATAGAAATATTGTTGCTGCTGATATGGCGAAATAGTGGATTAAAGGAAGCGCTGGTTGCTTCTCGAAAATCGCCTTCATAGGTGTAAGTACCTGAACGATAGGCAGGATATTGCTTAACTTCGATATTGCCATCAGTAGTGGGTGCTGGGAATCCGACTGGTAGAGGAGCAGACATAGCTTTTTTTACGGCAAAGAAAGCGAAAGGGAGGGCGATCGCACCAAAGATAATTAGTAAATTAGGAAGTTTCATAACTCACAATATAAGAAATTTATAGAGCTTCGCGTTACTAACACTAAACTCTTAATTTTTAGACTGAGCGATGAAATAGATGCGATCGCTTAGTTGTCTTAATAATTGAGCAATATCACCATCGGTGGATTGCAATTGAGCAACTTTTTCGCAGCTATACATAACTGTTGTATGGTCTTTACCACCTACAGCTTCACCGATTTTTGGCAAGCTCAGATTAGTATGCTGACGCATCAAATACATCACATACTGCCTTGCTTGGCTGATTTCTCTTCGTCGTGAATTCCCCAACAGATCCGCAAGATCGATATTCAACATATCTGTGACCACGCTCAAAACCATTTCGGCAGATACTTCCACAGGTTCTTTAGGGGGATTGAGCACAGGTGCTACATTCTCTACGGTCATTGACAAGCCCGAAATCGATATATAGGCAACAGTTCGCACCAAAGCGCCTTCAAGCTCGCGAATATTAGATGTATAACTCGCGGCAATGTAATGCAAGACATCAGCAGGAATTTTGAGATGGTCGTATTCAGCTTTCTTTTGCAAAATTGCCATGCGAGTTTCCAAATCTGGAACTTGAATATCTGCAATCAAGCCCATGGAAAATCGCGAGCAAAGACGTTCCTGTAAGCGTGGAATCTGAGCGGGTGGGCGATCGCTTGCCAAGACGATTTGCTTGCCCGTCTCGTAAAGCGTATTAAAAGTATGGAAAAACTCCTCTTGGGTGTACTCTTTCCCCTCGATAAACTGGATATCATCGACGATCAGCATGTCAATCTCGCGGTATAACTCGCGAAACCTTTGCATACTATCTTTGCGAATTGCGGCAATCAAATCGTTGGTAAATTGCTCGGTCGATACATACGCAATCCTCGCCTTTGGTTCAATTTCAAGGCGATAATGGGCGATCGCTTGCATTAAGTGAGTTTTGCCAAGCCCTACACCACCACACAAAAATAAAGGATTAAATTCACGTCCTGGGGACTCTGATACTGCTAATGCTGCTGCATGAGCCATCCGATTTGCCGAACCGACTACAAACCGATTGAAATTGTACTTATGGTTGAGATTACTGGGACGGGGCGGATTGCTGCTAGTTTCCGAATGTTGATTGTTTTGACTATTAGCGGCTGGAATGGCCGATGCCATAGCCTGCACTGCTTCCGCAGCGATCGCTGTTTCTAGCAGTCCCTCTTGTCCAGCTGTGTCATCAGAAATTTCTGGCTGACCGCTTGATGGTTCCCCACTCGGCGCTGCCACAATATAAACTTCGACGGGATAACCGAGGATCTCCGTAACTGCGTCAGTAATATTCTGAAAATAATATTTATGCAGCCAATTTTTGGCGAAAAGTGAAGGCGTGCGAATAGTTAAGCGGTCTGCAGTAAGCTCATCCGCCACAACTGTCTTGATCCATCCTTCGTATGTAGGGCGGCTAAGTTGGCTTTCAAGAAGTTCGAGGACTTGATTCCAGAGTGTTTCTAAGGAAATATCAACAGACATTGTTGGTTGCGATCAGAATTGCTAAGAGCGAGTTACGATCTTATCGCGTCTACTAAAATTTTGGAGAATTAGTTAACAGCTCTAGTTATTCTTTTTACCAAAAAATGAATAATTAAGCTTCAGATTAGTGTAACTAAAGGTATTAAGACCTATGCTGTGAGCACTCAGCCATCAGTTATTGAGAAGAGTTGAAGCCATCAATAAATATATTTTTTCTATAGCAGTCCTAAATCATTCGTGAGATTCATGGCTTTGAATCCGCTCAGCCAACGATCTACGCTGGCTGAGCGGATTCAAAGCCCTAAGCTTGCCGAAGTGTCGAAGCCCCTCAGATATCATTTAGGATTGCCATATAGAGTTTTCCAGTCTAGTACAGATGGTTGTTTTCCCGCCAAAGGCGGGAAAACAACCATCTCTTGTCTGAAAAGCACTATAGAAGTCGATTTAATTTGTAACTTAATGAAAAATCTGCGGCATCTAAGCCCAAGCCATAATCCCCGAATAGCTCTAGCTCTCACCATAGGCGATCCCGCAGGTATTGGTACAGAGGTTGTGCTCAAATCTCTAGCCGATCGAGCATTGCTTAATCTAGGAGCAAAGTTTACAGTTTTTGGCGATCGCCAGCATATTTTTAAAACCCATGATTTGTTAAGAAATCTTAGCAATGAGCAGATGGTCGATCCTTCAAACTTAGAGATTGTAGATATTTGCAGTGACGGTGAGATTAGCTTAGGAATTGGAGATCGAAACAGTGGGGAAGCGAGTTTTGCTTATCTTGAGGCGGCGATCGCTCATACCCTTGCAGGAAATTTTGATGCGATCGTTACAGCCCCGATCGCCAAGTCGGCATGGAAAAAAGCAGGACATGAGTACGCGGGACAGACAGAGCTACTTGCTGAACGCAGTCAAGTTGATGATTTTGGAATGTTGTTTGTTGGTAAATCACCGCACACGGAATGGGTACTGCGGACGTTACTAGCAACAGTGCATATTCCTTTGAGTGAGGTTACCAAGCAGCTTACGCCTGTGTTAGTAGAGCAGAAACTAGAGTTACTACGCCGATCGCTGTTACAAGATTTCGCGATCGCGAATCCGCGCATCGCTATATCGGGTATCAACCCTCATAGTGGCGAGCAAGGGCAATTGGGTAGCGAAGAAAGCGACTGGTTACAACCATTAATCGATCGCTATCGCCAACGGCATCCCCATGTAAAAATCACTAATCCAATTCCGCCCGATACAATGTGGGTAAATCCTGCTAAAGCATGGAGCGATCGCGATCGGGTTTCACTTGGTTATGATGCCTATCTCGCAATGTATCACGATCAAGGCTTAATCCCAGTCAAACTACTCGCCTTCGATCGTGCTGTGAATACCACAATTGGTTTACCCTTTGTCAGAACTTCGCCCGATCACGGTACTGCTTTTGATATTGCTGGCAAAGGAATCGCCGATCCCGCCAGTACAATTGAGGCGATCGCCCTAGCTGTAGAACTTGCAAATATTCGTAAAGGCAATTCATGAATTGTTCTTAGGGCTTCGCCACAAAATTTCTCCACAGAATAAGGAACTAAAATTTTGATGGCACGGCTTTGCCGTGCCATCAAAATTTAATTGCAGCATCCTTACAGACACAAAAAAGAGGCGGCGCATTGCGCCGCCTCTTTTTTAGGAGAATTATTCAGGAATAACTTGAATTTTGATTGTTGCTGTAACTTCAGCGTGAAGCTTAATCGAAACATCAAAAGTACCTGTTTGATTAATTTCAGGAATCGTAATGTCGCGGTGATCGATTTCTAACATTGATTTTGCGGTAATCAACTGAGCGACTTCGCGATCGGTTACAGTACCGAAAATTGCATTACCTTCGCCGACTTTTTTCTTAATAATAAAGCCGCCAATAGTTGATAGTGCCACTTTACGGCTTTCTGCTTCTTGACGAATAGCGATCAAACGCTGACGCTCAACTTCTTTACGTCTTTCAACTTCTTTAACAACACCAGTGGTTGCACGAATTGCCATACCTTGAGGTATTAGGAAATTTTGAGCATAACCGGGCGCTACAGATACTAAGTCGCCTAGTTTGCCTAATTTTGTGACATTTTTGGTCAGCATGACCTGCAAATTACTCTTTGCCATGTGCTTTTGACTCTTGCTCGTTTAAAAATTAAGGTGAGACTTATAAAATTTCACTGTAATGGTTCTGCGATTTAATAAAGAACCAGATTTTTTGTGGCGCGGCATAGCCGCGCCGCAAAAAATCGGTTCTTTATTTTACTGCGTGTCCCTAGGAGAAATTTTATAAATCATAAGTAGAATTGCTGCTAACTATGGTCAAACATCAATGTTAGACCTAATATGGATACATTAGGATTTACGGTTTTAACCAGACTCCCTAGTATAGCGAAAAAACTGGCTTTGTAGACTCTACAAAAAATTTACGATGCAGCTTTGGCAATTACCTAAAATTTTTGGGCGTTCTTTTGGATACTATGTGCCTCTGCTGATCCTATCGCTAACAGCCCTAGCGCTGCCTAGTTGTACGATCAGCCAGCCCGCTAAACCCTTTAGCTCTGAGGCACTACCGACAGAAGCGATCGCCGAAATTAGTGAAATTCGTAGCTACCCTGTGCGGGTCAAGTACATTAATTCTTCGGTCGCGAGACCTGCGACAGTTGGTGTTCCCCTCAAGGTGAATGAAAGTATTAGCACAGAAGAGTCTTCTACTGCTCAATTGACGCTTAGGAGTGGCACAATTATTCGTATTGGTGGTAACTCCAACTTGACTCTCAAACCAGAAAACCAAGTTGAAATTGATTCGGGACGCTTGGTTGCATGGGCTGCCAAAGATCGTAAATCCCCTGCCCAGATCAAAACTCCTTTTGGTGAAATTTCTAGCAACGATGGAACTATTTATTTAGAGATTCCACCTAAAGCTGCTGAAGATCGTCGGATTATTGCACTTGATGGCACTGTAACTGTTTTGCTAAAGAGTACTTCAGAGATCGTGACTATTGGCAAAGGCGAAGAAATTAGAATCAAAGCTGATGGTAAAGCATCTACACCAAAACGCATTGATAAAGAAGGTATTGATAAGCGAATTGCTAATAATTCACTGATTTTTGGTTTTAGTAGCCAGTTAGCCAGCTTGCCTCAAATTACCTCTGAGTTTGGTGTAACTGCCACTGTCAAAGAAGCTAGTACGATCCAGTTTCGTCGCTCTGATTTGCCTAGCAAACCTAGCGAAGTTAACAAGTCTAATAAAGTCACCTACACTTCGGGGGCAAGTAACAACGATCAGCGCGATAAGCCTCCTGAACGCAGACCTGATGAGCCAACAGCTGCCAAAAATACAGAACCTACTACCAAGCCTGTTGAATCAACCCCAACAGCTACTTCTACGCCAGTATCAACACCTCCTTCCTCACTCAACGATCCTAAACCTATAACAACTAACCCTACAGCAACTCCTATAGAGCCAGTTGCACCGCAGCCAGTCGCGCCGCAGCCAGCACCATTAGAGCCACCACCGCAGCCAGTTCAGCCCGAAATACCTGCGCCTGCACCTTCTTCAAGGCCAAATCAAGGTCGTTAATAATTATAATTATCACCAAAATAGAGTCGGCACAATGTGCCGACTCTATTTTGGTGATAATTATTGGCTATTTTAGTAATTGCTAAAAAATTGATGTGGCGATCGTAGCCTCTTGTGTTACCATCTGACGCTTAAAAGAGTTCTTACAGCGTCTAGTGGTAGTAGTAAAGATGTTTGCAGCAAAGAAAATATCCCGTGTGCACGCTAAAACTTTATTAGCAATAACAACGGCTAGTGTCGCCAGTTTATTTGCCATAAGCTACACAAGCATAAATCCTACAGAAGCAATTAACGTTAGCGATCGCCTAGCTAGTCAAACCGCTATGTCTCCATCTGTGAGGCTAAACAATGCGATCGCCCTCAAGCCAACTTCAAGTGTAGATAGTCGCATTAGTACAACTCTGGTCGATAGTGACGGTAGACTGTGGCTCGGAACTTGGCAAGGCTTAATTCAGATTGATAAAAGGACTGGACAGGCGATCGCCTCGATATCTTTACCAAATTCTACTGTCACTGCCTTATTAGAAGATAACAGGGGATACTTTTGGGTGGGTACAACTTCGGGCTTGTATCAGATTGACCCTGACTCAGGCAAAATTGAAAACATTGCGATCCAACTATCCTCAAGCCGAGTTTTGAGCTTAGAAATGGATCGTGCTGGCTTTATTTGGGTGGGAACCGATCAAGGCATTACCCGCATTAGTCCTTATAATGCTGAGACCTATGCCAGACTGCCAGATATTCCTGGCACAGCTGCTAATGTTATGCAGATCGATCATGCTGGCAACATTTGGGTTGGCACCTTAGACGGTTTGTTTAAGATTAATCCTGGCACTGCCAAAATCATTGCCCGCATTCCTTTTGTATCGGGGCAGATCGTACAAGCGCTCACGGTCGATCCTTCAGGCAAAGTTTGGGCGGGAACACCTCGTAATGTCATCGAAATCAATCCCAACACTAATAAGGCGATCGCTAGAGTTAACCCAGTTACAGGTCGGGATATTGTCGCCCTTGCTAGCGATAAAACAGGCGAATTGTGGATTGGGATGAGAGATGGTCTGGTACTTGCGAATACCTACAATGGAGAAATTACATCGTCTGTCTATAACCTCCCCAACAGCTCAGTCATCAATTTGCTCATACGCGATCGGCAAGTATGGATCGGCACTGCGGGTGGTTTAGGGAAAATCAACACTCAACTCAAAAAAACAGAAATTCCAACCGCAACAGCTACAGTAGTTTATAAAATACAGAAGTAGATAACTGAGCTAAAGCGTTTCACAAATAATTAACCCATAATAGAATTTATCAATATCAAAGTCTTGCTTACAGCACTTTGTGCGGCAACAAAAAACAAGGAATTTTTAAAAGTTTTGCTTAGCAAAACTTTTAAAAATTCCTTGCATCTCTTTTGCTTGTAAAAGGCTGTAATAAATATAAACCCCAAAACCTGTGGCGCACACTGCGCGTGCGCCACAGGTTTTGGCTCTGGGTTTTCATTATGCCCAGCTACTTATTAAAACTTTGATAAATTCTTTTGGAGCTTTATTGGGAGAGGCAAACGCTATATCTTTGTGGAGATCTGGACGAAAAAATGGATGCTTTACCAACAAAACTTTACGAAATCTTCACAGCGCCAATTTTAGACATCGGAGGAACTAAATTTTCAATCGCCACGATCGCATCTTTGATTGGGGTAATTATCTTAGCGTTTTTTGTGTCAAAGCTGATTAGCGAAATAATTCGGCGATCGCTTCTTACTAGACTTCGGATTAATCGTGGATTACAGGAAGCGGTTACTGTATTTATCAAATACTCACTAATCACGCTGAGCAGTGTAATTATTTTGCAAACTGCTGGAATAAATCTTAGCTCTTTAGCAGTAATTGCAGGGGTAGTCGGAATTGGAGTTGGTTTTGGATTACAGAATATCGCCAGCAATTTTATCAGTGGACTGGTATTACTGCTAGAGCAAACTCTCAAAGTTGGCGACTATATTGAAATTGGGGAACTTAAAGGCACTATTGAAAAAATCTCAATTCGTTCCACAATACTCCGTACAGATGATGATGTATTTGTGATCGTACCGAATCAACGGTTTCTTGAAAATAATACAGTCAACTGGAGTTATGCAGGTCATACCTGTCGCATTCATATTCCTATCAGCGTAGCTCAAGACACCGATCTGTTAGTCTTGACCGAGGCTTTACTAAAGGTTGCTCGCAATGAACCACGTGTATTATCAAGCCCACCTCCAGAAGTTTGGTTTAAAGGATTTGGTAAAGATTCAATTGATTTTGACCTACTGGTTTGGATTAATGAGCCTGATGCGAATGAACCTATTCGTAGTTCTCTTAACTTTCGGATTGCCTATGAGATTAGAGAAAGAAGAATTAAAGTACCGTTTCCAACTAGAGAATTACTATTTAACAATCCCGAAGCAATTCGGCAGATCCTAAACCCGCCAGCATTGGAAGAGAATGCAAAACCACCTGTAAAACTAGTGCCTAGTCAAGTCATCTCTTCTCCATTAAATACTACTAGTGATGTCAGTACTAGAAACTTGCGCGATCTATTGCGGCGGACATCTTATTTTGAAAGATGTACTGAAGTCGAACTATTTGCACTAATTGCAAGAGGATATCGCAAGCATTTTGATATTGGTGAAGTAATTTGCCAAGAAAACGATCCTAGTGAGGAGTTCTATATCATTTTGGCTGGAGCCGTAGAAGTTTTTTCGGAAAAGAACAATCAGGCGATCGCTACATTAGGTGAAGGAGATTTTTTTGGTGAGATCTCACTGTTAACTGGCACACCTAGAACTGCCACCGTTCGTGCTTTAGCTCCAGATACAGTTCTCTTTGTGGTCGAGCGTCAACAGTTACAAAAACTTTTGAGCGAACATCGGGAGTTAGGAGAACAGATTGCTTTGAAACTATCAGAACGTCAACAAGTTTTAATCAGCCTCGGATTGCTTAATGAAGAAGAACTTCAACGATCGCAGTACGCAGCTTTATCATGGGTACGCGATCGCCTCAATATTTTATTTGGAATCAACTTAGGTAAAACTCCATAAGTTATAGAAGTCTCGCTTCGGCTTCGCTCAGCCCATGTAAACTGCTGTCCGAGCGAAGCCGAAGCCCTAAATCTCAAAACTCAAATAAAGAAGGTCGGCGCTTTGCGCCGACCTTCTTTATTTGAGTTTAAAATTGTTGCTGAAAAACTGTGGGTGCATTTACTCGAAAAGGTTCTGCACCTAATGAAGTTGGATCGATTCTCCAACTTTCTTCTTGGGTACTGTATTCAGCTAGCTTCTGATTACGTCGGTTATTTAAAAGCACATTAAAGTTTTGCTTACGGGCTTCTGTTCCTAACTTATATAGAAAACTAAACCTTGCTAAATAATCAGAAGCCGACCATCTAGACGTATTAATAGTTATAATCGCCTTTCTCGTTTCAGGATCGATCGCAATATTATCCACCCAACCTTCGTATAGTCGCTGGGTTTTCCACCAGAGGCTCGGCTCGACTAGCTGCTGCGGAATCGTCATAGTTTCTTCAGCGATCGCTGGCTTTATAGCTAGAGAAATTGGGGTGATCGCACCAATGGCAATTCCTAAAAAAATCCGATTAACAACGCGATTAGCAACTAGCTTTGCAATCATCTTCGACCTCATGATGTATTTTTTAGGTTTGAAATTATTATAGCGATCGTAATTAAATGTGTGTTGGTACAAATTCTCATCGCTCATTCGCCAAAAACCAAAATATAAGGCGGAGCTTTGCTCCGCCTTATATTTTGGTTTTTTTAACAGTTATAATCGCTTAATATATCAATCCTAAACAATTTTCGGAAGCGCAGCCCTTTGGGCTGCGCTTCCGAAAATCTACAAATGATTTAGGACTGTTATCAAAAAGTGTAATGAGAGCGCTTTGCGCCCTCTTATCAGACTAGCAAGCAGGAGTAATGTCATGCCAGTTGTGGCGGTGATTGATTATGATATGGGCAACTTACACTCAGCCTGTAAGGGCTTAGAGATGGCAGGCGCGACCCCGATTGTCACAAATAATCCGCAAGAGTTAGCAGCAGCCGACGGGATTGTTTTACCAGGTGTGGGGGCATTCGATCCAGCCATGCATAAATTACGGGCGTCTAATTTAGAGCAGCCAATTCATGATGCGATCGCTTCAGGTAAGCCTTTTTTAGGAATTTGCTTGGGGATGCAAATCTTGTTTGAAAGTAGCGAAGAGGGACAAGAAGCAGGCTTAGGGATTATTCGAGGTAAAGTTAAACGGTTTAGCCATGAGCCAAACCTGACGATTCCACATATGGGTTGGAATCAGCTCAACTTGAAGCAAGCCAGTTGCCCACTCTGGCAAGAATTAGGCTCTAGTCCTTGGATGTATTTTGTACATTCCTATTACACCGCACCTATTGATGACTCGGTGACTGCGGCAACCACAACCCATGGTAGCCAAACAGTTACTGTGGCGATCGCTAAAGATAATGTGATGGCCGTGCAATTTCATCCCGAAAAATCATCCACTCATGGGATACATTTGCTAACTAATTTCGTCAGAATGATGAGCGCGTAGCATAATAGTAAAGTCTTGTGAGATTTATGAAGATCCAAATGATCAAAAAACTGGGTATCCTTTCTTGTCTAGCTGTAGCTTGTGCAGTGATTTCGCCTTCAGTAGTTCGCGCCCAATCCAATGCAGGATTTATTCTATTTGGCAACGTAAAAGATAGTGCACTTGACTATTGCCTAGATAATGGTACTAGTGGTCGCAGCGATCGCTATTATTTAGAGATAAAAGCACAAAAGTTTAAAGTTTCCGAAGTTATCATTACTTATCCCGATCATTTCAATGGTAGTTTTGACACTTCTGATATAAAACTGCGGGTGACTGACCAATGTCGCGGGGGCAAAGATTTAGAGATTGAGTCTGCGACTTGGGATAAAGAAACTCGACGCATTACCATCATCCCTAAGGAAGCTATTCCCTCTAAGACCGCGCTGCGAGCCGTGCTGTCTAATGTGCGAAATCCAGACTATAGCGGTTTCTATCAGTTTGACGGTAGGGTTTTACGAGCTGACGTACCCGTACCTGTTTATATTGGCTCATGGGTTATTACCCTAGACTAAAACTTAGAAAGTAGAGGGGGCGCATTGTGCCCCCTCTACTTTCTGCTGTTCGGAGAACCTGTAAATATGCACTAAATATGAATATTCTGATTAGCAATGATGATGGTATTTATGCTCCTGGGGTCAGAGCATTAGCTGAAGCACTTAGTGAAACTGAACATCGGATTACGGTTGTCTGTCCAGATCGCGAACGATCGGCTACCGGTCATGCCCTAACTTTGCAGGAGCCTTTGCGGGTTGACAAAATTGAAGGGGTTTATCCATCGACAATTGAGGCATGGGCTTGTTCGGGCACACCTTCGGATACGGTGAAATTAGCGTTAGATGCGTTGTTAGGCGATCGCCCCGATCTTGTATTATCAGGTATTAATCGCGGCGCAAATTTAGGGACTGATGTTTTATATTCTGGTACGGTGTCAGCGGCGATGGAAGGGGTAATGGAAGGTTTGCCTAGTATTGCCTTTAGTCTGGCTAGTTTTGCTCATTTAGACTTTAGTGCTGCGGCTAACTTTGCCAAAAAAATCGTGAGCGCGATCGCTACTTATCCACTCGAAGAAGCAATTTTACTCAATGTAAATATCCCCGCAATTCTAGAAGCAGATATCTGCGGTGCGGTTGTCACTCGTTTAGGAATCCGCCGTTATAAGGATCTATTTGAGAAGCGCGTCGATCCACGTGGTAAAACCTACTATTGGCTATCGGGTGTAGTAATCGAAGAAGAAGCGGAACCTGATACGGATATTCAAGCGATTAGAGATAATTACATTACGATTACGCCACTTAAGTATGATTTGACACTGGCTGCGGCGATGCCATTTTTAAAAACATGGACAGAAAAATTAATTACCTTAACGAGTTAGTAAGTCGCTCAGCATAATTAGAAATCAAGAAGTGTGTATCTTCTACTAAGCAGAAGATACACACTTCTTGATTTTAAGGTTACATAGCAATGAAAGAGATAGCTAGGACAAAACAAAACCCAAATAAATAGAGGCGGCGCGAAGCGCTGCCTCTATTTATTTGGGTTTTATGCACTAAGTAAAACTTGTTTGCTATATGTGATGATATGACGCACAAAATATTCCACAAACGAAAATAGTTCTCCTTGATAGATTATTTCTGTTTTGAGGGCTGTTGGGCGGGACATTCCCGTTTGATAATTTTGGTGAAATATATAGATACGAGCAGGAATGCTTCGTCCCTATAATTATTCTTTACATGTAATATTTTTTTGGATAAAAATGTAAAATTATGATGCAATCTCAAGGGTATAGTCATGGCTGCACGGTTCTACTCATCGATCGTTATTCTCGCATCTGGCCTCTTGGGATTATCACTTGATTTACCTGTTGTGACAGCCCAAGCGCAAACAATACAAGATCGCCAAGCAGAGGCAGAGAGACTGAATAAACAAGGAGTTCAACAATGTCAAGCTGGAGATTGCGAAGCAGCATTAAAGTCTTGGCAACAAGCATTGACTTTCTATCAGGAGATCGGGAATCGCAGTGTCGAAGTAAAGTTATTGACAAATCTAGGCAAAGCTTACGAATCGCTTGGTAGGTATGATGAGGCAATCGATTCGCTTAGAAAGAGTTTAGCGATCGCTCAGGAAATTGGAGATCGTCGTGATGAGGGAGAAGCTCTCATCAATCTGGGTGTGATCTACCGCTCTCTGGGAAACTATGCTGAAGCGATCAAATACCACGAGCAAAGTTTATTAATTACCCGTGAGATTGGCGATCGCCGTGGCGAAGGATCGGCCTTGGGTAATTTGGGAATGAATTATTACGCTCAGGGAGAATATACCAAAGCAATCGACTATCACGAGAAACGTTTAGCGATAGCCCGTAAAATCAAAGATCGCCAAGGTGAAGGAAATGCAATGGGCAATCTAGGAAATGCCTATCGCGCTCAGGGGTACTACGCCAAGGCAATTGAATATCACGAACGGCGTTTAGCAATTACACGAGAGATCAAAGAAATACGAGGAGAAGGACAATCCCTAGGCTTTTTAGGACTTGATTATCGTTATCTTGGTGACTATACCAAATCGATAGACTATTACAAGCAGAGTTTAGCGATCGCAATCAAGATCAACGATCGGCTGAACAAAGCTAAATTACTCGGATACTTAGGTACTGCCTATTACGATCTGGGTGATTATAATGAGGCGATTAAGCATCACCAATTCAGCTTAGAGGCTGCCAGAGAAATCAAAGATCGCCGTGGGGAAGGAAAATCACTGGGATACTTAGGTGATGTATTTGAGTCACAGGGAAAATATGACGAAGCAATCAAGTACTACAATTCCAGTTTAGAGATTGCTCGGGAAGTCAATGATCTCCAAGGCGAAGGAAAATCACTAGTCTCTTTGGGAAGCGCTTACTATATACTTGGTGACTATGTCAAAGCGATTGACTATCAAAAAGCAGGGTTGGAAATCGCCCGTAAGATCAATAATCGTGATGGGGAGAGAACAGCACTGAGTAGCATTGGGCTGACCCTCCAAAAACAAAAACAACTTGATTTGGCAATCGTTTTCTACAAGCAGTCGGTCAATGTCAGTGAATCCATCCGCAAGGATATTCGTAGTCTCGATAAAGATATCCAAAAATCCTATATAAATACCGTTGAGGATTCCTATCGTCACCTCGTCGATCTTCTGCTTCAACAAGGTCGTGTTATGGAAGCTCTGCAAATTTTGGATCTGCTTAAAGTTCAAGAACTGGAAGATTACCTTAAAAATATCAAGGGAAGTATTCGAACTGCACAGGGAGTAAGGATTTTAGAGCCAGAGATGGCTGTCATCAGACAGTTGACGGCCATCGATTTCGAGAATAGTTCTGAAATTAATCGCCAACTTGCCAATCAGATCCAGCAACTTCCCAAATCAGAGATTGACAAAGTTCCCGACTATCTTCGACAAATTCCACAGAGGATAGTACTACTTTATCCTTTAATTTTGGGCGATCGCTTAGAGTTAATCCTCTTTTCACCTAATACTCTACCCATTAGCCGCACCGTCAAAATCCCCAAAGACAAACTAGAAGCATTAATTAATAATTACAGGACTGGTCTTCTCGATACAACTTCCGAAGATTATAAAGAGCCTGCGATCGCTCTCTATAGTTTGTTGATTAAACCGATCGAAACAGAACTCATTCAAGCCAAAGCTGAAACTATCTTATATGCACCTGATGGACAGCTACGCTACGTTCCCATTGCCGCACTCAATGATGGCAAAAAATGGTTGGTTGAAAAATATCGAATCAGTAATTTAATTTCCTATAGCCTTTTTGATTTTACCGCAAAGCCAAAAACTCAGTTCAGCATTTTAGCGGGAGCATTTGGTGGAAAAGCAGGGGAGAAAAAGTTTGGGCAATCTTCTTTACCTGCTACTTTAAAAGAGATTCAAGCGATCGCCAACGTATTTCAAAACTCAGTTACCTTAACCGAAGAAAGTTTTAGTCGTCAAGCTGTAGAATCAAAATTCCAAAATTATAATATTTTGCACCTCGCTACCCATGCGGAATTTAATACAGGCGTACCAGATAACTCCTTCATCATCTTTGGCAATGGCGACAAAATCCGACTTCATGAAATTAATAACTGGCAGATTCCCAATATAGATTTGATAATTTTGAGCGCCTGTCAGACAGGTGAAGGAAAACTTGGTGACGGGGTAGAGATTCTAGGCTTTGGTTATCAAGTTCAAAAAGCTGGTGCAAAAAATGCGATCGCCACTCTGTGGCAAGTCAATGACAAAGGCACACAAGCTTTAATGGAAGCATTTTATGGTGAGTTACAAAAAGGTGATGTCACAATTGCTGAAGCATTACGCAGAGCCCAAGTTTCTCTAATCAAATTGCCACAATACAACCATCCTAATTATTGGTCGGCTTTCTTTGCAATCGGTAATGGATTGTAAGAGACTTTAATGTTAAACAGGCAGGGCTTCGACTTCGCTCGGCCAGCGAACCGCTGGCTGAGCGAAGTCGAAGCCCCGCCTGTCTTCTCACAGCCAATTGCCTAATAAAACAAATGGAGCCCAATAATAAGGATGCTTGTATTTATCTTGCGTGAGCAATGAGATTTGAGCTTGGCGTAGAGCTTCGGCTTTTTCGGGCTTTTCTTTGACTAAATCCTTATAAAACTCAGTCATAAACAAGGAAGTGGCAGCATCATCAATTGACCAAAGAGAGGCGATCGTACTTCTAGCACCCGCCCTTACTGACATACCTGCTAAACCTAGTGCAGCGCGGTTATCCCCGACAGCAGTCTGACATGCACTGAGAATCAGTAACTCCAATACTTTATCTTGGTCTCGACTTTGAATCAATTGAGTTAGGCTATCGAGATTTAACATTCCATCCCAAGTTATCAAAAACGTATCAGAAGCTCTAGAACTAAACTGTCCGTGCGTAGCTAGATGAATTACGGGAAAGGAATTATTAGCAATATTTTTCCGTAAATTATTCTCAGTAAAGGCTTGGTTTAATAGTTCTAGACTGGAAACTTGAGCGCGAATATTATTTAGTTCTTGTGCCACGTTGGGTAATGCCGTAAAGCCATTGCGTACTTCAGTGATGCCGCCCGCAAGGACAGATATTTTTTCACGCAATAGAGGTCTTGGATCTAGTAGTTGTAATCCAGGCGTAAGGGCAATGCTATAGCTTTGAATCAGAAATTTTTTGCCATCATGCAAGCTTGACATAGGAATATTGCGGAGAGAGCCATCTAAAACAAATACAAGAGTTTTAATATCACTGTTACTTAAATCGGCGATCGCGGGTCGAATTAGCCAATCATAAACAGTTTGTGATTTGGATAAATAATCTTGAGTTCTGGGTTCGCGCAAATCTATCCTTAGCTCACTCACAAACCGATCGAGTTCTTTTTGATTGACATTGGCAGAATAGCGGCGTAAAGGTTTTTGAGGAATACTAAGAATAACTTCTAACCGATCTTCGAGAATAATCGGATAAATTACAGCAGCACGGCGATCGATCTTGGCTATTTCAACTGGGCTAGCTTTGAGGCAATCAGATCTTAAGAAACTGCTTAGTTCGGCTAATTGTAGGGATTCGATCACCTCTTGAGCTTTTTGTAGGTTCTTTTGACTGGAAATAGCGCCTTCTTCTAACAAAAGCAAACTAATTAATTGTCGATAAATCGGTTCAATGCTTTCACGAAAAGAGAACTGCAATCCTGAATTAATGGATACAAGGTCATTGCGAAGTTGTTGGAGATCATCAACTGCTGCACTGTAAAAGGCGATCGCACCAGAAATATCCCCTTGGGCAGAGCGCAACCTTCCTAACTGCCATCGCCAGCGATAGGCTATATCAATTGCATCGATCGATTGCGCGATAAATAGAGCTTGTTGGGTGAGATCCTCAGCTTCTTTAAATTGTTGTGATTGCTCGTAGAGTCCGCCGAGACTTCCTAGTGCATAGGCTTTAGCTCGGCGATCGCCTAGTGATTCAGCTTGGCGAATGGTTTCGGCTAAAATATTGGCGGACTTAAGCAGTAAATTTTGTTTGCTCTTGGAGTCCTGTTTGGCTAGTATGGCTAAGTTTTGAGAGAAATTTAACTTAGCATATATCGCATTTCGGGTGGGAAGTAAGCGATCGCTCTGTGATTCGATGCTAGAGACTAATGCTTGAGCTTCTGAAAATTTCTTCTCTTCAATCAGAAGGCTAAATTTGTTAAGTTCTGCTTGAAACTTCGTAAGGGACGGGGTTGCATTAATAGAAGCAGCATTGTAAAACTTAAAGGCAGTAATCGAGTCATATTCGGCACGAGCTAGATTCCCTAAGCTTAACTGCGTGGCACTAATTTCTGATTTAGCATTGATTTTTGAGGCGATTTCTAAGCTTTGCTCTAAGGATTTTTTTGCTTTTACGAAGTCTTCGAACGCTACTAATCGATCTCCTAAACTTCTAAAGCCACTGGCTTTTAGTTCGGTGTCTGGTTGAGTTTGTAATGCTAGATCGATTAGATCTAAAGTCTCAACCATGCGGCGATAAAATCCTAATGCTTTTAATGCCTGAACTTGATTGAGAAGGCTAGACATTATGCCTGAGTTGTCTTCGATTTGGCTGAAAATTTTAGTAGCAGTTTGCCATGAGTTGAGAGCGGATTCTGTTTGTCCTAAGGCAAATTGCAAACTACCCTGAGTATTGATAGCTTGGGCTAATATTTTTAGTTTGTCTTGACTGTCTGGTTGACTAGATAAAAGCTGCAAACTACTCGCGATCGCCTTTTTAGCTTCATCCCATTGCCCCAATTGTTGATAACCCAGACACATGTTACTTAATAGCATTGCCTGTTTTAACGGGTTGTCTTCAGCATCTTTAAGGGCTTGTTGCCAGACTCTCACAGCATCACTGAATTTACCTTGTATATATAGCTCTTTGCCCTGTTGTACCAGATCGGAAGTATTCGCTTGTATTTCTACTTTCTGCAAAGCAACTAACTGTATTCTCGTACTTTGAGTTATTTGAGAGGTAATAGAATCAGTCTCTAAATGTTCATAGGAAGCCGCACTAACTGGTAGATTTTCCATTATGGATAAGAACGCAGTTAGGATAAAACTCAAAGAGTAGAGATAGTATTTCTTCCCGTCTCTACTCTTTCTATTTTGACTTTTACTAATCATGATAGTGATAGCTACAAAGTTAGTTGTTAGTGACGGCAAGGTTTGAGAGCATTGATATTCATTGGGGTAGTATTTGACTTGTCGGCAATTAGAGTGATGAGACCGTTAGGTGCGATCGCCCAATTATTCGCTTCTACAACCTCAAGATTCTTTTCTGGCTGAGGACTCAATGATTGGGGACTAGATTTTACAGGTTCGCTTGTCCCCAAAATTTCATAAGTACTACTAGCTGTAATTACGTCATTAGGACTAAGTGGCAGTCCGCCTTTGCCGACGATCGTAAATTTGCCTTGAGCAACATCGGCTTGGCAGCGTTGCACAATAAGCTTGCTTGAATCTTCAATCTTGACAGGAACTCGGTTTAAGATTCTACTAGGGTCTGCCTCAATAATATTCAGTTGAACTACGCCATTGAAATCAGCCCCCAAGTCTGAACTGGCTGTAATATCGCTTTTGGCTGTGAGTGCGCTACGAAAGGCTGTACCAAAGATACCAGCAGCACTAATAGTTACTCTGCCACCAGATGCTTGTTGGGCGTTGGCGGTAATATCGCTATTTCCAAAAGCGACTAGAGTATCGGTAATAATTTTGATATTTCCACCAGTAGCTAAGCCAAAAGCATTTGCCTGAATCCGACTATTATTGAATAGTTGGAGGTTTGAAGTATTGAGAAAAATATTGCCTTCTACACCAGCTCTAGTTGAAGCATCCACTCTGCTAGCGCCATCGAGAAGCATAAAATTTGCAGTGATCCGAATGTTCCCAGCCCCATTGGATCCTGCGTTATCTGTCACGGAAATGCTGCCACCGCGATCGACGACTAGGCGATCGGTTGCTAAATATATGTTTCCTCCCTTACCTTGTGCTGTTCTATTAACTAGAGCCGCTAAACTAGAAGGGCGACCGACATCGCTGGAGACTCCACTTATATCGACGCTATCTGAAGCTGTTATAGTAATGGAGCCAGAGTTTCCTCTTCCAAAGGTACTAGATGTGATTCCAGCTCCATCTTGTAGCGAGAGCTTTTTTGTCTCAATGGTGATATCTCCAGCCTTGCCTTCTCCACTGTTACCAACTGAACTTACAAAACCACTAGGGCCTCTTCCTCCTAGAGTAGAACCAATGATATCGATACTATCAAAAGCTTTGACAATAATATTTCCGCCATCGCCTTTACCGCGAATATCAGTTCCAATCTGAGCATCTTGTAGTGAGAGTTTGGTAGTCTCAATATTGATAGTCCCTCCTTTCCCCACAGCGTTAGGATTGATAATTGCTGTTATAAAGCTATCGATCGCCTCTATTGATTCAGAAGTTTTGATGGTTAAGTTAGCTCCAATTCCATTTCCTCGGATATTGGTCGAGATATTAGCCCCATTTAGTAAAGAAAATTTTGCTGCCTCAATAGTTAAATCACCCCCATTTCCAGAGGCATTAGGTTTGATTTCGGCGAATAAACCACTGAAGAATTGTCGGTCAGAAGAAGCACCTGTTAATTCTACTTTTTCAGAAGCTTTGACCAATAGTGTGCCACCATTTTGATTGCCAAGCGTACTAGATTGGATTTGCGAGCCGCCATCAAGGGAAATGTTTCTTCCTCTCACCTGAATATTGCCACTGCCTAGTCCACTCGCATCTACAGAAGCTTTGTTGGTGAGGCTAATATTTTGAAATGTATTATTAGTGTCATAGGACAGAGTGATGCCACGATCGCTAGAATTAAATTGCACTTTCCCAAAACTTCCTAAACTACCAATTTCGATATTGCCCCCTGCCGTTTTCAATGTACCACCTGCGATCGCAATGTCTCCCCCAACTAGAGCCAGTGTTTGTAAAGAGTCCACCCGAAGTCCTACAGATGTGTCAATCAGATTGGAGGTTGTTCTTAGTCCATCTCCATTTCCGAGAACGGAGATTGGTTTAGGATTACTCCCCATCTGTAATCCTAAAGGAGTGCTGATAGTTAATATTGCAGAGGGTTGAGGATTGCTAGCGCTAAATTGAGTTCCATCGGAGAAGTTAATACTATTTGCTGTACTCGCAATGAAAGAACCACGAATATCTAATCTAGCATCTGCACCGAAAACAATGCCATTCGGATTGATTAAATAAAGATTAGCTGATCCATTTGTTTTTAAAGTTCCATTGATTTGCGAAATAGAACTTCCAGTAACTCGTGTCAGAATGTTTTGGACATTGATCGCATTATTAAAAAAAGCTGTGTTCGCTGTGGCAACAGAAAAATCTGAAAAACTATGAAAAAGATTGTTTCCTAACCTAGTACCACCTGTAATATCAACTATATTTGCATTAATCGTAACCACAGAATTTTGCGGTAAACTCGCATCAGGAACTATTTGTGCCTGAGTAGAATAACTAACACTAGAATAATCACTCACCCAATATAGAGATACTAAAAAAAATAAAGTAGCATAGGTGGGATGTTTCATAGTTTAGGAAACTCAAAGATATTTAAGATTACCTTGAAGACTAATACTCAGCTTGACAGCAAGGTGCAAAGTTTTGCTTGATAAATTCTTGGTTGATATTTGCGGACTTCAGAAAAACTGACCATTCAGTAAGTATTTGGCGATCGTTAGGTTGAGAAGTCATTAACTCTGCCAAAGTTTCTACGCTTTCGTACCAAATTCCCTCGGCGGCATAAACAGCTAGTTTCTCTAAGGGCTTGGCTGTTCTAATCTTCTGTACTAGATAGGGATTAAGCTGAACTCGACGGATAAATCCATTTGTGGACTCATTACTCAATGACAATGTCCACTCATAGGTACTATCCTTTTGAAGGGCAGGGGCTGAGTTAGGTAGCGTAATGCTGATAATTCCACCAGAGGTTTTTACAGGAAAAGAGAATCTATGAATTTTCTTGATTTGCGAAGGTAGATGTTGATATAAAGTGAAAATTGCTGTACCAGAAGTTCTTGGTAAACTTACATAAAAGGTAGGTCGCTCAGAAACCGTTAACGGATAATAATCCAACTTGCTAATCACCGATGCTGGCAGTAATGGAACTAAGCAAGAATTAACTTCATTGCAATTAATGGGACGAGTTCCACCTGCTGTAGTCGGCTCTTTGGGAAGCCCTGAACCTTTGGGAGGAATAAATTCAGCTTTTACTTTTTGGAAATTAGCAGGTTCCGATTGAGCCTCTAACTTTTCATTAGTTAGACTACTTAGCCCTAGATTTAATAAGATGACTAAGGCAATAGTTTTTACGCAAATGTTTAAAGCCTGTGTAAACATAGCTAATATTCTTTTAGGGTAATTTGAATGTACCACCTTAAGTATGAAAAAGTGGACTAGTCTAGGCATCTATTTATTAACTGTAACTTTAGTGGGATTAATAGGACTGGGTAGCTATCTGGGCTTGTTTGCAATTCCTGAGTTAAGAGCTTATGACTCGCTAAAACAAATTAGCCCGAAGGAAGAACGCGATCGCCGAATAGTAATTGTTTTGATCGGTGAAGCCGATCTTAATTACATGGGTGAGTGGCCAATGACCGATCTCAATATGGCACGCCTAATCCGTAACCTCAAAGCGCAGCAGCCAGCAGTCATCGGCATTGACATTTATCGCAATCTTCCGATCGAACCCGGACATACAGAACTTATAGAAATCTTTGGAAACACATCGAATTTAATTGGTATTGCTAAAATCGGCGATAAGCCCGTACCACCACCACCTTTTTTAGAATCCAAGGGACGCATTGGAGCGAGTGATTTTGTTTTAGATCTTGATGGTAAAATTCGCCGCAACTTGATGTTTCTGGGCGATTGGCAATCCTTAGGTACAAAACTAGCGACAACTTATCTCGAACAAAAAGGCATCATTCTTAAGCCAGATGATACGGATTCTAATAAGTTGCACTTAGGTAAATCCACATTTGTGCCGCTTACTGGCAACGAAGGTGAGTATAACGCTAACCAAACTGATGGTTACCAAATATTACTTAACTATCGTGGAGAAGAATCCGACTTTGAGAAAATTTCTTTAACGAATGTCTTAGAAAATCGTATTCCTCCCAATCTGCTTCGCGATCGCATTGTGTTAGTTGGTACAACTGCTCCTAGTCTCAATGATAATCACCAAAGTCCTTATAAATCCAGTTTAATGTCAGGTGTAGTTGTCCATGCTAATAGTACAAGTCAAATTATTAGTGCTGCTCTTGATGGTCGATCGCTGTTGCAAGCAACTAGCAAACCCTTAAATTATTTATGGATCTTCCTATGGGGAATTGTAGGAGCAAAAAGCGGTGCGAGCTTTATCCGTAATTGGCGGTTGTCAATTTTTTTAGTACTTCTAGGTCTTATTCTCATCGGGGTTATTGCTTATTACGCATTTCAGCTTGGCTGGTGGATTCCCACCTTTACCGCGATGATGGCATTACTTAGCGTCGCGATTGCCACCACGATTTGGGAATTGGGACGCTATTTACGCCTCTCTTACAAACGTCTGGAAGAGTATGCTCGCGATCTCGAACAAAAAGTAAGCGATCGCACTATAGAACTCCAACAAGCAAATTTAGAATTATCACGCTTAGCGCATTTGGATGGGCTAACTCAAATTCCCAATCGCCGCAGCTTTGACGATCGCTTAACTAAAGAGTGGCAGAGACATCTACGAGAACAGCAACCTTTGTCTTTGATTTTGATTGATATCGACTATTTCAAACGCTACAACGATTTCTACGGACATCAAGGTGGAGATGAATGCTTGATTAGAGTTGCACAGGCGATCGCTTCAGTACAGCAACGCCCATCGGACTTAGTTGCTCGTTACGGCGGAGAAGAATTTGTTGTGATTTTGCCAAATACTTATAGTGATGGAGCGTTAACCTTTGCTAATGCGATCCAAAAGTCAGTGGCTAATCTTGCCATCCCTCACGAAAAATCAGAAGTGAGTGAATATGTCACCTTGAGTCTAGGTATTGCCTGCTTAGTTCCAACTTCACAAACTAGTGCAGACAATTTAATTGCCTATGCAGACCAGTCACTATACGCTGCGAAAGAGCAAGGTCGTAATCGTGCCATTGCGCTGTCACCAAGATAAAAAAGCGGACTCGGCACCTCGTTCGCGCTTAACTTTGGCATCCCGTTCAACCCAAGAAATTATTTGCGCTACGGTCAAATCTTCAATGTGAGCGCTGTAATCTTTGGCGATTGCTGCTAGCGCAGTCATTGCCGAAATTACCATGCGCGTTAAAAACTTTTCGTGGCTCGAAAGATTTGCGGCTGTAACCTCATCCTGTCGAGTATCTTCAAAATCTAAATCTGGATGAGGTGAAGTCCATTTCAAAAATGCTGCTTCTTCGCCCTGTTCTTTACGAATTTGGGAATCATGCTCAATCCATTGCACAATTTGGCTAGCCCCAATCTCTTCAGCGTGAATATTCAATTCTTGAGCAATTTTGGTGACGATCCGCATTGATGAAATTGTGATGCGGGTCATAAATTTTTCCATCGTCGAAAGCTTAGCCCCATCGATCTCATGGGCTTCGGCAAGCGTTAAAAACTGAATTGGGTCTTGGGAAATTGTCATAAAACTATAATTCTAGGGGCAAAGCCAAGCTTTACCCCCATTTTTAGAAACCGATAATTTGTAAAAATCCTTTACCAGTAGCCACCTAAGCAATAGCGCGTAAGGTAATCCCAATCATTGTCAAGACGAGTAAGGTAATCCCAATCATTGCCAAGCGTCCATTTGTAATACCAAAACGCGCTTCACCTTGCTCCTCGCCTTTTTCATTAACCTGCTTATCAACTTTCTTATCGACTTTGTCATCAAAATACATCTTGGGTTCGATCGCCCAATTATTTAATATCCCGCGATCGTCTCTGGTAAAGGCTGTGCGGGCTTTGCTGGTTTGTTCAGTCATTAATTTTTACCTTTTTATATTTTTTTGTTATATCAGTAGCAATAGGTCGATGGACAAAAGCGCAAAGCGATGTCATTTATCTGTTGCTGCTTAGCATTGCTACATGAATCTTAATCTTTCTTCGATCTTATCGCCTAATGTCAAAATTCGACAAACATCAAACGTGAGATCTCGTGCTTCGATCTAATCACAAATTCAGAAATTTAGAAAAGTCCAGCAAGGCTGGACTTTTCTAAATTTCTATGGATTCAGCATTAGAAATTGTCATTATGAAACCGATTTTTATAATGACAATTTCTGGTTCAGCATTACGATCGCTAGTAGAGTAGAGATCGTGCTTTGCGCGATCTCTACTCTACGTTTTTTATGCCCCACTTTTCCCATTTATTCGAGCATTGGCAATCTACACTTAATTGGTCACCTAACACCGATCAAATCGCGCAATTTGAAAAGCTTTACGAACTTGTCTTAGAAGGCAATAGCAAACAAAATCTAACCCGTATCACTACCCCTGATGATTTTTGGGAAAAACATTTATGGGACTCGCTTCGAGGAGTGTTAGCTTATTGGGATCGTGAA
Organism: Pseudanabaena frigida; assembly: GCA_003242085.1. Classification (GTDB taxonomy): domain Bacteria; phylum Cyanobacteriota; class Cyanobacteriia; order Pseudanabaenales; family Pseudanabaenaceae; genus Pseudanabaena; species Pseudanabaena frigida. Next base: position 210,895 of record QBML01000002.1, on the reverse strand, counting down.
AATATTAAGGTGATTGATATTGGTACTGGTGCTGGCTTTCCAGGGCTACCGATAGCGATCGCCAAGCCATCATGGCAAGTTACGCTAGTTGATAGCAAGCAAAAAAAGGTTGCTTTTGTAGAGCAGACGATCCAAGATTTGCAATTAGCCAATGCGCTCGCCCAAGCGGGAAGAGTCGAAGAGATTAGTCAGAGTTCTCCATACAAAAAAAAGTACGATTTAGCGGTCGTACGCGCAGTGGGAAAGCCAGATATTTGTGCTAGTTACTGCTTGCCATTTTTAAAAAAAAGCGGCACGGCAATACTTTATCGCGGTCAATGGTTACCAGAAGAAAGCGAGCAACTCGATATATTCTGCGAGGAGCAAGGTTTAAAGGTTGTTGAGCAAGATCGCTTTCAAACTCCGCTTACGGCAGGTGTCCGACACAGCGTTTACCTTTCACCGCGATCTACCTCCATTTCAAATTCGTAAGGAGATGCAAAATTAGAGGAATCATACAGAAACCGAATCACCTCTTCTTCGAGACGATGAATATGATGGACTTCTACAGCATTAGTGACGCGGAGAGCCGATAAGTAACCGTCTAAGAAGAGTCTCATTTCATCGGTGGAACGATAACCACGTTCCGACATTTCGACTAAGGAGTCAGTGATCTTTTGGTAATGACGAATGGCGATCGTGTCTTGAAGCATAGGTCAAGCTGGGAGTAACTAACGTCTAAAGTGTATTTGTCTAGCTAATAAATATGATTCCCTACAATAATAACGAACGATCGCTAGTCTTAAGGATATACAAAGTTTACATATACTTTCAACACAGCAATTCTAACACTTTGAATCGATAAAAAAGAGCAGGCATGAAAAGCTTGCCTGCTCCTACTGAGATTTTTATTGATTACGCCTCGTATTGAGGCAAGACACTTTGCCATGTTGGATAGATTTCGGCTTGCCATCGATCGTGGGCGATCGCGAGTAAGCTCTCGCTCAAAGATAATGGCGGCAACGATTGCTGCGATCTGGAAATAATTGTTTTACAATCAATTCCATACAGAGGAATCTTTAATTGTTCGCTGAGCGTTCTTGCCACTACAACGCCAATGCGAGTTCCTGTAAAACTACCAATACCTGTGGCGATCGCCAAAAAGGTAAAATCAGACCACAAAATATCACCCACAAACATGTTTAAGCAGTCATGCAGTTGGACAGATAGCTCTCTGCCTAACTCCCATGACTGCTGCTTGTGGATAATATAAATTTGAGAGTTGCGATCAACTTTAGCGATCGCAAGCTCTAACTTTGTGGTCGTTGTATGTAAGGCAAGGGCAAAACTTGTGGTCATGATCTGTAGAATACTGGACAGCGATCGCCAGAATTCAGTTTAGAACTTACCACCAACAGCGCCAGTATCGGCGGCGCCAGTATCAGCTGCACCTGTATCAGCAGCTCCATTGGATTCAGAATCTTCAGGATCGTTATAATTGCCCATTGGTCTTCTGCGTCCAAAGCGACCCATAGGGGTGCGCTTGCGAAACTTACGCGCATACGCTTGGTTGCGAAGAGCTTTTTCTTTTTTCTGATTGCGGCGCTTAGCCATTTTAAACCGTTATACCCCTTAGAGATTGAGTCTATTTAAGCTAACACAAAACGCGCCTCTCTAAACCCAGAAAGTTGGGTGCGCTTTACGCATCTAACTTTCTGGATGTTATTTCTTAATCAATTGAGACTTGTTAAACTTAAAAACCAGAAGTGTGTGTCGCCTGCGTAGTGGGCGACACACACTTCTGGTTTTTAAATTATGCTGAGCTACTTATCTCAATCAATCCACTCATTGTCTAATTTTTCATCGCGAAATAGGATACGGTCAAAACCTTCACTGAGGCTCGGTGGAGTGTAGGCAAGTGTGCGATACATTTCTACCACTACGTCTTCAGGAACAATGCGATCGCGAGTTTCATTGCGCGATAGGCAAATCCATAGGGGGACATTTAACCAAATGCCTGTAATTGGTTTGAATCCATACTCTTTAGCAAGAGCGATAATATCTTTACGATATTCGCGCTTATAGTTTGTGGCATCATATATTACAGATTGTTGCGATTTGGCAGCATTTGCAAATTCCTCTTGTACCTGCAACCAAACCTCAGCCCAATCTCCCTGCGTGGCGGACGATCCATAGAGTGATGCACGAATGCGATCGGGGCTGATTAGTTGAGTCTTGCTATGAGTGAGGCTGCTGCTATTATTCTGACTAGAAGCACGCAACATCTGCTCGGCGAGGCTAGATTTACCACTCGCGGGTACACCAATCAGGATAATTACACTTGCCATGCGATCGCTGCAAATTGCTAAATAGTTATGAAATAAGTCTTTATTAACTATAGCAACCTCAAAAACAACTCCCATATAACCCTAAACAACCCGAAATATGTCTACACTTTACGATTTCAAGATCGCTAACATCGACGGTCAACCAGTCGATCTCGCTCAGTACAAAGACAAGGTTGCTTTAGTTGTCAACGTTGCTTCTAAATGTGGCTACACTAAGCAGTACAAGGGTCTAGAATCTCTTTATCGTGAGTATAAAGACAAGGGCTTCGAAATTCTTGGCTTTCCTAGCAATGACTTTGGCGCACAAGAACCAGGTACTGAAACAGAAATCAAGGAATTTTGCTCTCTGACCTATGATGTAACTTTTGATATGTTTAGCAAGGTTCAAGTCAAAGGTGGCGGAATTGCGGATATTTACAAGTATCTCACCGACACTACTGGTAACCAAGTGCAGTGGAACTTCAACAAGTTTCTTGTTGACAAGGAGGGCAAAGTCGTCAAGTACTATCCTTCAAGCGTAGCTCCTGAAGATGCGGGTTTGCGTAAAGATATTGAAACTCTTTTGGGTTAAGTCTAATTACAAAGGGTAGGGACACAAAACACTACCTCTCTTTGCGATAAGAAATGTGAGGAGAAATAGGCTTAAGTCAATTTCTCCTCATATAGTGACTCTATATTAGCCATAAGATATTGGGAAGGTGTTTAAGCTCACACAGAAATGAACTATATTTCTGTAATCTGGTTAATTAAGAGTATAGATTTGCCCCAATGACTAGCACTAAGCAAGAATTATCAAAGAAAAGAGCAAATGCATCTGTAGAGAATTCATCAGCGCCATCTGAAACTCAAGAATCTGCCAAAAATATTGATGTAGTTTCACCAAAACTAGATGTAGTTGATAAGAAAGACGAAAAATTAGTCGATCGCTCACTATATTTTTTTAACCGTGAATTAAGCTGGATTGCCTTTAATAAGAGGGTCTTGCATGAAGGGATAGATCCTCGAACAGCATTATTAGAACGAGCCAAATTTTTTGCGATCTTTAGCACTAATCTAGATGAGTTTTTCATGGTTAGAGTGGCGCGGGTGAAAAAGAAATTTTCTGAGCAACTTGATATCATCACCGATGATGGACTCAATCCAGATAAGCAATTGCAGGTGATTCGCAAAGCTCTAGTGCCATTGGTGAAAATGCAACATGAGTTTTTCGAAAAAACACTCCGTCCAGAGCTGCATAAGCACGGCGTGAAATTGCTGGATTATAAGGACATTGATAAGAAACATCAGCATTATCTTAAAACCTATTTTCAAGAAAAACTATTTCCCGTTCTCACTCCGTTGGCTGTCGATCCTGCTCACCCGTTCCCATATATCTCTAATCTCAGCCTCAATTTAGTTGTTATCGTCCGCGATCGCGAGAGTGGCGAGCAAAATTTTGCAAGGGTAAAGGTTCCCAATGTACTGCCACGGTTTGTCAAAATTCCCGCAACAGACGATCATACATTTGTTTCATTGGAGCAAGTAATTGCACATAATCTTGAGGCATTATTTCCAGGTATGGAAATCCTCAATTACTATCCATTCCGAATTACTCGTGATGCAGAACTTGATATTGAAGAAGAAGAAGCTGATGACTTGATCTCTGCCTTGCAAGAAGAGTTACGCAAGCAAAAATTTGGCTCAGTCGTCCGTATGGAAATCGCTACTGATGTCCCGTCTGAAATTCGCAAAGAGTTAATTTTGCAGTTGGGTATTACGGAAGCGGATGTTTATGACATTCCTGGACTAATTGGTTTAGGCGATCTGATGGCGATCTCTTTTTTGCCAATACCAGAGCATCAAGATAAGCCTTGGAAATCAGTTACACATCCTCGGCTTAGGGATGCGGCCGAAGGAGAAAACATTTTTGACATCATTCGTCAAGGAGACTTTCTTGTTCATCATCCCTATCAGTCGTTTACGACCACTGTGCAGCGCTTTATCGAAGAAGCTGCCAAAGATGCTAATGTGCTAGCGATCAAGCAAACTCTGTATCGTACCTCTGGAGATTCGCCAATTGTCCATGCTCTGATTCGTGCTGCTGAGAATGGTAAGCAGGTTGCTGTATTAGTTGAGTTAAAAGCGAGATTCGACGAGGCAAATAATATCCTCTGGGCGAAAAAGTTAGAGAATGCGGGAGTCCATGTAGTCTATGGGCTGAAGAATCTGAAGACACATACCAAAACAGCTTTGGTGGTAAGACAAGAAGGCGATCGCCTAGTGCGTTACGTGCATATTGGTACTGGTAATTACAATCCTAAAACTGCTAGGTTTTATAGCGATCTTGGTATATTTAGCTGTTGTGATGATTTGGGTGCAGATCTGACTGATTTGTTTAATTATCTCACTGGATATTCGCGCCAACGTGAATATCGCAAGCTTTTGGTTGCACCAGTAAATATGCGTGAGAAGTTTTTACAACTGATCCAACGCGAAATCGAGCATCAAAAGCAGGGATATCCTTCTTATATCATCGCTAAGATGAATTCTTTGGTCGATCCTGAAATTATCTCGGCTCTCTATGAAGCTTCGCAAGTTGGTGTGAATATCGATCTGATCATTCGAGGTATCTGCTGTATCCGTCCTAAGGTAAAGGGTTTAAGCGATCGTATTCGGGTGATTAGTGTGATTGGACGATTTCTTGAGCATTCACGCATTTTCTATTTTAGTAATGGCGGCAATGAGCAGGTGTATATCGGTAGTGCCGACTGGATGCCACGCAATCTCGATGCCCGTGTTGAGGTGATTACGCCAATTGAAGATGCATCTTTAGTGAAAGAACTGAAGCAAATCCTAGAAATCGTACTTGCAGATAATCGTCAAGCTTGGGATCTTAAGGCTGATGGTACTTACATCCAAAGAGTCCCTAAAGATGGAGAACCTGAAATGAGTTCTCAGAAACACTTTATGTCACAGGGCAGACCCGAGTTTGCATAAAAAGCAAAATCAAAAAGAGAGAGGCAGTGCTTTGCACTGCCTCTCTCTTTTTGATTTTGCTTTATTGCTAGCTATAAATGGAAGATCCTTTGGGTTTGATACCTAGGTTTTGGAACATAGCCGCATCGTCCTGCCAGTCTGGATTGGCAGTGGTGAGTAACTTCTCACTAGAAAATATGGAATTTGCTCCTGCAAGGAAGCATAGAGCTTGGTCGGAAGCACTAAGGCGATCGCGTCCTGCGGATAACCTGACAATAGCTTTGGGCATAAGGATTCGCGCCGTTGCCACCATCCTTACCAAAACTAGAGGATCGATCGCTTCGAGGTTGCCAAAGGGAGTTCCTTCCACGGCAGAAAGGGCATTAATTGGAACTGACTCTGGTTGGGGAGTAAGATTTGCCAATGTATGTAAAAGCTCAATGCGATCGCGATCGGTCTCACCCATACCGACGATGCCACCACAGCAGACTTGAATTCCTGCCTCAGCTACATGCTGAATTGTTTCAAGGCGATCGCGATAGGTTCTGGTTGTAATAATTTCAGGGTAGAAACTTTCAGAAGTATCGAGATTGTGATTATAAGCGGTTAACCCAGCTTGAGCGAGTCGTTGAGCTTGGTCTGGGCGCAGCATTCCCATTGTCACGCAGGCTTCCATTCCCATACCTGCGACGGCTTCTACCATCTGTAATACCCGCTCAAACTCTTCACCATCGGGAGCGTTGCGCCATGCTGCACCCATACAAAAGCGAGTTGCACCATGCTGTTTGGCTTCTTTTGCTTGACTGATTACTTCATCTAGTGGTAGCAGGGGATAGGTCTCGACCCCAGTTGGATAACGAGCACTTTGGGGGCAATACTTACAATCTTCAGGACAACGTCCTGATTTGATATTTGACAATGTACACATCTGTACCGCATCAGTTTGGTGATGCTGCCGATGGACGGATTGTGCCTCAAAAACTAGAGACAGCAATGGTTGATTATAAATTTCGGTGACAGATTCAAGGGAAATCAAGAGAGTATTTATACTTACAACATAAGAGAGCGCGATCGCCATTGTACTGCGAAGGAATACCGATTTAAAGAGCGATCGCAATACTTCTTCAAATTAAAATCTAGAAACACAGATAGCATACAAACTACCGCTACTATTTTCGTTTTTTTGTCCTAATAGTAATCGCTATAAGTAGATGGGCTTAATTACAGCTCTTTGCGCTATCCAAACCAACAAGGTTTTGAAAGCGTGACTACAGCGATCGCTTCTGCAACTCCCAAAATATCACGATCGCCTCTCTCAAAAATCAATCAAACAGCGAGCGCCTATCCGAGCGAATACAAAGAGAGCAATTACTTTATGAGTCTTAATCGAGATAATAAGTTTGTAAAGTCTTTGTAAGCACCATTAGAGGAAACTTGTAGGATTTTATTGCTACCACGAATCAATCCTGTAAAAACATATGACTGTCCAATTCTAGAATTAACAATATAACCAGCAATTTCGCCTACTTGGTAATTAAGTATTTCAACATCAACTGGTTCCTTTTCTCCTCTAATATTAGTTCTATATCCAACAGCCAGAGCTGCTTGTTCTTTTAAGCTTATTGAAGTATCTCTATCGACTAGATGAATATCTAGGGATTCATAACCTTGCCCTCCTTTACCTCCATTGCTAATACATTGAAATAATGCAAAATAATTTGGGTGTAAAATTTTAACAGATCCATCTTGTTCCTTGATAGAGCGATAGTTACTTGGTATATCTACTTCGATTCCATAATGATACAATTTGATTGTTCTGAAGTTTTTAGAATTTGGCTCAAAATTTTTATCAACAATACACAGTCTTTGACTATTTTGTATATTGTTTTGAGAGACTACAGGATTTTCTATACTTCGGTTTCTCCACCAACAGATTATAATTCCGCTTACTTTAGACTGTAGACAATTTTTTATAATTGAAGTTCTGTCATCAGACAATTCAATTGATTTTGCCTCATGTCCATCTATTGTCCAATTATTCAAAGAACCCCAAGCACCTTTAAATTCATTTTTTACGCCATCTGACCAAGATATTTTGCCTATAGTATAACCTTGTCCACTAGCTCCTTCAATAATACACTTATCCATAATAGGGGGCTTACCTAGTTTTTGGTATGAACATTGCACTGTATCTTTAAAAACACGTCCATAAGCAGGCATTGTTAAAACTGACGAAGAAATTACATAAACAAGAAGTGTTGTGATTTTCATAAAAGCTAAAACAATTAATTTTTATCTTTATAAATGAGCTTATCAAGCCACTGCAAACTCAGTTAACTTCCGAGCCTCAGGATCATGAAAAGCCAAAACAATATCAGACTTAGGAATATCTTCCCTTAACAACTCATTAGCAATACCCTCCTCAGTCCAATCATCCTCAATGTAAATCTTTTGATTCTTAATACGGATATGTACCTGAATATTTCTAAACTTCTTCTTCCCTTCCCAACCCATTAAAAACCAAAAATACTGATCATGAATCTCATCAAAAACGAGACAACTCTCTCTATCTAATTTGTTTGAGTTAGAAACCCAATCATGATATTCAGTCAAAATTTTCTTAATAGCAATACGATATTTTTCTAGTCTATCCATTGTAAGATTTCCTCCTGCACTGTATTCACAACCAATAACTTAATTGAATCTATTCGTATAAGATCTTGAATTGAATCTCTGAGAAAAAAGTTTTGATAGCTACTTTCCTTAATTGCTAGATAAAGACTGTATTCAGGAGCAGTTAGTTGGATTAAATTTCGGTAGAGAATATACTGTCCCAATGCTACTTCAAAATCTCGCATTGGTGACGGACTTAAAAAACTTTTAACCTCAACCACAATCTTTTTTCCCTCCCGTTCTGCGGCGATCGGCTTTTCGGCAGCCAAATCAGCGAACAAATCAACATCCTTATATCGAATCAGATAAGGATCAGCCGTAATCATCCAGCCATCTTTGATAAGGGCATTTTTAACTGCATCATGATAAATGTCTTTGGCTGGCATAGCTGTAAACGTAAGATAAAGATGGTGAAAAAGCTCAGTTTACTCTCATTGTAGATACTTGTTTCCGCAATTTGTGAAATGCGATCGCCATACTTATAAGTTTGTCAACATGCAAAAGGCGAATCTATATACTTTGTTATTCTATTGCTGACATTACAAAGCCAAAGGAGTCGCTTTCGGGTTTGTAATCAATCCAACAGGCGTAGAGTCCAAAAAGATGATCTGACTCATTAGATCGAAACACCTTCAACAGATTCAATAACTTTCAAAGCTTCTTTCTGTTCGTCTTCACTATCCAACACAGTCCATGTTGTAAATAATTGATTGATTCTTTGTCGTCTGAGATTTTGCTTTTCTGGATTGCTATTATTAATCTCACTCATTGCGTTATCCCAAGCACTTGCGGATGAAGATTTAGTAATTCGCTGTTGATGAAAAAAATGTACAAAATCTAACAACTCAGGAATATATTCTTCTGGAGTTTGTGTGATCGCCTCTAATAGTTCAAGCCTTTGTTTAGTTAACATATGCAGATTCTCCAAGCGATACACTGAAATGTTGAATTTACTGAATATTTTAGCAATATTCTCTATGCGATCGCTAGAATAAACAATGACTAAGCCGCTTTAGCTAAATAGTTCGATTGTTTGCAAGCCTCTTTCTGAGTCCGACTCCTCTCAATTATTCCCGAATCATAATCGTCAAGTCAGCCTTTAAAACTGACTTACTAGCAACATCAGGCTTCTCGATCGCATAAAGTTTCCAATCAACCCTAGAGACAATTTATGGATTTGTCTCTAGGGATTGAATTTAAGCGTGAAGCCAAGCTTCAGTGGCGATTCCTAATTTGCTAGCAGTATCAATTAACTGATGTAGCTCCAAATTAGAAATACTTTCACAGAGATTTACCTCAATGTGGATAGGCTGCTTTTCCACAGTTTCTAAATCGAGAATCTGCCTAGCAAGGACGCATTGGGGAGCAATGCGTTTGAATAGGTAATTGAGAAAAGCCTCCTGAGAAAGATTGAGATTGAGCTTCAAATTTAGGCGATCGCTAATTGCCAAGGACTGTTCGATTTGATTGAGATAGTTAAACAGAGACTTCTCTTCAATATCTTCCAATTGTGAAAGCTGTTGAATCTGCTTTAGAATATAGTCTTCGAGAATCTTGGCATCTTCAGCATGGGTAAACTTACATCCCATATTAACCGCCTCGATCGCCACAGCATCTAGCCCAACAATGGGAAGTGTTTCCCCAGTTTCTAAACGCTTGAGTTCTTCAGTGAGACGATTGTTGAGCACAATATCCGCAGCAACTTGCAGCTCTCTTGGTACTGGCAAATCGTCACGACGGAAGGATATTAGAATCCCATAGTTATCGCGATAAACTTGCTCGTAGAGTTGATCGAGTCTAGTCAGAGTCTCATCGGCGAGAATTTGTAAAATCCGATGCCGCTCCTCCGCAAAGAGATGATGCAGATTGAACTGCTCACCACTAAACTGACTTGCCATCTCAAGGATCACCGCAGCCGTATTTGCTTGTTTGAGAACTTTAAATAGGGTTGCCTTGATCTCTTCATATTCGCGCCGTCCCGTAAAGGGTTGGATACAGCAATGGAAGTCATCACCGCCTAAGTGCAGGACTGCAAAAATGTAGTTGACCGACTCTTGGGTAATGCCTGAGACAAGATTGATTTGCCCGATCGCTAAGGACATCGAGCCAATTCGTTGCAGTTGATAATCCTGTTGTTGGATCGTGTAGCAATAGATTTGTTGCGATCGCCCGTAATTCCCCAATGTGGAACTAAGAGCATATTGAGCCGCAACCTGTGCGAGGGTAATCCGATTTGTCGCTACTTGATGCCGAAATACCCCTTCGCCATCTTTGAATTCTGCAAGGTTGCTAGGAGACTTTGCCATACGCAAAATAAATTCATTTTCTAGCAATACACCTGCAACATCGGCGGCTAATTCGATCGCTCTGGCGGCATAGCGCAAAATTTGCACGGTTTCAGGTCGCGATAATTCCTCAAAAAACCAACCACAACTGGTAAACATCAGCAAAGCATGACGCTGCATTTCCAAAAGTCGGAGCGCATCGATTCTCTGTGCTGAAGTCGTTACTTTATTGCCACATTGTTGCTCGAAGAACTTCTCTAAGACTGGCGAATGTTCGGCAATGCCATCACGGAGCGAATATTTCAACACGTCAATATAGCGATCGCGGGCTTCCCAAGGATCGTTAAAATATTTACGCCCGATATCCACATATACCGTTGCAAGGCGATCTCGCAGCCAATTGAGACTATCGCGCAATGGTCGTCGCCAGAGTTGTTGATAGCCTGAACCTTCACCACCGCAGGTACAACCACCCTGCCAGCGATCGACACCATGAGCACAACTCCACGCAGTGACAGATTTAAGTTCTGCTTCGTAGGTAGGTGGGAAAAGACTTAAATAATGAGCATAATTGGTGACTGTCCAGCCACGCCTAGGGAACTCTTCGACAAAAGCATAGGAAAGAGTCTTTTCCGTAAAGTGCTTATGATGTCCAAAGGTTTCGCCATCAGTTGCCACTGAAACGATCTGGTGCGGACGGTGATCGCCTCGCACTGCTTGACTAAGGCGTTTGGAAAAATTGTGAGAACTTCCTAGGAGATCGCCAAATCCCATATCGCGAGAAATGGGGCCATCATAGAAAAAAGCATCGATATATGCATCGGTATCCGCAGGCAAATGGAACTGTCCCAGATCTGATACATTGCTGTTGCTATTTCCATGACGACGTAAATAGCAACGATAGGGACGATTGGGATCGATCTGCGCTCCCCCTACTTCTTGCCATGGTGGATTCGGATTATCTTTAGTGGGCATCGGACGACAGCGCTGAGCCTGTGATGGCGCGAGAACGATAAACTTGATCCCCTCTAAAACCAATGCTTCAAGAGTTTCGTAATCAACCGCCGTCTCCGCCAACCACATCCCTTCGGGATCGCGTCCAAATCTAGATTTAAAATCTTCTTTACCCCAACGAATTTGCGTTAACTTGTCGCGCCAATTCGCCAGAGGCATGATGATGTGGTTGTACACCTGTGCGATCGCATTGCCATGACCATTGAGGCGTTCGGCGCTGCGTTTATCGGCATCGAGAATAGCTTGATAGGTATCGCGATCGTGAAATTCCATCCATGAGAGCAACGTCGGCCCCATGTTGAAACTCATGTACTCATAGTTATTGACAATCTTAACGATTTTGCCGTCATAACGCTCGATCCGCGAGAATGCATTGGGACGATAGCATTCATGGTGAATCCTTGCATTCCAGTCATGAAAAGGAGCTGCACTTTCTTGGCGCTCGATCGCATTCAGGTAGGGATTTTCACGCGGAGGCTGATAAAAATGACCGTGAATCGTAATAAAAATTCCCGAATCGGTCGGACGCTGAATATCAGGCGAAGAAACAGAAGCAGCAACAGTCACGCAAATCTTCCCTTATAAGACAAACGACATCAAGACCATCTTGGCAGATTTCCTCAGTGATGTGCAAGGAAGTATAGAAAAGTTTTATAAGCGAGAGCCAAATACGTCGTAGTTGCCCTTGATATCTAAGGTTTAAGTCTTACAGCGCTTTGCGCTCAAATCCGAACCGTAAGAAAGATTTTGAAAGCGTTGCCAAGCAACGCTTTCAAAATCTTTCTTACGGTTCGGTTAATCGGTAATTGCTATAAGGCAAAACCTTTATGTCATCGTCTGACCATAACTATAGCTATAGCCAAGTAAGTTAAGGCATAAAACCCAGAAGTGAGTTGCGGTGCGAAGCGCCGCAACTCACTTCTGGGTTTTGCTTTTGTCCTAACATAACTGGCTACTGCTATACATGTTTAATGTCCTGCATTCACAATAATTGCCCATAAAGCGATCGCTAACACACTCGTACTCAAATGTTGAGGTAACAATGATTGCCAAGGTTGCTTGGCGATCTTTTGCGTCAAAGTCCATGTCAGCAGCACTGAGAAAATTAACACCGTTCCTTGGAGAAATTCAATTACTGCAGGATGTGCGATCGAGATGGGCAGATTTGAGCCATCCATCCCAAAAGTTGCCCAAGTGACAGGTAAGATCCGACCTGCTTCTTGGAGAAACAGACGTAAATAATGTGCCAGATTTGCGCCTAGAGCTAATGGTAAATATCCATAGGCGATCTGGATAAATGGTCTAGGCTTACAAGCTGTAAGACCATAGGGCAATTGATAATCTTGGCAATTTTTCTTCCAGTTAACGGTGATGAAATGGAGCGATCGCATAATTCCATAGGCTACTAAAGGAATCGCTGCGGCAACAATCAAAATCAAAAGCGATAGGCTTAAATGCGGTAAGAATTCTGATTCACTAAACTGCCAAGCGATCGCAGTTTGGATCTCTGGTAATCGATGTAAAAATGCACCTCCAAGCAATAACAATAACAGCGCAACTTCATAGGTACGGGGTACATGGGTTGTCCATAGCTCGATCGCAGGAGGTCGCAGATTTAGCTCCACTGAGCGATGGGGACATGCCTTGAGACAGGTCATGCACAATACACAATCACGATTATCTTGCAATTGAGCAGGATGAGAATAAAGCGGACATCCATTTGTCTCTAATCCCTCACCCTTTTTTACCCCGCCCTTATAACATTGATAAGTCGTACATTCTGCCGAACAAGTGCCTTGCTGGGCGCGTAATTCGATCATCGATAACTTGGCAAACATTCCATTCATCCCACCAATCGGACAAAGATAGCGGCACCAATACCTGCGCTCAAAAATCAGCGAACAAATAATTGCTCCCGCCGTAATCAATAGCAGCAAATAAGCTGAAAGATAGGCTGTATTTTGCAAATCCCAGAGTTCTTCCCATAGATAAATCAGCACGAATAGACCAAATAAAAACCAACCTCCCCAGCGCTCAGAAACATCACGATTCCAATGTTTTAGCTCGCGTGGAAATAGCCAAAGAGATAGTTTCTGCACGACTTCGCCATAAATCATAAACGGACAGATTGAGCACCACAATCGCCCTACAAAAGGGAAGCCAATCAAAATCAGCGGCCACCACCACGCCCAAAAAAAGTTAAGGGCAATATTCCGATCGCGGGTCTGTGGTGCTAAAAATAGTATTGCTACGACAATCGCAAAAAACGTCAGTGTGAATCCATAATTAATGCGATCGGGAAACCAATCACTCCGTAAAAAACGGCGCAAATTAGGGTAAGCATTGAGAAGATTAAAACGGAAGTTTTTTCCCTTGGGTTGGGTTGACCAAAATACCGCCTCGGTTAAGAATGGTGCACCTAATGATTGCACGATCGCCCGTTCTACCAATAATTGTAACTCCTTCAAATTTCCTGGAAAGTCATAACTTTGTAAACTGCGTAATGCTTCAGCAGCGATCTTGGGTCTAGGAATGCCGCGATCGCGACAAGCTAAACTGATGTAATATTCCACATGAGGTTTGATATCTGACTTTCGTACTCTTAAAGCTGGCACTTTAATTACATGTTGAGTACAGGATTCGCATACTGGTTTGAATTTTTCGGAAACCATGATAATCCGAGTCTCGCAGATTAAATCCACATCAGTTTCATCACTACCAAGAGGCTTAAAGGTTCCCTCCTTTAAAAGTTGCATGATTTTGGGAACAACTTCCGCAGGTAATTCTTGGACATTATTTAAGACTAGAGTTCCCTTTCCTAGATAAGTCAATAGTCCCGAATTGCCACCTGCTCGACCAAATAATTCTGCACCACTCGCTTGGATGAGATTGCAGTTTATTTTAGCGATCGCTTCACGGCGGCGATCGGAGTTAAAGTGAATCAAGGCAGCAATATTGTCTTTGTCTAGTCCGGGCTCTCCTAAGATCAGCACGGGTTCTCGATCTTCACTTGCTTTCTTTATTTCTTGCCGAAGTCTAGAAGCGTAGCGACTTTTGCCAATAATGCCTCGTTCTACTTTGGTGATTAGATAGGGCTGCAAAGCCTGCGATCGCTCTTGTATCCAATCCAAAGAAGTTTCAGGATTATTGGTAAACATAGTTTGCAATAGAATTTTACTACTTCACATTAGAATATATGCTTTCTAAGTGCTAAATTCAGGCTCATCAAGTATCCGATTTAAATCTTGACAAAAATTCAAACGAACCACGAGAAAAATTTTAAAAGCATTGCGAAGCAATGCTTTTAAAATTTTTCTTGGTTTGGGCTTGAGCGCAAATCGCTGTAATTGCGCCTAGCTAATGAACACAAAGAAAGATAAGGCAGCTAAGTCCCATTGTTTTAGCTTAAACATATAGCTAGCTGCCAACAAGTATATCAGAGCTGAAAACCCCAAAGAGAGTGGCAGCACTTTGTATCGCCATTCTCTTTGGGGTTTTGATTTTGCCCTAACTTGAATGATGACAGCTATAAATTACCGACTTTTTCTTGTTTCGCTCAATGACAATTAATAAGAATATAAGCCATCTGAAGTGAGTTAAACCTAAATACCGACTAAGTTGCGTGTAAATAAACTTGTTTCTATAGTGTTTTGCGCTCAAACTAAAGGTCAATAATTTTTTAGTAGTATCGCCTCTGAATAATTACAGAGGATTACCTGCACTCAGAGATAGTTGGATAAAAGGAAGGGAAATATGGCAAACTCTGAGCATCTTGCAATATTGAAACAAGGGGTAGCTAGTTGGAACAGGTGGCGACTTGAGAATCCTGAGATAATTCCCAACTTGAGTGGTACAAACCTGAGAAGGGCTAATCTTCGTGAAGCAGATTTAAGTGGTGTTAATCTCCGCTGGACTAATCTTAGTAACGCGAATTTACTAGGGGCAAATCTAAGTAGTTCCGATCTAGTAAAAGCAAACTTGCGCGAAGCAGATTTGTATAAAGCAAATTTGAGAGATGCTGAAGTAAGTGGTGCTTATTTAAGTAATGCTCATTTGCGGGAAGCTTGTTTGCAGAGGTGCGATCTTAGTTTAGTAAACTTACAAGGAGCCGATCTAACATCAGCGTATTTTAATGGGGCGAATTTGAGTGGTGCTGACTTGAATGAGAGTGATTTAGGTAATGCCAATTTGAGTGAGACGAATCTGAGTAATGCAATTTTGAGTAATGCCAATCTGACAAATGCCGACTTGCGTCGTAGTGACCTCACCAAAGCAAATTTAGAGTTTGCCGATTTGAGCAATGCTAATCTATCAGATGCCAAACTAAGCTCTACAAATTTAAGTAATGCTAATTTACAAGAATGCGATTTAAGTAATGCTGCTATCAGCCAATCTAATCTCAGTCACGCTAATTTAGTTGATGCAATTCTGAGTAACGCTAATTTGAGTAATTGCAACTTAAGTTATGCCAATCTCAAGAGTGCAGTTCTCAGTAATGCAATTCTGAATAATGCAGATTTGAGCAATAGTATTTTAGAAGATTCTATTTTGAGTGACGCAGTTCTTAGCAATGCCAATTTAAGTGGTGCAATTTTAACTGGAGCACAACTAATTTCGGCGAAGCTAGATGCGGCTTTTCTAATTGGTACTAATTTAGTGAAAGCCAATTTAAGACTTGCAAATCTAAATGGAGTCAGTTTGTCGGAGGCTAATCTGTTTGGAACAATTATGCCTGATGGCTCTGTGCATAATCACTAAAAAAGGCGGCGCTCTGCGCCGCCTTTTTTAGTGATATTTAGGCTTTTGGCTTGCCACCGATATCACCATCACCGTCAATGTCACGACCAGTCAAACTTTCTAGAGCGTCAACTGCTTTGCCAGCAGAATCTTTGGCGATCGCACCAACATCTGTATTTAAGACATCAGTAACTTTTTTGACATTTTCTTCGCCAACAACACCTTCAGCTTTTTCTTTAATCCCTTCAGCCGCTTCTCCTGCCTTTTCTTTAATCCCTTCGGCTACTTCTCCCGCCTTTTGCTGTAAACCACTTACAAAGCCACCAAATCCCGATTTTTGTTCTTCGCTCATTTTAAATAACTCTGTTAAGAGTTTTAGGTTGATTTACTCTTGCATTATAGTCATGTAATTCCGATAATTTATGTTTTTTGCAACACTATGTCAAAATAAACAGGTTGAAAACTCTGTAAAGCAAAGTTTTCAACCTGTTTGGAGTATTATGTATTCTCTTCATTTTTTATCGTTCAGTAATTACTAACATTTTAAAAGTTTTCGGTTGTCAATTTATCTTCATGAGAAAAGCACCGAATTTTGCTCCAAATATTTCGTAAACCAAAGCATTTGCAACAACCACGTTATTTCAGATGGTACATAATACATTTCGTTGGGCTTGCAGCAAAATATATACTTAACGCATGGCGGCGAATTAAAGCGTTTTGTGCATGAACGAGCACAGGAAGACTCACAAATCGTGCCAAAGGGTAAGTTAGATTTAAGGGATTGTTTTGCTTATCATCACTCAATCCATCTACCATTTTCATCATAATTAAATGATTTCTCAAAACCAAAAGCATTCCAGACAGAATCAAATGTATCTCTAAGCAATCTATCTATTTCATCTGAATACTCATTAATAATTGTTTCTGGAAGATGAAGAATATCCTTGGTATATCTTATGTCTTCTGAATTTATATCTACGCCTAAGTTGTACCCACGTATATTTATAAATGATAATCCAAATACTATTGGTGGAAATATCTCAAGGCTTTTCAATATTTCTAAGTATTTCTTTGTCGAATTAATGATTTCCTTTTCGTATGTTTTACTTGGAATAAGTTGCTTTCCATCTTGTCGTTCACTTAATGAAAAGACAGCTTCAATGATTCCACTTCTATATATCTGAACATATGAATAGCAATAGCCCCCATTCCCCTTAGAATAATTTACATAACCTTCAAGATTTATTCTACTGTTCCATCTGTTACAGTATGGCGGAAATAGGTCGGTTTTAAGATTAAAAACGTTGATACGTCGATCAGAAATAAGCGAGTCTATTGGAATAATATAAAATGCAATCTTTCCTTTTCCCTCTAAGGGTTGTATTCCTTCATTATCTAAAATTGCCTGATTCCTAATGTTGATAAAGGCTCGGATCTTTTCAGTAATTTGATTAGATGAGAGAAATGCATTTCGTAAATCCTCAATATCGAGTAAATATTTACCCGCAGAATGTCTTGAATAAAATTTATGCGTATTTTTATATTCAACCCTATGTGGTTTATTCCAACTCTTGTAAATTCTGATTAAGAGAACCTTAGTATTATTAATATCAATTATTTTAATGTCAAATTTTATTCTTGGTGCAATTCCATCTCTTATTATACTTTCATATTGAAGCCGTGCCTTGTCATTGTCGGCTATATGTAAATTAGATAATTTAGTTGGATTACCATTTTCTGCTTCAATGCCGAAAAGGATATCTCCACCTTCTGAATTTGCAAATGAAGATACATCAGCCAAGAATTCTTTTTTGGCTTCGTCAGAGTTGTTGGGTAGTTCCCGTTTATATTCTATTGTCTTAGATTCTGCTATGCCATTTTCAATCAATCGTTCTATGTCATCTAAAACAATTTCTGGAAAAGATTTATTAATCATTGATTTCTTCTCTTTGCCCCAAGAATCCATGTAACCGTATATTATTTTAGGATTCACAGCATAGGTGATCGTGTAAGATAAATATCACATAACTTGTTAGATAAAGCAATCAATAAATGAAATAATAAGGTTTACGCAGGTCAATATATCTGACTTTGGATTTAGGAATCCTGAAGAACTCAAACAAAAGCTTATTTCCTAGCTCTAAAAACTCAAAAAAAGATGGTTTCGACAGATTTTTGTTTGTAAGTCTTAATACGCACCTTTCCCAAATAGAACTAGCCGAATGGTTTCAATAATAATTTCCAAATCAAAGTTCAATGACCATCGATCTATATAGAACAAATCCAATTTAGCGACATCATCAATTGTATCTAAATCCGATCGCCCAGAAATCTGCCACAAACCCGTAATCCCTGGCATTACTAAATGGCGTGTATGATGCCAGTTTGTGAATCTTGCCACATCACGGACAGGTAGAGGGCGTGGACCTACGAGGCTCATTTGTCCGAATAATACATTAAACAACTGTGGAAGTTCATCAAGACTAGTACAGCGCAAAAAATGTCCAATTGGAATAATTCGCGGATCGCGTTCGATTTTGAACATTACTCCATCCGCGCTTTTATTGAGATGTTCGAGTTCCACCTGACGACGATCGGCATCCATAAACATACTTCGAAACTTCCACATGCGGAATACCTGTCCTTGCAATCCAATCCGATCTTGTGTGTAAAATACGCTGCCTTTAGAACTAGCTTTGATCGAGATGGCGATCGCAATAAATACAGGTGCTAACACAATCAATCCCACAAATGCCGCGATAAAGTCTAAACAACGCTTAAAAATATATTCCCAATTAGCCAGTAGTGATGACTCAATCCGAATCATGGGGATTGATGCAAATATTTCTGGAGTGCCACGCCGATGGAGTAGCATTAAGCTAGATGGAACTAGCCTTAAACCAATTCCCGCATTGCGAAGTTGCCAATACAATTGAGAGGCAAGCTGGGTTTCTGGTAATCCTTCCGCTATTACTTCTCTAGCACCAGAGTTAATAATTGCTTGCATAGAGTGTGAAGAATTAGCAAGTGATGACGTAAGTACACCAACAACTTTATAACCTGTACGCTTTTCGACAATGTTTGCTAAGTATGAGATGCGATCGCTTGGTGCAATGATGAAAGCAGGTGTATGGGTTTGAGCGATTGGAAACTGGTCAAATATCAGTGTTAAAAGCAATCGTAGCCCGATCGCGATCGCTACGCTACCAATCCATACAGGAAAAAACAGCGATCGCGGAGCATCAACCTTAGGATCGTAAAAATAGCTGACCACCAAAGACGAAAGGTAAACACTGCTAATAAGTTGAGCTTGTTTTACGTAGTTACGCCATTGCGATTCCCCTCGATAAAAGTTGTGATAGGCAAAAAGTGTGATAATTACCGCCGCAAATGCCCAAAATAAACCTGTTAATCCTGCAAATTCTCCCCAATTAAGTTCTGGTGGTAAAGGCGAAAAAACCTGATTAAAACTTAATGAGACCTTCCAAGCGATTCCCAGACCTAAAATATCGCTGATAATGAGTAATAGTGCTCGCAACCAGTTAAATTCAACCATTGACCACTGTGGAATCTGATTGCCAGCCCGAAGATCGCGCTTTTCGACAGGCTTCTCGGTTGGTTTGCGATCGCTACTCACTCTCATATCCCTCTTTTACTCTTACCCTGATTTTGCATTACACAACTTACTTCGTTAATCCCTGTTGATTATCTTGCCCAATTTTGCCAGCAGTTTAGACACAAATAAAGAAAGGCGGTGCGAAGCGCCACCTTTCTTTATTTGTGGTTTTCATTTTGCCGTAGGCAAAATGAAAACCACAACTCTTACTCTGATTGTTTTTTGTTTTGCAAATGGGTATGCACTCATTTGCAAAACGCTATAAAAGTTAGAGGATGCACTTTGTTTACTTGCTACTTTTTGAACTGTTGCCGTAAGTACTGCATCCCAAACAAAATGACAAAGCAGGGATTATTAATTAAATAGCGCTGCCATAACCGCAGTGGTTCTTGGCAAAAGCGATATAGCCATTCCAAACCAATTGCCATCATCCAACGTGGTGCTTGAGAAACCTGTCCGCTATGAAAGTCAAAAGCTGCACCGACACCGATCGCTACAACTGAGAGTTGATCGCTAGCTCGACTCATCCAAATCTCTTGCTTAGGACAACCAAGTGCCACAAATACTATTTTTGCTCCAGAGTTAGCCATAAGTTGGATATCTTCTGATAATTGCGATGCAAATTTTGGAGAATCAATATCTAGATAGGGTGGAGCGTGTTTACCAGCGATCGCTAAGTTAGGAAATTTTGCTTTTAAGTTTTGCTCTAATTTGTCCAACGTATTCACAGTTGCGCCAAATAGGTAAATAGAAAGATTTTCCTTTGCTACGCGATCGCATAAGTTAAGCATCAGATCTGGCCCATACACCCGTTGTTGTTGCTTTGAGCCCAGCAATCTCATTCCCCATACGAGCGGCATTCCATCGGGAGTCACAATTTCAGCATTCGCTAGCACTTGGCGATAAGCAGGATTCCAAAAAGCTGTCATAACCACATGCACATTCGCAGCTACTACGTAGCAAGATTTAGCTTGGCGAGCAAAAGCGGCAATACGATCGCAAGTATCTTCATAGCTGGTGCAGTCAATATCAACATTGATAATGGATATACGCTGATTCATATTTAAAGCCAGAAAGTAAAACTAGCTAAAGTGCCCCTTTTACTTTAAATGAGAGATGGCGCAAAGCACAGTTCTTATTTATGGGTTTCGATCGAAGTTTATGCTAATATCACTAAGGCAAAAAATATGGCTTTGGAGTTTTGATTCGTTCGATGAATACAGAAATTGCAGAAGATTTATTCACTCAAGGTCTAGAACGCTACAAAAAAGGTGAATCTGCGGCGGAATTAATTCCTGTGTTTGAGAAAGTGTGCGATCGCCAGCCAAAAGTTGCTAGTGGTTGGATTTGTTTGTCTTGGCTATATTTATTAGACAATAACGCTAAACTCGCTGTCAAAGCTGCCCAGAAAGCCGTCAAAATTGCTCCTGAAGATCCTCAAGGTCGTATTAATCTGGCGATCGCCATGTTAGAGCTGTCGCAAAAAGGCGTACGCGAACAAATCGAAGCTGCCCAAAATTGGCTCATGATTTTAAAAGATATTAAGCCCGAGATTGTTGAGAATTTTGAAGAAGGATTACGTCGCCGTCCAGACTGGAAAGCGCTTGAAAAGGTAAGAGATTGGGTACTAAGCTAAAATATAGCTGATAATTGTTGGCTATCGTTAACATTTATTAAACTCAGTTTGTTCTATATCACCAATAACTTTATCTAAGCTCACATAACTTCATAACTACAGCAATTTTGTCAGAAAAACTTAACGCAGTTTTTTTGTCAAGGGTGTTAGGCTACCTAAATATAAGTAGCTAAAGTTACTAATTTTTTAATTGCAAGTGATTGCAAATTTTTTATTTAAAAGGAAGTTAAAAAAATGATCTTAGAAAACGTAAGAGTGAAGCCCGACACCCGCAACCACAAAGGCTTTTTTGTTTTGGAGGCTTCTTATAAACTTGTTAACATCGATGGCAATGGTTGGGCCTTGATTTGTTTAGATGACTATGCTTGTCACTATGTCGATCCTGACGATTTGAAATTGCCAAGAGGATGGAAAAAAACAATTAGCAATGAAGTTGTAAACGTTTAGTTTAAGGATTGCTTCTTAGGGTTTGCCCTATGCTTAATATTGAAAAACTACTAATTATTAATAAAATTACTAAGTAAAAAAGGGTGAACATCAGTTCACTCTTTTTTATTTGGATCTTGCTATTCATATAGCGATCGCCAAATTTATCAGGACTTAAAACCCAAAGAAGGATTATGGCGTTTTGCTATGCAATCCTTCTTTGGGTTTTGTTTTTGTTCAAACATGAATAGCAGTAGCTATATTAATGAAAGTCTTGACCTATCTAAATAAAAACCAGAAGTGATATGTCACTTCTGGAAGATGTAATAAAAAAGTTCAACGGTTATTATCTGTATTAATCAACAAAATCCCCACTTAGCGGTCACGTAAAAAACGCAAAATTTTCAATTGTATTTGACAAAAATATAGAAATAAATCAAATTAGATTGTATTTCTTCTACAAATAATCTGACTTGCATGTCTATTAGTTGTTGCGATGAACACATCGTCTAATGTACATAAGTATTTAAGATTAGATGTAGACTGTCAAAAAAGGTGACTCAGACTTAAAAGTGAGGTTTTTATTGCTCTAGTAAATTAATAAAATTTTATCTAGATACAGCAAGTGCAACTTCTCTTTCTTCTGGTGGCTTCAGACTAGGGAACAAGAAGTGATTTTCTTCAACATACTGTGCTCCAAATAGTCCTTTTTCTGCCCAGAAGTATCGATCTGTTGTATGTTCGTTACGTCGTACAAGCAACAGTGCTGGAGGAAGAATGCCATGTGTATGAATGTACTTACGTGCAGCCGTCACAGGCTTATCTTCGCCGCTATCGATACTAAATTGAGGAATATGTTCTAGGATTTTGCGCCCTTCTTGGCGACGTCTACTCTTGCGCTTACGTCTCCTTGCCAAATCAATACCTCCTAATTTAGACCCTGAAATGCGATCGGGATTACAAAACATAGTTATTATAGCTAGGGTAAATAAAAAAATTCAACTTTTCTTTACAAATTTTTGTCACAGGGCATTTAATGTGCTTTAGCTTGATACACTTTAGAACTTAGAAATAACGGTGGGGCGCTTCATAATGCAATCCACTTTGTTAGTCATTTGGCTATTGTTAAGTTCTTTACGATGTTATTGCGATATTATTCTTCTAAATATTTTCATTTATCCGCATGAATAGTCGCGCTCGCAAACAAGCCTTTAAATCATTTGAAGCAGTTAAAAGGGCTACATTAAAAATCTGCAACAGTGCAGGTGAGATCATTGGTACTGGATTTTCCGTCAGTGCAGAGGGACATTTTGTAACCTGCGCTCATGTTGTGGAAGATGCCGGAGGAATTGGAAAGTTAAGCGCTAATGGTAGTGTTGGCATTGTTCAACATTACAAAGGTGATCCTAACCAAGACGATATAGCGCTGTTGCAAGTTATAGATCACAAAAGTCCAATATTTTTATATCTAGTAGATTTACCTGAAGAGCAGACTTTTTTATGTTTTGGATTTTCTAACGAAACATATAGAGATGGTGCGCCGATTGAAGGCAGAATTGTTGGGTTAGCTACTTCCACAGATTCTACCTTGCTTAATCAACGTGTATTGCGATTAGTTACTGAAGGTGACTCACAAGCGATCAAGGGTGGACAGAGTGGTGCAGCTGTCTGTGTATATAACGCTAAAAAAAAGCAATGGCAGGCTGTTGGTATTCTAGTAGCCAGTGAAGGCGAAAATGGCGGTATTGCCTTACCAATTACAAATGCTGTGAGGCAGTTAATCCCAATAAATCCTAATATTTTGCGTTGGAAGATTGCCAAAATCATTATAGGTATTATTGCAATTTCTTTGATTTCCTCTGGTATTCTCTGGTTGCCTTTGCGTAAATGTCCAGATGAAAAACTCTTAAGTTTCAGTACATCTATTGACACATTACTAAAGACTGATTTAAGCAAAGCGAGCGATTTTTCTGACAGGTTTGTAAAGGAATGTCCGTATAATTTAGAACCATTAATTTCTCAAGGATTTGTTATTCGAGAAAAGGCTAACCAGAGCAGACCAAGGAGTCAAACGCTTCTGGAAGATGCAAAACGCAAATTTTTAGATGTATTAAATCAATCAGATAGTCAAATAGCTAGATATGGCTTAGGGATTACTCTTATTGAGATGGGAGATTATCAAAAAGCTATTGAGTACCTACAAAAAATCAAAAATGATGACACATTAGATGAAAACCTAAAGATAAAAGTTGGTTTTGAGATTGGTTACAGTTATTGGAAGCTTAAAAGTTATAAAGAATCTCAATCCTATCTTGATAACGTTGCACAAATTATTCAAAAACAAGGATTTCAATGGAATGAAATAAATAGTAAAACAGAACGCTTTACTTACTATCAGCAATCTTTAAGAATCCTCATAGATATTAGCGAAAACTTATGGTACGAAAATCAAGAAAATAAAATTAAAAAAGCACAATATTATGACAATTACAAGAAATATACTGAGATCGTCTTAAAAGAAACTCTCTTGCCCGATGGAAGAAAACTCTATCTAAATAGTTTAGTTGATTCAATAGATTATTCCAAAAGAAGTGGCAATATTTTGAATGACTTGAGATTAACAAATGAATACCAAAATATGATTTGCTCATTCTATAAAACATATAATCTTGATAAGCCAGCAAAGATTGTGAACTATTGTAAGTTATAGTTTGGTTTTGACAATATCTACCTTGTATAAAGACTAATTGTTCTCTGTCTGCATTTCTAATTCATTAATTTGTTGACGCAATTTTGAAAGTAAATCTACAAGAGATTTTATTTGAGGACACTCACGTGGATCACAAGGAGGAGGATTTGTGCTACTAAGGGACACGAAACAACTACAAGCTTCTGAAGCTATACCTAAACTTTGTTCTATCTTCAAAACTCTTTTTAATAAAGAAGATATTTTTTTATTAATATTTCGATCCATTAATCTAATCTCATTATTAAGCTAATCTAATTAGAAAGATGACAATTTTTCTAATTTCCTCACATTCGGAATTATACCTCTATGTTTTGTATAGGAAATTTTGGGTTCCTCCTCAACTTGGTCAGACGACTCAGCCTGATTGAGAAATTGTTCTAACTCTTCAGCCTCTTTCTTAAGCAAGTCAATATCATCATTGATTTGCTCGTAAAGTGCTTTCTTGTCAACTATTGGAGGTTTAAATTTCCAAGTGACTTTAATCTTGAAGCTTGCTTGTCCTGAAGTCTGGACGATCGCCATATTACCTGAAGCAGTTAGCCCTAGATTAAACTCAACTTCGGCACTATCAGCAACCAAAGAATTTGACTGCTTTACCTCTTGCCAAAGTGAAACGAATGTATTGCAAGCTGGCAAAACAGCCTTACGCAGAGCATTATCAAAGCGTTCAGTTGTAAGTTTTTCTATGACATCTGCTTTTGATGTTTTTTTAATGCCAGAATTACTCTCAACTGGAATCACCTCAATGTAAAAAGCATCTTCACTTTCTTCATTAACTGCGACAAAATTCGACATCTACAACTCCTAACAATATTGCAGAGGTTTACTAAGTTAGTTTGTACTGAAGACTATCTTAGATTTTCATATAGTTTAAAATAATATGTGCAAATTTTAATACTTTTTATTGGTATAAAAAGTATTAAATTAATTTGTGCTGAAGTGATTTAATGCTTCAGCAAAATCTCGAACTCCACGAAATTGTCTATATACTGAGGCAAATCGTACATAGGCGACTTCACTCACCTCTTGCAAATATTGCAAGACCATTTCGCCTATTTCCACACTAGTAACTTGATGGCGATCGCGTACTTGTAACTGCGCTTCGATTTCGTCAATAATTGCATCTAAATTTGCTTGAGTTACTCCAGTTTTTTCACAAGCTCTGATCATCCCGCGCAAAAGCTTAGAGCGATCGAATGACTCACTTAACCCGTCACGCTTTAAAACGGTAATTGGGACATATTCGATCCGTTCGTATGTGGTAAATCGTCGCTGACAGCTAAGACATTCACGCCTGCGCCTAATACTACATCCTGACTCCGCCGAACGAGATTCTAAAACGCGGCTATCGGTATGCTGACAAAACGGACAGAGCATGACATATCTCAAATTTATAGACGATTTCTAGATCGGGCAGTTTTTTAACTGCTCTCTCGATCTAACTGTAAATTATAGTGGTCGATAACAGTGTTTTTAACTCATTGCCAAAGATCGAACACTATATATAGCAATGTAAGTTTAGCTTAGGATATGTAACCCAAATGAATAAAGTCGGCGCGAAGCGCCGACTTTATTCATTTGGGTTAGCTTTCGACATAGGAGCAACTAAATACTAACTATGGTGAAAAGCGCAACGCCTTTATCAATCTGGTTTTGATTGGGGCTGAGTATTGTCTCTATTATGAACCTGCGTAAGGATGTAGTACTACGGCTTTGAGAATGCGATCGCCTTTCCAGAGCGGCAAGGACAACCACAACTTGCCTTCATCAATCCACTTTTGGCGTAATTCTGCACTACTGAGTTTTGGATCGTTGGATTTGAGACAGACAATATTTAGGGTTGGTTCGCAGACAAGATCTAATTCAGTTGACGCTTCGACCCATTGGCTGAGACTGTCGGATAGATCGAGCGATCGCTCTACTAAGTAGCGACAGCCAGAAATACCCATCGCTTTCAGTGCCATCCATAGTTTGAGGCTATCAGTACGCCTTGTTCCTTGTAAGTTGAGATTGCCAAAGTTGAGGGTGCGATCGTCCATATAAGGAAGCTCTCCATCAAATCCTTCGACTAGATGCTTTTTATCTTTGACGAGGAGCATGGCACAGGTTCGCGCTACCCATAACCATTTTTGAGGATTGAAGGTCATTGAGTCAGCAAGTTCACAGCCTTGAAATAGAGGTTGCAATTTTGGTGTAAAAATTCCCGCGCCACCATAGGCAGCATCAATATGAAACCAACAACTGTAGCGTTTGGCAATTTCACCCACCAACTGAATATTATCAACAGCACCAGTTACCGTCGTGCCTGCGATCGCCGCCACAAAAAAAGGCTGCTTACCCTTTTTAATTGAGTTCTTGATAGCTGATTCTAATTCGTCTAATATAATTTCACCTCGAGGGTTAGTTGGTACACGAATTAAGTTTTCTCTACCAATACCAATTACATTCATTGCTTTCTCAAACGAAGTATGGGCTGCATCGGAAACAAAGGCTACTAAATTGTGATGATTTCCTAAATTTTTGCTCTGAGGTTGTTTCCAGTTTCTAGCTAGTAGCAGTCCCGAAATATTAGCAAGGCTGCCGCCTGCGGTAAGCGTTCCAAAACAATCTGTTCCCATTCCAAAAAGATTGCCGAACCATTGTATTAGTTGCACTTCCATTTGCGTAAATACTGGAGATAGTTCATAACTCAGCATGTTGTTGTTAATCGCTGAAATCAATGCATCTGCCCAGATCGTAATTGCGGCGGGAACACTATCCATATGCCCCATATAACGAGGATTCTGAAAATTCACAGTCCTCGGCAAAATCTGCGATCGCACTTCTGCCAATAATTCCAAAAGCTCACTTCCCTGTTCGGGAATGTCGATCTGAAAGGAAGCGCTATTTTGAACAAAAGGCTGATTTTGCGTATCAAGAACTGAGTCCACAATTGCGTCAACAAACGCATAGCCTAACTTGCGGATAGCTTCGAGGTTAGAGCGATCGGGATTTAGGAAATGCGAATCTAGGTGAAAATCGGGCATTGTCGCAGGTTTAAAATGAGTAATATGCCAATAATGATTTGTAAGCTTTGCTCTGCAAAGCTTACAAATCATTATTGGGCTTTAGCTATTGACGTGAGGAATACGTGGAATAGACGCAATCAAAGCCTTGGTATATTCATGTTGAGGATTGGTCAGCACTGCTTCTGTACTGCCATGCTCTACAATTTTACCCCTACGCATTACCGCAATGCGATCGCAGAAAAATTGGGCAACGGCTAAGTCATGGGTAATAAATATGTAAGTCAGTTTAAATTCTTGTTTGAGATCGCGCATCAATTGTAAAACTTGACTCTGAATCGACGCATCAAGCATACTTACTGGCTCATCGCAAATGATAAATTTAGGATTGGTAATCAGAGCGCGAGCGATCGCCACTCGTTGTAATTGACCGCCCGATAAGTCTGAAGGATAACGATCTGCTAGTTGCGAATTTAGTCCGACCTTTTCGAGAATTGCGTATACTTTGTCTCGTGCAGATTCTAGATCGGGGACAATTTTATGAATCAGTAGCGGATCGGCAACGCTACGAAATACATTCATATAAGGACTAAAGCAAGCACGCGGATCCTGAAAAATCATTTGCATTTGCGATCGCATTTGGCGCATCTGTTCCTGTTTGAGTCTAGTTAGCTCTACACCATTAAACCGAACTGAACCGCGATCAGGCTTGATTAATTGCAAAATCGCTCTGCCAGTTGTACTCTTGCCAGAGCCACTTTCACCAATAATGCCAAAGGTTTCACCTGAAATTATTTCCAAATCAATGCCATCGACAGCTTTAACTAATCCAATCGAAGGATCGACAAATCGTGTTAGTAAATTTCCACCAGTGACATAATGTTTTTTGAGTTGACTCACATAGAGGATGACTCTTGGCATTGGCTTTTTGGGAAGTTTCTCCTGCTCAGCAACAGTAGGTTCCTGATGCTCTGAGGATTCTTGATGCTCTGATTGAATATTCTCTGGCATATTCTCAGAGATGTTTTCTTGAGCCTCTGGATTCTGAACTTCGGGAAGCGCCTCAATAGGGGTTAATATTTCTGGATTGAAATGGAGAACAGAAGCTAGTAAGCTTTGAGTGTAGGGATGTTGTGGGGAATGAAAAATCTCCTCAACGGTGCCAGTTTCCACGATCGCTCCGTTATACATAACAGCAATGCGATCGCAATATTCAGCAACCATACCGAGGTCATGGGTGACTAGCAATAATCCCATCGAGCGGCTTTTACGAAGAACAGTTAGCTCTTTGAGAATATCTGTAGCAAGGGTAATATCGAGGCTAGTGGTTGGCTCATCGGCTATGAGCAAGACAGGATTGAGCAGTAGCGAAAGGGCGATCGCCACACGTTGTCGCATTCCGCCACTAAATTCATGGGGATATTGTCTTGCCCGTGATGGATCGATGCGAACCGATCGCAGTGCATCATATACTCGTTGTTTTGCAGACTGGGGCGATAGTTTAGGGTAATGAGAAGCTAACACTTCTAAACCATGTGCTTCGATACTCATCAATGGATCGAGCCGCGTCATTGGGTCTTGAAAAATTAAGCCTACTTTCTCGCCGCGCCATGTTCCATCTTTTCTCTCGGCGATCGCTTCGCCATCGACACAGATCGTCCCTTCGATATTGGCATATTTAGGTAATAGCTTGATTAGCGATCGCCCAATCGTCGATTTTCCACAGCCGCTTTCGCCTATTAACCCAAGCGCTTCACCTGCTTGTAAATGGAAAGTGACGCGATCGACCGCAGGCTCTGCGTCGCCATAACGAACAGTCAAGTTTTCGACTTCAAGCAGCATGGTTTCTAAGGACTGAGTATGTAAGCATCTCAAGCTAAAATATCATGCTTCAAGTCATAGAAACCAATTTAACTATTGCATTTTGGGGTTTCGATTGTGCTCAACCGTCAATTCACATTACAGCGCTTTGCGCTTTCTCAAAACCCAAAAAATTTTTTGAAAGTGTTGCGAAGCAACACTTTCAAAAAATTTTTTGTACTATATGAAGCCTAAACAATCTGTAGCTGAGCACAATCGTAATCGTAGCCTCTTATAGCACTTAGAACATAAACACACCAAATAAATAGAGGCGGAGCTTTGCTCCGCCTCTATTTATTTGGTGTTTGATTAGTTGTTACACAATACATTCTAGATATCTAAATAACGGCGAATTGGAATGAGGTCTAGATGGGCTTCGATTAAATCTGCCATATGGTTATAGAGATTTTGTTGATGCTCTTGCCAAGACTGCGAAGAAGGTTGATGTTCGGAAATATTCGCTAATTGAGTTAAAGCTTGACGGACATGAGCGGATTCAAACAGACCGTGTAAATAACTACCCCATACCCGATCGCATTGGATTCCTTCATCACGATATTCGCGATCGCATTGCACTTTCAGCAAAGATTTAATTTCCGAAGATTCACTTTCCTCAGTTAATTTAGTGACTCCCATATGGATCTCGTAGGTCATCCATTTATCAATAGATTGTGACCTTTGCCAAATCGCTTGCACCTGACGCACCTGTTTTGCCGCCATAAATTCTGTACTAATTGGTAATAGTCCTAAACCTTCTATTTCCCCTGATGAACCAGCCACCCCTTCGCGATCGTATAGAAATTTTCCTAACATCTGATAACCACCACAGATTCCAACTATCGGCACACCGCGCTGATGTGCTGCGAGAATTGCATCTGCTAAGCCTGTAGTTCGCAACCACAGAAGATCGCTTAGGGTGTTTTTACTGCCAGGAAGAATAATTATCTCCGCATTATCTAGATCGACAACTGTCTGTACCCAAACGGTTTCGATTCCTAAATCCAATTGCCAAGGCTGACTATCTTGGGAATTGGACAAATGGGGAAATCGAATCCACGCAATCTTTGCACCCTGTCCTTTAGCTTCTGCTTCGCTACATAAACTATCTTCGCTCTCAGGTTGTAGATCTGAGGCATAGGGAAGAACTCCTAAATAGGAAAGATTAGGTATGTGCTTATGGAAGTGTGCTTCGGCATCACTAAATAGCCTTAAATCTCCACGAAATTTGTTAACAATAAAGCCTAATCCTAAATTCTTTGCAGGTTCTGGAAGAAGCTGATTTGTGCCAATTATCTGAGCAAATACTCCTCCCTTCTCAATATCACCAACAAGCATCCAACGTCCTTGCAAATGGATGATTGGGCGTAAATTTACGAGATCGCGATGCATGAGATTTAGTTCTACTGGACTGCCTGCACCTTCCAGAAGCAAAACATCACAGCGATCGCGCCAAAATTCGAGGGTGACGCGTACACTCTCCCAAAGGGTTTCGATATGTTGATAGTAATCAATTGCCGCAATATGTTGACGCGCTTCTCCTAACAAGACTAATTGCGAAGTTCCATTGCCCGATGGCTTTAGGAGAATCGGATTCATTTCTACAATTGGACGCATCCCGCAGGCGATCGCCTGTACTGCCTGTGCTCGACCAATTTCCCCACCCTCTAGAGTCACATAGGAATTATTTGACATATTTTGAGCTTTAAACGGAGCGACCTTTACCCCATTTCGCCTCAGCCAAGCCCCCAACGCAGTAACCATCCAGCTTTTGCCAGCATTGGATGAAGTTCCTAAAACAGATATTGCTTTCATAGATGATAAGTTAATAGGGGCGTTGTCCCTATTAACTTATCATTTCAGTGTTAGAACTATTTCCAAATTATCTAAATTCCAATTTTCTCATTGTGATTTCAGCAGCAATTATCGATCGCTTAATTGGCGATCCTGTAAATTGGCTGCATCCCGTACAGGTAATAGGCTGGATAGTTAGCCAATTCACTAATTTAGTGCTAATTAAAGATCCAGTTAATACTCGCATTCCCCGCTTTTCGCCGTTAATAATGAAAATGCTAGGAATTGTTTTAGGTGTCAGCGTGATTTTGGGAAGTGGAATAATAAGCTGGCTAATAGCGATCGCCGCCTCACAAGTTCATCCTGCTTTAGCGATCGCATTTTCTAGCATTTTACTAGCCGCTTGCTTTGCGGGGCGTAGTCTTCGCGATGCCGCATTTTCTATATTGACAGTCTTACAGACTGGCAATATAGAAAATGCTAGACAAGAGTTAAGTCGTTATGTGGGAAGAGATACAGATAATCTCTCGGAAGTTGAGATTTTACGTGCCGTACTGGAAACTGTCACCGAAAATGCGATCGATGCCGTCACCTCTCCGTTGTTTTATGCTCTGCTTGGCTCATTATTATTTCCCTATGGTGGAGTTACGCTAGCGATCGCCTATAAGGCAGCTAGCACCCTCGACTCAATGGTGGGCTATCGTGAATCTCCATACACCGATTTGGGTTGGTTTAGTGCCAAAACTGACGATATTCTCACTTGGTTACCATGTCGTCTGACGGTGATAACGTTGGCAATACTTTCAGGAAAGCCAATCTATGTCTGGAATCTCTGCCAACGTGATGCCCACAAAGATCCTAGCCCAAATTCAGGATGGAGTGAATGTGTTTATGCAGCGATTTTGCAGGTGCAGCTAGGCGGCGAAAATTACTATCGGGGCATCGTCAAACAGAAACCTTTATTAGGCGATCGCATTGATGAGATTGCGCCATCCAAAATTCAACAAGCTATCCTACTAACTCAAGCTAGCTTTTTAATTTGGCTCAGCCTTACTTTATCAATAGCGATCTTCGTACAGCGCTTTACACCTATTTACTAATTTGACGGCACTCATCGCCAGATATTGATTGCGTGCTGCCATCAGGCAATACCTTGACACAATTAATATCCGCCTTTGGTGGAGATAAAAATGTGTATGCAACCACTCCCGAAAGCAATACAAAAGAAGCGGGAATTAAAACATTCCAAGATAGCCATTTGGGTCTGAGCTTTTTCTGGAGACTTGCCAGTTTTTTCTGGACTGATAAAATATTTGGGTGTCCAGCGTCTAGCGATTGTTTATAGATTTTGAGCGATCGCTCGTAGAGATTTTTAACTTCTGGGTAGCGTTTTTGTGAATAGTACATTGCTGCTAAATCCACTAAACTAGCAGCAATTTCTGGATGATCTTTACCTAAAATCTTCTGTTTGATTTCTAAAGCTTGTAAAAACATCGATTCAGCTTTATCAAATAATGCTTGGGTTTTGTATATTGCAGCCAGTTCCAGCATGGCGATCGCAACTTCAGGGTGTTCATCACCGAGAGCTATTTTGCGGATTGATATTGCTTGTAGGAATAAATTTTCAGTTTTATCAAAAAGATTTTGTGAATAATTTAAGATTGCCAATTCAATTAGGACATTAGCAACATTGGGATGGGTTTCCCCATATTGCTTTTGAGCGATGGCTAAGATTTGTTCGAAGCATTTTTCGGCTTCGGCATATTTTCCTAATTTGCTATTACTATTGCCTAAATCTTGCAAGCATTCTAAAAAAATCCCTGTTTTGCCATTGGCATATGGAGGTTCTGGTAAAACTCGATAGATTGCTTTGGAGTTGCTACTAAATACAATTTCATCGCCATCCATCAATATCCAAGAATCGCGCATTTCACCATTAACTAGCACGCCATTTGTACTTTTCCCTTTTTCAGCCGTACCGTCACTAATCCGAAATAGCTGAAACAATGGTGATGGAACGGTAATTCCTGATAGGGTTGCATGTTCGCGAGACACTGACTGCGATCGCAAGACAATATCATTTTCTACAGCTCGCCCTAGCACATAGCTTTTGCTATCTAATAAAATCTTTTGTTCACCTTCGGGATCTTGCAAAATCAGCAAATGATCGAATTGACTACCTTCAACTATGGTTGCATCTTGTAAATTCATGGGTCGATAAGTCATAGGAGGGCAAACCATTGCTAGTTAGAAAGAATGCTAATAGTCGTAACCTTAACGAATTTATAAGATTATGACATTGTTTAAAACTAATCTACCCACTTCAAACTTGCAAGGTAAAGTAATGCGCTATTCTGCTGATATTACTGCACCTTGCACTTTTTTAAAACCCAAGAAATTTTTTAAAAGGCTTACAAAGTCAGCCTTTTAAAAAATTTCTTATAGTATATGAAACCTCAAGAGACTGTAATTATTAGCAATAAATTTTAAGGGGCTGTGAATTTGATAGTCAAGCGGAGATAGCTTTCTGAGTAAAGTTGTAGTCAATCTTGATTTCACAACTTTGTTTAGCATTAAGTAGCTGAGCATAATTAAGCACTTTTAAAGAACCGAATAATTTCGCGAACATGTTCTAAAAATTGGCTGTCGGTGCTAAGTTGGGCGATCGCCTGCCGAGATTCTCGCGACAAGCGATCGTGATCGCGTTCGTTAGTAGCTCTTAAATCT
Organism: Pseudanabaena frigida; assembly: GCA_003242085.1. GTDB lineage: Bacteria > Cyanobacteriota > Cyanobacteriia > Pseudanabaenales > Pseudanabaenaceae > Pseudanabaena > Pseudanabaena frigida. The sequence goes on along the minus strand of QBML01000002.1, from coordinate 177,094 downwards.
TCAATATTTGCACTGATGCGCGATAAATCTTTGCGCGTTTCTTCAGAAAACTGTTCGTATTTCGAGACCCATGAATAGGGATTTTCATTGCTGAGTTGACTGTTGAGTTGTCGTACTGATTCTTCTAAATTGGCAAACCTTTGGCGCAACTCCATTACATCTTCACGAGGATAATCGATCTGTTGTGATATTGCCCGTAAGCGTTGAGATATATACTCATAAGCACTAATCGCAGGACGCAATATCGTCAGTAACAGGGCGGCGATCGCCCCGACATAACCAATAGTACCAACGCCACTAGAGGCTAAAACATACAAGGCGATCGCCGATATTAAATGTAACCCAAGTGCTAAAGCAAGCGATCGCTGTACAAGCGATCGGACATAGGGTAATTGCTGTTCATCAATAACGATTCCTCTTTCTTGAGAAAGCGTGGCTTGATTCAGGACTGACTTAGACTGAAAGTAAACATTCCAAGGGACAGTAACAATAACGATCAACCATACAAAAATGCTTGCGCCAATTACCCAATCAATAAAATTACCGAAGGGCAAGTTTAACCATTGAGTTAGCCCAAATCCTGCTAAGAAGATCAGTAGCAATGCACTTAGCCAACTAATGAACTTACCCATGAGGATCATCTCCGCTTTTTACAGGACTTTGCTAGCAATACAGCGCTTTGCGCTTTCTCGAAACCCAAGAAAACTTTTAAAAGTGTTGCGAAGCAACACTTTTAAAAGTTTTCTTGTACTACATAAAGCCTGTTTAGGCTTTATGTAGTACAACATTTATCTAGTAGAGCAATTTTCATTATAAAAATCGATTTTTTGAAAGCCAGCCTAAGGGGGAGTTCCAAAAAAACAATTTTGTTATTTTCAGCGCCGCAGGCGCTGAAAATAACAAAATTGGTTTCACAATGAGAATTGCTGGTTAGAAAAAATAGAGGGCGCGCTTAGCGCGCCCTCTATTTTGGGAATCTAGTTAGGAAATTTTTGTGGAAACTGGGCTGTCTCGACGTTTAACGCCACTGACTGACCATTACGTTTAACTTCCACCCGAATTTTGTCACCAACAGCACGATCTTCGACCAATTGGGTCACTTGATCGGCAGTCAAAATCTCCTTATCATCAAATTTGACAATCACATCACCTCGCTTAGCTCCAGCCTTCGCCGCAGGAGAGTCATCAACGACTCTGGTAATCAATACACCTTTATCTTCAGAAATTTTGATACCGAATTCAGCATCTTGATTTACTTGAGTCTTCACGCTTGGATCTACTGTCACCATTTGGATACCGAGATAGGCACGGCTAACTTTACCATTCTGAATAATTTGTTTGGCAATGCGCTGTGCAGTTTCAATGGGAATCGCAAATCCTAAGCCTTGTGCACCTTGAATGATTGCAGTATTGACACCAATTACTTCACCGTTTTGGTTAAGTAAAGGACCACCTGAGTTACCGGGATTAATTGCCGCATCAGTTTGAATGAAGCTAACCCGCTTATCTACGCCGATTTGTCCACTATTACGACCGATCGCGCTGATTATACCTGCCGTAACGGTATTGTCTAACCCAAGTGGATTACCGATCGCGATCGCCCAGTCGCCTGGTTGCAAATTCTGAGAACTGCCAAGACTTACAACAGGAAGGTTATCGGGTTTAACTTGGACGACAGCAATATCAGTCAGTTCATCACTGCCAATTACTTTGCCCTCAATTTGGCGGCCATCCTTGAGAATTACCGTTACTTTATCAGCGCCACTAACAACATGAGCGTTGGTAATGATATCGCCCTCTTTGTTAATGATAAAACCTGAGCCTGTACCCCTTTCAACCCTTTCCTTGGGCATACGGCGCAATTGATCGCCAAAGAACTGGCGAAACATCGGATCTTCTAGAAATGCATCGGGAATTTGCTGATTGTTAGCGACAGTGCGTGATGCGTTGATTCTAACCACCGCAGGTCCCGTGCGGTTAACTGCATCTACGACATAATTCCGAGGAACCGCGATCGATTTAGCCTTGTCGCTATCTTGGGCGATCGCTGGCGATATAGATGCAACTTGAGGCAAGGGCGTAATCGCATTAATATTTGGCGATCGCACTCCTGACACAACTGCCCAGGCTCCTAAAATTACTCCTAGCAGGAGCATCGAAGCATAAATCAAAGGTTGCTTGTAACGAGATTTTTTATTTGAGTCTCTCATAGCTATTTCCGCGACCAATAATATCTAGATTCTACAAAATTTTTTTTATAATGTTTAGCTTTCCTAGGAGAGGGAAAACCGTCTTCCTAAACAAATAAAGCGTGCTCAGCACGCTTTATTAATTATTTTACTTAGTATTCATCGACTTAGGTAAAGGCACAAGCGGCTCTTCCATGGCAATTAAAACTGGTTCTTCGGCAACTGGCGATGGGGTTTTGATGCTATTGGCAACGGGACTAAATTGTGGAGATGAGTTGAAAGTAAACATCGAGCCAAATATACCCACCACTGCCGCCACTGATATACCGATACCAGCCAATTTCCATTTACGTCGTTGCGATCGCTTATCAATTTCCGCAAAGACGCGATCGATCATCACATTTGTTTCTGCTTTCACAGATGAATTTGCCACCACAGGCACTGGTAGCTCAATTAGTAATTGACGCAACTTAAGTTGCTGCTGATAGAGCCGACGAAAATCAACATCATCAGACAACCATTGCTCGACGAGTTGCTCTTCAGCATCAGTTACTTCGCCGTCTATATAAGCGCTGAGTAACTCAAAGCGCTCCTGTGGAGTAATCATAGAATTATCAAAAATTTGTTTAGCACTCATAACTTAAATACACCCCTTGTTACATATTGGACAAATAGGGTTGTAATTGCGCTTGTAGCTTCAATCTTGCTCTAGCAATACGTGATTTTACTGTACCAAGCGATACACCTGTTAATTCAGAAATTTCTTCATATGATAAACCTTGTATTTCTCTTAACACAATCGTTTCCCGAAAGCTAGAAGGTAAATCTTGAATGGCTCTGCGGAGTTGTTCGTAAAACTCCTGTGTTGACATATTTTCAATCGGGCTAGGATCTGCACTTGGTAAGTCCCAAGACATTTCATCGCCATCACTAGACATGAATGGCGCATCTAAAGAAACCGAGTTACCGACCCGTTTGCGTTTGCGAAGCTCGTCGTAAAACAAGTTGGTAGCAATCCGACTCAGCCAACCACGAAATTTTTCAGGCTCTTGTAAGCGTTTGATATTACGATAAACACGCAACCATACTTCTTGAGCGAGGTCAGCGCGATCTTGCCAGTCTGGAGCGAGCTTATACAAAACTTGATCGACATAAGACTGATTACGTCGCATAAGTTCTGTAAACGCAGACCGACTAGGTTGCGCTTCAGTTTGGCACATTTGCACCAATTCAACGATGGGGAGCTTATCAACGGACACGGAGTTGGAGGGCGCGTACCCTCCGATGCTGGTTGACCAAGATAGGCTATAACTCATCTATCAATCGCTCCTACTGGACTTGAATTTGCAGTAAATACACAAGAGCTAATAGTTAATTGAATAGTCTGTGTTTTACGCTCAAGTTTCAGGACGGAGAATTAAAAGGTTTGTTCCTACCAAAATAGAGCTTTACTTGATCTAGGTTTTGCCTAGATATTCAAGATGAAAGATATTTCAAGAGGGATAATAGCAGTTAGTTTGTATGTTTTTGCCAATTCATCGATTTTCTTAGATTTTTTACCTGATTTTTTTACTTAAATTTACTTATGCAGCGATCGCAATGGATATCGGTTTTAACAGGCGTTGTCGCCGTGATTTTGGGTTTGGGTTATTTGGTTTTGGTACAAGTGCTAGATTGGCGTGGTGGTGAGATGTTACCTGCCCCAGTTGACTTGTCTTCAGCTATTCAAGAATTTTTGCAAACATAAAAAATCCCAATATTCTGCAAAGCAGGATATTTGGCAAAGAAAGCCTATGAAACTAACCAGAAAAGGACATTACAGTGTTAAAGCAATGCTCGATCTGGTGGTTTGGGCTAAGCGTAAGCCTGCTTCAGTACGCGAAATTAGCGATCGCCAAGCAATCCCTGCCCCATATTTAGAAAAAATTTTAATTGCCCTGCGGCAAGCAGATTTGGTGGAGTCAGTTCGCGGTGTACAGGGGGGATATAGATTGAAGCGATCGCCAAAAGATATTTCCCTAGGCGAAATTTTATCGGCAGTTGGTGAAGATACCTACCCATTGCCCAGACTCAAGCCACAGGAAAAATTAGCCTCAGATTGGGTAACTTTTGCCCTCTGGCAAAGACTCGATCGCAAACTCAAAGATGCGCTTTACAGCATTTGTCTAGAGGATTTGTACTACGATGCTCGCAGTTGGCAGGCATCCCAAGGACAAAGTTCAGGATTTATAGTCTAAATAAACGAGCTTCGCTCGTTTTATTTAGACAGATTTAGAGCGAATTTGGCGCATGAGGTTAGCCATTTCGATCGCACCCATACCAAACTCCCAACCTTTATTGCTCTTGACACCAGCACGCTCTAAAGCTTGTTGCATCGTATCTGTAGTCAATACGCCAAAAATAATCGGCACACCTGTCTGATAAGAAGCTGCCGCCACACCTTTAGAAACTTCATTAGCCACATAGTCAAAATGAGGGGTGTCACCACGAATTACCGCTCCTAAGCAAATAATTGCGTCATAGCGTCCTGAAGTAGCCAATTCCTTTGCCACCATTGAGATTTCAAGGCTACCAGGAACCCACGCATAATCGACTTGGCTGCCATTTTCAGAAACATCAACGCCATGTCTCAACAACGAATCTTGACAGCCTTGGAGGAGCTTACCGACGATCAGGTCATTAAAACGAGCTACCACGATCGCAAAGCGCAAACTATCTGTATTGGTAAAGCTACCTTCAAAAACGGTCATAGAGTTAATCTAGATTCCCAAACGAAGTAATTTTTTAATTATTTATGGACAGCTATGGACAGCGATGCAATCCATAAACCCAGAAAGGAACGGCGGCGCAAAGCGCCGCCGTTCCTTTCTGGGTTTTAAGCTACAAAAGCATTTAAAATGCCGATAACAATTACAAATGCCAACCAGATTAAAGAGCCAAGAAATAAGAGAGGCTTTGTTTGGTTCCAAGAGCTGGGAGATGCATAAGCAACAGGCACACCAATCACCAAAACGAATGAAAACAGTACAAAAGCTGCCAATAAAAGTTGAAATAGAATAGTCACTTTTTTAAACTCCGAGTACTAAAACAAAATGGTAAAACAAATCCTTTACACCAAATTAGCAGAAAATGCGTCTCTCTCAAGGTGTGACACAAATCGTGCTCAAGCGCGATTTGTGTCACTGTGTATTACAGAGCACCTGCAGCAGTGCGATCGAGAATGCCTTCAGATAGGTGAGTCGTGATATTACAAGACTGTAAAATTGGGCGACCATGAGAGCCTTGAGGATAGTCAATTACGCTTACGCCGCCGTTCCCTTGCTTAAACACCCAAAATTGCTCGGGCGTAAAGCCAAACAATAGACAAAGAATCGCTTTATTGACAGCATCATGAGCGACTACAAGGGCGGTTTCACCTGCTGGCACTGAATCGACAATTTTTTGCCAAACTATGGCAACACGATCCCAAACCTGTTGGAGATTTTCTCCTTCAGGCATTTGTACGGTTTCTGGATGGGACTGCCATAGAGCTAATTGTCCTGGAAATTCAGCTTCGATTTCATGCTCAAATTTTCCTTCCCATAAGCCATGAGAAATTTCTTTGAGTTCATCAAATAACTCAAGCTTGATATTAGGATGCTTATTTAAAATTTCTAAAGCTGTGTCTTTAGGGCGCAACATTGGGCTGCTAATGGCTTTATCAATTTTGATTTTGGCTAAAAACTCGCTGGCACGCCTAGCTTGAGCGTGGCCATTATTATTTAAGGGAACATCAATTTGACCTTGAAATCGCTTCTGGCGGTTCCACTCGGTTTCACCATGACGCACTAATAATAGACGCGGCCCATTGTGATTCTTTTTAGTGGGCGGTAATGGCGACCCTGAAGTGTCTTCAAGATGGCTTGCCAAATTTAAAGATTCTAGCTGTACACCGTCGGCAATGCTTGTACCTTGGAAATTGAGGACACTAATGGCGCAATTGACTTGCTGAATATTGTGATAAAGGTTAACGGGAATGCCAACCGCCGAACAAATGAGCGCGCGATTGATACCGCTATGACCGATTAGTAAGATTGTTTTACCTCGATATTTGACCAAAATTTCTGCCCAAAGAGCTTTAGCTTGTGCGAATAGGTCGAGGATCGGGTAGCGATCGCCTAGTTGAAATTTGTCAGGCTCATTTTGCCAACGATCGTATTTATCAGGAAATTGCTCTTTAACTTCACGGGCAATCATTGATTCCCACTCGCTGAGATCGATTTCCAATAGGCTCTCAGTTGTACCTAATTCAGGTGGATTAAAATTCTCAGCAAGAATTATTTTGGCAGTATGCTGAGCGCGAACTAAAGGACTAGCGTAGGCAACATCAATAGTCAGATTTGCCAGAGCTTTGCCAACGAGCTTTGCTTGCTGTTTACCTTTGTCTGTCAGAATCGACTGTAATTCTGGGCGATCGTAATTACCACGTCCTTGGATTTTGCTTAGGATATTAAAATTAGTTTCGCCGTGACGGACTATAACTACTCGCGTACTCAGAACCTTGCCCTCATCTTTATAAAGTTTGGGAGATGGCACAGACATCTCCTCAATACAACTATCAATATTAAAACACTATTAAGAAATTGTAACGCCCGATGCTGCGCTATAATACTACGATAGGCTTAACGCAGCCTCTAGCTAAACGCATCTAGCGGCTGATTAAGCAACCAAGCTTACTTACCATAACCATAAACTTGAATCATCAAGTACGCTGTTTTACTTACAGGCTGCATGCTGTAGGCAAATGGTGTAAGCACCTTATAGATAGTCTAATAAATGCCAGTCTAAGAAATAACTTAATTCTTTTAACGAAACCCCAGCAATCGCCAATCAACTATACTCATACTGCACCGTAGTGAGTAGTGCTCTCTCAGGTTTTTGGTCATAAGCGACGCTTATATTCATCTACCTGCAAGATTTTTAGAATTTAGTGTTTAGCAAAAACAAATAGCAAAAGCTGTTTATTTTTGCTAAATGCTAGGAGCGAGATAGTTTTTGGTATTTAAACCATTCCGAACAAAGCAATATGTCTGGTTATCGTGCTGTCAGAGCAGGCGCAGAAGTTGGTTACTAGCTCGGTACATAGCTAAATAACTGACTGACGATACGGGCAATTTGTAATCGAAATTTTTTTCTTATTTTCGTTATTTGGTATGTTCTGTTTTGAAGCCACCTGCTACAGCTCTTTGAGCTTGTTTATTAAGGGTCTACAAATATTTTTTCTACACGAAGTTTAGAAAAAATATTTGTAGATAGGTTCTTAGGCTGGCTCTTTTGAATCGAAGAAATTCTGAGGAAATTGAATGCCAAAGCAAATAATTATTGCCGAGCAGTATCGAATTGCTGCTGTTTTTAGCGAAGATCAAATTGAAGAAATTGTTGTTGCCGCAGGAACTCACCAAGTTGGGGATGTCTACTTGGGCGTTGTTGAAAATGTTTTAACCAGTATTGATGCGGCGTTTGTAAATATTGGTGATGGCGATCGCAATGGCTTCATTCATATTACTGACCTTGGTCCTTTAAAAATGAGGCGATCGTCTGGATCGATTAGCGATCTAGTCGTGCCGCAACAACGAGTGTTGGTTCAGGTTATGAAAGAACCAACGGGTAACAAAGGTCCCCGACTGACTGGAAATATCTCTTTGCCGGGGCGCTATGTTGTCCTATTGCCCTTTGGTCGTGGGGTCAATCTATCACGCCGAATTCGCAGTGAGGCTGAGCGCAATCGTCTCCGTGCTCTCGCGATTTTGGTAAAACCTGCGGGAATGGGCATTTTAGTGCGGACTGAAGCTGATGGAATGCCCGAAGAGCAAATTATTGAGGATCTCGATAATTTGCAGCGTCAGTGGGAAGGCATCCAACAGGATGTGGCAACTACACGTCAGCCGACTTTGCTCGATCGCGAACGTGACTTTGTGCAACGAGTGTTGCGCGACTTATATAGCGATGAAGTCAATCGAATTGTTACAGATACAAGCGATGGGTTACGACGCATTAAGCAGCACTTGCTCGGTTGGAGTGATGGCAAAATTCCCAGTGGGTTGATGCTCGATCATCATCGCGAGCGTACACCGATCTTGGAATATTTTCGAGTAAATGCTGGTATCCGTGAAGCGCTTAAGCCTAGAGTTGACCTGCCTAGCGGTGGGTATATCATCATTGAGCCGACAGAAGCTCTGACCGTAATTGACGTTAACTCTGGCTCATTTACAAAGTCTCAGACCTCTCGCGAAACTGTATTGTGGACAAATTGCGAAGCGGCTGTAGAGATTGCCCGTCAAGTGAGGTTGCGTAATATTGCAGGCGTAATCGTGGTGGATTTCATCGATATGGATACTCGCCGCGATCAGTTGCAGTTACTCGAACATTTTAATAAAGCTCTAAGGTCGGATAAGTCTCGCCCTCAAATTGCTCAACTCACTGAACTTGGACTAGTCGAGTTAACTCGCAAGCGCCAAGGTCAGAGTATTTATGAATTATTTGGTCGTCCTTGTTCTGCTTGCGGTGGTCTAGGACATTTGATGCATTTACCTGGTGAAGCGGCAGGCCAACCAGTTGACTCGACATCACGGACTTGGGAAGCGAAGCAATCGAATCAACTTGATTTTACTTCTGAGTATGAAGATGGAGATTCTGAGTTAGGGGGTGGACTGGAGCCAAATTTGGTCAATCATCCTAGCTACCAAGAACGCGGCAATTTGCGGAGACGTGGTAAACGGACATTACTGAAAGATTCGAGAGAGTCTCGTGAGCCAGAAAAAGTTACGCCTGTAGATGTGCGATCGCGAATTGAGCCACGTTTTGAGCCTCGGATTGAGCCTCGAGTTGAGCGCGATCTTATCGACCGTGCTGTTCCAGCTAAGCTATCTTTGCCAAGCGTTACGCCCAGCATTTTACCGACTAAACTAAGTGCTGAGCCAGATGAGGAATTTGTTGAGGTTGTTGATACTGTCCCTGTTGTGGCGACAGAAAATGTACCAGAGCGTCCCAATAAACGTGAAATCCGTACCAAGGTAATCGAACCACCAGAAGTAATTGTGGTTGAGATGACAGAGGAAGAGCAAGATGTTTACTCACTAATCGGTATCTCTCCGTTGGTCTTGGTCGATCGAGAAGTTAAAGATCCGCGTAATGTGATCGTGACTGTTGCGCTACCAGGGCAAGCTCCAAAGGTTGCTAATGTGGGAGTTATGACAAATGCTTACTATGCTGAGAAAGAAAGTACCTTTGAAGATAGCTTAACTGAGCTAGAACCTGCCCAGTCAGAAGCTATTGAGGCGGAAGTCTTCGATGAATTAACTCCTGAGATAAACCCTGAAGTTGTAACTGCTAGCCAGACACATAGCCCTGCTGTAATTAATGGTTCTTCTAACGGAGTAATTTTGAAGGTAAATCGTGCCCAACCAATTGAAACCGTTGATGCGGATAAAAATTTAGAGGCAAAATCAGATCTATTAGAAACTTCTAAAGAGTTTGTCCCGATTCAATCTCCTGAAGCATCACGTCGTAAGCGATCTTCAGCTTCGCAAGCTTAATCTAAAACATTTAAAGGTAGCGCAAAGCGCTACCTTTAAATGTAAGAAGTTAGGATGGGCGGCGCGTAGCGCCGCCCATCCTAACTTCTTAGAAAACTATATCGATGTTGAGCTTTTTGAGATTGATTGCGTAAAGTTTATAACCCGATATCTCAGAAGTTGCGATCGCTAATAAATTAATATCAATTGGAGCGATCGCCGTGACTTCACCATCAATAATTAGATTACTAACATTATTGCCACGCAAATCCAGCAAAATTAAAATAGTCTGATAGGCATTGTAATAAGCTGTAATTGCATATCCCCAAGGTGTTGCCACCATGATTAAAACCTCATATTGCAAGGAAATCCTTGCAAGTCGATAGGGTTTAAGATCGAGAAAAAAAATATTTTTATGATTACTTGCTTCTCGCAAAAGAACTCGATCGCTGGTAAATGTAGCAATCCCATAATCTATCGGTATGGGTAATGCAAAACGATACATAATATTGCAGCGTCGAGAAATAACAATTGCCCGACTTTCATTTGTGTCCGGTTTATTGGCGATCGCTACCAAATGATGGCGATCGAACGCGATGATGCAACTCAATGCTCTAGTTGCAAACTCCAAGCGCATCGCTCTGCCATATAGCAGATTCCGAATTTCTAGTTGCTTGCCAGTTGATACGGCAAACCAGTCGCCTTGTGGAGAGATTGCCCATTGAAATGGTTGATTTGATTGATATAAAGACTTTGGCTTTCCTTGGACAAACTGATAAATTGATCGATTGGTCAGAGCAAATAGGGTTTTCCGCGCAAAGGCGATCGTCTCAATCTGGCATTCAGATTTAGCAATTTGTTCTCCTTGGTCGAGCGTCAGGCTATGCCATTGTAAATGTAATCCAGATGTACTGTAAAAACGGGATTTTTCTGCACCAACTAGCCCGACAATTTTTTCGGATTCGTGCTTTTGGGCAAAATGTTCGGCTTTTTGGTAAAAGAGAATTGTCTCGCAACTTTCAGCATCCGTGCCAATTTTGATTTGGCTAAAGTCTTCAGACCTAATTGTTTTTAATAAATCTAGACGCATCTCTTGAGCTGATGTGTATCTGCGCTTCGGTAATTTTTCTAACGATTTTAAAATAATTGCCTGTAGCGATCGAGGTATCGTTTCAGGAATGACGATCCTCTGATTTAGATGAGCATTCATCAACTCTGTCGGCATCCCTGAGAAAGGTCTCTTGCCGACCAAAAGCTCGTACAAAATAATTCCGACCGCATAAATATCCGACCCTACCGAAAACTGGCCATAAAAGCGTTCGGGAGCCATATAACCAGGTGAACCTGTATTACTTCCATCAGAGTCAATTTCTTGGCTGAGTCGAGCAATGCCAAAGTCAGAAATTTTTGCAAGCCAACCTTTCGCAGTAATCTTTAGTAATACGTTCTCAGGCTTGATATCGCAGTGAATTACGTTCGCTGCGTGAGCATGTTCTAAACCTTGCAAGATATCATCGATCAAGTTAAAGCATTGATGCACTGACAGCATCTTTGTATAGTTCATTAGATCGCGTAATGTCCCCCCTTCACAGTAGTCCATTACCAAATAACGATAATTTTGGTGATGCACGAGTGCCGAACAAGCCACAATATTTTTATGCTGTAATGTCAGTAAAAACCGCAGTTCCCTCAATAATTTGCTAGTAGGAAATCGTTTGTGCTCTAGCTCTTTGAGAGCAACTAACTTTCCTGTATCTCGAATACGCGCACACAAAACTTTGCCAAATTGTCCTCTGCCGACCAAGCCCAAGATCCGATATTTAGAGAACTGTGAGGTATCTTTTTCATTCATACTGGCAAAATCAAGTCTCAAAACTTTAAAACTAGATAAGAAGAGGGGTTTAACACCGTAGATGCTCTACTCATTTAAAACAGCTTAACCAGAACTCATGCTAACTTTAACAATACTTACTGAAATCATGGCATAGCCATCGTCAAACCATAAAAAGTAGAAGGTTGAGCTTTATCTGCCGTGCTACTTTTTTCACTTAAGCAACATACTGAACGTTCTGCTTAACATTTCGTTGCAAAACAACTAGAGAGAAGTCCAAAGATTGTCGATATCATGGTAAGCAGTGATATATAAAACGTAATATTTCTCAGCTAAATCGTTAGTCAAATTTATGAGTCAAGCTTCTACATCCGCCGAAGTCCCTAGCATGGGTCGTCGCCAATTTATGAACCTAATATTAGGAGGTTCTGCTGCCGTAACCACCCTCGGGGCTGCTTTGCCCTTTGCTGCCTATTTTGTACCACCATCTCGCGGCGGTGCTGGTGGTGGTGTTGCTGCTAAAGATGCACTTGGTAAAGATGTAATTGCTTCCGCGTTCTTGGCAAGTCATCAGTCAGGCGATCGCGAACTCGCTCAAGGACTCAAAGGCGATCCTACATATATTGTTGTCACCGAAAATAAAGAAATTGCATCCTACGGACTGAACGCAGTTTGTACGCACCTCGGCTGTGTTGTTCCTTGGAATGCTGCTGAAAACAAGTTTATTTGTCCTTGCCATGGCTCTCAGTACAACGCTGAAGGTAAAGTTGTACGCGGCCCCGCACCATTATCACTTGCTCTTGCCCATGCCACAGTTGCTGATGATGTTGTGCAATTTAGCACATGGACAGAAACTGACTTCCGCACTAATGAAGCACCTTGGTGGTCTTAGTATTTTATTAGCATCTTTTGCAATTGGTCTTTAATTCACATTTGAACTCATACATGAAAAAAGCTTTATCCCGTGCTAACCGCCTTCTTGTCGGAATTAGTCTATGTGTCCTCACAAGTTTGACCTTATTATTTGGGTTTAACAATCAGCCCGTTTTTGCCTATCCTTACTTTGCCCAAGAAGCATACAAAAATCCTCGCGAAGCTACTGGAAAAATTGTTTGCGCTAACTGTCACCTTGCCCAAAAAGGTATCGAATTAGAACTACCTCAAGCAGTTCAGCCTGACTCAGTATTTGAAGCCGTCGTCAAACTTCCTTACGACCACACGCTACAGCAAGTATCTGCTGATGGAAGTAAAACAGGTTTGAATGTGGGAGCTGTTCTAGTATTGCCTGAAGGCTTCAAGATTGCTCCTGAAGAGCGTTTGTCGGAAGAGCTAAAGGAAAAGACCAAAGATATTTACTACCAACCCTACAGCGATACCCAAGAAAACATCGTCTTAGTTGGCCCTATATCTGGTGATGAGTATTCGGAAATTGTTTTCCCCGTACTCTCTCCTGACCCTGCGAAAGATAAAAACATTCACTTCTTGAAATATGCTGTTCATGCTGGTGGTAACCGTGGTCGCGGCCAAGTTTATCCAACTGGGGAAAAAAGCAATAACAATGAGTACAACTCTTCTGTTTCTGGTCTAGTTACTCAAATTAGTCCCATTACTCCAAACGAAGACGAAGGTATCTACGGTGGTTATGAAATCTCGATCCAAACCACTGATGGCAGCATTGCTGTTGAGAAAGTTCCTGCCGGTGCTGAACTAGTTGTAGAACCTGGTAGTGATGTTAAGGTTGGTTCTCCTCTAACTACCAATCCTAATGTTGGTGGTTTTGGTCAGCATGACGGCGAAATTGTTCTTCAAGATCCTCGTCGTATTCAATGGCTACTAGCATTCTTTGCTTCCGTAATCGTTACCCAAATTTTGTTGGTACTGAAGAAGAAGCAAGTCGAAAAAGTCCAAGCTGCCGAAATGAACTTCTAAAATTTAGTTGTTAAGAAAAGGTTTTAAGACCTTTCTTATATCAAACAAAAAGCGGCGCATTGCGCCGCTTTTTGTTTGTTTAGATTGTGGAAATTTCTTTTTCTTTTTCGGCAGTGACCTTATCGATATTTTTAACGAACTTTTCCGTTAACTTATCTACTTGCTCTTGTTTGCTTTTTGAATCATCTTCAGAAATTTCTTTTGCCTTCTCAAGTTTACGAAGTGAATCGATCGCATCACGACGCACATTACGAATCGCAACTTTGCCTTCTTCGGCGAGTTTGGAAACCATTTTTACTAACTCTTTACGGCGATCGGTCGTTAACGGCGGAATATTTAGACGAATGCTACTACCGTCATTATTTGGGGTAAGACCAATATCCGACTCGGAAATAGCTTTTTCAATTGCTCGCATCGTTGAGCGATCGAAAGGCTGAATCATTAAAGTTGTTGCATCGGGGGATGAGATATTTGCTAGAGACTTAAGATGCGTTTCCGCCCCATAATATTCCACGGTAATCCGATCCAACAGCGAAGCATTAGCACGCCCCGTTCGCACACTATTAAAATTGTGCTGGGTCGCTTCTACAGCTTTCTGCATTCGCGCCTCAACATCAGTTAACTTCACAGGAACCTCCAACATAAGTACCGATCGATTCTCCCATGACGACGCGACGAATGTTACCCGTAACACCGAGATCGAACACAATAATTGGGATGCCGTTTTCTTTACATAATGCAAAGGCTGTAGCATCCATCACCCGCAAATCATTGATCAAAGCATGGTCAAAGCTAACGGTTTGAAAACGTTTTGCATCAGGATTTTTCTTAGGATCGCTGTTATAAATGCCATCAACTTTAGTTGCTTTCAGAATTACATCGGCATTAATTTCAGCTCCTCGTAATGCTGCTGTGGTATCGGTTGTGAAATAGGGATTACCCGAACCAGCCCCAAAAATAACCACCCGATTGTTTTCAAGGTGGCGAATGGCACGGCGGCGAATATATGGCTCAGCGATCTCTTGCATGGCGATCGCCGACATCACTCTTGTGGGTATTGGATCGTCCAAATGTTCAAAAGCATCTTGTAAAGTTAGTGCATTCATTACTGTAGCGATCATGCCAATATAGTCAGCCGTAGCGCGATCCATCCCTTTGTCAGCACCATTAATACCCCGAAAGATATTACCGCCCCCAACCACGATCGCTACTTCAATACCATCTTTGACAATTTCAGCGACTTGCAAAGCAATATCTTGGACAACTTCAGGATCGATACCAAAGCTGCGATCGCCCATGAGTGCTTCGCCACTGAGTTTTAATAAAATGCGTTTGTATTTTGGGTTTTCATGCTTAGTTGTCATAGCTGCGTCCATGTTTCATTCCTACTAATTATTTTCAGCGCGTTTTAAGAGCGATTTATCTAAGCGATCGCCTTTTATCTCTGTCTCTTTCTAGCTAAGACGTATCTACATACCGTTGGAGTTTCTACGGCAAATGGCGTAACTTGCTGACGTCATTCCGTTGCGTACTCTACATTGAGGTCAGCGTCACGATCGACTGGATGTAGAGAAGCATTTGAAAGGTCTGTACAATTTAAGTTTGCGGCATTTAAATTAGTTCTTAATAAAAATGCATTTCTAAAACTAGCCTTATAACAATTTGTTTTACTAAGATTTGCAGCATCCAGACGTGCTCTACATAATTGAGCATCAACAAGAAATGCACCATTAAGATCGGCTTCCTTTAGATCGGCATCATTTAGATTTGCATTACTTAGATTCGCTCCACTTAGATCGGCTTTTGTTAATAAAGAATCGCTAAGATTAGCTCCATACAAATTAGCTCGGGAAAGATCGGCACCGCTAAGATTTGCATGACTAAGATTTGCATCACTAAAGCTCGCCCCACTTAGATTTGCATTCTCAAGATTTGCTCCATTTAATTTTGCCCCATCTAAGTTTGCTCCTTTCAAAAATGCTTCCTTTAGATTTGCACCTTCTAGGTTGGCTCCGACCAGAGATACACAACTTAAATTGGCTCCCGTTAGGTCGGAATTTGCAAGACTTACAGTATTGAGATTAGCGCCAGTTAGGTCAGCATCCCGCAGATTTGCTCGTTCCAACCTAGCTCCATGCAAATCAGCCTTAATCAGACTAGCACCATTTAGATCTGCCTCACAGAGATTTGCTTCGCTTAAACTTGCTCGATATAGAACAGCTGTGTTCAGCTTTGCACAGTACAAATTTGCTTCGTTTAAAGTAGTACAAGATAGGTTTGCTTCGCTCAGATCGGCATGTGCCAGATCGATCGCTGTCAAGCTAGCACCACTGAGATTTTCACGATTTAGATCGATTTCACTAAAATCTCGAAAGCCTTTGTTATAACGTTCAACGAGTTCTCCAGCTTTCATCACTCTTCAACACCATATTTTTGTTAACTAGATATCTTTTAGAAACGAGTAGATCGCATCTCTAAAAAATTGGAAAAAGTTTTTATTTGTTTCTATTTATCAGTTGGCAAAATCGCACCCGTCATATTTGCCCCGTCCAAATTTGTCCACAACATAAAAGCTCCCTTTAAGTTCGTCCACAACATAAAAGCTCCCTTCAGATTTGCACCTGTCAGACTTGCCTTATTCAAATTGGCACGATTGAGATTAGCTCGATTCAAACTAGCTCCATTTAAGACGGCTTCGTCTAGATTTGCGCCTGTCAAATTAGCTTCATTCAAAATTGCGTTATGTAAATTAGTACGGATCAAGAAAGCGCCACGAAGATCGACATTACTCAAATCAGCTCCACTTAAGTTTGCACCCATCAAATTTGCACCGCTTAAATTTGCGCCACTGAGATTCGCATTGGATAGATTTACGCCATTTAGGTTTGCCCCGCTTAGGTTTGCCTTCATCAAGAATGCACCCGTGAGATTTGTCCAACTCAAATCGGCTTCGATCAGGTTGGCTTCGTTCAAATTTGCCCAACTCAGATCGGAACCAACTAAATTAGCTTTCTCCAAATTAGTGCCAAGTAAATTTGCCCATCCCAAATTGGCACGACTAAGAGAACCACCACTCAAATTGGCATTGACAAGGTCTACAGCATTAAGATTGGCTTCGTTCAGAATTGCACCACAGAGATCGACACCATGCAACTCCGCTCCTGTGAGATTAGCTTCTGTCAGATCGACATTCATCAGACAGGCTTGACTGAGATTTGCACCACTGAGATTTGCTTTAATCATTAGCGCACCCGTGAAGTCAGAGCCACTGAGATCGGCACCAAGTAAGTTGGATTCGATAAAAAATGTCCCATTCAGCTTTGCTTGACTGAGATTTGCGCCGTTAAGACAGGCTCCAGTTAAGGTTGCCAGACTGAGATCGGCTTTAACTAAAGAGGCACTAGTTAGATTAGCAGAATTGAAATTAGTGGCAACTAAGTAAGCTTCGTCAAGGCAAGCTCGTTGCAGGTTAGCCTTAATTAAAAATGCGGAAGTAAGATTTGCTTCGGATAGATTTGCTTCGACAAGATCGACGCGGCTGAGATCTGCACCATGGAGAAATGCCCCTTTTAGGTTAGCGTTAGAAAGCACCGCGTCCGCCAGCTTGGCATTACTAAGATTGACGCGCTTAAGATCTGCTCCCTTGAGATTAATTCCTTCTAGGCTTGATTTGGTAAGATTTGCTTTAGTAAAGTCTGTAAAGTTCACGCCTGCCTCATTTTGATTCGTTGTACTCGTTATATCTAAAGAAGATTTTTAAACATACAGGTATAACCCTAGGGTGACTCTAAGGCTTCCTTACTTCTCCCTGATTTGTCTTAACAAGATGGCTGCGTCTCAATATTTTGACTATTTGAAATAGCGGTACAACGCACTGCTATTAATTTATGCAACTTGATATATGACAAGTTGAGAGTCTCAATCAATTGCTATAACAAATAGAATACATGAGGAAAATGTTGATGCGATCGCCTTGCAATATTTGGCTTAGAGAGTTAATGCGTAGAGTTTAATTTGAATCTAGTTCTGATTTATGATGACAATTGCGATAATTTCTTGTTTCATATAGCAATTTCTAGCCATAACATAGTTAAATCGATCAATGCACTCTTATAAATTTCCTGAGAGTGGCTAATCTAGAGAATATTTTCGATGACCACGCTAAACCGATCTACTCTTCGTCGCCTTCAAAAACTCAAGCAGTCTAATGCAGTTTGGGAAGGCGATCGTCGTGCTTTGCCAGCAAAAATTCGTCAGCCGCAAGACTCTTCAAATATTATTCCGCTTCATCCTAACAGTGAAGAGTCTAAGCCACACTGTATTTTATGGGTGGATGGTTCGATGGGCATGGTGCGTTCCATGGATGTAGTTGATTCAGCTGTAGGACAGGAAGCCTTTGTACGTGCTTTATTACAAGCGATCGAGCATCCTCAAAGTCCAGCGCAGCCATCCTTGCCCCAAAAGATTTTAGTCTGCGATCGCGAACTCCAGTTTTATTTGCGGGGCGTGCTCCAAGATTTAGGTGTGTCAGTCGAATATGTCGAGCACTTGCCATTAATTGATGAGATTTTTTCACATATTTTGGAGAGCTTTTCTGCTAATCCGCCAATAGTGCCAGATCGATATGTGGCAGCTTTGCACAAACAGTCAGAACAACTATGGCAAAATGCGCCTTGGAATGCACTTTGGGATCATCAAGTTATTTCGATTAAGCTCGATCGCTGGGATCTGGACACACTTTATGCGATCGTTATGGGCAAGATGGGCTTAGAGCAGGGCGTAATTTTTTATCGTACCGAAGAGTCGCTCGTCAAATTTCGGCATCGGATTGTTTCAGGCAACTCCGACGATGAAATTGAAGAAACATTTTTGCACCAAGATTGCTTATTTAATCTTTTTGAAACACCTGAGCTGGAAATGGAAGATGATTTTTCTTCGTTTCCATTTCGCGGTAAGTTGCGAGCTTTGCCTACAGCACCTACGCAAATGAAGCCAATTTATGGAGCTTTACATCCCCTTGAAGGTGGCAGACCATACTTATATGACGAAGAAGCGATCGCATTGACTGTGGCACTTGAAGCTCTGAATAAATTTTGGGAGCAATATAGCAATCGTTTAAAGTCAAATTTTGGAAATTTATCAGGTACTTACACAATTTATGCACCTAGTCTCGATAGTGATATCGAAGAAACAATCAAGGTAGTCGTTAAGACTATGCCTGAACTTGCCGACGAGTTGCATCAATTGGTCGAAGAAGAGGAAGAACCTGATGATGATGCACCACTAATCAGTGAGGATCTATGGCCAGAAAATGCCCTAATCCATATGATGACCTTGCCTTGGTCTCAGGTAGAGTTTTTACGCAATTCTAAAATTCACGTCCAGTATTCCGAGCGAATTCCTACGCTCCTTGAGGCTAGAAAAGGTGATGGTTTGCCAGGTTTGATGATTCAGACTTCCCGCCCCAAAGCTTTGGAACTGATCGAAAGCATTAATAGTTTTGATGGCATCAAGTCTTTGTGCTTCAATCCTGCCGAAGATATACTTGGCAATGCCTGTCAGCTCGGATTGATGGTGATGGGTAATGATGACTTGCATTTATTTGGCGAATTTGATAAAAAAGCCCTGAATAGCGAACATCACAAGCGTTGGAAACAACGAAGTAAAAACACTAAAGGTAATATCTGCGTGATCGTTGCGATGGGTATTACTGGAGCTTCGCGGGGTAATCCTGCTCCACAACATATTTTGGGCTATTACGAAATCAAGCTGATCGATGATAAAGAATTGGGTTTAGGTAAACTGCGTGCTGAGCCAGCTTTTGATTTTGATTTTTAGCTTCGACTTCGCTCAGCTACCGTAGTTTTAGCTTCGGCTTCGCTTAGCTAACGTTAATTTGCTTCTTGGTGGCTGAGCGGAGTCGAAGCCCAATTGTTTTTGATAAAAGTAAGCCGCATCAAACTACAGCTCCAATATGTCTCAACAAATTGTTTATCGCATCCTTGATGCCAACCTCGATCGCGCCCGTGAAGCCCTCCGCACTATCGAAGAATGGTGTCGCTTTGGTTTAGAAGATGTAGCGTTGTGCGATCGCTGCAAACAGATGCGCCAAGAACTTGCTCAATGGCACAAAGAAGAATTTCGCCTTGCCCGTAATACTCCAGATGATCCAGCCACTGGTTTGAGTCATGCCAATGAAGTTAGACGGACTGATGTGCAGGCAGTCCTCAGAGCCAATATGGGACGCTTACAAGAGGCTCTTAGGGTTTTAGAAGAATATGGCAAAGTTACCGATCCTAATTTGGGCGAGGCAATGAAACAAATGCGCTATCAGGTCTATACGCTTGAGAGTCAGTTGTTAGCCCATGAGATGACTAATGTTGGACAAATCCGCCGCCAAAAGTTGCGATCGGCGAGTTTGTATCTGGTCACAATGCCAGTAGATAACATCACCTCCGTTGTGGAGTCAGCATTGAAAGGCGGCGTGCAAATTGTGCAGTATCGTAAAAAAGATGGGGAAGATAGAGAGCATTTTGAGATCGCCCAGCAGCTTTGTGATATTTGCCATAAATACGATGCTTTATTTTTAGTTAACGATCGCGTAGATATCGCGATCGCCGTGGGAGCTGATGGTGTCCATGTGGGGCAAACGGATTTACCTGTCTCGGCAGTGCGCCAAATTCTCAATGCTAATGGCGGCGATGCTTCTCAGTACATCATCGGACAGTCAACTACTAGCCCTCAAGAATTAGAAATCGCGCTGAATAATCGAGTGGATTATGTCGGTGTTGGCCCCGTCCATGCCACACCAACTAAACCCAACAAGGCAGCATCGGGTTATGAATATGTGAGCTATGCTGCCGAGCATGTTGATATTCCTTGGTTTGCGATCGGCGGCATCGACGACAATAATCTAGACGAGGCGATCGCCGCAGGTGCAAAACGAGTCGCTGTAGTTCGCGCTCTAATGAAAGCCGAATATCCTGATGTAGTTGCAAAAACAATGCGATCGCTTCTGTAAAATCCATTCGGGTAATATTTATAGTTCGCTTAAGCGAGCACCCGTTGTCAAACATCAATAATTATTAGGCGATCGCAGTATGATTCAGCATTAGAGCTAACGCAACAGAAATAGTTTTATTCGATCTAAAGTAACTTACAGAGCTTTGCGCTTTCTCAAAAAATTTCTTGTAATACATAATGTCTAAACAGACTGTATAACTTCAAATCAACCGTTACACAGGCTAAGTCTTTGCTGTTAAACATCACCACAACGCACCAACCTGCAACCGATCTCGGCTACCTACTGCATAAGCACCCCGATCGCTGTCAGACATTTTCCACCACCTTTGGCAAAGCATCGGTATTTTATCCAGAGGCAAATCGCGATCGCTGTACAGCTGCATTACTACTGGATATCGATCCCGTCAGCCTCGTGCGGGGTAAATCAAAATCGAGCAGTGAAAGAACTTTAGAACAGTATGTGAACGATCGCCCCTATGTTGCATCGTCATTTCTGAGTGTAGCGATCGCCAATGTTTTTAGTACAGCGCTTTCTGGACATTGCCACAATTTGCCCGAACTGGTCAATATGGCAATTCCCTTAACCGTGAGTCTGCCTGTGTTACCCTGTCGTGGAGGCGAAACTTTTTTGAGACAACTGTTTGAGCCATTGGGATACCAAATCACTGCTCAATCTTTACCTCTCGATGAACAATTTCCTGATTGGGGCAATAGCCTTTATTTCGTCGTGAGTTTGCAAAATACAATTCGCCTGTCGGATTTGTTGAGTCATCTCTATGTATTGATGCCCGTGCTAGATGATGATAAGCACTATTGGGTTGGCGATGACGAAGTAGAGAAATTACTACGACATGGAGAAGGCTGGCTCGGCAATCATCCCGAACGGGAGCGGATTACAAATCGTTATCTGAAACGACAACGCCGCCTTACACGCATGGCTTTGGAGCAATTAATCGCTGAGGATGAAGTCGATCTGGAGGAAAAAGATGTCATTCAGGCTCAAGAAGAGGAAGCGATCGAGCAGAGGATAAGTCTCAATCAGCAACGGATAGAAACAGTAGTGGCGAAGCTGAAACAACTTGGTGCAAAGCGAGTGGTGGATTTGGGTTGTGGAGAAGGGAAATTAGTGCGATCGCTGCTCAGAGAAAATTGCTTCGAGCAGATCGCAGGTGTTGATGTGTCCTATCGCGCGCTCGAAATTGCGAAGGAGAGATTGAATCGAGATTATTTATCAGCAAGGCAACAGGATAGCCTGCAATTGATTCAGGGTTCTCTCACCTATCGAGATGATCGCTTGAATGACTATGATGCAGCAACTTTGATTGAGGTAATTGAACATCTCGATCTTAATCGACTGGCGGCAATGGAGCGGGTCGTGTTTGAATTTGCACGTCCGAAAAGTGTAATTATTACGACTCCGAACATCGAATATAATGTTCGCTTTGAGAATTTACCGAATGGGAAACTGCGCCACCGCGATCATCGTTTTGAATGGACGAGAGCCGAATTCCAATCTTGGGCTAATCAAGTTGCCGAGCAGTTTGGTTATGCTGTGGAATTTCATGGTATTGGTACTGAAGATTTAGAATTAGGCTATCCTACGCAAATGGGAATATTTAGACGATGAAAATTAAAATTCCCGAACTCGCCTTAGTTGCAATGGTCGGAGCTTCTGGCTCTGGTAAATCTACCTTTGCTCACACGCATTTTCGCTCCACCGAAGTCATATCCTCTGATTTCTGTCGCGGTTTAGTTTCTGACGATGAAAATAATCAAGCCGCCAGTAAAGATGCCTTTGACGTACTGCATTACATTGCTGCAAAAAGATTAGCCGCAGGAAAACTCACCGTCATTGATGCTACTAATGTACAGACGCAAGACCGCAAGCAATACATTGATTTGGCGCGGCAATATCACTGCATTCCTGTAGCGATCGTCCTGAACTTGCCAGAGAAAGTATGCCACGATCGCAATCAACAGCGTCCCGATCGCCAGTTTGGTGAGCATGTAGTGCGGCGACATGTCCAGAATTTACGAAAATCTTTACGTGGTTTAGAAAGAGAAGGATTTCGTCATGTATTCATTCTCTCTTCCTTAGAGGAAATCGAGAATGTGGAAATCGAACGTCAACCACTTTGGAATAATCGCAAACAGGATCATGGCCCCTTTGACATCATCGGTGATGTGCATGGCTGCTGTGATGAATTAGAGGAATTATTGCGATCGCTGGGATATCAAATACTGGAGGCAAAAGCTAACTCGCCAACAAATTCACCATTTTGGGAATTCCCAACTTACAGTCATCCAGAAGGACGCAAGGCAGTTTTTTTAGGTGATTTAGTCGATCGCGGCGATCGCATTTTAGATACGGTCAAACTGGTTAGAAATATGGTGGTAGCCGAAACAGGACTTTGCGTTCCCGGAAATCACGATATCAAATTGTTACGGAAACTAAACGGTAAAAATGTCAAAATCAATCATGGCTTAGAACAAACCTTAGCGGAAATTGAAGGATTGTCGGCTGAATTACGGGATGAAGCTATTCAAGAAATGTGTCAGTTCCTTGATTCTCTCATCAGTCACTATGTTTTGGATAGTGGCAAATTAGTTGTAGCCCATGCTGGCATGAAAGCGGAACTCCAAGGGCGAGGCTCAGGGAGGGTGCGCGACTTTGCTCTCTTTGGCGAAACTACAGGCGAAATTGATAAATTTGGCTTACCTGTACGCTATAACTGGGCAGCGGAATATCGCGGACAAGCGATGGTGGTCTACGGACATACACCCGTTCCAGAAGCAGAATGGCTGAATAACACCATTGATATTGATACTGGCTGCGTGTTTGGTGGCAAGCTGAGTGCTTTGCGCTATCCTGAAAGAGAACTGGTGAGCGTGCAGGCTAGTCGAGTTTACTGTG
Organism: Pseudanabaena frigida; assembly: GCA_003242085.1. Classification (GTDB taxonomy): domain Bacteria; phylum Cyanobacteriota; class Cyanobacteriia; order Pseudanabaenales; family Pseudanabaenaceae; genus Pseudanabaena; species Pseudanabaena frigida. The sequence goes on along the minus strand of QBML01000002.1, from coordinate 153,655 downwards.
AACCTGTAAAGCCATTAATTCCTGAAGTTCCAATTGATTCACCACTCACTGCCCAACAACAACATGATGATGTTCTCAATATTGCCGATGTTCTAGGAAAGATGCTAGTTTCTACGCGGCTTCAGCGCAATATCACAATCAAAGAAGAAAATGCGATCGCGGCTCTAGAAGTCATGAGTCGATTTGCGGCTAATCCCAAATGGCTGATCTATTTACCGCCCACCATGTCGCCTGTGGCAACTTCTACCGAGCTAGGCTTTCTCGAATATCCCACAGAAGCCTTTGCTTATTACAAGCAAGCTGGAATTGATCGAGTTGTTTGCGAAGAAAAACACATGGGTTCGCGCACAGTGACGATTATCTGCAAGGATGAAGCCGCTGCCAGTAGTCGTTTTGGGATTACCGATGAAGGGATTGGCATCTGCTACACCCGCACAGGTCGCCGCTTTTTTGATAATCCTACCTTAGAAATGGAACTCCTATTGCGAGTACAGTCAGTCCTAGCTCAAAGCGGATTTTGGGAACAATTTCAAACTGATTGGGTATGTCTTGACTGCGAACTCATGCCTTGGTCGGTTAAAGCTCAAGCTTTACTGCGACAACAATATGCATCGGTAGGTGTGGCGGCTAATCAATCTCTGAGTCAGGCGATCGCAAGTTTGCAACAAGCCACAGAACGCGGGCTCGATGTAAGTTCTCTGCTCGATCAATACCAACAACGCCATCAATTAGCGGGTCAATATGTCGCTGCCTATCGACGTTATTGCTGGAATGTCGATTCCATTGAGGATCTAAAACTGGCTCCCTTTCATATTTTGGCAACAGAGGGCAAAGTTCACATCGATCGGAATCATGAATGGCATATGCAGCAGATTGCCCAAGTTTGTCAGGCTGATCGCAACCTACTACTTGCTACTGAGTATCGGCTGGTCAATCTTAACGATGCTGCTAGCCAGTTAGAAGGAATCCAATGGTGGCAAGAGTTAACTACTAAAGGTGGTGAAGGAATGGTGGTCAAGCCATTGGAGTTTATCAATGAAACTAAGAAAGGATTGATTCAGCCTGCGGTGAAATGTCGTGGACAAGAATATCTCCGCATCATCTATGGAGCAGAATATTCCCTACCACAAAACCTAGACCGCCTCCGCCAAAGAGGATTGTCGGTTAAGCGATCGCTAGCCTTACGAGAATTTGCCCTAGGTATTGAAGGATTGGAACGGTTTGTTGCCAAAGCGACCTTGCGCCAAGTTCATGAATGTGTGTTTGGAGTATTAGCATTAGAAAGCGAACCTGTCGATCCAAGGTTGTAGAGCTTAAGGAGTCGGCTCATTAAGCCATCCAGTTAAACTAGCCAAAGCTGCCGCGACTTCTGCGTATGACCAAACTGTTTTCTGGATGGCTATATCCCAACTCAAAGGGTTAGACCACTCGATGATCGCGAACCGCTAGAATCAAATACTCATCTGAGTAACCGCAATTTTGCCAGAAAAACAAACATCAACATCGGTATTAGGTTCGCGATCGCGTAGATTGTAACGACCCGTATAAGTAACGCGATCGCCATCCGCCTCAAACTCTAATGGTAATGGCTGACTTGCCTTTTCACAAAACACAATCTCAGGAATGTTCGCATTAAGCTCATCAGCTTCTAAATGTGGCAGGTTGACATTCCAGTAGGATTGGGGTGCGAGCTGAATTTGCATGAGTTGCTGTATTACAGAAGCCGTTGTCCTTGCCGCCCATTGCCAATTAAAAGCTTTGCGTCGATCTTGATAATGGGAAATAGCGATCGCGGGAATATTGTGAAAGGCAGCCTCACGCACTGCCGCCACTGTCCCCGACATATAGACGTCCACGCCCATATTGCCGCCATGATTTATGCCCGATAGTACTAATTTCACATCGCTATACAAATGCGCGATCGCCACCCGCACGCAGTCCGCAGGTGAGCCATCGATCGCGTAGGTATGCTCATCACGTTTAGAAATTGCGATCGGCGCATGGGTAGTTACTTGATGTCCGCATCCCGAATACTGACGTAATGGTGCAGCGATCGCCCCTTTTACCCCAAATGCTATTTCAGTCGCCTGTTGTAAAGACCAAATTCCCTCCGCATCGATACCATCGTCATTGGTCAAGATAATTGTCATGAATTTTTTTGAATATAATCTCAAGAAGCGCACCCGTCGGATGCGCTTCTTATAAGTAATTAAGCTGCTTGCTCTTCTAATTGATCTTTATGAAGCCAAATTACAGGGGTTGGCACTTTACCAAATTTAATCTGGACATAATCACCACGAAACTCTAACACTTCGCCCCAAGTCTCAAACAGATAAGACGACCAGCGAGTATCATTTGCGGTTGCTTCAGGGCTATTTTCTAGCTTTTCGCGAATTGCTCGAACGAGTGTGCCTTTCTTCAGTGCCATAGTTTTTAGTGCAACAAATTATTAAGGATTTAAAACTGCTAGTAGGTATTGTATATCAATCACTATAATGCTTGCGACAAATTAAAACCCATAAAATAGGAAGGGCAAGTTTTGCCCATCCTCCCTGTTTCGATCGGCTAGAATAACTACATCAATTGGGGATAAACGCTATGTGTATCTGCATTAATTGCACCTACGTCGATCGCTGTATCACATATCACGCTGTCGAAGCGCAACATCTACAACCGCATCTAACCGATAGCCCAGACTTTGAGGCAAATTCACCGACAATTAATGTCAATATCCGAACAGCACCTGAAGATATTCAAATGGAATGGGATGTCGTCGGCTGTGAGAGCTTTTCCCCAGAGATAGGGAAATGGATAAAATTGCGCCCTGGCGAATTAGTTCCTACTTAAACGCTAAGCAACAAATTAGGAATTCATGCCCCAATTTATCAAACCATTTTTGCTATTTGCTTTGCTAGGCATATCTTTTAGCGATTACTTTATTCCTAATATTAAAGATATTGACCAGAGAGATCGAATTCTTGTCACTGCTAAAAGCAACCCATCTACACCTCAAGATTTATCCCAAAGTTCTTCTCAAAAACTATCTATTTTAGATACTTCTGCAACTAAGTCAGAATATCAGCGATTGATGCAGTCACTAGGCGATCGCCAATTCTCTTCAATACCTATAGATGAAGTTCTGCAAATAGTTTCTACTAAGTTCATCGGTGCAACCTATCGCGAAGGATTGCTAGATCGAGGCGCAACGGAAAAACTATTTGTATCACTCACAGAGTTTGACTGCGTGCTATTCGTCGAAACAGTTCTTGCCTTCTCTCGTAACCTGCACTCTCCTAATCCCACCTATGAGAACTTTGTCCAAAATGTAGAAGCAGTGCGATATGCAAATGGCAAGCTAGATGGCTATTGTAGTCGTTTGCATTACTTCTCAGAATGGATACGCGATAACGAGAAACGGAATATTGTGAAAGATGTTACCGATGAATTAGGTGGATTGCCACTGAATAAGACATTAAACTTTATGAGTAGCAATTGGCGTAAATATTCAAGGCTGAAGAATAGCGAAGCTAATTATCAATGCATTCTAGCAATGGAGAAAAAGATCGAACTAGAAATGCAGTCTGAGCAATTACGGTACATTCCGACAGCTAAGATTAAATCAATCTATCCCTTATTAAAAGCTGGAGATATTATTGCCGTAGCTACTGATATTAAAGGACTTGACACCACGCATACAGGATTTGTTTATCCAACTTCCAATGGCATTGGTTTTATTCATGCCTCACCGTCGGGTAAAGTGAAGGTTGCTCCCGATTTGCAACGCTATGTCGAACGAGTAGATCGTGCAATCGGCATTATGGTTGTACGACCTAAGTAGGAAGGCTTAATTAAATGTAGGATGCGTTAGTGCAACGTAACGCATCAACTAGGCAAAAATCATGGGTTACGCTGTCGCTAACCTATCCTAAATTTAATTCCAACAACTTCTTACTAATTAGCAACCGACTTGTAACAAACAAGTCGGTTGCTAATATTCTGATCGCCTGATCGTTAAACAAGCCCATTCTTGACGCTTCCAAAAAGTAGCAACTACCCATTTATGAGCATCAAGGGCATCGGCAACCTTTGGTACTTGCTCGACTAAAATCCCACTCAAAATTCCCCAGCCATTCTCATCCACGAGTTTGTCAAAATGGGGAACCATATCCACAATAATATCGGCAAGAATGTTGCAGGTAAATCCATTGGCGGGTGCAGGCATATGATTAATTAAATCTTCGATACTGCCCTCTTGCACCCAGATTTTATCTTCAGCAATGTTATTGAGTTGGCGATTGTGATTTGTGGCTTTAATTGCCAAAATGTCATTGTCGATCGCGTAAGTTTGAGTCGCACCAATTAGCAGTGCGCCGATACTGAGAATTCCCGAACCACAGCCAACATCAGCCACGACGATATTATCTTCAGGCTTTACACCCCATAGACGCATTTCCAATGCTTCTAAACAAAGCTGTGTAGTAGCATGTGCGCCAGTACCAAAGGCGCTACCAGGATCGAGGCGTAGGATTTTGCGATCGCCATCGGTCGGTGGATCGATCCAAGCAGGATAAATGACCAGCATATCGCCAATCTCCTGAGGACTCCAATGCTGTTTCCAGCTAGATGACCAGTCCTCATCATTAATTACTGTCCACTGCGTAATTGGTGCTTCGTAATTAACAGCGATCGCATCTTGTTTTAGTAGTATCGCTAGAGCAGCTAGATCCAAAACATTACCTTTCTCGACAGGCAGGTAGCTATTTACAGAAATCTGTCCATCTTTTTTTTTAGTTGCCATTCCTTGGCAGCCAAAGTCTTGCAATCGCCAAAAAATTTGTTCTTCCAAAGATTGCTCGGCTAGAACTTGGATTTCCCACCAATTGTTATTTGAGTTGATGCTCGAAGTTGACATCTGGCGCTTATGACTATGGATATTTTTTATAAATGCTTTAGTCTTGGATATACTCTTTTTGCTGCAACATTGCTGATTCTGCTCGTTGCGCTTCGCGGCCTAAGTACGCTGCATGGTCAAATAGTGTAACAGGACAAGGCTGTGTTTTTTCAAGGATTTGCACGCAAAGCTCCTTAGCCGTTCTACCTGTAAATAATTGTTCTGCTTGGCGATTGACTTTGCCTCTAGCAGGTATTGGTTTGCCAGTTTCAGGATCGACTGCTAAGCCTTTGTCATTAATGATATTGCTATAGTATTTGGCACAAATTAGATTTTGCTGACGGTCAACATAAATAATAAAGTAACCGCTAGGATCGAGAGCTAGCGACCTCTTAGATAGTTCATCATCAATGTTATGGATCTGTTGAGCAAGCAGGTTCGTTTCAGCGGTCAAATTCATTCACTTTGGAACAGGAGAATATTTTTTCTAGTTATCTATGATACGACTTAATATTGCGGTTTTCACATTTTAAAACCTAGAAAGTAGGGATGACACTTTGCACTGTCTCTACTTTCTGGGTTTTATTGCTATAGAATTAACATGGAACTGTGAGGTGCCAGACGATGCGCTTGGGTGTGGAGACTGTAAATCCTTAATGACCCAATCCCTAACGACCCAAATTAATGTTGCGTATAAATCACTAGAGAGGCGATCGCCATGCCAGCTAAAGTATTAGACGGACGCTACAAACTAATCAAGCAGATTGGTGCGGGAGGTTTTGGGCATACATTTATTGCTAGGGATATGCGTCGTCCTGGTGCTCCACCCTGTGTAGTCAAACAACTTAAACCTGCTAGTGACGATCCAAATTTTATTCGCGAGGCAAGGCGACTGTTTAATACAGAGGCAGAAACTTTAGAAAAGCTGGGAAAACACGATCAGATTCCCCAACTTCTGGCATATTTTGAGGAAGACAAGCAGTTTTTTTTGGTGCAAGAATTTATCGAAGGGCGATCGCTTCATGATGAACTGAAAGCGCCTTTGCCTGAAACGTCTAATTTAGATAGCGAGCCTCAAGATCGTATTCTTGAAGAACTCCAAAATATTGATGCGATACCCAGAGACAAACAACTTCCTGAAGTTGAAGTAATCAAGATTTTGAAAGATGTCCTTGAAGTTCTAGAATTCGTGCATTTTGAGGGGGTGATTCACCGCGATATTAAACCAGATAACTTAATTCGCCGCAAAAAAGATCAAAAGATTGTGCTGATTGACTTTGGGGCGGTTAGAGCAATGCAAGATACAAATACGCAACTGACCGCCAATGAAAAGGGGGAATCTCGATTTACCGTTACCATTGGTACTCCTGGTTATATGCCCAGCGAACAATGTGCGGGAAGACCGACTTATAGTAGCGATATCTACGCATTGGGGATGGTAGCAATCAAGGCTCTTACTGGTTATAGTCCTACAGATTTACCAACCGATCCTGCTACGGGAGAAACAGTTTGGCGCGACAAAGCTAAGGTCAGCAATGGCTTAGCAATGGTATTGACGCGCATGGTTCGCTATCACTATACGCAGAGATACCAGTCAGTACGTGAAGTTAATCAAGGAATTGCTACGTTTGCAACTATGACTGAAGTGGAACGCCAAGCAACTACGAGCAAAATTGTCAGGTCAACAATTTTAACTGAGTCTGGTCGTTTAGCGGCTTCTTCTAAACCTACGGCAATCCAATCTGATATCTCATCAACTCGCAGATCGGTTTCTAGTTCTTCATCGGCTAGTTCCAATTCAGGAGTTCTATTCTTGTTTGGCGGACTACTAGCAGTAGTGGCGGTAATAGCTGCTTTTGCTCTACCTGCAATGATGCGAAGCAAGCAACCGACGGTTATTGTCAGTAATCAACCAATTTCGCTATCAAAACCGACAACTGAAGCTACTTCCAATCCCACGACATTACCTAGTGAACCAGTGAATCAGACTGTCAATCTGGAAGCTAATAAGGAAGCCTTGACTATTCCCAGTAAAATGTCGGGCAACGCTGTGCATAACTATACGATTCAGGCTAAGTCTGGGCAATTACTGAGTGCAGCGATTACAGGTAATGGACTAGCGATAACGGTACTGAATGCTCAAGGTATCGCTTTGCCAGAAGCAACAAATGTGGCGATCGCCGATGTGCAAATTGCATTAGACGGTGCATATATAGTTCAGATCAGGGGGATTGCGGGTGCTGCGGAAGTTCCTTATCAATTAAAGCTCGGTCTGAAAGATGCGGCGATCGCGCAGCCAACTGTGACTCCTTCGCCTGCTCCATCAGGAACTGCTACTCCCACAACTGGCTTAACTTCTCCAACTCCGCCAACTCCATCACCAGTTGCCACGCCTACGCAACCAGCGCCTCCTCCAATAGAAATTAAAGTTAGAAATAAATAAGTTACTAAGCATAAGTAAACCTAAAAAAACTACATCTGCCATCACTAAGATTGACAGGGGTTTCGTTCTATTTTTGAATTACTCTAAGGTACTTATGTCAGGGTAATGAGATATGGCTGTATTTATAGAAAACCTAAGAAGCGAGCGGCGGTGCACCGCCGCTCGCTTCTTAGGTTTTATGTCCTAATATAGAGCGTCTACAGCTATGGCAAAAGAAGTTTGGAGGTAAAGTAGACAATAAGTGCAAATTTTTCGATCTTGACCATATGTTTTTGGAAAAGTTTACGATTATCATCTTGCTCGCGATCGCGGCAAATTTGGATAATCTCGGCGTGGGTATTGCCTATGGATTGAGAGGGCGCTATATATCTATTGTCTCTAATCTAACTATTGCCTTAATTTCTGGGAGCTAAACCCTTTGTGCAATGCTATTTAAATGGCTAGAAAAAGTGTTATCTGCTCGATTGGCAAATGATGTGGGTGTTTTCCTGATTATTGGCGTTGGGATCTGGGTATGTTGGGAGTCAATTATTTCCCCAATCTTCCTAGTTATATGTAAGTCTTTCCAGAAATCTAAAAAAGAGAATAAGTATATTCTTAAAAGTTAGCCAAGCCCATCCTTGTGGTTTCCGCTATCCTATTTGATTAGAAAGAAAAATCTAACTCAACGAAAGACAGTTATAGGACATTTCGAGAGTAGTAATTTTGAAAATAATATTGCTCCTAAAATTGAGTCCTATTTAACGACTTGTTATCCCGTGCAATTCCGAGAGACAATTTTATTAGGGATTTCTCTTTCTCTTAATGCGATCGCTTGAGGGCTGGGCGCAAGTTTATCTGGGTGCAATGCAACTCTAACTTCTATCGCAATTGGAGTGTTCAGTTATGTAACTATTTCCCTTGGGCAGAACTTATCGAGAAAGTACTTCAATAAACTAATAGGAACTCTTTCGCAGCAAATTTCTGGGTTGCTTTTGATTGGGATCGGAATTTATGAAATCTTCTTTTAAGTTACTTTCTGAACTAGTTCTTTAGCCAACCTACACCTACACCTATCAACAGAAATAGTCCCATTGCTAAACGATACCAAACAAAAAGCCATGTACTATGCTTCTCTAGGTATCGCAAAAGCCCAAAAATTGCTAAAAATGCAGAAATACTAGCGGATGTCAGCCCTAGCAAGAGAATTAGCCAACCATGGAGATCTAAACCTGCTTTTAAAAGGGTAGCAATTTCCACTGCTCCTGCAAGAATAATTGTTGGTAATCCCAATAGAAAAGAGAATTTTGCCGCAGTTTCTCGCTCCATTTGTAAAAAGAGGGCTGCTGTAATCGTTGAACCCGAACGAGATACCCCTGGAACAAGAGCAAAGACTTGGGCAATACCGACTAAAACACCATCGATTAAAGTCAACTTCTCAAAATCGCGTTTTCTCTGTCCCCATTTCTCAGCGATCGCTAGTAGTAATGACATACCGATTGAAGCGATTCCAATAGTTACTAAAGTTCGTAAAGGGGAGTTACAAGTATCAAGGGTTTTCTTCAATAAAATGCCTGCGATCGCTATGGGAACTGTCCCAACAATTAAGCCTAAAAGTAGACGAAAGGATTTTGACATATAGTCACGCCTAGCGATCGCCCTATAGGAATTTCCTAATAATTGGGTAATATCCTGCCAAAAATAAGTTAAAACTGCAGTTAAGCTTGCCAATTGCATTGCTGCCGAAAAAGCCGATCCCGGATCTGGCAAGCCCAGAAAACTAGGGACTATTCGTAAATGTGCAGTGCTGCTTATAGGTAATAATTCAGTGATACCTTGAACAATACCGAGCAAAATAATGCCAATCCAGTCAATATTTACAAAATCAAGGTTAATTGCGCCATTATCAGAGCAAAAAGACGCACCAATCAAAAAAGAGTGAAACATAAAAAATATAGGAATTCTCACGTAGGAGACAAAATATAGAGCATCTCGTATTTCGACTACAGCGAAATACAAAGTCAAAAACATTACTGAGATCGCTTGTTAATTAGTAGGTCTATTTGTTAAAGACCTGCTAATTACTGTGTCGGGTATTATAAAGTTCTCCTGTGCTTGACTTGCAATCATCAGTAGTTACACAATAGATTTGACAAGAAAAATCAAGTATTAACTTGTTGCTAGATAGTAGCTTACGGTGTGGAGGTATAGCGTGGAAAAGAAACATCGAAGAAATGAATGCAATGTAAATATTCCAAATGATGTAAATTTTCCTCCTAAATCACTTCAATTAAATAGATCGGTCAAAATAGCTTTCAGTTTAATTACAATTGCTGCCGTTTCTGTATTGTCTGGGGCAGCGATCGCAAAAATTCTAGCTAGTAAGCCTCTCAGTCATACTTCTCTCGCCCATAGTACTGATGCTATTACGGGTATAATCCCTGCGAAACTAGATCGACCTGTAAACATTTTAGTATTGGGGACTGACAACTCAGGTAGTGCTAATCCTAATAATATGATTAACCGCGAAGCGGCATTGGCAGGCAATACTGACACAATGCTTTTAGTTCGCTTACTACCTAACACCCATGAGGTGAATGTTCTTTCAATTCCAAGGGACACGTTGGTTAATTTAAAAGGAATAGGTATCGATAAAATTAATGATGCTAACGTCCAAGGAGGAACAGCCTTAGCTGCGGAATCTGTCAGTCAATTGCTGAATAATATTCAGATCGATCGCTATGTAAGGCTTGATACCCAAGGCTTTATTCAACTGGTAGATGCATTGGGAGGTATAGAAGTTAACGTTCCGAAGCAAATGGATTATGTAGATCGATCGCAAAAATTACAAATCCATTTCTCATCTGGTAAGCAAAAACTCAACGGTCAGCACTTACAAGAATACGTCAGATTTCGGCACGATGAGTTAGGTGATATTGGTCGCGTACAGAGACAGCAATCAGCATTAAAAGCTATCTTTGCCACACTCATTCAACCTGAAAATATTGGTAAAGCTCCTAAGATTTTGGAGGTCGCCCAAAAAAATGTGGATACAGACTTATCAATTGGTGAAATGCTGGCAATTTATAACTTACTGACAGAGGTTAAGCGCCAAAGCATTCATATGTTTATGTTGCCTGGAAGATTTAGCCGCACTGCTGAATATCCACTGAGCTATTGGATTGAAGATGCCGATGCTACTGGTGCTATTCTGAGTAAGTTCTTTGATGTCGCGACATTAGATTCAGCAGCAGCAAGCAATGCCGATCGTAAAAGTAATCTTGAAGGATTAGTTAGCAATCGCAGTCAGATTCGTATTGCAGTTGTTACTAATTCCCAACAATTAGCGATCGCTAACAGAATGATTAGTCAACTTCAAAATCTCGGATTTCATGGCACTTATCTAAGCGATCGCGATATAAATATGAGTACTGAGGATCTACTAACCACTCAGGTAATCGCAGAACAAGGTAATCCTGAAATTGCTCAAGTTGTACAACATGAACTAGGGATAGGACAGGTTCAAGTTTCTGCAACTGGCGATATTACATCGGATGTCACGATTGTAATTGGCAAAGATGCCGCTAATTGAGATGAAAGTATATGGAATTGATTTTACGAGTGCACCTAGTAGAGCTAAGCCTATCGCCTGTGTAGAGGCGTGGCTTGAAGCAGATGTTCTCAATATTGAGAAGTTACATCAATTTGTAAGCTTTCCATCATTTATGGACTTCCTTCAGAGATCGCCATCTTGGATTGCGGGAGTAGATTTTCCACTTGGGCAGCCTCGTAAACTGATCGAGAATTTGCAATGGGGAAAAACTTGGGCAGAATATGTAAACTTAGTGGGACAAATGACTAAGCAGGAATTTGTCGAAACTTTAAATCAATATCGTCAAGGCCGTGCCAATGGCGATCGCGAACATTTACGCCAGACGGATCGGATTGCAGGCGCGATCAGCCCGATGAAAGTGTATGGCGTACCAGTTGGCAAAATGTTTTTTGAAGGTGCACCGAGATTGCTCAAAGCTGGATTTAGTATCTTGCCATGTCATCCAACATCCGATCCGCGCATCGCGATCGAAGTTTATCCTGCACTAATTGCCCGAAATTTAATTGGTAGGCAAAGCTATAAATCTGATGAAAAGCGCAAGCAGACTCAGGAAATGCAACTTCTACGCAAAGACATTATTAGTAAAGTGCGATCGCCTATATCAGGAGAAAAATATGGCTTTGCGATAGAAATCGATAATCTTATTGCCGAAGAAGGCGATCGCGATCCTTCTGGTGACACTTTAGATGCAATACTCGCCACAATTCAAACTGCATCTGCATCTCGACAATCGAATTACGGAATACCCGAAAACTGCGATTGCCTTGAGGGATGGATTTGCAATTTATAAAACAAAGAATAGCTTAGCGATCCTGATCTTTTATAAATTTGCGATCGCTTTTCTCATTAAATCCTTGATAAAAGGCACATCTTGCTGCGTCAAATCCCACAAAGTATTGAGATCAACTTCTAAATAACCAAACATCAGGCTATCTCCCACACCTGTTAAACGTCGCCAGTTAATTTGTGGATATTGATCCATAAAACTTATAGGTAATCTTTTTGCAGTTGCGCCAATCAATCCAATTGCTCGTTCGATCGCAAAAATAGTCTTTTGATCGCGACTAAACTCTAAAAAATCTATTCCCTCTACAAACGACTCCGCTGCTGCGATCGCTTCTAAGATGTCCTGTATTTGTACTTCAAGACGATGGTTATTATTTTCTATTTGGGCAGGAATACTCATTTCATCTTTTCCCATTAGCTTTTGCCCTCAAAAAGTCTAGTTTAACATTCAGTTACAAGTGTTTATAATCTGTTTCCCAGATAAATATGATGAGAGGTAAGCTGTCATCGTAATATTTACATTATTTATTTGCGAAAATTAACGATATTGCCAATAACGGCGATCGCTGGTGGCTTAAATTCATTGTCTTGTACTAAATTGACGATGTTACCCAAACAACCAATTAATTCTGACTGATCGGATCTTGTTCCCTGCCGAATTAAAGCTACAGGTGTAGATTCAGGTAATCCAGCTAACGTTAATTTAGTAACGATTTCACTTAAATTGTGTAATCCCATATATACAACAATCGTCTCGGCTCCTTGCGCGATCGCTGTCCAATTGATCTGAGGACGATATTTACCTGAAGACTCATGACCAGTGACAAAAATTATTGACGAACTAAAATCACGATGGGTGAGGGGAATCCCTGCATAGGCAGGCGCAGCAATGCCTGATGTAATCCCTGGGACAACCTCAACGGTAATTCCTGCGGCCTGTAAATCTGCTAACTCTTCACCACCACGACCAAAAATAAATGGATCTCCCCCCTTTAAACGCACAACAATTGCATGTTCTTGAGCTTTTTCAATCAATAGCAGAGTGGTTTCCTCCTGTAGTAATGAGTGATTGCCACGCCGCTTTCCTGCATGGATTTTCTCCGCGATCGGATTGATCATTGCCAAAATTTCATCACTGACCAGTGCATCGTAAAGCACTACATCGCATGTCTCTAATAATGCCTTACCCTTGAGAGTCATTAATCCTGGATCTCCAGGTCCTGCACCAACTAAATAAACCTTCCCTAAAACTGGTTTCTGAAGACCTGTCTGCGAATTTGTGTTTATATTTCTATCTGTATCTATATTTGTCATTCGTCAACTATCTATAAAGTCAATCGGAAAGTTGATTTAGATCCTAAAACTTATAAGCTGGATTAAAGTTTTTAAAGGCAATCTGGCAGTCCTAAATTTTATGATAGTTTAGGCAGCTGATTGTTTGCGGTAATTTCCACATCAAAGTTGTGGATACATGACTTCATATACATCAATCCTAAATGAGGAGATGTGAGAGACTTTGACCACGCTTGGCTAACGATCGCTATTGCTGGTCGAGCGTAGCGATACACTGCGCTTGCCGAAGTGTCGAAGTCCTATTCAATTTATAAGTGATTTAGGACTCTATATCGCCTCTACTTTCTGGGTTATTATGATATTTCATGCTTTTAAATACGGCTTATGTGGTTTCCCTATCTCTTGCTTGTGATCGCCTATTTGTTAGGATCTTTCCCAACAGGTTATCTCGTTGGACGAATGGCTGGCATCGATATTCGAGAGCATGGTTCGGGCTCAACAGGAGCAACAAATGTATGGAGAAATGTTGGTAGGGTTGCAGGAATTAGTGTATTTGCGATCGACTTTTCCAAAGGGGCTGCGGCTATTTATTTAATGCAGCAAGCCAACTGGTTACAAAAGAATTTGAGCTTAACATCGGCAAATAGTGCGATCGAAAATTTATCACTATTTGTGATTGGTGCAGGCATGTTGGCGCTAATTGGTCATAGTCGCCCAGTTTGGCTGGGATTTAAAGGTGGTAAATCTGTGGCGACGGGCGTAGGAATTTTGTTTATGTTGAATTGGACTGTGGCGATCGCTGCTTTTAGTGTTTGGTTAGCGACAATGGCAATTTGGCGAACCGTCTCAATTAGCTCAATTTCCGCGGCTACTGCTGCTCCAATTTTGATGTGGGCTTTGCAGGGAAATGTAATTTATTCAAGCTTTGTAACGGTCGGATGCATATTTGTAATTTGGCTACATCGCTCTAATATCGAGCGCATACTCAACGGTACAGAATTTAGTTTTAAAGCTGACTCACAATCGTAAATAAAAAGCTCCCTTGTGGGAGCTAAACGTAATCTTTTTGATATTTATGCTTCTTCTTTTTCTTCGCCCTGTAGCTTTAATAAGAAATATCCGAAGGCGATACCGACAGGAATCAGCACCATACACAAAACCATTGCGTCAACCATTTCTCCCATAATTTTCTCTTTAAAATAAATAATATTGCTTAATAATGCTTTAGGAATTTTACAGTAAAAGATATGCCACACTTGACAATACCTATAAAACCCTAAAGAGACGCGCCGCTCTTTGGGGTTTTATAGGTATTGTCGAGATAAAGCTATCGTCGAGTGTATTAGTATCCAAGAACAGAATGCCAGCGCTTCGTGCTGCCATTCTGTTCTTGATGGATTTTGACCTAACAAGTGATGACAACTATAAATTGATTTAATCAATTATCTCGACGTCGATCGCATCAGCATATTCTTCTTCAACGCGATCGGTCTTACTTTGCTTGGAACTATGAGAAGCATACTCACTTTGAGCGGACTCCTTGATGACTGATTCATCTAATAAAATTGGGCGAATTTCGTAATGTACTCTCAGGTTAGCTGGTGTGCTGCGTTCGGCTTCACGGACAAATCGATTGGCTTCCCATTCCGCTTGAAAGGTATTCAGCAATTTCAACGTTTTAACCCGCTGTCGTTCTAAATACGTCCATACTTCCCATGCATTGTATTCTGGTTCTTTGTTAGCTTCAGGTGTTTCTTCAGATTTTGGTTCAGACGACACCTCAAAATCTTCTGATTGATTGGATGATTTTCGATCGCTATTATCGCGATTGCTAGCTGTTTGCCCAATTGGTTGGTCAGATGTTTGCTCTGAATTATGGCTCGAACTTTTCTCAGCATCACTGTCATTTATAGATGCATTTGTAGTCCGAACACTATCCTGTAATCGAGCCAGACTAACAATCTCTTTAGCCCGAATTTGCTTAACGGGTGAGGTATCGTCAGCGATCGCCTTCACTTCAATTGCGGTGAGCGACTGATCGACCCATCCTTTAAAAGTAACCTCTTCGCCGTTAATTAAAAGGCGATCTCCTATTTCCAGAGCAAACCCAGCTAAAGACCTCAACAACGGCTTAGATTTTGGTGAAGACCAGATCCCATCTGGAATATTTGTAGCGAAGTGGTGGCTATCATTTTTTGGGGCAGATTCATTTGCCTGACTAGATTTCCCATTGTCAATCAGGCTTTGGACTCCCCCAGTTGTGTCCTCAGTTCAGCAATTTGTGACTGGAGTGGATTTAAGCAACTCTCTACATATGCTAATAGGTCAGGATGCAAAGTGAATTGACTTGTCTCTGCTGAACTTTCTGGCGTTGCTTCAGGAGTAAACTCTCGACTTACTACTGCTAAAATCCAATCAGCGATCGCTTGTTGTTTTGCATCAGCTTGAGATTTAATTTGGCTCAATAAAGGCAGAGGAAAACGAAGATTTACCTGTTTTGTCCTATGAGGAGTCGCCATTATTTGCCCTTACTAAAAAATTTTCAGACCTTAATTATAGCAACCGCCATTACAAAAACCCATAAAGAAGAGGCATCGCTTAGCGATGCCTCTTCTTTAGCTTTATAGACGTTTCGATAGCCGCAAATTATTTGATTTGTCAAGGGTTTTCCCCCAAAGAAAGCGTAACCATTACCCACAACGCTAAGCTAGAGCAGGCAAAAGCCGAAATAACTCCTAAAAAAAAGCTATTCCATACAATAATCATTTTGCTCTTCTCCTGAATGCAGATCCTAGCCATACCTTACATGTATAGCTTAGTACCTTAACTAAAAGGTCTTTGTTTTTGCTGACAAAATTTAACAACTAATTATAGACAATTAAAACAAGCAATTTGTTCCATCTAAATTTAATTTATTTTCAGATATTTCACAGCAAAAAATAAGTAGATATCATTTTTTATTTCAGTTGTCTTATTTCACTCTAAGTACAGCCTGTTTAGGCTTTATGTAATACAAGAAATTTTTGAAAAGTGCTGCAAAGCAACACTTTCCAAAAATTTCTTGGGTTTCGAGAAAGCGCAAAGCGCTGTAACTGGGCGCAATTAAATATAAAACCCCAAAACCTGTGGTACATGTACAGCGTGCGCCACAGGTTTTGACGCTGGTTTTTAATTATGCCTAGCTACTTATAGCAATTCAAAACCCAAATAAAGAGAGGTGGCGCTTCGCGCTGCCTCTCTTTATTTGGGTTTTGAAACTTTTAGCTTTTAGAGACTTACGTAAAATTGATTAGAAGCCTTATTTTAGCGTAGGAGTAATTCATGAATTGCCCCTACAGATCATGGTTAATCCGTAAGTCCTACTTTTGATAAGATGAGTCCCTGTACTTCTCTCATCCAAAAAAAATGACAGATTGGCAAATCGCCGCTGAATTTGAAGATATTCTCTATCACAAAGCGGATGGAATGGCAAAAATTACGATTAATCGCCCCCATGTTCGCAATGCATTTCGCCCAAAAACAATTACAGAGATGATCGCCGCCTTTGCTGATGCGCGAGAAGATATCGAGATAGGTGTTGTCTTGCTCACAGGCGCGGGCCCAGCCCCTGATGGTAAATATGCTTTTTGTGCAGGAGGAGATCAGAAGGTTCGTGGTGATGGAGGCTATATCTCAGAGTCAGGCGTACCGCGTTTAAACGTGCTTGACTTGCAGCGTCTAATTCGCACAATGCCTCAGCCGGTAATTGCTTTAGTCGCTGGTTATGCGATCGGTGGTGGTCATGTATTGCATGTAGTCTGCGATCTGACGATCGCTGCTGACAATGCCATTTTTGGACAGACCGGCCCAATGGTAGGCAGTTTTGATGGCGGTTTTGGAGCTTCTTATTTGGCAAGATTAGTAGGACAAAAAAAAGCGCGAGAAATTTGGTATCTCTGTCGTCAGTACGATGCCCAAGAAGCTATGGAAATGGGTTTGGTGAATAAAGTTGTCCCAGTAGAACAACTAGAAACCGAAGGCATTCAATGGGCTCAGGAAATTTTGGACAAGAGTCCTTTAGCAATTCGTTGCCTCAAATCAGCCTTTAATGCTGATTGTGACGGACAGGCAGGTATTCAAGAGTTAGCAGGTAATGCCACATTATTGTTTTACATGACTCAAGAAGCTCAAGAGGGTAAACAAGCATTTTTGGAAAAGCGCAAACCAAATTTTCGCCAATATCCTAAGCTTCCATAGATTGCAATTACTTTATTACTAAGTTGATGATACTAAGAAAGATATCAATCATTTTTAGTATCTTTTTATATTAAATTTATGATAAACACATTTTCTTTAAACTTAAAAGATTCATTGACTATCGTATTGCAATGGTATAGCATTAGCTGTGCTTGAGTTAGGCTCTAAATAAATTACAGCGAATATTGTGTAACATTTAGTCATAATTCAAACTAAATTTCTTTGCTAGTAATGGTTTTAGGAAATTATATTATGCTAAACGTGCAAGCAAAGTGCTGTAATTAAAGATTAGATTTCAACGTATGCGACCGAAATTTAATTTGATTTAGATCTTTCTAGAGTTTTTGTGTAAGTATTTCTCAAATGTGTTTACACATAAAAACAACAATATAAAAATTCTGAATCAAGTGAATTTACATATTGTTTTTAAATTTATAAAAAATCTTATGGGTCAGTTAAAAACATAGTTTTTAGTTGAATTTCGATTGTGGCTTAATTTACATCTGGTGCTGCTTATGGTTATTGAAAATTGGTTTTCTTGTGTCATGACTGCCGAATCTTTAAGAGAATAGCGGCATTAATCCAACATCAACTTTTATAGTTTATATTGTTAAAGTCTTAGATAGCTAGTTTTTTAATGAATATGTTTGGCGATGAAGATGTCAAAAGGTAGTTTGTATTTAAGCTTTTAAATATCTTCTCGTAGCCACAGAATTTCCTTACTAACTATCAAACATATTATTTTTGAAACGTTGGTTTATTCTTCTTAAATATTCCAGTTTTTGTTCATTTGACTTGATTCTATGCTTGAAATTATTTTTTAAAAAACAAGAAGATTCGCAGGCAAAATGCTAGTTGTTTCTATCGAATCTATCCTAGCAATCTCTTTATGTCTAAGTTTTGGCAATGCTCTCGGTAATGCGAAATAAATCGAGCAGCTAAAGTTTATTCATATACGCATATATCCCATAAGAATTGAAAATTATTAAAATGAGTTCACGATCTAAGCTACCTATAAATCTACAAAAGCACATAAAAAAAATAATTTTCAGTTGTCGCCGCAGATGGCTGCCGATAAGCCTAGCTTGTTTGTTTCTGTTTCTCTCCCTCTTTCCTATCCCTTTTCCTAAAATATTTTTTTCTACCTCTTCTAATAACAATTTGCCGACATCATTAATAAGTCCAGTTAATGCTCAGACGGCAGCATTGTGTGCTACCCCTGGTAAAGATGGTGTTGGTGCTCCTGCTGGAGTTGTTAACACCTATTATCCAGGCACTGCAACAGTAGCGGCAGGCTCTACCTCAATTCCTGTTGGCGCTAAAGATCCTAGTGGCGCTGCTACTGACATTAGTGCAGGCGATCTGTTATTGATTATTCAGATGCAGGATGCTGTGATCGACTCTACTAATACTGATGCTTATGGTGATGGTGTTGGGGGAGATGTACCAGCATTAGCGGTTGGGGGAACACAGCCAACTAATGGAGCTAGCGGTTTTACTAGCGGTACGGCTGGCAGGTACGAATATGTTGTTGCTAATGGTCCTGTAAGTGCAGGCTCAGTCCCGATTAGAGGGACTAATGCTTTAGGGCTTATCAATACCTATTCTAGTGCTGCCGCGACAGCAGCCCAAGGCAAACAGACTTACCAAGTTGTTCGCGTACCTCAATATTCGACTTCTACCTTAGGTTCTGCTACTTCACCATATTGGAATGGCAATACTGGCGGTATTGTTGTCTTCGATGTAGCTGGAAATCTAGACCTGACTGGATCGGTTAATGTTGATGGCAGAGGGTTTCGAGGCGGCGGCGGTCGGCAACTTAATGGTGGTGTTGGGTTAAATACTGATTATAGAACCCTTGCAACAGTTTCGACTAATGGCTCTAAGGCTGAAGGAATAGCAGGAACACCTAGGTTTCTAATAGATCAGGCTACATTGGCTTTAATTGACAATGGAATTTTAAATGAAGGATATCCAAACGGCAGCTATGGTCGTGGTTCTCCTGGTAATGCAGGAGGTGGAAGTACTGACGGTAATCCTCCGAATAACGATCAAAATTCTGGCGGGGGTGGCGGAAGTAACGGCGGTTTTGGTGGCATTGGTGGCAGAGCATGGAACTCTAACTTACCTACAGGTGGATTTGGTGGTAAGCCATTTCCTGCCGCATCAAATCTTCTTGTGCTAGGTGGTGGTGGTGGTGCGGGAACAACCAACAACGCAACTGGTGCTCTTGCTGGCTTATCTAGTAGTGGCGCATCGGGAGGAGGATTGGTAATGTTACGTACTAATACTGTTAGTGGGACGGGAACAATCAACGCTAATGGCTCAAGCGCTATTAATGTGCTCAATGACGGCGGCGGCGGTGGTGGTGCTGGTGGTAGCGTACTAGTGTCTGCGCTGAGTAATAACCTAGCTGGACTCACTGTCAACGTTAGAGGCGGTAAGGGTGGTGATGCTATATTTGCCGCTCCTCATGGTCCCGGCGGTGGTGGTGGCGGCGGTGTGGTGGTTGCTAGTGCTGGTGTAACCATTAACCGACAGGGAGGAGCCGCAGGTATAACAGGAAATGGTGGCGCAGATCCAAGTAATGCGGCTTTAGCTGGCGAGGGATCGACAATTCCAATTCCTCTTGATACTATACCTGGAGCTAGTTCAGGAGCAATTTGTTCTTTGCCTGCGCCTGCTCCAAGTCCGTCTGGAACTCTGACGTCATGTGATGGCGTTTTGCTACCAGATTACTCTGGCTTCAGTGTTGGCTTGTATGAATTGCTCAACTCTACGGGTGGTATTGGTTCCGCGCTTTCTCTAACTTCCACGACACCTTCAGACCAAACTTTGTCTAACAAAGTTGTTGGTGTATCCCCTAACTCTTATAATGCAAATCCTTTTTTCTTTACTAATAGCGATCAAGGTAAATATAATTTCCTCCTCGATCCCAGTCGAGGTCAAGTCGATCCTGGGCGAGAATTTGTTTTAGCGATAAAAACTCCATCTAATTCAACATTGAGTGGACGGCAGATTAAAATTACTATCAACTCTCGGATTGGTAATTCTGTAACCTATACTGCCACTTCGCTAGATGGCAATCCCATCTCAGCAAGTAATTCAGCCACTTCAGTTAATGGAACAATCGTCATTACTAATTCCTCGTCAGTTAGTCTAGCGGTATTTAGCCTTGCAATTAATATCTGTGATACACAGGCAATTCAGATTTTGAAAACGGGCGATCGCGCTGCAGCGGAACCGGGAGACATTGTAGTCTATCGCTTAGCCATTCGTAATCTTTCCAGTACGCCGATCAATCAGCCTGTAATTACCGATAATTTACCGCTTGGATTTCAATTTGTTAGTAATTCACTCAAGGCAGAACTAAATGGCGCGTCAGTTGCTGTGGCTGTAGAGCGCAGTGGCAGAAATCTAACCTTTCGACCAAATGTGACTCTCCCAGTAGCATCTAGTAATCTTTCTCTCAACATTGTTTACGCCGCAGAAGTAACCAACGATGCTATCCGAGGTAATGGGATTAATCAGGCAAGTGTCTCAGGAGTTCGAGCCAATAATCAACAGGTGGTTCGAGATGGACCTGTAACATACCAGCTCAGGATTAGACCGGGAATTTTGTCGGATTGCGGAACCCTTTTGGGAAGAGTATTTATCGATAAAAACTTTGATGGAGAGCAGCAACCTGGCGAACCTGGTGTACCGAATGCGGTGATTTATATGGATGATGGTACTCGTATTTTGACTGATGCAAATGGTCTTTATTCGCTTGGTAGCGTACTTTCTGGTAGTAGAACTATGGTGATTGACTTGACTTCTGTCCCAGGTTATACCATCGCTCCAAATTTGTATTTTATCGAGCGAAACAGTCAATCTCGACTGGTAAGACTTGCTCCCGGTGGATTAGGGCGTGTTAATTTTGCTTTGACACCTGCCGCTCGTGGTATTAACAACACTCAACAGGGAGATTCAAAGTAATGGAAAAAATTTCTGTCTTTCTACTTTTGAATGTTTTTAGGTTAGGAGTTTTTGCATTCCCTCAGATCTTGTTGTTGTTCTTAGCCTCAACCGCTAGGGCGGACATAATTACAGATGTAAAAGTTGCTGAGGAGGTTAAGCAACAGGAATCTATAGCTAATCAGGCTGAGGTTAAAGCAACTAAGATTGATGTTCTTAAGAATGTAGTTCTATCTTTAGATAATGCAGGGAAAACCACGAACTCACTGCAAATCTCTAATGATTCCAAAATCTCTAATCAGCTAAATGCCTCCAATATCCCATCATCACGCATCATTATTCTTTCTCCCACATCTGGATCTGTTCTAGATACTCCAGTAGCAACCGTGGTTATCCAGATTCCTGTCAATACCAAGATCGAACTTTTGGTGAATGGGAAGGCGATCGATGCTAGCTTGATTGGTCGTTCAGAACTAGATGAAACTAATAAGACTGTTACTCAAACGTGGTATGGCGTTCCTGTTAAAGAGGGAGACAACACGATTACTGTAAGGGAGATCGGTTCAGGGGCAGAGGCGATCGCTAGTTCTGTCAATCTAAAGGTTAGGGGAACTCCAACTAAGTTAGTCTTTAGTACGCTAGAGGCGAGTGTTCCTGCGGATGGTCGTTCCTATGCCACAATCGATGGACAACTAGTCGATGAAAATGGTAACCAATCTAATTGGGATGCATTGGTTACATTGGAAGCTAGCGATGGCGAGTTTATCGGTGCTGATGCTTCTCCAGAACAACCAGGCTTTCAGGTTCTGGCTAAGCAAGGTAAGTTTACAGCTCAGCTCAAGGCGGGGTTGAAGGCGGGAATGGTTACGATTCGCGCGCGGAGCGCTAAAACTGAAGCCTTTACGCAAGTTCGACTTACAACGGATTTACGTCCTTCGATCGTGACAGGAGTGATTGACCTGCGAGTTGGTGCTAGAGGAACTGACTTTTATCGTAGCTTGCGTGAATTTTTGCCTGCCGATCTCAACAATCGCACCCAAGTTGACGTATATGGCGCAGTTTTTGGGACAGGTCGAGTTGGTGAATGGCTATTTACAGGTGCATTTAATAATAGTCGAACGCTCAATCAAGACTGCGCTGGCAACAGCAGCTTATTTGGCTCAGAGAAATATTGCGATTCCCAATATCCTGTTTATGGAGATAGTTCCACTTCAACAAGAACCACTCCATCCTATGACAGTCTTTATTTGCGCTTTGAACGGAACTCTCCAGTTCAGGGTGCTGGTACTGACTATTTTATGTGGGGTAACTATAACACCGAAGAATTTACAGGGCGATCGCAGCAATTTAGTGCCATTTCGCGCCAACTTCAAGGTTTTAAGGGCAACTTTAATCTGGGCGATCTGCAAATTACTGGATTTTACAGTAATGTTGGCAAATCATTTCAACGCGATACGATCGCTCCTAATGGTACAAGTGGAACTTACTTTTTCTCCCGTCGCCTTCTAGTTCTGGGCAGTGAAAATGTATTTGTAGAGCTGATCGACTTCTTTAGTGCTGGTACAGTAGTTTCGCGCAAAGAACTAGTTCGTGGCAGGGATTATGATATCAACTACGACAATGGTTCGATACTACTTCGGCAGCCATTATTGCAGACAGAACTAGGCAACAATGGTCAACTCTTACGTCGTCAAATCGTCGTTACCTATCAAAATGAAGATGCTAATGGTGATAGTAATATCTACGGCGGGCAACTGCGCTATTATTTCAACCGCAGTCAAAGTCAACCAATTTGGTTAAGTGCGAACTACTTCAAGGAGAATCAGGGTGTTCGTAACTTTATCCTTTATGGTGCAAATGCTCTTGTATCCATTAGTGAAAAGACTCAACTAATAGCTGAATATGCGCGATCGCAAAATGTTTCGGAATTGTTGGGATATGTAAGCGGTACGGCAATGCGCTTTGAGCTCAACAGTGAGATTGCTCTAGGTCTTTTCGGTAAGCTCTATTACAGCAAAGCTGAAAATGGCTTTGCGAATAATGCCACCATAAGTTTTGTGCCCGGACAAACCAAATATGGCGCATTGTTAAACGCTAAGCTAAGCAATAGTACTCTTCTGCAACTCCAGTATGACCAAGAAGATAACCTTGGTGTTGCACCACGTCCATTGACAACTCTTACAGATCTCCTTAATCCCCGACAAGAAGCTTTGCCTGGTTCTGTTGTTGATAATTCCTTACGCACAATTAGTGTGGGATTGCAGCAAAGTTTGGGAGATGTTCTTCTCAATCTGGATGTGCTATATCGCGATCGCCAAGACCGTCAATCTCCTAACTTCTTATCCAGTAGTTCCACTCAACTACGATCGCGTTTGAGCGTTCCAATCGCAGATAATCTCAAAGTCACTGCTCAAAATGAAGTTAGTCTGTCATCAAGTTCCGATACAGTAATTCCCGATCGCACCGTGTTAGCACTTGATTGGACAATTGTAGAAGGGCTGACAGCAAGGTTAGGTCAGCAATGGTTTCACTCAGGTCCATTGTCGGGTAATTCAATTACCAGCGCTGACTTGCTCGGAGATTATAAGCTAGGCAGTGATACCAGTTTGACTGGACGATACTCTGTCATTGGTGGAGCTGATGCCACTTCTACCCAAGGAGCATTAGGACTCAACCAACGTTGGCAAGTATTGCCAGGGCTACGTTTAAACTTTGGTTACGAACGTGTATTTGGTAGTTTTGCGACCACTACTGCTACAGGGACATCGTTCTTACAACCATTCGCTGTCGGTCAGTCTTCTAGAACTCTGACTTTCCAGAATGGAGATAGTTATATTGTCGGATTTGAATATACTGATAATCCTGATTTTAAAGCGAGTGGAAGATTTGAAAATCGTAGCAATGACACTAGTAGCACTACAGTTTTGACAGCTTCTGCTTTAGGCAAGCTCTCTCCTGCTTTTACAATGCTATTTAACTATCAGCAATCTAGCGCTGCTAATCAATTACTATCTGGCTTAGGAACGTTCTCTTCGGTTAAAGTCGGGCTTGCCTATCGCGATCCTGAAGATGATAAATTCAACCTTCTCCTACGCTATGAATATCGCCAAAACCCTAGTATTGTTCCTGATTCCCTATTGATTGGCAGCGGTACTGGTTATAACGATTACACCTTAGCTTTAGAAGGGATTTATGCTCCTAACTGGCAATGGGAATTTTATGGGAAGTTAGCTTTACGGAACAGTACTACAACGATCTCCAAAGATTTTACGGGTGTATCGAGTACCAACTTGTCACAATTTCGAGTTACCTATCGTGCGGGTTATAACGTCGAACTAGTTGGCGAAACTCGCCTTCTCAATCAACCGACAGCGGGCTATAGCGAGCTGGGATTAGTTGGTGAAGTTGGCTATTATCTCACGCCTAATTTACGATTAGCGGCGGGTTATAGCTCTGGTTCTGTCAATGCCGATCGCGACTTTAGCGGTACGAGATCGGCGGGTGGACTCTATGCAGGAATTACAGTCAAGCTGAACGAATTGTTTGATGGCTTTGGCTTACAAAAAATACCACCTCGCCAACAGCAAGAGCCGATCGAACCTCAAGCTCCTGTAGCACAGCAACCAGCAGCAACCAGAGCGGTGGCGGATTTACCTCCAGCCGTTACGCCTCAGATTATTAGTCTTAACGTTGCGAGATCGCTCTCCTTTAAAACTCCTAAGAATGGTAACCAAGGTTCTACCTCAAATAGTACCCAACTGGACATTGCCGATATTGCAGTTCTAGAAAATTTAGTTTCCGTTTTGAAAGAATATCGCAGCCTCTCGGTGAATATTCAAGGGTATATTGGCTCGCTCGCGGAGATAAACTCGGGACAGAATCTGGCTGTTAATCGCATGATGGTAGTCAGAAAATACTTACTTAATCGAGGTGTTGCTAGTAGTCAGATGACCTTGCAATCTCTTGGTGGCGCAAAGGCTAATGCAAGTCAAGCTGAAACCACACCAGATAAAATTGTTGCTAATACTCTTCCAATTAGCTTTGCGCTGAATGGTAAGGCTGATATCTTTAATGCGATCGCCACACGATTACAAACAATGTCGTCTAATTCCCCTACGACGCAATATTCACAAAGTATCTTCCCCAATGCTGCATCAAATATCCAAGCTAATGCTACGCTTGTTAGCTCAAATCCAAGCATTGACGGAATTACGGCAACATCATCGACAACTTCCCAAACAATTGCCACCACTATTCCCGTACCACTGGCAACGGATTCTATAGATAGAGCTAACCGTCGCCTCGCCACTGCTTTTAACTTCTTGCTACCTAATCAGGGTGATACTGTCACTGCATTTCTGCAAGCGATGGGAATTAGTGCTAGCGAAAGAAACGGCTTTACGATTGACCCCGATCGACTCTCAAACCTAAAAAACTAGAGGCTATGCGAAAAGTAAACAGTAAAAAAGCAACAGCTATATCTATCGTTCTCATCGGACTTGTTGGTGTAACTTGCAGTAAGGCGATCGCCCAAACCGCTCCCATTAGTTACCAAATTACGGTTAATAGCGATCTTGACAGCGATGTTCAACCCGATCGCGAATTGACATTACGCGAAGCAATTGAGATCGCGAATGGTAGCCTTAAGATCGATCGGCTAACTGATGCTGAACGCGCTCAGGTTAAGTCTCTTCCTAATGCTAAAGGCTCACAGATTCAATTCAATTTGCCTAGTGAGCGCACCACAATCAAATTACGTAAAGCTTTACCTGACATCAGCAGTCAAAATCTGATCGTTGATGGTACAACCCAATCAGGATATGACTCTCAAAGTTCCTTTGCCAAAGAGGTATCGATTCCGCAGCCAGTTGTAGCGATCGCTCCTGCTGATGGCGTTGAGATTTTTCGAGGTTTAACTATTGTTGCTGATGGCGTGACTGTTAGAGGCTTGAGTCTTTATGGATTTAATGCGATCGGCAGCCTACCGACATCAACTCCATCCGCAGATATTTTTATTTCTCACCAGTCGCCACCACCCGACATTACAGATCAGAAACAGCCTGCTGCTTTATATTACAGTAATCGTCCACCTCAAGGCGTAATCATCGAAGCTAACTGGCTTGGTATTCCCCCCACTGGCAAGCTACCAAAGCAGCCTTCTAGTTTTGGGATTTATCTATTTAATAGCAATGATGCAATTGTTCGTCGTAATCGGATCGCTAATCACGAAGGTAGTGGCATCGTCACATCAGTAAGAGCAACAGGAACTCAGATTCTCGAAAATGCGATTACCAGTAATGGTTTTGATGGCATACCTCA
Organism: Pseudanabaena frigida; assembly: GCA_003242085.1. GTDB lineage: Bacteria > Cyanobacteriota > Cyanobacteriia > Pseudanabaenales > Pseudanabaenaceae > Pseudanabaena > Pseudanabaena frigida. The sequence goes on along the minus strand of QBML01000002.1, from coordinate 127,138 downwards.
CGGTATTTATCTTGAAGGTGAAATTGCAAATTTACGAATCAAGGGAAATACGCTCTGCGCTAATGATGGTAGTGGGGTGTATTTGTTTAAACCCACAGGTGCGATTGTGATTGAGGATAATCGCATTTTGTTTAACGATCGCAGTACTAACTATGCCGCGATTTATCTGATGGGCAACGATCATCAAGTTACTAATAACGAAATCCGTAACCAACGCGGCGCAGGTGTGGCAATTACCTCTTTTCCTAAAAGCGATCGCAATTTGATTCGTAACAATAATTTCACGGCGCTCAAGGGATTAAGTATTGACTTGAACTCTCAACGCAATGTGACTGAGCGCGATTTTATTACAGGCGATGGCATAAATCGACAGCGCGATTCGTATTTTCGTCGAGTTGACACAGCGAATGGAGCGATTAACGCGCCAACGTTTCTTGCTAGTGCTTTTCCGATGTTTAATGCTAATCAAGTTAATATTGATGGAACTGCCGATCCTGATACTATTATCGATCTATATCGCGTTACTGGCAAAATCGATCCCAATCTTCCCTATGGACCTCTCAGCGAATATCTGACTACGATCAAAACCGATGCCAATGGCAAATTTGGTGCGTCTTTAAAGAACCTCAATATTGGTGACACGATCAGCGCGATCGCCACCGATCCGCAATATGGAACATCTGAGCCAGCCTTAAATGCAAGGATAGTTAATCCCGATCTTTCGGTTCCCATATCGACAAATGTGCAAGGGGCTAATGTGCAGTCAACTCCTGCTTGTACTACACCACCTCAAATTGCCCAAACTCCACCACCGCCAGATCCGATTGTTCTATCGGTTCCACGCCAGATCCACTTTGCCCTCGATCGCGATGAAATCAGTCCTGCCAGTGCTAAAGTTTTGGATCGAATTGCGGCGGTTTTAAATCAATACCCCACAATTATCATTACTCTCGAAGGACATACAGATCCTAGAGCCAGTGATGCCTATAACCTTGAGTTGGGATTTAGGCGATCGCGAGCAGTCCGCAATTACCTATTGCGACAGGGTATTGCTTCCGAACGCATGACCGTGCGATCGCTAGGTGAAACTCAATTAGCGTCACAGGGTAATCAAATTGCTGACTATGCGCGCGATCGACGGGTAGAAATTCAATTTGCTGATGTCCGCGATGTCGAAATCCGCTTTGAGAAACAAGAAACAGACTTACAACTAGAATCCAACTAAGCGCGTCAATCCGCTACTGGATTTTACAGAGCTTTGCGCTCAAACCCAAACCAAGAAAAGCCTTGAAGTCTTTGCAAGGCAAAGACTTCAAGGCTTTTCTTATGGTTTATTTGATTGGGGTAATTGCTGTACGTCGTCAGCAAAATTTACAAAACAAGAGAGAGAATGCATCGCATTCTCTCTCTTGTTTTGTAATTGAATTAATTGGTGTGATTAGGACGAATCAAAACGATTGGAGTTTGCTCTGAAGCATTACCAGCAGGATTCATTAATAGAGCCTGATTAAGTAGTTTTTCTGATGCACCAGAGGTAGCCGCTAAAACTTTCACTCGCCGTAGATCGTTCACATCCACGATCGCTGCTTCTAGTCCTGTGCCTTCCTTAATCTCATCGACAACAGCTTGGGGATTTTTGGGGCCAAGAACGATAAATTGGTCGTAGGGAGGCAAAGTGCCTGTGACATCATCAATTAATCTTGCTTGTTCTCCCGCGAGCATATAAAACACCCCTGGCTTACGGAGAATTGCTTTGGCAAGTGCACCGACAATAAAGGCAAAAGCTACGCGCCATGCGCCTGACTCATTAATCAAAGATTGCAGACCGCAGGCAGTAGCAAGACTAGAAGTGCTTTTGAAGTAGTAGCACAGACGCTTTGCTAACCACTTAGGTTTGATATCGCTAGGATGATAGAAATTACCTTGCATGATGGCGATGGGAGTTTCCGCGATCGTCACAATGTCGCCTGCTTGAGCATGACTCACTACATACCGTTGCATTACTTCTACAGGATTGTCCCCTGCCGACAAGATATGGGTTCGGATTGGTAATACATCTGCATCAGGGGTTGGTCGCCAACGTTCCCTTTGATTAGCATCGGGAAATTGTAAGGGAATAATACAATGTTTGATTTTTTCTTCACGTCCTGCTGGCCCATAAATTGTGTAGTGAACGCGAACCCATGCAGTTCTTAATTCTTCAAGATTCTTACCACTGAGGTCAATCTGAATCTCCACTCCAGTGCTGTGATTGGGTGTAACAATATAGGATTCCCAATAGTTGTCATTGCGACTGGAGGTGTTTGCATGACGCGATCGCAACTGAGTTTGGCAATTGATTCCTTCAAGGCTGTCACTAGACAGTAAGGATATTACAGGATTGACTTCTACTAGGAAAACGTCAAGATTACGAGTTTTGTTAGTAGCCGTCAGGATTAGTTCCAAACGATAGTGATTAGGCTCGTAGGTAAGAAATTGCCAAATGCCACTATCAAATTCAAGTAAATTGCCTTGTCTAGTTTTGTACTGCCACTCAAACAGCAGCCACAGCAGCAAAACTAATCCACCAAAAACTGCGATCGCAATACCCACACCAATCAAAATATTCATGAGCCTTAATTCCTAAGTTCTAGTCCCTACGAATAGATTGTTTGAGAGTTTTGCAAAGTTCACCGATCGCGTGCAATCCACCATCTGGCTCGGCTAGCTTTCTGACCATGGCACTACCGACGATCGCGCCATCAGCGTTCCAATCAATTACCTGTTTGGCATGTTCGGGCTGCGAGATGCCAAAACCAACCGCGATCGGTTTATCCGTGATGATTCGCAGTTGTTCAATCATCGTTTTTACACCCTTAGCCACTTCAGTCCGCACACCTGTTACACCAGTGGCACTGACCACATAAATAAAACCCTGAGACTTGGCGGCGATCGCGGCAACTCGATCGGGTGGGCTAGTCGGCGCAATCAACAAAATAACCTCAATACCAGCTTTTTGAGCAGGTTCTAGCAAGACATGAGATTCTTCGAGAGGCAAGTCGGGAACTACTAATCCACGTACTCCAGCGGCATAGATCTTCTGTAAAAAATTTTCTACTCCGATATTTAAGATCGGATTGTAATAGGTAAATAAAATAATTGGCGATCGCAGTTCAGGAGCAACTGTTCGCACGACATCTAAAACTTTTTCCAGAGTTGTACCATTTTGCAAAGCTCTTGTTGCGGCCGCCTGAATTACGGGACCATCAGCTAATGGATCGGAATAAGGTACGCCCAACTCAATTATATCCGCACCGTTTTGATCTAAGACCCGCAAAGCTTTTGCTGTCGTCTCTAGGTTGGGATCGCCAGCAGTAATGAAAGGAATCAGAGCAGCTTGCCCTCTAGCTCGCAGTTCTTCAAATCGAGCGGAAACGGATATCATAACGTAAAAATTTCCACAAAAGGTAGTCCCGTATTATAGTAGCGCCTCGTGGCTACTTGTTGCTGATATCAACCTTTAGCGAATAAATTCAACATTTAGAGACTGCACGAAGTGCAGTCTCTAAAATATTATATTTAGAGATTATTTAGAGTGGCTGACATTTTCCTGCGCGAATTAGCCCAATCCGTTTGGCGATCGCTTCGCCTTGAGATGTAAATCCACCCCAAGTTTCGACTGAATCAGCGATCTCTTTTTCCTCTTTGCTCGCAATTTTGACAATTTCGCAAATACCAGTATCGCGCTTACAGATAAACCACTGCTCAGAAGCTTGTGCGTCTTTTGGATTATCGAAATTGTTAGACATAATTTATCCCAGAATCTAGACGAATTAGGACGTTAGCATATTCTATTATTTCAGTAATTCCGATTATACAAATCTGTTTTGATGAAACTTTATCAAAACAGATTTGTATAATCAGAATTATTGATAAGTAACTAAGCATAATTAAAAGCCAAAAACAAAGTATATGTAGCCCGTGTAGAGGGAGATATGCACTTAATTAGTTTTAAATTTATTTATGCTGAGCTACTGATTGTTTATATTTATGTTGCGCCAAGTCCCTAAACGTAGTACAAGAAGTCATAGAGTTGTCAAAGCTTTGTGAAATATTGCAAAGTCTTGAGAGATCCAAGTAATCATAGTTATAGATATTGGAAATGGCGTTAATATGGCGCAAGTTTTTGGAGATTTTACAGAAGACTTTTCAGACAGAAGCGAATTTTTAGTCTTAGGATTTTCGCCATCTTCACTGCCGATCCAACTACGCTGGAAAACAAATGGTCTTTCAGCCGATTTTCTCGGAGACTACGTCAGAAATTTTTTCCCTGGTGATACCAGTGCCGATCTAACCAAACAGACTGAAGTTCGCCATGCAGTTAGTTTCATTGCTAATGAGTTGCTAGAAAACGCTATGAAATATAGCGATGAAAGCGCAGGTCTGGCAGTCAACTTAGAAGTACACTTGTTTAAAGATCGCCTCATATTCTTGTCGAAAAATAGTTTGCACCAAGAATCAATTCCTAATTTTCAATCTTTTCTTCAAGAAATTACAACTGGGGATGTTGGTGAAATGTATTTTAATCAAGTTGAAAAAAGTGCTGCCAATGATGATGAGTCAGAGCGTTCTGGTCTTGGCTATTTGACTATGTTGATGGACTATGACGCTGTTTTAGGATGGAAGTTTGAACAAGCGCAGGTTAATAACCATGTGACAATGGTGACTACAATGGTACAGTTACCGCTCTAGTAAAAATGGATTGAGCTTTTATCAGGAGTCGTTAAAGAATGGAAGTTAAAGGGGATGATTATCACGTTTGGTACGACCAATCAGATGTCTGCATCTATTGCCAAGGATCTCTGCGCCTTGCAGGAACAGAAGAATACGCTCCAATTGTGAAAGTCTTAGAATATGTAATCGAGCAAACACAACCAAATATCACTTTAAATTTATGCCAGTTAGAGTTTTTAAACAGTTCGGGCATTAATGTCTTATCAAAATTTGTGATTAAAGTTCGTCAAAAAGAAACGATAAGTATCACGGTTAAAGGTTCTGAGAGCATACCTTGGCAAGGAAAATCCTTAAAAAATCTACAACGTTTAATGCCTGCCCTCAAACTAGAATGGGTTTGAGATATTCATACATACATTTTTTTATAACGATTTCCCCGCAGTAGTTAAGACATATATAGCGCAATGCGAGTTTTGCTTAGGACATAAAACCCAAATAAATAGAGGCGGCGCTTTGCGCCGCCTCTATTTATTTGGGTTTTGATTTGAGCTATCTTTTTCATTACTATTTATTGCTTCGACTTCGCTATGAGAGAGTCTAAGCCTGTAACAAATCATCTATAGGCTTTCTATACAAGCCAAATTTAAAGGTGATGTAAAGACTTTAAATTTTGGATTTTAGTTTTTGGATTGTTAGAGTACGAATACTTTCTAAGCACTTATTAATTTCTGATGGTGAGATATGACCAGTATCTACCTCACGACCTGCAACTTGCGACAAAAAATTCATGATTTGCTTTGGCAACATCAAGGATAAACCATTCTTGAGATGCAATTCTAATTTCCGAATTCCTGTTACTAAAGGGTAACTACTGTATTGATCTAATCCATTGATTGGTTGTCCACCATTATCAAAATAACTCAGATACACAATGCGATCGCTTGGTGGCGAAACGTTATAGCCATCAAGTTCTTGTGTTACAAATTGTGCTAAATCAGCCAAATTATTGGCTTGAGCAAATAGCAAACATTGCTCTAATGCCTTAGTGAGTGGCAGTTTATCAATTGCTTCTTCTAATTCTAGTCGCACTTCTAAAGCGGCTAATACATCGTCCAGACTAAAGGCAATTAGAGATTCGGGAGCTTGCATGATGATCCGCAGGGCACGATCGCAACTGTTAGAATGATTATCAAATTTATTCTTGCATAAAGTTCATGCTTACTTCCGATCGCAGTGTTACACAAGACATTATTGATGTGGATGTACCCAAACGTGGGATGCCAGTTACGATCATCACAGGTTTTTTAGGCAGTGGTAAGACTACCCTGCTAAATTACATTTTACAAAACCAACAGGATTTGAAGGTTGCGGTTTTAGTAAATGAATTTGGCGATATCAATATCGATAGCCAGTTGTTGGTTGCTGTCGATGAAAATATGATGGAACTGAGCAATGGGTGCATTTGTTGCACGATTAATGATGGCTTAGTTGATGCTGTTTACAATGTTCTCGAAAGAGGCGATCGCATTGATTACATGATCGTCGAGACCACAGGCGTTGCCGATCCCCTACCGATCGCCTTAACTTTTTTGGGCACGGAACTACAGCATTTAACCCGACTTGATTCAATTTTGACGGTAGTTGATTCCGAAGCCTTTACATCAGAGCATTTTAAGAGCGATGCTGCCTATGCCCAAATCATGTATGGCGACATTATTATTCTGAATAAAACCGATCTCGTTGCTGAAGCTAAACTGCAAGAGCTAGAAGATTTTATAAATAAAACAAAAACTAAAGCGAGGATTTTGCGATCGCATTTAGGGGTTGTCCCTCTACCACTAATCCTTGATGTACAGCTTGACCAATCAGCGATCGCGCCCAAGCAGAAGGTTGAAGAGCAAGATCATCACGCAAACGCCCAACACGATCGCTCCGATAGTCACTCCCATGAACATTGTCACGATCCCGAGTGTCAGCACGAGCATCACAATCACGAGCATCATCACCATTCCGATCACCTAGAAAACGACGGCTTTATCTCGATCTCATTTCAAAGCGATCGCGCTTTTAACCTCGATAAGTTTCAAAACTTTCTTGATAAGAAATTGCCAATTGATGTGTTCAGGGCAAAAGGTATTTTGCGTTTTGATAGCATTGACAATCGTTATGTCTTTCAACTCAGTGGCAAGCGCTACGAACTCAAAACTGATGATCGAGGCAAATCTGTAAATAATCAACTAGTAATCATTGGACGTAATTTAAATCGTGAGGAGCTACTAGCAGAACTCACTAATTGTCTTGCCTAAAAAGTAAAGGCTCCGCTTAGCGGAGCCTTTACTTTTTGGATTTATGCATGAACAGTAAGGCGATCGCACAGCTGATCGGCTTGAATTACACCTTCAACCCGATCTACAGCCGCCCCATCTTTAAATAAGACCAAGGTTGGTAAAGCATAAACTTTATATTGAGAGGCAAGCTCAGGATAATTATCAGTATTGATTTTCACAATCTGAACTTTATCCTTCATTCTCTCACTAACCTTATCGAGAATACCTGTCATAAGCTGACAAGGTCCACACCAAGGTGCATAGAAATCTACGAGGACAGGCAATTCTGAACTCTCTAATAATTCATCAAAACTACCAAACTGCTTTTTCACTGACATCAGGCGAACACTCCTTTTAAAATTCAATTCTATAGCAATTGCCATAAAAGTAGGAGGGGCACAAAGTACTCCTCCTACTTTTTATTTTTAATAGGGGTTTTATATTTATTTGCCTTAAATGTTACATCTCTAAGTTAAAATGGTCATCGGCTATTACTCAATCTGCAATGATCTCTAGTAACGATTTTCGACCCGGCGTAACAATTGAACTTGATGGCGAAGTCTGGCGTGTAGTTGAATTCTTACACGTAAAGCCAGGCAAAGGCTCAGCATTTGTTCGCACCACTCTAAAAAGTGCCATGACTGGTAAAACCTTAGAAAAGACTTTTAGGGCTGGTGAGACTCTGCCTCAGGCTGTTTTAGAAAAAAGCTCAATGCAACATACCTATAAAGAAGGTGAAGATTATGTCTTTATGGATATGCAAAGCTATGAAGAAGCTAATTTAACTGCTGCCCAGATTGGTAGTCGTGTCAAATATATCAAAGAAGGTATGGAAGTTAACGTCGTGCGTTGGCGTGACAAGGTAATTGATGTGGAATTGCCCAATACTGTCGTCCTAGAGGTCATTGAAACTGACCCAGGTCTAAAAGGTGATACTGCTACAGGTGGCAGCAAAACCGCAAAAGTCGAAACTGGGGCATCAGTAATGGTTCCTTTGTTTGTGAATATTGGCGATCGCGTCAAAATAGATACTCGAGAAGACACGTATTTGGGGCGTGAAAATTAGGTGGAATTTAGCTTAGAGCAATTACGTGAACTAGTCACGATTCTAAACAAGACGGATATTACCGAACTGACCCTAGAATCAGGCGATTTGCGTCTGAGTATCCGAAAAAGCGAAACTAAAGCTGTAACCACAACGATACAGCCTGCTCCAACTTCAATGTCTACAGTAGTTCCGTCAGTAGCTATTGAAAATACGCCTACAAATGCTGTAACTCATACAACAACGATTGCAGACTCCCTTCCTTCCAAAAAACTGATTGAGATTACATCACCAATGGTTGGCACTTTTTATCGTTCTCCAGGGCCTGATGAGTCACCATTTGTTGAAATTGGAGATACTGTGAAGAAAGGAACTACGGTTTGCATCATCGAAGCAATGAAGTTGATGAATGAAATCGAATCTGAGTTTACTGGTAAAATTGTGGAAATTTTGGTGGACAATACTCAACCAGTTGAGTACGGTCAAGTGTTGATGAGAGTTGAAGCTAACTAAAACCGATAAAAATAGTTGTTATATACTTTTTTATAAGTTTTAATCCATACAAAAGAGAGATGAAGCGTAAATTGCTTCATCTCTCTTTTGTATGAATTATGCTTGGTAATAGCGTCACTGCTACTAAGCTCGCTCTGATCCTCTTTTTTCTAAGCTGCTACTAGATATTCAGAAGGTTGCTCGTAAATATTATTAAGTTGACTTACAAACTTATCGAAGCTTGGAAAAATTGCAAACAATTGATCCGCTCTTGTAATTTCAAAGACGATACGTACAGAAGGCTGCTGGGAGCAAAGCAATAAATTGCTGTTTTGAGATTGCATTAACCTCAGAGAAGCTAACAGCTTTTGTAAACCTTGGCTGTCGATAAATTCTACATTTTCCATATCAACAATTAATGCTGGAATTTCTTTAGAGTTCATCATTACATTAGCGGAAATCCAAGACTCAACCTTAGCTAATAGCTCAGAACCTGCAATGCTATCGAATTTGCTATTAGTTAATTTGACAATACATGTTTGATCGTTGCTCAAACCTTGATGAAAAGACAACTGGTTAACCTTAATAATTGTATCCATCTTTCTTCCTTTCAACCTTTTTGAGAGAGTAGTATATAGTCTTGTTTAATTGCAGTGTTTAGAACAATGTTTTAAAGTTTGATTGACATCACAAACTTCTTTTTCTTCTTGAACTCAATTATTCACTCTTTTCTAAATTACGTAACACCTAAGAGATATACAAAGGTTAGTAAAAGGAAACTAAAAAGTTATATAAAAGTTAGTTTTTTGTTTTGTGTGAGAGCATACAAAAAAACTATGTAGTTAGATATACCAAAGTCAATCTACAAGCGGTATGCCTAAAGAGTTAGGGCTCTTACAATGTTCATAAACAATTTGTATTTAGACTATTTCACCGAATAGATCGTAATGGTCTGCGGCTGTAATTTTGACAGAAAATATTGAGCCTAAGGTCGCTTTAGCAAGTGGGTCGCGGACATAGACAACACCATCAACATCAGGCGCAAATCTTGCCGATCGCCCAATTAATTCACCAGTATCAGGATTTTCTTGCTCGATCAAAACATCAACGGTTTTGCCGATTTCCAACTGGTTTTTCTTGAGAGATATTTCCTGTTGAGCTGCCATGATGCGATCGCGCCGCTCTTGTTTAATTTCTTCAGGTAATTGATTCGGCAAATCAAAGGCAGGAGTGCCCTCCTCAGCCGAGAAAGTAAACACACCGACATGATCGAATTCATGACGCTTCACGAATTCTAATAAATGCTCAAACTGCTCTTCAGTTTCATTGGGGAAGCCAACGATAAAAGTTGTGCGGGTAACCGCATTAGGCAGTGACACCTTAAGTTGCTCCATGATCTTGTCATTGATCCGCCCTTGCCAAGGACGATTCATCGCTCTTAACACATCGGGATGCGAATGCTGTAAAGGCAGATCGAGATAAGGAAGTACGTTAGGTGTGGACTTCATCGCGTTAACTACCTTGGGAGTCAGACCAGTGGGATAAGCGTAGTGCATTCTGATCCAAGGCACATCGACTTGACCAAGAGCCGTTAATAATTCGGCAAGACGAGGCTGACCGTAAATATCTAGACCATAATTAGTGGTGATTTGCGAAATCAAGATAATTTCTTTTACGCCTTCGGTAGCGAGGCGATCGCATTCAGTAACAATCGATTCAATCGTGCGCGATCGCTGATCTCCACGCAAATGCGGAATGATACAAAATGCACAACGATAATCGCAACCTTCGGCAACGCGCACATAGGCAACGGCTTCATTGGTTGTGCGATAGCGTGGTACGGTGTCATCGGCAATATAGGTAGGAACTTGAGTAACTTCTTTGACTCGTTCTCCTTTCTCGGCGCGTTCGATTACATCAACAATTTTTTGATAATCACCAGTCCCCACTAATGCAACCGCTTCAGGAATTTCATCCAGCAATTCTTGCTGAAAGTGTTGCGCCATACAGCCAGCGATCACAATACGCTTGCCCATTTCGGCAAGTTCAACTAGAGTACGCACGGACTCACGGCGAGCATCTTCGATAAAGCTACAAGTATTTACGATTACGTAATCGGCTAACTCTTCATTGCTATCGACTTGATAGCCTGCCTGTACTAGTAATCCCAACATGTGTTCCGTATCGACGCGGTTCTTTTCACAACCCAAATGGGAAAATGCAATCGTGGGCTTGATTGTGGGTTTGACGGGTTGAACCAGATTGACCATATTTGTATTAACGCAATTTTTGGCGCGCAAAATTTCAGACACTCTAGCTTAACAAAACTTTAGGCTATGCGATCGCACTTCAAAATATTTTGAGAAATGAGTATCGCTCTCATTTTTGATTTTTTATAGCAATGCAAGGCTAGCTTAGGACAATAAATAGAGGCGGCGCTTTGCGCCGCCTCTATTAAGCTATATCTAAAGATGACAGGATTTTAGAGCTAAGATGAGCAGCGTCCATCTTAGCTTCTCGATCGCTACCAATTTTTTGAGTTTATGTTTGAAAATCTAATTCTTCAAGAGTTGGCTTGGACTTGATCTTAACCCTCTCGGAACAGCTCTTAGAAGTAGTTTGTACTAGTTTCGCAGGCGCTCCAAGTGTGGCATCCTGATAAAGGCGTTCGTATTCTCTCTGGTAATGTGCGGCTACTGTGTCATTCTGAATTGCCACTAAAGTCTCATCATTTGTATAGTTCGCAGCATGTGTCCAGTTATGCGAACCTGTCAAAATTAAATTACGATCGAGAATTGCAAACTTATGGTGCAGGGTATCACCAGCGACAAGATTAGGAATACCCACAGTTTTAATTGGTTGTTTCCAAGCACTACTTTTACCAGTTTTACAATCCTGTGTTGACTGTAGTCCCCACATGTCGAGAGTAGATGAGTAATCACGATAAGCAAATTGAGGTTCTATTAACGCTCGAATTTGCACACTATTTTGTTGGCGCTCTTCGAGAATTGCGGAAACAAATGGATCGGAATATACAAATAGAGCCATATCAACAGTGCTTTTAGTTCCCGCGATCGCCGTTGCAATTAGTCCATTACTGGTTTGCTCCCGTGCTGTATCTTCAGAATCTGGCGAAAATTTGAGGCGAATTTGTGCACCGCTAATTACCATAAACTCAATTTTACGAGAAGGCTTTTTTGTACCAAATAAACTATCGAGTTTCCCATTGGGGCCATCTCCCCACATGAGGTTAAATTCTTTTTTGAAATTGGCAGCGAGTTCTTTACTATCAACCCATACAAAATTATTAGCATTACCTCTTGTTTCAGGTCTAGTAAAGTCGCCGTGAATATCGCTCATTGTGAGATTTGCCGAGCCAAACAAAACAATCCGATCGTCAATCACCATAAACTTATGGTGCATTAATCCGCTACCTTTTGAGCCATCAGCAGTGTCATCAATCCAATCAACATTTGCTGTTTTGATTAGCCTGAGACCATCTCGACGATCCAATTCATCTTCACTCAAACGACCATCGTTATTGATATCTGCAAATTTTTGAAATTCTTTATATCGATCGCGATCGCGGGCGTTTAATTTCTCAGCCTGCTCGGGTGTATATTCACTCCAAGAACGACTGTAGTTATTTTCCAGAATGAGTCTTACCTTAACTCCCCGCAATTTTGCGTCAACGATCGATTTAGCAAGGTTCGGTAAGCGTAATTCTTGGACGGCAATATCAATACTGAATTTCGCCTTACTGACATTATCAATCAGTAATCTTTCGAGATTATCCCCGAGGCGTTCAATATTGCGGTATGGGTCAGTATATCGGGCTGCTTGATTATGATTAAAAAATACTTGAATATTTGGGTGCTGTGGTAGAGCAGGAACTATTCCAGCTTGAGATTGGCAGGCATTCGCCGCGATCGCTATCAGGGCAATTACGCTAAAAAACAGAAACCAATAAACAAACTGCCGATAAAGCGATCTAATTTGGTGATGTGACCGCGAATAGGTCAAAAAGCCCATACATGCAAGACTTCAAATTTTGCAATCCTAGTCTACCGCCTTCGCACTTAAATCTAGTTCCATATTCGTCTATTTTTAACTAACTTGACGAATTTTACCTTGATCGACAGCTTGCATGAGATATTCTAAAGCTTCATAGTCAAGATCGTTGATATGCCCTTGCTCTGACAATTCCTGATTAATCATGTTCTCAAGTTCGGGAGTAAGGCGCTTGATTAAAAGTGCGCGGTTAACAAGATTTCTAATAACACTTTTGTTGTTCATGATTTTAAAGATTACTAAGCAAATAGTTCTACAAGAATTAGCTTCCCTCAAAATTGAAGATATTGATGTGACTCGTATCCATAGAATTTGGTGATTGTAATCAAAGAGATGGCAGCCCCATATCTCTACAATCCAGTGATCTTTGTCACAAATATATAAATCACTAGCATCGACATAAGTAGCTAGGCATAATTAAACACCAAAGTCAAAACCTGTGGCGCACGCACAGCGTGCGCCACAGGTTTTGACTTTGGTGTTTAATTGCGCCCAGTTACTTATAAAAACCTGACGATAGGCAATGACCAAAAGTGCCATTTCTCATGATTAATTAATGGTCTCCAAATGGCGTGTTGCGATCTGAAGAGCTTAATAGGGGTTTGTTTTGATTCGAGGAAGTATGACTGCAATTCATCGAATTGTTATCGCTTTTGCTATAGCAATGCAAGAGATAGCTAGGACAAATCCAAATCCAAATAATATAGAGGCGGCGCGAAGCGCCGCCTCTATATTATTTGGGTTTTATGTTTTACTCAAAACATTCATTGCTATAGGAAAAATAGGATTTTCACAAAAAAGAAGGTGCATTTTATGCACCTTCTTTTTGTGCGATCTTTTTGATTATGCAAATTCTCTAGGCATAAATCGTTTACTCCAACGTATATCAATATCTGAATCTATTTCAGTAAGGGAAAGACATCTTTGCATCTTACGCTCTGCGCTTTTGGAGATCTCTACTTGCCTAATGTTGATTTGATAAACTGGAGGAAAATTTCTGATTGCTTGAACATCACTATCTTGCCAATCCAAGTAGTTTTCAAGCCACTTTGTTTCGATGTCTACGGAGCTTTTGGTGGAGACATCAGATGCTTTAACAGCATGTAGATCGGATTGATGAGCTGAGTCCATGATAAGTTGACTAAATGTAGATAAAGCTAAATTAAAATCTGTAGTGTTTGCTACATTGTCTCAATTTGTAGTCTTATCATAACATGGTGATTTTTTCAGGATATAAAGATTCATGAAAGACTTTGACAAGCCTTGATAGACGATGCTTTTAACTAAATTCAGTAAAGGCAATTGCTTGCTCAAAGCGTAGCTGTTCTAAAGATCGTTCGCCATAGATTGACTCAATATGTTCTTCGCAACAAGCGATCGCAAATTCATCTAACTCGTCTGACTCAACACCAAACATGTCATAAAAAGTTTCTGCTTCTACTCGGCAAAAGCGAGGACGTTGATCGTAGATTGAGCATTGGCGATTGAGGCGATCGAAATTGATACACCAGCCATCAATACCTACCATGCTTAGATACTGCTGCATTTCTGTGGGTGTCAGGTAATCAGCGAGGTCAGGGCGATCGCTCGGATCGAGATTACAACAAGCGCCACAGCCGCTGATACATTGCCAAGTTGCCATTTTTTACACTTTTTCTATTCGTTTTCTCAATATAGCAATTGCCAAACCCAAAAAGCAGAAGGCGGTGCAAAGCACCGCCTTCTGCTTAGTAAAGATTACAAAGCGCTACACCACGATCGCATCAACCCGTTTACTACTTCTGGACTTTCATCATGGGGGCAATGTCCTGCATTAATATAGTGTTCGGTCAAGGATGGATAAAATTCTCGAAATTTTGCTCCCCTAGATCGAGCATTCATCCAAGGATCTCCCTCACCCCAAATCATCAGTAAAGGGCAAGTCATTGTCTGCAATAGCTCGTCCACTTTTTTACCTTGCGGAGTGCTAAATACCGATGCAAAAACCTGTGCTGCACCCTCATCGCAGGAAGGACGATAAATCTCCTCGACTAACTGTTCGGTGACCGCAGAACGATCTAAGTAAACTTTTTGTAAGGTGCTGCGAATTCTTGACTTTTGGCGTACAAAAGCAAACAGTAATTGATTTGCCCAAGGTTGGCGCAAAACTCCTTGCAACGTTTTGCTAATCGCTTTTTGAACTGGATTTACTTTTTTAGAACCAAGGGGATTTGTATCGGTAAATGGCCCTGCACTATTGAGCAATACAATCCCTGCGACTGATTGAGGATAATCGGCGGCAACACATAATGAAGCGTAACCACCAAGAGAGTTGCCCGCAATTACAGTCGGACGTTGAATTTTTTCGATAATAAAGTCATGGAGCTGATCGCGCCAGAGATCGCCGCTATATTGCCAAGCAGGTTTTTGCGATCGCCCAAAGCCTAATAAATCGATCGCATATACTTCAAAGTCTTGACTGAGGTCAGCAATATTTTTGCGCCAATGGTCAGTTGATGCACCAAATCCATGCACTAGAAGCAATGGTGGACGATGCGAATTATCACCTGCTTTGACGAAATAAATTTTTTGTTCGCGCCAAAGCCAATATTGACCTGCGATCGCTTCAGTACTTATTGAAACCATTTTGACAATTTATATCTGGATCTTATACCTACAATTGTTACATATCTTTACAAAAAAATCCCAGAGAGTAGAGAGGTGCTCTGCACCTCTCTACTCTCTGGGATTTTTTACTGTCGATACCGTAGGATTATGATGACGATCCTAAAGTAGTAATTTATGAATCTTGGCAAGCGCAATCGTTTCTCCGCTAACAAAATTACCGTCCAATTGCTACGCGAAGGAATTGTCGAATCGATTCACTCTTGCCAAGCTGCTGTAGTCGATACAAGAGGTCGAGTCCTATCAGCGGCAGGCGATCCTCAAACGACTACATTTGCGCGCTCTTGCCTCAAACCAATTCAAGCTCTGCCCGTCTCAATTTCTGGAGCACAAGAACGATTTAATCTCTCGGAAACAGACCTCGCAATTATTTGTGGTTCACATCAAGGCACGATCTCTCAAGCACGTCAGGTTTTTAGTATTCTCTGGCGATGCGATGTCGAACCAAGCGCTCTGCAATGTCCGATTCCTGATTGTCAAAGAAGTCCACTTCAGCATAATTGTTCTGGTAAGCATGCGGGTATGATCGCTATTTGTAAGCAACAAGGATGGCAAATTTCGTCCTATATGGATCGCCATCATCCAGTGCAGCAACTCGCCCTTAATACAATGGCAGATATGTTACATATGCCAGCAGCCGAGTTTATCTGTGCCCACGATGATTGCGGTGTGCCAACTTATCTTTTAGAAATCGGTCAGCTAGCCCATCTCTATGCCTTACTATCTGCCCACGATCAAGTGCATCCAGAACGAATTACCCGCGCAATGACTAGACATCCTGATATGGTTGCTGGAGATGGACAGTTTGATACTGAACTGATGCGACTGACGAATGGCGAGATTGTCAGTAAAGCAGGGGCAGAAGGTTTGCAATGCATTGGACGCATTGGCGAAGGGTTGGGTTTAGCAATTAAAGTAATGGATGGTTCTAAACGAGCAAAAATTGCGGTTTCCATCCATTTGTTAAAACAATTGGGCTGGATTTCGCCTACGGTTGCCCAGAGTCTTGAGGAGTCATTTTTATCGGTTGGTAAATATAGCCGATTAGAAGCGGTTGGAGAATTGTCTCTTGCTTAGAGAATTAATTAGCCTGCGATAAAAATAAGGATTGTATATAGATATAGACAAGGTAGAAAATCGCGATCGCTATTTGTCAAAACCTATAGCAGGGTTAAAGTTAAGTGCGGCGGCGTAAGCGTGGGCGATTGCGCTCAGCCTTGTCGCGTTCGTAATTAATTAATCTGCCGTAATACTCGTGCTTAGCCAGATTTAGCGACAGGAAAACATGCTCTCTGGCATTGCCAAACCCTTTGCGTGTAAAGAAATTAATAGCAGGCGTATTTGCAGGATCGGTATCAACCAGCATAAATCGGACGTTGTCTTCAATCATTCGTTCTACGATCTTATCAACTAGGCGATCGGCGATGCCACGACGTTGAAAATTGGGACTAATACCGAGCCAAGTGATATATCCATACTTCCAAGAAGCTTTGATAATAATCGTACCGAGAATAAATCCTGCTAGTCGATTGTCTACTTCGGCGACTAAGCAATATTCTGAATCGGTGTTATACATACCGATTACCTCCCACTCATCCCAAGTCCGATACAGGTAAGGGTATAAATCGCTAGTAAATAATTGTTCGCCTAGATGGAAAATTGGTGCAATATCATCGATATTCATTTCGCGGATCGTGACACTATTGCTATCTTGGCGATCGAGATCGCTTTCTTTATCAGTAGACTTGTCAGGTAAATCGTTCACAGTGATTTTCTCGTTAATAGTTTTGGTAGCTAATTGCCATCTTTAATTAAAGCCATGAAATACTATGCATTAACGTTAAGCGCCTGAGAAATCTGATATAAATTTTTTAAACCCGTTAAAAACCCATTAAAAAACTGGGTTTGGGTTTGCTTACATCTGTCAGAAGCATTAAAATATATTACAGCTATCAAAAAATTGTTAACTAGTTCAGCAATCTTGGGTTTTTCAATTACATGAGTAAAGTTTACGATTGGTTTAACGATCGCCTTGAAGTCGGGGCGCTTGCAGAGGACGTTACTAGTAAGTACGTTCCCCCTCACGTTAATATTTTTTACTGTTTGGGCGGCATTACCCTCACCTGCTTCCTGATTCAGTTCGCGACAGGCTTCGCGATGACCTTTTATTACAAGCCCTCGGTTACTGAAGCATTTGAATCTGTTCGCTACATCATGACCGACGTTAACTTCGGCTGGTTGATCCGTTCAGTCCACCGTTGGTCGGCAAGCATGATGGTGTTGATGATGATCTTGCACGTTTTCCGTGTCTATTTGACTGGCGGTTTCAAAAAGCCTCGTGAATTGACTTGGATCACTGGTGTAATCCTTGCTGTCATCACCGTTACCTTCGGTGTAACTGGTTACTCCCTACCTTGGGATCAAGTTGGTTACTGGGCAGTTAAGATCGTATCGGGTGTTCCTGAGGCTATTCCTGTCGTCGGTGGAACCTTGGTTGAACTATTGCGTGGCGGTCAAAGCGTTGGTCAACCAACTCTTACCCGTTTCTACAGCTTGCACACCTTTGTATTACCTTGGTTAATTGCAGTATTCATGCTTGCTCACTTCTTGATGATTCGTAAGCAAGGTATTTCTGGTCCTTTGTAAGTTTTCGTATCTTACGCCCCAGTTTAGGATTTTCGTATCAGATAATTTTAGAAAATCATAGAAAAATAAATAGAGCAATAATATGGCAAAGACTGAAAAGCTCCCTGATTTAAACGATCCAATTTTGCGTGCAAAGTTGGAAAAGAACATGGGTCACAACTACTACGGCGAACCAGCTTGGCCGAATGACCTGTTGTACATGTTCCCCGTTGTCATCACTGGCACGATCGCTTTGATTACTGGTTTGGCTGTGCTTGACCCAACAATGGTCGGCGAACCTGCCAATCCTTTCGCAACTCCTTTGGAAATTTTGCCAGAGTGGTTCCTATATCCTGCATTCCAAATTTTGCGGATTGTTCCTAACAAGCTGTTGGGTGTATTGCTCCAAAGCTTGATTCCCGTTGGCTTGATCCTCATTCCTTTCATCGAGAATGTAAACAAGTTCCAAAACCCTTTCCGTCGTCCAGTAGCAATGGCAGTATTCCTTTTTGGTACTGCTTTTACCCTCTGGTTGGGTATTGGTTCCACTATGCCAATTGACAAGTCATTGACCTTAGGCTTGTTCTAAATACTTGCTTTGTAAAAAAGGGTTTCGAGTATTGCTCGAAACCCTTTTTTATTTGGTGATGCGATCGCGCCTTTCTTTTTTATCATGGTAGTTATGCCACGATTTCAAAGCCGACTATTTAATTGGATTGATCGATCTTTGCCTGTTCAACTAGGACGCAGGGCAAGGCGATCGCTCGATCGCCAATTAAAGCAACTTCCCAGCATCAGAGAATTGCCACGGTTGCTTGCCTATCAAGTTGCAAAAGCGGCACTTTATCCTGTGTATTTGATTGCATCGACAGCGCAGCGAACTTTTCCTACCCTTGCTCGTGGTAAGGAAGAGACTCTAGAAAAGGTGCGATCGCAGCCAGATTCAGGCGGACTTTTACCAGAATCTGACAAGATTGCAGAGAATCTAGAGAATCCTATTGAGCAAACTCTAGATTTACCTAATCCAGAAATACCATTACTTTTGCGTCCATTAGCCAAGTTTTTGAACTGGCTCGATCGCACTAAAATTCAACTAGATCGCAATATTGCGGCGATCATTAAGAGGCAACCAGATAATCTCACAACTCTGGACTATGCTGAATTAGATTCCAACCTGATCGCCAATCGGATTTTTGCGAGGATCTGGCAGCAACAGGTTGAGCAAAGCAATGCTGAACAAAATGCATTAAAAGAGAGCAATAGCTTATCGGAAAATGTAGCATTGGGAAAGAATACCAGACTAGAGCAGTTAAAGCGTTTGATTGAGGCAGCGATCGCTTACTTCTTTGGCAATCAATCTGAGACTCAAGATGAAACTTTAATTAGTGACGAAGAAGCTTCGGAAATATTAAGTACAGAATCGCTTGAAAGAGAAACTTTATCAGATAGTCCGAAAATGCGACGGCGTCGAGTAAATTCAGCAAGTTCGGGAGATCGTTTGTTGACCGATCGCCAAAGAGCGAATCTTCAAAAAAATAAATCTCAGTCACCCACAGTTAGAACTTCAGGCGAACTCAAAGACAATGCGCCTTTAACTCAAAGTACGAATTTAGATCGATTGCGCGAACTGATTGCAGCGGCGATCGATTATTTCATTGGGAAGCGATCGCTAGATGGTGATGGGCAAGCAAATATTAATACGGGAGGATCGCAGTCAGATTTTCTAGAAGGAGAACCCTCTGATAAGCTTCAGGCAAATTCTGAGCGATCGCCAAATCGCGACAGTAATTCCACTACGGAAAGTTCTAATTCTCTCAAAAATGACGATCGGCTCGAACGGTTGCAGAGATTGATCGAAGAAGCGATCGCCTATTTCTTTGGCAGACAGTTATCGCAGCCTGCACTAGATGAAACTTCAGAAATCTCATCAAGTGGGGAGTCTTGGCTGACTATGGAAGATGTATTTGGCAATGATAATGGGCCTTGGCCGCTTCCATTAGAATATGAATCACAAGCTTTTACTAAGTCACCAGATAAAGATGCAATCCACTCATCGGGAGAATTGCAGAATTTTGAAACTACAACCACGCAAATCTCTCAGGAGCGTCTAGATGGAAGTTTAATTTTTGAAGAAGAGTTATTAATGTATCAACAGCAAAATGCTGAGTCAGAAAGCGATCGCCCTTTACGGGCATGGATTGAAGCAAAGGCAAGCATTATGGGCTATGCCTATAATCCTGTAATGACAGTAATTTTATGGATTGATGAGATCGTTCTCAAAATCGAAAATTTGATAATTACATTGTGGAAAGGATTGATAAATTGTCCAAAAAGGTTAATTCATTTCATTCGTTATGGGAAAAGACGATAGCGATGGGGATTTTAGGAAGGTTTTGCGATTTTTATTTTGCCCACGGCGAAATAAAAATCGCGATACTACTAAGGATTTACTTCTTGTTCTGTCCAATTTCCTTGCCGATCTTGTAGATATAGCCATCGGTTTTGGGGCGTGCCGCGCAATTCGAGGCGATCGACTTCAATAGGTTCTAGTAATAGTAAACAGAAAGAGGAAATAGGTTCGTGCGGATCTGGTGGAGTTACTTCTGAGAAATCAACTCGTGGTTCTCGCGGATGTGCCCATGCAAACTGGATTCTGGCAGGTTCTGAAAGAGATTGCCATGCTAATTTTCGCGCAGATTGCAGTTCTAAGTCTGGGCATTCTTGATCAATTAAGATGAGCTTACCAAAAATCCGAAACTGCGATCGCGTTTTCGTGAAATACCAATTTACTTCTGCCCAAGGATTGTTAGCAATTTGAGCAACTTTTTGGCTGCGGTAATCGGTAACAATTTTTAGACAATCTTTAAAGCGATCGCTATTTTCTAAAAATCCGCGAAATACTAATGTGCGATTGCGTGGGCGTTGATCTAAATCAATTGTCGCTAGTTGTAAAAAACGCGATTCAGGCTGATTGCGATGTTGATGTAAACTCCGAGCTAGATGCGATCGCCACATAAAAAACACATAGAATAGAAACCGTGCATTGCACGATTTCTATTCTATGTGGTGTCATGGCAAATTTGTGGATTGAGGGCAGTAGTCACAGTGGCAAGACCGATCGAGTAGTTCGGCAGTTTTGTAGTTGGACAGAGTCTGACTTTGCTCACCAATCTAATCCTCAAGCTGCTTCCCAAAAGGTTTTAGTTTTAGCCGTCGATTCGGAACAACGTCGTCAACTTAGCGATCGCCTGATGTTAGCAACTCATGGGCAGTATCCTGTCACGGCAGTTACACCCTTAAGCTTCTTTCGCGATGAGATTCGTTTGTTCTGGACATTAATCGTAAAAAATCTAAATTTAAAAGCTCAGTTCCCTTTGTTGTTGCGGGTAGAGAATGAGCAAGAGCTAGCAAATCAAGTATGGAAAGATCGAATTGAAACTGAAACTCTCAGGATGGAAGGAGTCGGACGCGATCGCCTTGTCCGAAGATTGCTAGATCTATTCTTGTTAGCGGCTTATGGCGGTCGAGATATCACCGAGATTCCTGTGATTCTAAAGGCTGGCATGGAAACTAATGCGGTTGAATTACCTTCGGAAACTGGAGATGTAACCTCAGAAATAGAACAATGGCAAGAAGTCGGCGAGGCTTTGCAGGAATGGCGAGCCTATTGTTGGGAGCGCGGTTTACTCACCTATGGAATTATCACCGATCTATTCTGTCAACATCTACTTCCTAATCTCCACTATCAGCGCAAACTCAAGCAAAGGTTCAAATATATTATTGTCGATCGCGCCGATGAGATGCCTGCGATCGCCTGCGCTCTCTGTAAATTTCTGTTAGAGAATGGCGCTCAAGGAATGTTTACCTTTAATCCTGATGGCTCAGCTAGATTGGGACTAGGAGCCGATCCTGAATATTGGCAAGAACTTAAATCTGGATGTGAAATCGAAAAATTACCCCGTACAAATAACACCTTAGGTTCTGAAATATCAGAATCAGTGATTGAAATCGTCAGCGAGCCGAGTTTGAGGTTTGTTGAGCCTTATGCAACCGTATATTCCATTGAGTCAGTTTCTCGTGCGAAGTTATTTCGCAATGTGACGAAAACCATTGCGGAAGCGATCGCTTCAGGTGCAGCTAAAGCCAGTGAAATCGCCATTATTGCTCCTGGATTAGACAATATTGCCAACTATGCGATCGCCGAAATTCTCCGCAAAAAAGAAATAAATGTCAGTCCTCTCAACGATCAGCGTCCGCTATCCTACTCTGCTCAAGTGCGATCGTTACTAACTCTAATTACTCTGGTTTATCCCAATCTTGGCAAACTAGTTAGCCGCGATCGTATTGCTGAAATGCTTGTCGTTTTGACTGAAGCGATCGATCCCGTACGGGCGGGAATGCTAGCTGACTATTGCTTTGCACCAGATCTAGAGCATCCCCAACTACTAGCGTCGGAAACCTATAACCAATGGAATCGCCTTGGCTATGAAGCTACACAAGCCTACGAACAATTGCGACAATGGGTAGAACAGCAATCACCTAAAGACGCGCCACTATTATTTATCGATCGTGCCATTCAAGTTTTTTTAAAACCTCGCAAACTGAGTTACGAACATACTGCCACATTGCAATCATTGATCGAAACTGCCCAATACTATTGGCAGCTTGGATATCGCCTCGATCTCGAAGATGCAGTTATCCTTGAAAATTTTATTCAACTGATTCGTCAGGGGACAGTTACAGCTAATCCCTATTCTCCCAATGCTCCCGAAGATAGCGTTATCCTTGCGACCATCTTCCAATATCGGATGGCAAGACTTTCTCATCGTTGGCAATTTTGGCTCGATGCTAGTTCTGATTTGTGGTTACAGGGTGGCGCAGCTTCATTGTTTGGAGCACCGCTTTTTCTCAAAGGGTGGAATGGCGAACTATGGTCAATTGAAGATCAGGGTAATGCAGATATGCAACGCCTACAGAAGTTGCTTAGAGACTTGCTCGATCGCACAAGCGATCGCCTATATCTCTGTCATAGTGAACTCAGCACGAATGGACAACTCCAAAATGGAGTCTTACTACCATTTATTGAGGTTAGTACCACAAGCTTGTGAACTTATCATGTAGTGTATTGAAAAACATTCTAAGCACTCACTACTGCAACTGGGCAGGTTGCGCGATTTAGAATTGCATCAACTCGATGACCAAAGAACACCCTTCCAGTTGCAAGGCGGACAGAACTTCCTAACACAATTAGATCAACCTGCTCAGTTCGGGCAAATTTGAGAATGGTTTTTTCGGGACTGCTCCCTTCCAAAATTCGATCTTGCACAGTTGCACCTAAAAGTCTTCCAACTTCAGTTTGATGTTCGATAATCTGTTGTGCCATTTCTCTGGCTGGAGCAAGAGTCTGCTGATCGTAAAGGGCATATCCACTGTAAGGCAGACTGATGACGTGAATCAAGGTGACTAAGGCTCCTGTTTGAGCAGCGATCGTGCTGGCAACTTCGACAGCATTTTTGCTGTATTCTGAGCCTTCGGTGGGAACTAAGATATGCCGAATTGGATGAGCATCAATTACCTGAAAGTCACCCTGACGTTCTGACAGACTCGATTTCACCACTAAAGTGGCACAGGGTGATTCTTGAATAACCCGATCGACCAGCAAATTAAACAGTGACTGCCGCGTCCGCTGCTCGCTCGCTCCCATCACAATCAAGTCATATCCCTTGCTAGCTTCTTTAAGAATCGCGTCTACTTTGCTGCTTCCACTTTCTACTTTAGTTTGCAAGGTTTCATTGGCAGGTAACTGTAGCGTTTCTGCGATCGCGGTAAATGCTTCTTCAAAGGCGGTTTCTTTGATCGATGCAGCCGATGGATTCTTGCGATTAGGTTTTTTATCACTGGTGGCATAGAATGCCGTAATTTCCAGATCGTTCTGCTGCGCTAAGTAACCTACCAACTGAGCCGCTAATTGCACATTGGCTCCACCTCTAGTGGGGATCAGCACCCGTCGGATATTTTTAATAAAGCTACGGCTCGCGTGTTCTTCCTGTTGCAACCGTTGTGCTTCTTCTTCACCAATCACAACTTTAGAAAGTGTCCAACGTAGCAATGGTGGAGCCATCAGCGAAGTGACGATCGCCACCATGACAATGATGGAATACATTTGTTGGCTTAAAACCCCCAAAGACAAACCAATGGTCGCAACAATGATTTCCATTGCCCCCCTCGCATTCATGCCCGATCCCATCGCCAAAGCTTCCCAATGGCTTAACCCACCAACACGAGAACCTAAGTAAGCTCCCACAAACTTGCCAAAACAGGCGACCGCTAAAACAATCATTCCGATAATGAAGGTCTGAGGCTCCAATAGTTGCAGCAAATTTACCTTGAGACCAGCCGAAGCGAAGAAGATAGGTGCCAAAAAGCCTGCTGTCATCATTTCCAGCGTATGACCAGCT
Source organism: Pseudanabaena frigida (assembly GCA_003242085.1). Taxonomy (GTDB): domain Bacteria; phylum Cyanobacteriota; class Cyanobacteriia; order Pseudanabaenales; family Pseudanabaenaceae; genus Pseudanabaena; species Pseudanabaena frigida. The sequence goes on along the minus strand of QBML01000002.1, from coordinate 102,743 downwards.
TCACGGCTAAAGCGACGAGATTGCCCCGCCAAAATCCCCATTACAAATGCTCCTAGGGCAGCTTCTATACCTAAACTGTGGGTCAGAGCAGCGGCTGCTAGCGACAGGATTAGCACAGTGGACAACGCCGCCGTCGATCCCCCAATCGTGTCATCAACCCAGCGTAAAATCTTGTCAACAATCGTTCGTCCTACCGTCAGTGCCAATCCTAAAAAGATGATGGCTCCACTTACGGCACTGATGACCGTATAGAAGTTAAACTGTCCACTGGTTGCCAAACCAGAAACAACCGAGAGTAGAATCCACCCAATCGTGTCATCGGTCATCCCCGCAGCCAGAGTCACCTGACCAATATCCCGCCGAATTAATTTCAGATCCATCAACACCTTTGCAATAACAGGAACCGCCGAAATGCTCATGGCTGTGGCAATAAAGAGGCAGAAGACAAGACGCTGAGATGGATTTGCCAAAAAATCCTCTGGAATCAACCAGCCTAATCCAAAACCAGTTATAAAGGGTACGACAATACCGCCTAACGAGATCAGGAGTGCTGTTTTTCCCTTCCGTACAATTAAGTTTAAGTCTGTTTCAATCCCAGTTACAATCAGCAGAAACAAAACCCCTAACCAAGAGACAACTGACAATAGATCGGACTGAGTTTGGCTTTTAGGAAAGATATGGGCTTGCAGATCGGGAAGAATTAAGCCAAATAAGGATGGTCCTAGCAAAACTCCAGCCAATAGCTCACCGACAACTGGCGGCAGATCGATCCGCCGCATTAGCTCACCCAACCCACGCGACACCAACAGTAGCAATGCTAATTGCAGCAATAACAACAGCAGTTCGTGGTGACCTAGCGGTTTGATAATTCCCTGCCCCGATGCAGTAGCCAAGAGTGGATGCACCAAAGGAATGAAAAAATTCATATAGATTTTGGAAATGATAAAAAGGCACTAAAGGAGTTTAGTGGCAGAGGAGTTATTGAAGCACTCCCCCATCAGTAGATTTTCTAGGCAAAAGAGCTGAGGAAAAAGTCTATAAGATGTAAAATGCAGTCAGTAGTCTCTACATCAAATGTTTCTATGGACTGGCAAGATCGAATTACGCTAAATCCTAATGTTTTAGTTGGCAAGCCCGTAATCAAAGGTACTCGCCTTGCTGTGGAATTTATCATCGATCTTTTGGCTCAAGGTTGGAGTATTGATGAGGTTCTTCGTAATTATCCAGATATTACATTTGCAGATATTCAAGCCTGTTATCGCTATGCTAATAACTCTCTCAGATGTATTAGTTTGAATAATTAAGTGAAGATGTGTCAACCACATCACTAATTTAACCAAGGGTAATTTTATGGAACCTGTATCTGCGATCGCGGCGGCGAAAATTGCTGAAATTGCTTTTCAAGAATTTGCTAAGTCTAGCGCTGGCGAATTAGCCAAGAAATCTGTTGGTGGTGCGATCGATTTAGTAAAAAATCTGCGTGACAAGATTAAGGCAAAATTTCAAGGTAATGAACGAGTTGAGAAGGCTTTGGCTGAAGTTGAGCAGGGAAGTCCAACAGCTTTAGAGAAGGTGACAAAATATCTTGATATTGAGTTAGATGAGGATGAAGTGTTTGCTACGGAAGTAAGGCAAATTGCGAAACAGATTATCAATATTCAGAATCAAAATAACTCAAGCCGTGAGTACAACAATTACGGTCGCGATCAAATTAACATTGAAAATATCCAAGGTAATCCTAGAATTGGTGGCTCGTAACTATGGCTCGGAAATATGACAACCGAGGTCGCGATCAAATCAATATCGAAAATGGCAATGTCCTGATCCAAAATCAATCTGTCCAAAATCAAAGTGAACAATTAATCCTAAAAACAGTAAATTCAGAAGTTAACTGTAGGTTAGAAGATTCGCTACATAACCGTATATTTGTCAACTTGGATAAGCAATCCCGACCAGAGCAAGTGGAAAGACCTTGGGATGCACAAATCAAAATTGGAGCAAAAGCTCCTGTAACTATTCCTCCAAATACAAGTATTCTCGAAATATTTGAGAAACCAGATATTTCAGGACATCTGCTAATTTTAGGAAATTTAGGTGCTGGTAAAACGACAACAATGCTAGATCTAGCAAAATCACTTGTTGAAAAAGCCGAGCAAGATTATGCTGAGCCGATTCCAGTAATAATTAATCTATCTAGTTGGAAAAATATACGTCAGTCAATGTCTGAGTGGTTAATAGAAGAACTTAACTCAAAATACAAGATTTCCAAAGATATTTTTAGAAAATGCTTAGAAGACAAAAGGCTATTGCCTATGCTAGATGGATTAGACGAAGTAAAACCAGAGTTTCAAGAGTCTTGTATAGATGCGATTAACCTCTGGTTAAATAATGATTTATGTCCATTATTCATTGTTATATGTAGTCGTCAAGAAGAGTATGCAAATCATCAGACTCAACTAAACTTAAATGGAGCAATCTTACTCGAATCGCTGACAGATAATCAGATTCAGTCATATCTAGCTAATATTAATAGAAATGAGCTATGGGAGCTTTTACAAAGCAACCCAGAACTACAGGAATTAGTCAGAACACCTCTATTGTTAAGTATTACAATTCTTTCCTATAGTGAACTTTCTTTGGATGAATGGCACAAACAAAATTCAACAAAAAATCTTATAAAACTTTTACTAGATGCCTACATTCAGGCAATGTTTCGGAGGAGGTTTGGAAATATCTCATATAGAAATTACAAATTGCCATCGGACAAACAAACAAAATACTGGTTAAAATTCCTAGCTTTACAAATGGGAAAAGAATCACAAACAGAATTTTTAGTTGAAAAAATGCATCCGTCTACATGGTTGTTAAATACGTCAAAAATAATTTATAGATTTATTATTGGTTTTATTTTGTGTCTACTTTTTATAATGCCTATTAGGGTAATTTTTGGTGACATTTTAGGCTCTGTTATGGCATTCTCTATAGGGGTATTGTTGGGATATGCAAGCATGTTAGAAATTAAATTAGCCGAGATATTTGATTGGTCTTTCACAAAAGCTAAAAAGTCATTTCTTTCTTGGTTTATTCCTTCGATGATAATTATTATACTTGCTGGAATCATTGGGGGAATAGTTTATTGGATACGTTATAGTCCTATTCATGGAGTATTAATGATGTTTGCTATCATATTAATGCTAGGTTTTTTTATAAGTTTAATGGCAATATTTTCTAGTGTTATTGATGGATTGGATGGAGTAGAAATAGCTTTTAAAACCGTTCCGAATCAAGGAATTTGGAAATCAGCTAACAATGCGCTTTTTACTTCCTTATTTTGCGTTCTTACTTTTGGAGTAACTGGCTTATCTATTGGTTTAAGTGGCGGAATGTTATTTGGTGAAATTCTTGATAAAATGTCTTTTGGAATTATTGCAGGTCTAGTTTATGGTCTTTTCTTTGGGCTGATGGTTGGACTTAAATTTGGAGGATTTGCCTGTATTCAACACTTCATTTTACGAACTATTCTATTTTGTAAGGGAACTATCCCTTGGAACTATGCAGGTTTTTTGAACTATTGCACAGAAAGACTTTTTCTTCAGCGTGTTGGTGGACGCTATCGCTTTATTCATAGACTATTGCAAGAACATTTTGCCGAAATGGAAATCTAAACAAAGATCGCTATAGAGAAGGCTCTAGCTCATAGCAAACTCTATATACTCCCTGACATAGGGCGCATGATACACCAAGACAATATCTTGCTTATGTACACAACGATCGCTTAATTTATTAGCAACAGTATACTCAGTTCCATATAGGTTTGTGTCTTTACTGACAGGAGTGATTTAGCAGTGATGCATTAAACAGATTGAATATGTTGACGATATAGACTTAATTCAATCAACTTTAGCGTCAGGGCGCGATCTCTGGGTCTGGATCATGTTGAGATTTAGCGTGAGCAAAAAACTGGTTAAGCTAGCAATCACAATCACGGGAACCATTGCCGTGTCCGATAAAACACTTAGGATAACCGTAGTACTAATCGGAGTTTTGGTGATCGCCACATTGACTGCTGCCATCATGCACACCATGCCAATGGTCGGATGGACTTGAGGAATACCCAAGGCGATCGCCAAACCAACCGCCGCACCAATATAAAACAATGGAAAGATAAAGCCGCCGCGAAAGCCAGAATGCAACGTGCAGCTAATTGCTAACATCTTGGCAAGTCCGATCGATAGCAGCATGGTTACGCCAAAAGTTGAACCTGTTTCAATAATCGTCTCGATTTCTCGCTCTCCGAAAAACAAGGTTTGCGGAAATACTAAGGCGATCGCTCCGATCGCTAATCCTCCTAAAGTTGCTAACAAAATAGTGTGATGCTCTAGAAAGTGAGTGACCAATCCCACAGTCCGAAAAATCAGTACGAATAGAGCGGCGACTGCTGCACCCATAGCGCCAAGGGCTGCTCCTTCTGCTAAATTTATCAGCGTTAGAGGTGGAATCGAAGTGAAGTGATACATCCCACCAATTGATAGCCCTGTGGTGAGACGAAAGACCACAAAACTGAGAATTGCGGAAAGTGTAGCGGGAATCAGTGCTTCATAGTATTCCAGTCCTCGTCGATGGGGAAGTTCAAGCGCAAATAACGCGCCGCCTAATGGTGCGCCAAAGAAAGCTCCCAGAGCCGCAGCCATGCCGCAAAAGGTGAGAATACGAGTGGTACGAATACTTAAATTAAGCTTACTCGCTAGCCATCCGCCAATACTGCCATTGACCTGTACGAGCGGAGCTTCTGGCCCAGCACTCCCTCCTGCAACAATGGAAAATAAGGATGCTACTAACATTGCTGGTGTTTGCTTAATGTCGATTCTGCCTGGATCGTGTACCTTCTCGACCACAAAAGCGACTTCTCCTGGTAGACCCATAAAGTACAGAGTCATGCCAACGAGAAAGCCTCCAAAGGTAGAAACAATCCAGATGTAATTTGATTTGGGAAAGTTGACGGAAAAGTAGGGAACAATTAAGTCTGGAATTGAATGCCATACCAGATGCATTGAATTCTCTAGCAAGAAATAATAGGCTGTTGCGACAATGCCACCAATGATACCGATCGCTGCCGCATAGAGAATCGTCTGGCTATAGTCCAATTCTTGCGAGTTCGGTGGAGATGCCAAGTCATTCTGGGCGATCGCATCGTTAGTATTTGCAGAAGTCACCGACATGGAATTTCCTCTACCGAATTTTTGCCTTAACACCTCAAGCAGCAATACTTCAGAGGCAAAATGAATTTTGATAAAGTTTACTTATCTAAACAACGTTACTATGTGTAAAACAGCACAAACAGGCAACGAAAATCTTGAGTACTGGTGGGCTTCGGCTTCGCTCAGCCAACGTAGGGTGGTGGCTGAGCGAAGCCGAAGCCGGTGGCTGAGCGAAGCCGAAGCCCAATCATTTAGGATTTATATCGAAACTTTAAGTTGGAACCTTTTGCTATAGTTAGCAAGTTACAAAAAGTACAACACATTTTCTAGAATATTGAGCTTGACATGCTAAAAACTTTCGGGATTATTCGCCAAACTGTAATTGTGACAATCTGTTCAATTACGCTCACAGCAGGCGAAATCGTTCAAGCTCAAGAGGATGCTAACCCAATTCTTAAAATTGGTATTGTCCAACGTTTTGGGGAAAGAACTCAGGATCGGCTCACGATTAAGGCTACTTCAGGTGGCAAACTGACACTCTCTTTTCCCTCAAATGATGGAAAAAGCACTCAAACTGTGACTAGCGATCGCGTAGTTGTCGAAATTGTTGCACAGCCTTTATCACAGCCAATACTTGACGAGAAGTTAGTACTTAGTAATCATCGCAGCTTTGAGAATGCCGCCGCGAGTGCTTTCCATTGGGGAGAAAAAGGGATTCAAACGGAAATTGCTCAGCCGAGGCGTTGGCAAGTTTGGGCAAAGCGGGATATTTATGACTCAATGTTGCTCAGATATTTGATGTTCTATACGCTGCGATCGCAAGGTAATCTGACCGTGCAACTTGATCGTCGTATTCTTCCTCAAAGAGCGATCGCCTCATTTACTGTCGGAGATTTTCGATATAATCGCGATCAACTGGATATTAGTAGCAGTTCGGGAATAGTAGAAGTTAGCTATCAAAGAGAAAATAAAGCCGAAATCAACAATCGTCCCTATGCGGGTACTTTAAAGCTACAACCCAATGCTCATCAAAGTTATACACTAGTTAATAACGTTCCCTTAGAAACCTATGTACGCGGCGTAGTTCCCCATGAAATTGGATATAATGCTCCCTATGCTGCCGTACAAGCTCAAGCAATCTTGGCACGTACTTATGTGTTAGCAAGTTTGCATCGATTTATGGTGGATGGATATGAGCTTTGTGCAGATACGCAGTGCCAAGTTTATCGAGGTTTAGAAGATACAACAGAAGTTGCCGATCGCGCTATATCGGATACAAGGAGCTTGGTTCTGACCTATAACAATCGGACGATCGATGCGCTTTATTCTTCCACAACAGGGGGGATTACTGCCAACTACAACGACATTTGGGATGGAACACCGCGTCCTTATTTACAATCAGTGCTAGATCTCGCCAATCGTTCTGAAAATCAGCGATCGGCGAACATTGATGATGATAAAAATTTGAAAGCGTTTTTAGATCGCCAAGACGGATTTAACGAAGTCGGGTGGAGAACTTTACGTTGGCGTAAAAATGGTTCATTAGATGAATTACAAATATCTTTGAAAAAGTTTTTGCGGTTTTCAGGCGATAACATTACTAACTTTAATGCGATCAAACAACTGCAAGTATCGAAACGAGCACCATCGGGTCGGGTCTTAGAAATGGAAGTAACTACTGATACTGGTAGAATCATCGTCAAGAAAGATGAAATTATTGATGCTTTCGATCCACCTGATAGTACTTTCTTCCGATTAGAACCGATCTATAAAGAGAAGGTTTTGACTGGCTATGCTTTTATCGGTGGTGGCTTAGGACATGGCGTTGGTATGAGTCAGACAGGTTCCTATAATTTGGCACGGATGGGTTGGTCATACGATCGCATTCTCAACTTTTATTACACAAACGCGCAGCTACAAAAATTGCGTCCCGAACACTACAAATAAACTCCCTTATGGTTTGTGCAAAGCGCCACCCATAACGTAATAAATTAAAAATATGAAATCTGGTTATACTCTCCCTGTATTTGCGATCGCTGCTGCTAAATCGGCGATTCTTACGCTATACAAAAATAACTCAACTTCTAACTTAGCTTCTGTAGAGCTTGATTTATTAGAATCTGGCACTGGTGAAATAGCGATCGCTCAAAGTGCGATTCTTGGCGAGAATATAGCTCTGGCGATCGCAACTAGCGACCCAGGTGATAATCTCGATCTGACGGCTGGAATGCCTATCTGGGCTTGGGTGCAATTAGAATCATCAACGGGAGATCTGCAACCGAAGTTAATTTTAGAAGCAGGAGAAGGCTTAGGAAGAACGGCGACTGGTGAACCCGCAATCTATCAACTGGCGCACAATTTAGCTGAAGTTAATCTTCTTCCTTTATTACAACCAAATGTAACTGCGAGGATTCGTTTTATTTTACCTGAGGGACGATCGCTAGCTAAGCGCACTTCCAATGCTGCCTTTGGTATCCTTGAAGGTTTGTCACTATTGGGAACCTCCGCTATTTCTAAACCTCTCTCAGTAGAAGACAAACTAGAAGAATTTCGTGCCGATTTAAGGGCTAAAGCTACTAATTCTAATGAAATCGCTTTTTATATCGGTGCAAATGGTTATCAAGTGGCGCAAAATTTGGGTTTCTCAAATTTGCAATTAGTCCAAACTGCGAATTGGGTTGGCGCAATGTTAGTAGAAGCGGCTCTCTTAGGCGTGACTTCGATTACTCTCATCGGCTATCACGGTAAGTTGTTAAAGCTAGCAGGTGGGATTTTTAATACTTCTAGTCACCTAGCTGATGCCCGAATTGATATTTTAGTTAGAGCTGCAGTACATGAGAAATTACCATTTGCCCTAATTCAAGAAATAGAAAGTCTACCCACTGCCGAAGCCGTCCATAAATTATTGGTTGAGCATGACTGCGATCGCCAGATTTTCCAATATCTTACCGATCAAATTACGCAACGCGCCACAGCCTATATCCAGAAATATACAGATCGCCAGATTGAGGTTAAAACAATTTTGTGCGATCGCTTAGGGAAGTTAGTTGTTTAAGATAAAGACAGAGTGGAGGCAATTCATGAATTGCCTCTACTGTAAAATAGGAATTGCAATCTGTTTTTGCTTCAGTCTTATTTGTCTTAGAGTTTTTTTAATGCAACCAGTTTATATTGTCGGTGCGGGGCCTGGTGACCCTGATCTCATTACTGTTAAGGGGCGAAATCTTCTCGCTAAAGCTGACGTAGTCGTTTATGCCAATTCGCTCATCCCTGACTCAATGCTGCAATTTTGTCGCACCGATGCCGAGATTATTCCTACTGCGAGCAAATCCCTAGAAGAGATTTTGGCAATTATGATCGACAGAGTGAGATCGCATAAATTGGTAGTCCGTTTACACGATGGCGATCCTAGTTTATACGGCGCAATTCAAGAACAAATGGTCGTACTCAGTGAAGCCGAAATTCCCTTTGAAATTATCCCAGGGGTGAGTGCCTTCCAATTAGCTGCTGCCCGTTTGCAAGTAGAACTAACGGTTCCTGAATTAGTGCAGACGATCATTCTCACGCGCATTAGTGGACGAACTCAAGTTCCTGAACGCGAAGAACTATCAAGCCTTGCATCTCACCAAGCCTCTCTATGTCTCTATCTCAGTGCTCATCATGTCGAGAATGCTCAAGCAAAATTAATGGAGCATTATCCATCTGATACGACAGTAGCAATTTGTTATCGCTTAGGTTGGGAAGATGAGAAGATTTTGACAGTTCTCTTAGCAGATATGGCTTCGGTTACTCAAAAAGAGAATTTAACTAGAACAACTCTATTTGTGATTAGTCCTGCTTTAAACAATGTAAATAAGAGTGAAAAAGGGCGATCGCAGTTATATAGCTCTCACTACAAACGACTTTTTCGTTAAAAATTGAGCTTGAAAAGCTGGGCGATCGCTCTTCCCGTTGCTTCTCGATCTGCTTGACTTAAAGCCCCAATTCGCTTTATTACCAACACATCATCTAAAGTAAATAATTTCATTCTAATTATAGAAGGATGAGTCAGTCCAGTACTTGGCAAATCAAGAATATTGACATCCAGCGCCCAAGGTACATGACTTGCAGTTGTAATCATCGCCATAACGCTACGACTCATAGTCGCATTAAAAATTGAGTGGTCAGAAATTACTAGTGCAGGTCTTCGTTTTTGATTAGCAGTATCTGTAAAGGGAAAAGGAACTATAACCACATCAAATTGCTTAAAGGTCACGATAGGCTTCCTCATCTTCTGGGGATGCCCATTCGCTTAGTGTTCCTGATACAGAGTTAAGATAGTCTAAATCTAATGGCTGCAATCTTTTGATAAAGACTCGCCCCTCTTCTATTTCAAATACAACTGCATCTCCTTGAGATATTCCCATCATGTCGCGAATAGTTTGAGGAATTGTTGTTTGAAATTTAGAAGTTACTTTTGAGACTAGAAGCTTTTTTGTGGCTTGCATGGCATCACTCAGTATTACCGTAATACTATATTACCGTAATAGCTAAATAGAGATATCAAGTTTCTAGTCAATTGGTTTGATTAGCTCAACACCATCGCGACCATCCCCTGCGGCGCTCAAAAATACTTTGACCTGTTCATCCTTAGAAGTTGGTAATGTCCGTCCCACATAGTCGGGATGGATCGGTAACTCACGATGACCGCGATCGATCAAAACCATTAGTCTTAGACATTTGGGGCGACCGTAATCATGTATCGCGCTCAGTGCCGCGCCAATCGTCCGCCCGCTATAAATCACATCATCCACCAAGACTACAGTTTTGCCATTGAGGTCATAGGGAATCTCGGTTTTGTTTGGTGTTCGCAGTCCAATCCGATCTAAATCATCCCGATAAAAGGTAATGTCTAAAGCTCCTGAGGGAACTAAGACTCCTTCAAGTGTATGTATTTGTTTAGCGATCGCTACACTCAGCGGCACACCACGAGTATAAACACCGAGCAAGACAACATTTGACAAATCATCACTAGCCTCAACAATTTGCGAAGCCAGACGATTGACAGTACGACGTAACTCGTCGGCAGTTAAAATTTCGACAATCTTGGATTGCTGCACAACTTGGTTTTTATTGAATTAGGTTTGTGGAAATATGTTTATTCAAATATAGCGCCTTGCGCTCAATCTCAAACTAAACCAAAAAACAGAAGGGGCGCTTTGCGCCCCTTCTGTTTTTTGGTTTAGTTTGAAATATGGATTAACTATCTAAACATTTATCAATTGTGGTACATAGTGTTGTCTTAGGAACGGCACCTACAACCACATCTACGCGCTGCCCACCCTTAAACAACATGAGCGTAGGAATACTACGAATCCCATATTGTCCAGCTACGCTAGGATTCTCATCGGTATTAAGCTTGAAAACTTTAATTTTGCCTTCATATTGTGTAGCTACTTCTTCCACAACAGGAGCAACCATACGGCAGGGACCACACCAAGGGGCCCAAAAATCTACTAGAACAGGGATGTCACTTTTAAGTACGTCCTGCTCAAAGCTAGCATCTGTGACGGCGATCGCTGATGACATGCTTTGCTAACTCCCTAAATACTAAAAACTTTTAATTTCAAAAATTATGTGTAGGTAGTATAACAGCTAGAACTACACATTTACTAAAAACCAAAATTGTATAGCGGAATACTTTGATTGAAATCCAAAAATAAGAATGGATGTTTTGTGCTTCTTCTTATTTTCGGATATTGTTTAGTACCTCAATCTCTGACAACTTTGCAAATGCTTGCCAAAAAACACTTATAGTCAAAAAATAAGAAACTCCCATGTGCTGATGCTCATAAGCTCAGGCGACAACACAATTTGCCTCTTATAGGCAAAAAAATAAGAACCCTCTTATGCTGATGCTCATAAGCTCAGGCGACAACACAATTTCCCTCTTATAGGCAAAAAATAAGAAACCGCCTTTGCTGCTCATAAGCTCAGGCGGAATGTGGTGTGAGGAGTGAACGGAAACTTTCGTCTCCGCTTACATATATATTGTAGTCTAATCCGCAAATATGAACACGATCGCCCAATTTCTTCGGGTTTTTCAGAGTCGCAAAATGGCGGCGCTTTTGTCACTAGGATTTGCGTCAGGGCTACCCTATGCGCTAACCGATGATGCTTTCCGTGCATGGCTTACCAGCGCTAAGTTTGACCTTAGTACAATTGGCTGGTTAGGACTAGTTTCGCTACCTTATTCGCTCAAATTTTTATGGTCTCCCTTGATCGATCGCTTTGTGCCGCCTTTTTTAGGGCGACGACGGGGGTGGATTTTGTTAACTCAAGGTGGTTTAGTACTGGCAATTTTAGCGATCGCGTTACAAATGTTTACAATCGGCAATATTTTGCCGACAGAAAGAGTAGGAGCGTTACCAGTTTTAGCGATCGCCGCTTTGATTCTTGCTTTTCTCAGTGCAACTCAAGATATTGCGATCGATGCCTATCGTACTGATGTTTTAGAAGTTCAGGAAGTGGGTGCTGGAGTCGGCATTTGGGTAATGGGCTATCGCATTGCCCTGCTATTTGCGGGGTTTGTAGGATTTAATTTAGCAAGTAAGCTGGGTTGGGCGTGGGTATATATACTTTTAGCAGTGGTGATGAGCCTTGGACTGATAGCAACAATCATCGCGCCTGAGCCGCCAGAAGTAGAAGAGCGTCCAGCTTCTCTAGATGAAGCGGTCATTAAACCTTTTCAAGAATTTTTTCACCGCTTAGGAATAACCAAAGTCTTACTAATTCTTGTATTTACGATTTTCTATCGGTTTAGTGATGCGATGGTGGGTAAAATGGCAGTTCCTTTCTTGAAAACTCTTTTTGACGATGGCACAATTGGCACGGTGCGTCAGGGTATTGGCTTAGTCGCAACCATTGTCGGAACTCTTGCAGGTGGGGCGATTTTAAGCAAAATTGGCATAAATCGATCGCTATGGGTTTTTGGATTTTTCCAAGCGGTTAGCAACATTGGTTATTACGCGATCGCTGTAATTGGCAAAAATGATTATGTTCTACTTGCGGCGATTAATGTTGAGAACTTTTGTGGGGGACTAGGAACCGCAGGATTTTTAGGATTTTTGATGGTGTTGTGCAATCCTAGCTTTTCAGCAACTCAATTTGCATTGCTCTCAAGCCTGTTTGCGGTTGGACGCGATCTTTTAGCTTCGCCATTTTCAGGAGAGTCTGCCCAATTCATTCAGCGTAATATGCCATCATGGACTGCGATTAACCAAACTCCTTTACTAGCTGGTAGTGATGGAAAGGGTTGGGCATTATTTTTCCTGTTTACTCTAGTCTTAGCGATTCCAGGGATGATGTTTTTGCCATTTTTTGCGCCTTGGAATGGAGAATTTAAAAAAGTGGATTCATTACCTATCGATTAGTTGAAAGGGCAATGCGAAGCAATGCCTTCCTCTTTGGGTTTTATGTCATAACAAGACTGGCGACAACTATAATTCACCCGATCGCGTGAGGTAAAGATAGAGGATATTCCAGTAATCTACTTATCAATGAAGCCTTAAACTGACTGCACCCAGCGCTCCAACGCTGGGTTTTTATTTGGCAAATTTTATTAGAGGCTATTGACGAATAGCCTCTAATAAAATTTGCCAAATAGAACTTCAATAAAAAAGACTCGCGAAGCGAGTCTTTTTTATTGAAGTTAAAGAATTATCCAAAAATCGCGATACTAAAAAAAAGCAAATCTACAAAAATTGTACCGATCACCGCACCACCAAATGCCCAATAGCCTAGACTTGGCGATCGCATAGCTCTATTTCCAGTAATAAGTAATAAGGCTGCCAAAATACAAGCCCAAGTCATTCCCCAAGGAGTTTCTACAAGTGCTAGAGCATTTTTTAAAATTGGCTTAGCAAGGCTAATATTAGTTTCTACCTGCATCAAGGCTTGCCAATGGGGAAAAAGATGCGTGATGTAGAAATATAGATCGGTGATCGCAGTTCCAAGTAGTGAGCCGATATAAAACCAGCCACCGACACGGTATGATTCATTCCGAATTCCCCAGAATGCCCAAGGTAAGGCTAAGGCTTCGACAGGAACGTGATAAGCAGGCTCCCAGCGTAACCAGCCCCAATACAACGAACCACATAGCCAAGTGAGACTAAAGCCCCAGATTAGACTTCCCCATAGTTTGGTTTTGGGTTCTTCTTGAAGATATTTGGCGATCGCTAACCAACCAACGGTACAAATCAAGCTCAACCAAGGGGCATAGCGCACAAGGGGAGCTTCAAAGAAGACGGGGACGGATACTAAAAAGAGTGATGCAAACCAGACGCGCCAATGTTGTAACAGTGAGGCGGTGGCTAGTAAATGTTGTGATAAGTATTGCGGAAACGCTGACGTGACATTGACAGTAGGTGGTAGAACCTGAACTGTTGCCCGTGCTAGGGAGCGCTCCTCAAGTTCAACCTTGTCAGGAGATAAAAACAATGTATGTTAAAAAGTTATGTTAATTATTATTACTTAATATACTAACAGGCTTTTTTGCGTGATCCCGAATAGTCGCTAGCTTTTTTTAAGGTTATCGCTCACCCATTGCCGAAATTCTTTTAGGGTTTGACGATCGCCTATATCTTCCAGCAATCGCTCAAAGGTTTGCCAAACGGCTCCCACAAACAAGGCTTGGATGTGTTAGCGCTAGCTTAACGCATCCTACGGATAAGCTTACAAAACAAAAAGGAGGTCGTAGTACTTGATGCTACGACCTCCTTTTTAATAAACAGTCAGAAATATTACAAGGTCAATGATTGAGGATTGGTTTCAATCAACTTGGCTAGATCTTGTAAGAACTGTGCCGCATGAGCGCCATAAATTACACGGTGATCGGCAGTGAGATTGACTTGCATTTGACTAGCAACCTTGATTGCACCATCCTTAGTAGCCACAACTTGAGGACGAGAACCACCGATCGCTAAAATTGCACCAGTACCAGGGGGTAAAATCGCATCAAAGCGATCCACGCCAAACATCCCCAAGTTGGAAATGGTGAATGTGCCAGAGTTATATTCTTCAGGTTGCAATTGCTTCGCACGGGCGCGATCGACTAGTCCTTTCCAATTACGAGAGAGGCTATACAGGTCAGTTTGATCGGCATTTTGTAATACAGGTGTAATCAAACCACCGTCATCCATCGCCACAGCTACAGCAACATTAATATTGCTCTTGTACTCGATACCGCGATCGCTATAGCTAGCATTAATTAAAGGATGTTTTTGTAAAGTTACAGCTACAGCTTTCGCCAACAGCGCGGTCATAGTTACGCCCTTGGTTTTAACCTGCTTATAAAGCGAATCAAGAGCATCAGTGGTAATCGTATAACCAACACGGAACACAGGCACTGAGAGGCTTTGGTTCATGTTGTTGATTACTGCCTTTTGCAAGGTAGTAAGGGGCTGGGTAGTACCTAGAGCCACTGGTGCGGTCGCTTTGGGTGCTGGAGCAGGTGAAACAGCAGATGCAGTAGGAGAAGATGCTTTGGCTACAGGTGCGGCAGCAGGCTGGAGAAATGCTTCTACATCCGCAGCCGTAACTCTTCCGTTCGGTCCAGTACCAGCAATCTTCGCTAAATCAATTCCATTATCTTTAGCGATGCGTTTGGCTCGTGGAGATACGATTTGACGACCTGATGTTGAGGCTTCAGATTTGCGAGGAGATGATACAACGACATCAGGAATTGAAGCGACGGCAGCAGCCGTAGGCGAGGAAACTAACTTAGCTGGTGGATCTTCAGATTTTTGTGGAGATGCGGAGCCGTTTTGAGACGCTGCACCAGCAGCTTTTTGTTTTGCTTCTGCGATTTCTTCTTTTGTCTCGGCAACGTAGGCGATCGCCGAACCAACGGGAGCGGATTCACCTGCGGGAGTAATGATTACACCGAGATAGCCTTCGTAAAAGCTTTCGACGTCCATATCGGCTTTGTCAGACTCTACGATCACGACAGTTTCGCCTTTTTCCACCTTGTCCCCTGGTGATTTCACCCAAGAGGTGATTTTGCCTTCGGTCATGGTGGAGCTAAGCGCGGGCATGAAAATTTCGTAAATCATAGGAAATCTATAAATATTTAAATATCAATCTATTGCAGAACTAACAAAGTCAACGTCTGAAGTCGAAACGCTATCTCAAAACGCCATCATAAATCTTAACGTGTTTTGGTTATTGATCGGCGATCGCTTATAGCAATTCTCATTACAGCGCTTTGCGCTATCTCAAAACCCAAGAAATCTTTTAAAAGTGTTGCTTGGTAACACTTTTAAAAGATTTCTTGTACCGCATAAAGCCTAAATTAGCTGTAAAGACCCAAATATGAAAGGAGGCGTGAAGCGCCTCCTTTCATATTTGGGTTAACTTATTCGTTCATTTCTCGATAAATTGTCGCTGTAGCAGGTGATGCTTGGGTGAGGTATTGGAAAATCCAAAATTTAAATAACCCATCAAGGAAAACTGGAACGGTTGAAATAAAGGATTGAGCCAAAATTTTATTTTCAGGTAATCCAAAATGATCGAATACAACTGTTAGTAATGCATCCCATCCTTCGCTGGAGTGGAAACCGACAAAAGTATCGGTTGAAATAATAATCAAAAAAGCTTTGGCATTGTCATTGAGGCTATAAAGAATTTCATCTAAAAATTCTTTAATAGTCCTTAACTCTTTTCGACCTGAAAGTAGAAAAATATAAAAAACGAAAGCCGCTGTAATATCAGCTAACAAATTTTTTACTCCGTCAAGACTTTCTTCGTTATATTTTTTTAGAATCTTGACAGATTCCTTTTGGATTAAAGCTTCTACTTCTTCAGACGATCGCTTTTCAGGAGATTCACTCGACTTATCTTCAGGTTTAGCTGCCTCGGATTTTGTAGATTCAGATTTGACAGATTCGGATTTGGTAGATTCAGATTTGGCAGATTCAGGTTTGGCAGATTCTTGGGCTGCTCGCGACTGCTCGAGAACTATAGATTTGATCATGTAATCAAATTCAATCCTTTCTTTAGCTGCTTGCAGTGCTTTAAAAGCTTTTTCTTCGATCGCAGGACTAAACTTGATCGCCATACTATTTGTGTCGGTGAAGCTGTTAATCAGGGGGCTAAAGATGATTGCTTTAGAGAAAAACTGCACGGCAATTACTGCAAAAATCAAGAGCACAATGTAGCGCAAAGCCTGATTGATCCGCTGCCGTGATTGTCTTAATTCTTCAACGATATCTTTCTCATAATCAACGTATGAGCCACTAAGATTACGTTTGACCCGATCGAAGGCTTTGAAAAACGAGCCAGGTAAAATACTTTTTTCAATAGGTGTAACTGGCTGTGGAGTTCGCCTATAGCTGCTTTTAGGCTTACTATTTTTAAATAGTTGAAACTTTTCCTCGTTGTCTAAATCTTTTTCATTTTCCTGCTCCTGTCTATTCTCCGTATATTCTGCATTGACTGAAGATTTGGCAGAAACATCAATGGTGCGATCGCCTGCGCCGCTATACCTTTCGAGTGTGTAATCAATAAATGCGAGTTTTTGATAAAGAGAGAATCGACTACTATTGCCACCAAGTTGGTTTGCTGTCAATTGACCATTGCTGACAGGATCGAGATCCTGATTATTTGGTGCATATTTAGCGATCGCGGTATTAGCAGGATTGCTGGAGCTTTGCGGCTGTAAGTAAGGTAATGAAGCGCTAACTTTATAAAAATTTAGACGAATGTTAATGATTCTGAGATACTTCTGAAGTTTGATCTCAAATACGCTAAACACACTAGTCCCAAAACTGCCATCGTTGGCAATTTTATTGCCATTAAAGTTTTCTTCTTCAATGCGCTTGATATTGACAGCCGCTTCAAAAGCCTCGTCAATGGATCGCTCGGGACTATTTTGTACCCAAGAGAATATATTTTTTAGAGGCGAAGAATTACTGTCTGAGGAATTTGATTTCATAGTGGATAGCGATCGCGCACGATGATGCGTAGCAAAAAAATAATTAAGCTATTGCTTAGTTTAAGAAAGAAAAATCATCCAAAATGTTTTTCTAGATCTTAACCGCAGATATAACTGTCAGGAACGCATAACTATTAGGAATATATGGTGATTTTACCTAAATAGCATAGATTTATGCCTGAGCAAGGCCAAAGCTTAAAATTTACGCAAAACATACAATGTCAAAACTAGATTCTTAGGCTGATTCTAAGTATCTACGTTTTACGAAGTATCTACGGTTTACGAAGGTGATGAGATCGGAATTTCAATCCTAAACTCAGCCCCTTTGCCGACTTCAGAAAAACACTCCAATCTACCCTGATGTTTCTCTACCACAATTTGATAACTAATCGATAGCCCCAATCCTGTCCCTTTGCCCACAGGTTTAGTTGTGAAAAATGGATCGAAGAGTTTTTTGCGAATATCTTCAGGAATGCCATGACCGTTGTCCGCAATCCGAATCACAACTGCTGGCTGTGGATTGTCAGATGTAGATGGTTTTAGTTCTGTAACGATCGTAATTTCATTATCAATAGTACTTTCGGGATTTGTAGTCTCTGAGCAGCTTTGAATACCTTCATCAATTTCATCGATCGCATTACTTAAAATATTCATGAATACTTGATTGAGTTGTCCTGCGTAGGCATTGACAATCGGAATATCACCGTAGTGCTTGGTTAATTTAATGGCAGGACGTTCGCCGTAAGCTTTGAGGCGATTTTGCAAAATTAATAATGTACTATCTAGCCCTTCGTGGATGTTAAAAGGTTTGCGACCTTCTTGGTCGGTACGCGAAAAATTTCTTAAAGATAGAACAATTTGGCGAATACGTTCGGCACCTATTTTCATCGATGACAACATTTTGGGTAAATCTTCTTGGAGAAACTCAAAATCTATCTCATCAAGAAATTTAGCAATTTTAGGAATTGGCTCAGGATAGTTTTGTTGATAGAGGGCGATCGCACTCAGTAAATTCTGGACAAAACGACTGGTGTGATTGAGGTTGCCATAGATGAAGTTAACAGGATTATTAATTTCGTGGGCTACCCCTGCGACTAGCTGACCTAAACTCGACATTTTTTCAGTTTGAATGAGTTGGCTTTGGGTCTTTTGTAAGTCGGCAAGAGCCTTTTCGAGTTGCATGGTTTGAGCATTGGCGGCAGCAGCCGTGGCTTGGGCTGAGTCAAACAGCTCGGCTTGGTCGATGGCTATCGCCAGTTGGTTCGCTACTGATTGAAGTAGTTCGACCTCATCAGCACTCCAAGGACGACTGCCATGACAATGGGCTACGACAATTACCCCTAACTTTTGCGATCGCATTTTAATTGGTACTAGGACTTGCGAAGTAAAGCCATGCTCGGAAAGGAGATCGCGGCTAAGATCGTCAAGTTCGGGACTCGCGTAAATCGAGGGAATTTGAATCGTTTCTTGTCTTAGCAATCGTTTGCTTAAATCTGTTAACTGCGAAAGAGGGTAGTCAGTAGCAATCTTTTGCGAACCATTGCCAGCTGCAAAATGGACTAACTGAAACTCTGGTGGATCGGTATTAGGTACATACCAAAAGAAATTGCATAGATCTATGAGTAGTAAGTCCTGTACCTCATTTACAGCCGTCGCTAAAATTGTATTAAGATCGAGAGAATTACGAATCTGGCTCGTCAGGCGACGGTTGAGCATTTCTTCTCGTCTGACTAGTTCTTTATACCTTTGGCGCGATCGCTCTAGCTCTCTTTCAGCACGGCGGCGCTCTGACTGTTCCAATTTGCGATCGCTAATATCATGGGCAACAATCACAATATTGTGGACATTCCCCTGTTCATCGCGCATGACACTACCGGAAGACTCTAAAATTCGCCAAGTCCCGTCTTTATGCTGCATTCGATATTCTAGGACTTTACCCACTCCTGTTTTTAGAGTTTCTTCAGCAGCTTGAAGAACTTGGACTCGATCGTCGGGATGAATTTTGTCATAGGCCCATGTTCCTTTGAGTTCTGCGGTTGTATAGCCTAGAACTCGCTGATATGAAGGACTATTGTAGATTCGGTAGCCTTGAGCATCGATCACCGCGATCAAGTCAGCGACATTTTCCATAATTGACCTAAATAGGCGATCGCCCTGCAGTGCAGATAAATCGGATTCATCAGTTTCATGGTTTCCCTCATGGTCAATTCTTGCGTCCGTCATGATGAATTTTTAGGGATAGGACTGCGCTATATGAAAATAAGTTTGCCTAACAGTGCAACCAAATGCAATAGCATCTTAATTAACTACTTTAGTTTTGGATGCAATGTTGAATCTTAATTTAGATCGATTTGATCGTGTTTTTCATAAAGCTTGGTGGTTAAAGAGCGTGTCGATTCTTGTCTCATCCTTGATAGTGACATGTTTTATCGTCATATTTGCGATCGCACCGCAACCAAGCATGGCTGCATTACCGACAAAAAGTGCAATCAAAGATCCCCGTATCATCTTGCGGAATGCTCTACCTATTGATAATGATGTATTACGTGATGTGCAACACACTTTAGAGCAGATGCCCCGCCAAACTAACCTGAAGCGATGGAGTAGTTTGAAAAAAGATATCGAAACTATCTCTGACACCATAAGTCAAAACAAGGCACAACTTATTTCCGAAGTAAACAGCGATCGCCAAGCGGCAGTTACCGAACATTTAAGCAGCCTTGCAAATGCGCTTGTGCCATTACAAGAAGCGATCGCGATCAAAGATCGTAATAGCATCAAAGCGCTCTCTGAAAAAGCCTTGGACTATGTAGGACTAGTGGAAGCAGATTTTATCAAAGCCTTCCCCTTTGAAGTTCCCGCACAGTACGCCAAATTGCCACAACTCAAAGGTCGCGCCCTAGTTGAGTTGTCAACTGAGAAAGGTAATGCCCTTATCACCGTTGATGGCTACAATGCACCAGTCAATGCAGGGCAATTTGTCGATCTCGTGCAAAAAGGCTTTTATGATGGTCTAACCTTTACGAGAGCAGACGAAAACTATTACCTCCAGACAGGCGATCCAGAGGGTAAAGCCGATGGCTATATCGATCCCGCTACAGGCAAATATCGGACAGTGCCAATCGAAGTTCGATTACCCGATCAAAAAGTGCCAATGTATGGAAAAACCTTTGAAGAAATGGGTTTGTCTGGAACATTGCCAGTTCTTCCCTTTGCGGCTTTTGGGACTGTGGCGATGGCACATCCTAATGACGATGGCAATGCTGGCTCATCACAGTTTTTCATCTACTTGTTTGAATCCGAGCTGACCCCAGCAGGCTTAAATTTGTTGGATGGTAACTACACAGTTTTTGGTTATGTTACCGATGGTAAGGAAACTTTGGATAAACTGAGATTAGGTGACAAAGTTTTGTCGGCACGTGTCATCAGTGGCGCAGAGAACTTGGTCAAATAATTAAAAAAACTTGCGGAGCAAAATTTTTTAATTATTTGACTTGCATTAGAAACTATATCTAGAGGACAAATAATTTAATGGGTACTCCCCGCAACGAACCGTATATTTTTAGCCTACCAACTCCTAGTAGTGCGATGTGTCTAGCAGGAATACGTGAGGAAAACCTAAAACTACTTGCTGAAGAAACAGGTGTACGGCTAGTAATGCGGGGACAAGACCTATTAATTGATGGTACTGCCGAGCAGATTGGTTTAGTTGAGCAAATTATTAAAGCTCTGAAACCTCTATGGTCAAATGAAAAAAACATCGCTGCTGTAGATATCCGTGCAGCCCGTCAAGCGGTCGCCGATGAGCGCTCTACCGAATGGAGCGATCGAGCCACCATTTCTCGTAACCGACGCGGCGACTCGATCCAGCCGCGCACCTATCGCCAGCAGCAATATGTACGTGCTATGGAAAGCTACGATTTAATCTTCGGAGTTGGACCTGCTGGTACTGGCAAAACGTATCTTGCTGCCGTTGCCGCAGTTAGTGCCTTGCAAAGTGGTAAATTTGAGCGGATTATTCTGACTCGTCCCGCTGTCGAAGCTGGCGAGAATCTAGGTTTTTTACCTGGAGATTTACAACAAAAAATCGATCCGTATCTGCGTCCTCTCTACGATGCCATGCATGAAATGATTGGCGCAGAAAAAGTGCCCCAGCTAATGGAGAGGGGTATTATTGAGGTTGCGCCACTTGCCTATATGCGTGGTCGCACCCTCAGCAATTCTTTTATTATTGTCGATGAGGCACAGAATACAACTGCTGCCCAGATGAAGATGGTGTTAACTCGAATAGGATTTAAATCTCGCATGGTTGTAACTGGCGACATTACCCAAATCGATTTGCCCCGCCACCAAAAATCTGGTTTAATCATCGCGATGAATATTTTAAAAGAAGTTCAAGGCGTTTCTTTTAATCTATTCGATAAGTCTGATGTAGTACGGCATCCTCTAGTACATAACATCATTGCTGCCTATGAAACCGCAGAAGGAGAGTTGGATGTAGTGCGAAATGCCACATCTAACTAACTTAAAAATTATGACTAGCAAAACAATTGCTGAAGATATTCAAATCACCGTCAAGCTCTTTGCAATTTTCCAAGAAGTGTTTGCCACTGATGAAATGCAAATTAAGCTTGAAGCTGGTTCTTCGGTGTCACAAATATTTGACCGCTTAGTCAGCCAGCAACCCCATCTCGAAAAATGGCGATTGCTGACGCGCTATGCCATTAATTTAAATTTTGCAGAACCAAACTCAATTTTAAATCATGGTGATGAAGTAGCCTTAATTCCTCCTGTGAGTGGTGGTTAACCCCCAAAAATAGAGAGGCAGCGTTTACGCTGCCTCTCTATTTTTGGGGTTATTTCTCAAAAAATAACTAATAACTAGTATCCATCCACCCTTGCCCAGACCAATCAAGTAACCCGCTGAACTGGTGTAAGTCAATAAAACTAAGCTGTAACAAAATCATCAGCAAAGGCCCTTCTTGGCGTTCTTGCCAGCGTTTAGCAACTGCTAATTGTTCGCGGTCAACAAGAGACGACTCAAGTAAGTGCCGTTCTAAATCTTCTTGGTGACTAGCGATCACGTATGTTTGGGATTGATAACTCATTACAATCAAATAACTATCTACTTAAGCAATTTGGATTAATAGCGTAGCGCACCTTACCATATCTATCAACGTCCGTCAAAGTTATTTTTTGTAGGATTAAATTAAGTATCGTAAAGTATTGCTGATTTTAATCAACAAATTTATCGAGAGCACTATGGAAATGGCGGTTGACGAATACGACAAACACTTGAAAAATTTTAAGTAGACATAACTTACGGCGCTTTATAAAGCACATAATAAGTTTAGTGAATCTTTTAAAATCGATAGTTGTACTGAGATCGATTTAGCGATCAATTTTTAACGTTTGCGAAAATTTGCACTGCCGTAACAAATTTGACTACATGAACAATCCCAAAGTTTCTGAAGAAATATCTGTGAAAGACTTGCAAAATCTTCAGCAAGAAGTCAAAGACTTACGGATGGAAGTTAGCCGACTTCAGATGGAAAATTGCGATCTAGAGAACTCTTTGCTAACAGCAATTGAACATGGAGATTTGATTGAAGCAGAGTTGTTAGAACTTAACAAAAGACTAAAAAATGAAATTATCGAACGTAAGATGGCGCAAGCCACTTTGCAGTCAATTTTAGAAATTGTCTATCGAGATAAGAGCGATCTCGAAATTATGTTGACAACTACCACCGAGCACGGTGATGCGATTGAGTACGAGCAATATAATCGTGCTGTTGAAACCATGCGCCAGAGTGAGGAGCAGTTTAGGGCGATCGCTGAATCAACCAGTATGGCAATGTTGGTCAGTCGCCTTTCCGACGGTGCAATCTCTTATGCTAATACTAGTGCTGGCTTAATGATGCAGAAAGAGCCGCAGGATCTAATTCAACAGCCAGTTACCGAACTTTATTATCTCAAATCAGAATGGGAGAGATTGCAGCAGTATTTCCTAGAAAATCAGAGAGTGCGTGACTATGAGATTCGGTTGCAAAGACCTAACCAATCTCCATTGTGGGTTTTGGCCTCACTCCATTTACTTTGGTTAAATGGCGAACAAGTACTTCTAAGTACTTTCTATGATATTACGCTGTTGAAGAAGACTGAAATCGCCTTGCGTAAGTCAGAGAAAAAATTAAAAGAACAAGCAAATCTACTAGAGCAAAGGGTTGAAGAACGTACTCACGCTCTGCAAAAGGCAAAAGAGGCGGCGGAGGCAGCAAGCCTGTCTAAGGCTGCTTTTCTGGCTAATATGAGCCATGAATTACGAACGCCACTCAATGCCATTCTTGGATTTGCTCAGCTAATGTTGTACGACCAAGAGCTAAACGAGCAGCATCAAAACGATTTGCAAACGATTTGTAACAGCGGTAATCACCTGTTAACCATGATTAATGACATCTTAGAAATGTCTAAATTGGATGCTGGGAGCGTACTTCTGCGAGAGAAAGAGTGCTATCTCTATGACATTATTGATATGGCGAGAGATATGTTGGCTCTGAAAGCTGAAGAGAAAGAGTTATTCTTTGATTTTAGGATTCATCCTGATGTTCCTCCATATATCTGTATTGATGAAGGTAAATTACGTCAAATTCTTATTAATTTGATCAGTAATGCAATTAAGTTTACAAAGGCAGGACATATTTATGTTCGAGTTTTCCCTGAAGGATCGACAAAACCATTAGAACAAGGTTCGGAAACATATTTTAATCTCTGTTTTGAGGTGGAGGACACTGGTGTAGGTGTTTCTGAGGCGGAGCTGTTGACTTTGTTTCAGCCTTTTGTGCAAACTGATAGTGGTAGGAGATCGCAAGAGGGTACGGGTTTAGGATTATCGATTAGTTACAATTATGTACGCCTCATGGGTGGACAAATGTCCGTAACTAGTAAGTTAGGAGAAGGTTCGACTTTTAAATTTAATATTCCAATTAAATCTTTAGATCTATTTAGTATTGATTCTTCAACTAAGTCTCCAAATCGCGTAATTGGCGTTGAGGGCGGAATGTCATATCGTATCTTAATCGCTGAAGATATTCGTCTTAATCGGCAACTATTAACTAGAATCCTATCGCCTCTTGGATTTGAAGTCAGAGAAGTAAATAATGGGCAGGAAGCGATCACTGTTTGGGAGTCTTGGTTGCCTGACTTGATTTGGATGGATGTAAAAATGCCAATATTAAGTGGCAATGAAGCAGCAATGTCAATAAGAGAAATTGAGGCAAATAAAAAGATTCCAGAATCTCAAAAAGTCCGAATCATCGCTTTAACCGCCAGTCTCGTAGATACCCGAGAAGAAGATTTATATCAACTAGGATTTGATGGATTTGTTGCCAAACCATTTACAGAAGATAAAATTTTTGAAGAAATGGCTAAGCATTTAGATTTGCATTACTTGTATAGCAATTCTAAGTAACTGATGTTATGTGGAACCCTTACCCCTAGCCATTCTCCCGCAGGAGAGGGGCTAGGGTGAGGGCTGTAGAAACTTCCACTTAAGCAGATTTATGATAGGCTTAGACTTTTCTAAATGTTCTTAAAACAGCTGCTAGGAAGATTCGAAACCTATTTTTATTCCTATATCTTTAGTGTACGTAGGAACGAAATGGAGAAGCTCTCTCAGCTAAAAGATCGCGCATTTGCAATGTATTGTATACAGGATTATTCTCATAATTCCCATAGAGAATAATATCCGCTAAAAATCCGTTTACCCCTCGAACATCTTCAATCCGTTCAACATATTTACAAGATCTTACAGATGGATTTTCCTTACGCCAGTTTAAGTATTCAGAATAGTTACCTGCAATAACTAGAGTTTGATTGCTTTTGAAAGCGTTATTATCAGCGATCATGGTCGTGTCTATAAGGTTTTTAGATTGAGTCTCAAATTCAATGCCTCGGATTAAATCTTAAACAAACTTAATATAAGTTAACACATTTTGCCATCACCCATGAAGGTGCAAAAGTATCGCATTGGAAGTTAGAGTTAATAAAACTCAAAATCTAAAGGTATAGTTATCGCCAGTCATGTAAGGATTGCAGCGCTTTGCGCCGCAATCCTTCTTTGGGGTTTAAGTCCTGATACACTCAGCCACTCAGCGATAGCATAACTACAACACCTTTAGCTTTTGAGTTTTATGTATTACGTCCGATGCGATAGCTACAATTAACGATCGTGTAAACTAAGACGCAAAGAATTACTCCTTCTACTTGTGATATTTTTGCAATGCGACTCCAACCCTATCTACTCTCAGCATTAGTTGCACTCTTATTAATTGTTACGAGCTGTGCTTCTTCAGGACAATCCGCTAGCGCTCAACTGTCTGACTCTCAGTTTGAAACTAAAGTTTTAGAAATTATTCGCAAAAATCCACAGGTGATTTTAGACTCAGTTCAGTCTTATCAAAGAGCGCAGGCTCAACAAGAAGAACAGTTGCGCGATAAGGTGTTATCGCAAATTCGCCAAGAACCACGTTTATTACTGCGTAATTCACCAGTTACAGGTTCTGCTAGCCAAAAAATTATCATGGCAGAATTCTCTGATTTTGAATGTCCTTATTGTGCCAAGGCTCATGCAGTCGTTAAGGAGTTTATGGCAAGAAATCAGAATGATGTGACTTTGGTTTACAAGCATTTTCCGCTTACAGAGATTCATGCTCAGGCTGAACCCGCAGCACTTGCCTCATGGGCAGCAATGCAACAAGGTAAATTTTGGGAGTACCACGATGCTTTGTTTGAGCAACAGAGCAAACTTGGGGAAGAGTTTTATCTCGAACAGGCTAAAACTTTGAATCTTGATGTCGATCGCTTTAACCGCGATCGCAAGAGTGCCGAAGCAAAGGCTGCCATTAAAAAAGATTTTGAGCTTGGTAAATCTTTAGGAGTACGCGGCACGCCTTCATTTGTGGTGAATGGGGTATTTTTCTCTGGAGCGCCAAATGTGAAGGATTTGGAAGATTTAGTTGCTCAAATTAAAGCAGGTAAATAGTTTTAATAGAGGAATCGCTCAGCGATTCCTCTATTAAAACTCCAAAGGATTTAGGATGCAAAGCGCAATATCTATACAAATGTTTGTAGAACAGAACTATCAATGAGCAATTGGAGCGAGCGATTTATTATTACGCCCCTAGCTCGTTTAACCGATCGCCTGATTTGGCTATCGGAACATCCAGTATTTGGAGTGATGGCGATCGCGGTAGTTGCCTTTGGGTTGCGCTTTTGGAATTTAGATGGCACGGCTGAAGTTGTTTTTGATGAGATTTATTACCCAAAATTTGCTCTAAATTACTTGCATAGTGAGCCATTTTTTGATGCTCATCCGCCATTAGCAAAGTACATCATTGCTTTAGGGATTAAGATCTTTGGCTACGCACCATTTGGCTATCGTTGCATGACGGCGATCGCAGGTTCGCTATTACCCTTAGTCACCTACGAGTTGATCTGGCAGTTGAGCGATCGCCGCAGTTGGGCATGGCTGACAGGTTGGTTTGTCGTAATGGACGGGCTGTTATTGGTGGAGTCAAGATTTGGCTTGATCAATATTTACATTTTGCTGTTTGGGATGCTGAGCCAGTTATGCATGGTATTGGCGCTGAAGCGATCGCGCCAACGCTGGTTTTGGGTAATTGTGACTGGTTTGATGTTGGGAGCATCAGTGAGTGTGAAATGGACTGGACTAGCATATATCGTAGGTCTGGTGGCGATCGCCAGTTATGCATGGTCGCGCTATCGCCAAACTTTAAATGCACCGCAGATTGTGATTGGGTTAGTAATCATGCCAATCGCTTTCTATTTTGTGCAGTGGATTCCGCATCTAATGATTAATCCCGAACGCGATATTTGGGAATTGCACCGCCAGATCCTTGGCTTTCATCAAAACTTGGGAGTCGGTAAAACTGAACCAATTCATCCTTACTGTTCGCCTTGGTGGAGTTGGGTTTTGTTAATTCGCCCGATCGCTTATTTTTTTGAGACGCGCCCAAATAGCATGGTGGAATTTGTTCATGCGATGGGTAATCCGTTTTTATATTGGCTCAGTGCGATCGCTTTAGTAGTTTGCACTGTATTTGTAATTGTCTCCAAGTTCAGGTTTCCACCCCAAATATTAACCAAAATCCCCTCTAATGAGCATTCGCTATTATTTTGGTTTGCTTTTTACGTGACTACAAGTTTTTTTGCCCATTGGTTGCCTTGGAGCTTGAGTAGGCGATGCATATTTCTATATCACTATATGCCAGCATCGGTTTTTGCTTTTGGGGCATTGGCACTTTTGGTGTCAACTTTATGGCAATCTCCCCTAGAGAAACTGCGGGCGATCGGCTCAGGGATTTTTGTAACAGTGGCGATCTCATTTTTATTTTGGTTGCCTATTTATATCGGTTTACCGATCTCCTCGGTCTATTTGCGCGTGTTAATGTGGTTACCTAGCTGGATCTAAACCCCAAAGATTTAGACGTAGTGCTTTGTGCTACCTCTAAATCTTTGGAGTTTAGTAAGCACTATAGCTTTTGGCAAAGCCGCAAGGGTTTCCAAAAGCACCGATAGGGTAAGCTAAGTTATCTCCTTGTTTGCAGTTCGGGAAATATGCAAAACTTTCGCAATTACTATGAAATCCTCGGCGTACCGAAGACAGCTACGGCTGACGAAATTAAGCGCTCCTATCGCAGGCTAGCGCGGAAATATCATCCCGACCTCAATCCTGGAGACAAGGCAGCCGAAGAGCGCTTCAAAGATATTGGTGAAGCCTACGAAGTGCTGTCCGACACCACTAAACGCCAACAATACGATCGCTTTGGGCAATATTGGAAACAAGGTGGATTCCAAGGTCAGGGTGGACGCGCTCCTTCATCTCGCGAACAATATACACCTGATTTTGAGCGTGGCTATACAGGCGATGTTGACTTTAGCCAATATAACGACTTCCAAGAATTTGTCGATCAGTTATTAGGCAAATTCCGCACTAATGAACGCGCCCAAGATACTGGTGGCGCATCTTCTTATCGCACCACGACCCAAGCCCCACCGCGACCAACACCACGCCGCGATTCTGAAGCTTTATTAGAATTGCCCCTCGAACGCGCCTATGTGGGCGGTCGCGAGCGCATTCGCCTCGAAGATGGGCGATCGCTTGAGGTCAATATGCCCGCAGGTGTACTCTCAGGTCAAAGGATTCGCCTCAAAGGTCAAGGGGCATCGGGCGGAGATCTCTATCTCAAAATTACGCTGAAGCCCCATCCATTTTTTACCCTTGAAGGTTCCGATATTCGCTGTCAGTTGCCAATTTCACCGAGCGAGTCAGTTCTCGGCATTCAAGTGGAAGTACCAACTCTAAGCGGGCTTGTGAAGCTAACTATTCCGCCTGCGGTGAAGTCTGGACAACAGTTACGACTCTCTGGAAAAGGTTTCCCAAAAGATGCGCGAACCTTTGGCGATCAATATGTGGAAGTTCAAATCGTGGTTCCTAAAACTCCCAGCAAGCGCGAACGCGAACTTTACGAGCAGTTGCTAGAAGTCCAATCCTTCGATCCTCGCGAAAATCTACCCAAAAAATAAATAGTTAGGGCGGTACGTTGCACCGCCCTAACTATTATCTCTATATAAAATACTGTAATGTCTACCGTTATCTATATCAACCAAGCCTGTATTGAATCACTCGATATCACTCCCGCTAAGATTGCGATCGAGAAGTTATTAGCGAATTGGGATGAAACTCCCGAAGGTGATCGCCAATTTCAAATCGAACTTGTCTGGGATAAGGAAGATGGCGATCCTCGCGAATTATCAGAAATCTCGGAAGTGCGTCTCTGGTTTGTTCGTCTTGATGCGACCTATCCTTGGTTTAGCTATCTCCTCGATTGGCGTGCAGAACTCAGTCGCTATGCGGCGATGCTAGTTCCCCACGAGTTTAAGCGCGAAGGTGATGGCTATGTGTTGCAATACAATCCTGAAGCATTGGAGCTTTTTGTAATGCAGAAGGTATTCACCATTTCGCTATGGCTCAAGTCACGCGGCATTGACAGCACGGCAAAGTTACAGCAAATGACCCAAAGCTTAGGCTATGAGATAGATTCAGCATTCTTCAATCTCTTGTAAATTCTGAAGATAATTAGTAGTTAGGAGGATGTAGTCCTGCCATAAGTAGCAATTTTCTCATATTGACCACTCCAGAACGATTCATTTGTAAGGCGTTTATAGTGGCTCTACCAATCGCTGTTAAACCAACTACTTGCAGGAGATCATCACTCCAAACAAAGTTGTCTAGCCACTTTTGAGTTCTGGGATTGTAAATGGGCACTAATTCGCGGCTAACGGGATCTGTGGCTTGAGTTTTTGTGTATTTATGACCGTTACATCCACCACAGGAAAAAGCTAAGTTGTCCATTGTTGTTGTTCCGCCTTCAGCGATTGGCACAATATGATCGATGACAAATGACTGTGCAGAGTAGTCCATAGAACATCGACAATATTCACAAAGTCGGTTAGATCTTTCTATAATTTGACTCTCTTCTGTAGCTGTGATGTATCGCCTAGACATGGACGGGTTGGGGATGAATCTGTAGTTGCTTCATCAATTCGGCTAACGAAATAT
Source organism: Pseudanabaena frigida (assembly GCA_003242085.1). Taxonomy (GTDB): domain Bacteria; phylum Cyanobacteriota; class Cyanobacteriia; order Pseudanabaenales; family Pseudanabaenaceae; genus Pseudanabaena; species Pseudanabaena frigida. Next base: position 72,934 of record QBML01000002.1, on the reverse strand, counting down.
TCCGTAACTGCGATAACTGGATAAGATGCTGTAAGCGATCGCAATCAGCTTTCTCAACAATATCAATCAGCTTAAGTAAGTCTTGATGTTCTTCAGGAGTGATAGTTTGAGATCGCATTTTTGCGCTTAGATCGTTGTATTTCTGTTGTATTTCTTCTGGTATAGCTTGATTGATTTTTTGCAGTAGTTCTAGTTCTAGTGCAGGAAGACTAGGATTTTGGCGATGGGCAAGTACTTGTCGAACTTGAATAAGTAATTTCTCTAAATCAGGTGTGTCTAGCTGGGCTACTCCAGTGAGTAGTTGATCGAGTTCAATGCTGATCTCTGATTTAAACTGAACTGTAGCCATGTGTAGTGACCTTTACAAGGTTGTGGATTACATATTCTTAGTCAGAATTATAGCAAGACAAAATACTTGTCGCTATTTTTCGTATTAACTATTCCAATGATTCATTTAAAAAATCGTTGAGAATATCGACAATCACCTTAAAGTCCGCAAAATCTTTAGCATCCTTTTTCTGAGAACACATCCATGTGCAGAACCTCATTTTTTGAAATTCTTGAATTTGATTTACTTCTCCATAATCACCTATTTTAGTTTTTGGTGTATAAAACTCTTTAGTAAATAAATGATCAGGAAATAAATTTTCAATCCCTTTTTTGATCTTTCTATTTTCCTGTCGAGGGATAGATCTAATTTTTAGATTGTCATAATCAGCACTTTGCTTTTTTGTATCACAGTCATATAAAAGCAACACTTTTCTAGTTAAAAATTTGGGATTAGAAAGGAGAACATCTCTTGTATTGTTTAAACCACTGTCTCCAGTATTTATACTTTTCCCCTGACCTACAGAAGCCCCGACCCACTCGATATCAACTAGATCTAAAATTTTTGTTTTTCCCAATAGAGCCAATGCTGTTCTGATATAAATTGGATCTGTTTCACCTTCTGTCAAAACTAAGGCTTTAGAACCTTTTTCAACAGTAGCTTGTACTTCATCTTTGATTACATTGATTCGTTTGCAATATTCATAAAATATCTGCTGTCCACGATTAGACATTTGGTAACTACAATAATCTTCCCAAATTTGTACTGACCAGTGATCTAGAGATACACGTAAATTTCGATAAGTATTACGTTCGCCAGCATAACCATAACGGTATTTTAAAAAACTTTCAGGATAAATAACTTCTGTGATTGCAGGAATATTATAATTTGCCATTATTCTTAATAGTCCTATACCTTCACCTTCCCACATTCTTAAATGTTGGATTACATAAGAAAGACTAGCAGGATTGTCTGGAGCCGCAACAACAATAATACAAAACCCTAAATACAAAGGGTTGTTATGTTCACCATCAAAAAGACCTGTTTCATAACCATCGATAATTGATTGTGCTTGATTGTCTTCAAAATGATTGTCAATCCACCAGCTAGGAATTTCTTTTTTATCAAATCCATAGCCACTCATTATCCAAAAACTACCAACGATATTTTGAGGGTATTCTTCGAGTAATGTTTTAGCTCTACGGCAATTGGTAATTCCAATTTCAGGTAAATGTACTGTCATTTCTAGGCTTTTAATGGAAAAAATAACTAAACAATAATACAAGCAAACAAAATAAATCTCTGAAATATTTGCTTACCCGCACAGAAAGAAGAAAGTTAAAATCTAAATAGCAACCTTGTAAAAAACGCCATGAATACATTGCTAAAACTATCATCCCTTCTCCCCAAAGGAATGCGGATCCAGCAAATCAACCATCTCACACTCTTTAAACTTACCGATGAACTAGGCGATCGCATCCAAACCCTGCTCGCAAGAAAAAGCAGATGCACTTACGGCTACAGAAAATATTGAGCTAGAAGCGATCGCTGAATTAGACGAGATTTTTAGTTGTGTTAATGGGGCGATCGCCTCCAAATTTTATAGCTCTTAGGTAATTTCCTCACCACCACACAAAACAATAATTCGATTTACAAAAGCCTTTAGCTCTGGGCAGGCTTGAATCGCAATCATCAGATCTTGATTTTTGAGAATAGCTTTGCCATCAATAATCTTGCTATAGTCTCTTTTGCAATCCCCAAATTTAAAAATCTCCTTGATCCAGTAAGAAGGCGGTTTATTGTGATTTACCTTCTCTGGTGCGCCACTGGGTACAGAACGGTTATGTTTAGCGATCTTTTGGATTGTTGCCCAATAGGGAAGTAACCATGCCTCAAAATCGTGACAAGCAGTATGTGGATAGAACTTCGGATTGTTGCCAACCCATGCAGTCATTTTTGCTTTAGCATCCGCCGCATCTACAAAATCTCTTGACCCCGTATATACATCCGTCAAAGCAATTACAGCATCATAGGCATCCTTTCCACTCAATAAATTTTCCACAATCCGCTTTAACTTATCTTCCTTTGGAATTCTCCCATCCTGCGGGATAAATTTTAATCTCGGCATATTTTGCGCTAGATATTGTTTTAGAAACTCATGTAACTTCTCTTTAAAAGCTGATTCAGTAGCCCCTTCAACTAAAATTGCAATTTTCATGGACGACCACCCATTACATTCATAGCCCAAAGTTGATCGAGGCTGTAGTCCTCTAACCATTTATCCAAATCGAGCGTATCAGCCCATGTCATTTTAGCTTCTCCCTCTTCGATATCGCAAATCAGAACCTCATGGGGAGCAAGAAATCGGATAAGGCGATCTGAGTGAGTCGCTACGATTAACTGCGTATGCTTAGAAGCCTCGCGCATTAAGTAAACTAAATGTCTTAAAAGTTCTGGATGTAAACTAACTTCAGGTTCATCTAAGAGTGTAATTGTTGACAAACTTTGGCTTTGCAACAGTGCTACCAACCAAAGGAATCGCAGCGTTCCCTCTGATAGCTCATGTACATATATAGGCTGCGAAAAATTTCTATCTTTCCAAGTCATAGAAATAGTTCCCGCAGCAACTGGAGGAAAATTTAAACGCTCAAAATCTGGAAATGCAGCAGAAATAATGCTCTCAACCATTTCAAAGCGATCGCGATCGCTTTCTCGCAAATCGTAGAGACAAGAAACCAAATCCTCACCTCTTACCCCTGGTAATTTCGCTGGTCGCATTGCTTGAGGTAGACGAATTGGGCTTGTCCCTGAAACATCAAGCGCTCCATAATAAGTACAAGAAGCAAGACTTTTTCGCAAGTTCTCAGGTTCTTGATACATTTTAGGAACTTGAGAAAGAGAAGTTTCCAGATAGTTATATTCCCAATTAGGACTTAAAATAGCATCATCTTCTCGAAAATATTTAATGCCTAAACCATAAGACTCAATGTATCTTTTGGAAATAAGATTGTCTCCAATCATTGGGAAAAGATGACTAACTTTCTCAGTTGCAGAAATTGGTTGTTTAGTTAAATGTTCTAGCCTGATTTCATAGGCTAAACCTTTAGGAGCTATAGCTAGACTGTATGTTAGATCTTCTTGATCTAATGCCTTTGCCAATATTCCTATTTGCAGTTTTTCCGATCGCCCCCTAGTCAAAATTTCATTTAACCCACCTTTGCTTTGTAATGACTCATGTAACTTCCCACTTGCTGAAGCCGCTAACATTGACATAGCATCTAAAAAGGATGTCTTACCTGAGCCATTTGCACCAATCATCACTACAAGATCTCGCATTTTTAGATCGACTTGTTGCAGTCGGCGAAACCCTTTAATAGATATTCTTTCAAATTTACTCATAACAAGTAGTCAGCCAGATTCTTTGTGCGGGATGGGGATGTTTCTAAGTGTATCTCGTTCAGCTTATTTTGAGGATTCAGCAACTCAACAATCTCATACTCTTTAAATTTGCCTATGAACTAGGCGATCGCCTCCAAATTCTGCTTGACAAGAAAAAAGTAGAATTGTCAGTTCTCTAATATTTTTCTCGGCTTGACGATTTATTTGTGGTATGGATACTTAGTTACTGACTATTGCGAGGTGTCAAATACTTAAGTTATGCAATTGGATAAGCGAGAGTTTTTTCCTAATCTTGACAAATTGACTGGAAACGCATGAGTCAAATTGTAAAAAGTTTAGAATTTTTTGATTATCCTAGTAAATGTGCGGTGCAAAGTCCTATAGACAAAAAACGGAAATAAAAATGAGAAGGTTAGGGTGGTTTGTCGGTTGGATTTTGCTCAGTATTTCTACAGGTATGGCTACTAGCCCCACAGGTTGGGCATTAGAAAAGTCAGCCGATCGCCAAGGCATAGATGCACGCACCTTACAAAAACCTCCCTACAACCTGACAGGTAAAGATGTTTTCATCGGGCAAGTCGAGCTGAGTCGTCCTAGCCGCTTCGCCGTAGATAAAATTTCTAACAAGCTTTTACAAATCGATCGCGCGATCGTCCAACCCTATGAAGTTTTTTTTCGCGATCGCCAAGCTATCCCCAATAAAAATTTAGACGATCACTCTGCCCAAGTAGCAGCAGTGATTATCAGTCAAGATAAAATTCGGCGTGGCATCGCTCCAAATGCCAAACTACTCTCATCCGCCTATTCTCAACGCCGCCAAGATGGGCAGCCAGAGGCATGTATTGCTTCACAACATATTGCTCGACAATATAACGGTACGGTACGTGCCATTAATTTTAGCTTTGGCGAACTCCTCAGCGAAGATCCTCGCCCCAATGCCAAGCTTGATGGCGATGCATTACTCACACTTTGTGTCGATTGGATTGCCACTACCTACAACACATTACCTATTGTTGCGGGTAACCAAGGCAAAGGCGGAATACCAATTCCCACAGATCTTTATAACGGGTTTACAGTTGGATTTACTCGTGAAGTCGATGGCATATACCGCCAACTCGATCGCGGCAACCTCATCGATGAGCCATTTATCGATCGCAACAATAATGGCAAATACGATCGAGGTGAAGTCTTTAGCGATCTCAATAAAGATGGCAAATGGACGGCAGGCGTAGAAAGTCCAGTCGATGGCAGGCGATCGCTTGCCTTGCTAGCCCCTGGAAATAATCTCAAGCTACCTACCCTACAAAGTAAGTTCAAAAATGCCAATGGTTCTAGTTTTGCAGCTCCCCATGTTGTTGGCACGATCGCCTTATTGCATGAATATGCCAATCGTCAGATCGAATCGGGAGAATGGAGTATTGATGCGCGTCGCCATGAAGCCATCAAAGCCGTCCTAATTAATTCTGCCGATAAAATCCAAGATGCTGGTGATGGCAAAATCCTTGGCATGTCCAAAACTATTCTTGATGCTTTCGGTAAGACTTGGATCGATACCGAAGCCTATGCCAATCGCTCAATTCCCCTCAGCATCAATCTGGGTGCAGGACAACTCAATGCCTATCGTGCTTTTCTGCAATACAAAGGAGGACAACAATCTCCAGTTAACGGCACTGGTAATATTTCAGCAACTGTCAAAGCGATCGGTTGGGATACAAATATTGTTGAAGTCGATAAGTATCAAGACTATATTTTTGCTAATCCTCTCGAAGCCGATAGCTTTATCTCTGCTACCTTAACTTGGGATCGTCAAGTCAAACTAAATGACAAAAATGGTAATGGATTATTTGATATTGGCGAAAGCTTTACTGATGAAGGGTTTAATAGGATTGAGCTTTATTTAATGCGATCGCAAGATACTGACATTTCTCAAAGCGTTTGGTCGTCTATTAGTCAAATTGATAACCTGCAGCATATTTTTATGAAAATTCCTGCTACTGGAAAATATAAACTTAGAGTTGTCTTTAAATCGCCACAAGTAAGTTCGCCAAGTCAGCGCTATGGACTTGCTTGGTGGGCAAAATCACTATAAAAAATCCTTGCTTAGCGAGATTTTTTATAGCAAAAGAGTGTTAGCGTCGCTCTACGCCACTAACACTCTTTTGGGATTAGTCCAGAAATTACTTCGGAGCAGAAGCATTAGGGCGCACAAACTGTGCATCCACAAAACCTAGCTCAAACAACTGCTGATAAGCTTGTGAGCCCAAATCGCGAGTTGGCGCTTGACTACGAATCAACTGGATTAACAAAGGCACAGCTAATTCAGGTTGGTTTTTGGCTCGATAGACAACTGCAAGTTGATAAGTAGCCTCGTCACGCAACTGCGCTGTTTGCAAAGCCTTACGACGATGACTATCAGAAATGCGATTGTCAATTCCTGCAAAGCTCGTCGTCAACTCTTGATAAAAATTTGATAACTGGTTAAAAACTTGGCGGGCATCTTGCAACTTAGTTACAGCTTGATCGTAATTCTGCTGACTAATTGCTGCCATTGACTCCGACATCAATCGCTGACCACCTGAAATACTAAACACGCTACTCTCAAGAGAATTTGGCTTAGTAGGCTCAATAGGCTGAGCTTGGGGAGTGGGCTGAGATTGAGGCTTCTGGGTTGAAGCATTTTGCGCGATCGCCCCTAGCGGCAGTAAAGCAGCAGAGGAGATAAGAGACAAGACTGCGGCTTGCAAAGCAATCTGAAACGGGCGAGGCTTAGCGAAAGATGTGGACATAGGTTGCAAATTCTGGATGCTCACAAAAAATAATGAATTTTGGAAGAATGCTTAGCTTTTTTAACTTTAAAAAAAGTTTAAGCATTGCTCTAAAACTTTTTGTTATGTTAACACTCCACCATAGACGAAATACCTATAAAAAGTTTCTGCTAGAAAGTATCGGAGGCTAGTTAGATGCTTTCAGTACTTATTTGTCTGAGACTTGTAAAGCAAATGTGACATCTTGCGTGATATGCTTAGCAACGGTGTAGGCAGCTACATCCAAGTTTTTGGACACCCATTTTCAGTACTATCTCAAGTACTTGTTCTTCACTCAAATAATCAGCAATTCTCGCTAAAAATCAACAGTGAAGATTATTCCCGCAAAAAGCAGTGCAGCGCCCCAGACGATTGTAGAATCTTCGTCCACATCAGTTGATGATGGCATGGAAGAGTACAACCGACTCAAATTTAAGCTGTTAGTACTAACCCTTGCCTCTGGAGTCTTTATTGGCTTAGCGGTCTGGTTGTCGTACGGATGGAAAATAGCTCTCAGCTATGCTTTAGGGGCACTAGTTGGCTCTGTTTATTTCAGAATGCTGACCAAGAGCGTAGACCAATTGGGCACAAAGTCTAGCCGTCTCGGTTTCTCTCGACTTGGACTATTCGTGCTTCTGATTGCGATCGCCGCTAAATCCGATCAACTAGAAGTTTTGCCTGCATTCCTCGGCTTTATGACCTATAAAGTCGCTGTTTTAGTGATTGTTGCTCAAGATTTGAGCAAAGCTTGAGTGATGGGTTCCATTCTTACTGATTTGACCTTCTACAGGTTGTAACATATCGAACATGATCGATCCAGTATCTTTTGGCTATTCAATTAGTCACCAAACCAGTATTGCCGCACTAGAAGTGGGCAAGCACTTTTATTGGCAGTTCGGTAATCTAGCGGTACATGGTCAAGTTTTAATCGTGAGCTGGATTGTCATGGGAGCAGTACTCGTTGCTGCGCTTATCGGATCTAGCACCGCTAAAGCTGACCAAAGGGTTCCCGCAGGGTTTCAAAATTTCATGGAATATGCTCTGGAATACGTTCAGGGCATCGCTAAAGACCAGATTGGCGAAAAGCACTACAGAGAATGGGTACCATTTGTTGGTAGTCTATTCTTGTTTATCTTCGTATCGAACTGGTTAGGAGCGCTAGTTCCTTGGAAATTGATCGAATTGCCAGAGGGCGAACTTGCTGCCCCGACAAGTGACATCAATACCACGATCGCCCTAGCATTATTAGTCTCCTTAGCCTATTTCTATGCTGGATTGAGCAAGCGCGGTTTGGAATACTTCACTAGATATATCCAAGCCTCTCCCTTTCTCCTTCCTTTATGGGTTCTTGAAGATTTCACAAAGCCCCTTTCGCTAAGCTTCCGTCTTTTCGGAAACATCCTCGCGGATGAGCTAGTTGTGGGGGTCATGGTTCTCCTCGTACCTTTGTTTGTACCTCTGCCATTGATGATTCTGGGACTATTTACCAGTGCCATCCAAGCATTGATTTTTTCGACCTTGGCAGCGTCATACATTGGTGAGGCGATGGAAGGACATGGTGATGAAGGCCATGAGCATTAAGCTCAGTTGATTCTGGGAAGTTTACTTCCTATACATGTAAACCAATTAAAAATAATCTAAGAAAGGAAAAAGAACGTGATTGATCCATTAGTAGCCTCAGCATCCGTAATTGCCGCTAGCATTGCCGTTGGTCTTGGTGCAGTTGGACCTGGTATCGGTCAAGGTACAGCAGCTAGCCGTGCTGTAGAAGGTATTGCACGTCAGCCTGAAGCTGAAGGCAAGATCCGTGGCACACTACTGTTGAGCTTGGCTTTCATGGAAGCTCTCACCATTTACGGTCTGGTTGTTGCGCTTGTATTGCTATTCGCTAACCCCTTTGCTTAAGCATTCCTGATTCTGTGAGACAGAGACAAGGGGCTTAAGCCCCTTGTTCCATTCTATACAAATCACCAGTAATTGCACTTTAGTAATAGCACCGAAAAGAGTGCTATTTCAGCAACATAACCTATGACAATTTGGAACCTTTTTTCAACTGTTCTCGTTGCTGCGGAAGCAGTAGAACATAAAGGCGGCTTGTTTGATATCAATGCCACACTTCCAATTATGGCGGTGCAGTTTGTTGTTTTTGTGGCGCTTCTCAACGTTATTTTCTTTAAGCCTCTGACTAAAGCGATCGACGGTCGTGATGACTATGTTAGAGATCAAATTGTTGGAGCAAAAGAGCAGCTTGAAAAAGCAGAGTTAGTTGTAACACAGTATGAGCAAGAGTTATCTGCTGCCCGTAAGGCAACTCAAAGCATTTTGACTACTGCTCAAGCGGATGCAAATAAGATTCGTAAAGAACGTATTGATGCCGCCATAGCCGAGGCGCAAGCAAAAGTTGCTAGTGCTAAAGCCGAAATTGAAAAGCAAAAACAAGATGCTACAGCATCGCTGGACGCAGAAGTGGAATCACTCAGTCGCCAAGTTCTAGAAAAGCTATTAGGTAACTTAGTAAGATCCTAGTTTTTATAGTCCTACATAGTTCTTGTCTGGCTTCTTGCCGATATTGAGTAATAGAAGTAACGTTTATGATTAGAAATTTCGTCTTACTTGCTAGTGAAGCAGGCGAACATTCAGGATTCGGGATTAACTCCGATATTCTGGAAACTAACCTGATTAACTTAGTAATCGTTATCGGTCTTTTGATCTACGCAGGTCGCGGTTTCTTAGGCAAAATTCTCTCAGCGCGTTTGGAATCTATCCAATCCGCGATCGCTGATGCAGAAAAGCGCCAAAAAGATGCAGCAGCAAAACTGGCATTACAGCAAGAAAAGCTAGCTCAAGCCAAAACTGAGTCAGATAACTTGCGTAAACAAGCAGAAGCTGATGCAAAACATGCGGCTGATGTGATTTTGGCAACGGTTGACGCAGACATTGCGCGTTTGCGTGAGGCTGCCGATCAAGAGATTGCTACAGAGCAAGAGCGCGTAATCGTGCAATTGCGCCAACAAGTCGCTGAAAAAGCCCTTGCTAGCGTGCAGTCTTATTTCGATCGCGGTTTGAGTGAATCCACTCAAGTCGAGTTGATCGACCGTAGTATTGCCCTTTTGAGTTCTGACTAGGAGAAAACATGAAATCTAGTTCTGTTAGTCAAGCAGTAGTTGCTCCCTATGCTGAGGCTTTGATGTCCTTAGCTCAAGAGCAAAATAATTTAGACGTGATCGCCAAAGATGTGCGCTTAATTGGTAACACACTTAGCGATTCAGCTGATTTAAGACAACTTTTTGCTAGTCCCCTAATTGGCGCAAATGTCAAAAAAGGAGTTGTTGAAAGTGTATTTGGTCCTCAAGTTAATACTGTAACCAAAAGCTTTTTACTTCTGTTAGTCGATCGCAAACGTATTGCCTTCTTAAGTGAGATTGTTAAACAGTTTCAAGCGCTTTTGCGTGTGATTGATGAAGTTGCTCTTGCCGAAATCACAACTGCTCTGAAATTAAGCAGATCACAAGAAGATAGCATTCGCGATCGCGTCAAAGCGATGACAAAGTCTAAGAGTGTCGAACTTGACGTAACTGTCAATCCTGAACTAATTGGTGGTGTAATCATTAAAGTTGGTTCTCAAGTCGTAGATGCCAGCATTCGTGGACAGTTACGTCGTTTGAAGAGCAGCCTTACTGCTGGCGTTTAGAAGGAAAAATGTAAAAGGTAAGGTAATTAGAAATTACGAATTACGCATTACTGATCCAATCACCAAAAAGCTATCGGCTAAATGCTAATAGCTAATCCCCCAAATATTAAAAACAAATCGATCGCTGATAACTGGTAAAACACAACTATGGTTAGCATCAGACCTGACGAAATAAGCAATATTATCAAGCAGCAAATTGCTAATTATAACCAAGAGCTGCAAGTTTCCAACGTTGGTACTGTCCTGCAAGTCGGTGACGGTATCGCTCGTGTCTACGGCTTGGAACAGTGCATGGCTGGCGAGTTGCTGGAATTTGAAGATGGTACTGTCGGCATTGCGCTGAACCTTGAAGAAGACAACGTTGGTGTTGTGTTGATGGGTGAAGGTCGTAAAATTGCTGAAGGTAGCTCTGTAAAGGCAACTGGTCGCATTGCCCAGATTCCTGTAGGTGAAGCATTCATTGGTCGCGTTGTTGATGGATTGGCTCAGCCTATCGATGGCAAGGGCGAAATTAAAGCAACCGAAACTCGTTTAATCGAATCTCCTGCTCCTGGCATTATTGCTCGTAAATCCGTATTCGAACCGCTGCAAACTGGTATCACTGCGATCGACGCGATGATTCCCGTCGGTCGTGGTCAACGCGAATTGATCATTGGTGACCGTCAAACAGGTAAGACTTCGGTTGCGGTAGACACCATCATCAACCAAAAAGGTTTGGATTGTATCTGCGTATATGTAGCGATCGGTCAGAAAGCTTCTACCGTTGCTAACGTAGTTAACAAGCTCCGTGAAAGTGGCGCAATGGAATACACGATCGTCGTTATGGCAAGCGCCAACGATCCTGCAACCTTGCAATACCTCGCTCCTTACACTGGCGCAGCATTGGCTGAGTACTTCATGTACAAAGGCAAAGGCACTTTGATCGTATATGATGACTTGTCCAAGCAAGCTCAAGCTTATCGCCAAATGGCTCTCTTGCTCCGTCGTCCACCAGGTCGTGAAGCATATCCTGGAGACGTATTCTACTTACACTCTCGCTTGCTCGAACGTGCTGCGAAGTTGAGTGATGAACTCGGCGGTGGATCGATGACAGCATTGCCAATCATTGAAACTCAAGCTGGTGACGTATCGGCTTACATTCCTACCAACGTAATTTCGATTACTGATGGTCAAATCTTCTTGTCTTCTGACTTGTTCAACGCTGGTATTCGTCCTGCGATCAACCCTGGTATCTCGGTATCTCGTGTTGGTTCGGCAGCGCAAATCAAAGCAATGAAACAGGTCGCAGGTAAGATCAAGCTAGAATTGGCGCAGTACGATGACCTCGTAGCTTTCGCTCAGTTCGCTTCTGATTTGGACAAAACCACTCAAGCGCAACTAGCTCGTGGTATCCGTCTTCGTGAAATTCTCAAGCAGCCTCAATATTCTCCATTGCCTGTTGGCGATCAAGTTGCGATTATTTACACTGCAATTAATGGTTATCTTGATGAATTGGAAGTCGATCAAGTTGGCGCATTCAATAAGGGTCTGCGTAACTACTTGGCAACCAGCAAGCCTAAATATGGCGAAATCATTAAGGCTGAAAAGACCTTGACTAAGGATGCTGAAGCTATTTTGAAAGAAGCACTTGTTGAATACAAGAAAACATTTTTGGCTTCTGTCTAATCCACAAATAAGCTAATAAAAAAGAGGGCATATGCCCTCTTTTTTATTGTCTAAATTTTTCTAGATAAATCTCTGCTTAAGTTTATAGCTTGCCTACATAATCTAACAGTGAATGCTAATACAACATTATGATTTCTTGGGTAAGTATTTATGGGGTCTGATACTTCTTGTAACATCGGTTAAACTGGTAACAAGAAAGTAATAACTGTATAAGCTACTGGCAAAAAATTAAAGGTGATCAATTGGCAACACGAAAAAATAACCCTAGTCTTTCTAATGAATCTACACAACTCAGACAAAAACGAACAGAGCAACTTGAGCAAATTAGTAACATCATTGCTACGCTTGAGCCGCTTTTGCGTAATGCGTCTGGGTATCAAAAAAATCAGCTTAAGTTACTTGACAGCGTTTCACTTGGTCTCTATGAAGAAATAGATAAATTATCTAAAAAAGCTCCAGCAGAACCAGTAACAGATCTTGTTCTAACTCAAATGAATGAGGTTATTAGAGAGACAAAAGAACTAATAAAGCAAGACACTTATGTACAGAGACTTAAAGAATTTATATCGGCTGGGGATAATACACAGCACCGAGATGCAGTGGTCGTAATGCGTCAAGTTCGTCAAGGTCTAGATCGTTTTCGTGCTGAACTTTATCCCTTGATCGAGCGAGTAAAATTCAAGCTAGATGACGCAAAGGGAATTGAAATAGCAATACAAATTTATCTGGAGGGTAGGTTAAATGTTACCAAAGCTGATTTAGATGATCATAATGGTAATCTTTCTAGTCACTGGTATAATGATCGATCAGCTTTCATAACTGATGATAGCGAATTTAACTTTGTCAAGCTAGATAAAATTAATATTGCTGATTACTTTCAAATCTCCAATGATTAATATAGCTCCTAATACTCAACTTTTGACTGACACATCTCAATTTGAGGTGGATTTTGTTATTCCCCGTTTAGGTATAGACTTACCTATTGGGATTGATCCTTTTTTGCTATTTAAAAGTCGAGATAATATTCTCGCAAATCTCCACACTTCAATTTTGAAAGTATTTAATAAAGGTATTGAGCTTGTTAGAGAGAGAAAACTAAGTGAAGCACAACAACTTTTTGATTTTCCTGAAGTTGCAGAGATTGGTCTAGGCTATTCAAAAAAGAGTAAGCAAGGATCAGGTGTAGGAAATTTTCTTTCTCAATTAATTATTGAGACTCTTATTGACTCCCCTGCTTTGCAAGAGCGTGGGGTTAAACACATTGAAGAAATGCAGTTGGTGTCAGTTGGTATTGGGGCAGACCGTATTAGTGATATTGCCGCTAACCTTCTTAAACAGTATTTAATTGAATACACTCAGAAACAATGTCTACTATGGAATATTCCACTCATTTCTGGAGTCCCATTGAGTCATATCTTTGACTTTGATACGTTAACTTGGTATGACGGTTACTTTGAGTTGCCAATAAGTCCAATTGATAATTCTCCTATTCTTTTAGTTCCTCGGCGAATTGTTAGAGTACTTCCTTGGATTAATTATGATGATTTTTTCAAAATGGAATTTTCGACTTACTTGAGAGCCAAACGTGTAAAAGGTCGTCTTGCTACAAAAAATATTGCCCCAGCTCAAATTAAAAAAGAAGAAAAGGAAAAAGTAGTATCATTAAATCGAACAGAAATTGAGCGAATAGATCGATATGTTTTAGCTAAAGAAAAGGCGTATGAACAAGCTCAGCCGAGTTTAAATTACATTGATGCAAGCAAGATTTCTATAGTGGCTGAAGAACTAAAGGAAAAACTGAATCAAGTAAAAACTGGACGTGAAGATGCAGGAAAATATCAACGTGTCGTTCTTGAAATACTTAATTTTTTATTTAATCCAGAATTAATTGATGGTGAGTTGGAGGTGGCAACAGTAGATGGAACTGAACGTCGTGATATTATTTTCACTAATGACTCAGATCAATCATTTTGGGCATATCTTCGTACTGAACACTCATCTATCTTCATTATGTTTGAAGTAAAAAATACAGATGATATTAATAACTTCTATCTAAATCAAGTGGCAACTTATCTAGGCGATCGGCTGGGTCGATTAGGTTTTATAGTAACGAGAAGGGCTCTAGAAGAAGCTCAACAGAGAAAATCTTTTTCTATATTTAATGATTCACAACCTCGAAAAATCATCCTGACACTTTCAGATGAAGATCTTTGCAATATGTTGGATATGAAATGCCAAGGAAATGATCCTATGAGACATGTTCAAAAGTTATACCGTACATTTAGGACAAAAGTTCAATAAACATTAGGACTGAAACCCAATTAAGCCTAAAAATAAGGTGATCGCATTATTTTTATTTTTGATGAATAGGCGATCGCTGTTGATGATTTGAGTGATGGGGCGATCGCCTTATCTTTAATTTTTGATGAATAGGCGATCGCTGAGGTTAATTTTCTAAAGCTATAATTACTTTAGAAACTTTGCGCTAGAAGAGGCATTCTATGTCAATAGTTGTTACCCTTAATCCCAAATTAGAAGCATTGCTCCATAGCAGAGCTGCAAAACAAGGTCAAGATATTAATTTTGTTGCATCTGAATTGTTAGCGAGTATCTTAGATTGGGAAGAAAAAGACTCAGAAGAAGCTATTAAAGGCATTCAAACAGGACTAGATGATTTTGAGTCAGGACGATATCGGTCTTTTCAAGATTTTGCTGAAGAAAAGCGCCATAAGTACAATCTGCCAGCCAATTCATGAACTACCGCATCGAAATCTCAAGTATTGCTGAAGCTGAAGCAGATAAAGCATTTTTACGACTATCTCAAATCTCTTCTCCTATTAAAAGCAAGTCAATGGTATTCAGGGTTGCTAGAAGCGATCGCCTCTTTGTCTCAAATGTCTAAGCGTTGTCCATTGGCAAGAGAGAACGACCATTTTAGCCAAGAACTCCGTCAACTACTTTATGGTCGGGGACGTAACTCATACCGAGTAATTTTCACTATTTTGGAAGGATAAGATATTTCAACAGTTCGCATTCTTCACATTCGCCACGCATACCAGCAAACAATTGGTGAAGATCCAGAATCAGAAGAAACTTGAGAGATCGCGTTGTTTTGATTTTTGATGAATAGGTGATCGCTGTTTAGTAGTTTGATTGATTGGGCGATCGCATTTGATCGAGTAAGCTAGAAGAACAAGATCTCAAATTATGGAGACACTAACATGACATTAGCCGAAGTAATTCCAGCAGCACGACGACTTAGTGCGATCGAAAAGCTAAAACTAATTCGTGTTCTGGTAGAAGACTTAGGCATTGCTGAAGATATTGCACCATTAGAACCATTTAAAACCTATGACCTGCCGACTCCTTACGATATGTTTGGTGCTGGTGCAATTTTAATGGAAACACTTAAACAGTCAGACACAACTCATCAATAATCTATGCGCTTCCAGTATTCCACCACTAGCCCCAGTCAAAACGAGTTTGATAGCCTTCCAAGAATTCCTCTGATATTACAGCAAGGCGATCGCGTAGTTGATACAGTTGGCTTAGTTGATAGTGGCGCTACGATTAACGTCTTGCCCTATGAGATTGGTTTGCAATTAGGAAGTGTATGGGATGAGCGCAAGGCTATCGTTCGATTAACAGGTAATCTTGGTAATCAGCAAGCAATACCGTTTTCTTTAATCGCTCAAATTGGAGAATTTGAACCAGTCAAATTAGTGTTCGCTTGGACAAATAGCCCAAATGCCCCATTAATTCTTGGTCAAACCAATTTTTTTCTTGAATTTGATGTTTGCTTCTACCGTTCCAAGTCAGAGTTTGAAATTAAGCCTAAGTCTTAAATTATTAAGATCTAAAATCACCTTATTTTGATTTTTGGTGGATAGGCGATCGCATTCAGATTTTTACTTGATAAATTTTGCATCAAGGGGAGGTCGATCGCGCTTTGGTTGCTTAGGTTTTGCAGATTTTAGATTTTGGCGATCGCCATAGGGAACAGTATCAGGATCGTCATCTTCTTCATCATAAAGCTCTTCTTCTTCCTCCTCTAACTCATCATCATATTCATCTTCCTCGTCATACTCCTCTTCCTCCTCAAAATCTTCTTTAATATCTTTCTGAAAAGTTGTTTGTTGAGTAGAAGGATTACTAGACTTAGCCTGTTCCTTTCTTTCCTCTTTGCCATATCCAGCCTCAATCACTGCCCGACGAATTAAGAGGTTATGTCGCCAAGAGGCGATCGCATTAATCACAAATGCTAGAACTCCACCACCGACAAAACCCACAAGCATTGCCACACTTAAGGGAATTGGCAAAGTCTTTTGACCTAAAAAGAAAATATGTACCTCAGGTTGTAAATTTTGGACAACGATAGCGGCAATTATCGTGATTGTGAGAACCAAAATCGCAAACTGAACTATCGCGATCGCACCTAAAGATTTTTTGCGAGCAGAATTGGCAGGTTGAGTCTTAGAGGCAAATGACGATCTCTTCATAATTCTAAATCTCCTGCGGCGATATTAGAAGGCATTCTACCCTGCCAGCGTTGGATTAAATCTGCATCAATATCCAATTGATCGAGCGCTCTTGCAATGACAAAATCCACCAAGTCCTCAATCGTTTGCGGATTGTGATACCAAGCAGGAATCGCTGGCACAATTCTCGCTCCTGCTTCCGCTAAGGTGGTCAAATTTCGCAAATGGATCAAACTCAACGGAGTTTCACGCGGAACGATTACCAATCTTCGCCCTTCCTTAAGATGCACATCAGCAGCTCGTTCCAATAAATCCGAACTTAGTCCATGGGCAATTTTTGCCACCGTTGCCATGCTGCAAGGAATTACCAACATTCCCAAAGTCCGAAATGAACCACTCGCGATCGTTGCCCCCACATCTGCCCATTGATGACAAATTAGCTTACCGCTTGCAGTTTCGCTTCGATCGCGCCAAAATTGTTCTTGCGATCGCAAATTACTCGGCATCGCTATATTGTTTTCCGACTGCCAAACCATCATTGCCGCCTTAGACGCTACCAGATCGACATTGTAGTGATTATTTAATAAAAATTTAAGCGATCGCACAGCATAAATCATGCCTGATGCCCCAGAAATCCCTAACACAATCGCTCGTTTATTTTGCATTCACTCTTTGAATTCAGATGTTAATTCAGTATTTATTTCAGCACTGTAGCTCAATCATATCGCTGTTTGTTAAGCTTAGATTTATATAACCCCTAAATGCTTTGTGATGGCTTAGTCTATTTTTAAATATGAATTTACGCTGGCTAAGTTTATTTGAAGCCGTAGCCAAACAAACTATTTTAGATCGATATCGCAAACTGCATAAGGATAAATATCACAGTGTAAAGCCCTGTAAATTGGTAGGTAAATTATGTTAGTGGGTAAAACATTAAAGAATCGCTATAAAATCCTTCAAGTTATTGGAAGTGGTGGTTTTGGCGACACCTACTTGGCACAGGATATTGACCTGCCAGGACATCCAGCCTGTGTAGTTAAGCAACTCAAACCCAAAGATACCAGTTCTAACATTTTGCCGATCGCCAAAAGTCTATTTGAACGAGAAGCCGAGTATCTTTACAAGTTGGGCAACGCTCATTCTCAAATTCCCAAACTTTATGCCCACTTTGAAGAAAATCGTGAATTCTTTTTAGTGCAAGAATTTATCGACGGTCATAGTTTAGCGGAAGAAATTCTGGTTGGACAGAAACTATCAGAACCAGCCACAATTAATCTGTTGTTAGAGATTTTAGAAGTTCTAGCTTTTGTCCATCAGCATAATGCGATCCATCGAGACATCAAACTCGCTAACCTCATGCGTCGTCGTCAAGACGGAAAAATCGTTCTAATTGACTTTGGGGCAGTCAAGGATATTAGCGTATTGGGAACCGATTCTCAAGGAAATACGAACGTAACCGTTAGCATTGGTTCACCTGGGTATATGCCTAGCGAACAGGCAAGAGGAAAGCCTCGCTTAAGCAGTGATGTCTATGCAGTGGGGATGATTGGGATTCAGGCTCTGACTGGCATTACTCCCGATAGCTTACAAGAAGATGCAAATACGGGTGAAATTTTGTGGCGCAATTATGCAGAAGTGAGCGACACGTTTGCTGAAGTGTTGTAGAATATGGTGTTTTATCATTTTAGCCAGCGATATAAATCGGCGATCGAAGCATTACATGCAGTTCAATCACTCTCTCCTACAAAAATTAATAACGCTACAAGCGAACGCTTTGTAAATATTGCGCCAACCGAATCGATCGCTAACCCTCCATTTGAGCCAAATTCCTCTTCAACGATTATTACAAATTCTGTAAATTCAAATGGAGCGAACGTACCTATATCTCCGCCAACTACTCCTCAAACACCGCCAACTACTCCCCAAGTCCCTGCGACTACACCGCATGTAACGATTTCTGCACCTACACCATCTTCTAGATCGATGCAGCCAATTATAGTGGCTGCATCGATTGGATTGATATTAATTTCTAGTGCGATCGCTGCCGCCTTGATATTACCCAAACTAAATAATCGCCAAGCCGAAAATAGCCCCAAGCCCGAAGTCTCAACTACACCAATCAGCTCTCCAACCAATCCTGCTAATGTCGAGACTCCTGAACCCACACCTACACCAACTGAGACTACACCAATTCCCGATCCTAAACCCAATCCTAGCTCAGTGAGTTTTGGTGCGATCGCCCGTTCGCCTACCACACAATCTAAAGGCTACTCTTGGAACTACCCCACGCAAAAAGCAGCAGAAACTAGAGCATTAAGTGAATGCGAAAACACTTCTAATTCTGGGGATTGTCGAATATTAATATGGACACGAAATGCTTGTATGTCTCTGGCTGAGGGTTCTAATGGGGCTGCTGGTTCAGGATGGTCAGCAAATCTTACTGAAGCTGAAAATACTGCCAAGCAAGTTTGTCGGAAATATCAAGGAACAAACTGCGAAATCGCACGTACAATTTGTTTACCAGTTCGTGAATAACTTACAGCGCTTTGCGCTGAAATGAGAACCAAAAGCTTTTTGAAAGTTTTGCTTAGCAAAACTTTCAAAAAGCTTTTGTGGTTCGGTTAGTCTTAAATCATTGGAATACTTAAAACTAAAAACATGTCTGATAATTGGATTGAAAATCTTAAATATGACGAGAAAGGATTGGTTCCTGCGATCGCTCAAGACTACCAAGACGGCACAATTTTGATGATGGCTTGGATGAATCAACAAGCCCTAGAATTAACAGTGGCAACTGGCGAAGTGCATTATTGGAGTCGATCGCGTCAGGAACTATGGCACAAGGGTGCTACTTCTGGGCATATCCAAAAACTTAAAAAACTATATTACGATTGCGATCGAGATGTGATTTTGGTCAAAATTGAGCAAATTGGCGATATTGCCTGCCATACAGGACAGAGAAGTTGTTTCTTTACAGAAGTTGAAATTCCATAATAAAGAGGAGACGCGAAGCGTCTCCTCTTTATTTGTATAGAGAACTCGCTTTGCGAATTTTCTATACTTTGATTAGAGAACTTACTTTATCGACCAGCTCGGCAGTTGAGAACCCTTTGGTCAGATAATCGTTTGCTCCAAGACGATTTGTTTCCCGAGACCATTCTTCAGCTAGGCGCGAAGAAATCACTAAAATTGGCATGTCAAATCCTGCTTGGCGACAGCGATCGATGAGGGTAAATCCATCCATACGCGGCATCTCAATGTCAGTGATCAGCAATGCAGGTTGGTTGTGACGTTGTAGCCATTGCCAAGCTTCCATGCCATCATCACAAGTAGTAATTTCATAACCCTGTGGTGACAAACTGCTCTCAATTCTACGTCTCATCAAGGCAGCATCATCAACGACTAGAATTTGGCGATCGCCCAATAAATCTAAAACAGATGTATTTGATTGGGAACTAGTTGTAATAAAGTCAGGCTGGGTAGAGAAGAAAGCTTCTACAAATGAGAGCGCATCAATTACGGGGATCAACTTGCCATCAGGCATCAAGCTCATACCAATTAATCCGAGCGGCGCGACCAGTGGCGATGGAATTGGGTTGACCAATAAATCGCTCTGCCCGATCAATGTATCTGCAATTAGCCAAACTCCGAGATCGCTTTCTAATTGTTTAGTACGTACAGCGATCGCAGTTGGTAAAATGGACTTTGTTTCAGGTTGCCCTTGCCAATATTGTGATAAATCGATCGCAGGAACTGTTCCCTTCTCTTCGCGAACTTCAATTGTATAGTCAGAGCGATCGGTCATTTGCCACAACAAGCTCTCAACTAACATAGTTGTATAGATTTCAGAAGTGGGAACTGCAAAAGTCCGTTCACCTGCCTGCAAAAGCATACAACGTACAAATAGATGTGGTACGGGAATCTGGATTGTAAAAGTTGTCCCTTTACCAACTTGGGAATTCAGGCTAAGTTTGCCATTCATTAAGGCAACTTGGCTCGCTACTACATCCATCCCCACCCCTCGACCAGAAATATCACTAACAGCCTTTGCGGAAGTGAAACCAGATTGACATAATACGCTCAGTAAGCGCTCGGATGTGCTGGTATCTACCAGAGGCAATCCCTTAGACTTGGCAATTTGACTGATGCGATCGGGATCAATTCCCTTGCCATCATCGCGAACACTCAGATCGAACATACTACCGCGTCGCTTCAGCGAAAGCTCGATTCTTCCCTGAGAGGGTTTTCCGAGCTTTTCTCTTTCAGTAGGTTCTTCAATGCCATGATCGTAGGAGTTGCGCAATAAATGTAATAGAACGGGTTCTAAACTCCGTAGCGTCCCTGCATCAAGCTCTAACTGTTCGCCAATAATTATCAACTGAACAGCTTTGCCAACGCGAGTCATCAAGTCTCGGAGAATCCCTCTCGATCTAAAGGCTAAACTTTCAAAGGGAACTAGGCGACTCTCTTCGATGGTTTGTTGCAGATTGCGTAAACTGCGATCGAGGACTTGAATGCTGTCGGCAGTACGTCTTGCCGATTCACCAGTTTCTGAACCTAGTTCGATTAAACGCAAACTAATTTCCAATAATCGGTTGATTGCAGTATAGCCTTGGCGATAGCGCTCAACCTTAAGCCCATCTTGTTCTCCTGAAGCATCTAACAAGGCATAGTCATCTTGGACTTCACGCAATTGGGTAATATATTGCACGCTGTTTTGAGCAAGCGAGACTAGAGGCAAGAGATTGGCATAAACTGATTGATAAAATCCTTGAGTGGCGCGGGTTGCCATTAAAGTTTCGACTAAATACTGCGACGATCGCTCTAGTCGATCGAGCGGAACGGGAATTTGAATATCAGTAGTAGGTAATAGAGAGGAGTTAGTTAATATTTGGACTTCATTCCCAACTGTTGGTGAGGATTTAGTTGATGAGGTTCGAGTTACCTCTTCCTCAATTTCTATAAGCCCACCTTGACGGGCACTCTCTTTGAGCTTTCGTAAAAATGGCATCCATTCAACATGCCATATTTCACAATCAAGGCAATCGCAAAGCTCTAAACCTTTTTGCAAAAACTTATGCCATCCCCCAGCCAAATTTATTTCTGTACCAATTTCCTGCAATTGGGTAATAGTTTGCTGTGCAGCTTCACAGGCTTCTGGAGGCACGACTCCCGTTAATGGCAAATCCTCGATCGCCATTTCTAAATCAAGCGTCACCAGATCGAAACCTTGATCGGCAAATTCTTGCTGAACTTGGCGCATTTCATTCCATTCAGGTAAATACTCAGCCTGAATGCGATCGCGTAACCCTCGAATATAACGTACAGCCGCTTCGGGGTTACTGCTCTCTCCCATCTGCACGCTGCCGATTAATAATTCGCCAGCTTCGATTAAAGACTTAGATAATTCGCCATCAGCTAAAGGAGGCGCAACTTCGAGATAGCGCAAATCGGACAGTAAATCCTCTAGTACGGTTGAGACTTGCAGGACAGCCTGAAAGCCTACAGTTACCGAGCCACCTTTAATTGTATGTACGCAACGGTAGAGCTGCTGAATATCTTCTCGCCAATTAGGTGCATTCAGTTGACCAACTGTCTGCACGTATAGTTGCAGATATTTCTGGGTATCTAATTCAAATAGAGTCCGCAGTTCTTCTTGCAGCTGTAAATCGTCAAACTCAGAATTTGCCATTATTTTGCTATCTCTTCAATTTCGGCATTATCAGGTTGCATCATTAATGGCAATCGGAAAAATTGCACTTTTTCTAACAGTTGGCGAGCCAACATTCCCATTTTCCCAGATTGATCGCGGGTAAATTGCGCTTGAGAAGCAGAACGCTCGGCGATTGCTTCGATATCTTGGATCGATGCCAAACTAAACGTAACGGCTTCAGCGATTAAACTAGAGGACTCGGTCACTGAAGCCCCAATTTCAGCTAATTCCTCAGTTACAGTCGAAATATTTGTGAATGATTGTTCAGAACTATTAACACTATTTGTAAAGTCTGATACAAGGCTATTCACATCGCGGACATCTTGATCGATACCTGATACAACCACATCCACAAATCCCGTGCGCTGTTGCAGTACTACCAGCCCCTGATTGGTTTGCGTCGCTAAGGTGTTAACCTGTGCTGCGATCGCTTCAAATTCCCGTGCTACCGAGACAAACTGATCTGGGTCTCGTTGCTCTAACGCCCGTACAGCGACCATTGAAGCATTAGTTGCCAAAACTTGAGTCAAAGATGCCAGACGTTTTTGATCTAATACAAACTGTTTTGCCAAGGCTACGAATTCGCCAAGATTTTTAATTCTTTGCACCATCTGTACTGTCGCGGCTTGTAGAGACTCAATCGAAGCAGTCAGGTAAATAACTTGCTCCTCCCCTTGTCGAACCGCAGATCTTACTCTTTGTACGGCTTTATTTGCGGCGATCGCTTGTTTGGACGCATCTTGCGCCAATTGGTTTACATCCTCAATTCCCAAACGGGCTTGAACCACCAGTGCTTCTTGCTGCTCAGCATTTTGAGATACAGCGATCGCCAACTGTTCGAGGCGTTCAGTTCTCAGAGTTACTTGCTTTGCTGTTTGCAAAACTGCTGCAAGCACTTCAGCTAGCTGCTCTGATAGACGATTGAGGGTATCTGCAATTAGCCCCGTTGCATGAGGACTAACCTCAGCCTTTGCAGTCAGATCTCCTAATTCAAGCTCTGATACGACATCTAGCAGATGTGAAATTTCATCTTGGAAAATGTTGTTTTGGACTTCTGCCTCAAGCTGTGCTGTTGATTGGTCTTGTCTGTTTTGAGCAAGATTAAAAGTCATCAGATTAAACACATCGGCAAGCTTACCAATCTCGTCGCGAGCCCCAACCTCTACTTTTAAGTCAAAGTTGCCTGCGGCATATTGTCTGGCGATCTCCTCAAGTCTGCGAATCCGCTTACTGAGAGTACTACCAACAACTAAACCAAACAGGGAACTGATTACGATCAGAATAAAACCTAAGCCAAATACAAACAATATGGCATTAGATAACTCTTGTTGAGCCGTCTGATTCACAATCGGCGTAAGACTGTTACTTAAATATATGGATGCGATCGCGAACCCAGCTAGGGATAAAAAACTGGTCAAACCAATTGCAAAGAGAATTTTGGCACTAATTGGTAAATTATTTAACCAACTACTCTGATTAGAAGCCTGTCTGGATATTGGGGCAGCATTAACGGCAGCCTTCCTCTTTTTTTTTGCGTTCGCTTTTTTTCGCGAAAAGGGAGGTTTGTTTGCCATATCTCTCGATGTTTAACAATGTAAGAATGTCACAGATAAAATGCTTTACGATCGATCTGTTACCAAATCATCAACTATTTTACCTGTGATGTTAACACCATACAGCTTTGTGTATTGCGCTTTGAGTGTGCTTGGCGACAATGTCAAAAATAATAGAAAGTAGAAATTAGAGAGATATCGAGAATTCCTCTAATTTCTACTTTCTTTATATATTGCAATGCAAGAGATAGCTAGGGCAAATCAAAACCCAAATAAAGAAGAGCGGTGCTTCGCACCGCTCTTCTTTATTTGGGTTTGACGCAAGATCTATACTTGGTCTTTAGTCTCAGCTTGATCTTTGGTATCTGATTTATTCGCCTTAGGGCGATCTCTATCAGTTTTTAAAGTACCGTCTTCTAACGCTTTAGAAGTCTCATCATCAAGTTCCTCTATACCTAATGTGCCTGACAGGAAGTCATCAATTTCGGCACGGGCTGTAACAACTGAATTCTCTAAACTATCAGAATTCTCTAAACTATCAGAATTCTCTAAACTATCAGATGAATCATCTAGATCCGCAAAAGCCGAAAAGTCAAGGTCAAATTGAGATTCACTATTTCCTGATGCATTGACATCAGTCTCGTACTCTTGATTATTAAGATTAGTCGGTTCAAATTCACTTATAGATGAAAAGTCTGGATCTAAGGATTCTGATAAATCTCTCACTTCTTGGCTAGACTCATCTATTAAACTATCTAATAAGTTATCAGCAAAGCCATAAGTTGATTCCATCGTATCATCGGAAGATGCATTATCTTCCGATGGATAAGCGATCAAAAGATCGGAAAAACTATCGGCGGTGGCATCTTCATCACCAGAAATATCTTTAGACCAGTCATCTGAAAAATCTAGAGAAAAATCAGGTGTCGGTTCAGTATTTTCACTTGATAATTGTAAGTCATTGACTTCAGACTGCATAATGTCAATAGAATTGTCTGAAAGTTCAGAATCTAGATCGTTTGATAATGACTCAAAAATAACTGACTCCTCAAAGTCCAGTCCATCTGACGAAGTAGAATCATCCAAAATACTTGTTTCGCTGAAGTCGCCTATTCCCATAGCAGATTCTATATCTTGCACAAATCCTACCCCTCCCACAAAATCTTCAGAGGCATCCACAGAAACGTTATCAGTTGCTGAATCGCTCAAGATAATGTCTGCAGAGGGTAAAGATAACTCTTCGGCGGCAAATAAGTTCGACAAAGAACTGAAGTCATCAGATTCATCAACGTTAAATACTTCATCTAATAGAACATCATCAGCATCAATCATCTCTGAGAAATTTGGTAACTCGAAACTTGAATTAGAGCTATTAATCAAGTTAGTAGTGTCTGATAGTTCAGATTGAGGTAATTCTTCGGATGTTTCAGACAGACTAGAAGTAATTTCTTCAGGTTGCCAAGCTGAAGCAGTAAACCCATCCTCATCTTCCAAACTGTAATCAAATAATGAAGGAAAATTAGTTTCTAACTGCTCGTCCGAAGAATCGAGTGTTGGAACCTCTGACATTTCTGATTCTAGAGCGATCGCTGATTCTAAAATCAAAGCATCTGGTTCTTGAGTATCCTCAGATATCTCAAAAGTATCTTGTCCAATTTCATTATTATCTTGGGTAAGACTAGGAGTATCAAAGATATTGTTAGCTTCAGATAAATCTGGTGGATCTTCTAACAAATCTTCGGTAAATTCAAAGGAAAATTCGTCTGGCTGCGTCTCTATTATTTGGAAATCCTCCATGTCAGACTCAGAAGCGATCGCCTGCGATTCTTGAGGGGCTTCAAACACATCAAAGGCATCTTCAGAATCGACAAGTTCATTGCTATCTCGAACAAAACTAGTCTCGTCAAAGACATTTTCAGTTTCAGTCAAGGCAGGAGCTTCATCCGACAAACTATCGGTGAATTCGAAGGAAAATTCGTCTGGCTGCGCCTCTACTGTTTCTAGACCTTGCATGTCAGACTCAGAAGCGATCGCCTGTGATTCTTGAGAGGTCTCAGGCAGAGCGAAGGCATCTTCAGCATCGATAAGTTCATTACTATCTCGAACAAAGCTAGTCTCGTCAAAGACGTTATCAGTTTCAGTCAAAGCAGGAGCTTCATCCGACAAACTATCGGTAAATTCAAAGGAAAATTCGTCTGGCTGCGCCTTTACTACTTCTAATCCTTGCATGTCAGGCTCTGAAGCGATCACCTCTGATACTTGAGAAGCTTCAGACAGATCGAAGGCATCTTCAGCATCAATAAGTTCATTACTATCTCGAACGAAACTAGTCTCGTTAAAGACGTTATCAGTATCGATAAGCTCATTACTGTCTCCAACAAAACTGGCTTCGTCAAAGACGTTATTAGCCTCAGTCAAGGCAGGAGATCCATCCGACAAACTATCGGTGAATTCAAAGGAAAATTCGTCTGGCTGCGCCTCTACTACTTCTAGACCTTGCATGTCAGACTCAGAAGTGATCGCTGATTCTGGTATTAGATCTGATACTTGCGAAGTTTCAGACAGATTGAAAGCATCTTCAGCATCGACAAGTTCATTACTGTCTTGAACGAGATCGGGCTCATCAAAGAAGTTATCGGTTTCAACTAAATTAGATTCAGCTAAACCTGAATTATCCATCGAAAACCCTTCTGTAAATTCAAAAGAGAACTCTTCTGGCAATGAATCGTCTGTCGATTCTTCAAGATAGATATCAGGTATTTGGCTTGGTATTTCCGCCAGATAATCGCTAGTTTCAAGATAATCAGAATCAAAATCGACTTGTGGACTTTGATTAATTACATCATCAGTATCTTGAGGATTTTGTGCGGGAAGTTCATCATGATAAATTTCTTGCGCAAACTCGTCGAATGTATCGTCCTGAGAACCATTAAGTGCCTCGTCAAGAGCCACATCAAAGGGAGACTCATCAAAAGACATGCTAAACGTATCACTAAAAGCTTCGTTAGATGGACTTTCTAAAGAGGTTTCCAATGAAACATTAAGTTCTTCATGGGATACATAATCGTTGTAATCTTCAGACTCATTAGAAGCAAAATTCTCAGGAGGTATTTCCGCAAAAGAGTTTGATTCAAATATACCGTCAAGCTCAGAGTAATCATTAGAGTCTGTTGTAGGTTGTTCGGCATAGAAATCATCAGAATTCGCTTCAGAACTGCCAGCTTCAACTTGTTGAAATGAAGTTGCATCATAAAATGAATTTGAATTATCTAATGTCGATTCTATATCGATTTTTGGAATACTAAAATCTTCGTCATAATCAAGATCTGGGATTGTGAAATCTACAGATGTTGGCAAGTTGGCAAGAGCTTCTTCTGAAAGCGGAGATGGTGTTCCAAAGGCAGTATCTTCTAAGAATGAAGAAGTAGCTGATAGTATCATTGGATCGATAGAGGCTGAAACGATCGCAGATTCGTCTACTCCCTCCATTGGCTCTTCCAAAGTTGGCTGAGCTTCTTCGCCTAGGTTTTCTTCAGTACCATCAGATGTAGATTCTTCATATATTTCTTGTCTGAGGTCGGCAAGTAAAGATTCTTCGATCGCAGTTATATCTGTTAGCTGCGAGTATGACGATTCTGAAGCTTGATTTTGGATATCACCACCGTCGATAAAAGCTTCAACCTGCTCTAATGACATTAAAGATTCTGAAGTAGGAGTAAATTCTCCAACTTGTTCGGATTTCAAATCCAAAGCAAACAGAGTATCTGGATTTTCTTCAATTTGATTTGTGCTGTTATCTAAGCTATCAAAGTTAGTTACAACGTCTTCTTCTAAATAATCTTGTCCTGATTGAGAAATAGTAACTGCTGTTGCTGCTGCCGCAACTGCGATCGCTGGTACGGCAACGCCAATATTATTTGTCTCGGTAGATGAGTCAAATAAACTGTTCGCAGAAGAGCCAGATGTATCGACCGTTGGATTAGTCGTGATGCTAGGAGCAAGTGAGCCAGAATTTTCGGGCAATCGGAAGAACTGAATGCCTTGCAATAATTGCTGAGCCTGATTTCCCATTGCTTCCGCCTGTTGACGAGCAGAGCGTGTCAAGTTAGCAGTGCGATCGGCTAGCTGCGCGATTTCGCTAATGTAACTAGCTGTAGATCCCGCCGCTTCAGCAATTTCTGTACTTGATTCAGTAATGGTTTGCCCGATTTGCACAACTTCTTCGGTTGCCATTTGAATGCTATCAAATGCAGATTGCGATGCTTCTACACCTGATGTAAAACCAGCAACCAGTCCGCTCAGACTCTGAACTTCGGCATCAATTGCGGTTACAACAGTTTGAATCTGTGATGTGCGCTGTTGTAGCACTGTTAGACCATCGTTAGTCTGGGTTGCCAGATCGTTCACTTGACCTGCGATCGATTCAAATTCACGAGCTACGCCAGCAAATTGCTTAGGATCTTTTTGTTCGGCGGCACGAGCAGCAACAAGAGTAGCGTTAAGTGCTAGAACTTGAGTTAGTGAAACAATTTGACCTTGATCTTGCACGAATTGCTCAGCTAGACCTACAAATTCACCCAGCGTTTTCATCCGCTGCACGATCTGTGCCGACCCTGTTTGCAATACACTAATACCCTCGGTTAAATTATTAATAGCTATTTGACCAGAAGTAACTGTGTCGCGAACCTCTTGGAGAGATTGGTTGGCAACATTAACCTGTGCTGCCGATCGCGAAGCGATCGCGGCTACTTGCTCGGTTAGTGCCTGTCCTTGAGTAACCGACTGGGCTTGTTCGGCGGTATTTAGCACAACGGTCTTCGCTAGTTCTTCTAGATCGGACGCACCTTGTGCAACTTGTCGTGCCGTTCCTAATACACTAGAAATAATTTCAACTAGCTTCTCTCGCAGGCGGTTGAGAGTATCGGCAACTAATCCTGTAGCGCGATCGTTTACTTGTGCTTCAATCGTAAGATCGCCCTCTTCCATAGACGATACGACGTCAAGTAAGTCACCGACCTCTGCTTCCATTAATTCTGTCTCAGCAAAACTTTGCTGCACCTGTATCTGTGCGGCTGACACATCTTCCAATGAGCTGTTTTGGCTTAGCTCGCTCCGCAAGCGAACTTCATTAGTTTTGACTTGTTGCAGAGTACTTTTGAGTGAAAGACTGAGACGATCGATTTCATCTTTACCTGCAAGATTTAGATCGTTACTTCCTTGTTGAGTCAAAAAGCGATCGCATTCCTCGGTAAGCGGTCTGAGACGATTTTTCAAGGAATTAACAAATGCTAGTACCGCGATCGCCAAAATTGCACTAATACCAACAGCCGCACCACCAACTAAAACTAGGAGCTTATTAGTGATTTCCGCTTCTGGCAAATAGGCAACAACGAACAAATCACTATTATCAATTTTGCGATATGCCCAGAGATTTCCACCTGATTGAGCAATTCCTGATGGTTGAGTTTTAGTTTGCTGAGCGAGTGCCGCTAGAGCTTCTGTAGAGGCTGGATTCTGTGTCTGAGTTGCTTGAAACTCATAGGATGCGGTAATTACTTTGCCACTACCATTAACAATAACAAAGCCAATTTTGCTTTCACTGCTGAGATTGGGATTGGTAGATGTATCCGCTAAAGACAAGATATTGCTAGCGATCGCATCAGCACTAACTACTCCAACGGTTTTCTGACCATCACTAATTGGAGAGCTATAAGCAATCAGTGTCTTACCTAAAGAGTTATATGGTTCTGACCAAGATTCTTTGCCCTTAGCAATAGCTGTCTTGTAAGAAGTAGTATTTTGAATGTCCGAACGATTGCTGGATAAAAATTTATCAGTGGAGTTTGTACCAGCAAGTTTCAGTTCAGTTGCTTCTAGCTTTAAGCCAGATTTCTCTTTCCAAATATAAGGCGCAGTTGGTTTTACTGTGGTAAACAGTAAATTTTCATTCTGGGAAATCCCCACACCGATGATATGCTCGGACTTTTGCAATCCATCAACTAAAAGCTTTTGATATGGTTCGACATTTTTAGGCTTAGGTTGTTGTTGAGCTATTGTTTTTGCTGAATTAGCAATTCCATCAACAGTACTCTGAACGCTAGCCAATTTGCTCTCAAACTGTTGGGTTTTAGCTTCGACTGAGCGATCGACCTCTCGTTTAGAGCTACCTAAAAATTCTTGATAAAGAAAATATCCCAAGCCACCCAGACCAATTAACGATGTCCCAATCGCAATCAGTAGCAACCCTAACCCCAAAGAGCCTTTCGGTTTGCTCGGTTTTTGAGGGCTTTTTGGTTGGGGCTTAGGCGATCGCTTTGAAGATTCCTTCACGCTTTTGCCTACAGAAGTTGCTCTTTTTTTGTTAGATGTGCTTGCCATATGCATTCGCTATAGGGAAAGAATCGGATATTTTTGCGAGAGTTATCCTACATTATAGCTACCATAATAATTCAGGTGAATTGTTAACCCTAATAGTCAAAACTAATTTTCTTAGGTTGATTACTAGCCTAAATTTATTATCTAGAAGGTTGCCAACGTTGTGGCTGCCAAATATGGGTAGGAATACTCGATAAGATAATTTCAATGGGAGTATACTCGTTCTTCCTAATATTCGCTACTATTTGATTTATTTTTTTTGTTGAGTTTGTCAAACTGGCCGACTCAACATACGGATCGGTAATGTCGGATGAGTTACGCTGACTTATGTCCTGATATTCTTCAGTAGTGAAGCTTCCAAAGACCCGATCGACGACTACACCTACTCCACTAAGTTTTGTATCACTCAATTCGTCGGCAACTTTACTCAGCCGCACTACTGTCAAAGACTCAGTTATTAAAGCGCGTTGCTCGCCCATTACTAGGCGCAGCAATAGCAATGGCATGATACTGGCTTGGTGATGGATTACACCCATAATTGCTATTTCATAAAAAGGTAAAGCCAAAATTGCATTACGCTCGACAATCATAATTTCCGAGACTAAAACATCTGGGAAAGTAACTGAGCGATCGCCAACTTTTGTCACAATATAGCGATTGCTCGGTGCAATTAGCCCATCAAGCCGCTCTGCTATATTGACTTTACTAATCTCAGGAGTGCTCATTTAACTTGTTGTGGCAGTTTCTGTAAGACAGCAGATAAAGACTCACGACTCACAGGTTTCGTCAAATAATCATTAGCTTTAGCACGCTTTAAACCATAATCAATTTCCAACTTTGTGCTTTTAGTCGAGCATAAAATCACATACTGATCGGCAAGCTGATTATGCGATCTTAACTCTCGTAGAAACTTATATCCATCTTGGTCTGGCAAAACAATATCCAAAAGAATTGCCGCATAGCGATTTTGAATAATTTTTTCCAAAGCGCCTGTAGTCGATTCGCAGACATCAACGGTATGACCCAAATCCTGTAGGAAAGAGCTTAGTAAATGTCTCTGAGTTGCAGAATCATCAATTATTAAAAAACGCTCGCTCATAATTTCAGACTTAAACTTTGTGTGGTTACTTGAATGCAGTTGCTTTGATGTGATTACAAATAAAGTGATTAAGGTTTTAGAAGACTTTAGATACTTTATTCAGTATTTTCAAATATTCAGCATTTCTTGGTGGCAGAATCAAATAAATTACGAATGTATACCCCAACATTCTTTGATGCTAGAAGAATTTGCTTTCTTTGAAGAGAAAACAGTTAAATTCTAGACTAGTGTATCCGTAGATAAAGGTGCAAGTTCTCTCAATAAGTTACGCAATTCGTCGCGGAATTTGGGTGTGTCTGTTGACGAGCGTGGCTTTGCAAGAAACCGGCAACTTGCCCACCGCGCTCTAAAATTATTGGTCATACTATTCTCGGCTGTAACTAAGACAAGAGAAAGAGATGCTAATTCCCTTTGGCGGCGGATTTGTTTAATTAAATCAAAGCCATTTAAACTTGGCATGTTGATATCAATAAATACAATCGTCGGCTTATAGTGCAAAATTTTATCTGTGGCTGCTTCGGCATCATCGGTAAAATCAACTTGATAGCCCCAACTTACAAGTAACCGCTGCATTTGTTGAAGCAAGACAGGAGAATCATCAACTATAAATACTTTGGGTTCATCCTTAGCAACTACTGGAGTATTTACTGTAGGCTGAGCACCAATTTCGTTGTCTGATTTGCGCTCTTGTAATTGTAATATTGACACAATATTTTTTTGAGCTAACTTATCCAACAAAAGCGCTGTGCGATAAATTGGCTGTTTAAAGGTATCAGCGATCGTACAAATACGATCTTGACCAGTTGTCACCTTAGCAAAGAGTGGGAAGTTATCATTACCTACCCTTGCGAGCAAGTTGGCTGCATCGACAAGTTGTACTAATTGAAAAGGATGCTTGACACACTCAAATTTTTGCCATTGACGTACTTCATTGGCAATTGTATTTTCAAGCATTGATAATTGCCACACTGGGAGAGTGATTTGCAGATCGCTAGCTGGTTGCCAGACAAAAGAAAAATCATCCTCTAGGTGTAATGCCAGCAAATTTTCTAAGATTATCTCTCTTAAAACTTCCTTCGTAATCTCTGCATACTTTTTATAGACATTATTAACGAAAGGATAACAATAAGGTCGATTTGTTTGACGCTGTTCCCATTCAGGAATCCGAGAAAAACTAATACCTTTGTTATTGTATTTGCGAACCAATGTGGGTATAACTTGACCTTCCTCTTCTGCTAATACTAATCCTCCACCCGTGAGCAATAATTTCCATCGATGATGCGGAGTCTCTACCTGAATCACTCCAGTAGAACGACTCATAACGCGCATAGCCGCTAGTAGGATATGTAATGTGGCATGCCTCACTACCTGTCCGTCCGTTAAATTGGTAGACACAATGTCTGAATTAGGCAGGGAACCTGTCATAGCAATCATGTTTTTTGACTGAGAGGCACTTGGACAGAAAAAATCATTACAAAAAACGGATTACTCCATAGTTGATCGTAGCAACCTCAGACAAATTAGATTGGTTGTCTCAGATACATTAATTCAACTTTAGCTTAGTTAATTACTGTAAAACAAGTCAGCAATTCTGCCTATAGGAGCATTGTGGGAATTGTCGGCGCCATTAACAATAGCCTTAAATTGTGCCATTAGGAGTCAAGTAGGAGCAAATTCATGCAAAATTGCAAGCACTTGTTCGCGAAATTCTTGAAGGTCATTGGATGTGCGGGGTTTACTGAGAAATCGACAATTTGCCCACTTGGCTCGAAAGTTATTGGTAATACTATTCTCAGATGTTACTAATACTAACGGCGTATTGGCTAATGATGGTTGACGACGAATTTGCTTGATTAAATCAAACCCATTTAAGTTTGGCATATTAATATCCATAAACACAATATAGGGTTTTTCGCTCAATATTAGTTTGGTGGCATTGGCTGAGTCATTAACTAAACTCAGCTGATATCCCCAGCTTGCAAGCAAATCACCAAATTGTTTGAGTAAGATAGGTGAGTCGTCTACAATCATGACTTTGGGTTGGGATCGCTTTTCAATGCCGTCATCAAAAGGTAGGAAATTCTTAAAACTAGGAGATTGTAATGGCAATGGCAAAATGGCAACCGTGCGATTTTCTGCCAGTTTATCGAGTTTGAGAGCTGTCCGCGTGATATGTTGCTGAAAGCGGTCGGCTATTTCACCAATCCGATATTTCCCATTTATAACTTGATTAAAAAGCGGAACTTGAGCGATCGCGCATTCAGGATCTAATAGTTTTATTGTCTGATAAGGATGGTGCACATAGTTAAAGTTGCGCCACTGTGCCACCACTTTGGCGATCGCCTTTTCTAGGTCGGTTAGTTGCCAAATGGGGAGAAGAATTTTTACTTCTGATGGTAATGGCTTCCATAGTAGTGAAAAATTTTGTTCTAAAGCAATTGCTAAGAGGTTTTCAAATAAGATTTCTTTAAAAACTGATAGACAGTTTTCGCGATCTTGAGTATAAATTTCACTTAGCAAATGATAAGTTGCAAGACTACTGATTGGCTTTTGGTTAAGGCTTTGAATTAGATCGGGTTGAGTCTGGATTTTTTGAATTTTTAGTTTGCGGATTAAAGTTGGCAAAAATTCACTGCTATCCTCAATAAAAGCGATACTCCCACTGTGAATGAAGATCTTCCAACTGAAGTGAGCTGTTTCGACCTTGGCAATCCCTGTATGTCTCATCAGTAATTTCAGCATTACCATGAGACTGGAGTAGGTCAAGTTAGGTATAACTTGACCTATGGGGATAACATTTATTAGCTTGTTGCTACCTTTATCTGTGGGTAGATTGTAAGCATCATTCTCATGTGGAAGCTGCATCATTGCCAAGTTAAGGTAAGTAAAACTTAATTATCCCCAATAATACTTTGATGAGTAGTGGTCGCAGGCTCAAAGTTCTTTGCTTGCACGGACATCCCGGAAATAGCGAAGCAATGCAGATTTTTATCCAAAAGTTTCAAGATCGTGGCATAGATGCGATCGCACCCGACCTGCGTGGATATGGAAATTCTAAGGCAATTTCTGCTTTTACAATGTTAGATCACATACAGGATCTCTGGAATTTATTAGAAAGTGATTGCCAGTCGGATCGCCAAGATTCACTAGATACTGAATATTTGATTTTGGGTTGGTCTTTAGGAGGGATTTTAGCAATGGAATTAGCACTTCGAGCTGTCGAGTTGCAAAATTCCATATCCCCAGATAATACAAATCCTAAAATTACAGGTTTAATTTTAATTGCCACGGCTGCCAAGCCTCGCAGTAGTCTGCCACCAGTCGCCTGGTGGGAATATGTGAATCTGGCGATCGCTGTAATTTTGCATCGGATTTTGCGGAAAGTTTCAGTCCGTAGTTCTGCAAAACCACGTTGGCATATCGATTGGTTTGGCAAGCGATCGCTGATCAAGTATTTGATCCAGCAACATACTCCAGAAGCGTACGAGCGTATTTGTACTACTGGCGCAAAAGCTTATTTTCAAACTTCGCGTTTTGCTCAAAGGGCTCTCGTCCAAGCGCTCAGACGAGGATACGATCGCACTCAAGATTTAGGTGAAATTCAAATTCCTTGTTTGGCGATCGCAGCCGAACAGGATCGACATATTACATCGGCTTCAACGGCAGAAACTGCCAAATTATTACCTAATTGTGAGTTTATCTGTTATCCGAATACAGCACATTTATTACCTTGGGAAATTGGCGATCGCTTGTTAGCAGATATTGATAATTGGTGCGATCGACATTTCAAAATATAGCTGCTGCCACTAGTAAGACAAATGCAAAAAACACAAGATAGTTGCGGCGCTTTGCGCCGCAACTATCTTGTGTTTTTTTATCCTGACAAACTTTGCGATAGATATAGCAGTCCTAAAATATTGTTAGATTTTGGGGTTTGTGGAAGTGCATCCCCTTGGGGTGAGCTTCCACAAACAATTTAGGTTTGCTACATAAATGCTGATGTATTTTGACACTAAGCGTCAAAATACATCAGCAAATGATAATTTAAGTTAACTGTGTTGGCTTGCGTAATTATCTGTAGCTTATGTTTCCCCAAAAATTTTTGATGCGAATGGCGCAAATCCATCAACTTTCAGCCGATCAGGAAAATGTTTTTCTACTGAGATTTGGGGAAACCCGTGAAGATCGTGAAGTTGCTAGTTTCTTAGGTATTTCTGAAGAAGCTTATCGCAAGCGGATGGGGGAAATTTATCGTAAGTTTGATATTGGTGGCAAAGGACCTGGCAAAAATAATCGCCTCTTGCATATTTTGCAAAATTATTTGGATGCCGAGACAAACTCGCTGTCTAACTTTTCTGGCGAACAGAATTTAATTGTTGCTAATCAGACTACATCTACGTTAGAATTCGCACCCTTAGATATTGATATCGAAGAAATCGTGCAGCAATTGCGATATCGCAGCCGTCAAATTATTCAAGAGCGCTGTGCCACCATGCGAGTTTTAGACATGTCGCACCCCATTAATCTTGAAGAAATCTATACAGGAACCGATGTATTAGAAAAGATTACTAGCCGCCGTCGTTTGGGAATTGCCGAACTTTTAGCTACTTATCATGGGCGCGATCGCATTGGGATGTCGGCGATCGATGAAGGTAGAGTCTCAAGCATAGATGCGCTCACTCGCTATCGTAAACTGATGCTTCTAGGCAAACCAGGAGCAGGGAAGACCACATTATTAAAATATACGGCTTTAAAATGCTCTCAAGGTGACATTTTTAGCGATTCAGTGCCAATTTTTGTCACATTGCGTCAGTACGCAGGTTCGGAGTCACAACCCAAAATATTAGATTACATTGCTCAAGACTTCCGCACCTATAGCATTGGCGACGAGCAAATGATCAAACAACTTTTGCAACGGGGTCGAGCAATATTATTTTTAGATGGACTTGATGAAGTTCGGGAAGTGGATTTACATCGGGTTCTCGAAGATTTAAGGCGTTTTTCGGAGCAATACTACAACAATCGCTTTGTAATAACGAGCCGACTGGGAGCGCAAGAATATGTTTTTGAGAAGTTTACCGAAGTTGAGGTGGCTAACTTTCAGCCATTGCAGATTTCCCATTTTGCTCAGCGTTGGTTTGCTGGCAATTCCCGACATATTGAACTTTTTTTACGAAAAATAGAAGATAATCGTCCCATTCAAGAATTAGCTACAAATCCATTACTACTTACCCTATTGTGTTTGGTCTTTGATGAATATGGCGATTTTCCCACTAATCGATCGGAACTATATCGCGAAGGATTAGACGTACTGCTCAAAAAATGGGATGCCAAACGCAATATCGAGCGGCATCAAATTTATAAAAATTTGTCGATGCAACGCAAAGAAGATTTATTGGCACAGGTTGCCTGTACGACGTTTTATCAAGGGGATTACTTTTTTCGGCAAGTCGATCTCGAACGTTATATTACCGATTACATTCGCAATTTGCCTAAAGCGCATACTGATGAGGATGCACTGCAACTTGATAGCGAGGCGATTATTAAAGCTATTGAATCGCAGCATGGACTATTTGTGGAGAGAGCAAAGGGAATTTATTCTTTTTCCCATTTAACTTTTCAGGAATATTTAGCGGCGCGTGAGCTTGTTTATAATGGCAACCAAGATACGCTAGTATTGCTGGCTAATAAGATTACCGATCGCCGTTGGCATGATATTTTGCGCCTTGCAGTGGGAATGATGCGCTCGGCTGATGAATTATTACGGCTCATGAAAGCTCAATGCGATCGCTTATTGGTTGGCGATCGCCAATTACAAAATCTACTTCAATGGGTTAACCAAAAATCTGAATCTGCCCAAGTTCCCGATCGCATTCAATCAGTTCGTGCTTTCTATCTAACTCTCGGTCGGGCGATCGCTCAATGCGATCCGATTAATTTGGCAAACGTGTTAGCACGTACGCTCGTCCTCGATCTCGATCTTTGCCAAAACCGCAATCTGAATCTCGATTTTGCCTTTGATCTTGCCCGTGCTCTAGAAACCAAAGAAGGAGAAGATCTGGGGCTCGATCTCGAACTCGATCTTAGTCTGGCACTGGAATATGCCCAAGAGATGTCCGACACTAATTTGGTAAATGCCTTAATGGAATTGATCGAGACCTGCCCTGAAGATGCGGATAGTGATATCAAATGGCAATATTGGGCAAATAATCTGCGCCAAGAGGCAATCAACCATCGGAATATCGGACAAATTTGGGATCTCACTTCCCATCAACTCGATCAGTTAAGTCAATACTTTGAGGCAAATCGCCTCTTAGTAGAATGCCTCGAAAGTGATTGCTATGTGCATCAACCTGTTAGGCAGGCGATCGAACAAAGTTTGCTATTACCCACCGCCTAGCTAGACTTAGTAAGCTCTTTGCAAAACTTGAGCGGCAGTCAAATGGAGATCGGGAAATACCAAAGAAGCGATCGCCTGTTCACCTATATATACCTGCTCCTCGTACAAACCTTCGACCCATTCCAATACTGTTACCCGTTCGGATATCGGATCCACAATCCAATATTCGGCAATTCCCCTAGCTCCATACTCAGAACGTTTGTAGCGATAATCCCTGCTACTTTGATTGGGACTCACCACCTCAATCACTAACAAAGGCGAAGGCATTTCCGCCATTACTGTCGATCGCTTTGCTCCTTCTAAGGCGATCGCTAAATCTTCTGAAAACACTACTAAGTCTGGAACTCGTACCCGCGATCCAGTAGTTACTATTTCCGTTTTCATCGATAGGCGATAGGCAGGAATTCCCTGTTGCAAAAAACAAGCGAACAGAAAACAAGCAATTCTGCGATTAATCTCACTTTCAGCTGTCATTAAGATCAATTCTCCATCTTCAAGCTCATACATGGCATCAGTGCCATCGTCATAGTTAAAAAACTCCTCAAGAGTCATGGTCGAAGATTGAGCTTTTTCTAAGGCGATCGTCATGGATTTCACCTGCCTTTAAAAGAATCATTAGGTCTCTGTATTATCTCTCTTACAGCATTTACCGATCGAACAAACTACAAGACAAATCTTGAAAGTGTTGCTTTGCAACGCTTTCAAGATTTGTCTTGGTTTGGGTTTGAGCGCAAAGCGCTGTAAAAAAGAAGCGACACAGTGTGCCGCTTCTTTTTTAGATTACGGCTAGCAATGCTTCTCCCATCGCTATGCATCCTAACCTTTCGCAACCATCTGCCATGATGTCGCCCGTGCGCTTGCCTGAGTCAAGGACTTTATTCACTGCTGCCTCGATCTCATCGGCAGCCGCTCCTTCATTAAAGGCATAGCGCAACATCATCGCTGCACTCAGGACTTGGGCTAAGGGATTTGCCAAGTCTTTACCCGCAATGTCTGGGGCTGAACCATGCACAGGCTCGAACACACCTGGTTTGCCCGCTTCACCGAGGCTAGCCGATGGCAACATGCCTATACTACCTGTCAACATTGCCGCTGCATCGGAGAGAATATCGCCAAAGAGATTACTGGTGAGAATTACATCAAACTGTCTGGGATTACGAATAATCTGCATCGCTGCATTATCAACATACATATGCGATAGCTTCACATCAGGATATTCGCTAGCAATATTAGTCACCAGTTCGCGCCATAGTTGTGACACTTCCAAGACATTCGACTTATCCACCGAGCAAACTGCACCACGGCGTTTTTGGGCAGCTTCAAAGCCAACCCTAGCAATGCGATCGATTTCTGGCTCGGTATAAGCCATTGTGTTAAAGCCACGCCGCACCCCATTTTCATCGGCAACGATCCCCTTGGGCTTACCGAAATAAATCCCTCCCGTCAGTTCGCGCACTACCAGAATATCGACACCTTCAACCACTTCACGCTTCAAGGTCGATGCATCAATTAATTGAGGTAAAATCTGAGCGGGACGCAGGTTAGCAAATAGTCCCATACCACTACGCAATCCTAGTAATGCTTGTTCTGGGCGCAGGTGTGATGGCATAATGTCCCATTTGTCGCCACCCACGGCTGCTAACAAAACTGCATGGCTACTTTGACAAAGTTGCAAAGTCTCATCAGGTAAGGGATGACCCGTTGCATCGATCGCTGCACCACCAACCAAAGCCGTCTCGAAAGCAAAAGTAATATCAAATTTTGGGGCGATCGCCTGTAGCACCGATACAGCTACCTTCATGATTTCAGGACCAATCCCGTCACCAGGGAGCAGCGTAATTTTATAGTTCTTAGACATTACAAAATCAAATATTTTAAAGACAGATTTCTTAAAATACCATTTTCGGTTTACCGATAACCAGAAGTGACAATGGCTCTGCTCCTCTACTTCCTAGCTATATTCAATTAACCGTCATTAAGATTTTGTCCGATGATATCAGCGCTAACCTAGTCACAACCCATTCATCTATAGCAATGAAAGAGATAGCTAGGACAAATCAAAACCCAAATAAATAGAGGTGGCGCTTTGCGCCGCCTCTATTTATTCTAAGCAAAACTTGCATTACAAGAATCTCAGCGTGCTGAACGTCTTGCTGTCCAACTGCGATCGCTAGGTATTGAAACAAACACATAAAAAAAGAGGAGGTGCTTTGCACCTCCTCTTTTTTTATGTGTTTTAGCTAATCCACTCAGGAATTGCTTCTTCCTTGGTGTTAGTCCGACGTTCGAGGGTTTGACGCTCAAACTTCATGTGAATTGCCCGATTTTGCTCACCATCAGCGGCTACTGCAAAAATTGGGTAATCTTGAATACCATCTTGGAAAGAGGTGTGGAATCGGAATGTGCCGTCAGCATTGAGCTTAATTGGGCGACCGCCAATAGTGACGGATGCATCAGGCTCAGTTGCGCCATACACAATTAATTCAGCATCAGCAACTAACCAGAACTGACGAGGGCGGATGGGAGCTTCGCTAGAGAAGAAGCTGTAGCTGGACATGCCAATGCCAGAATAATTGATCCCACTAGCACCGATTGCACCTGCTGCACCCGCAAATAAACCTGCACCAGATGGGAAAATGTAGGAGCTGATAGACTCAGGAACCATTCCAATCCCCGACTCATGCTGCATAGAGCCGTAGAGAGAGCCAGAAATTCTCTGCACTTCAGCTTCACGAGCAATATTGAAGATCTCATCGTAGGAGTCGTCGCTAGAACTTGCTGCTACTTCAGGTTCAGGCTCCGACTTCTTGCTTGGCGGCACAAGGGTAAAGAAGGTTTGACCTTTGAGGGTTTGATCCCAAGGTACGGTAATAAAGTTGTCTTCCACCCATTCAGATGGGAATACAGGTGGAACATGAACAACTTTAGAGCGGGTCAATACTAGCCAACGACCATCAGCACAGCGATAGCCGAGTTCGGCTACGTAGTCGCGATCGCTAATAGGAATAGGCAAGTACCATTCACGAGCAAGTTCGTCGCTATTGTACTCTTGTAGGTTATTAGGAGTTTGATAGTCTAAGTTGATATCAGTTGCATCGTATAGACGTAATGCCAACTGTTGTCCACCCTGCCGTCTCAATTCTTCTTTTTGAGAATTGGGTACATCCCAATAGACGTATGCCCATTGAGGATCGCGAGGCAATAGCACTATTCTGCTCTCACCATAACCACTTGGCAAATCACCGATACTCTTGTCAATCGCGGCAAGTGCTTCTAGGTTCTCTTCTGTTTCTTCACTACCTAAATTAAACTTTGATGCTTCCACGTTTTCTTGTGTCTCCGAATTACTACTATCTACTTGGGAAGAGGCCGATCCTTGAGCCATAAGAATAGTTTGTATGTCAGCTAATAGCTGAGATTTTCGCATTCGACTATAGCGAGAAATTTCTAGCTCTGCTGCTACTTTACGAAGTTGACGCAAGGTCATCTCTTCTAGGGGAGGACGTTCCCTCGCCATACAATTAACCTCCAACTGCTTGTAATCATATTGATCCCAGTTACACTTACCTAATAGTTCTAAACTATGAAAATTGTTTCAATAATTGAGATACGTAGTTTGGTGAACTAAAGATTTTGTTTGTAGTTAAGTACATTCTGCCAAAAAAATTTGGTTGGTCAATGGTTGGGAGATTTATCTTCTATGGGTTTAGGCTAGTTGATCGCGATTTCAAGGTGCAAAATCATCGTCAAAAGTAAACTCCTGTAATTGTTGCGGTGTTTTTGAGGGTGATTTGATCTGGGGGATCATAATGTTATGGTTCTATGACATTGTGATCCCTTCCTTTGGATACTAGGGGAGGTTGTCCGAAAAGCCATAAGATTAGAAGGACAACTAATGTGTAATTTTATAAATTTATAAATACAAAGGCATAAGTATGAAGGCAAGGTTCGGGTTTTTAAATAAGTCTTTAAAAGATTCTTTACAAGACTTAGGTCGTTCAGCGATCGCAATTGTATTAGTTGTATTGGTGGTATTTGGGAGCTTTACCCCGAATGCAAATGCAGCATTATTTAGCAAAAAAGGTGATAGCTTAACTACAAAAGAGATTCAAACCCTTGTTAATGCAGGTTTGACAGGTAATTACATTGCTGATACTACCGATACAATCCAAACTTTACGTGAAGCAATCAATCTCCCCGAAGATGCTGAAAATCGTGTTGCGGTGAAAACATCGGCAAGATATAAAATTAATGCTTATGTGTCGCGTTACCGTGCCGATCGCGATAAAAGTGGTTTGTATTCCTATACAACAATGTTGACAGCGTTAAATACTTTGGCAGGATACTATAACGGTTCCACCAAGCGTGCAGTTCCTGCAAAAACACGCGATCGCCTATTGCAAGAATTTGACCGCGCCGAAGCTTCTCTCGCTCAAGGTCGTTAATTTTATTTTTAGGGAACTGCATTTAAGAGTTGCATCTAAAGCAGTTTCCTAAAAGGGTCTATAGCCTGAGGATGGTAAACATTGGCGACAGGATTGGCAACAATATACGAGGCATTGCGCCAAGACCCACAAACCCATGAGTTTGTCGAAGAGTTGCATCAAACTGATGCAAAAGAATTTTGGCATCGGGCGATCGC
The DNA here is from genome assembly GCA_003242085.1 of Pseudanabaena frigida. GTDB lineage: Bacteria > Cyanobacteriota > Cyanobacteriia > Pseudanabaenales > Pseudanabaenaceae > Pseudanabaena > Pseudanabaena frigida. Next base: position 30,787 of record QBML01000002.1, on the reverse strand, counting down.
TATTCTCCGCCAATTTTCAATGCAGATGCCTTTAAGCGGTTTGTTGCTTACGCATTATCCTTACATTTTTGCAAATACTGCTTTCCACCAAACAGAATTACAGACTTGGGTATTTACTACCAGTAAATCCTCATTATTTCCTACAGATACTTTACCGATTGGCGATACGCATGTCGTATCAATCCCAAAATCCGATGCGCTCAATCAGGAGTGGATTTGTGTTTTAATCACCGAGACTTTTAGTGTCTTAGTGGTGTCCTCACTAAAAAGTCATAGCTGTTTATGGTCTTTCCATCCTATTGCGATTCAAACAGCGCTTGACGTTTTACTGCCTCGCGTTCGTCGCACTGAGCAACTAGCTTTACTTCAAGCTAACTTACAAAAATTTGAGCTAAAAACGCCACCCTATCAAATCATGGCAAGGTTTGGCGCAATTTTAATGGCACAATCTTCAATCCATCAAGAATTGCCAATCCCCGAAATTCAAGAAGTCGATATTATTAAGGCAATTACCCATGAAGTAAGAACACCGCTTACGACGATTCGGATGTTGGTGCGATCGCTCAAACGCCGTAAGGATATATCAGCAGAAGTCAAAACGCGATTAGATAGGGTGGATGCAGAATGTACGGAACAGATAGAAAGATTTAATTTGATTTTTGAGGCAGCGCAACTCGACAGTTATCCAATTCTATTAGAAGCGACACAAATAGAAGAGATTTTGAGTGATGGGTTTATGCGTTGGCAAGAAAATGCAGGGCGGCGACAAATCTCTTTAGAAATGATTTTACCAACGCAAATCCCTGCCATTTTAAGTAATGGGTTACTTCTATCTCAAGTTCTTAATGGTCTAGTCGATCGCCTTGTCCGCAGTTTTCCGCCTGATAGCCATATCCAATTGATTCTCACTAGTGCTGGCGAATATCTAAAGCTACAATTCCAATCGCAAGTAACGCGACGAGGCGAGGGGGATTTGCCATTACTCAAGGCAGTGGGACAATGGCTGATGTTACAACCTGAGACAGGAACATTAAGCTTGAGTTTACCAACTACCAAAACTTTGCTAAAGGCTTTAGGTGGGAAGCTCACGGTAAGGATGCATTCTAGTAGTGCTGCCTATGATGGTGAAATTCTGACAATCTTTTTGCCATTTATGTAAAAGACAAGCAAAATTTTATGATGTTTATCTGCGATAGCTAAGCGTTCCACTATCTGTATCAATTTCGGCTATACAGCCAACAGGTAAAGGCGTATTTTCGCCATCATGGCCAAAGGGTAGATGCATCACTATGGGAATTCCTAAATCAGATAGGCGATCGCGCCAAACTTCTTCCATTGTGAAACTCGGTGTAGATACTTCAGATTGACTAAAACGACCGATCGCCACACCCTTTAACTTTTGGAGATGTCCCGACCATCGCCAATGGGTTAACATGCGATCGACTCGATAGGGCGCTTCACCGATATCTTCGATCGCCAAAATTACATTTTCTAAATCAGGACAAATTGCCGTGCCGATGCTATGAGTAGCAAGGGTTAGATTAGCAGGCAAAAGAATACCTGTAGCCTTTCCATTGCCCCATCCTTCACCTGATAGTGTAATCGAGTTAACTTTCCCCTCTAGCCAATCAAATAACTGCTGTTGCGATCGCTCTGGTTCATTACCCAAGGTCGTCAGTACAGGTGCATGTAGGCCACCAATTCCTTTGTATTTAGCTAATCCCCAAAGTAAGGCAGTGATATCTGAAAAGCCAATTAACCACTTGGGGCGATCGCTGAGTTGTGACCAATCGAGTTTTTCCAATAGCCGAGTGGAACCATAACCACCTCTTGCACAGGCGATCGCTACACAGTCAGGATCGTTCCATGCTTCGATCAATTGCTGACAGCGTTGCTCATCAGTTCCCGCAAGATATCCCCAAGGTTGACTTAGATCTTCTGGAATTACTAATTCATAACCGCGATCGCGCCATACTTTAATACCTTGCTCAAAGCGTTCCCATTCTCGCAAGTCACCACTAGGGGCGATGACACGTACCTTTTGAGAAGTCGTAATACTTGGAGGAGATTGGAGTTGCTGCATAATGAGTAGATTATATTGCTAGAGCGCTTTGCGCTCTAGCAATATAATCTACTTTAACAAGCTAATAATGGTATCTGCTAGTCGATCGTAAAAGAAATAATCGTGAGCACCGATAGTTTTTACGACTTTACCGCCAAATTGTCGCTTAAATCGTGAAAACTTGTAGTAGGCATGGTTTGGATCGTCGCTGTAGCCATAGAAATCATAAATTTTGTGACCGTGCTGCTTAGCCCGTTGCATTGCTGCCCAATGCAATGCATAGACAGGCATCACCTGCCGATCTCTCTCACTGCGTCCTCCGTAAAGATAAGTACAGCGATCGCCCCAATAGACTAATAAAATCGCCACTAAAATCTCGCCATCATACTTTGCAAAGCCAATTTCCGCCATTCCTGCACGAAATAGAGTTTGGCACAACTTAATGAAAAATCCATAGGGTTCACTCAAAAATCTCTGACGTTGAGCTGTTTCGTAAAACAAATCATAAAAATGCGGAATTGCAGCATCCTCGCTGGTAAAGAAAGTTTCCACCCCATACCGTTGACTGAGGCGGAGATTGTAACGTCCCTTGGGGAGCATTTCTGCAAGCAATTCCGATTCACTTTTTTGTAAATCTATCCAGAGCGTTTCTGAAGGCATGAGGTCAGCAGGCGATCGCCGAAAATCTTGATTTAACCATTCAGGTTTTTTTAATAGCAACGGCTCAATGCGTAAGGAGATCGCCCCACCACTTATCTCCAAATTCTTAGCAAGTTTTGCCGCTTCAGCCAGCAAAACTTGTATTCCTTCTACTTGATATTTTTTTGGCAATATGGGAGCAGCAGGTGCAAAGATAATGTTTGCAGAACTACGTTGAGGATAGAAGTAGAAAATGCAGCCGCCAATTAATTGATGGAATTCATCAAAAAGACCATAGCGAAAGGTTTGATAGCCATCGAGTTCGCGGAAATTTGCCCATGACCAAGATTGCATAAAGCATCCATGCTCCCATGATTGCGTAAGCTGATCCCATTTCAAGCGATCGCTACTTAATAGTTGTCTGAGTATCACTTTTGATTACTGTCGTTAGCAAGATTAATCAACCAAAAAACACCACCAATAGTCATCATTAACCCGAAAACTCCTACGCCACTACCATCGTCGGAACCACCAAAACTACCAAATGAAGAGGTTGAACCCTTGGCAAATACAGCATCTGGAGCCGCTAAATTAGCAACTAGTAGAGTTAGAGAGAGAATAGCAATCACTTTAGCAGTAGTAAGATTAAAGGAAGGTCGAGTCGCAGAATCTGTATAAATTGATTGAGAAGCATTTTGAGGAAGTTTATCCATCAATTTATTAGATAATTGGAAATTGCTTAACTTGGTTTGTAATTCTCGTAAATCGACGGTAATCTCGTGGGGTAGTTCTTGCGATCGCTCAAGCAACTTGGCAATTAGGCGCGACAAATCAATTTGGGTCAATAACTGCTTTACTCGTCCGATCCATTCTTGAGAAATCTCTGGTGTATGCGAGTGGTGCTGTGCAGGAATTAATAGCTGTTCAGGATTTGACTCAAGTTGATTTAACCAAGCTTTAGCTAGAGAATCTAAGCTCATCGGATCGATATTTTTTGTAATTGCGATCGCTTGTCGAGGTTCGCAAAAATCAAGAAAATCAATTTTCTGTTCTAAATTTTCTTGATTTTGGCTTGAGCAATTGAGTTGATTTAGTCGATTTAATAGATAGAAAAGTAGTTGAGAAGAATCTTTTTTATGAGGAATTACAGAATGTCGTAATTTAGCGATCGCCCGATCAAAAATGAAGACTTGTAGTAAATTTTTTAAACTTAATTCTCGCAATTCTGACGGTAGATCGAGAGTCTCAATTTCTGAACGCGAGATCGATATTTCTGAAGCTAATAGAAATCCCCAATTCCCGTAGTCATGATTCACAAAAGAAGGAATCTGTAGTTGCATTGGTTTCACATCTAAACCTGCGGTTAGTATCGTTTGATAGATGCACCAAAATGCAAGAGTATCGCGATCGGGAGAAACCGCATTAGTGGCAATAATCCCTGAAGGAATGAGAGTTTGCTTGAGTAAATCAAACCATTCCAAGGAGTAAATTTGTGTGTCTCCAACTGAGGCTGGATAGGTGAAGTCGCAGATAATCGCATGATATTTGTGAGTTAGATTATCTGCTGTGATAAACTCCTGCGTCAGTCTATTCAAATAGGCAAAAGCTTCATGAATATGCAGAGTAACTTTAGGATTAGATAAGCTCTCCTGATTGAAAAATGCAAAATCCTGTTTACCCAAATCGATAACTTCTTGAGAATAGTCTACTAAATCAATTTGGCTAACTTGCGGACATCGCAAAATATCTCTTGCTGCTAGTCCATCACCACCACCGCATATGAGAACGCGCAAAGGTTGATTGGGAAATCGCTTGGCAGCTAAGGCGATCGCGGGAATAGTCAAATATTCGTGATAGATGGCTTCATCAGCAGTATGAAATTGCAATTCCCCATTAATATAAAAGGCGATTCCATTGGGTTGTTTTTCGACAAACAAAGAAATAGGCATAACTTACCAATCTCCAGATGTCATCAAAATAAAGCCCACGATCACCAGTCCCCAAGCACAAACCCATTCCCAAGTACGATCTTTTTTGATTACATTACGTTTTGAGGATGTTGAAGCCACAAAGCTTTGCGGCTTTGCAGATTTCTCAGCGATCGCAAAGTCTTCAGGACTAACTTTCTTAGTGGAATAAACATGAAGTTCGCGATCTTGCCATGCCTCAATTGCTAGGTTCCAAAGATGTGGCTCATCCCAATAGTCCCAAGTAGTCCGCGATTCTTCGCCCTCTTCGCTTTTATAAGTTCCTTCAGTTTGGGATTCAAAATAATAGAGCCTCCCCAAAGCTCGTAATTTTGGATAAGGCTCTTGATGAGCGTACATCGACTCCCAAAGAGCAAACTGTACATTATCACCAACATGTTCGCCTGATATGCGATTAACACCTATTTCCTCTGACAAATACCAGTTGACATTAGTTTCAGGATTGTCAGGATCGACTTCCCGTAATAAGTAATAACTAGAACTATTAGACTGGAGTAACCACTCCATCATTTCATAGCCATTAGCATCATCGTAGGTACTAAAGTCCTTAATCTCCCATTGTGTTCCACCATAGGTAACACGATCGCCTGCTCGAAGGCGAGGAAGAAAACTGATGTAGTCAGTGTCAGTTGAATATTTCACAATTTTCCTGAAATTTTGTCAGGGCTTATGAGCTAATTTTATCGCAACTACAAATAAAGTAAAGGCGGCACTTCGTGCCGCCTTTACTATTACTAAATATCCAATTCAGCGATCGCTAGTTTCGAGCCATAGGTTTCAATAAATTCACGACGCGGAGCTACTTTATCGCCCATCAAAATGGTAAATATACGATCTGCTTCAGCCGCATCTTCGATTGTCAGGCGTTTGAGCGATCGCGTTTCAGGATTCATGGTTGTTTCCCATAACTGTTGCGGCATCATTTCGCCTAAACCTTTAAATCGCTGAATGTTGTAGTTAGCATTGGGTGGGAATGCAGCGATCGCAGTTTGTAAATCGCGATCGGTGTAGCAGTACTGAGCATTTTTACCACGTTCTAATTTATATAGCGGAGGACATCCGATATAGATAAACCCGCGATCGAGCAGTTCCCTTTGATAGCGATAGAAGAAGGTTAAAAGCAAAGTACGGATATGCGCTCCATCTACGTCCGCATCAGCCAGAAGAATAATTTTGTGATAGCGTAGTTGAGATTCATTAAAATCTTCGCCCTTAATACCCAGTCCACAGCCAGTAATCAACGCTTGAATTTCATTGTTTTTGTAAATCTTACTGTCATCGGCTCTCTCGATATTGAGAACTTTACCGCGCAATGGCAAGATTGCTTGATAGTGGCGATCTCTTCCTTGCTTGGCACTTCCACCCGCAGAATCTCCCTCAACAATAAAGATCTCTGATAACTTAGGATCGCGAGAACTACAATCGGCAAGTTTTCCTGGCAAAGTGGAAGACTCTAGAGCCGATTTACGCCGAACTAGTTCGCGGGCGCGACGAGCAGCTTCAGCAGCATTAAAGGCTTGTAGAGCTTTTTCGATGATCGCGGTTGCTACAGCAGGATGAAATTCAAGATATTCATTGAGAACTTCGCCAACAAAGGAATCAACAATGCCGCGTACTTCGGTGTTACCTAACTTTGTTTTAGTTTGTCCTTCAAATTCAGGATCGGTAACTTTGACGGAAATTACTGCCGTTAAACCTTCACGAACATTTTCCCCAGCAAGATTAGACTCACCCTCCTTGATCTTTTTCAGTCTCCGCGCCGTAGCATTCATCGTGCGTGTAAGAACTGTTTTTAGCCCTTCTAGGTGAGTACCACCATCGATCGTCCGAATGTTGTTGGCAAATCCGAGAACGTTATCATTGTAGGAGTCGATACACCATTGCAGCGCAACTTCAACGACGACATTATCGCGTTCGCCATTCACATAAATAATGTCAGGGTGAATAGGCTCCTTGTCACGAGTCATATAGGCGACATATTCGCGGATACCACCTTCGTAGCAATAGATATCGGTGCGAATCTCTTCACCACGGCGATCGCAATATTCGATTTTTACACCAGCATTTAGATAGGCAAGCTCTTTGAGGCGACTAGCGAGAATGTCGTACTCAAATTCGGTTTGGGTCGTAAAAATTTGAGTATCAGGCTTGAAACGCACCTGCGTACCGCGTCTTGTTTCCTTACTCTTGCTAGGTATTAGATCGCTAACAGGAAAACCACGTTCATATCTTTGGGTATAGACTGTATCTAAGCGCCATACCGATACCTCGACCCATTCCGATAGGGCGTTAACTACGGAAATACCAACACCATGCAGACCACCTGATACTTTGTAACCACCATCGCCGAATTTACCACCAGCGTGAAGGACAGTTAATACAGTTTCGAGGGCGGATTTGCCTGTCTTGGGATGAATATCAATGGGAATGCCACGTCCGTTATCGGAGACCTGTACGGAGCCATCGGGTAGAAGCTCAACTAAAATGCGATCGCAATGTCCTGCAAGGGCTTCGTCTACGCTGTTGTCAACGACTTCAAAAACGAGGTGATGTAAACCTTTGGGCCCCGTTGTGCCAATATACATACCAGGTCGTTTACGAACTGCTTCTAGACCCTCAAGTACTTGGATTTGATTAGCATTGTAAGTTTCAGTAACGAGCTCAGGCATGAAGGTAAACAACTCCAGAAATATGTCGCATTTATGAGTACTTTTAAGGTTGCTCGTGATGATGCTTTAGGATGTGTTTTGATTAGCGATTCAAAAACACTCTGCCATTATAGCTTAAAAGCCTTACAGATATATCAAAACCATCTCAGATTAAGCTTTTATATGTCTCATTAAGTCATAAAAAAAGAGATAGCATAAAGTTCCACCTCCTTTTTTATGACTCACAGCAAATACCGAACGAACGAACCACAATAAAAATTTTAAAAGCGTTGCGAAGCAACGCTTTTAAAATTTTTATTGGTTTGAGCGTAAAGAGCTGTAATGATTTAGCGATCCGTACAAGCCCAAGCTGCAATCTCACAACTAGCATTACCACAACTTGAGAGTGCGTTAGCTTTAGCGGCTGTTTCGTCAACATTCCAAGCCCAACCTAGAGAACCTCCGCCTTTAGCTACCGCTCCACAGGCATTAGCAAACCAAACTTTGACTGAACAGTTGCTACCGCACTGAGACATTGCCGCATCTTCTGCTTCGGCTTGACTATTATAGTTGTAAGCATAACCATAAGCATCATTAGAGCCAGTGGCTACCGCGCCATACTTATCCCCAGCAAATGCTGCTCCCGCCCCAAAGCCCTCAACTAAAAGAAAAGTGGCTGCAATAAATCCTAGATACTTTTTCATAATTTCTCCAAATTTTAGATATTGTGAGTTTTACTCTTGGTGTTTTAGCTGAGATGTGTCGTTACTATTTCCATATATGAAATGCTACCCCCATTTGTAGTAAATGCTAGCGTCTTAAAAAACTTTGAGCTTAGTCAAGGGTCTTGTAAGTAGCTGCCGTAGGAGACGCGCCACAAAAAATCGGTTCTTTTAACCCTAATGCATTTGGACAAGCTCACAGGTTTAACTTCTGGTAAGATCGTTCGCATGAAAATTTTAGGAATTGACCCAGGGTTAGCAATTGTTGGATTTGGCTTAATTGAGGTCGAAAAACCTAAGTCCCCAAAACTATTAGAATTTGGCACGATCGTTACGCCGAAGCAAACACCGATAGGTGATCGCCTTAAGACTATTTATGAAGATATGCATACGCTGATCGAGCAGTTTCAACCGCAAGTAGTGGGAATGGAAAAGCTGTTCTTTTATCGCATGGGAAACTTAGTTAATGTGGCACAGGCTAGGGGCGTAATTGTCCTAGTGCTAAACCAACACAATATCGAACCGATCGAATTTTCACCGCCACAAATCAAGCAAGCACTGACTGGTCATGGTAATGCTGATAAAAGTGATGTGCAGGAAGCAGTTAAGCGTGAATTAAGTCTTGATGCGATTCCCCGTCCTGATGATGCTGCCGATGCGATCGCGGCAGCTCTCACTTGCTGGCTGATTGCCTGATTAGAAAGACCAAGTATTGTGAGGAGGCGCAAAGCGCCGCCTCACAATACTTGGTTTCTATGGCTATACTATCAAAGCTACTAAGTTCTTAAAACATGCAAGATACTGCCGACTATACCTGCGCTTTCTGTGGAGAGACCAATACGACATTTATTGATATAAGTGCAGGATCGCAACAGTCCTATGTCGAGGATTGTCAAGTTTGCTGTCAGCCTAACGTGTTATTTGTGCAGATTGACGAAGATACTCTAGATATTGAAATTAGTAGTGAGCCAGAAAGTTAAGCCCACTAAGCCCAAAATAGAGAGAGACGGCGCAAAGCGCCGTCTCTCTCTATTTTGGGCTAAATTAGTAATTTCGGTGGAATTGATAGAAATAAAATTCCATTACTAGTCCAAGGTTGAGTTTCAGGTAAAACTAAACCAATAATGCCTGCTTTTTTTAAAACCAATACACCTTTAGACTCTCCCCAAATCAACATTTCTGCCCAACTACTGAGATCAGGCTCATGACCAATGATACCTAGAGAAGCTTTAGCAGGTTGTGGATGTTGAGACAACCATTCAGAAACCCCAGACAACCACTTCTCAAAATCACCTTCGGGGGAGAGTTCCGATGATGTCTGAACAGGACAGTTACCAAAGACATTAGCAAAAATATCCGATGTCTGCTGAGCGCGAACTAACGGGCTAGTTTGTAGCAAGTCAAAGCGTAAACCCAAATCATAAAGGCGTTTGGCAACCTGCTTAGTTTTTTTGCGTCCTTCGTCAGATAGAGGACGTTGCGAATCATCTTCATAAGTTCCGCGCTCTTCAGCAATGCCATGACGAATTAAATAAAGACTAGGCATTGACTAACAATCCTTCTAGTAATCCTTCAAATAAGGCTTTACCGTCAGTTCCGCCCAGAATTCCTTCGGCAGCGCGTTCGGGGTGGGGCATCATGCCAATCACATTACCTTGTTTGTTGCAAATACCTGCAATGTTGCCCAGTGAACCATTAGGATTTGAATCGTCAGAAACATTGCCGATCGCATCACAATAACGAAAGACGATTTGATTGTTGTCTTCAAGTTCTTTGAGCGTGTCTGCATCGGCAAAATAGCAGCCCTCACCATGGGCAATCGGCAAAGTAATAATTTGTTGCTTTTGGTATTTTTGAGTGAATGCTAAATCATTGCGCTCAACTCGCAATTGTACGCGATCGCAAATAAAATGCAAATCGCGATTTCTCACTAAGGCTCCTTGCAACAAGCCCGACTCAGTTAAAATCTGAAACCCGTTACAAATGCCGATCGCATATTTTCCCTTGGCGACATGCTCTTGTAGCGATCGCATTACGGGTGCAAAACGGGCGATCGCGCCACATCGCAAATAATCTCCATAGCTGAATCCCCCTGGAACCACAACGACATCACAATCACTAATATCAGTATCTGTGTGCCAAATCAGCCTTGTTGGTTGCTTTAAAATTCCACTAGTGACTGTGGCAACATCGCGATCACAGTTGGAGCCGGGAAAAACTAGAATGCCAAATTTCATGCCAAATTTCACGCTTTTACCTCCTGTGCGATCGGAGTTAACTCAAAGCGATAATTTTCAATTACAGGATTTGCTAATAACTTATCGCAGGTTTCATCAAGCTTTTGAGATGCTTCATTCTCGTCTGCGGCATCTAAAACGATTTCGACATACTTACCAATGCGAACCGAATCAACGTGACAGTCCATTTGCTTAAGTGCGGACTGAACAGCAGTACCTGCGGGATCGAGAACTGATGGACGTAAGGTAACAAATATACGGGCTTGATACTTCATGCTTGCTGTGAAATGTTTGGATGCGAAATACTTTTAGATATGTCTAGATGACCAACGCGATCGATCATATCCCAAAAAAGGATAGAGGAGCGCGAAGCGCTCCTCTATCCTTTTTTAGTTATTCTTCATCATCGAATTCATCATCATCATCTTCGTCATCGTCATCAAACTCCACATCATCATCCACCAGCTCATCGTCAAAACTACGACGACTACGTGGAGTATCTATAGTGCGAAGTGGCTCAATTCTCGGTTCAATGATTTGATAATTGCGAGCAGTATTATCGTCAATGATCACATCATCAGCTTCTTCATTATAGCCGAGATCTGGCTCATAACCATTATCGACTTCAACGATTGGCGTATCGTAAGCATTAAAGCCAGTACCCGCAGGGATTAGACGACCGATAATGACGTTCTCTTTCAAGCCACGCAACCAGTCAGACTTACCTTCGATCGCGGCTTCCGTGAGTACACGAGTGGTCTCTTGGAAACTAGCCGCCGAGATAAAGCTGTCGGTGTTTAAACTTGCCTTAGTAATACCCATCAACACAGGCGTATAGTCCGCAGGCGCACCACCTGTGATATCCATCGCTTCGTTGATTTGTTCAACTTGATGGAGTTCCACTAACTCGCCAGGCAGACGAGTCGTATCGCCACCATCTTCGATCCGCACCTTCGAGGTCATCTGCTTAACGATTACCTCAATGTGCTTATCGGAAATATCTACGCCTTGTGATTGGTAAACAGACTGAACTTCGTTCATCAAGAACTCTTGTACCTTCTGCAAACCAATTAGGGCAGCTTTTCTGACACCAAGAGATTCCTTATAAGCATGGAAATAAATGTCGAGAATATCATGAGGATTGGCGGGACCATCGGTGAGAGCTTCACCAGCCGATATCTTCTGACCATCAGAAATGATCACGCTTTGACCCGCATTAAACGAATAATCGTCATCAAGCGTGCCATCATTACCGAGAATTTTCACTTCAGGGTTATCGTCAGAGTCGTAGGTAACTTGAGCAGTACCTGCGGTACGCGCAAGAACACACATTTCTTTGGGCTTACGGGCTTCGAGCAGTTCTTCAATCCGAGGCAGACCTTGGATAATATCTCCTGTTTTGGCACGCTCAAATACGAGAAGCGCAATGTTGTCACCACGCTGAACAAGGTCAGCATCGTGAATTTGCAACAATGCTCCAGGAGATACAAGGTAAGGACGACCGATCCGAAATACGACATTACCGCCTTCAACCTTAAGTACTTGTCCAGACTCTTCAGTAATTACACCTTCGCCAATTTCGTCACCCGATCGCAATAGATCACCAGCTTGTACTGTGGGGTTAGGGCAAGCTGTAGTAATGCAATCGGCTTCAGTTACAACCAGCAAGCGGCGCACAACTTCTGAACCTTTACGAATACCTCGGATTTGTCCTGGGCGCTTACAGAGGATTTCTGTTCGTGCTACAACCGCACCTGGATCAATGCGATCGCCATCATTTACAAGCAGACGAGTACGCGAGTTGCTATGGGCAGGATCTCCAGACGTATCTTGACGAATTACCAAAGATTCCAGAATTACCAATTGCAAGCGCAGACTACCTGCATCTTTATCGTTAGGAATAAACTCGATGTCAGCTGCCAATTGAGGGGCATCAGTGTCAACTTCTAACAAAAGTTGGGTTTTGAGTAGCTCAACGCTATCGATCGCCTTAACGCGATCGCCATCCTTGTAAGGAATGCGTTGAACCGCACGTAGACCGATTGAACGACCTTCTTGATTGACAGACTCTTGGCTAGGAACTGTTGGCACGTCAGGCACTTGGTATTCTTCTACAGGACGCAACAGTAGAGCTGGCCCCTCAGTCGAATCTAAATATTCCACGTAGCGCAATTCAGGTGAGGTCAACCCTGGCATAATTTCCGTGCCTGGATAAGCCAAGGAACCGTTCTTTTGCATTGCCGTTTGTGGATCGTCAACTAAGTGTAAGTCGCCTGGTTTGATCACAATTTCGCGCAAAATGTCATTTTTTTGGAACACTTCCACCACACCTGCGGTTTGGCTAAAGATATCCTTGACAACTTCTGTCCCAGCTTCAATGAACTGATTTTCTTCGACCATCAAGAGCGAAGCATCCTTGTTCACTTCATGGGTTTCTTCAGGGACCCAAAGCAAAGTACCACCCTTGACTACTTCATAGCCTTGCTTGCCCTTGCTGCGTTTAGCAACTTCCACACCAGCAAACTTGATAATCCCACCACTCTTAGTGTGATAGGTATCATCAATCAGTTCGGCTACTACCTGATTATTTGTCAGCTTGGTACCTGGGGAAGCCTTAAGCGAGAAGCTTTGTCCACCTTGAGTTTCAAGGATATAGTGCTCGCGACCTTGGTAGCTTTCTTCTTTAACGATAGCCTGATCGAGTACCACTGAGGCAGTAATGATTTCCACTTCACGGCTATGACGACTATCTTCTTCGTTAAGACGTACAACACCACCATGCTCGGTAATTAGACGTGTTTCAGCAAGTACGTCACCTTCTTTTACTTGAGTCTCATTCTTGACCGTTGGCTCCGCACCAGGTGGCAAATTGTAAACTTCGCCAGCTAGTACCCAAACCCGTCCTTTTTCACCACGAGCTACATAGCTAGTGTTACCTTGACGGTCTTTTTTCTCTTCGATCGCCAAATCTGAGAACAAAACTTCACCTGCCAAACCAGTATTAAGCGCTTTAGTTGCTTTTTCTGTTGTTTTACGTGAAGTCTTACCTGTGATCGAAACCTCAGCCATCAATTGGTTTTGGCTAACTTTCTGACCATCTCGCACTAATAATGTCGAACCTTGGGTGATTGCGTAAACCTTCTTACCTTCAGAAGTTTCAAGCGTAAAATCACCATTTGATTCCACGATAAATGCATCTTCCCCATGACGGGTACGCATGGGACGAACTTTCAGCTTTTTACTATATTTGACTGTGCCATCATGGGGAGCACGTTGCTGTTCGGCAACTTCCCCAGTAAATACACCACCTGTGTGGAAAGTACGCATGGTTAGCTGTGTACCAGGTTCACCGATAGACTGTGCGGCGATAATGCCTACTGCTTCGCCAATATCTACCAATTCAGCATGAGCCAAGCTCCAGCCATAGCACATCTGACAAACAGAACGAGTCGATTCACAAGTAAAGGCTGAGCGTACACATACTTCTTCGACACCTGCTTTTTGTGCTGCTAAGGACAGATCTTCCGAGATCTCTTGATTGCGAAGTACAATTACTTCACCTGTCTTTGGATCGACAATATCTTCTGCTGCCACACGACCGAATAGGCGATCGGAGAGCTTGATTAAGGTCTTCTCCCCATCTTTCATCGCTTTCAAGCGAATACCACGGGTTGTGCCGCAATCATTTTCCCGTACAATCACATCTTGCGATACATCGACTAAACGACGAGTTAGATAGCCAGAGTCAGCAGTCCGTAGTGCTGTGTCTACGAGTCCCTTACGCGCACCATAAGACGAAATAATATACTCAGTAACAGTCAGACCTTCACGGAAGTTAGTCTTAATTGGTAAATCGATGATTTCCCCTTGTGGATCGGCCATCAAACCGCGCATACCAACTAACTGTCGCACCTGTGAGATGTTGCCACGAGCGCCAGAGAACGCCATCATGTAAACAGAGTTGAGAGGATTGTTACTACGGAAGTTCTTTACTACTTCATCCTTAAGGTTTTCATTAGCAACGTTCCACGTATCAATAACTTTCTGGAACCGCTCTACCTCAGTGATCTCGCCTCTTGTATAACGGCTTTCAGTTTCTTCGATCTCTAGCTCGGCTGCTGCAAGCAAAGCTTTTTTACTAGCAGGAACCTGCAAGTCTTCGATGCTAATCGATACACCTGCTTGTGTAGCATAGCGGAATCCTAAAGCTTTTAATTGGTCTGCAACATTAGCTGCGCTAGTTGTTCCGTAATGCGTAAAAGCCCAAGCAATTAACTTTTTCAGTTGCCCCTTGTCAATCGTGCGATTGATAAAGCGCTGAGGCTTGTTATCAATAGGCGAATCCGTGCTGCTAATCGTGAAATCTGCCATGGTATTAAGCTGTTAAATGATCTTTTGAGTAATTAATCTTCGTTTTATGGTTAGAGATTTCGATGTAAAGCATCGAAATCTCCATATCACTCTTTAGGGAACTAGTGAGGAGCAGTCTATACCCTAGCTAGCTAGAGATGCATAAATTGCTTGATTGAAAATCACGCGCCCTGGTGTTGTTTTGATATATTGAGAAATCAAATTACCTTCGGCATCTTCACGAATGCGTCGGAAATCAAACTCCTTAACCTTAGAACCATCTTCGAGAATCGTGATTTTGGGTTCTTCGTTTTCCTTCTCTTCGCCTTGACCTTCAACTACTCCTTCAAAGCGCACCCAAACGTTGGCATGAATATCAATTTCAGCTTGTTCGTATGCCATCACCACGTCATTGAAGTTAGCAAAGTAACGTCCTAATCCCTTCTGCTTGTAAGGATTTTCGGTGGTGAGATAATAACAACCCAAGACCATATCTTGGCTAGGTGTGACAATTGGGCGACCTGTTGCAGGTGAGAGAATATTATTTGAGGCAAGCATTAGCAGACGAGCTTCTGCCTGGGCTTCAATCGATAGTGGAACGTGAACCGCCATTTGGTCACCATCGAAGTCGGCGTTAAACGCAGGACATACTAGCGGATGCAATTGAATAGCACGACCGCTTACTAGCAAAGGCTCAAATGCCTGAATACCAAGTCTGTGAAGCGTTGGAGCGCGGTTCAACATCACAGGATGATCGCGAATTACGTCCTCTAAGACATCCCAAATGGCTGGATCGTTCCTCTGAATTAGCTTTTTCGCAGCCTTGATATTGTTTACTAGACCAGTTTTAATTAGACGATGAATTACAAAGGGCTGGAATAGCTCGATCGCCATTTCCTTGGGCAGACCGCATTGATGGATCTTCAGATTAGGACCAACCACGATAACCGAACGACCTGAGTAGTCAACCCGTTTACCGAGTAAGTTTTGGCGGAAACGACCCTGCTTGCCTTCAATGATGTCAGACAGCGACTTGAGGGGACGATTGTTTGCACCCACTACTGTACGTCCGCGACGACCATTATCGATCAGCGCATCAACTGCTTCTTGCAACATCCGTTTTTCATTACGGACGATAATTTCAGGTGCGAGGATTTCTTGCAAACGGGCAAGACGATTATTACGATTGATTACGCGACGATAAAGATCGTTTAAGTCGCTAGTTGCAAAACGTCCGCCATCAAGTTGTACCATCGGGCGCAAGTCAGGAGGAATTACAGGAATTACATCCAATACCATCCAGTCTGGTCTAGAGCCAGTCGCCACAAAGTTGTCAACTACACGCAAACGTTTAATTAATTTGGCGCGTTTTTGCCCCTTTGAGTTTTCAATATCTGTACGCAAGCGCTCCGCTTCTTTTTCAAGATTAATGTTTTGCAATAATTGTTTAATTGCTTCCGCACCAATACCAACCTCAATACCATCTAATACGGGATCTTCGGCATAGATCTGATCTTCAAGATCGATCCATTGATCTTCAGAAAGTAATTGCTTGTAAGAGAGGTTATAAGCACTAGCGATCGGCTCTCCCGCCTCAACGGTCTTGCCTTCCGACACATTAGGAGTATGTTTCGGATGCAGATGATAAGCACGCTCAATACCATCAATTCCACGAATACGAATTTCGCGGCTATTAACTACAGTAACTTCACCATCAACTTCAGATTCAATGCCTGGATTAAGGACAACATAGGCGTTAAAGTAAACGATTTGCTCGACATCACGCAAAGGCATATCGAGCAGGGTTGCCATATAGCTAGGAATACCCTTGAGATACCATACATGGGTAACTGAAGCAGCCAGCTTAATGAAGCCCATACGGTGACGGCGTACGCGCGATTCCGTTACTTCTACACCGCAACGCTCACAGACAATACCGCGATGACGCACGCGTTTATATTTACCGCAATGGCATTCCCAGTCCTTTGCGGGACCGAAAATTCGCTCACAAAATAAGCCATCCATTTCTGGCTTCAGAGTGCGGTAATTAATAGTTTCAGGTTTTGTGACTTCGCCAACCAAACTACCGTTTGGCAGAACGCGCTCGCCCCACTTACGAATGCGATCGGGTGATGCCAAGCCAATCTTGACATAGTCAAATCGCTGTTCCACTTTCGCCATACGTTACAACGTCCTTAATTTTGAATGCGTGCTAATTGATTGCTTAATTGATCGATAAAAATTTAGAGGTTTAGACAAGCGTCGCCAAGCGACGCTTGTCTTAGGAACTAGTCATCATCCTCATCAAAGTTGATGTCGCCTCGATAAATTGACTCGTAGGTTGGGCGATTAGGTGTACGGCGAGAGCCTGTATCCACCATTAGATCGACTTCTGTATCTTGGTTACTACCATCCTCAGAAAGTTTGTGAACTGACACATCCAAGCAAAGAGACTGAAGCTCGCGCACCAATACCTTGAAAGATTCTGGTGTGCCAGGACGAGGAATTGCATGGCCTTTTACGATCGCATTGAGCGCTTCATTCCGTCCAGTCATATCGTCAGACTTGACTGTGAGTAGCTCTTGAAGAATATAGGCAGCACCAAAAGCTTCTAAGGCCCATACTTCCATTTCTCCGAAGCGCTGACCACCCTGTTGAGCTTTACCACCAAGAGGCTGCTGAGTAACTAGAGAGTAAGGACCAGTTGAACGCGCATGGATCTTGTCATCGACAAGGTGAACAAGTTTCAGCATATAAGCCTTACCAACGGTCACAGGCTGATCGAATGGCTCACCTGTCCGCCCGTCGTACACTGTCAACTTGCCTGGGAAGTCATCATTAAATACCCAATCTTTGCCAGTGTGATTACGAGCATGGGCTAGCTGACCGTGCACTAACTCTCGCGAAGCCTCTGCACCATACATTTCATCGAAAGGTACGATCTTAAAACGAGCATTCAAGTTTTCCGCAGCCCAACCGAGCAAGCATTCAAACACCTGTCCAACGTTCATCCGTGAAGGCACACCCAGAGGGTTCAACACGATGTCAAGAGGAGTACCGTCAGGCAAGAAAGGCATATCTTCTTTCGGTAAAATTCGAGAAATAATGCCCTTGTTGCCATGGCGACCTGCCATCTTGTCACCAACTTGGATCTTGCGTTTTTGAGCAACGTAAACGCGGACGACCATGTTTGCCCCAGGGGGTAACTCATCGCCTTGTTCGCGGGTAAATACACGGACATCAACGACACGACCCTTTTCACCGTTTGGTACACGTAAAGAGTTATCTCTTACATCACGCGCCTTTTCGCCAAAAATTGCTCTAAGGAGTTTTTCTTCGGGAGGTTGATCGGATTCACCTTTAGGTGTGACTTTACCGACGAGAATCTCTCCAGAACTTACCCAAGCGCCGATGCGGATAATGCCCTGCTCGTCAAGGTTGCGAAGGGAGTCTTCGCCAACGTTAGGGATTTCACGGGTGATTTCTTCGGGACCTAGCTTGGTTTGGCGAGCTTCAATTTCGTACTTCTCAACGTGAATTGAAGTATAAACATCATCAATTACAAGACGCTCATTAATGAGAATTGCGTCTTCATAGTTGTAGCCTTCCCAAGGCATGTAGGCAACAAGGATATTTTGTCCAAGTGCAATTTCACCACCTTCAGTGGCAGATCCATCGGCAAGAACTTGTCCCGAAACTACACTATCGCCAACCCATACTAGAGGGCGTTGATTTAAGCATGTGTCTTGGTTCGATCGCTGATACTTTTGCAGACGATAGATGCTTTCTAGTCCCGTATCATCAGCCTTAACACGGATCTCATCCGCAGACACGTAGGAGACTTCTCCTGTGACTCGCGACACGATCACCATCCCTGAGTCTCTTGCGGCTTGAGCCTCTAGCCCAGTCCCAACCAGAGGACGCTCAGGACGTAGTAGTGGAACAGCTTGACGTTGCATATTCGAACCCATGAGGGCACGGTTGGCATCATCGTGTTCAAGGAAAGGAATTAATGATGTCGCAACAGAGATAATCTGTACGGGCGAAACAGCAACATAATCGATTTCTTCAGGAGATGCAGTACCCCATTCTTGGCGATAGCGAATCGGAACAATCTCGCTAAAAATATAGCCTTCATCATTGGTAGCTACATCACCAGGGGCTACACGAAATTCATCTTCTTCATCGGCTGTCATGTAGACAGGTTCTTCGTTCTTACGTACGCGACCATTCTCGACCGCATAGTAAGGTGTCTCGATGAATCCATATTGGTTAACGCGAGCGTGGGTTGCTAAGGAACCGATCAGCCCTGCGTTAGGTCCTTCTGGAGTTTCAATAGGGCAAATACGACCGTAGTGGCTCGGATGAATATCCCGAACCGCAAAGCCAGCACGTTCGCGAGTTAGACCACCAGGGCCAAGAGCACTAAGACGACGTTTGTGCGTTAACTCCGCGAGAGGATTGGTTTGATCCATGAACTGCGATAGTTGGCTGGAACCAAAGAACTCTTTAATCGCTGCTACTAGTGGTTTAGGGTTAACCAAGGATGCAGGAGTCAGCGCATCGACATCAGAAACAGTCATCCGCTCGCGAATGATTCTTTCTAGACGGTTTAGACCAACACGAACTTGGTTTTGCAACAATTCACCGACAGAGCGCACGCGACGGTTGCCTAGGTGATCGATGTCATCAATTTCACCGATATCAAACTTGAGATTGATTAGGTAATTAATTGCGGTAAGAATATCTTTCTCGGTTAATACCCTCATCGTGTCAGGGGTATTCAAGCGCAATTTTTTGTTGAGCTTGTAGCGTCCAACCTTGCCGAGATCGTAACGTTTGGGGTCAAAAAAGCGCGATCGCAATAGTTCACGACCACCAGACTCGGTTGGAGGCTCACCTGGGCGGAGCTTACGATATAGCTCTTTGAGTGCCTCGTCTTCGTCGAATTGACCTTCTTTATCAATTGTTTTCTGGAAATACTCACGATGGGTGAGCGCGTCCAAAATTTCGGCATCACTTAAGCCGATCGCTTTGAGTAATACCTGCGCGGAAAGTTTGCGAGTTTTGTCAATGCGTACCCAGACTAGATCGTTCTTGTCGGTTTCAAACTTTAGCCAAGCGCCTCGGTTAGGAATCAGGCTGGCGTTGTAGGTACGACGACCATTTTTATCGATTTCTTGTTTATAATAAACGCCAGGGCTACGGACAATCTGGTTGACGATGACTCGTTCAGCCCCGTTGATAATAAATGTTCCGCGATCTGTCATCAGAGGCAGATCGCCAATAAAAACTTCTTGCTCCTTTATTTCTCCTGTCTCTTTATTAATAAGCCGCGTGGGAACGTACATTTGTACGGCATAGGTGGCATCCCGACGCTTGGACTCATCAACACTGTACTTTGGTCGCTTGAGTTTGTAATCTTTGGCAATAAAATGGAGTTCCATTTTGCCCGTATAATCTGTAATCGGCGAGAAACTCTCAAGCTCTTCAATAAGTCCTTCTTCTAGGAACCATCGAAAACTCTCCCGCTGGATTTCTACAAGATCTGGTAGAACGAAGGCAGGAGTAACAAGAGTAGACTTATTCATGCACTAATGACTGCAGTTTTAGTGGGCGGAGTATATGTATAGTTTTAATTCTAGACATAAGCACATAACTCTAGCGTAGATGCCCTTTGAATGTCAAGGGGTTTTAATATTTTAGTTGGATTGCCCTTGCTTAAGCTAAAAAGTAACCAATTCATAAAGAGAGATGCGGGAAGCGCCGCATCTCTCTTTATGAGTTTTAGCTAAAGGTAGCGATCGCTATATGATGCTACGTCGATCCATTTCTTATGGTGGTGAGACTCCTGCGTTAAGTCCATAAGTAACTGTGACCATGCGCCTTCATAAAGACTTGGTGTCATAGACTTTCCCGTTTGAATTGACTTGATCCAGCGATCGCATATGACTAGTACGGGCGCGAGACGACCATCGGTATAGGTTTTCGGCAAATCGTATTCGGGCGGTATCGGTACGATTTCCATTTCTGAGCGATCGAGTTTGCCTTGTCTCAAGCTGAAACCATGCACGTAATCGGCTTGATTAGAGCTTCCTAGTACTAGCGTTCCATTCTCGCCATATACAGTGAGCCAATGACCGCGACCGCGATAGGTGACAGTGCTAAGAGAAATATTGCAAGGAGTGCCGTCGGCAAGTTCCAATAAAATGTTACAAGTGTCATCAGCATCCACGGGGCGCAGAATCCCATCAGCATCGGGACGTTCGGTAATGCCAGTACTGAGTTGTCCAGATAGACTTTTTATGTCGCCAAATAGCCAACGCACATAATCAAAAGCATGGGAACCAATCGCACCTAATGCCCCACCACCAAATTTTTTTTGGCTATACCAATTCCAAACACGCTTTGGATCGGCACGACCTTGCACCAACCAATCAATTTGAATCAGCCGCTTTTTGCCAACATGATTGAGATCGAGCAGATGTTTGAAATACTTCCATTGTGGAACACAACGAAATTCAAAATCAGTGGCAGTAATTACTTGGCGTTCTTGGGCAAGACGATATAGCGCGATCGCTTCTTGAGCATTCATCGTCACAGGCTTTTCTAGCAAAATATGCTTGCCTGCTTCAATCGCCATTTTTACCTGTTCGTAGTGAAAGCTTGGTGGCGTAGAGATTGTTACGGCTTGAACTTCTTTAAGTGCAAGTAAATCCTCTAGGCGATCGCAAGCATGGGTAATCCCAAACTTATCAGCAATTTGTTGAGCTTTAAGGCGATCGCGATGATAAACCGCTACAACTTCAGTATCAGGATGAATTTGCAGAGCAGGAATATGAATAATCTGTCCAAAGCCTGTCCCGACAATACCAACACCTATTTTTGATGCATTCTTCGACATACTAAAACTCTATTCCTGCTTGAGCTTTGACACCCTGTTCTCTAAATGGATGTTTGACGAGTTCCATTCTCGTTACTAAGTCAGCGACTTCGATTAACTCAGCAGGTGCGCCCCTACCCGTGAGAATGACGTGCGAATCGGCAGGTTTATCTTTTAGTCCAGCAATCACAGTTTCGACATCAAGATAACCAAGCTTTAAGGCAATATTTACTTCATCAAGTAAGACAAGTCTGTATTCAGGATTTTTGATGTAGCTGAATCCGACTTCCCATGCTTCCTTTGTTTTAGCGATATCGCGATCGCGGTCTTGGGTTTCCCAAGTAAAGCCTTCTCCCAATGCTTGGAAAACGAGTTGGTCTTGCCACATTTCAAAAATTTTCTTTTCCGCAGGCTCCCATGCACCTTTGATAAATTGCACGATCGCCACTTTATATCCATGCCCCAGCGATCGCAATACCATCCCCAATGCAGCAGTAGTTTTACCTTTACCGTCACCCGTATTGATAATGATCAGCCCTTTTTCGAGCTTACGCTCCGCAATCCTCTGATGTTGTACCTCTTGGCGGCGTTGCATTTTGGTGCGGTGTTGTTCGGCGGTAAGTTCTGTCATAGAGATTTCCTACGGAGTTGCGGCAAAACGATTTTTTATTTGGATGTTTCACTTGCGCTTATTTTATCGCAATAGCGGAGAGTACTTAGCATCATGAATCTGTCGTAGCCCTATTCAAAATATAGCAATGCAAATTTTGCTTAGGACATAAAAACCAACTAAAGGCGGCGCGAAGCGCCGCCTTTAGTTGGTTTTTGATTTGCCCAATCTATTTGGATTAAAAACATTGCGACAAATGCAATACAGCAAACTTGCTCTATTATCACTAGCATTACGTTGGTATATTTACCCTTGACTCTACTACGGCTGGTTTATGGTTAAGAAAATCTTCTCCTTTGGGTTACTTGTGTTTGTGCCGATTTCAGTAATTGGTCACTTACTTGGTTGGAATTCTACGGTCGTGTTTGTGACTTCCGCGATCGCGATTTTGCCCTTAGCCTCTTGGTTAAGCACCGCAACTGAAGAAATCTCGGTAGTGTTGGGACCATCTTGGGGTGGTTTATTAAATGCGACATTTGGGAATGCGACCGAGCTAATTATTGCGATCGTTGCTTTAAATGCAGGATTTACGAGCGTTGTAAAAGCTAGCATTACAGGCTCAATTATTGGCAACCTTTTGCTAGTGATGGGTCTCTCAATGTTTTTGGGTGGGCTACGCTACAAAGAGCAAGAATTTCAGCCAACAATGGCGAGGTTAAATGCTTCAGTGATGAATTTGGCAGTAATTGCAATTTTGTTGCCGACGGCTGCTAATTTTACGACTGCGGGTATCAGCGAAGAAGTCTTACAAAAACTATCAATATCTGTTGCGATCGTTTTGATTGTTGTCTATTGCTTGACATTACTTTTTTCGATGAAAACCCATGCTTATCTCTATGATGTGGGTAAATCGGAGGCAGATGACGCTGAGGCTGAGGATGGGCATCCACAAAAGATAAATCTCAAATTATGGATTGCCGTTCTATTTGGTGTAACTTTACTAGTTGCTTTAGAGTCAGAACTTTTAGTTGGAACGTTAGAAGAGGCAACAGCACAATTAGGATTAACAGAACTATTTACTGGGGTAATTTTGCTACCAATTATTGGTAATGCGGCAGAACATACGACGGCAATTACCGTAGCAATGAAGAACAAAATGGAACTTTCTGTATCAGTTGCTGTGGGTTCCAGTATGCAAATCGCGCTATTTGTTGCACCTTTATTAGTAATTATCGGTTGGTTTATGGGCAAGCCAATGGATTTAAACTTTAATCCCTTTGAGCTAGTTGCCGTGGCAGTAGCAGTTCTGATTGCCAATTCGATTAGTTCAGATGGGCGATCGAATTGGCTAGAAGGCTCTTTGCTAGTAGCAACTTACGCAATTCTAGGCTTTGCATTTTACTTCCAACCTGTTTAAGTAAAAGCGGCGCAAAGCGCCGCCTTTACTTATAACTAAACAATTTGATGAAGCAGCTACAGTTTTTAATGATTCTTTATCTGTGACATTTCCTGACTCTGATCACTCCTATGGTGAAGAACGTTACGTTATTATTGGATTATCTAGCGCTAATCGTTTACTGATAGTTGCTCACACTGATCGAGCAAATAAGGTTCGATTAATCAGCGCACGCGAAGCAACTCAATTTGAGCAAAGGTTTTACGAAGATGGATATTAGTAATGAGTTAGAGGATGATTTACGCCCTGAGTATGACTTCAGTAAGATGCAAGGGGGAGTTAAGGGAAAATATGTTGATCGCTATCGAGCAGGAACTAATATTGTGTTGCTAGATCCTGATGTTTTCCAAGCTTTTCCTACTAGTGAGTCAGTAAATGAAGCTCTGAGATTACTTATGCAAATAGCCCAGAGGCAAAAAACTTAAAAGGTTGCTTTGTTATTTGATAAAGATGTTATCTAGAATCCATTCCAGTTTGAACAAAGGCGGCGCATAGTCCCGCCTTCACTAATCACTATACAATCTGCGAAAGCGTGGATCGATTTTGGAGCTTTTCTTAAGGTTACATTTTGCACAAAGAGTTTGCAGATTACTCATGTCATTAGCTCCACCTTGTGCGAGGGGAATAATGTGATCGATATGTAAGCTTTTAGCGGTAAGGTCGATTTTGTGGCAGCTTTGGCATTGGTAATTATTACGCTCAAAAATCTTTTCTCTAACGTCCGTTGGGATTGAAGTGCGTGGTGTTTTGTCAGCCATAGGTATATATTTTGCAAAATCTAGTATTTCTACAATACTAAAATATCTTATCAGTTCTCTCTTTTTTGAGTTATTTGCAAAGTATTCACTTAAAGTTGATACTTTGCAAATAATTATGTATAAAGCTATGAAATGGTAGATCAAGATAATTCAATACCAATATTTTAAAAAATATCTTTAATAGACTTCTTAGGAAGATATAACTTCATAGAATTTTGTTTGAATTGTTGAAAGCCATACTTTAGATAAAAATTTACCGCACTTTCATCTAAAGCTTCGACGATAACTGCTAGGGATGCAACTTGACTAGAAACTGCGATCGCTTTTTTAAGAGCATCTACTAACATTAACTCACCAAATCTTTTGCCTTTTTGAGTGTTGTCAACAGCAAGACGACCCAATAAAGTAGCTGGCAATTGAGGATATCGTGGTAATTGCTTGGATAGAGATTGATCTAGCTCAGTAATTTCAACAGTGTATGCAGAAAGCGTGTAATAAGCCAAAATATTTAGCGTAGGATCGGAATTGTCAATTAATACGAATACAGTTGATACTCTTCTCTTGATATCCTGAGATGCTTGTTTATGGATGTAATTATCTAGGCTGTCTTTGCCACAACTAAAATTGGAGCGGTAGTGTTTACGAGTATCGAAGGCTTCAATCTTAATTGCCATTAAACTGAAGTCACCTGTTTATATCTAAAAGCAGCATTTCTTAGAGCTTCATTAGGCTGCGGAGGATTGAGCAGAGCAGAAACAAAAGCTTCACTGTCATCAATACTTAGCTTTAATTTTTGATGTTTTTCAATGACTCGATAAGCCTCTGCTTGGACACTAGCAACAATGAAATCTGTTAGCGTCCGTCCTTCTAAATCAGCAGCTTTCTGTAATAAAGACTTAGTTTCTGGGCTGATTCTCGCTTCAAGTCTAGCGATCGCTTTTGAGGGAGTTGAATTAGTCATACTAATTTATCCATATTTTAATCGATTATATACGGCAGTTTGCCGTACGTCAACAGAAGTCTTAGACTCAATTATTATTAGAGTCTAAGACTTCTGCTAACAGTTAGCTAAAGCTCACATTAGTTATGATTCTGGGTCAGATAAAGAGCTAGTTGTGTCATCAATGACAATAGACTCTGTTTCTATTACATCAGTCGTCACTGTGCTCACAGACAAGTCAGATTCGCTGATAATTGGCAACTTTTTGCGAGTCAATTGCATTGCTTCTAAACACTGGTTAATACTAGAAACTGCGCTATTGTAAGTATCAATATTCTGCTTTACCTCACCTTGTAAACGGCGATTATTATCAACTTTAGATTGCGCTTCTTTTTCGAGGGTTTGGGCTAGATAATCGCGGGCGCGATCGTATTGCTGCAAAATTTTATCTGCTTGTTTATCAGCACCACCTAATAGATGCGTGTTGAGAGTTTGATTGATCGTCTGGCGGAAAGTGCGAATTACTGTATCTTTGACTTTAAACTCAAAATCTAGTTTTAACAATTGACGAATGGCAGGCTCAGACTCGATCATGCTTTGATAATCATAGCCACGACAAGCCTGTTGCAAAGTTTGCTGCAACTGCCAAAATCCCGCAGTACCCTCTGCATAGAAGGTCGGACGTTCGCGCACATAGCGATCGCATTCAGTTTTCGCTTCATTCACCAGTGCCTCAGATGCTTTTACCATCAAACTTTGTAAATAGCTCTCCGTGTCACCATCGTTACCCAGCAAACGGTAGAGTTCGCGGTAGTAATCTGCTTTCTTGATCTTCTCAATCAGATTTTGGAAGAAATTAGTAATAATCTCCTTAGAGCATTCCACCAAAACATCTTCCAATTCATTTGCCAAGAGATAAAATCCCTCAGTCAAAATCCCCATTACGGGCACTACAGAGTTACGACGATGACTAGCCTGAGCGCGTTGATGTACCAATGCTACGGAGAAGCTGACAATTAGTTCGTCTAAGCGCCTGACCATCCTAGTTTTTAGCCTCAAGTAATCCGCCTCTAAAAGCTCATCGCGATCGCTAGCAACGGCAACATTTACTTCATGAGCAATATTCTCGCGTAGGCGATCGCCGATCTGTTTGAGATCTTGACTGAGTTTCTGTAACTCTTGAGACTTGATCGCTTCAATGTCGCGAGGTTGACTTTCGAGTGCGTGCCATGCTTCCAGATAGGACTGACGTAGAGCGATACAAATTGGCTGCAAGTCGTCAGCAAGATCGGCAAACAGCAATGGACGTTTCTCAGTAGTCAGATAGCGTGTAATCGCCGTGCGAAATTCCTCAATGCCACTATCTTTAATCAGTTGATTGATTAGTCCAGTCCCCAAGCTACTGAGCAGCCTAACATATTTCTCATTCTTGACATTTGTTTCCAAAACACTATATGGAATTGGGAATTTAGTAATATCAAGCTTTCCAGAAACCAAACAATAGCTATTAAATTCATTAACAAATTGTGGTGTCCCCTCTTGACCACCCACAGACTTAACACTTTCGGCAAACACAGAATCTAAGCCAAAGCGATTGCTAGAACTTGTATTCTTAATCTGACTGCCATAGAAACCAAGCAATCCGCTAGTTTTATAGATTTTAGAACTATTGCGAAATTGTGTATTGATGGTGTTTTGTAGGCGATCGCGTAATTGATCGTTAGTCCAAGTCTCATCAATTCGATTGAATACATAAAACACGCGATCGCGTATTCCTGCATTGCTTTGCATCTTTTCACTGAGTTCTGTTTCCTCCGAAGTCATTTCCCCAGTGGCTGCCGTTTTGAGAACAAAGACCACTGCTGAAGTATCGGGATGCTGAATTTTTTCAAAGGTCAATGCTGCATCTTTCTTCACAGGCGCATCAATTCCAGGAGTATCGATAATCACATTGCCATCTTGTAAAAGTGGGTGATTGCAATAATATTCCACCCGCTTGAGAACAGCGCTGTTTGCTCCTCGCCTTGCATAGTCAGCCGCTTTTTTAAGATTATCAAAGCCAAACTGTTCCATTGAATAGGTAGCATTGGTCAAAGAACTAATGCGATCGCGGTTATTGATAAAGCCTTCGATCAACAGATTTAACGCATCGGCATCTTTGGCGCGTTTTGATTTGCTCTTACCTCCCTCCTGCTCGATCACGGCAAGAGTTACAGTTTGCAACTGTTTGAGCGCTTCAATTTGATTGATATTTGTGGGCGGAACTTGTCCAATTAACTGACATAGCGCTTGAATCTGTTCGCGTACTTCCACTTCATTGAGGAATGTCAACACAACCCGCTCTTCACCTGCTATAGCAAAAGCAATTTTGCATTCCGTCCCCGTTGCGTGTCCTTCAGCGCTATAAAGTAATTCACGTTCTAAGAGCGCATTAATCAACATTGATTTACCTGCGCTAAAAGCCCCCGCAAATACAATCTCAAAGGTGGGTGCGATCGCTTTCCTTAAGGAAGCCTGAACGACGCTGCCATCCTGCTGCGATCGCAAATTTGGTTCTTGTTGCAAAAGTTGTAAAATCGCTTCAACTTGTGACTGTAAATCTTGACATTGTGGAAAAAGAGTCTGGAGAGTCATACAAGCAGATCCTTGATTTAAGAAGATTTAATACTCCATCATGAATATATCACTCAATTACCCGTCAAATTTTGTGTTTTTAAGTTGTAAATTAAAAAAATATCATTCTAAAGTGGAATCTAAAAAAGAATATGAGACTCACTTTAGATATGTAAATATGGATGACATGGCTATCTATTTGGCTTTGAGATAGCGATCGCTGTTGGATGAATAGGACAAGAAACAGAGCAATTAATTACGAGGTTGTACCTCTCTGATAGAGTTCCGTTAATTCGCGCAAGAAGTTAAGACTCTGTTTGCCAGTCATAGAGATTGGAGAAAAAGTTTCTGAACTTGAATATTTCAAAATGATATCGCGTATCCCAGCTTGATTACCTAGCTGTACTACCTTCATCGACCAAGCCCCAAAATCACGGTGCTCAATTTCTGAGAAATCAATCAGTTCAGCATTCACATGACGCGGATCTAGCAAAATGCGATTATAGGTTTGGCTAATTACCCGCCTACTACCTTCTAATACCTGCAAAAACATTGAGTCTCCAAAACTTAACATCCCTGTAATACCTACTTTTTTGTTGTTAAGCTCGGACTTTTCTAGGATTTTGACCAAGTCAGGATATTCTAGCCCTGCGACAGCCTGACTAACATAAATTAAGCGATATAAAGCCATAAATTAACTTGTTGTAGAGCAATGTCTATGAAACTATTTAGAGATCATAGATGATTTAGAGCGCTTAGAAAACAGAGAGGGTGCTTTGCACCCTCTCTGTTTTTTATTGTCTAACCCACACTGAGACAGAACCAGCATTACAACGAAACTCTGCCCAGCCGTCATCATTAGTCGTAATAGACTCTTTCACATTCTCAGTGAGATCTATATAAGTGCAGTTGGGATGTCCGATTTCCATTGATTTGCGACCATCCTCACCATTACTGAGAACCACTGCCATGCCTCCAGCGTGCTCATCATCACCTAACCTCGTCCATCCAATTGTGTTGGGATGGTCAAAATAGTCATACTGTTCGCCATAGGCATAGGTTTGGCGAGCAAAAAGAAACTTGTCTAGTAACCATTGGTGGCTATCAATCCAGATTTCATACTCGTTACCATCTTTGCCATGATCTTTGTAATGTGCGCCATAGTAATCAGCGTAAAAAATACAAGGATATCCTTCCCGACGCAGCAAAATGAGTGCATAGGCAAGGGGTTTAAACCATGATTCTACGACTGACTCTAGGGATTGTAAGGGTTGCGAGTCGTGATTATCTACTAAGGTAACCGCAAGCGTAGGCTGATCCTTGACTAAGGTATTTTCAAAAATTTGGGTTAGATCGTAGTCTTTTCCAGCTTGGCTGGCAACATGGAAGTTGTAATGCAAAGGTGCATCAAATAAATCAACTTTGCCCTCAGTCGCCTCAATGAAATAGTGCAAAGCATCTACTTCGTAAGACCAATATTCACCCACAGCATACAGGTCGCGTTTTGCATGGTGACGCACGTGATCTAGCCATTCTTGGAAAAACTCTGCTGACACATGTTTAACAGCATCAAATCTGAAGCCATCAACATTGGTGGTATCTTGATGCCATTCCCCCCAATATTTGAGTTCTCCTTTGACTTCAGGATTATCCATGTCAAGGTCACAACCCATTAAGTAATCAAAGTTGCCTTTCTCTAGATCGACATTGTTGTCAAATGACTTGCCTTTCAGTAAATAGACAGCATCTTCACCTTCGTTATATGCGTTGTAGTCGATCGCATCAAAATGCCACCAGTGCCACTCCATCGTGGAATACTTGCCCTTTCGATTGGGAAAAGTGAAGTGAGTCCAAGCTTTGATTGTCTGGTATTCGCCAATCGGTTGATTGCGATTTTCCATACTCATTGGAGTCGCTTCGACATCTTCTGTCTCATCTGCCCCAAGCTTGTGATTAAAGACAACATCAGCATAGATCCTAATTCCTGCCTTCTGCGCTACTTTAATAGCGTGAATGTATTCCTTTTTAGTTCCATACTTAGTCCGCACAGAACCTTTTTGATCGAATTCTCCCAAGTCAAACAAATCATAAATGCCATAACCTACATCCATTCCCCCTCCTGTTCCTTTGTATGCAGGTGGTAACCAAAGGGAAGTAACTCCAACTTTTGCTAATTCCTCGGCTTTTTCTGCTACCTGCTTCCACAGGCTGCCGTCATCGGGCAAGTACCAATGAAAGTACTGCATCATCACGCCATTCTGATCGGACATGGTTTACGTCCTCCACGTAAAGTTTAAAACAAACTAATATCAAGACAATCACCGCTTAATTGCGAGATCGTCTAAGGAATAAATTTCGTAAAATCAAATCTGAAGCCCTTTTAAAGCGATCTAGGAAAGAATTGGAACTATCCTAGCAAATTTAAGTTTTAATCCAGTCTTAACCATAAGTACACAATGTGTACTGCGAAGCGTCTTATATCTACCTCAAATCAATTCAGGTCTACATTTCATATCTAGGGCGATCGCCAAAAAACAGAAACCAGCAGACATAGCAAATCACCACTTGCGATCTCCTGTATCCAATAGTAGTGTGCTAAATCCTCTTTATTACATTTTGTGTAGTAATTAATCAATTCATTCAAGAAATCAATCGTTCCCCTGTCAAGGTAATCAAGCAAGGGGCGAGTCGTTACAAACTCAGACCGAATAGGTGTGAAGGGTAGTTCGCTCCTTAGCGAAGAGATTTCTATTTAAAAGAAAAGATAAGTTGAGAATATTTGATTTTATCTATTTTTTAATAAAGAAACTACAAAAAATATTGGGATGCTTTAATCAAGCTTATTCATTAGCAGATATATATTAAATATATAAGTATTTAT
>QBML01000029.1 GCA_003242085.1 Pseudanabaena frigida | reverse complement strand
TGTATGCCATTTTTCTCCCTCTCTTTTCCTCTACTCCTTATTTGAATTTACTATATATCTCACTATCACTAATCATTCACAAAAAGGGAGATGCAAAGCATCTCCCTTTTTATATATTGCTAAAGATATCAGGATTTTAGGATTAGGAGAGACAGCTATGAGTACCATTTCTCCTAACCTCTGGATCGGTAAGTCTTTTGATTAAGCTGTAGTTACAGGCTCTTTGGCAAGAAACTTCTCAAGCTCTGAAATTGCCTCGGCATCAACTTTCTCTTGCATAGGACAGAACTTAGGCCCACACATTGAGCAGAATTCTGCGGTCTTATAGATATCCGCAGGTAAAGTCTCATCGTGATATTCCTTTGCCCGTTCTGGATCGAGGGATAGCTCAAATTGCTTGTTCCAATCGAAGTTGTAACGCGCAGTGGATAGCTCATCATCACGATCGCGGGCATTAGGGCGATGACGAGCGATATCGGCAGCATGAGCGGCAATCTTGTACGCAATCAAGCCATTACGCACATCTTCCGCATTGGGCAAGCCGAGATGTTCTTTCGGTGTGACATAGCAAAGCATGGCAGTACCATACCAACCAGCCATCGCCGCACCGATCGCAGAAGTGATGTGGTCATAACCGGGGGCAATGTCAGTGACCAAAGGACCAAGCACATAGAAAGGAGCTTCGGAGCATTCTTCCATTTGCTTACGAACATTAAACTCGATCTGATCCATTGGCACATGTCCAGGACCTTCGACCATGACTTGGATATCATGTTCCCAAGCACGGCGGGTAAGCTGTCCAAGGGTTTTCAACTCTGCAAGTTGAGCTGCATCAGAGGCATCATGTAAGCAACCTGGGCGAAGTGAATCACCTAAACTGAAGGAAACATCATGCTTCTTAAAGATTTCGATGATGTCATTGAAGTGGGTATAGAGAGGATTTTGCTTGTGATGGTGCAACATCCATCGCGCCAGAATACCACCACCACGAGAAACAATCCCCGTAAGGCGGTTCTTAACGAGAGGAAGATGCTCGATCAAGATTCCTGCGTGGATGGTTTGATAGTCCACGCCTTGTTCAGCGTGCTTCTCAATGATATGGAGGAAGTCGTCAGGAGTCAAATTTTCCATTCTGCCATGCACGCTTTCGAGAGCTTGGTAAATGGGAACTGTGCCAATGGGAACTGGTGAAGCATTAATAATCGCAGTTCGAATCACATCCAGATCGCCTCCACCTGTGGACAAGTCCATCACAGTATCCGCGCCATATTTGACCGATAGATGCAACTTCTCAACTTCTTCATCAATGTTAGAAGAGTTCGGTGATGCGCCAATATTCGCATTTACCTTACATCGGAAAGCAATGCCAATGCCCATCGGTTCGAGATTGGTGTGATTTTTGTTGGCAGGAATGATTGCCCGACCTCTAGAAACCTCAGCACGTACTAATTCGACGGGCAGATTTTCACGCCACGCCACATATTGCATCTCTTCAGTAATGATGCCTTGACGAGCGCAATGCATTTGCGTACCGCGATATTCTCCGCGCCTTGTGGGTGCAGAGTTAAGCTTTAGTCCAACTGTCATGTAAATTTCCTCAAATAATGTGCTTTCCTACGCCGATGTCAATCGGTTCAGGTTCTAAGGATTTGCTCTCAGTCTGGTTTTCACAGACACTCCTAGCATCTTGAGATCATAGCATTGTAACGCTAGTGCTTATAGGTAGAGATAAGCTGGACTATAAAAATTAATTATTGCCATAGGATAGAGGCACAAAGTAGGGTCGGGTTTAGCCGATAATTTGACCATGCATCGTAAGGTGGTAATAGCAAAACCCGCCCCTATATAAGACGATGGTTTTACTAAATTTCCAATCCTAAGCGAAATCAATATTGTCGTAAAGATCGGCTATTTGAATTGGCAAATCCAAAAATTGCAGAGAAATCGTCACTGAAGGGTCATCATATTCTGAGAATAGCCATTGATTGACCGCAGTTTTCACATGGTGCTCTACATGAACGCGATACTGATCGATTAATAAATATTCCTGAAAAGTATTAATAGTTCGGTAAGCTGCAAATTTTTCACTACGATCGTAGTTTTGGGTAGATTTAGATAACACTTCCGCAATGAAGCAAGGATTGGTAATCGTATCTTTACGACCATCCTGCATTTCTAAGGGTTTAGGCGCAACCATTACATCAGGATAGGTATGTATCTTGATATCAGGGATCCAAAGTCTCTGATCGGCAGAAAATAGACGAAAAGGTTTACCGCGTAGGGAAATTTTGATGATTGACAATAAATTTACGGCGATTTCGGTATGATTTGGTGTTCCACCAGTCATTGGGATAATTTCTCCATTACGGTATTCGTTGCGAATGTCTGACGCTATTTCTAGTTCTAGGTATTCGTCAACGGTATAAGTTTTCTTGGCAAGTTGAGTAACCATAATGACTTAGCGCCGATCGCGTCCTGATAGGATTTGTTTAAAGTATGGCTTGGTGGAGTCGAGGCATTCTTGTAGCTCTGGTGTTCCATCTGATGCAGAATAGCCATCGCGTTTGTACTCTGAGCCTTCTCGAACAAAGCGTCCTACTAATTTACCAAAGGTGATTTTGTCTGGACTTGCTGTATTTTGTTGAATTGCGAGATTAGCCAGATTATTTGTTTTGGGGGCTTGTAACCGATAAACCTCATAGTCGATACCTGTCTGATAACGAGGAATTTCTAACTTTAGAGAGGTAATTACTGAGCCGTTAGGTGAAAAACCATGGTAACAAACGCGATCGCTATCTGAATTTCCCATCGAGCTTGCTTGCTTGGCTATACGAATATAGCGCGAACCACCACCCCAATAAAGTCCTTCTTCAATCGCCTGAGCTTCACCGATCGCCACAAAGTTAGAACTAAAACAACCAATAGAGATCGCGACAATGCTGTAAAAAACTTTTTTCATAGGTATGAAAGGTCAGTAATAAGTATAGTTTTACAGAGTTTATCGCGATCTTATTCAAAAAGCTGTGATATTAAACAGGAAAACTCTGGCAATAAAGGTGAGGTTAAAGTGTCACTATTAAATAGAGTCATGGCTAGTTTGAGAATGCCATTTTCGCGGCGATAGATTTCTATTTGCTTAGTTCGCCAATCAGCAATCCAATATTCCAATACGCCATGATTTGAATAGAGTTTTAACTTAACTTGGCGATCGCGCTTTTCATTATCAGTTCCCGACGATAGCACCTCGATTACTAGCTCAGGCGCACCACGAAAATGTCCCGTATCATCAATTAAAGCTGCATATTTCTCCTTACTCATCCAGATCACATCGGGAATGACATCATCATTGTCACCAAAGATTAATCCTGCCCCAATCTCCGCTTCACCTAACTTTGTTGCCCGTGACCAAACATCCAAAACAGTAAAAAATCTACCGCAAGTTTTTTGATGCTTATTATGAGGTGCTCTAGTCACGTAAAGTTCTCCATTAATAATTTCATAACGGTTGCCATTGTTGGGCATCAGTTCTAAGTCAGAACTAGCCCACAAAAGCTGTTCTTCTGGTTTAGAGATCGACGATTCAGAGCTAATAGGATTATTTACGGTTTCAGTGGTAGTAACGATCGCTTGAGTCATGATGGATTCCTACGATGAGCGATACTGTAATAGTATAACAAGGGGCAATCGTTGGTAGCAATTATGATTAGTTTAGTAACGGGCGCAACTCGCTCAGGCAAAAGCGAATGGGCTGAGCATCTAGCTATGCGATCGCAAAAACTTGTAATCTATATCGCTACGGCGACTCGTTATCCTGATGATGCGGAATGGGAAGCACGATTGCAAAAACATAGAGATCGCCGTCCTGATAGTTGGCATACTTTGGAAGTTCCTATTGAATTAGTTCAAAGTATTTTAGATATTAAAGATCATTCTGCTTATATTCTGGTGGATTCGTTAGGAACTTGGCTAGCGAATCTTTTGGAATATGATGAAGAAGCTTGGACAAAAATTGAGAATGAACTTTTACAAGCGATTCAGGGTTGTGTAGTTGATATTACTTTTGTTTCTGAAGAGGTAGGTTGGGGAATTGTACCTGCCTATGAATTAGGAAGAAAGTTTCGTGATCGCCTTGGTGGTCTCAGTCGGAAAATCGGTGCGATCGCTGATGCTGTTTATCTAGTCACAGGTGGCTATGCAGTTAATCTCACGCAAATTGGCGAAAGACTGCCATAGTTGTACCTAAAAAATTACAGTTTCCCAAAATGTTGTCGTATATTAGGTATTAGAGCCTAGATCAAATATCTGGATTCCTAAAATTCATGTAATTACTAAAAGGATTTAACCGTGATTACAAATGCTAGTAGCCTCACCTTTAGCAATCTGCGTCAAACTTTTGGGTTGAAACTTAACTCTAGCGATCACTTTTTTGATGAGTGGTTAAATAATGCGCAGACTCTGACAGAATCAGAACTACAGGGACTTGATCGTCTCAGTCAAAACTATGCCTATCTCAGTCAAGAAGAACCACCCCTCGAAGAAGTTGTTAAGCTTGTGGTTGTATCTCCATTACTAGATTTAGCAGGTTTTTATCAATTTCCTTTTTTGGTAAAAGCAGAAGTAAGCACCAATATCGAAGTTACTGACGAAGCTAATGCTATGGCAGTTCAAGGCAGAATTGATATTTTAGTAATCCAAGATAGTTTTTGGATTTTGGTAATCGAATCAAAACCAGCACGGCTAGATGTTACGGCGGGAATTCCTCAAGCACTTACCTATTTGTTGAGCGCTCCTAACTTACAGTCAAGTTGCTATGGCATGGTCACAAATGGAAGAGAAGTATTATTTTTGAAATGCGATCGCCAACAAAGTCAGCCTCAATATATGCGATCGCCTACTTATCGGTTAATCGAAAATACAGCGGAGCGTATCCAAGTTTTGCAGGGACTCAAACAAATTGGGGCTTATATTAGCGATTTGAGAAGTTAGGCGATCGCTAGGACTGTGGGTCATGATTTCTAGGATAAGCATTGCAACGTTCATTAATCAGGTTGAAAAGAGCAACCCCAGTGCATGAAAATCTGGTACTCCCAGACACTCCAGTCTCTCCATATTTAAAGCCTTTGCTTACTACCATAGACATAATGAATTCAACAACATCCTGATTTAGGAAGATTAGTAGTGAAACCATTTGACTATTTACAAACTCAAAAACTGGCGTTAGTACAATCCTAATTTCACCGTCTTGTATCCTTTCGGTAGGATAATTCCCTCCAGGATTCATAATAGCAAACGTCATTTCAGGCTTATCTGGCTCAAATATTTGAACTTGGGACTTGTAATGTACGATGTCATCACGTTGTTTACGCATGGTATCCAACCAATCTTTATTTCGTTTAAGTAATTCTGTAAGTTTTGGATCAAAATCAGGATTTTTAAGAGTGAATTTCCGAAGATCATTTATTGATATTTCTTTGTTTTCTGCTCTTCTTTCACCTTTAGGGGAAGGCATCCCACGAACTTGGTTGGGATATAGCTGTCGAATAATAAAAGCAACTTCATTGAGTAGTATTCGTAATCTAATAATAAAACTTTCTATATCATTCGCAAGAAAAATACTATTTAGATGGTTATCTCCTATGCAGTAGGGATCCTAAACACTAATTATTCGATAATACTGCTCAAACACTCGTTCTAGTGACCAAAATAGGGAGTGACATAAAATTTTATGATGCCACCCAAAATGGTGATGACTAAGATTACCAATTACTTCAAAGAATGGCATTTTAATAGAATGAACTTTTTCTTCCATACGCTATAACTAATTTTTTTGAAATTTATTGCTCCAAGATCTAATCTTCTAACTTTAGATAAGTAGAGTGGACAATTCTATACAAGTCCTAATGATGATGCAACCAAATGCCCACAGGCAAAGCCTGAAAATGCTACAGCATTTAAACCCTGTCCTGGGAAAGTACTATCACCCACACAATATAAATCGGGAATAGAAGTCCGATTAAAAGGCATTCCCAAAAGACCTAAGGGCTTACCCGCAGGAATTGGGCCATAGGTTCCATCCGCACGACCGAGGAAGCGGCGATGGCTGCGGGGTGTACCGACTTCTTGATAGTCAAGACAATCTTCTAGTTTAGGGAAAATTACTAACAGGCGATCGCACAATTTCCTCGCAGCCTCATTTTTCTTCGCTTCATATTCCGAAGCAGATAAACTTTCCCATTCGCTCATCCAGCTAGGTGTGAAGGTATGCACAATATGATAGCCTTCAGGCGCAAGGGAGCGATCAAGGAGCGTGGGAATCGATACAAAAATCGTGCCTTGTTCTTTCTGCATATCGTTCCAATCTTCGAGCAAAATATGGTGACAAGCTGCATCATCAGGGATTGCAGAAGCTTCGACACCAAGATGTAAGCTCAGGAAACTAGGGGATTTTTGATAGCGAGATCGCCATCCCTTTTCACCACTGGGCAAAGGTTCATCCTTGAGCAAGTTCCCAAATGTATCCCAGCGCGTCGCATTGGAAACAACTTTCTTGGCATAGAGAACTTCCCCATTCGCCAACTTTACCCCGATCGCCCCTTTACCAGATTTTGCTTTGGGAATAATCTGGGTAACCCTTGCCCCATAGCGAATTTCTCCACCCGCTTTGTCCAAACCTTCCGCCAATTTTTCGGCAATCTTACCCACACCACCAACGGGATAGTTAATGCCCCCATAATGGCGATCGCTAAAGACCATCCCTGCATTAATTGCAGGTGTGCGATCGGCGGGAACCACTGACCAGCAGTAGCATTCCATATCGATGAATTGGAGCAACTCAGGATCGCGAATATATTTCTTGGCGATATCTCCCGCATTTTGGGGCAAGTAAGCAGCTAAACCTAAACAAGCTAAAGGATTCTGGAAAAATACGCGCATTAAGTAGCGCCATTCTTCCAATGACAGCAACTCGATCGCATTTAAGCAATTAAAAATCTTCCAACATTCATCGTAAAACTTACGAATTCCCTCACGCTCATGGGGAAAGCGATCGCCTAATTCTTTAATAAACTGCTCATAGTCTCGATGTACCTCAATCTCTAGATTGTTCGGCAAATGGTAATGGATCTGCACGGGGTCGGGAATCGTCTCCATTTTCATATTCACCGCCGCTAACGCACGGGTGAGCAGATTAGTCGTACCGCGATCGCCAAAGCCAAAAATCATCGATGCGCCCACATCAAAGCGGTAGCCATTGCGCTCAAAATAGCCACCACTACCCCCGGCAATCAAGTAGCGCTCAAGGACAATAACCCTTGCCCCCTTCGCCGCCAATTGCGTTGCGGTGACCAATCCGCCAATCCCTGAGCCAATTACAATTACATCCGCATCGAGTATTTGAGACATCAGATTCTAAATCAAAACTTTTTTTACTATACCAATCACCAATCACCAAAATTATGGAAATTGATTTTTTAATACGAAAAGCTATAACGCTATTACTTAAACTGATGTTTCTAATTCCTAGAAATTGTTGCAATCAGTTTATATAATATAGTCATTCTGTTTTTCATCATTTTCTCGACATTGTCCTAGAGAAAACACATATCAAAAATACATGGAATATTCAGATATAATAACTGGCGATAGAGTTATTAGTTTATGTGATTTTGTAATCATTACGGAACAAATATCACATTTCCATATAAATGTTGGTGATTTTATTAATCCGCAGAATGTTTTGTTTTTTAAGGATTTTAAGAATATAAGCAGCAATTCAATTAATAAGCTAAATAGCTATTTTGAAAACTTTGCGACCAACAACAATAAGAAACAAATAAAGCTTTTTGTTTATACACATTTATTAGAAGAGTTTGTCGAATATGTTGTAGATATACTCGACAAAAGATATGAATACATCATTTATCTGCATAATTCAGATCACCACTTTAATGATTGCAATAGCAAATTACTTGAAGCAAAACATATAACCAAGGTCTTTTCCCAGAACATAAACTTATCAGACTTACACCCTAAGTTAAATTTTTTGCCTATTGGTATAGCCAATAGTATGTGGGAGCATGGAAATATTCATGCTTTACACGAAACAATTACTAGAACATCTTCATTAGAGAAAATCAAGAATTTATACGTCAACATTAACCCTAATACTTTCCCCTATAGAAAAGATGTTTTAGGCGCAATCAAAAAATCCAACAGTTACTTAGTAGCATCAGAGGCAAAGCCTTTCGCTGAATATTTAAATGATTTGTCAGAATATAGATTTTGTCTATGTGTAAGAGGAAATGGTGTTGATACACATAGATTTTGGGAAAGCCTATACTTAGGTGTAATCCCTGTAATCATCAATAACAAACATACAAATACACAAAATTATATACAGTATCTAAATTTACTAGACATTCCTTTCTTTGAGATTACGGAAGACAGTTTAGACGTTATTACTCAGAAATATACTAATAATTTCTTTAATGAAAATTTATACTGTCATTTATTAGAAAAACTCGGTAAACCTATTTATAGTTTAGACGCACTAAAAATTTCACACTATAGTAATCCGAAATAAATTTTAGGCTTCGACTTCGCCCAGCCAACGATTACTATTGCTGGCTGAGCGAAGTCGAAGCCCAAGATTCTCACAAATA
The DNA here is from genome assembly GCA_003242085.1 of Pseudanabaena frigida. Classification (GTDB taxonomy): domain Bacteria; phylum Cyanobacteriota; class Cyanobacteriia; order Pseudanabaenales; family Pseudanabaenaceae; genus Pseudanabaena; species Pseudanabaena frigida. The sequence goes on along the minus strand of QBML01000029.1, from coordinate 55,849 downwards.
ATTCAGGACTGCTATAACTTTGTACATAGCAAGAAACGCTGCTAACTAACGCTTTGTCTGCTAATCTGAGATTTGGTATCTACTATACAAAATTGCATCATGGCCGATCGCCAAATCCTGCTTGACTTTGAAAAGCCCATCGTTGAACTAGAAAACCGTATCGCCCAAATCCGCGAACTCGCGAATGAAAACGATGTGGATATGGTCGAGCAGATTCACCTTTTAGAGCAAAGAGCCGAGCTTTTGCGGCGTGAGATTTTTTCAGGGCTAGGGGCAATGCAACGGATGCAGATTGCAAGGCATCCCCGTCGTCCTAGCAGCCTTGACTACGTGCAAGCAATTACTGATGAGTGGATGGAGTTGCATGGCGATCGCCGAGGTAATGACGATCCTGCGCTAGTAGGTGGACTGGCGCGAATTAGAGATCGCCCTGTGGTAATTTTGGGGCATCAAAAGGGTCGGGACACCAAAGACAATATGACCCGTAACTTTGGTATGGCATCACCTGGTGGATATCGCAAAGCTTCTAGATTAATGGATCATGCTAATCGCTTTAATCTACCAATCATCACTTTGATTGACACCCCTGGCGCATATCCAGGCGTATCAGCAGAAGAGCAGGGGCAAGGCGAGGCGATCGCTGCAAATCTACGGCAGATGTTTGGCTTAAGAGTACCAATTATTTGCACTGTGATTGGGGAAGGTGGATCGGGCGGAGCCTTGGGGATCGGCATTGGCGATCACATTATGATGTTTGAGAATTCGGTCTATACTGTCGCTACACCTGAAGCTTGTGCGGCTATCCTTTGGCGTGACTCAGCAAAAGCGGGCAAAGCCGCAGAAGCTCTAAAAATTACTGCGCCCGATCTCAAACGTTTGGGGATTGTTGACTACGTAATCGATGAACCGCTAGGTGGCGCACATCGCTTGCCTTTGAAAGCAGCCGAAAATCTCAAGGCGGCGCTAGTCGAAAATCTCGATCGCTTGAGTAAATTGAACCCTGAAGATTTACAAGAGTTACGCTATCAAAAATTCCGCAAGATGGGCGTATTTCTCGAATCATAAATATGTAGCAGTCTTTAATCATTTGTAGGAATCTTGTGCTTCGGCTCCGCTCAGCCAACAGTTTACTCTGGCTGAATGGAGCCGAAGCCTCTCTCATAGGATTTACAGCGCTTTGCACTCCAAACTAAACCAACAAAAATTTGAAAGCGTTGCTTTGCAACGCTTTCAAATTTTTGTTGTGGTTTGTTCGATTGGTAATTGCTTTCGGATTGCTATGTGAGGTTTGCTAAACTGATTGCTAAGCGCCCAGTACAAGCTAAAACTAAATTCTCATGACAAATGCCAACCTACCCCGCCGAGAAAGTTTAGTCAATCGCTTGATTTTTGGTCTGACCACAAGCACCTCTTTGCTAGCAACTGCTACCTTGATTCTGTTGCTACACATACAGCAAGGGACTCCAGAGCTAGAAGCATTTACCACATGGCTAGCGATCGTGATTCTCTCTGCGGGGTTAGGTTCAGGTTTATTTTTAGCAATTTCAATCGTTCGTAGCATTCAGCCCCCACTCACAGAACTTTCTGAGGCAGCTGAAGAGCTATCTACAGGTAATTTATCAGCGCGATCGCAATTAAACCGCGCTGATGAAATTGGTGAATTTGCCAAAGTATTTAATCGCATGGCGGCGCATCTCGAATCTAAAAATGCCACTCTCGAAGCCCGTGATATTCAGTTTGCACTGCAAGCCCTCGATCGCGTTTTAGTCAACACCACCGATCAGCACAAACTCATCAAGGCAAGTTTAGAGGAAATTTGTAAACTCACAGGCGCTCAACTTGGCAGCATTTATCTTTGGGAAACTCCATCCTCACGTCCTGAAGGATGTTTAGTATTAAGCGCAGAGTGGGGGTACAAAACTAGCCAAGCACTTACCGAAATCACTCTGGGTGAAGGCATTGTTGGTCAAGCAGGTCAGTTAGAAGAGGTGATCATTTGGGAAGGCGATCGCCTCAAAGGACAAACTCTCGTATATCGCACTCCTGTTGGAGATCTCTTGCCCCAAAGTCTTTCGGCATATCCACTGATGCTCAGACAGAGCTTAGTCGGCGTTCTCTTTTTAGGTAGTCTTACTCCACTATCCGAGCGCGGTCGGAATATTCTGCAATCAATTGGTCGTCGTCTTGCAACCGCCATTAGCAATGCTCAGAGCATCGAAACAATCGCCAGACAACGCGAAGAATTAACCACTGTATTTGAGCAGCTTGCCGACGGTGTATTACTCAGCGATCCTGCGGGGCGCATTCTCAAAATCAATTCCGCTGGGCGCAAAATTCTCAGTTTTAATGCATTGCCTTCGGCTAATGGAGTGCCTGCATCACCTGTAATTGCCAAGTCGATGGAAGAGATTGTCAAGCAATTTGATATTAAGCATCAGGATGGCGAACCTGTGGATCTGGCAAACCTTGTCGTGTTCCGTGCCATGTCTACAGGGGAAGTAGTCGAAGATCAAGTAGTTTTACGCCAGCCTGAAGGGAATGAAATCATTCTGAGTACCAAGGCGGCTCCACTTGTGGGTAGTGAATCAGAGCTAATAGGTAGCGTGATGATTTTGCGCGATGTCACCGAACAGCGTTATCGGGATAAGGTGATGCAAGAGACTAACAAGATCATGATCGAGCAGCAGAAGCGAATGGGCATTTTGCAACGTCTCACGAACTTAATTAACCAACAGTTGCAGGATCTTGATGTCTTATTAGAATCAGTAGTAGAGGCGGCTGGCGACGCAATTATGTGGGCAGAAGTCTGTGTGCTTGCCCTCTACAATCCTAAAGAAAATAAACTCATTCTATCGGCAGCAAAGGGATTACCCGATGATTTTCCACTTCAAGAATCTTTTGAATTGGATGCCCCTAATTTAATCGCACAGGTATTTAAAGAAGGAATTCCGATTGAAATTAAAGCAGGCGAATCTCGGCTAGTAGAGTCTCTTCCTGTTAAAAGTGCTTTATGCGTACCCATTGAATCAAGTCGCTCAGGACGTTTGGGGGTTTTGGCGATCGGGCATTTTCATTTAGAGCGAGCTAGTTCTCGCGAAGATTTGAATTTACTTGCTTCCTTTGGTGTCCAAGCCGCGATCGCGATCGGTAACGCCCAATTAATCAATCAAATCGAAGCTCAAAATGCTCAATTACTAGAAGCAACTCAACTCAAGAGTCAGTTTCTAGCAAATATGAGTCATGAGTTACGCACACCCATGAATGCGATTATTGGGTTTTCGCAAGTGCTACTACGTCAGCGCCGCGATGCCCTCTCCTCTAGTCAAGTGGATATGGTAGAGCGCATTCTGCGTAATGGCAAAAACCTATTAGATTTGATTAATGACATCCTCGATTTATCAAAAATCGAAGCAGGGAAAATGGAATCTCATCCAGAGCTATTTAATCTTGATGAATTAATTCATCATACCTGCGAGAGTCTCCAACCACTTGCCAGCATCAAATCCTTAAATTTTGTTTTTCAAAATCATATTGGTAGTTGCGCGATTTACCATGACTCCATTCGCATTAAACAGGTAATTACAAACTTAGTTTCCAATGCTATTAAATTTACTGATGTTGGCGAAGTCTGCATCGAATTAAAATATGCTGAAACATCAGGAGAAAAATCTGCAATCTCATCCACAGAAGTTCTTTCTGACGATAACAACTCTTTGACTGAAGAATCTCAAGTATCTCCTCTAGCGACATCAAATATTTTAATCTCAGTTCGAGATACAGGAATTGGCATTGAACCTGAGTTTCAGCGCACAATTTTTGAACAGTTTCGTCAGGTCGATCAGTCTTCTACACGCAAGCATGGCGGTACTGGTTTGGGTTTAGCAATTACAGAGCAGCTTGTCATCCTAATGGGTGGATCGATCCATGTAGAAAGTGTAGTTAATCAAGGTTCTATTTTCACTGTTGAGTTACCACCTCGATTACACAGAACTCAAGATAACTAAAAAGAGCGTAAAGCTCTCGCCGTAAAACAAGGAACCAATTTTTGTGTGGTGCTGCTTTGCCGCGCCACACAAAAATTGGTTCCTTATTAAATTGCACAACCCTTAAGCTCTTTTTAGTTATTTACCTTCTACTTTATCGCGATATTCGCTGGAAGACATGGTGTCACTAAGTTCGTTTTCATCTTCGATATTAACTTTGAGCAACCACGACGCACCGTAGGGATCGTTAGCAATATTTTCTGGTTCATCAACTAAAGCTGTATTTGCTTCCACCACTGTCCCCGTTACAGGTGAATAGATATCTTCCACGGCTTTGACAGACTCGATCGTCCCGAAGGTTTGACCTTTCTCTACCTTTGTTCCGACTTCTGGGAGATCGAGAAATACAATATCGCCTAGTTGATCGATCGCAAAAGCAGTAATCCCCACGGTGACAGTATCATCTTCTAATCGAATGTATTCGTGGGAGTTAGTGTATTTTAGGTCTTCGGGATATTCAAACATCTGACTACTTTTTCCTTTTTGCTGTCGTTGTTGCTGTGAAAATAATCGGCTTAGCAGAATAACGCGATCGCTGCCCACAGTCTTTATACCAAAAATTGCGCTCAAAAAAGAGGAGGAACACTAAGCATTCCCCCTCTTACAGCAATTACCGAGCAAACGAACCAAAAGAAAAACCTTAAAATCTCTGCAAAGCAACAATTTTAAGGTTTTTCTTAGTTTGGACTTAAGCGCAAAGTGCTGCAATTTCTTTACTTTGGATCGGCGATCGCTTCGACATCATCTAGAGGTTCGCGCTTAGAGAATCCCCATAGAAAAACCAGACCAATGCAAGACAGCATTAACCATTCAGGAGGAACAAGGCTATCAGAAAATACTTTGATAAATAGGCGCAATCCTACCAACAAAACAATCAAATAGCCTGCCGACTCAAGGTGCGTAAATTCTTCCAACCATTTAATAAAAAGACCTGCCAAAAAACGCAGTGTGATAATTCCTGCTACCCCACCAATTAGTACTAGCCAAGTTTCTTGTGCAACTGCTACGGCAGCCGTCACACTGTCTAGCGAAAATGCTAAGTCAGTAAGTGATACTAGCGCTACAACTTGCCATAACTTATCCGCCATCCGCACTGGATGCTTAGCATCATGTCCGTCTTGCGACTTTTCTAAGAAAAATTTACCTGCAAGCCAGAGCAGATAAAGAGAACCTGCTAACTCAAACTGCCAATATTTGATTACCCATGTTGCGGTAAAAATTAAGACGACTCGTAATACAAAAGCCCCAATTAAGCCATAACGTAGCGCCCATTCCTCCTGCTTTGGGTCTGGTAGACTCCTTACGATCGCGGCAAGAGCGATCGCGTTGTCAGCAGACAGAATCGCCTCTAGAAGAATCAGCACCACCAAAATGGGGATGACTTCAACCCTAAAGAATGAAACATCCGTATTTAGAAACTGCTCGAACATTCAGTGGGATCCACAACAAAAAATCAACAAAACATTATTAGTATACAAAACATTAGACTATCGGCTAGAGAATTAAAATTATGCAATATCACGCTGCAAAACCGTTATAGCGAGAAGAGGATATGTGGTGCGAAGCACCACATATCCTCTTCTCGCTATAAAAAAGTATCGTAGTTAAAAATCAGCCTTTATACTTGCTAGTTTTTCTGTTTCATAAAAGCGCCTAAGATGTTCCGTTGCCTTGACAATTTCTAATTTTCACTACATTTTGCTGTTCTAAAAAAGTATCGAAGGCGCGAAGCAGCCTCGATACTTTCTAATTTTTGTTACATTTTGCTGCTCTCAAAAAGTATCGAAGGTGCGAAGCAACCTCGATACTTTCTAATTTTTGTTACATTTTGCTGTGTTGTAGTGGGAGTTGGTGTGATAACAATTAGTAAGGGATTGCTAAATTTAGGTACTTTCTCATGAAGTTAACAGCCTTTACTACTGCGATCGCTAGCGCTTTCACTGCTAGCATCGTGACAATTGGTATGACATCGAGCGTTCAAGCGCAAAATGCCGCACATCTCCAGTCTTTATTAGAACATCGTACTTGTCAGCGTTGCGAACTAAGCGGCATTCAAGCAACTGGTGCTGATTTGCGTGAGTCATTTCTCGATGTTGCAGATTTGCGAAAGAGTGCGCTCTCTGGAGTGATTTTAGCTTTTAGTACTATGTATTATGCTGATTTTCGCGGTGCGGATCTTAGTAACTCCGATCTACGGAATACTTTCTTGATTAATAGCGATTTGATTCAAGCAAATTTGTCTGGCACAAATGCGAGAAATAGTCGCTGGAAATATGCTGACCTTACCGAAGCAAATTTGCAGAATGCCAATTTGATCGATATCGAGTTGGTCTATGCAAAACTCAACCGAGCCAATCTTAGCAATGCCTCTTTGCGGAATGCGAGCCTTTATGGTGCTGACTTGACAGGTGCAAATCTTAAGGGTGCGGATCTATATCGTGCCGATCTCACCAATGCGAATGTCACCAATGTTGATTTGAGCCAAGCTAATCTTTGCCGTGCAACAATGCCTGACGGCACAACCTCTCTGCAAGGCTGTATATTGAAATAAAAATTAAAGAGAGCCATGACAAGACTCTCTTGCTTAATGGGTATTGTCCAAATAATTTTTAAAAAGCCTTGTTTAGCAAGGCTTTTTAAAAATTATTTGGTTTTAGGCATAGCGCAAAGCGCTATAAAACGAGGAAAGCTTTATGGCGATCGCCACATCATCAGATCGAGCATCTAATCAAGTGCGTTGGCTCCAAGTATGGGGATTAGCATCAGTTCAGGGAGCTATGTCGCTGACTTGGATTGCTTACGGGATCTATTTGCCACAGTTTATCGAACAGGTATTTAGCTATTCCGCTAGTCAAGCACAACAACTAACGGCGCTGATATTAGTAATTGAAAGCGCGATCGCTGTAATCGTCGAGCCACTATTTGGAGGTCTGTCCGATCGCTGGCAGCGTTGGTATAGCTCGCGAATGCCCTTCATTGTTGCCGCCGCGATCGCTTCGACGGCTTTATTTATTGGCTTGCCCTGTGCTGTCATTTTCGGTGGAGCAAACGAAATTACGCGCATAATTTTGATCGGTTTAGCTCTTCTATGGGCGCTCGTCATGGCGACTTTTCGGAGTCCTGTCATGTGCTTGCTCGGTATCTTCGCAGGAGCAACAAAATTACCGCAGGCAGGAAGTGTTTTAACTCTAGTCGGTGGTTTTGTTGGTTCGATCAAACCTTTGGCAACAAAATTCATTTTGGGACTGGGCGCACCTGCAACTTTTACGATCGCCTCGATTGTATTACTAGCAAGCGTAGCAGGCTTACGAAGTGCGATGATCTATATTCCCAAAAACCTCAATCCCGAATTAGAAAAAAACGAACCCTTACCAATTCGAGAATGTTTGCTCAACTTAGCGATCGTCATGTTTGTTGGGGCAGCGATCGGCTTAGGAATCCGCTTACTAATGGGGGATGTATTACCCAGAGCGATCAAAGCCGATCTTACAAGTTTTACAGGCTTCTCTTTTGAGGTGCTAATGGGTTCAGCACTGATTGCTCAAGGATTGCTAGCTCTCATGACGGGAAGCATCTCAAAGTTAATTGATAACAAACGACTGATGATCGTTAGCTTGGGCGGAATTGCGGCAGGTTTGGGATTGTTATCGCTTGGTTATGGCGCGATCGCCGCTATCATCAGCATTCTATTTATGCTCACCTGTCTCAGTGCGGTGAACAATGGCATGATTGCCTTTGCGCTCACAATGGTTCCCAAATCTCTCGGAGGTTTGACCGTTGGCACATTTTTTGGGGGTCTATCAGGGGCGATCGCGATTTTTGGTTATTTAGTCCCTAAACCTGCGGACATGCTCTCAATGACGAATGCGATCGTGTTAACGGCGATCTCTTTCCTAATCGCTGGAGTTGGCATTGCCTTAGGAGAGCGCATTACTGGCAAAATCGTAGCTGACTAAATGATTGGGTTTACCGCGAGTAGCGCCGATAATCCAATTTCCTAAGGCGGGAACCATTTGACATAGGCTCACACCGATATTCGCCAGTGGTGGTTGCACAAAGCAATTATGCATGAACCGACCTAGTTGCAATCGCGTTTGAAACTCCTTGCGCCAAGCGATCGCATATTGTTGCTTAAAGGTGATCGCGCTGAGTTGATGCTCTAAAAACTGGCTGACAAAAGGAACGGCAATTTCCGCCGACCGCAACGCCATCGCCATACCATCCCCACAAAGCGGCGTAATCATTCCCGCCGTATCGCCAATCATGCAAATATCGCCATGAAAGTTTCCTTTAAGAGCAAAGGTAATCTGACTCAATCCTTGCAATGAGGTTGAAACTCTTTGCATATTGTGAAAGCGATCGGCTAATACTGGGTTTTTAGCTAAAGATTCGGGAATACCCAGATCTTTGTGTGTCGGCTCTTTCATTACTCTTTCATGGGCAATCCAACAAACATTAATTTCCCCTGTTTCAATTTGCGATAGTCCACAATATCCATTTGGGAAACTGTGCAATTCGATCGCATCACCAATATCAACGCCAGTAAAATGTCCTTTATAAGCAATCCAAGGTGATTTTTTTTGGATAAATTCTCGATTGAGTGTGCGATCGAGAGGCGATCGTTTCCCAAAAGCGCCTAATACTACACGTCCAGTAAAGTCTCCTTTACTAGTATTCACCGTAAATCCATCTTGCAAGTTCCCAACTACACCTAAAACCTTGGTGTTATCTTGACAATCAACATGTAATTCTTGCGCCCGTTGGAATAGCATCAAATCTAGTTGATAGCGACTCAGTCCTAGTGCAGCGCTGGGGAGAGCGCTCCGAAATGATGCACCGCTAGAGGTAGTTAGATAAGCGCGATGAATCGGATGTGCGCCGACTTTACGAACCCGTTCTAGCACTCCTAAATTCTCAAATGCTTCAGTAACTTCAATAGATAGAAACTCGCCACAGAGTTTATGCACTGGATAATGACTTTGCTCTAGCAGGAGAACTCGATAACCGAGTTTTGCTAGTTGAATGGCGGCACTACAGCCCGATAGCCCAGCCCCGATCGCGATCGCATCATAATTCATTTATTACTCTTGACAGCATTACTTCTAATGAAATGATGTTACGCGAAACCAGAAGAATACTTTGATTTCAATGGAAAGAATTTATCTCGTACAAATTCATTAACCTAAATTTCAGGTTTACAAAGGTCAGCCCTCATATCCTCCATACTTCATTCCGACAATAACGAGCAAAATGCTCGCAGTTACGATTTCGTTTGTTTGATTTAGCGTTTTACTAACTTTTCTAGGCAAAACTTTTGCAGTCTTAACAGATTTGCTTGCACTCTTAACGGTTCCACGAGTTATCCTCTTTAATAACTTACTTATCATTTATCCGAATCTATTTTGCTTTTCTCTGATAATTTTAACTTACTAAAAATCATTCTTTGTAAACTTGACCTTAGAATTTCTTGCTTGTATCTTGAAGGAAGACTAAATTGCCTAGTAGCCTCAATAATCTGCAAAAGCCATGTCTCTGCAATATATAACTGACCAGCAAGGCGAAAAAGTTGGAGTTGTGTTAGATATCACAACCTACAATCGTTTGACTGCAAATATCGATCCTGACTTACTACAAGGTCTAAGTATTCCTGAACTAGAAGCATTAGCTGAGAGTAAATTAACATCTGACTCTCAACAACAACTTAGTGAAATGTTGGCGCGTAATTCTGAAAACGTCCTTTCAACCGATGAGTTAGCCAATTTAGATCGACTGTTGGTGAGAGTAGATCAGTTAAATATTCTCAAAACTAGGGCTAGGTATACTTTAAAAAGCATAGAGACCTATGCAAAATCTGCGTGAGTGTTTACATCTCTGTCGATTTACAACGTCAAATTCGTAGTCGATTTTCTAACTGTTGTGCTTATTGTCAAACGGCTGAAGCCCTAATTGTAACGACATTTGAAATTGAACATATTCTTCCTCGCTCATTGGGCGGAGAAACAACATTTGAGAATCTATGCCTTTCTTGCCCTTCTTGCAATCGCTATAAATCATCACGTCAGACTGCAACCGATCCATTAAGCCAAGAAGTAATTTCACTATTTCATCCTCATCTTCAACGATGGTTAGATGTGTTCAATTGGGGAGAAGATAGCACAGAAATTATTGGAATTAATCCAACTGGCAGAGCAACCATTGCCGCCTTAAAAATGAATCGACCTGAGTTAATTCGTATACGTAGAATGTGGGTGAAAATAGGAGAACATCCACCTAATCTTGCTATTTAGAATTTACTGTGCTTAGTACCCAACGAAAGGCATAGCGCCATTTGAGAGAGAAATTAATTAATCCTGCTGATTCGGCGATACTTTTTAATTCTGGGAATTTAAAACCGCGCAGGACTGAAAGTGGTGCATCATTACGAACCATTGGCGCAGCAGGTAAAAGCCTTGTAAGAGCATAGATACCGTAATAGGCAAAAGGATGGCGATGTAAGTCGTTAATCAAAACTCCATGCTTAGATACTCGTTGCATCGATCGCACAATTTGCACGGCATTCTCATGGGCAAAATGATGGAGAAACATAGCAGCGATCGCTAGATCGAACTCATCGTCAGCATAGGGAAGCGCGAGGGCATCGGCGACTTCGACTTTAATCTTTGATTGGAGATTTAGCGGCAATCGCTTTTGTAATGCCGAACGCGCATAATCGACAGTTACAGGATTCGCATCGATCGCCACAACTTCAACATCGATCGCAGGTGATTGCGTCGCAGCCCAACGCACAATGTATTCAGGAAAGTCTCCGATGCCCGTTCCTAAATCAAGGATACGTGTTTTTTGGTTGGAACGCGATTTTAAAAAAGGAGCAATTATTTCCATCGTTGTGGCATATCCTCCTAGTAATTGATTAATCGGTCGCAGTTGCTCTAATGCATCGGTAAGACGCTCATCCTGAATTGTGAAGTCATCCATCAATTCGTCTTGATTGGTGCGGATTTGAAATGAAGGCATATATATTCCTGAATGATAGTAAGAGGGTTAGACTGTCTGAAACAAACAACCTTCAATCGACAGTCCAGGGCCAAAGGCTAAAGCAATTCCATTCTGAAAGTTAGCATCTTGGGAGTTGAGAAGTCTCGCTTGATGCTTGTCTAATATTCGCTTTAGGATAAATAGAATCGTGGGCGAACTCATATTGCCATAGCGCCGCAAAATCTCGAAGGAATCAGCAACCATGCGATCGCTAAGTTCTAAAACTGATTGAAGTTTTTCAATAATGCGTCTTCCTCCTGGGTGGATTGCCCAAAAGTCGAGATCGTTTTGAGTGAGATGATGCTGATCTAATATGTTTTTCAAATAATTGGGTAAATGACCGACCACTACATCGGGAACTTTGGGTGATAAGCCCATCAGAAATCCAGTATCACCAATCGTCCAATTCATATGTTCTTCGGTATTCTCAATCAATAAGCTATATCCATCGGTATAGGCGAGCTTTCCTTCAGCTTCGGCGAATGGTCGTGAGGTTAGAATTGCGGCGGCGGCTCCATCAGAAAAGATGGCATTGATAATTGTATTTTCTAAAGTATCCGCAACTTGAAAATGCAATGAACATAACTCAACGCAAACTAATAGAACTTTAGCTTGGCGATCGCTTTGACAAATCGCATGGGCTGCATTGAGTCCATTAAACGCCGCATGACAGCCCATAAAACCAATCATTGTGCGGGAGATCGCGTAGGAAAGCCCTAAATGCTTGATGAGGTGAATATCTATACCTGGAGCCGAAAAGCCCGTACAACTAACAATGATTATATGAGTGATATCTTTTGCTTCAAGCTCTGCTTCCGCGATCGCCTGTTCGGCTGCTTGCAGGGCAATTTTTGGAGCATAGGTTGCATATTTTTGATTGCGGCTAAAGGTAGTGGGAGTTGGTGTCAGTTCCCAATTAGGTGGATATAGTTCAAATTTTTGCAGATCTCCCCCATAATCGGAAATACAGCTATAGCGATAATCAATTCCTGAGTTGGCATAAATTGATGGAATTCTTTTTCTGATTGTTGGGGATAAACTTTCGGTTTGTAACATAAAGTCTGCTGCTTCAGACTGGGTGAGTTTGTAGGGTGGGTTGGCAGTCGCGATCGCTTCTAAAACTGTATACATTTAGTTAAACTGCCTAAGCAACGATAAACAAGCGTTAATCTAAACATGCTATGGGGAAAAATTGTCGATCTAACACAATAATAGTAATGATTCAAGATTCGCCACAAAAAATAGTTTCTTGATTGAATCGCAGAACCTTAAGTAAGACTCATAGGAGGAAGACAAAATGGTTTTTGGTAGTTTCAAAACAATGATGAGAAGTCTTTAAAGGTTTCTTCCCAAAACTTCGATCGTCCCTATTATTGGATGTCATTTATCATCATCGGTAACGGGTTGTAATCGCGATCGCCTAGTCATCTCATGGGTAAGGTAACAGGCGATCGCAATGGCACTCATGGTTATTCTCTGCCGAGGTTGAATAGTTGACGAAGAAAGGCGGCGATCGCGGCGAGAGCGATCGCTCCTGAGATGGCGTAGCTGATGGGCAAGATTAGAGGCGTGATATCGAGGTTGGGATTAGCGCTGGTTGAGGGTTCGGTCGTTTGGGTGTTTTTCATTGCCTTGATTTAATTCGATGTGATTAGCTTAGGTGCGATCGCTGAAAACATCGACCTGAGCTATGTTTGAGCAATGTCTGACTTGTGTTTGGGTTATGTCTGATTTATGTTTTTATTGGTATTTTGGATGTTTTGGTTAATTTAGATAAAATAAATGTGGTAAGGGTTTCGTGAGGATTTTGGGTTGTGAGCGATCGATCTTTAAAAGCAACAACAGCAGGCATCGAAATCGCAAAGATTGCTTTGACGACTAAGAAGTTAACGCAAGAGAAACTAATGGAATTAGTTGATGTGCAGTCACGATCTACAATTTCTAATTTCTTCGCGGGGAAACCTGTAGATCGCCAAATCTTTGTCAAAATCTGCGAAAAGCTGGAAATTAATTGGCAAGAAATCTCTGGACAACTCCCATCGCCAACTGGGAGAGGGGCTGGGGGTGAGGGCATTGATATTGAGGCATTAGTAAAACTAGCACGGGAGCGATGCGCGGAAGATATTCGTAAACGGTGCGGGACGATGCGGGTGTTGGATATGGAGCAACCTGTCGCTTTGAGTGATATTTATACGGATGTAAATATTTTGGAGAAGATAACCCGCAACCAAAGAAAAGAACTTGAAGAATTTAGAGCTATATGTGGATTTGAAGAGTTCGATCGGTGGGGATTGTCAGGAATCAAACAAAAGCGGGTTGAGGGGATCGAAGCGGTTAGAAATCACAGTAAGTTGATGATTTTGGGTAAACCGGGAGCAGGGAAAACTACGTTTTTGAAATTTTTGGCGATGTCCTGTATTAGTGGGAAAGATTTTGTGGATTGGGTTCCTATCTTTGTGACGTTAAAGGATTTTGCGGATCGAGAAAATCGTCCGAGTTTGCTGCAATTTTTGACGGGAGAGTTTAGTCAATGGGATATTGAAATTGAAGCGATTTTAAAATCTGGGAAGACTTTAGTTTTGATGGATGGATTAGACGAAGTTCGAGCCGAACATGACGATCGGATATTACGTGAGATTCGAGAATTAGCGCGAAACTATAGCGAAAGTCAGATGGTGGTGACTTGTCGAATAGCAACGAAGGAATACACTTTTGAGCAGTTTACTGAAGTAGAAATAGCAGATTTTGACGAGCGACAGATTGCTACTTTTGCTGGAAATTGGTTCTGTAAGAAAGAAATTAAATCTGAGGATTTTTTAGCAAAGCTTGAGCAAAATAATCGAGTTCAACAATTAGCAACAAGCCCATTATTGCTGACTTTATTATGTTTGGCTTTTGATGAGTCGGGGAAATTCCCTGCAAATCGTTCAGAACTTTATAAAGAAGGATTGGATGCATTGTTGCGAAAATGGGACTCAAAAAGAAGGATTAGGCGAGATAGTGTATATAAAGATTTTTCGGTGCAGAAAAAGGAGGATTTGCTCTCGCAAATTGCTTTGACAACCTTTGAGAAGGGAGATTATTTTATAAAGCAACGGCAACTTGAGGACTATATTTGTGACTATATTCGTAATACCTCTAACGCGAAAACCGAAGAGGAGGAGTTGCATTTAGATAGCGAAGCCGTGTTGAAATCCATTGAGGCTCAGCATGGGCTATTTGTAGAACGCGCTAGAGGGATTTACTCTTTCTCCCATTTGACCTTTCATGAATATTTTGCGGCGCGACAGATTGTGGTATCGACTAGCCCTAGCAAATTAGAAGCTGCCTTGCAAAATCTAGTGACTCATATTACCGACAAACGCTGGCGAGAGGTGATTTTGCTATCGGTAGGGATAGCAAGGGAAGCCGATGATTTGTTGCTTTTGATGAAAAGGAAGATTGATAGTTTATTAGAGGAGGATGATAAGCTACAGAGCTTTTTATCATGGGTTGATGAGAAATCACGATCAATAAAAGTCTCTTATAAACTTGTTGCCGTTAGAGTTTACTATTTCAACATCGCTCTCGACCTCAACCGCAGACGCCAAGAACTCACCTTTGACCGCGATCACGACGATGACAAAATCAAATTATACGTCTCACTCACCTTCGACTATACCCACTGCCCCCTTACCTCCGACCTTGACTGCAACCTCAGCCGCGACTTCGACCTTATCCGAGAACTTACACTCGACCGAGACCTCAACCTAGTTCTAGATCGTATCCTCGCTAATAACATTCGCAACCGAGACCGCATCCGCTACTTCGACTGCGACAAGGAAATCGGCTACGAGAAATTATACCAACGATTGCAAGCCCTAAATTATCAACTTACCAATCCCAAGCGAGTCTGGAACGATTTTATAGAATGGTGGGAAAGGAATAATAAGAGATGGATTGCAGAATATCGCCAAGTGCTAATCGAGCATCGCAATATCGGTCATGATTGGCAATTTACCGATGAGCAACGCAAAAAATTGGAGCAATATTATCAAGCGAATCGGCTTTTAGTTGAATGTCTGAAGAGCGACTGTTATGTACAACGTGAGACGAGACAGGAGATTGAGGAAAGTCTGCTATTGCCAAGTAAAAGGTAAAACGGGAAAAGAGATTTGTTTTCTTAAGGTTTTACTGACAAATAAAATCAACGAGTTTAGAGATGTAGAATAAAACAGGATGAATTTTGAAAGTTAAACCTATGATTCAGTTACCAATAACCCTAGAGCAACTAATTACAACTTTACAACAACTACAACCTAGCGAGCAGGAGCTAAAGCCTTAATTCAAATGGAATTAAAATCAGATTGAGCTTATGCGATTAACTTCCTGAGAATGAGTCTAATGCTCAATTGCTAAAAAAGGCGATCGCCATGCTGATACGAGCGAATTAGAAAACTAACTTTTATAAGGAGATAGATTATGAAAAACATCATTCTACATGACATTATTACCATCGACAACGAAATCCAACATGGTAAACCCGTACTAAAAGGAACTCGCCTTCCGATCGCCGTGATTATCGGCTCCCTCGCTGGTGGCATGACCTATGACGAAGTCATCCAAGAATACGCAGTTACCCGCGAACAGATTCTTGCATCACTTGCTTACTTCTCTTAAGCACGCATTGCGGCTTAATTATTTTGAGATTTCCCTTTGAAGCGATCGCTATAGAAATTCGGCAAGCATTAGAACAATTTATCGATCGAGTTAATTTGTCCGAAATAATTGGCACAACTGTAATTGTCGATCAAAATAAATTCAGAATCAGAAAAAGGTAAACATTAATCCTAATGCTGATACAAGTGAATTAGAAAAGATGTGCGATCGACGCTTTAGTTTATCAACTTTATGGATTGACAGAAGAAGAAATTAAAATAGTGGAAGAAGAGAGGTGACAAGAGAAGTATGTTAACAATGTGAATTAGAACAAAATCCTTGAGATTTGGCTATAATCAGGAAAATTAAACTTAATTAGGAGAACTAAAATGGTTACATTGGAAGAAGCAATTTTAACAGTTAATCAGCTTTCAATTGAACAAAGGGAAATGCTTTTAGAAATAGTTAAGAATCAAATGATTGAAGCCCGTCGAGAGGAAATTGCTCAAGATGCCAAAGAAGCGATCGCTGCCTTTCATCGTGGAGAGCTAAAACCTCAACCCATAGAAGAAATCATTTCTGAACTACAAGCAACTTTGGCAGAAGACTAATGAGAGAACTAGTTTTAACGCCAAAATTCAAACGAGCATTTCGGAAATTTGCCAAGCGTAATTCTCAGCTTGAACCAAGACTAATTCAAATATTACAATTGATGAAAGAGGACGTTTTTGCAACCCAGTTAAGTACTCATTCACTGCAAGGCAAATTAGCAGGATTAAAAGCCTGTTCCTGTGGCTATGACTGTAGAATTCTATTTACTATAGAAATTTCTGAAGAACAGACAGAAGCAATAGTCCTACTTGATATTGGTACTCACGATGAAGTCTACTAGCGATCGCCTTGCTGATACAAGTGAACAAGAAAAGCTGTGCGATCGCTTAGTTTACAAACTCTATCAACTCACCTATGACGAAGTAAAAATCATCGATCCAGAATTTGAACTAACAGAACCAGAATACACAGCAATTAAAACAGGATAAAAATATGGAAAAAGTTATTAATAAAGTCTCTCTAAAAGAACAAACTAGCGATTTCCAATATTGGCAACAACAAACACCCCAAAAACGCCTAGAAGCACTCGAACAAATCCGCCAAGAATATCACCAATATAAATACAATGCTCAACCAAGATTTCAAAGAGTTTATACAATTATTAAACGACAACCAAGTTAAATATCTCGTTATTGGTGGTTATGCTGTCGCAGTTCATGGACATCCACGCTATACCAAAGACATCGATATTTGGATCGAAATAAGCGAAGAAAATGCTCAAAAATTAATGACAGCATTAACTCAATTTGGATTTGAAAGCTTAGGCTTAACATCTGAAGACTTCCAAACTCCTAATCAAATCATTCAGCTTGGATATCCCCCTAACCGAATTGATTTAATTACCAATCCTGATGGAGTAGATTTTCAAACCTGCTATGATTCCAAAATTGAAGTAACACTTAATGATGTGCCTGTTAAATTTATTGACCTTAACAATCTCAAAAAAAACAAATTAGCATCTGGGAGACTTCAAGACTTGGCAGACTTAGAAAAGTTGCAAGATGAGTAAAGCGATCGCCTTGCTGATATGAGTGAATTAGAAAAGGAGTGCGATCGCTTAGTTTACAAACTCTATCAACTCACCTATGCCAAAATAAAAATCATCACTCATCAATCTCATCGCTAAACAACCGAAATAATTGAAGACACTCCCTACCACGAATCAGAAAACATCCAGCGATCGCTTAGATTTTCTAAAGTAAGGAGGTAGGTGTGACCTACCTCCTTCTTTTTGGCATTTGGTTACTGTATAGTACAAATTATTAGCTTCACCAAAATTCAAGATGCTGAATTTAAACGAAATTATGTCGCTTGCTCGCCCGATCGCTTGGGGAGCTGGAGATATTTTGATGAAGTACTATCAAGAGCCTCAAGACTTAGAAATCAGGTTTAAGGGGGGCGAAGAAGGCAATGTCACTTCCGCAGATTTAGCAGCTAATGATTTCATCTTGAGCCAGCTAAAGCAATCCTTTGGCACAGATAACTTTGCGTATCTAAGCGAAGAGACCGAGGACAATATCGCTCGCCTTAATCGTGAATGGGTATGGATCATCGATCCAATGGATGGCACGAGTGACTTTATTCGGCGTACTAATGAGTTTGCGGTACATATTGGATTGACCTATCGCCAGCGACCCGTACTTGGGCTAGTGGCAACTCCCGCTCAAGATCGCTTATTTCAGGGAATGTTAGGCAATGGCGCATATATCGAGACTAGAGATGGTTTGCAGAAACGCATCCAAGTTTCCAACAAAATTCAACTCGATCAAATGGTGGTGGTGGCAAGTCGTAGCCATCGCAATTATCAACTGGAAAGCATTCTCCAACAATTGCCTAAGGCTGCTGAAATTGCTGTTGGTAGCATCGGTGGTAAATTCGCAGCGATCGCCTCAGGTAATGCTGATGTCTATATCTCGGTCTCAGGCAAATCTGCTCCTAAGGATTGGGACTATTGCGCTCCTGAAATTATTCTGACCGAGGCTGGCGGACAACTCACCCATTCCGATCTGTCATTACTGTCTTACAACAATCTCGAATTGCGCCAGTGGGGAACGATCGTCGCTAGCAACGGTCATTGTCATCGCGAAATTTGTCAAATCAGCCAAGATGCGATCGCGCCTAGCAAAAAGTAGGATATACGATACACATCCTACTTTTTGTAGCAATTATTCAGTAAAGTTAAGACATTTAGAAATTTAAGGAACAAGGAGCTTAAACTCCTTGTCTGTTTCCATTATGAAATTACAAGTAATTTTGATTGGTGCTGCTGTAGTCGTTGGCGTAATGGCTGTTAGCAATCCTAGTAGAGAGAGTTATGTTGGTTACGCAACTGAGCAGTTTTCTGAAACAGGTAAAACCTCAATTTGTGCTGGAGATAATATCCCGATCGCTGCTCAGCAATCATGCAAATTCGTAATCTCTCAGGGCAAAGGTGTAATTAAGTCATTGGTTGAGAACTCAACAAAGCAGAAAAATTTTATAGTACTCAGTCTTTACGAAACCGATATGCCTAACAAAAAGGTAACCACGCTCGCTGCCTTTGGTAATTTCTATATGTTCAAATAAAAAAGGCGGTGCAAAGCACCGCCTTTTTTAGGGATTTTGCCGATCGAATTTCTCTAATGTTTTCCAGACTGATTGCAGGAGAGTATCTAGTCCTTTCTTAGACGCAGCCGAAATTGCAAGAATCGGTAGATCGAACTGCGAGGCAATCTCTTCCACATCTTCAGGCAGCATGGCATCAATCTTATTCAAAGCCAGAATCTGCGGTTTATCAGCTAAGCCATGACCATAGGCAACTAGCTCTTCTTGAATGGTGTGATAAGCCGCTAGGGGATCGTCTTGCGTCACATCAATCAGATGTATTAATAACTTAGTGCGTTCCACATGTCGCAAAAAGTCATGTCCCAAGCCAATACCATCGGATGCGCCTTCGATTAATCCCGGAATATCAGCAAATACGATCCCATCACCCGATGGCTTAGACACTACACCCAAGTTCGGTACGAGTGTGGTGAAAGGATAATCGGCAATTTTGGGACGGGCAGCAGATACAACGGAGATCAGAGTCGATTTACCAGCATTCGGTAACCCAATGATCCCGACTTCAGCAATTAATTTCAGCTCTAAATAAAGATTGAGTTCTTCACCAGGCAATCCAGGTAAAGCGTAATCAGGAGCGCGATTTTGATTACTTAAAAAGTATTTATTGCCTAAGCCACCCTTACCACCTTTAGCCACAAACAAGGTTTGATCGACCTCTGTGAGATCGCCTAAGACCTCGCCTGTCTCTTCATTCATTACCACAGTGCCGATGGGAACTTTGATAATGCGATCGCTGCCTCGGCGACCCGTCATATTACTAGGACCACCGCGTTCGCCATCTTCAGCTTTAAAAATATTCTCGAAGCGAAAATCTAGGAGTGTTTGCAGATCGGTTGTTGCTTGTAAGATCACCGAACCACCATTGCCACCATTGCCACCCGCAGGGCCACCCGCAGGGACATATTTCTCACGGCGAAATGCGACTAATCCATCGCCACCATCTCCAGACTTTACATGTATCGTAACTCGATCAATAAAATGCATTGCTAACTCAATTTCTTTCTCTGTTTAACTGAGATAACGCACTTATATTTGGGACATTATCTCTGTTATTTCTAACTCTATTATGCAGTGCCGAAGCATTGTAAATTTAGTAAACCTTAACCAATGTCTGATATAGCGATCACTCGCTTGATTAGGGCAATTCAAGATCCCAATATGAAAGGCGGCGCAAAGCGCCACCTTTCATATTGGGATCTTGAAAGTAGAGGCAGCTATCACTCTTCCTTACGACAGTTATTTACAAGTACACAAGGATGATCTGGATCGCCACTTTCAATTTGTAAAGTTGTATGTTGAATACCAAAGCGATTCTGCAAATCTTGGCTAACTTGAACCAGAAATTTATCATCATAATATCCCGAAGGAATAACTAAATGAGCCGTTAAAGCAGTGTCCACCGCACTCATATTCCAAATATGCAAATCGTGAATTTGAGTCACACCTTGACATTCAGATAGATAAGCACGAACTACTCGCTCGTCAATATCGTTAGGAACCCCATCGATCGCTAAGTTAAAGGAATCTTTCAACAATTCCCAAGTACTGAAAATAATTAATGCACTAATCACCAGACTAAATGCAGGATCGAGCCAAAACCATTTAGTAAAAATAATCGCAAACCCAGATAAAACTACGCCGAGAGATACCAATGCATCTGCTGCCATATGCAGAAAAACAGCGCGGATATTCATATCACCTTTGCGACCAGAGGCAAACAACAAGGCAGTTCCTGTATTGATCGCAATGCCGATCGCCGCAACGATAATAATCACTCCGCCTTCAACCATGCCGTCGGGTTGCAGTAATCTCTGAATCGCTTCCCAAATAATGCCCCCCGTAACAACCAACAAAAAGATCGCATTTAGGAAAGTGGCTAAAACCGATGACTTTCGCCAACCGTAGGTATAGCGGCTAGAGGGTTGACGACGAGATAACAAAATAGCTACCCATGAAATGATTAGACCTAAAACATCACTCAGATTATGCCCTGCATCCGCAATCAACGATACTGAATGCGCCAATAGACCAAACATAAATTCAGCAATTACAAATCCTCCATTTAGTGCTAATCCAATAATAAATGCACGATTATAGTTAGACGGTGCGCGATCGTGTCCGTGATGTGAGTTTGTATGACTATTGTGTGAATGTTGATGATGGCTATGCGAGTGCTGATGCGGCATTATTGTAAATTTTTAAAAAATTTAATAGTTTAGTATATGAGTATCTTGCAACATCATAATCTAACTTTCAACTAATATAAAATACCAACATATATTCATATATAGAACGATTTTCATTATCATATTTGTCTCAATTAAACTATATTTTATGCCTGTTTATATAGCTAAGGTTGCTATCATCTTGGCGCATACATGACGATCAATACTCCTAAGAAAGCAATCAAACCACCAATCAAATCAAATTTATCAGGGACAACCCGATCGACCAGCCATCCCCATACGATCGATAACACAATGAAGATGCCACCGTAGGCCGCATATACCCTACCAAAATTTGCAGTTTGCAGAGTGGGAAGAACACCATATAAAGACAAGACAATCACTCCCAAAATCGCCAACCAAAAGCTTTTGCCTTCTCTTAACCACAGCCAAAACAGATAACCACCACCAATTTCACATAATCCTGCCAATACAAACAAAAGTAGGGACTGGATCATAAATATTTTTTTTACTCTTTAGTGATGTTACCGATTCTTACCCAGCCTTCTTCTTTGGTATTTTCGTTTCTGACATAAACCCATTCTCGATCGGGCGTTTCTTTTATGACTGCAACCTTCGTATTAAAGTCTGCACCTCCAACATTTTTGGCGGATTGGTTGGGATCGGCGCGAAATACTAGACCAATGCTGGCATTCACTTTGCCTTGATATTTTGCGTCATTCGCTTTGGGTTTAGCTTTAACGGTTGGTTGAGGGATTGGCTGCACTTTAATCGCAGCGATCGGCGATGTTGGAGCAGGAGCAGCTCTTAGATCGTTAGAAAAAACTGGTCTTTGGGGATGTTTCTGAAATGGCAAAACGACATAGTACCAGCCCGATGCGACAATTGCCCCAATTAGTCCTAGGCTAAAAGCTAAACTCGTACTCGATTTTGCAGTTTCTGGAAATCTCATTCAGACGTACCTATCAGTATCAAATCTCTAGGAAAATGGATGATTGACTGAATAGATTACCTTAAGTTCTCCAAATTTAACAAATTAAACAGAGATTTTTAAACCAGCTAAGTGATTCACCATAAAATAAGGAGCCGATTTTTGATGGCGCAGCGAAGCCGCGCTATCAAAAATCGGTTCCTTATTAAGTTGTAGAACCCTAAGAGACCCGAACCCAAAATAGAGAAGTGGTGCTTAGCGCCGCTTCTCTATTTTTGAGTTAAAGAGTTTCTGAGTCGATCGCACCGTCACTATTTACCCAAGCAATCTGCGGAATTCCCCGCGATCGCGCGTGATTGCGAATCGGATCGGCAGCACGAAATTCTAGCTCAAGTTCGATCGCTTCAAGATCTGTTGATTGCCGCAACTGCGCAGCGTAGGCAAAAGCGGCTTGCATAGCTTCTGGAGTTTTGGCAACAACTAAACAGGCAGAAGTAGCGAGAGTTTGCGGTAATCGCGATTGTAAGGCTTGTTGCAGATCTTCGAGGTTAAGGCAAAAGCCGATACTAGGGTAGCTTACATTTTGAGGATGATAGACACCGAGTAAGCGATCGTAACGTCCGCCTTGAGCAACCACATAATTATTACAGGCAACTTCAAACACGATGCCCGTGTAATAGTCAAAGGTTTGCATAAAGCTGAGATCGAGAATGAGGCGATCGCTATTGCCACCAGTGGTTTCCCATAAATCGATCAAAGACTTGAGATAGCTAATTTCGCCAGTTAACGCCGATGTCCATGCACTGCTAGAAAGACGGCTCAGCACATCTTTAGGCTTGCCACGTAGGTCGATTAGTTGGAGAGCATAGCTTTTGACATCTGTGGGTAAATCCATTTCTGCAAGTGAGATGCGATCGAGACTAGCAAGACATTGCCGTACTTTGTCACGATATTGCTCTGGTAAGAGCGCGATCAATGCGCTTGTTAATCTGGCATCGCCAAGGATAATTTGCCAATTTTGCAACTCTAAGCAATCGAGGCTTTCGGCTAAAAGCATCAAAATTTCACCATCAGCCAGTAACCCTGATGCGCCAAGTAATTCCACTCCTGCCTGAAATGATTCATCAGATGTGTTGTTGGCTCTGCGCCGAAAAACATTAGCGTTGTAATAGAGTCTTTGCGGACAAGTTGCTATATCACCCCCTAAACGGGCAGCGTACGCACGAGCGATCGAGGCGGTAAATTCGGGACGTAAGCCTAAGATATCAATGCTGTTACTATGCAGTTGGATCACGGATTCAGGATCGACGGCTCCACCTGCAGTCAGCGATCGCAGATGTTCCACGGTTGGCGTAATAATGCGTTGATAGCCCCATGACTGAAAAACTTGTTGAATGCGGCTTTCGATCCAACGCTTTTGAGCCACGTCTACGGGGAGTAAATCTTTTGCGCCAGTCGGCAGTTGATGCACCATACAGTTCTCTCAGTCTTCACCTTTTATCGTACCGTGAATCCTTACAGAAACATTTCTCGCATTGCTATAGCAATGCGAGAAAAACCCAAATCAAGAAAGGCGGCGCTTCACGCCGCCTTTCTTGATTTGGGTTTTATGTCCTAAGCAAAACTTACCTTTCTATAAATGAAGGGAGCAGAAAATAAGCGTCTTCTTCCTTTATTTTTGGTCATCTGAAGAAGCCCATCCCAGAAGATTAGATAGCCAACCGCGTTTTTGAGGAGGTGGTAGCTGTGTTTTTTGGGTAGTCTTTGCTGAATTTGTTTTGGAAGTGCTGTTACTTTGACTATTCTGTTTAGTGTTTGCGCTGGTTTGTGTAGGATTAGGATTATCAAGATCTTTAATGTGCTTTAGTGCCAATGGCTCTCGTGGATTAATTTGCAGTGCTTGATGCAAGCTAATTTTTGCCATCTTTAGTTGATTAATATTTTTGTAAACTACCCCAAGCATGGCAAGACATTTACTATTATTTTTATCGAGCACTAAAATCTCACGTAGTTCCTTAAGTGCTGTCTTCCAGTCACTCTTACTGAGATAGATTTCACAAATTCGTAGGCGATCGCTGATTGCCTTAATATCGTTAGTTCCAATACTGGTTTGAATTATGGTGTCATCATCATGACGATCTTTAGGGGGAGAATAATATTGAGACGACGAACTTGCATAACTATTTGAATATGGGCTGTATGCATTTTTAGACTGCACCATCGGCATAAGTACTGGAGGCACATTATCTGCTCCATACTGATAGCCCTCTTTGTAAAGGATGTAAACCAAATTTAGCTCGCTTATCTCGGCTGTATATTCCAGAATGTTCTTTAAAGACTGATATTGCTTTTTGGCGATCGACGACACCGATCGCTCATACAAGCCATCACTAGGGGCAAACATTAGCTCACAAGCTGTCGCAGAATGAATCGGAAGATTGCGTGATTTTTGCATCAAGCGCTTGGCAAGTAATTTAAAGATTCCTTGATATGCCTGTCGCTCCTGCTCTTTCATTAATACGTTATAGGCAGGATTAACCAGTTTTGCCAAATAATGGGTTGCTATTTGCTTCTCTTCGTTAGAAAACCCAAAAACATCAGGATGTAATATTCGCGCAATACTTAGATAAACATGGCGGATGTAAACGGGACTGGTAACAATCGGTAGTCCCAGCGCAGCGTAGTAGTCATGGTTAAACTGACTAATGCCTCGATCAATGCGGATAAGCTGGAGTTTTTGCTCCTTTGGCAGTTGACTCATAGTTGCTCGCTTTGACCATGACTAAATTGCGGTGGCGATCGGGATTTCTCTATTACTTACTTTAACGTCAGTTTAAGGTAATTGAAAATGACGCTATAAGCATAATATAAAAGCCAGAAGGTCAATGAAAAGCTTATCCTCATCGACCTTCTGGCTTTTATGAATGTAAGGGCAGTACGGTAAGCGGTAGTAGAGCAAAGCCAATCCAAAATAGCGATCGCCACGAAAAATGAGGTAGAGGCTCAGGTGTAGCAAGTAAAAAATTAATACGCTCCTCTAAGCGATCGCTGGTATTCGTAGAACCAAAGGCAGCAGCAAATGTTTCTAATGGGGTCATGTTACTGCTGACCATAGCTAATAATGACTCAGCAAGTAATAAACCATCTAAATGTTGAGCTGCCCAGCGATCGGCACGGAGTTCGCGCAATAGCAATAATTCTTCCCATAATGCTTGGGTATTTGGTAACCAAGGCATGATTTGACGCAGACAGCCCAGCCAGAAAAACCAAAATGTATCGTGATAATGGGCATGGGCGCGTTCGTGTAACAAGACGGCTTCGAGGTGGGGTGTATCCAGACTATCAAGTAACTTTTGACTTACAAAAAGGTGCGATCGCCAAAAACCAATTTGGGCGGCAAAGAGCATCGGTATATTTAGCAATCGCATTGGTTCTTGGCAATCAGTTGTTTTAACGCCTGCGGCGTTAAAACAACTGGTATTAATGACGAGCTTTTGTAATTTTTGTAGAGATGTCCAACCACTCCAAGCCAGTTGACTGCAACGAAAAATACTGTAAATCAAAAATATCAAGGCGATCGCATAGCTCACTCTTCCTGCCTGCACGCCGATCATCTGTCCCTCAGATCCCATGCATAGCACTGCGATCGCTGTCACGATCACTAGCAATGGCGACAACACAAAACATACCAGTGCTTTATGCCAGCGCATCTGCCAATTTTTGTCTGCATTTTGCCAACCGTAACGTAGTCCCCAAGCAAGGCTGAGCGATCCCAACATCATTCCAGAATGTACAGAGAAAAAGGACATGGCTAACCTTCCTGTGATTGTTCTCTTGATTGACGTAGATTTTTGAGGCGATCAGCAATTGCTTCAAGTTTGTCCATACTGGCACGATCGAGATCGTTGGCAAAAGCTGCCACAATGTCGGCATCACCTACTTCTAAGAAGCGATTGAGTTGGTGATAAGCAGTTAAAGCCTGAGCCTCTTCGCGAGAAATCCGCGCTTGCCAATAGAGAGTCCTCCCCTCCTTTTCACAATAAATCCAGCCCTTTTGTTCCAGTCGGCGTAGTACAGTCATTACCGAGCCATAGGCTAATTCGCGATCGGGATCGGTCAAAATGCGATCGTGAATATCAGTAGCACTGAGGTTCCCGCGATCCCAAATAATATTTAAAAGTTCCGACTCTAAAGGACCTAGAGATAATTGTTTAGGTCGATATTTCGGTAATGGGGTCATAACCGCCTAGACTGAATTGCTTTTAGTAAGTAGCTCAGCGTAAATAAACTAAAAACCCAGAAGTGTGTGTCGCCCGCTACGCGGACGACACACACTCTGTTTTTAATTATGCCGAGCTACCTATCACTATAACGCTTTGCGTTCTTATCAAAACCATAAGAAGCAAGATTTCTAAAAATTTTGATATATTATGGACGACGCTTGATATTGCTCATGCAAAACTTAAAGTCCGCAATATAGCACTATTCAAGCAAGCGAGGTACAGAACCATGTATAGCAGTAGCCAGTTATGTTAGGACAAAAGCAAAACCCAGAAGTGAGTTGCGGCGCGAAGCGCCGCAACTCACTTCTGGGTTTTATGTCTTAACTTACTTGACTATAGCTATACTTCACTAAACGGGGAACACGATATGTGAAGATTATGAGCGAGTCTGAGACATCCAAAAAACAACTTAACTTATGAGTCTTACAGAAGGTCAATTAGTAGGTGGGCATTACGAAGTTATCGAGCGTTTGGGTGGTGGTGGATTTGGTGAGACCTATCTCTCAAAAGACTTGCACTTGCCCGATCGCCCGTTACGAGTAATTAAAAGGTTATGTCCGCGTATTCAAGAATCAAGTGTTTTACAGCTATCGCGACGGCTTTTTGAGACTGAAGCGCAAGTTCTGTATCGACTGGGAGCACATCCCCAAATTCCACAACTCTTTGCTCACTTTGAAGAATTATCGGAATTCTATCTAGTTCAAGAATACATTGATGGGAAAGACCTTAGCCATGAGCTTTTACGGGGCAAGATTTGGGAACAGTTTACAGTTGTGGACTTGTTGCAAAATCTTTTAACAGTACTCAGCTTCGTGCATCAGCATAATGTGATTCATCGAGATATTAAACCCGAAAATATTATTCGACGGCGCGATGGACAGCTTTTTTTAATTGATTTTGGAGTTGTGAAACAAATCGCTACGCCAACTATGGTGTTGAACGGTCAAGACTCCGAAAAGGCAGGATATACGGTAGGCATTGGTACGCCTGGTTATATGCCTAGTGAGCAAGCTCATGGGGAACCAAAGTTCGCTAGTGATATATATGCGATCGGTATAATTGGCATCCAAGCTTTGACAGGCATTACCCCCAATCATTTGGATAAGGATAGCGATCTCGAAATCGTATGGCGGCAATATGCACCCAAAGTCTATCCCGAATTCGCGGATATTCTTTCACGGATGGTGCGATTTGATTTTAGGCAACGTTATCCAAATGCCAATGCCGCTTATGAAGAGATTAAGGAATTCCGCAATCGCTATCCTATCTCTAATTTGAATCAAAGTTTGCCAACTGTAAGGCTTAGTGCGAACGGTAATCAACCTAGCGATTATTTGCACGATCGACAAGTACTCGATCTCCGAGATGACCAGAAACAGAACACAAGCAAATCAACCATTTGGCAATATATTCAACCTTGGCACTGGGGACTAGGTGTTGTTACTTTTGGCGCGATCGCGATTACTACTGTTATTCTTCTATTTGCAGTCCCCTCCAAGACTTCACGTACAAATGGTTCTGGTGAACCTCCATCAACAAATCCTAATATTCCTCAAACATCTTCACAAAACTCATCCACAGAAGATCCTAGCAACTCCAGTGGCATAGCAAATTCAAAGCCACTATTAGTAAAAGATTTCTCAAATACCGATGCAATTTATAGTGTTGCCATTAGTCCTGATGGTAAAACTGTTGCTGGGGGAAACTCTGAGCGCAATATTGAATTATGGAATTTGGCAACAGGCAAAAAAATACAGACCTTAAAAGGTAATACAGGTCGAGTTTACGATATCTACTTCAGTCCTGATGGCAAGCGTCTAGTCAGTGCCAGCGATGATCGCAAAGTGATTATATGGGACGTAAAAACTGGCGCAATCTCGAATACCCTTGAAGGTCATCAAGAACGGGTATATACAGCGATTTTCAGTCATGATGGCAAATTAATCGCTAGCTCCAGCGCCGATCGCACGATTCGTTTGTGGAATGCTGAAACTGGCAAAGCGATTAGTATTTTTCAAGAAAAGTCGTGGGTATATGATATTTCATTTACACCCGATAACAAATTTTTAGTCAGTGGCTGCAAAGATGGCGCAATTCGACTTTGGAATGTAGAGACAGGAAAAGTTGTTAAGACTTTAGTGGATAATGGAAGTTCTGTACGATCGATTGTTTACAGTAATAATGGCAAGCTAATTGCCAGTGCGATGGAAGACAATACTGTCCGTTTGTGGGATGCAACGACTGGGCAAATAAAGCAAGTTCTCACAGGTCACACGAATCAAGTGCATACTGTTGCTTTTAGTAGTGACGATCGCTTATTAGCTAGTGGCAGTGCTGATAAGACAATTAGAATTTGGTATCTTAAAGACAAGCGATCGCCACAAGTTTTATCCGAACACGAGCAAGGAGTTTCGTCAGTAGATTTTAGCCCTAATCAAAAATTCTTGGTTAGTGGAAGTCTAGATGGAAAAGTTAAAGTTTGGCAATTGTCAAACTGAGGTATTCGTCTGTAACTTCTTTCCCAAAACAACTAAAGGAGAGTTGCGGCGCTTCGTGCCGCAACTCTCCTTTAGTTGTTTTGGCAGCAGCTATACAATCAACTTTATGGCGTAACTTGACTGGCGATCGGCATTCTCCATCCTGAGCCAAAAGCACGCGCCGTAATTTTTAGCCCTGGAGCCGCTTGGCGACGCTTGAACTCAGCAATTTTGACCAGACGCACTACCCGTTCGACGATCGCGCGATCGTGCCCTGTAGTAATAATTTCGGAAGCTGAAAGATGTCGATCGATCAACTTATGCAAAATATCATCAAGGATATCGTAGGGAGGAAGTGAATCTCGATCGAGTTGATCGGGCTTTAGCTCTGCACTGGGAGGCTTAGTAATAATATTTACAGGAATTACTTCCATAATCCCTTGCTTAATCGTTAAATGTGAACTTGTACGATTTAGCCATTCACAAATGGAAAACACCCGTGTTTTCGGTACATCTGCGATCGCAGCTAGTCCACCATTCATATCACCATAGAGCGTGCAGTAACCCACCGAAACCTCTGATTTATTCCCCGTAGAGAGAAGTAAATGACCAAACTTGTTAGAGATCGCCATCAGTAGACTGCCACGAATCCTTGACTGTAAATTCTCTTCAGTCACATCACTAGCTTTTCCTGCAAATAAATTAGCCAGACTAGCATCAAATGCTTCCATCATTGCTTGAATTGGAATAGTCTGCGTAGATATCCCTAAATTATTAGCCAAGGCGATCGCATCGGTAATGGAATGTGCGGAACTATAGGGAGAAGGCATAAGTACGCCTAACACATTCTCTTTGCCGATCGCCTCTGCGGCGATCGCCGCCACTAATGCCGAGTCAATCCCTCCACTCAAACCAATTACCACTTGACGAAATCGGCATTTCCGCACATAGTCACGCACACCAAGAACCAGAGCTGCAAAAATCTCAGCATCATTACTTTCATATCTTAAAGAACTATCATTCAGCACCAATTCTTCAAGATTAACCACCAACAAATCCTCGTCAAAACCTTTGGCACGAGCAATTATTTTGCCATGCCTATTAAATGCCATACTACGTCCATCAAAAATCAAATCGTCATTAGCTCCGACTTGATTGGCATAAATTAATGGCAAATTATGCATAATCGCACTATGACTCAACATTAACTCACGTAAATTTTGTTTTCCAACTGCATAGGGAGAAGCCGATAAATTAACTAGCAAATCTAGCTCATGATTTTGAGTGAGTTCGGCAACAGGATCGTCGGCGTAGCTACGCTTACCCCAAAATTTTTCATCATTCCAGATGTCTTCACAAATAGTCACGCCTACCCGCAGTGATTTACCACCTTTCACATCTAGCGTAAAAACTTGACTGCCATTCCCCACCGCAAAATAGCGATCTTCATCAAATACGTCATAGGTCGGTAACAAACGCTTATGAAAAATCTGCTGTACCTTTCCCCGTTTTAACAAAGCGGCACTATTAAACAGTGGTTTACCACCTGCTTGACTAGCATTAGGATTTACAGAAACAGTCCCCACTAGCACGGCTACATCATGAGGGAGTTTATGCGCAAGATCGGCGATCGCTTTTTCCATATCCCGCACAAATTGCTGATTCATCAACAAATCACGAGGCGGATAACCACAGATGGATAACTCAGGTGTCAGTACTAGTTGCACACCTCGATTTGCCAGTTGTTGAACTGCGGCTAGGATGCGATCGCTATTACCGACCAAATCTCCAATCACTGGGTTAAGTTGTGCGATCCCAAAAGTTGCAGGGGACATATTTATTTCATCTTTTTGAAATTATTGGCTGTTAGCTTGTCCTAATATATTTTAAAAGCCTTGCTAAGCAAGGCTTTTAAAATATATTAGAGATTACCAAACGTGCAAAGCAGTCTAAAAAGCTAAAAGCTAAGCGCTTTCTACCTCAAGAAACAAGCGTGTAGCCACATTACTAACAAAATAATGAGCATTTGAATAGAGCTAGGAAAAAATCCATCACCTACCAAACGGGACAGCACTAAAACTTGATTAGTCAAAGCTGCTAATATGACACCGATAGTAATCCCTGATAGAGAGATTAGCAAAGCTCGTCCAAAGCGATTTTCTTTACGCGTTAACAAATAAACACTGGCAATCAATCCAAAGGATAGCCAAGTGGTGGCAGCAGGAATAAAAAAGCTAACCGCACCAAGTCCCGTAAAAATTCCCAACGAAATATAAATATCTTTTTGGCTTGGCGTGTCTAATAGCCTCGACATCCACGATGGGGTGCGACGCTGCGTATTGTTTTGTATAGCAGCAGGAATAGCTGTAGATAGTCGTTCGGGATAGCGAATGCGGTCAGGTACAGCGATCTTGCCTTCTTTACGGGCGCGTAAACGATCCATGAGGATGGCATCGTAAGCAACCTCGATCATTTCTTGCTGAGACTCATCCCCCTCATATTCGCGCAATAGGCGATCGCGCGCGTCGCGCACTTCTTCAAAGGAGGCTTCGTCATTGACTCCTAGT
Organism: Pseudanabaena frigida; assembly: GCA_003242085.1. GTDB lineage: Bacteria > Cyanobacteriota > Cyanobacteriia > Pseudanabaenales > Pseudanabaenaceae > Pseudanabaena > Pseudanabaena frigida. Next base: position 24,473 of record QBML01000029.1, on the reverse strand, counting down.
TTGTCGTAGGGAGTTGGTTCGCTCATTTTTCCAACTGTAAATGTTTGTAGAGTTCGCCATATATTTACTGAAAAGGCAACTAAGCAACTGATCAGAAAATATTGTGCAGCTTAATGTCTAAACATAGTATAACGTCTGATTTAAAATACCTAATCTAAACTTTTGAATATCATTAGGAACCAGTCCCTTCGTGACTAAATCCTATGAATTATGGCTGTATTTTTGTAAGATCCATGCCCCAACTTCCGATTGAGATTTTTCGCGGCTTAATTTTAGGGCTTCTTCGAGATCCGCGATCGCTAAACCTCCTAATAACTTGGATGCAGCGATCTGCCGGCTGCCACCGTTTTCTAGCATTTCTAAAGCAATAATTTTCACCTCTTGGACATCAACTACCCAATATTCACTAGTCCCCAATTGTTCATAAAGTAAGCGTTTCTTGCCTAAATCATCACTGATGGTAGAGCTAGATATTTCAATCACCAAATTTGGTACAGGTGATTCATCAAGACTGACAATAGAACTGCTACGAGGAGCGAGGGCAGCGATTTCACCGATGTAATAGGAGATATCTGGCTGACAACCTTGAAATCCTGTTTTGACATAACTAGCATTGAGCAAACCTTTGTTGGGAAGATTTTTTAAGGTGCAGTACAAAAAAATCACAGCATAAATAATGCCGTTATCTAGTGCGTGTTCAGAGCCAATAGGCATAGTTTCAATCCTCATTTGCCGAAGTTGATTTTTGTCGTAATAGCATCGAGATTCTGCATACAGAGGATTTTCAAGAATCTGCACAAACTCTTCCCACGTTGCACTAATCCACCGATCTGTGATGAGTGGCAGGGATATTGAATCTTCTGGCTGTTGTTTAATAGGGGGAGGTGCGATTGCCGTCATTATTGATATTCTCCCAAAGACAATACTTGGATCTATGTTATCAAACCTAAAAGGCTGTACGAAGCGCCGACTGCTAGGTTTGAGCTAAGGGTGTGTCTCTCATAACTCATTTCAGATTGCGATCGCCATACAATTCTGTAAACTGTCATCAAGTATTCATTGTTTTCTTTAAAAAATTCTTTTATGTGGATCTGTCCCAATGGATTTAGACCTAATTGTCTCTAATGTTCTTAACCCGCCGATCCTGTTCTTTTTTCTAGGGATGATGGCTGTGTTGATTAAGTCGGATTTAGAAATTCCACCGCCAATTCCAAAATTGTTTTCGCTGTACTTGCTATTAGCGATCGGCTTTAAGGGCGGTGTTGAGCTAGTTAAAAGCGGTATCAACCAAGAAGTGATTTTGACTATGGCAGCAGCAATCCTAATGGCTTGCATCGTACCAGTCTATTCATTTTTTATTCTCAAGATCAAACTTGACTCTTACAATGCGGCGGCGATCGCGGCAACCTATGGCTCGATCAGTGCCGTTACCTTTATTACGGCAAGCTCATTTTTGGGGCAATTAGGTATTTCCTTTGATGGCTATATGGTGGCAGCTTTAGCTCTGATGGAGTCTCCCGCAATCATTGTCGGACTTATTCTCGTAAGCCTATTTACGGCAGAAGAAAAAGCCAAAAAAGGTGAAACTAGCGAATTTGCATGGTCAGAAGTACTCCGTGAAGCTTTTCTCAATAGTTCTGTATTTTTGCTCGTCGGCAGTTTGATCATTGGCTGCTTGACAGGGGAAAGAGGCTGGCATGTATTGTCACCCTTTACACAAGACATGTTTTATGGCGTGTTGACGTTCTTCTTAATGGACATGGGCTTAGTTGCGGCAAAACGAATTAAAGATCTGCAAAAAACTGGGGTTTTCCTAATTGCTTTTGCAATTTTAATGCCGATCTTAAATTCGGGTGTGGGTATCGCGATCGCTAAATTAATTTCCATGTCACAGGGAGATGCGCTGTTGTTTGCAGTGTTATGCGCTAGTGCTTCTTACATCGCTGTACCTGCGGCAATGCGCTTAACAGTGCCAGAAGCAAATCCTAGCCTTTATGTTTCTACAGCTCTGGCGGTTACATTCCCCTTCAATATTATTGTCGGCATTCCCCTGTACATGTACGTGATTAATTTGTTTTGGGTAACTACTTAGAAAATATTGGCGGCGCTTTGCGCCGTCAGTAGTTTTAATTATTAGCAAAAAATTTTAGTAAGAATTTAGTAGAAATAAAATCATGCAAGCTGTTAAAAGAATCGAAATTGTATCTGATTCTGTCGAGTCTCATAAAATCATCAAAGTTTTAGAAAGCGTTGGGGTTTTGAACTATACAGTAATTCGCAATGTAATCGGCAAGGGAGTCAGAGGTACTAATTCAGGCGACCTTGATATGAGCATGTTGGAGAATGACTACGTGATTGCTTTCTTCTTGGAGGACAAAATGAAGACTCTGGTTGACAAACTCAAGCCTGTCACCAAAAAGTTTGGTGGCGTTTGCTATATTTCCGATGCGATGGCAATTAACGCAGTAAGCAGCTAGTCTTAACGTGAAAAGCGGCGCTTAATTTGATTAGTGAGAGCTTTGATTTCAGGGATTTTCAATTGCACGGAGATCGCTCCAAAGATGGTGAAACCAACGGCACTGGCGATCGCTAATCCACCCAATTCTGCGCCAAATTTTAGTACGGTACTTAGACTATCAAAGCTCTGGCCGATCAGATGATAAACTCCCCAACTTGCACCACCTGCGATCGCACTAGCGACGATTAAACCCAAAATGGTGATACTCCAACTTTTTAGCGGCATTCCATTGAGGCGGCGATCGAGAATATAGATCAGCACCAACATCGATAGCAAATTCACGGAAACCGTTGCTAAAACCAATCCTGCTGCGCCAAATCGTTGGACTAGCAAGTAATCAAATAAGCCATTTAAGAAAATATTGACAATACTGATCTTGAAAGGTGTGTCGCCATCCCCTAGCGCATAAAACACCCGCACCAGCACATCGCGCCCCAAGTAGACAAACATACCCACTGAATAAGCCATCAAGACTACCGCAGTTAATTGCGATGCTTCGGCATCGAATGCATAGCGCTCATAAACCACCTGTGAGATCGGTAAAGCTAGGGCTACCATGACCGCACTGATCGGCAACATCGTCAGAGCTGTAAGCATCAAGCCTTGACGAATCCTTTGTTTTAATTCACCCCAGTTTTCGGGAGCGGCAAGCTTAGACAGAACAGGAAACAATGGCACGAGGATCACATTCGACAAAATTCCCAGAGGCGTTTGCACTAATAGTCCCGCATAACCCATAGCCGACACCGCTGCCGCCGCATTGGGAATGAATGAAGCAAAAAATAAATCTGTCCAGACATTAATTTGCAGCATTCCTGATGAAAAAGTGGCTGGGATCATAATTTTTAGAACTTCTTTGACTTCAGGACGCTGAAAGTCAAACCGCAGTTTAAATCCACCCATACCCGCTTTAATCTGCACGGGCAATTGCACCAGCCATTGCAAAACAGCCCCCGCAAGAGTTGACCATGCAAGGACTGCCCCACCCAACACGGCATTTTCGGGCAACAATATTTGGCTGCCCATAACCCAAAATAAGCCGCCGATCCCAATCAATACAGTCAAGCTAGAAAATATAGGACTAACCGAGGGTAACCAGTAAGCATCGGCAGCATTTAACGCCCCAAAGCCAATCCCGATGAGCCCCGCTAACACTGCCATCGGAGCCATAATCTGAAACTGTTGGATCGCAATATCTTTGGTAATTTTCAGATTTTGAATATCTTCAACGGTAATTCCTTTAGCAAGTAAAGTAGCCTCAGGTACGAACAATCCAGGGGCGACTAGGTGTAGCAATGGTTCGGCAAAAATCACCAGCACAATGCTCACCAGCAATAAAATTCCTGTAACGATGGTGGTGATGCTATCGATGATGGCAGCGACTTCACGGCGATCGCGTTTAGCTAACACGCTAACGATCGCACTATGAAAAGGTCCATTAATGCCGCCCAGCAAGATCAGCAAGAAACCTGGGATCACGTAAGCAAAGTTGTAAGCACCGTAGGCAGTACCACTACCAAAAGCCGCCGCGATCGCCACTTGACGCAGTAATCCAAATATTTTGCTCAGCAACGTGGCGATCGCTACAATTGTGGCGATATTTAGTAGCGATCGCTTAGCGGATTGTTGAGCAGGTTGCCCATTGGCTTGTGATTCCTGCGTTTCTGTGACGATCTCTTCTTCTTCGTTGCCAGCCAAAATTGGTGATACCCCTTACGGTTGAGACTTTTTAGACTTTGAGAAATGTAACATCAAAATAGCACGCAGAATAAAGCTGGTCTTGCGAGCTTTATTCGATGAAGACTAAAAAACTCCGAGCGTTGTACATAAGGTACTAGCGATCGGAGTTTTTAAAATATTTATAAAAAGAAGCGATTAGTAGAGAGCTTCTTCTTGGTGGGTCAAGATTTCACAATCAGACTGAGCATAGGTTACGCAAAGAAGAGCGTAGCCAGCTTCGATTTGTTCGTCATCCAAGAAGGATTGATCGCCTTGATCGATTTCACCCTTTACGATTTTGCCAGCACAGGAAGAGCAAGCACCAGCGCGACAGGAGTAAGGAAGATCGATGCCTTGAGCTTCAGCAACGTCAAGAATGTACTCGTCAGAAGGAACTTCGATAGTTTTATCAAGACCTTCAGCTTCGTTAATTAGTCTTACTTTGTAGGTAGCCATGTATGTAATAAACCTCTTAAAGATTGCAGCCAAAAAAATAAACGAGGTCTTGAAGTTGTACCCAGTTAAGGGCACTCAGCCAAGTTACGTTTATCTCAATCACCCACAAGGGTATCAACACGCATCATATCGCTCTTGGCAGCCAAGCGAACAACTAGCTTTTTATTTCTATCATTAGTTATAGGGGATAGTTATCGATCGCTTTCAAGTCCATCCAATCAGCTCAAACTATTTCCAAAAAAGGGTTTCAGGCATTTTAACAAGCCAATAAAATGATGAGTTTTCGTTTGTATTTTGATTTTTCTAATAAGTTTTTTTAATCTTATTGACGGAAATAATCACAGGTAGTTTTTTGATATGAATATTCAATCAATGATTGCCTCTTAGCCAGTTGTCGCGAGTGTAGTAAGAAACCCACAAAAGAGAGTTGAGACGCTAAGCACCACAAATCTCTTTTGCGGTCATGCCTAATTAATGTGAGTTCAGGTTAAGCTTGCAAATTTTATAAGCCCAGAAGCAAAAGCATTGCTACGCAATGCTTTTGCTTCTGGGCTTTGAGAGAGGGTTTGCTATGCAAACCCTCTCTCAAAGTCCGTTTTAAATTATCCCGAACTCACGTTAACTAAATAAAGAAGAAGGCACGCATTGCGTGCCTTCTTCTTTATTTGAGGATTGCGCTAAAGTCTGCTAATTGGCGACTGTAGTTGCGGATAATACCCAACATATTGAGTCGATTTTGGCGAACTTGTGAATCTTCAGCCATGACCAGCACATCGTCAAAGAACTTGGATAAGAATGGCGCGATCGCCTTAATGCCCGCCATGAGTTGTTCATCGCTAGGTTGACTGGGCAAAGCCGCGATCGCCTGATATAAATCTCGTTCCGCAGGTTCGATTAAATTCTCAGGATTGATTACTGCTTTCACGTCAACTGTCAGACTATCCAAATCACCTTGAACCGCAAGACGGGAAGCTCTCACAATTGGCTCATAGATGGCACTGAGTGTGGCACTTTCACGAGACTGTTGGAGAAAATAAGCGCGTTCTTTAATACGAATGAGATTGCTTAAGCCTTGCAAAGTATAATCAAAATCTTCGTTACCTGAGACAGCATTAACCAGATCATATTCAATACCTTGGTCAGCCAAAATCGTCTCATAGCGTTGTGTAAACCATTTATAGAGATTTTCAAGAACAGTTTCGGCGGGTTTAGCTAGTAAATTTTTCTCGGCGTAAATAGCGATCGCGGCTTGCAAAAGTTTTGGCAAATTGAGGGCAAAGCCACTTTCCCAGACAATCTGGACAACGCCAGTAGCAGCCCGACGCAGCGCAAATGGATCTGACGAACCCGTAGGAATAATGCCTAAGCCAAAAATGCCAACTAAAGTATCAATACGATCGGCGATCGCCACGATCTTGCCTGTTAAAGAAGTTGGTAACGAGTCACTAGCCCCGCGCGGCTGATAATGCTCGCGAATCCCCGTTGCAACTGCAAGTGGCTCTTGGCTAGAGAGCGCATAGTAATAGCCCATTTGACCTTGTAGTTCGGGAAATTCCTTCACCATCTGCGTGACTAGGTCAGCCTTAGCCAGTTGAGCCGTACGATCGACCAGTACCCGATCTGCCTCAGTAATTTCTAGATTAGTAATCGAGTCAATTACAGATTTGGCGATCGCCCTAATTCTCTCAACCTTCTCAGCCACTGAACCGAGTTGTGCCTGAAAAGTGACTTTCTCCAGAAGTGGCAAGAAAGTTTCTAAATGTACGGCGCGATCGCTTTCGTAGAAAAATTTGCCATCAGAGAGACGTGCCCGAATTACGCGACCATTGCCAGCCGCGATCAAACGCGACTTATCAGGATCGCCATTAGAAATAGTGATAAAGCGAGGTAGTAATTGGTCGGGATTTTTGATGGAATGCACGGGGAAATAGCGCTGATGGCTAACCATTTCGGTCTTAATTACAGGCTGCGGCAGCTCCAAAAACTCGCGTTCAAATTCACCAATTACCGCTGTGGGAAATTCAACTAAGTAAGTAACTTCTTCTAATAAATCTTCAGGTATTTCAGCTTTTCCACCAAACAATTCCACAATGCTGTTAATTTGCGTAAATATATGTCGCTGACGCTCCTTGCCATCAACTACTACAAAGGCTTCATTCAGGGTTGCAACATAATCGATCGCCGTGTCAATGATTACGGATCGTGGATGCAGCACGCGGTGACCTTGGCTAATGCGATTAGATTGCACATTTTCTAGGGCGATCGGCAAAATTCTAGAATTAAATAACGCTACCAACCAGCGAATCGGGCGGGGAAACTTTAGATCTCCATTCCCCCAACGCATCAAACGCTTTCCATCTAGACCTGTGATCCAAGTTGGAGCCAATTCCTGCAAAATCTCAGTCGTCTCACGACCAATAATTTGCTGATTGGCAAACACAAAAGCGCCCTTATCAGTTTCTTTAATAAAAATATCTTTGAGGTCAATCCCCTTAGATTTAGCAAAACCTAACAAAGCCTTAGTCGGCTCTTCCTGTGGATCGCCATTAACAAACGCCGAACCTATTGATGGTCCCTTAAGTTCTAGACTACGATCGCTTTGTTGTGTTGGTAAGCCTTCGATTAATACGGCAAGACGACGAGGCGTACCATAAACACTGACTTTGCTCGTAGTTAGTTGGTGTTCATTTAAATTTTTCGGGATGCGCTCTTGCCATTGGCGCAAAGCATCGACAATAAAACTAGCAGGTAGCTCTTCAGTACCAACTTCTAATAAAAAACTTGCCATAACTACGAGTTGAGGGACTATTTCAGTTTAGCGCTTTGGTGTGTAAAAACCTAAGGTGCTGGTGTCGCTGTTATTGGGTAAGGACTCTAGCTGTTTGGGTTTTAATTTTATTCGCTGTGCCACTTAGCATAAAATAGCTATAGATTAACTTTTATTGAGCAGGAATTCTGAAAGAGGCAACACATGGGGCAAATACTCGAAGCTATAGCAATCGATTATAAAACCGAAAGCTATCGCGATGCCTACAGTCGTATCAATGCGATCGTCATTGAAGGCGAAGCTGAGGCGTACAGCAACTATCTCCAATTAGCGGAGCTACTGCCCGAATTTACTGAAGATTTTACCAAATTGGCAAAAATGGAGGATCGTCACAAAAAAGGTTTTACAGCTTGTGGTAAAAACCTCAACGTCACCCCTGACATGGATTTTGCTCGACAATTCTTTGCTGAATTACATGGCAATTTCCAGAAAGCATTTGCAACAAAAGATATTGTTACCTGTCTGCTGATTCAATCACTTATCATTGAGTGCTTTGCGATCGCGGCTTATAACATCTATATACCTGTAGCCGATCCTTTTGCGCGCAAAATCACTGAGGGCGTGGTCAAAGACGAATATTTGCATCTTAACTTTGGCGAAAATTGGTTGCAAAATCATTTTGATGATTCCAAGGTAACCCTTGAGCAAGCCAATCGTCAAAACTTGCCCATAGTTTGGAAAATGCTTAACCAAGTCGAAACCGATGCCAAAGTTCTTGGTATGGAAAAAGAAGCTTTGGTTGAAGACTTCATGATTCAATATGGCGAAAGCCTTGGCAAAATTGGCTTTAATACCCGCGACATTATGAGAATGTCTGCAATGGGTTTAGTAGCTGCATAGGGGAAATTAGCTGTTAGCTGTTAGCGTCTAGCTAATCGCCAACAGCTAATTATCTTTTTTCAAAAAAGAAATTATTATTTCTAAAAATTCTAAATAAAACAGCTAACAGCTAATAGCTAATAGCTAACTGCTAATAAAAAACTGGTAACCGCAATCGATGTTTGGTCTCATTGGGCATTTGACAAGTCTTGAACACGCTCAGTCTGTAGCAAGGGAATTAGGCTATCCCGAATACGCCGATCAAGGTTTGGAATTTTGGTGTAGCGCCCCGCCCCAAATCGTCGATCGCATCAAAGTTACGAGTGCAACAGGTCAGCAGATCGAAGGATTGTATGTGGAATCCTGCTTCTTACCTGAAATGTTGGCAGGCAGCAAAATTAAAACGGCTATTCGCAAGATCCTTAATGCGATGGCTCACGCGCAAAAACACGATATTGATATCACCGCTTTGGGTGGATTTTCTTCGATCATTTTCGAGAATTTTAACCTCAGTCAAATGTCAAGTGTACGGAATATTCAACTGGAATTTAATCGCTTTACTACGGGTAACACCCATACTGCCTACATTATTTGTCGTCAGATTGAGGAAGCTAGCCGTAAGTTTGGTATTGATTTAGCAAAAGCAACGGTGACTGTTTGTGGTGCAACGGGGGACATTGGCAGTGCGGTTTGTCGTTGGCTCGATGCTAGGACAAATATCAAAGATCTATTACTAGTTGCTCGCAATCAAGAACGTTTGCAAGAGCTACAAGCTCAACTCGGTCGCGGTAAAGTCATGGCGATCGAAGAAGCCTTACCGCAGTCAGACATTATCGTCTGGGTGGCAAGTATGGCAAAAGGGATGGCGATCGACTCTACGACTCTAAAGCGTCCTTGCATCCTGATCGACGGTGGTTATCCTAAAAATATGTCTACTCTCGTTCAAGAAGAAGGTATTCATGTAATCGATGGCGGCATCGTCGAGCATAGTCTCGATATTGATTGGAAAATCATGAAAATTGTAAATATGACAGCACCAGCTCGTCAGCTTTTTGCCTGTTTTGCCGAAGCGATGCTACTAGAGTTTGAAGGCTGGCATACCAATTTTTCATGGGGACGGAACCAAATCAGTATCGAAAACATGGAAAAAATTGGCGAAGTTTCGATTAAACACGGATTTAGACCACTAATCAACTAAAAAATAGAGAGCCGCGAAGCGGCTCTCTATTTTTTAGTTGATAATATATTTTTCCCACTCGTTGTGGTTGCCCGATCGCAGGTATTTTGTCACTTCAAAATGCAGCCCACTATGGGGACGGCGGGGTTGCTTCTTTAATGGCATTGAGGCTTCTTTAGGGGTGCGATTGCCCTTTTTGACGTTGCAACGCACGCACGCAGTAATAATATTGTCCCAACTGTCAACACCACCGCGCGATCGCGGCATGACATGATCGAGTGTTAAGTCATCACCCGTATGCCCACAGTACTGACAGGCGTGGGAATCACGATGGAGAATATTGCGACGTGTAAGCGGAATTTCTTTGTAAGGAATGCTGATATATTGCAGCATTCGGATCACCGTCGGCAATGGCATTCCAGGATAAACCATTTTGCCATTATGTTCGACTTGCTCAGCTTTGCCTTTTATGACCAACACAATAGCGCGCTGCCAATTTGTGATGTTCAGCGGTTCATAGGATGCATTTAGTACAAGGACTTTTGCCATTACCATCCAAGAGACTTACATGAGATGCTACCACAGGTAGCCAAAAATCAGCTAGATAATTCTACTTAGTTTCCTCAGAACTTGCAGGAATTATCTGGCGACATATAAATAAGTCTAGCTTTCTCAAAGGAGAGGCAGTGCTTTGCGTCACCTCTCTTTTTATCTTTTTTCGATTTTATAGTAGCAGCACATTAAAGATATACCCGATACTGATAATGCCAATAGTCATTAGACCCACAAATACAACTAAAAGTTGGGGTTGTAAAACTTTTTTGAGAATCACGATTTCAGGAAGGGATAGGGCAGTAACCGCCATCGTGAAAGCTAAAACTGTACCCATCGGCATTCCCTTATTGACTAGAGCTTCGGTAATTGGCATAACTCCTGCAATATTGGCATAGAGTGGCACACCCAAAATCACGGCAAGGGGAACGGCTAAAGGGTTATTGAAACCTGCATGTTTAACAATAAAATCGGTCGGCACGTAACCATGTATTCCTGCGCCGATCGCAATACCAAGTAATACATACAGCCATACCGATCGCACAATTTCGCTGGATTGATATCTGCCTTGCTCAAATCTTTGATTCCAATTCAGAGCAGGTTCGAGGTTGTCTTCATCTTCAATAACCATACCTTGACGAGATCTTTGCTGTTCCCATACAAAGGGTTCTACCCATTTTTCTAATTTTAGAAGTCCGATGATGTAGCCAGAAGCGATCGCTAAGCCCACACCAAAGCCGATATAAATCAGCGTAACCTTCAGTCCGAATAATCCCCACAGCAAGATCACCGCAACTTCATTGACCATTGGCGCAGCCATTAGATAGGAGAAAGTCACGCCTAAAGGAACACCTGCTTCTAAAAATCCAATAAACAAGGGAACCGCAGAACAGGAACAAAATGGAGTGACAATTCCCACCATTGCCGCCAAAACATTTCCAGCAAAAGTATGCTTTCCTTCTAACAAAGAACAAACTCGTTCTGGCTCTAAAAAACTCTGAAATGTACCAACAATAAAGCTAATCACAATCAGCAATGTTAAAACATTCGGCACATCGTAGAGGAAGAAGTGCAGACTCGATCCTAAATGTGAGGCGATTTCTAGCCCCAAAAGTTTAGTGACAATCTGAGTTGCGAGCCAATCAAAGGGATAAATGGCTTTCTCCCTTTAACGTTGCAATAGTGGTTGAATTTGCTCTGTACTAATTACTTGACCTTTGCTTACAACCTTGCCATTAATGGTCATTGCAGGGGTAGACATCACCCCACGCATAGCAATTTCCACAGGATCGGTAATATGCGCAACTTCTGCAGTGAGATTCAGATTTGCCACAGCTTGTTTAGCATTTTCCTCTAACTGTTGACACTTCTTACAGCCCGTGCCCAAAATTTCAATTTTGACCGTATCCATAGAGCTCTCCTAAATTCTATGGCTTATCAGTTTTGAAAAATCTTGCCAACAAGCTTAATATATCGATATGCATCGATATATTAATAATAGAGTCAAAAACTATGTAAAGCCCATTTCGTTATAATTTTTACACATGACTCTCTGGCTCTAGATGACACGGATACGCTGGATCGCCAGATTCAATTTGTAGGGTTGAGTGGTCAATACCAAAATTAGCATGAAGAGCTTCGCAAGTATCGGTAAGAAAGCGATCGCCTCCATTTCCTTCTGGTATCACTAGGTGCGCGGTAAGAGCCGTTTCGGTCGTACTGATTGCCCAAATATGCAGATCGTGAACTTGGGTTACGCCTTGCAAATTTTGTAAAAACGTCCGCACTGCGATCGGTTCGATCTGTTTAGGAACTCCATCAAGAATTAATTCCAAAGCTTCTTTGAATAAATTCCATGTTCCCACGACAATCACGACAACAATAATCAAACTAATCGCTGGATCGAACCAAAGCCAACCTGTTAGCAAAATCGCAATTCCTGCCAGCACAACACCCACTGAAACCAAAGCATCGGCTGCCATGTGCAAAAATGCGCCCCGAATGTTCATATCCTTGTCACGTCCTGACATGAATAGGAGAGCTGTAATCGTATTGATCGCCACACCGATCCCTGCGACTAAAATCACCGTACCACCAGCCACTGCGCTCGGTTCTTGCAAGCGGCGAATCGCTTCCCAAGTGATACCACCCATAGTTAGCAGTAACAGAATTGCATTAATCAAAGCTGCCAAAATCGAAGAACGGCGTAGTCCATAGGTATATTTGTGATTAGGTGGACGCTGTACGAGATAACTAGCCCCCCATGCTAATAATAATCCCAAAACATCGCTGAGGTTATGTCCTGCATCTGCTAATAATGCTAACGAATTGGTGACCAACCCAAACCAAGCTTCAACTAGGACAAAGCCAATATTTAGCCCTGTGCCAAACAAAAAAGCACGATTATAGGTTTTAGGAGCATGACTGTGTTCGTGATGATGAGCCATAAAAATGACCTCGATTTAGGATGAAATCATCTTAATGCATTAGTCTCCGTCAGATTTCCATGCGATCGCTTTACTCGTCTGAGGATCGGGTAACTTGCGCGTAATCACGGCGGCGGCTAAAACCATGATTGCGGATACCCACAGACAGCCAACCAACCCATAAAATTCATAAATCAAACCAGAGAGAACCGTTCCTGCTAAGCGTCCGCCCGAATTTGCCATGTAATAGAAGCCAACATTTAGGGCTACTTTGTCATCATCGGTAAAGGCGAGAACTAGGTAAGAATGTACCGATGAGTTAAAGGCAAAGACTACACCGAAAATCAGTAAGCCGCCGATGATTACTAGGTTTGCAGGGAGATTTAATTGCAAAGCGATCGCGATAATCGCAGGAACAGCTATTAGAGAAGTTGTCCAAAATCGCACGGTTTGAGATCGCGGCGGCTGACCAGATCCGAAGCGCTTAATTAATGTCGGTGCAAGGGATTGAATAATGCCATAGCCAATTATCCAGCAAGCTAAGAAGCCCCCAACTTGATAAAACGACCAACCTAAAACACTTCGCAAAAATACAGGCAATCCCACTACAAACCAAACATCTCTAGAACCAAAGAGAAAGAATCTCGCTGCGGATAGAAGATTAATTTCAGGACTTTTGGAAAAGAGTTGTTTGAACTTAACTTTTGCTTTGATTTTGCCCATTCCCTTTGGTAGAAATAATCCTGTAAACAAGAGCAGGAATAATCCTGCCGCCATAATCCATAGGGAATTCACAAAGCCACATAGCCCTAATAAAGCACTGCCGACAAAAAAGCCTACGCCTTTAAGGGCATTCTTAGAACCTGTGAGAATGGCAACCCATTTGAATAAAGCCGATTGAGCATCTTGCGGTACAACTAAGCGAATTGCACTTTTAGTACTCATTTTGGTTAAGTCTTTGGCAATTCCTGAAAAAGCTTGGGCAATCATCACATAGAGAACCGCTAGCCATTGCGCCCATTCAGGGTTAAGAAAAGATAACAGCACTAAGGAGAAAATCTGTAAGCCAATCCCTGTATAGAGTGTAACTTTTAGCCCTAATTGCGAACCAATCCATCCGCCTAAGAAGTTGGTAACGACTCCAAAGACTTCATAGAATAGGAATAGCGAAGCGATTTGAATCGGCGTATAGCCAATGTTATTAAAGTAGAGCAATACCAATAGCCGCAAAGCACCATCGGTAATCGTGAATCCCCAATAGGTGAGGGTGACTAGCACATAGTTTTTGAAGTTTGATTGAGATGCAGTAGAAGAGGTCATAGGTTTTCTAAAAGAATATTTGCAGCAAAATTGAGCGTGCTTCGCACGCTCAATTTTGCTTTTATAAAGAGATCGCCACTTTTCTCGCTAATTCCACCATGCGACAGGAATAGCCCCATTCGTTGTCATACCAAGCCAAAATCTTTACCTGAGTGCGATCGACCACCATTGTCGAGAGAGCATCAATAATCGACGATCGCGAATCGTCTTTATAATCAATGGAAACTAAGGGACGTTCTTCATAGCCTAAGATTCCTTTGAGTTCACCTTCGGCGGCTGTTTTTAATAATTGATTGACTTCCTCAATTGTGGTTTCTCTTTCTACTTCAAACACACAATCCGTCAGCGAAGCATTCAGCAAAGGTACGCGCACAGCTAATCCATTTAACTTGCCCTTGAGTTCGGGATAGATGAGAGTTATTGCTGTTGCCGATCCCGTAGTAGTCGGAATTAGCGATAAAGCCGAAGCCCTAGCACGGCGCAGATCTTTGTGCGGTGCATCGACGAGGGTTTGGGTATTTGTGTTGTCATGAATCGTGGTAATCACACCATGCTTAATTCCTAAGCCTTCATGGATGACTTTCACTACAGGTGCAAGACAATTGGTAGTACATGAAGCGGCGGTGAGAATATGATGCTTTTCGGGATCGTAGAGATAATCGTTAATTCCCATCACGATATTTAGGGCTTCCTCCTTCACAGGAGCCGCCACGATGACTTTCTTTACGCCTTTGGTGAAATAGGGATTTAGGGTTTCGGGGGTACGGAATTTGCCAGAACATTCCAGCACCAGATCTACGCCTAATTCTTGCCAGTTGACTAATTCGGGTTTGGCATATTCGCTAAAGCTGATTTTTTGGATTGATTTCCGATCGTCAATGACTATGCGATCGCCTATTACTTGCACATCAGGCAACCAGCGTCCATGTACTGAGTCAAATTTGAGTAAATGCGCAGCCGCTTCTACGCCGCCATTGATTTCATTGATATGCACAAATTCTAATTCGGGAAATTCCCAAGCAGCTCGCAGAGACAATCTACCGATCCGACCAAAGCCATTAATACCAACGCGCACTGCCATACTTTCACCTATCATCAAGATATTGATATAAATCAATATTTATATTGATCGATATTTTGATTGTTTTGATGGGGATATGTCAAGATGAAAACTATGAAACTTTCTCAACCTATGATTGACTCATCCAAAGACGCTGCGATCGCAACGAGATGTTGTCCGCCACTTATGGCTGGGCGATTACAACTTGAGGACACAGCTTTATTAGCTAGTATCTTTCGCGTATTGGGCGAAACTGCACGTTTGCAAATTTTGAGTTTGATTGCGGCTCAACCCAGCCAAGAAGTATGCGCCTGTGAATTGGTAGAGACGTTAGGTTTAGCCCAACCAACGGTCAGCCATCATCTCAAAGTTTTATATGAAGCAGGGTTACTGACTAAAGAGCGTCGTGGAACTTGGATTTACTATCGCATTTTGCCTGAAAAGTTAGCGATGTTACGGGATGCTTTGTCTTAAAAAAAGCGTCGCTGAGCGACGCTTTTTTGATTAATGGAACCAGTTTGCGCCAATACCTCTTGACATCATCGAGGCTAGAAGTGGAATTACACTAAAACCAACCAGTTCTATATGAACGATGGTTCTGAGGATTTTGATTTTTTCTGGACTAACTTCAGGGGGCTTTTCGGCACGGAGATTTTTAATCCACATTAAGAAGGAAAAGGTGGGATATAGCGATAACAAACCAACCACAATAAATACGGATATTTTCATCCAGAAAACTGGTTGATGGGTGTAATAGTCAGCCCCTTTCTCGAAATATAAAACCCTTAAAATTCCTGTTGTTAAGGCGGTGATACCTGCTAGCCCATACACACTATCAGCAATGAGAACTCGCCATCCTTCTTTATTGGTTAAGTCTTGTTTGAGCGTAAATAATTCCGTTGATAAGCTGGCAAAAATAAGTCCTAAGCTCAAATAATGTAGATAGGCAGCGATCGCATTAGCCCACATGGGATTCTCCTCAAATAAACAGTCCCAAGGTTATCATTACAATTGGGATTTAATATGATTTACAGCAAATAATGATGATAATCTATGATACAAGTGAATATATATAGGATTTTGACTTTATTTATAATATAGTCTCTCAATTGCAACTTTAAGCCTAATTATGAGTTGATATGGCTCCTCGGAAAAAATCTATAACACCTAAGTATTTTGGTCAGGGGGGAGTTTCTGACAAAATCCCTAGAATTGCATATACAGCTAACGCTCTGAGGTTTCAATCAGAGGAAGATTTAGAGATTTATATTGAAAATCACTTTGATGAACTTTTCCCTGATTTAGAGTTACTGCAACGTCAATTTCGATTAAAGACAAATCGCTACGATTTACTGTGTCGCCATAAACATACTCATCAAGCAGTTATTCTGGAATTAAAAAATGAAGAAGATCGAAGTATTATCTAGCAATTAGTCAGGTATAGAAAACTAATTATTACTGAGCATCCATTCTCAGATCAAATAGATTATTCACTTCCAGTTGAGTTAATTGCGATCGCCCCTTCTTTTAATGAAGATAGTCTTGTAGATAAAGAAGCTTGTAAGTTTGAAGAGAATATCAAACTACTGAAATTTAATTTTCTAGTTGAATCAAAAACTTTTCAGATTGCAGAACAAAACCATGTAATTCCATACTCTATAGCTGGCTTGTCTAATGAGCTTGCCTCTGAGTCTGTTCCAAAATGGAGTAAAATGCGTGAAACAGTACCAAACCTAGCAGCTTTAACATACAATATCTTTGACAAAAATAGAGAGGATTTTTGGAACTTACGAAAACTCTTTTTAGCTCAGCCTAAAGTAAAAGAAATTGTTAATTCTTTAGGTACTCGTGTTTTTTATGCCACAAGTAATAGAGAAGGTAGCAAAAATCTAGCTGAGATTTGTATTTCAGGTAAACAAACTTCTTTCTTCTTGTATCTCCCCAGTAAACATACTGGTATGGATTTCAACTCTTCAACAGGCAATCCTGTAAAACCTAAGAGATTTGAGATTATTTTTTCTGAATTAGAAGATCTGTTTAAACTTGAAAGTGTCGTTCAATATATAGCATTAAGTTCGACTCGTGGCATAAGTTCAAAAGAGAGAGAAAACTTATCCGCTAACTTTGAAAAAAACAGATTGATTCATGGTAGAGACTGTATGCCCAAATGGTGTACGGGTAAAGGATATTTTGCACAGCTAAGTTTTGCTTACAATAACCGATCTGTTTTTGAAGAGCTGTATCCAGAATTAGTTGCTAAAAATCCTCAAGGCTGGTGGCAAGAATTTCAAACTCAAGAAACCGATAAATTAGGATGGTTTGTAGATTTAGCAATTCGAGCTTGGCGCTATAAAATATAGATTCATCCTATTTTCACCAAAGCTAAGCTTACTTATTTTTAAAAGGCGATCGCCACCATGACCAATATTCTCGACATCATTAAGGCGGATTACGCGAAATTTCCTGAAGCACAAACCTATAGCATTTATAGCGAAGATGTCTATTTTAAAGATCCTGTCTATAACTTTCGTGGGATTAAGCAATATCAAAAAATGATCGGCTTTATTACCTTTTGGTTTAAAAATCTCAAGCTCGAACTTCATGATATTTCCCGTACCGAAAATCTCGTTAAAGCGCGTTGGACAATGAGTTGGGATGCTCCTTTACCTTGGAAGCCTCGGATTAGTGTCACTGGTTGGAGTGATTTAACTGTTAATAATTTTGCTGATAATTTGAATAATGGCGAAGGCGATCGCGAATTAATTATTTCCCATGTTGATTATTGGGAATGCACCAAATTTGATGTTATTAAACAGCACTTTGTCTTCTAATTTAAGCCTTTGGAAATTTCCAGAATATCCTCAAAACTAGGTACAGTTATTTCTGAAGGTTGTTCACTTAGCCATAGCCAATACTCATAATTACCAGTACGACCTTGAATCGGCGAAGGTGTTAAACCTTGAAACTGCCAACCTAAAGTTTGAGCAGTAGCTAACACATTGGCGATCGCCTCTGCTCTAATTTTTGGTTCGCGCACAATGCCATTTTTGCCGACTTGTCCCTTACCAGCCTCAAATTGCGGCTTCACTAACAATAAAGTCTCACGGGGCGATCGCAACAAATTCCAGAGCGAAGGCAGAATCTTCGTCAGTGAAATAAACGATAAATCCAAAACCGCAAAATCAGGAACGATGTCGCCATCAGCATACAAATCTTCGGGTGTAAGATGTCTTAGATTAGTGCGCTCTCGCAACACCACCCGCTCATCACTACGAATTTCCCAAGCCACCTGACCATAGCCCACATCAATTCCGTAAACTTTAGCGGCTCCCTGCTTCAGCATACAGTCCGTAAAACCACCAGTCGAGATGCCGCCATCGAAACAAGTGCGATCGCGTAAATTCATCCCAAACTTAGCTAAAGCTCCCGCCAATTTCTCACCCCCACGCGACACAAAAGGCGATTGCTGCTTCACCAAAATCGCCGCATCCTCCTTAACCTCCATGCCGACCTTATCAATCACCTGCTGATTGACCTGCACCCAACCAGCCCGAATAAACTTTTGAGCCTGCTCCCGCGACGGTGCAAGCTGCAAGTCAACCAATAAAACATCTAAACGCTTTTTCAAACTTTATCGAACCCACTTACATATATCTACTTTAAGCATAAGCCTTACAGTTATTGCAACTGGCACAACCAAAGTAGAGAGGAACCTAAAGTTCCCCATTCCACTTTTTCAAATCTAGACTCCTTGAAAATAAGCAGTTACGCCAAAAATGATAAACAGGACTCCGCCGCTCGCAGTAATTACTCTCTCAGAAATTCTGCCTGCGATCAAACGACCACCAATTACAGCGATCGCCGTGCAAATGCCATGCCCTAAAATCGCACCGAGGGTTACAAAAACTGGATTATAGGCTGCGGCTAAGGCGATCGTGCTAATTTGAGTGCGATCGCCCCATTCGCCAATAAAGGTCATCACAAATGCCTGCGTCCATACGCCTAACCAAAGAAAGCGAGATAAAATCTCACCCAAAAACTGACCGAAAATTGGCAATTTAGTAATGTAATTAGGTGAATCTTGAGTCTCTACAGCTTCTTTAGCTTCTTGAACTACCGCATCTTCCGATTTAGCCGACATTTTGGAAGCATCATAAATTAACTTTATGCCAAAGAGCAGAAATAAGGCTATTTCGCCATAGTGAATATAGATTTTAGGAAATAGCGCTAAAGTTTGACCTAACAAAACCGAAAGAATAGTCATCACCGCGAGAGCAGCCAACACTGCCGAAAACACGATACGGCGCGGATGACGCATAGCCAGAATCACCGCGATAAAAAAAGTTTTATCGCCTAATTCTGAAATAGTAATCAATAATAAACTTGCTGTAAAAGCTGTTAGCACTCTGGCAAACTCCTTCAGGTTTTTGAAAAGTCCTGAGAATGAGCTTGAAGAGATACGCAAGACCTCACCAAGCTCACATCAGGTGTGAACTCAGTGAAAGTCTCGCTGCCAAGCTTTTAGAAGGATCTAAATAAAACTTGTCACTTGAACCAGTCGGTTAGACAGTATGTTGACTCAAGTGGAATTACCTTAAAGGTAATTAGCTACTCCCTTTCATATAGCTTCTAGTTTATAACAAAAAAGAGACAGTGCTTTGCACTGCCTCTTTTTTGTTATTTATTTAAACTTCAGCAGTAGTTTCTTCTACGGCTTCAGGAATAACTTCTTCAGGAATTTCAGGTTCTTCCATTGCATCAGGAACTTCATAATCTTCCTCTTCAACTGCTGCTACAGGGATTTCCATAACCGCAGGAGCTGCATTGAGTTGTTCGCGATACTTGGCAGCCATCTCTTCAGCCTTAGAGTAAACAAGCTGCGGATCGCGCACCATGTCACCTGGTTCAGCTTCGAGCTGCTTGGTCGAGAGTGAAATCCGTCCACGCTCAGCATCAAGATCGATGATCATTACCTTCACTTCGTCATTGACATTGAAGACATTGTGAGGAGTTTCGATATGTTCGTGGGAGATTTCGGAGATGTGAAGTAGACCACTGACACCGCCGATATCGATAAATGCACCGTAAGGCTTGATACCACGGACGACACCGATCACGACTTCGCCAACTTCGAGCTTGTTCATCTTGCGCTCGACGAGGGCACGGCGATGGCTGAGGACGAGACGGTTGCGGTCTTCATCAACTTCCAAGAACTTGAGTGGCAATTCTTCGCCAACCAATTCTTCCTTAGGCTTACGAGTACTAATGTGTGAACCAGGGATAAATCCGCGTAGTCCTTCAATTCTGACCAGAGCACCACCACGGTTGGTAGCAAAAATAAGCGATCGCACAGTTGCGTCTTCTGCTTGCAACTGACGGACGCGCTCCCATGCTCTCATGTACTCGATGCGACGAATCGAAAGAGTTAGTTGCCCTTCTTCGTTTTCGTCAGCGAGAATGAAAAACTCACGGGTTTCATTGTTCTGCAAAACTTCTTCAGGCTGATCGACACGGTTGATCGACATCTCCTGAATCGGGATGTATGCTGCTGTTTTTGCGCCAATGTCAATAAGTGCGCCTCTTGGCTCAATGCTGAATACCGTACCTGCAACGATGTCGCCAGGACTGAAGTGATAGTCATACTTATCTAAAAGCTTCGCAAAATCTTCATGCGTGAAGCCGACATTGGTCGTAGTAGCAGTTTTTGCCCGATTGATCATAACTAAATTTTTCCTTGTTCCTGTTTTGAATTTATCTGGTTTCCTCCCAGAAATGTAAGAGCAGTAGCTATTACAGCTTGTTGCGGTTTACATCCTACGCCTATTTATGTCGTTAATATTTTTAGTAAAACCTATAGGCATAGGTTTGCAATTATAGCGCACTTAAGCTGCTTCTCGAAAGTGTTAGCAAATATTTTTATATGTAGCCATAACCAAAAAATGAGAGCGTCACACCATACTTTTTCATTTCTGTGTTTATATACTTAATAAATAAAGGCGGCGCTTCGTTTATTTATCTATTCTCTGAAGCTTCACCATAAAGAAGCCATCCATATCGTGTTCGTGAGGCAAGACTTTGACCCAACCCCGATCGCATGCAAAATGAGCGGCAGGATTTTCGGCACTTGGTGGGACGATTTGCCAATCGGGATGATTGGTTAAAAACTGCTCGATAACTTCTTCATTTTCGGCAGGATGCAGGGTACAAGTACTGTAAACAATTACACCTTCAGGTTTCACCCATTGCGTCGCACGATCGAGAATTTCCGCTTGAGTTTTCGCTAATTTATAGGGTTCTTCGGGAGTTTGTCGCCAGCGGGCATCGGCATGACGATGTAATGTACCTAGTCCAGAGCAAGGCACATCTAACAATACGCGATCGCATTTCCCCCCTATTTTTTCCACATCAAATTCACGGGCATCAATCTCAAAGGTTTGGACATTAGCGATCCCCAAACGAGCAGTATTTTGTTCGACTTTTTTGAGGCGGTTAGCAAGCCGATCTAAGGCATAAACTTTGCCAGTATTTTTGAGGCGATCGCTAATATGTGTGGTCTTCCCCCCTGGGGCAGCACAGGCATCAATAACGATCTCATTAGGTTGGGGATCTAATAAGTAGGTAACTAACTGAGCGCTTGCATCCTGCACTGACCACCAACCTTCTTTAAATTTTGGCAATTGGCTGACATCACCAGCACCTTGCGACACGCGGATACCATCGGGTAAATAAGGAATTGGCTGAGCCTCGATCTCCGCTTCGGCAAAAGCAGCTAATACTCGATCCCGTGTTGTATGCAAAAGGTTTACTCGCAAATCTAGGTGAGGTGTTTGGTTAAACCAATTGCAAATATTTGCGATCGCTTCTTGACCAAACTCTTTTTGCCATAATTCGATCAGCCATTCAGGAAAACTATAAAAGCTGGCAGGATCGGTAATCTTCGCGAGAATATCTTCCTTATCTTTGGCTCTGAGTATGGATCGCATCACCCCATTTGCAAATCCAGATAACCCCGCCAAATTATTTTCTTTGACTAATTCCACTGTGGTATGAACGATCGCCGATGGCTTGATCCGATCGAGAAAACATAGTTGGTAGATACCAATCTGTAAGATTATTAGTAAGTCTGGCGGTAGTTTTGTAGTTGGTTTTTGTGAGAAGTTTTGCAAAACCGCTTGCAGAGTTTTCTGGCGACGAGTACATCCATAAACTAATTCAGTAATTAGTCGGCGATCGCTTTCTGCGAGAGTTGTGTTATCCTGACGCGCACGCGAGAGTGTACAGTCAAGTGCCACATCGGCGTAGGCGTTTCGTCTCTGGATCAGGCGGAGAGCTTCTAAAGCAATTTGTCGAGAGTTCTTACTCGTCATCGGCAATTTCAAAGGCAATTTAAGGGACAATTTAAAAGAAAGCAAAATCACCGAATTAGCAAAATTCAATGATTGTACTGTAGACAAATGCGACCATAATTTGGTATCTAAGAGCGTAGATTCAGGCAGTTTTTATTATCTGATGCAAAGCTGCAAGAAGGTTTTGGGTTTTAAGGAAATGTGGTGATTACTGTGGGTGTGAGGATTTGCAATGGTTGATACTGGTGTAAGAGTTAGGAAAGCTAAATTTCCAACGGGAAGTAGCCTAGCACTCGGGTTGGCAATTGGTTTAATAAGTTTAATTGTTGGTGTCGATCTTTTCTTGAATCCCAATATAAGTTCAAGACTTTTGCTACCCTTTACTCTTGGAAGTATAGGCGTTGCATTAATTGGAACTTTCGCTGTACCTGCTTTACGACGCCTCAAGGCTGGTCAGATTATTCGAGAGGATGGGCCACAAGCTCACCTCAAAAAACAAGGTACGCCGACAATGGGGGGGATATTCATTATACCTGTTGGGATCTTATTAGCAGTTGTATGGTCCGGCTTTAATGACAAAGTAGTTGCCTGTAGCTTGTTAACTATTTCCTTTGCTTTTATTGGCTGGTTGGATGACTGGAAAATTTTGCGCCGTCATTCAAATAAAGGTTTATCTCCTCGCGCCAAACTTTTTCTTCAAGCCTTTTTTTCGGCTTGTTTTTGTGGATGGCTAGCTCTAACCCAAAACTGGCAGGAGCTCGCCACTATTAATCTTCCTCTACACTTTGTGATTCCTCTTGGTCTGCTGTTCTTTCCCCTTGCCTTGTTTGTATTTCTTGGGAGCAGTAATGCAACCAATCTTACCGATGGTTTGGATGGTTTGGCTGGAGGAACTGGGGCGATCGCTTTATTTGGGATGGCTCTATTGCTATTTCCTCAAAATAAAGAACTATCAATTTTCTGTATGTGTCTCAGTGGTAGCTATTTAGGTTTTCTCTGGCACAATCGCTATCCTGCGAGGGTATTTATGGGGGACACGGGATCGCTGGCTCTAGGTGGTGCTTTGGCATCTACCGCAATTCTTGGCAACTTACTTTGGGCTTTTCTCATCGTTGGTGCAATTTTTATCTGGGAATCTATCTCAGTAATTGCACAGGTTTCCTATTACAAGGCAACTAAAGATGAAACGGGTATGGGCAAGCGTCTTTTTAGAATGGCACCATTTCATCATCACTTAGAGTTAAGTGGTTGGCATGAATTGCATGTTGTTAGAGCTTTTTATCTGACGGGTGGTTTATTGGTGGGGATCGCACTTTTAATGAGCAAACTTCCTTAGTCTAGATCTAAATCTTAATTCTCAAAAAAGCCGTTCATTAGGACGGCTTTTTATATCTAGCAATGCATTTTACTTAGGACATAAAACCCAAATAAATAGAGGTGGCACGAAGCGCCGCCTCTATTTATTTGGGTTTTGATTTATCCCAGTTATCTCTTTCGTTTCTGTAGCGATCGCCAATCATGTTGGGACAAAATCAAAACCCCAAGAAGGATTGCGCTGCAATCCTTCTTGGGGTTTACGTCCTGTTACAGTTGACGCTAGCCATATTGCCAAAAATAATGACACTAATTTTTTAGTCGCATTCTAGAGATTCTCTAGTAGTTACACCTGTTTTTGAATTTGTACCTTTAGCTTTAGAGCATAGCCATTTTCGTTGACCGCCATCTATAATCGCATCGGTAAAATCCGCGCCATCAATATTCACAAAATCAAAGGTACTGCGTAGCAAAATCGTCTCTACTAACAAAGCATCGCTCAGATCGGCTTTTGCAAAGTCGGCTTGATCGAGCAATCCCCCCGAAAAATTTGCCCCCTTAAGATTAGCTCTTCGTAAAATCGAAGCACTAAACACAGCTCCGCGTACATCCGCATTTTCAAAGTTAGCACCCTCCATGTTGGCATTGGCAAAACCCGATCCCACTAGTTCCCTTCCCGAAAAATCTCGTCCTTTTAATTGGGCATGGCTAAAGGATAGGGTTTCTGCATGAGTATTAGTCGGAGAAGTTACCAAACAAACAATCGCCAAAACAACTGCGATCGCCAAGCGCAAAAATGAAGACAGCTTGAAAAATGGCATAGAAATAAAACCAAAGATAATGGCTTTATCTTAACGTCTGAATCTTAGCGTCTGATTAGCTTAGGAAGATTAAAATCAAGATTAAAATTAAATAAAGGAAAGGCGATCGCTACATTGT
>QBML01000028.1:61307-65460 GCA_003242085.1 Pseudanabaena frigida | reverse complement strand
ATTTTAATGTGCCGAGATCGTATAAGCCGACCTTACCTTCAGGAATTTCAAATTGGAGTATCTTATTTTCCAGACGTAGTTCATACCGTCCAACCTTAAAGCCTGTTAGTGCAAACTTGCCAACACGATTGGTAAATAGAGTGATTGGTTGCCATTGAGGATCGGAAAGAGATCGCACTTCTCCTGCTTGGAGAGATATAGCCTGACCTTTGGAATCAGTCAAAACACCCCTTATATAAACAGTTGCATCTGTACCTACCCTAATCACTGTCCCACTTCTATAGGTGGGTAGAGTGTAGTAAACGGGATTACCAATTTCGGTACCTGCAGGAGCGTCGGGAGCTTCTAGTAATAGGCGGGAAACAATATAGGAAGACAAATTGGGTACTACTGCCGCACCAAATTCATCAGCACGACTGAAATATGAGCCTTGTCCATCAGGATTCACTCCCACTACTTGCCCAGCTAATCCCTTTTGAGGAATGACGAGAGCAAAACTATCATTAATCGGACGGGAAAAAGCTACATTCCCATCAGCAAAGGCGATCGCCGTTCTGACGCTAACTAGAACATTTGATTGGGTATTAGTGGGAGTTAATGCAAGATCGGGGGCTAAGTTCCAAATACCGCGATAACCCGTGTAGGTGAAGTTACTAGTTAGGCGATCGTTGTCACGACTGCGGCTCAATCCCAGAGAGCCACTAATGGACTCGCTAGCTTGAGGTGCGCGAAAGCTCCATAACAACTGTTGGACGGGACTATCGGTATTGCGAACTTCGGTACTAGCTTGTAAAGATTGAGAACCAAGGTTTAGCTGCATACTGAGCAATGCACGTTGCTCATTCACGCCACTGCTGTCACGCCCCTGAGATAGAGATAGGTTTAGAGATAGACCATTGGTAAAATATTTCGATAAATCTAGTCCGATCCGATATGAATCAGGAGAATCTCTACCAAAGCGGTATTGGGTGCTAATCCCTGCGCTAATATCACCAAATAGTTTTTGGCGATAGAAAGCGGATAAATCTAAAGCAGTGTTATTCCGAGGTATTCCTTCATTGCCAAAGGTGATGAATCTTGCGCCTCGTTGTTCTAGATTAAAGCCAAAAGAGCGATCGGCATCTGTGGCATTGAAAAAGTCATAACGAAATCTCCATGCGTAGTCTTGACCAACAGTTGCATCATTACTAACAGCGATATCCCATCCAAAGTTACCAACAACAGTGGCATAAATTCCCTCAATTCCCAATAATTGCTGTCTGCTAGTGGCTTGGGCATAGCCGCCAAAGGTTAATACATTATTTATGCCCCAACGGTGTGCTAAGGAGAGAATTGGCTTTGACCAGTCGTATGTACGTCCGCCATTAAGCGTTTTTGATGGAAATCCGAAGCTATAGGCAAACTGCTGCACATTAGGCGCGAGCAGATTGGAGGCAACTGCCGAAGAAAAGTTAATCCTTTGCTCTTGTCCGCGATCGTCCGTAACTAATAATTGAATATCATTAATTCCCGCGGTCAGAGGTAATTGGCGTAAGTCCTGCCGTCCTGCGGGTAAGTTTAAGGTTTGAGAAAAACGACCATTAGCGAAGATTTCGACTTTAGATGGACGTTCTAGGAAAAATTCAAAATTATTAACTGGACGGATTATGGAGTAAGGTTGTAATGAAAAGTTTCTTGCTGCAGCAATACCTCCAACGGCGATCGCATTCTGAAAACCTGTTGTCGGGAAGCTGTAGTCTCCTGCGAGATACCTCACTGCATTGTCTGGATCGTCGCGCACAATCCTTATATCACCGCGTACTAGCTCAGGTTGTCCTTTTTCAGTTAATGACCAACTCCCTTCTAATACCCAATTGTTGAGATTAATCGCACCGTCTAAGCCTAAAAATAGAGGTTGTCGCTGAATGCCCTGTGTTTGGTTACTTGCCCATGTCAGGCGATCGCTGGCAAATATATTTACATAACCACTAAAGGGACTAACTGAAATTGCTTCTTTGGCTTCGCGCGGCAAATTAAGGCGATCGCCTAACACATTAACGGCGCGTACAGCAGGACTAATCTGCAAAAATACAGCAAGGCGGCGTTCGTCAAAGTTTGCCTCAACGCCATTTTTTTGCAAGATATCAATGGAAAATTCTTCAGCATTATCGATCGCCGCCTGAATGGCATTCAGAACTTCGGGACGTAAAATCGGTTTTAGTGCGGCGAGGGTTGATTGTGTCTGTAGACGAGTCTGTTGTGGTTGCGCGGGAATGAAAGTGATGCGGATGGTGGCTTGTTCGCGATCGTCGATGATGATGGGGACAGTTAGTGACTGTTTGCCAGTATTAGAACGAGGACGACCAAATACGCGCTGAAATGTCTCATCATCACTAGGAGACTGAGTTGGGGGTGAGTTTTGCGCAAGGAGATAATTTACTGCAATCAGGCTATGAAGACATACAGCAAGGGATAGACAACTAAATTTGATTACTAGACGCATCATAATTTGAGTAATCCATCTCACTTCTGAAACTAATTGCGATCGTACTCAAATGTACCTGAGAGTTTCTCATTAGGCAATCCTGCGGGACAGGGTAGTGAGAATCGGCGTTTACTACCAGCCAACATATTTTCACCATTAACACCTGTGAGTTGCTTCGCTTCTAACTTAATAGGGTTAGATTCTTTACCAACAGGGGAGAGATTGAGGCGCAAGTTCGTGAGCAGAGAATGGGCTGTACCTTGATTCGCAAAGGTTAATTGCAATTTATTATCTTTTTTGCCTGCTTTATCAGTTTCGATTTGACAGATCGCACTTTCTAGAGTGACATTAGATGAAACATTGGGCGGTACAACATAAATTGCCCCAACGTACTTAAACAAAATCTTGAGGATAACCGTTGCATTACCTTGATTTTGACGAACTTCTGATAAGTCAACGGGAAGTTGTTCGGCAACGATACGATAGGCAAGTTCTTTTGTGGGGATAGCATTACCAACCCAAGTTACCCTTACTGTTTGGCGTTCTCCTGCCTTGACTAGCATTTGTGGCGGATAAAGAATGAAGTCATCATCAGCATTGGTATTAATTTCTTTGCCATCTTGATCCATCTCACGCTTTAGCATCTTAATTTGAATAGCTGTAGCTTTCTTACTTGTATTCGTCACCAAGAAAGACTGAGTTGCTCTTTGTCCTGAAGGTGCAAAATTTGATATCATCGGAGCAAATTCGAAAGTTGCTTCCACTTGAGAAGAGGAAGGAAGCACTGAAACCAGATTTGCACCTAGCATAAGTGGCAAGATGATTGATAGCGATCGCATATTCATGATTATGATTCCTCTTTATCTTTGAATATTTTAAATATTTGAGATACCTATTTGGCAATAAGTATAAATGTAAGCTGATCGGAGTAACTTCCTGCGGGTTTGGCGGAAATGGCTGCTTGGCTAATGGCAATCTTGATATCGCGATTACAACCATTTTGATCGGCACAATCAGCTATCAAATTACTAACACTTTCTAAAATCTTATCAACCGTCGTTAATTGTCCCTGCTCTATTCCGTTATAGTTCACAGTGTAATCAATTAACTCTCCCGAACTACGCTTCAATGCCCCTCCATTAGTAGATCTGGCACTTACCGTAAAGCCATTAACGTTGTCAGATTGTACTGTTACGTTACCAACTATCGTGGAAGGCAAAGCGGTATTTGGAGTCAGTGCGATCGGCGGAGAAACTGCGATTGAATTAAAACTAATGGAATTAACTTGGGCGATCGCTGGTAAGGACTGTAGATAGTAGCACCCTGACGACAATAAGAAGGCAATAGAGAACTTTTTAAACATAATTAAGTTAATTGCAACTCAACTATATAGTATAGGGGACGCAAAGCGCCCCCTAATATTAGCGATTAATCAAAGAAGAGGCGAGAATAAATCTTATTCAAGAGGTTTTCTAAACCCTACGTCTCTACAAAAGCGTGATACAGCGGTTGCCTACTAAGAGAATAAGAGGATATGAAATTAATACTCGCTTATTCTCTATAGACCTTGAAGCGCAAATTACTTAGTTGTTAAACTAAAAGTAACCGTATCAGTATAATCACCAGATTCTTTACCAGTAACCTCAGAAGGTGCAACAGCGATCGAGACATTGCGATCGAGTCCAGCAG
>QBML01000028.1:17691-61207 GCA_003242085.1 Pseudanabaena frigida | reverse complement strand
CCAGTAACCTCAGAAGGTGCAACAGCGATCGAGACATTGCGATCGAGTCCAGCAGCGCTAGCAGCGGTAACATTGAGAGCAGACACATCATCAATAGCAGTACCAGCACCACTAGCAATTGCGCCATTAAAAGGAGTTAAAGCTGGGAACTGCATTGTGTAAGCAATTGTTGGTACACCTACACCTACACCTTTGTTCAAGGTTCCGTTATTAGCAGAAATAGCATTTATAGTGTAGCCATTCACACTATTAGATTTCAAGTTGAGCGAACCAATTACAGTTGAAGACAATCCTGTGCTACTGGAAAGAGGGATAGCAGTTCCAACCTGACCTTGAGCATCTTGTGTAAATGTAACTGTTTCTACTGCTGGATTGTTTACATAGATAACGTCAGCCTTAGCAGCAGATGACCAAGCAGCCATCGCTCCCATTGTCAAACCGATCGCAAGAAATGAACGTCCAGAAATAGAAGCCATTTGACGAAGTGTAGAGCGTAACATAATTTTAATCCTCTATTTTTGTTGAAATTGGACAAATTTTTAAATTAGGAAGGATAGATTATCTATCCTTTGAGAATCACTTTAGAAGCTCGGTAGACCGTTGTAGAGTTTGGTATTTTCTACTCTCGATCTCTTCCCCCCGTCCTCGTTTTGGTCTTTTTGTGTTTCTCTGTTCTTCGATGTATTCAATATATCGCTACTACCTCGCGCTGTATATCAGGGGAAACCCTGATATTGAAAAAATGGAGTTCTAAAAAGGTAGCAATGAAATAGATAGCCACCACTTGTGCTTTGGGTCTTATGTTCTAAGGTAACCCCTTACATTGCTCTAGCAGGAGCATAGGCAGTACGAAGCACTGCCTATGCTAATCTTCCGATCGCTATCAAAAAAGGGTCGTCTCATAACTTGAGATAACCCTTTTTTATCTTTTTTAAAATTTATTGGTGAAGGCAATCTATGAATTACCTTCACCAAAGAGAATAAGAGGATATTAAATTAGTACACCCTTATTCTCCATAACCCTTGAAGTACAAATTACTTAGTTGTTAAACTAAAAGTAACCGTATCGGTATAATCACCAGATTCTTTGCCAGTAACCTCAGAAGGTGCAACAGCGATCGAGACATTGCGATCGAGTCCAGCAGCGCTAGCAGCGGTAACATTGAGAGCAGACACATCATCAATAGCAGTACCAGCACCACTAGCAATTGCGCCATTAAAAGGAGTTAAAGCTGGGAACTGCATTGTGTAAGCAATTGTTGGTACACCTACACCTACACCTTTGTTCAAGGTTCCGTTATTAGCAGAAATAGCATTTATAGTGTAGCCATTCACACTATTAGATTTCAAGTTGAGCGAACCAATTACAGTTGAAGACAATCCTGTGCTACTGGAAAGAGGGATAGCAGTTCCAACCTGACCTTGAGCATCTTGTGTAAATGTAACTGTTTCTACTGCTGGATTGTTTACATAGATAACGTCAGCCTTAGCAGCAGATGACCAAGCAGCCATCGCTCCCATTGTCAAACCGATCGCAAGAAATGAACGTCCAGAAATAGAAGCCATTTGACGAAGTGTAGAGCGTAACATAATTTTAATCCTCTATTTTTGTTGAAATTGGACAAATTTTTAAATTAGGAAGGATAGATTATCTATCCTTTGAGAATCACTTTAGAAGCTCGGTAGACCGTTGTAGAGTTTGGTATTTTCTACTCTCGATCTCTTCCCCCCGTCCTCGTTTTGGTCTTTTTGTGTTTCTCTGTTCCTCGATGTATTCAATATATCGCTACCATCTCGCGCTGTATATCAGGGGAAACCCTGATATTGAAAAAATGGAGTTCTAAAAAAGTCGGCAATGAAATAGATAGCTAAGACAAATCAAAACCCAAACAAAGAAAGGCGGTGCAAAGCACCGCCTTTCTTTGTTTGGGTTAAGCTAAACTGACCTTGAAGATTCTTTGATGGGGCAATCCATAAACTGTCTCCGCCAAAGAATTTAGAGAATCATGATTATTTTGATTACTTATTAGTCAGCGTAAACGTCAAAGTATCAGAATATAGTCCCGCAGGCTTACTCACTACTTCAGATTGAGATATCGAAATTTTTACGTCGCGATCGCACCCCGTATCATCTGCACAATCTGTAATCAACGCACCATTATCTTCAACCACAGCTTTGGTAGTGATTTGCCCCGTGTCAGAACTGTTGTAATTCAAGTTGTATGCCATTCCTGCCCCCGATGAATGTTTGAGTAAGCCATTATTTGTAGACTCTACCTCAACCTTAAACCCCCCATAAGTATTTGACTTCACATTTACATTACCAACACTAGTGAGAACTAAAGCCGTATTCGCTGTTAGAGGAATTGCCGTACCTGATGTTCCACGGCTGGACACAAAAACAATCGAATTCAGCGTCGGTAAGTCGGCATAGACATTATCTGCTTGAGCGATATCTGGCAACATAGCGATCGCTATGCCAAAATAACCCAAACATAAATATTTTTTAAAAAAGATGTTCATATCTTATCCATTGACAAATCTATCAACGTCTCACGCATAGCATACTGCAAAAAAAAGAACGAACCATAAGAAAATTTTTGAATAGGCTTCGGCTTCGCTCATCCAACAACTATTATTTCTGGCTGAGCGAAGCAATGCAATAAGCTTGCCGAAATGTCGAAGCCCAAGATTCTCTAAAATGATATAAGAATGCTATATAAAGCTATAGCCAATTGTATTAGTACAAATCAAAGCCCAAAAGATGAGATGCGGCGCTTCGCGCCGCATCTCATCTTTTGGGCTTTATGTCCTAACAAGACTGGCGACAGCTTTATATAAAGACTTGCATAGTTTTTAGAGGTTGGTATGCATATACTCTCAAGATTATT
This sequence comes from Pseudanabaena frigida, assembly GCA_003242085.1. Lineage (GTDB taxonomy): Bacteria > Cyanobacteriota > Cyanobacteriia > Pseudanabaenales > Pseudanabaenaceae > Pseudanabaena > Pseudanabaena frigida. The sequence goes on along the minus strand of QBML01000028.1, from coordinate 58,316 downwards.
TATTTCTAAATATCAGGGTTATACCTGATATTTAGAAATAAACAATCTTCTACCCAGAGACGAAAAGCGATATTTCTTATCTTTAATCATCTAAACTGATCAGTCCCACACGTATTGCATAACGAATCAGTCCAGCCAGATCGTGAATATTTAGCCGTTGCATTACCTGTCCACGATGAGTTTCAACGGTTTTGACACTTATAAATAAAGATTTTGCAATTTCTTTGGTCGTCAATCCATTTGCTACTAAGCGCAAGATTTCACATTGACGAGGAGTTAAGAGCTCATTATCAATAGAATTTTGGACTTCTTTTTTTGGTGGTAATTTAGGTGGTTGCTTATCTTGCTGATTTTCAGCTTGGCGGTTTAAATTGAGGCGGTGGTTAAGCCTGACGGCAATATCTTCCAAAAGCTTAGCTGCATCTCGACTAGTCCCAAGCTCATAAGCCAGCTCATTTAAGGGTTTACCTTGGTTAACTACTTGTAAAATTCGATGCTGGCGACCTGTTAGTCTTAGTTTCTCAGAAGTTTTTATTTCAGAAGCTTGCTGCTCAGATATCAATGAATCCATAATGGTGCTGAGATTTTTAATAGTGCTCGTAAATGTAAAACGATCTTCCTGAGAGCAGCATGTTTCCTCAGTTTTTCTTTGTTAGCAATAAATACACTTCTGTAGAATAGTCTATCTAGACGTGAATCGTAAATTTATATTCGTCATAATGCTGAATTATATATAAAATAAATAAGGAGAACTTCCTCTAGTGAAGTTCTCCTTATTTTTGGGTTGAAATACTAACATTACTTCAGGTAGCAACGCTGAAGTTTAATTTTCGATTGTACGAGTTAGTAGTACAGGAACTGTAGCGTTTACGCGGACGTAGTCAGACACCGATGAACCAAGCAAGCGATCGAGGTCGGGCAAACTACGGGCGATCGAAGGACGGCGATCGGGGGAACCAATCATCAATAGGCTGGCATTAGCCTCATCAGCCAATTTGCAAATTTCCTTGCCGACATCGCCAGAACTAATAAAAGTTCGGGTAGGAATATTTAAACGTTTGAGTTTGGCGCTGGCTTCAACTAAGACAGGATCGGTGCTGGTATTAGCATCTTCCTTACGTTTCACTACTCGCGCCAAAAAAATCTCCACGTCCTTAGCACCACTTACCAGTTTAATTGCCAGATCGAGACAATTATTGGAGGATGCCGAACCATCGACGGAAACCATGACGTTACGAATGGTCTTGATATATACGTCATCCTTGATCAGCAACATCGGCGCGTCTGACAATTGAAAAACATATTGACTGACCGAGTTTGCCAAAATTGCTTGCAAACGTCCCATGCCACGAGATCCCATGATCATTAGGTCTGGCTTAAGTTCTTCAGCTACTTTGCATACGACATCTTTAGGTTCCCCCTCTTTGAGGAGAGATACGGTGCTATTTCCTAAAGCTAAGCGTAAACTTTTGACTTCTCTTTCGAGAATCTTTTCACCCGCGAGACGATATTCAGTAATCGCTTCGGAGTTAATTGAGTTGGGGATAACGTGCAGTACATTAATTTGTAAATTTTGCATACTAGGCAGGGCTAGCAACATGTTCATCATTTCGCGCGATCGCCCCGAACCATCGACAGCTAATAAAATTTGTTGAAACATAGGTGTTACACCTTTGGCAGTTTTTGATTGTTGTCTAGTTAAAGAGTTTCTATATCTTGAGTAAAGCTCAATTACAGGACGATCGCTGCAAAACGTTGAGATTCTTAAAATTAATCCAATTGAGTTTATATTCGATCCGTTAGTTAGGATAGCAGAGTAGATCGTTCTGCAATTCTCATTATGACTTTTGATTTGCATAAAGATGCAAAATTTGAACGAAGGAATAGTCTTTTCAGCGATAACTATTGAGAACAGTTGCAATAAATGTCAATAGATCGAGGTAAAATTTTCATAATGAGAATTGCTGTAGAGTACTAATGGAAGATGTTAAGTGTTGGGTAAGCTAACCTCACATTGCTATAGGCGATCTCACGTCTATGTAAAGCTTTTCATAATCGATTCATTTTTTGTTTTGCTATGGTATATTTTAAATAATGAAACCATTATGAAACGCAACCATGAAGTATCAATTCCAGTTCGATCGAGTCTCGATCTCCTTGAAACGATATCAAGCTGGTACGATCGCGATCCTGTTGGGCATGTGGCTTGGTGGTTGCGTCCAGACTAATCCTTCTCAAACTCAGACAAGTCAATCATCTTCTACTACTTCCGCCATCGATCGCAAAAATAAAAAAGTTGTTCTCACTACGTTTACAGTACTTGCCGATATGGCACAAAACGTAGCAGGTGATAAAGCGATCGTGGAATCAATTACCAAAACTGGGGCAGAAATTCACGGCTACGAACCCACACCTAGCGACTTAGTAAGAGGTCAAGATGCCGATCTGATTTTGGACAACGGGCTAAACTTAGAACGTTGGGCCGATCGCTTTTACAATAGCTTTCCTAAGGTATCGCATTTGACCTTGAGTGCAGGAGTGCAGCCTGTAAATATTGCTGATGATGCCTACCAAGGTAAGCCTAACCCCCATGCTTGGATGTCGCCTCAGAATGCACTGATCTATGTTGAAAATATTCGTAAGGCTTTAGGAAATCTCGATCCTGCTAATGCTGCAACCTATGATGCAAATGCCAAAGCCTATAGTCAAAAAATTCTGGCGATCGATGCCAAGCTTAAACAAGCCATTGCCGTGATTCCTCCTGACAAACGCTACATAGTCAGTTGTGAAGGTGCATTCTCTTACTTAGCTCGCGACTATGGCTTAAAGGAAGTTTATATCTGGCCCGTCAATGCCGAACAGCAAGCCACACCTAAACAAGTGGAAAAAGTGATTAACACTGTCAAAGCCAATCAAATTCCCGCCGTATTTTGTGAAAGCACTATTAGCAACAAAGCACAGCTTCAAGTAGCGAAAGAAACGGGCGCAAAATTTGCAGGCGTGTTTTATGTCGATTCTCTATCTCCTCCCGATGGTCCCGCATCTACCTATCTGCAACTTCTGGAATATAACGTCAATACTTTAATCAAAGGCTTGCAAGGTAATTAAAGAGCGATTAGAAGGAAACTATGAATACATTTATGGATACATTCAGCATTGATATTGAAAATGTAACTGTTGCCTATCATGGCAATGTCGCTCTACATAGCGCCTCATTACAACTCAATTCGGGAACGATTTGCGGTTTGGTAGGAATGAATGGAGCAGGAAAGTCTACGCTATTTAAAGCGGTGATGGGCTTTGTGAAACCCTCTAGTGGCAAGGTATTGATTAATGGGCTTCCGATTCGCCTAGTGCAAAAGCGTAGTTTAGTCGCCTACGTACCTCAATCGGAAGAAGTAGACTGGAATTTTCCTGTAAGCGTTCATGATGTAGTGATGATGGGACGCTATGGCTATATGAATCTGCTGCGAATTCCCCGATCGCTTGACAAACAGATCGTGAGAGAAAGTTTGGAGCGCGTTGAGATGTGGAATATGCGCGATCGCCAAATTGGTGAACTGTCAGGTGGACAAAAAAAACGCACCTTTTTTGCTAGAACCTTAGCGCAACAGGGCAAGATTTTACTTTTGGATGAACCCTTTACTGGAGTCGATATCAAAACTGAGAAGTTGATGATTGATTTATTGATGGAACTGCGTCAGGCGGGTCACACAATTTTGATCTCTACCCATGATTTAGCCTCGATCGCCACTTTTTGCGATCAAGTTGTATTGATAAATCGCACGATTCTTGCCTATGGCGAGACTTCAGAAGTATTTACTGAGGAAAATCTTTCGCGTACTTTTGGCGGTTCAGTTGGTGATTTAGGTTTGGTCAAAAAGCAGTTAGCTCAGGAAACTCAGGAGAAGCAGTAATGGATTTAGTTCAGTGGTTTACAGTGCCCTTGCAGCATGAATTCATGGTCAAGGCAATTTTGGTTAGTGCCTTAGTTGGTGTTGTTTGTTCGGCATTGTCTTGCTTCTTGACCCTCAAAGGCTGGGCTTTAATGGGGGATGCTGTCTCTCATGCGGTCATGCCAGGAGTGGTGATCGCCTATGTACTGAATATTCCCTTTGCCATTGGCGCGTTTATATTTGGAGTAGGTTCGGTGATGGCGATCGGATTTATTAAGGCAAAAACTCGCATCAAAGAAGATACTGTAATTGGCTTGGTGTTTACTGGATTTTTTGCATTAGGTTTAGTATTAGTTTCTAAGATTAGAAGTTCTATCGATTTAACTCATATTCTATTTGGGAATGTACTAGGGATTTCGGATGGAGATATAGTTCAAACCGTAATTATTAGTGCGATTACTCTAGTTACGTTAGCGATTTTACGCAAAGATTTAATTCTGTTCTGTTTTGACTCAACCCATGCCCGTTCAATTGGTTTAAATATTACCTTTCTCTATTACGTTCTATTATCTTTGCTGTCACTTACCGCCGTTGCTGGGCTGCAAACCGTTGGCATTATTTTAGTCGTAGCAATGTTAGTGACTCCTGGAGCAACTGCTTATTTATTAAGCGATCGCTTCGATCTCATGATTTTAATAGCGATGACAACTGGTGTATTTTCTAGCGTCATCGGTACTTATATCAGCTACCACATTGATGGTTCGACCGGGGGATGTATTGTAGTCCTACAAACACTTCTATTTGTGGTTGCGATGTTTTTTGCTCCTAAGCATGGCTTGTTAGTGAAAGCGAAAAAATCGCAAGATGTCATTGAATAATTTAAGTAGCTCACCATATTGTATGTAGCCCGCGTAGCGGGCTACATACAATATGGTGAGCTACTTAGGAGATGAAGCAGAGCTTTATTCCTGAGGCTGAATTGGCAATGTAAACCAAAAACGCGAACCAACATTAATCTCGCCATTAACTCCGATCTCCCCACCATGAGCTTGGATAATTTGACGACAAATATAAAGCCCTAATCCAAGGCTCAGCGATCGCCGATTAAGTTTGCTTGGGGTTTTGCCTTGAACGTAAAGTTCAAATAGATGCTCGCTCTGCTCGTTAGTCATGCCAACCCCATTATCAGCAACTGTGCAAAGGAGCATATTGTCGGAATTTATTTCTGCGGAAATAGTAAGTATTAAATTGGGTGGATTATGTTTAAGGGCGTTTGCCATCAGATTCTCAAAAACTCTATAGATATGAGTAGAATCAACTAGAACTAGAGGCGGGTTGGGAGGGATTTGTAAATTAACTTCCGCCTCTTCCTTGTCTAAAAGTGGTTGGAGATCTTCGATCGCCGCTTGGATAACTTCTCTAATCGCTACAGGTTGAGGATGAATGGCGATTCCATGTACATCATTAACATGGGATTCTAGTAATGAATTAATTAACGATAACTGGCGATCTCCACTTTGACGCATTCGGTCAAGCGTACTTCTCGGTAAGAAAATATTTGCCTCTGAGGTTGGAGCAGTCTGAGCCAAATTATCTAATACCATCAGTAATCCTGTAACGGGATTGCGAAGATCGTGGGAGACCGCATGGAGAAAAATTGTCAGCGCTTCTTCGGCGCGCTTACGTTCGGCGATTTCAGTTTGCAAATTAAAATTTTGTAACTCGATTGTTTGGCTTTGTTTGGCGATCGTTAAATGCGTGCGAATTCTTACTAGAACTTCTTCATGCTCGAAAGGTTTAGTCACATAATCTACCGCCCCCAGAGATAACCCCCTTACTTTGTCCACTGTTTCAGAAAGTGCTGTCATAAAAATTATTGGGATCTTGGCAGTCTCTGCATTCGCTTTGAGTCGCTGACAAGTTTCAAAACCGTCAATTCCCGGCATCATCACATCAAGCAAAATCAGATCGGGTTTGACGTACTGAATCTGATCGATCGCACTTTCGCCATCAGTTGCTACCAATACCCGCAATCCTACGTCTCGCAGCAAATTCACCAACACACTCAAATTTGTGGGATTGTCATCGACAACCATCACGCAGCCTTCTAAGGAATGGCATAAATTTGAGATCCCCGAAGTCTTATCGATGAGATTTGACAAGCGATCGCTCATAAAGTTAGAAAAAAACTATGATCGATTATGCCAGACTCTCCCATATTTGCAGCGGGTTACTTCGCCTCAAATCAAAATCTCAAAAGTAGAGATGGCATTGCCCCACGGCTCCTTTTTAGTAGTAATTCTCATTATAAAAATCGGTTTTTTGAAAGTAAGCCTAAGGCTAGCTATCAAAAAACCGATTTTGTTGTTTTCTGCACCATAGGTGCAGAAAACAACAAAATCGGTTTCATAATGAGAATTACTTCTTTTTGGGTTTTAGATCCTAATCAAGCTAGTGACAGTTATATTAAATATAAAACTAGATCGATCTATGAATATCCGCATTGGCAATGGTTATGACCTGCACCGTCTCGTTAGCGATCGCCGCCTCATCCTTGGTGGTGTCGAAATTCCTTATGAAAAAGGACTACTCGGACATAGCGATGCTGATGTGCTGTCCCATGCGATCATGGATGCCATGCTAGGTGCGCTTGCCCTAGGTGATATTGGGCATTTTTTCCCACCATCCGATCCTAAATGGGCAGGAGCCGACAGCATTATGCTATTGCAGCAGGTGCAGGAGTTAATTGGCGCACAGGGATGGCGCGTGAATAATCTGGATGCAATGGTGATTGCTGAGGCTCCCAAATTAAAGCCCCACATTAAGGCAATGCGCGATCGCTTATCCCAAGCAATGAATTTGCCGATTGATTGCGTAAGTATAAAGGCAACAACTAATGAAGGTATGGATGCGATCGGTCAGAAAGAAGCGATCGCGGTTCATGCAGTAGTTTTATTGGTCAAATAGTATAGTTAGCGAGAAGTCCTAACTATACTATTTGACTGGGATGACATTTAGATAAAGACAAGGAAAGAGCGATCGTGAAAAGAAGTATGCAGAAACGAACTAAAGTTAAACAATGGAAAGCAGTTGTATTGCTGCTACTCATCGGCATGTGTTCGCTGCTGCTTTGGGGTTGCTCGGTCAAATCAGAAGTCCTCAAAAACCGTCTTGTCGTTCCGCTTGAAAGCGATATTAAAACCTTTAACCCAGTTCTAGTTCAAGATGCTTATAGTGGCATTGCGATCGGTTATACCCTCACTAGTTTAATTACCGAAAATGCGATTACTAAAGAACTGGAACCAGAGCTTGCCGAAAAATGGGAGTTTCAGCAAGATGGGAAACAGCTAATTTTTACCATGCGTCCAGATCTGAAATGGTCTGATGGTCGGCCTCTCACCGTTGATGACGTTTTATTTACATATCAAGACATTATTTTTAATGAAAAGATTCCCACAGGTAGCCGCGATGTTTTGCGAGTTGGCAAATCACAAACTCTTCCTAAAGTAGAAAAACTAGACGATCGCCGTATTTCCTTCCTGCTCAGTGAACCTTTTGCCCCAGCCTTAAGAACTTTGGGAGGATCGGGTGTTTTACCTAAACATATTTTAGAACCCACACTCAAGACCGATCCTAAAGACCCTGATAAAAAATTAAAGTTTTTAGAAACATGGACTCTAACTACTCCTGTCAATCAACTAGTCAGCAGTGGTCCTTATGTAATCCAAGAATATCGCCCCTCAGAAAGGATTATCTATAAACCCAATCCCTACTATTGGAAAAAGGGAACACCATATATCGACCAATTTGTAATGCAGATTGTTGAGTCTCCAGACACAGCTCTGTTGCGGTTTCGTTCGGGCGATTTGGATATGTATCGTCTTAGAGGTGAAGACTATCAACTACTCAAACGGTTTGAACAACGCGATCGCTATAAAATCTACAATGCGGGACCCTCAACAGGGCAAGCATTTATTATGTTCAACTTGAATAAGGGCAGAGATCCTAAGACTAATGAACCATTTGTCGATCCGATCAAATCAAAATGGTTCAATGATGTTAACTTTCGTCGAGCAGTTGCCTATTCGTTAAACCGCGAAGCAATGATTACTAATTTATCGCGTGGTTTAGCTCAGACTCAAGACTCTCCAATTTCTGTTCCTAGTCCTTATTTTTTACCTCCAGAAAAGGGGCTTAAAGTTTATGACTATCAGCCCGACAAATCAAAGGAAATTCTCTTGCAAGCAGGATATAAATATAATTCCGAACAACAACTGCAAGATGCTCAAGGGAATCTAGTTCGCTTTACCCTACTCGCACCTGCTGGAGGACGAGTGGCATTAGGAGCGCAGATTAAAAGCGATCTAGAAAAAATTGGCATGAAGATTGACTTCAATCCAGTTGATTTTCGGATTATCTCAGATAAACTCGACAACTCGAAACAATGGGATGCCACTATTCTGGGCTTTACAGGGGGGGCTGAGCCCAATAGTGCGATTAATCTCTGGGCTACTGATGGTGATTCCCATCTATTCAATAAAGGTCCAGTTGGTGAGGAAAAGCCTTTCCCTGGTCGAGAAGTTGCAGATTGGGAAAAGAAAATTCACGACCTAATGATTCAAGGCGCACAAGAACTGGATGAAACTAAGCGCAAAGCAATATATGCCGAATATCAACAATTAGTTCAGGAGCAATTACCTTTGATCCATTTGACAGTTCCTCTTTATTTGGTAGCTGTGCGCGATCGCGTTGAGAATGCTCAACCTTCCGCTCTTGCTGGTAGCACAGGTGTAACAGGAGCACTATGGAATTTGGAACAATTAAAGTTGAAGTCATAAGGATTCTAAGAACCAGTTTTTTTGGCGAGGCAAAGACTCGCCAAAAAAACTGGTTCTTTAAGAAAAGTATAGCGAAGTACTATTTACTCTAATCTCTAGAATGAGAAAATATGGAAAACTCAGCATCGGAAAAGCTATTTTATTCTAGTCTTGTTACCGAACATATTGTGCCAAAAGGTAGAGACTTTGCTTTTAAAAGATGGCACAACAATTTAATTAAGTTCGCAAAACGATATGATGGCTTCCTACGCTGTGATTTATGCCCCCCACTCCGATGTAAAGATCCAGTAGTGAAATGGCACGATATTATCCATTTTGATTCGCCCGAACATCTCAATGCATGGATTGAATCAAACGATCGCCAGCGGTTAGTAGAAGCTGGTCAGGATATATTTTACGCTTATCGATTTAAGTCTTTCACCACCGGATTGGAAGGCTGGTTCTCGATGCAATCAGGATCGTCAGAAAATAGAGGGTTGGGACCACCTCGTTGGAAACAAATACTAGCTGTTGTTTTGGGGCTTTATCCTGTAGTAATGATTCAGGCGATCGCATTTTCAATACTGAAGCTTATGCAATCTTGGTCGCTTGCTAGCTCAATGATCGTAAATAATCTCATCACTTCCACAATCTTGAGCTTATTGGTAATGCCTTTTTTGTCTCGGCATTTGAGATTCTGGTTACAACCAGCTTATCTCCCTATATCAATCAAGAAAAATTTAATTGGCACTCTTATAGTTGTTGCTAGTTTAGGATTAATGGTAATTGTATTTAATGGAGCCTTATGGCTTATGCCACAATAAAGATCTGGAGAGGAAGACATGCTAATGTTTGCAGCGCTTTTCTTCTTTGGATCTCCACAAGAAAATCTTCTTCAAAGTCAGATTAGGATATAAAACCCAAATAAAGAAAGGCGGCGCTTCGCGCTGCCTTTCTTTATTTGGGTTTTATTCATTGCAATATTACAAAAAACCTGAGGCAAATCTTCTAATAATATGGATTGATTCATGCCAGAGATAGTATGGAGTAAAGCCAAAGGCAACTTTTGCGACAATTAAAGCAATTACCACAATTGCAAATGGAACTAGAAAAATTTTTGCAATCTTTTCCAACGAAGCAAATACAATCATTGACACGACTATCGCTGCTACTAATAGCAACCAATCATTGAGTCGACCTGACAAAATGCTATCCATGCTTATTTTTCTACCTCAATAGCTTTCATTTTTGCATTGATTTTTTCAACGATTGATTCTGCTGATGGTGCTAAAGGAGATTTATCTTTTGCCATTTGCATTCCTGCTGTTATCTTCGCTCCAATTTCTTCAGAACTGGGAATAAACAATTGTTTGTTTTTTAAAAACAATTGTTTCTTTTGAGCGGGAGTGAGAGTAGCAAAGATATCTTTTTTAGGGATTGATTTGAAGACAGTACTTAGTTTAGTCTTCTGCGCTGGGGTAAGAGTTACAGCCTTGAAAGCTTTCCTAAAGGTAGTTCCAGCCGCAATTTTAGAAGCAAATTCTGCTTGTTGCTCTGGAGTCAAAACGCTTTCAATTTGCGGGAGAATTTCAGTCTCCAACTGCTTTAGCAAGCTAGATGACTCATCTGGAGCCTTAGCTACCGAGGTTTCAGGAGTTGTAGGAACTTCAGGAGCTTCTAGAGCTGTAGATATTTCAGGAGTTGTAGGAACTTCAGGAGCTTCTAGAGCTGTAGATATTTCAGGAGTTGTAGGAACTTCAGGAGCTTCTAGAGCTGTAGATATTTCAGGAGTTGTAGGAACTTCAGGAGCTTCTAGAGCTGTAGATATTTCAGGAGTTGCTATATCAGGCTCGGAAGCTTCTACACCTTCTGCTATAGCTATTAGAGAAGTTGTGGACACATAGGATGACTGAGCTAAAGCGGCATTATTAGTGAATAGCCCTACAAAAATTAAGGCACTAATAAAAATTGATAAAAAACGTTGTTTCATTACCTTTCCCTTCAAAATTTGATAAATAGAAAATATCAGAATCTTTAAGTCTATTCGTTTCAACTTAAGCAGTGATTGTGCGATTATGCTCGACATATGCCGCGATCGCCAAAATTGAAATCACAATCAGGGGTAAAGACAGGCTCCACCAAGACTCTGAAGCTAATACAAAGCAAGCAGCAAGAAGACCACCAAGAGCAAAACCTGCAATTGTGGGGATAAATCGACTTATGCGCTCTGCGGCTTCCTCTGCTTCCTTTTTCGTCGATTCATCCTGAACCTTCGAGAACTTAGCTATAACAAATTGCACAACATCGATAGTTAGTTGTGTTGTATTTCCAGTCATAACCGTTGTGGGGATATAACTTTTAAATACCCCTTTAGCTTCCTTCATTAAGGCATTTTGAATTGCCATCGCAATTACCCCAGAGATGCCAATCGGTAAAATTAATTCTTCTTGAACATCTAGCAAGAGTGCAGGACAAAGAGACGTACCAAGTGAAAGAAAAACAGCCAGCGCGATCGCTTCTGCTGTTAGTAGAACACCAAATACGCACCATTTTTGACTACGCGCATAGCGAGCTAATAAAGAGGTTAATGCTACGGTTACGACAAATGTTGGAAGCATTAATAGACGGGTGATTGTTGTTTCAGTGTCATCACTAACAAAGGAAGAACCTGCTAATGCAATGTTTCCAGTCACATGGGCAGTAAACAAACCAAACAAAATGATGAATGCTGAAGTATCAACAAATCCCGCCACCCAACTTAATAAAAAACCCGCTGGTCCATCACTAATTAGGTAGGCAGTAAGATTGAACTTGGATTGCGACCTTGGAATTGCTGAAGTCATTTTTCTTTCCTTGAATCAAAATCTTATATTTAGTTGCTTAAGTGCTAGGTGAGACTTGTGAATGACTCCTGCACCTAGCACTTATTTAAGAGTAAAGGCAAACAAAAACTAAGGGGTTGTTGGTTCGCTTTCAGCAGTTGGCTCTGGTGATGCTTCAGATGCTTCTTCAATTACTTCTTTCTCAGCTTCCTTAGCTTTTTTTGCTTCGAGCTTAGCTGCTTCCTTAGCTTTTTTTGCTTCAGCTTTTGCTGCTTTCTTAGCAGCTTTTTCAGCAGCTTTGACTTCAGCAGCTTCTGCTTCGGCAGCTTCCTTCAATTTTTTTGCCTCAGCCTTTGCTGCTGCTTTTGCTTTTTTTGCCTCAGCTTTTGCTGCTGCCTTTGCTTCTGCGGTCTCAACTACTGGTGTTGCTTCAGCCTCAGGTTCTACAGCTGCATCTGCTAATAGAAATGAAGAAAGAGTTGTACCGTTAGCTGATGCTTCCATCGGAGTGGTGACGGCGCTAAGACTAGCTTGGGCTTGGGCAGGATTAGCCAAAAACAAGCTCGACATCATCATCACTGCTAAACAAAAACTATGAAATCTAGCAATTAATTTTTGACTAGGCAGTTTGAAAATATTCTTAAACATATTTTTACTCTCTTTACTTTAGATCGATGACAATGAACTAATAGACCAAGTGTCAATAACAATAAACTCGTTGTTTGTCAGTCACTATTTACACAATTAAAATATTTAATTACATAATACAACTTAGAATATTGATTGTGATGCTAGAGACTGTTAAACAAATAAACTGTTTTTACTTAGCACTTATTTTCTTAATATTACATCAGGATAGCTCTCTACTAATGGTATTCTAAATTACTTTTTTGGATTGACTGCAAAATTAATTGACTGTGATTAACGTTGCTAATATCCATTGAAAGCCTTTCGTGTAGTGATTTAGAATATTCTATCTATAAGTCAGTTATCCCCTACATATAATAAATTTTAGTTGTAAAGCTATTATCTACTCAAGTAAAAAATAAGTCGTTAATAAGTTTAATTAAAGCTTTCAGTCTTTATTTGAATGCAAAGAATACGTCTTGAATATAGCAAGTTAAACTTAAGTGGATTTGAAATGTATAGGTGAGATTTTTACTTAGATTTTGAAGAATACTAATTAATTAAAACTTTTATATTCTTGAATTCGTGTTCTTAGATAAATATGATCGCAACATACAAAATCAAATATTTTGACCGATTGAAAATAGATTGTATTTTAAACGGTCGTAATTTGCGTAGATTAACACTTGTTATCTAAAGCATCTATGTATACTGTATACATAAAAGTTTAACATAGCAATACCCCATTGATAGTAATCCTAAATAAGGTGTGAGAAACTCTTTGACACTTTGGCAAACTCAGGGCATTGCTTAACTCAGCCTATTGTTGGTTCGGCGAAGTCAAAGCCCAAAATTCTCACAAATGATTTAGGACTGCTACATACCAGTATAAAAATTGAATCTTCTGGAAGTATGACGATTTTTACCTTTGAACTAAGAAAATGAAACCCCAAAAACCAGACTGATTCTGCTTATGCAAGTAGGTTGAAAAAAGTCCGAATCAGCCTTGAATTGTTGTAAAGTCTGATTCATCTCCAAAATCTCTGATATTTGACACAGAATAATTAGGTATAGATACTGTATGCCGAATATTATTTAATAGTTCCTGTGCTTCAGGTGAGTTTATCTGTGTTAGTGCCCTTAGAACAGCGCTACGGACTGAGCGATCGCCATCCTTTAGAGACTGCGAAAGATAAAATACGGCATCGTGACTGCCGATTTCGCCTAAGGCAAGTGCTGCATCACATCGGACATAGGCGTACTCATCCTCTCTTAGCACTTGAGCAAGCAGTGGGACAACTTCCTCCATGCCAATTTGCCCTAAAGTTCGTGCGGCAACGCTACGAGTATGACTTGAAGGATTATTGAGCATTTTTGCTACGGGCGAAATTGCGGGGATACCAATATTTTTGAGTGCTTGGACTGCCTGAGACTGCACGCTTATATCGTTTTCAGTGAGTAACTTTGCTAAGGAATTTGCAGACAATGGCGATTTAATTTGCCCTAATGCCCAAGCTACTTCGAAGCGGACTGGTTTACTGCCGTTGTCAAGGGCTTCGATTAATGTGGTGACTGCTAGGGGTGAACTAATTTGCCCTAATGAGTGTGCGGCATGAACTTTAACTAGATCGTCACTATATTTTAGAGCCTCAACTAATGGTGATACCGCAGGTAAGCTTGCACGACCTAGGGCTTTGGCAACAGCGGCTTGGACTTGGATTGAAGGGTGTCGCAGTAAGCCAATCAGGGCATTGATTGCCTCGGCGCTGCCGATCCAGCTCAGGGCTGAGGCTGCTTGCCAGATAATTTGGCGATGTGGATTTTTGGTAGCTTCGATTAATGGTGCTATGGCTAATGGCGATCGCAGATATCCCAAAGCGATCGCCGCTTTTTTAGAAATTGCGACTTCATCACTTTCTAAACGCTCTAACAGGGCAGGTATAACGTTATCGCGACAGCGAATTATTTTTTGTAAGGCGATGGAAAAGTGATCGGAACGAGCTGCCGCGTCAAATTCAGCCAAAATTGCCGACTCTCCTCCTAACTCAGGAGCCGACATCATATGGCGATTTTCAGCAACTGCATACCCAGGAGATGCAGGAATCCGATAGTCTTCTAGCTTAGGTGGGGTGATTTTTGAGGTGCTAGGATTTTTTGGGATTTCGGGTAGTTGCGGTTCTTGTGCGGTCATAGCGGCTGTCCTATTAAGCATTAGTACGTATTCAGTCCCGTTACCCATTACAACAAATCTAAGATTAGCTGTATTAACATTCCATTTTACGAGAAGAGTCTCAAAAAACTTTTAAAACGTCTGAGCATTTATAATTGTTAAGCTGAAAATAGTTAATATAGCGATCTAAAGCCCAAAAATTAAAAGAGTTTTCCAAATCTCTGATTAATCTTTGAGCTTAATGGCTTAAAAAATAGCGCATCTATGAACCAACTTCTCAGCGCCTTTACTTTGTTTTTGAGCCTCCTTGTTGAAGCGATTCCATTTTTGATGATGGGCGTTTTATTATCAGGAGCCTTATTAATATTTGTCGATGAGCGCAAACTTATTGCAATTTTGCCCAAAAATCCACTTTTAGGGGCATTAGCAGGTAGCTTACTGGGATTTATGTTTCCTGTTTGTGAATGCGGCAATGTGCCTGTAGCGAGGCGATTGATTTCTCAAGGCGCACCAATTTCAGTAGCAGTAAGTTTTTTGTTGGCAGCGCCAACGATTAATCCTGTTGTTATTTGGGCAACTTGGACAGCTTTTCGAGATCAACCTGAAATTGCGGTGTTGCGAGTTGTACTTTCACTGGCTAATGCGATTATTGTATCAATCGTATTTAGCGCCCAAAAAGACTTACGGGCTATTTTGCAACCAAATATTGCGATCGCTTTACCTGCTCCTAAAGTTAAGGCTGGGACTGTCCCTGTCGGTACATTTTTTTTGGATGAAGATCGCAGCCAGCCCTTAGATCTGGCTAGTTACATATCCTCTAGCAATCAAGTTGTAACTAAGTCTTTGCCAGACCGTTTAAATCTATTGTTAGACAACACTCTTGCGGAAATGCGTGAGCTAGGAGCGATTTTAGTCTTGGGTAGTGCGATCGCAGCCATCATTCAGGTATGGGTTCCCCGCGATATTATTCTTAGTTTGGGGCAGGGGCCAGTTAGCTCGATTGTGTCGATGATGATCTTGGCGGCGATCGTTTCGATCTGCTCGACGGTTGACTCATTTTTTGCATTGTCTTTTGCGTCTACCTTTACAGGTGGATCGCTGCTGGCATTTCTGGTTTTTGGCCCAACGATCGATCTCAAGGCGATCGGCTTGATTTTAACGATTTTCCAAAAACGAGCTGTGATCTATATGTTTCTGCTCACAGCTCAGCTAACGTTTTTAAGTTGCTTGTTTATCAATTTCCAAATTCGCTAAACTCAATTACAAAAACAAAAATCTTGCCGATCTTCTTTGTCTGCGTTTTAATCAAAGGCTTCGACTGCGCTCAGCCAGCGTAAATAGGTGGCTGAGCGCAGTCGAAGCCTTGTCCAACATGGAACCTACTAGCTTAAAATATAAATATATCTAGATGTAAGGCAAAATTTGTTTGCCCTGAAATTCAATATTAAATTAAGGATTGCCCGTGCCTGTTAGTGAATCTGTCCTCGAACCTATTGCCGTCGAATCTATCCCCAATGAAATCTTAGCGAGTCTCGATCCCACAGATTTTTCGCTTTCCTTGCCCGATCCTAATGATGAAGGTTTGGCTGAAGGACAATTTTTAGCAGAAGTCGATCGCGCTTGGCAGGTATGCGATCGCTTTGATTTGCAGACAGATATTTGGCGCGGCAGGATTTTGCGAACTGTACGCGATCGCGAAAAAGCTAATGGTGAAGGTCGCGGTACGGGATTTCTAAAATGGTTACAAGAACGGGAAATTAGTAAATCTCAAGCCTATTCATGGATTCAACTTGCTAATAGCGCTGATACTCTTATGGCGGATGGTCAATTAGATGCGGATGATATTCGTCAATTTAGCAAAAGAGCTTTTCTAGAGACTTCGCAAGCTTCTCCTGAAGTGCAGCAATTAATTGTTGATGCGGCTAGAAATGGCGAAAAAATTACTCGTCGCGAAGTTCGCCAACTGTCTGATGAATGGACATCGATGAGTTCCGATCATCTTCCTGATGAATTGAAAGAGAAGATTGCCGCACACACGATTCCTACGCGCTATGTTGCGCCACTGGTTAGAGAAATCGATAAGTTGCCCGAAGCCTATCAAACACCGCTTAAACAAGCTATCGCTGATGGTAATGATCTCGATAATATTAAGCTCGTAACTGCCGATGCTCAAAGGCTGACTAAGTATCTATCCAACACCAATCAAGTTCAAGCGATCGCTCAGCGTTCCGTTAATATCGATCTCGCTCTCGAAGAAGCTTTACGAATTGGATGTCTAAAACTTGCTTCCGATCTGGTCAGTCAAGCTTCTCAACTCGAACAGGCGATCGCTAAACTATACAGCACATGGAAGCGCGTCTCATCATCTGCCGATCAGCTATATGTGGAGACTGGTGCAAGCACACCAAATTTACTAGATCTTCTCAACTCTCTTGATTCATTAGCTAGTCAAAATGTCGCGGTGCAGATTGGTAATGACCATTCAGGGCGAACGATTCGCTTACAAATTATTGAAGAATCTTAGTGTATTTAGGGAAGTGATTGTCTTGTGTGTCTGTAAACAGCATTTTCAAGTCGCAATTAAAATTGCGGCTTGAAAATGCTGATGTAATTCAACATAGATAAGTGAAAAGCTTATCAATTACTGTAGGAATCTCGTCAAGTTTTATATGCGTTCCGAGAGCATGACCTAATAGAGGCTTAGTCATCTTTTTGCCCTCACTATTCAGAGATTTTAAAGATTGAGAAAATTTATCCCCACTAGTAGTGCAGTGACTTTTAAGGTTCTCAATTGCATCAACACACCAACTAGGAGGAGGATTCCGACCACATTCTCTGTAATATTCTACCCAACACCGATGCAATACTGGAGCATCAAAAGCATCTTCAAACTCACGATAGCCTATCTGAAGATTTTGATAATCTGGAAGGTTAAGATGACTAATTAGAGCTAAGAGATCCTCTGAAGCATCATTATCATATAAAACGTAAACTTTTTCTGAGCCATGAAGCTCAAGTATTGCTTTTGCAAACCCCGGAATATTCTGTATCCCTTGAGCATTTATAACCTTGATGAGACCAGATGAAATTGTGCGTTGAGTGCGAGCTAAATAATGTGAAGAAATAAAACTCTCTTCGGTCTCACCTTCAACTAGAATAATTTGGCGAGAGAAAAATAAATGAGTATTTTCAACCCCTAACGATCTAAGTGATTGTGTTATTGCAGAAGGGTTTTCCTTCAAGGATTTAATAGATGTATTATTCCTATATCGACTGAGCAATCTCACCTGACTTGGCTTCACAGAGTTCATAATAAACGGTGAGTGAGTAGTCAGAATAACTTGATCACCAGATAAAGCAAACGCTTCAACAGTATTTACAAGATCTATTTGAGATTTAACATGTAAATGAGTATCTGGCTCATCAAGTAGGTATACAGTTTTATCATCACTAAGAACTAATGATTGCTCTTTTTTAAACTCAAGAAGAGCCATTGTTATCCTTCGCTTTGTCCCATCTCCTTTATTATCAATATTAATTTCATTCCCATTCTCAAGAAATATTACCTTTGCATCTATATTTAGATTTTTAGGCTGGCACATTAGCTCAATTTTTACGTCGGTCAAGTCCCTAAGAAATATTCGCATCTTGTCAAGTATTCCCAATTCTTCAAGTTGTTGTGATATTTCATTTGAATACCCATGTATGCGACTTTTTACAAAATCTTCAATTGTAGTATCTTTGTCAATACGTTCCTGCCAGATATTAGCTTGTTTCTCTTTTAGAAATACTTCTTTAAAGAAATCAGAAATATTCTCAAATTGACGACCATCTAATTGAATATTATTGAAACGTGGAAACGTTGTATTAGGAATGACTAAATCTCCAGTACGATTTTCAATTTTCTCTATAATCGACCTTCTTAATGTATCAATATTTGAATTACTTCTTACTGCTAATCCAAATGTACGTGCCATATCGCGTATATAATTTTGCTCCTCTTGATCATTGACATCAAGTTGATTATTACCCAGACGTTCCTGAATGACACTAAGGAAAGCTTCTGTTGGCAATGCGTCGAATGAAATTTCCTTTACACCACTGTTAATACGGTTATAAATTCTACGAAAAACAAAATTTTCTATTTCAACAGAAATTGAAAGCTGATCTTTCCCAAAAGTAATATCATCAGGTATAACTGAACGTCCTTGGGTAACTACCTTTAAGCAATCAATCAATGATGTTTTGCCGCTATCATTCTCACCAACAATTATTGTCAGGTTCTCATCAAATGCAATATAAAAGTCAACTAGCGATCTAAAACCATCAACTCTCAGACTTTTTATTTTCAAAACATCACTCCATATTAATTTTATATTGCGTTAAGGTCGACAAAGAGATTTCAGCATTGATATTTATCTCTTATGTGATCATTGTAATAAGTTCCTTTCGAGCTAGCTGACATTAGACTTTGAAAAATATGCTTTGGAACTCGACAAAAATCATAAACTTTTCCTTGTTTGAATCTGATTTTCATCTGTTGAGTAGATTCATCATAGCCAACTGCACTAATTGCACTAGAGTTAACAGATTGCAAATCCATCAGTAATTACCTTTATAAATTAATTTAGTCCGACAAAAAATAGATTTATGCCAACTTAAATCATGCTTTCTACTTATTGATTTCACATTTTACACCTAAGTAGGCGTTAGTTTTCACAAAAAAGTACTACTTAATTGTCTTTTAAGAAAAAATCTGTCTAAAATATTGGTTTTAAAATACCCGAATTATTTCAAAACTAATTGATAGAATGCTAGTAATGATAACGAGCCTGTAAAAACTCAATACGATCATCCTTGATGCGGTAAACAATTCGATGTTCTTGGTTCAATCGTCTTGACCAAGTATCTGCGCCAATATATTTAAGAGGTTCAGGTTTACCAATTCCTTTAAATGGATCATCAAGCACAGATTCAACTAGTTCCATTACGCGAATAGCAATTTTGCGGTCAGTATTCACCCAATAAACCAGATCTTGCCTAAATTGAGACACAAAGACCGCATCACGCAGTTTCTTTGGCTGTGCCAAGACCAACCTCCTGCTTTAGTTCATTTAAAGTTTTAGGTAAAACTGTGCGTGAATCTGCTTCTTCTAATGCCTCAAATAAACGGATTGCATTCTTCGGTGACTTTAGCAAATGCAGGGTTTCCAATATGCTTGTTAGCTCCTGAGCCGAAATCAAAGCAACATTTTCACGATCGCCACGCTCTAAAATCACAAAATCTTTTTCAGCAATCACGCGATCGCAGATTTCGTCAAATTGAGAAAGTGCTTGGTTGTAATTGATGGAGAAAGTCATAGACATCTGACCATATAACACATGATTTAAGCATAGCAAATGTACATCAGTAAAACTAAAGACTACTCAATATCTTCAATGCCAAGCGATCGCAGTTTTGCTAATAATAAATCTAACTGCTTCTGTGTCTCATCAGCTTTCTTTAATGCCATATCTGTCTGTTCTTCTGGACTGAGATATCGCTTCCCATTTTCATCAAACCAACTTAGAACTTGACGACGTAGAGGATCGGTAGGTAAAACACAGCGCCCAATACCTAAGCCGATTTCTGGCATCCAGAATGGCTCTCCAATCTGTAAATGGTAATCACCATCAATTAATTTATAAACTTCAAAGGGTACATGTCCATCTCTTTTCCAGAATTCAGGATTATAGATTACATAGTATGTAACCCCAAGCTTGCGATAAATCTCTAGCTTGTCCTCATATTCATCACCATAGCTATGGGACACCATCTCTAATGTCAAAATCGGTGCAATGTAATTCTCTTCCCACATTACATAGCTTTTGCGAGACTTTCCATTTTTGCGCCGCTCTACTCCAATACTTAGAAATCCATCAGGAATTACGGGCACTCGTGGATTTACGCCAGTAGTATGATATATGCCCATATCAGCGCCAAAATACCAGTCATGACGATTTTTCCAAATATGTTCTAACAAAAACAGCAACAAGTTTGGAACAAAATTTTGGTCTTCGTTATCCACAGGCGTATTGTCGGAATCTGGTAATTCGTCGCTATTAGGTAGATATTGGAGTTGCAGCATAGATAATTCTGACAATCTCTAAATTTATGTCGATCATAACAAATAAAAAAGAGGGCTTATGCCCTCTTAGTGAAAATTAAGTCTTGCGTGAGTGATTATTATACGGTTGCAACTACAGGAACTTCATCGGTAGCCTCAGGGCTGTTCTGTTCCGATGGAGGCACGACTTGCCAGAACTTCGGCAAATAGCTAGCCCAATTATCGAGAATTTCCTTCGCTCTAGAACTACCAGTATTCTCATAGCTAGATTGAATCAATTCCTTCAACTGATTCTCACCAGCGACAGTGCTAACCCGTTGCACTTTCAGGGTTTCTTGACTTAGACGCTCTTTGAACTTACCATCGATATCGAGGAAGTATGCAATCCCGCCTGTCATACCTGCACCAACGTTACGACCTGTCGTTCCGAGGACAACGATCGCACCACCCGTCATGTACTCGCAACAGTGATCGCCAGTACCTTCTACTACTGCTTTTGCGCCAGAGTTCCGCACACCAAAGCGTTCGCCAGCACGTCCATGCACGAATAGGTAGCCACCAGTTGCACCATAGAGACAGGTATTACCGATGATCGCGTTATCCGCAGGATTAAAGGTGCAATCGGGCTTGGGTTTGATGCTGATTGTGCCACCGTTCATGCCTTTACCAATGTAGTCGTTAGCTTCTCCAACTAGCGAGAGATTCAGACCATTGATGTTGAATGCACCAAAGCTCTGACCTGCTGCACCAACAAATTCAAGATTGAGATTGCTAGCTAATCCAGAATTGCCATACTGCTTGGCGATCGCACCTGATACTCTGGCAGGAACTGAGCGATCGGTATTGACGATCTTGTAAGTCTTACTCAAATCAGTCTGATTAGCGATCGCTGCTTGCACTTCTACATCCGCTAAGATTTCATCGTCAAGAACATCACCATTGCTGTGGGAAGTTGGTGAATGCTCAAGCCAACTGCGATCGCTCTTGGTGTCTGGAAGATTAATCAAGCAACCCAAATCTACTTGATTGAGATCGAGCTTAGCAAGCTTCAAGTCTTGACGCTGAGCAAGTAAATCAGAACGTCCGATGATTTCCTTGAGGGTTTTGTAACCCAATTTGGCTAGAATTTGGCGAACTTCTTCAGCAACAAAATAGAGGAAGTTGACCACGTGTTCGGGAGTGCCAGGGAAACGCTTGCGGAATTGCTCTAGTTGAGAAGTTACGCCCACAGGACATTTATTCGTATGGCAAACTCTCGCCATGATGCAACCTTCCGCAATCATCGCTGCCGTACCAAAGCCATATTCTTCACCACCGAGTAGAGCAGCGATCGCTACATCCCAACCAGTTTTAAATCCACCATCAACTCGTAATAAAACGCGATCGCGGAGCTTATTGCCCATCAGCACCGTATGCACCTCAGCTAAGCCGAGTTCCCAAGGTGAGCCAGCATGTTTAATCGAACTCAAGGGCGAAGCACCAGTTCCACCATCATAGCCAGAAATCTGTATGATGTCGGCATTTGCCTTAGCCACACCCGCAGCGATCGTGCCAATGCCTATTTCTGAAACTAGCTTTACGGAAACCTTTGCTGTAGGGTTGATTTGGTGCAGGTCAAAGATTAATTGAGCGAGATCTTCAATGGAATAAATGTCATGGTGAGGTGGAGGTGAAATCAGCGATACTCCTGGTTTGGAATTTCGCAACATGGCGATGTAGCTACTGACCTTAGGACCTGGTAACTGTCCGCCTTCCCCCGGTTTTGCACCTTGGGCGACTTTGATTTCCAATTGATTGGAGCTAACTAGATAGGAAGGTGTGACACCAAAACGCCCCGAAGCAATTTGTTTAATTGCAGAGTTAGCAGTATCACCATTCTTCAAGCCTTTAAGATGTGGGAATGTTGCCGAGATGCCATCACCATTAACATCGTTAATCGGTAAATAACGAATCGGATCTTCACCACCTTCGCCGCAGTTTGACTTGCCACCAACCCGATTCATGGCGATCGCTAGAACCTCATGGGCTTCACGGCTCAAAGCTCCGAGCGACATTGCCCCCGTACAGAATCGGCTGAGAATTTCCGTAACGGGTTCAACATCTTCTAAAGAAATGCTAGGGCGATCGCTCTTAAATTCCAGCAAGTCACGTAGAGCCGTCGGTGTGCGATTTTGGAGCTGAGTCTTATAGACTTCGTAATGATCGTAACCATCTCCAGCCACAGCTTTATGCAACGCCTTTGCCATTTCAGGACTGTTGATATGATATTCTCCCGTTGGGCGATACTGCACGAAGCCATAGTTTTCTAGCTTTTTGTGCTGTAACTCTGGGAAAGCTTGAGAATGGAAAGTCAATAGTTCAGAAGCGATGTCTTCAAAGTTCACACCACCAACTCGCGAAACCGTTCCTTTAAAGGAAGTAGCAATTACCTCATCACCAATACCGATCGCCTCAAAAATCTGAGCGCCACTATAACTGGATAGTAGCGAAATCCCCATCTTCGAGAGAATTTTTAGCAAGCCACCTTCAACAGCTTTACGGTAGCTATCTTGAACTTGAGCGATCGAAATAGCTTTGATTTTACCCTGTTGAATCTGCATTTGGGTCTTCGCTTTACCCCACCAATGGCGGGTAGTTTCAAAGGCAAGGTAAGGACAGATTGCACTAGCTCCATAGCCGATCAAGCAAGCAAAATGGTGAGTACTCCAACATTGCGCCGTTTCCACGACAATCGAAGCTTTCATGCGGAGTCCTTCTGCACAGAGACGGTGATGCACTGCTCCCACTGCCAGCAATGGTGGAATATAAGCATTTTCCGCACTCAGATTGCGATCGCTTAAAATTAATAACTTTGCACCACCACGCACTGCATCAACAGCGGCATCACTAAGCTTAGCGATCGCGGTTTTTAGTCCTGCGACTCCAGACGATATCGAGAACAGCATATCTAACTTGGTTGAGGCAAAACCTAGGCTTTGTAGTTCCTCCAGTTCTATCTCATTGATTACAGGACTCTTAATCTTGATCTGATTTGCAGCTTCAGGAGTTGCCAAAAGTAAATTCGCTCTTTCTCCTAAATACATTGACAGCGACATTACTGTTCCTTCACGCAGAGGATCGATCGGCGGATTAGTTACCTGTGCGAAGCGCTGCTTGAAATAGTCATAGAGTAAATGAGGACGCTGAGATAGAAAGGCTAGAGGCGCATCGTCACCCATACAGAAAACAGGCTCTTTACCATCTTGAGCCATCGCTTCAATCACCATTTCTACATCTTCGAGGGTATACCCAAAGGCGGTTTGATAGGTGAGAACCTTCTGCTCGTCTAGAGTTGGTGCTTCTTGGAATGGTTTCGTTTCTAAATTCTTCCGATATTGTTTAATCCATTCACCATAGGGATATGCTTTGGCAACCCGTTCCTTAATTTCCCAATTATGCAAAATCTCATGGGTTTGCAAATCAACGGCAATCGTTTGTCCAGGACCAAGGCGACCTTTTTCGACAATATCAGCTTCAGGGATATCTACGGTTCCTGCTTCCGAACTAACGATCACCATGCCATCGTTAGTAATCATGTAACGGGCGGGACGCAGACCATTGCGATCTAGGGCTGCACCAACGATTTTGCCATCACTAAAAGCTAGTAATGCTGGTCCATCCCATGCCTCTTGCAAACCACTATAGTATTCGTAGAAATCAACGATTTCGGGACGATCGCTTAAATCTGGTTGGTTCTCATAGGCTTCAGGCACGAGGATCATGATTGCTTCAAGGGGGCTGTGACCCGTCTCAATTAGCAACTCAAACACGTGATCGAGAGTTGCCGAATCACTTTCATTTGTCTTGAGAATTGGCAAAATGTCCTTGAGGCGATCGCCTTTCTTGTCCACCCAATTTGGATGCGATAGATCGCCTTGTCTAGCTAAAAACCAGTTTGTATTACCCTGCAAAGTATTAATTTCACCATTGTGCCCGAGAAAGCGCATTGGTTGAGCAAGGGGCCATTTCGGTAACGTATTTGTACTAAAGCGGCGGTGATAGATGGCGTAAGCCGAAACATAATCAGGATTTCTTAAATCATCATAGAAAGCATCGAGAACCGCCGAGCGTACCATGCCTTTATAAATGACAGTCACGTTAGATAGCGATGGAACGTAAAATTCACCGCTAACATGAGGAAATAACTTTTTAGCTTCAAGCTTAATCCGACGACGAGTAATGTAAATTGCTCTTTCGATCTGGTCGATCTTTTGATGATCTGCATCTGCAACGAAAATAGCCTGTTCGATCTGCGGTTGATTTTCCCTAGCCTGCACTCCTAGTACTTGTGGTT
Organism: Pseudanabaena frigida; assembly: GCA_003242085.1. Taxonomy (GTDB): domain Bacteria; phylum Cyanobacteriota; class Cyanobacteriia; order Pseudanabaenales; family Pseudanabaenaceae; genus Pseudanabaena; species Pseudanabaena frigida. Next base: position 33,544 of record QBML01000028.1, on the reverse strand, counting down.
GCACGGGTACAACCCGCCATCGAAGTAGTTTTAATCCTTCTTCTTCAGCAATTTTTTCTGTGATTTGACGGCATTTTTCAGCGCGATCGCTTTCCTGCGGTAAGAAAAACATACCCAAAGCCGAATGATCGGGATCGATAGTCAAATCCGCAAATTCATTTTGTAGCAATGCCCAAGGAATCGCCGTCATTAGTCCCGCACCATCACCTGAGTCTTGATCGGCACTACAACCACCGCGATGCTCCATACAAGTCAAAGCCTTAAGAGCATTGCTTACAATTTTATGACTGGCTCGACCTTCCTTATCGGCAATAAACCCCACTCCACAGGCATCGCGCTCTTCGACTAGCCAATAGGGACCTTGGATAAGATTAGTAGTTCCAGACTGATTAGACTGACTTGTATTCACGCGGCTCACTTCCATCGGGTTATTCGTTGCTATCAAAAAATATAACGCAAAGCAAAACTTTCAACAAAAGTTGTGCGGTTTGTTTGCTGTATGGGGCATTAACGATTATAAACCACAAGAATTTTACTTGTGTTCTTTCTACTACCTTTCTTTAAAGGCTAAAAAAGCGATCGCTAACATGGCGATCGCCTGAATTAATTACTTATTTTTCTTGTATAGCTCATAAAATAACATTCGAGTAACCTTGAATAAAATCCTGATAATTTTTTGCTTTCCAGAAATCTTGCTTTCTTTTAAAGCTTTGAGTGCCTAGCCGTCGCCTTTGGCTTCAGCCAATTTCTTCCCTAGTCAGCTAGAAGCCACACGATCGGGAGGAACAGAGGTTAAGCACCAAGGATAGAGGCTAGCCCTCATAACCCACCAGAGTCTTAACCCACCTGTCACCTGATTGTTCTTCAGTGTAACCAAGCCCTAGAAATAGCTGAAAACTTTAGCGATCGGTGACTGCTTAAGCTTAACGGTGTCAGGAATTAAATTGTTTTAGTTAAGAATGGTTTGCATAGCCATTTGAACTTCTCAAAATAGCCGTTCGAATTACTCAGTTTTTAAATTGGTAACTATGGAAAGAGGATGATGCAACGCGAAGATCTCTATCTTACAATTTTCCTCAGAATTTCTTCACTTTTGCTCTCTATATTAGCTGAATGGTTTCAAATCCATGATTGCAAATTTAAATTTTACCTCTAAACAAAATTATAATGAGATCTCAAAAAAAAATTGTATTGATAGACAAGGATCATCATATTTGCAATGTTGTGAAGATGTGCGTAGAAGTATTTAGCAACTGGCAAGTAACAACTGCAAGATCCGTGGAAGAGGGATTAGCCACTAGTGTCAAAGTCAGACCTGATGCAATTTTGCTAGATATGCTAATGCTAAGAAAGGATGGTTTTGATGTTCTCGAAAAACTACGAGCCGATTCCGAGCTTGTTGATATCCCTGTAGTGCTATTGACTACTCCCATCGAACTAACCGAATCCCAAAATATTGTTCGGTTAAGAGTCCAAGGTGCGATCTCTAAACCTTTTTACTCCACTAAGCTTGCTTCTCAAATTTCTCAGATTCTCGGTTGGTAAAAATAGCGATCGCTTTGTACTCATCTTTTAGGCAAAGATAGCAGTTAGAGTCTCTTTGACTTTTGCGGGATTCTTTCATATGTAATTTTGCAGCTTAAGCTTGATGGTGTTAGGAATTAAATTGCTTTAGTTAAGGATAACTTGCATAGCCATTTGAACATTTCAAAATAGCCAATCGAATTACTTACTAATGTTACGTGGAACCCTCATCTCCCAACCCCTTTTTCCTCAGAAGAAGGTGAGCAAAACCCATATTTTTTCTTATTCCTCTCTCCTGCGGGAGAGGGGCTAGGGCTGTAGAAACTTCTACGTAACACCAGTTACTTAGTTTTTAAATTGGTAACTACGAAAAAAGGATTATGAAACATGAAGATCTATATCTTCCTCTTTCCCTCAGATTGCCTTCACTTTCATCTTCTATACTAGCTTCAAAGCTACAAATCCATAATTATTGAAGCTAAATTTTACTTCTAAATTAAATGTCAATAGAATCTCAAAAAAATATTGTAATGATCGACGATGATGAACATATTTGCGAAGTTGTGCAGTTTTGTATAGAAATATTCAGCAAATGGAAAGTGGCAATTGCTAGATCGGGGGAAGAGGGATTAGCTGCGATTAACTCAGTCAGACCTGACGCGATTTTACTGGATATGCAAATGCCAAAAATGGATGGTTTTGCTGTTCTTGAAGAACTACAGACCGATCCTCAGCTTGCTAATATCCCTGTGGTTTTATTGACTGCTCACGTCGAACTAACCGAACCCCAAAATATTGCTCGGTTAAGAGTTCAAGGAGCGATTGCTAAACCTTGTCATCCCACCCAAATTGCTTCACAAATTTCTGAGATTCTCGGTTGGTAAAAATAGCGATCGCATGGTACTTAGCTTCTTAGGCAAAGATAGTGTTTAGAGCCTTCTTGAGTTTCGCGGGTTTCTAACCAATGTACTTTTGCAGCTTAAGCTTGATGGTGTTAGAAATTAAATTGTTTTAGTTAAGTTGGACTTGCATAGCCATTTGAACCTCTCAAAATAGCCAATCGAATTATTCGGCTTTTAAATTGGTAACTATGAAAATAGGATGATTCAATATGAAGATCTGTATCTTTACTCTTTGCTTCAGAATGTCTTCATTTTTATTCTCTATGTTTCTTACAAGGTTACAAATCCATGATTACGAAGTAAAATTTCACTACTAAACCAAATGATAATACACTCTCAAAAAAACATTTTATTTATTTGTGCTGATGAATATTTTTGCGATGTTGTGCAGTTTTGTATTGAAGTATTCAGCAAATGGCGAGTAATAATTGCTAGATCGAGGGAAGAGGCATTAGCCTCAAGTGCCAAAGTCAAACCTGATGTAATTTTGCTGGATATGCTAACGCCAAGAGTGGATAATTTTCTTGTTCTCCAACAACTACGCGCCGATCCCCAGCTTGCTGATATCCCTGTTGTGATATTGACTATTTTCAGCGAACTAACCCAACCAAAAAATATTGCTCAGTTAGGAGTCCAAGGTGCGATCACTCACCCTTTTCATTCCTCCAAAATCACTTCACAAATTTCTCGGATTCTCGGTTGGTAAAAATAGCGATCGCTTGGTACTCACTCCCTTAGGCAAAGATAGCGGTAAGAGACTCTTTGAGTTTTGCGGGATTCTTACCGAAGTACCTTTGCTGCCTAATCATTGATGGGAACAACCACAGGAAATCGCAATCTTTAGGACGATGCGCCGCCAGACCATTAGCCAAGCGCTCAAAAATCAACTTCTGACGAGTAGACCCAGAACTATCAGGCGCAGCCTTACGAGTTGAAGCCTGAAAGATAATTTAAGCAAAAAAATAAAGGTCACAAAACTTCCTCTATTTTTTTAGTTTAGATCGCTATACTGTCATTGTTGCAAACAGCTTTAAAAATGGCTTACTGGTTACTCAAAAGCGAACCCGATGTTTATTCCTACGCAGACCTAGAGCGCGATCGCCAAACCATCTGGGATGGCGTGAATAATAATCTAGCACTCAAGCACATCCGCACGATGCAATCTAATGATCTTGCATTGATCTATCACACTGGTGATGAGCGTCGCGCTATGGGCATCGCTGAGGTGATTAGCTCACCCTATGCCGATCCTAAGTTAGGCGACCCTAAAAGAGCTGTGGTCGATGTTAAAGCAGTGCGATCGCTGCCTCAGCCTGTTACCCTTGCCCAAATCAAGCAAGATCCAGATTTTGAAGGTTTCGATCTGATTCGGATTAGTCGCCTCTCAGTTGTGCCTGTATCTGAAGCTCATTGGCAGAAAATTTTAACTCTAGCTAATGCATAGCAACTATAACTGTCTGTCCTTAGGACTTATAGCGCTTTGCGCTCAAACTCTAAGGAGAGTCGCAACGCGACTTTCCTTAGAGTTGCTTGTTAAGTTCCAAAAGAGCGATCGCCTGCATCGCCTAATCCTGGGACAATCCATCCTTGCTCGTTCACCACTTCATCAATGCAGCCTGAATAAATTTGTACTGCAGGAAATTGTTGATTGATTAGCTGTAAAGCTGGTGGTGCACATAGGGCATTAATAATCCTAACTAAGGAGGCATCAGCCCCACGCTCAGTTAACATTTTCAGGGTTGTGATAATCGAGCCACCAGTTGCCATCATCGGCTCTACGATAAAAATATGTGTTTGTGGCTCAAATCTCTCTGGTAAACGGTTGAGATAGCAACTTGCCTCCAGAGTTTCTTCATTACGTACTAAGCCCAAATGATAGACATTCGCTGTTGGTAATAGAGTTTGACATCCTTCGAGCATCGATAGTCCAGCTCTTAAAATTGGTATAAAAGCCAAAGGGATTGAACCATCGATCGTATGTCCATTTGCAGTTCCCAATGGAGTTTCGACAGCTACTTCCTGCACGGGTAAAAATTCTCGAATCGCTTCATAGGTCAGCCATTTACCCATTTCAACCATTGCTGCCCGAAATAATGGAACAGGTGTATGCTTCTCCCGTGCAATTGCGAGCCAATGACGGATAATGGGATGAGGAGGGACGTATACGCGCAATTGAGAAGCCATTGATTTTATTTTAAGATACTTAATCTAAATTTCTTTTAAGGTCATATCCTACAGTGATTTGGGTTCTAATTTATAGCGATCGCCAGTAAAAACTAGAGAGTATGGTTAGCACTCTAAAATATATAGCTGTTGCTAAGTGTATTAGGACATAAAACCCAAGAAAAGAAAGGCAGCGCGAAGCGCTGCCTTTCTTTTCTTGGGTTTGGATTTTACCCTTAAACACTGTAACTAAATTAGATTCGGGAGCAGAGGTCGAATTAACTCCATAATTTGGTCAGAATTAAAATTATTAATAGAATCAATTAGTGCCTTGGACAAGTTTGGCTTAGATGCAGGAATTTCTTTGATTAACTCGTTCATGACTTCAGTATCGAGATAGTAAGCAGCCTGATACATTTGTTCTAGCCACTGCGCAGACATCGTAGCTAGATCTTCTGACGATAGCGTTTCAACCAATTGTTTCTTTTGGTTTTGCCCTAACGATTTATAGATATACTTCACGCCCAAATATCGAGCAAGTTTGTCAAAAATGATTCTTTCTTGAACTGGCTTGCTCGTAAAGTCATTACAGCCAGCTATCATCACTTTCTCTCGCTCATCTTCAAAAACACTAGCAGTTAACGCAATAATAATAGTTTCTTGTCCATTAGGATGTTCTCTGATGCGTTTTATAGTTGTGTAGCCATCCATAACAGGCATTCGCAGATCCATCCAAATCAGATGCGGCGACCAACTCTCCCACAATGAAAGTGCTTCAACTCCATTCGTCGCTTCACGCACCTCAAAACCTACAGAGGTCATGAGCTTGACCAATAGGAGGCGATTCTCTTCTATATCTTCAACAACAAGGATGCGGTAAGTTGGTTGTCCTGGAGCTAAACCAATCACTCTTTGTCTAAATGATTCGTATGCGAGGGGGATATTTTGAGGCAATTTTACCCCAAGTCCAAAATAAAAAATACTGCCCCGATCCAATGTGCTTTGAACCTGAATATGACTGCCCATGAGTTGGATAAATCTTTGGCTAATCGCTAAATCTAGACCCGTACCTTGATTCAATTTATTCCCTGCTTGAGCCTGCACAAATGCCTTGAATAAGCTGTCAATTTCTGTTGGTGCGATTCCTACGCCTGTGTCCTCAATCTCAAAAAGGAGTTGAGCTTGCTTAAGAGTCGCTATTCCCTGTTGCCGAACTCTTACAATGACGCTTCCTTGATTGGTGAACTTAATTGCATTACCGAGTAGATTGACTAAGACTTGATATAGTTTTTTCTCGTCGGTATGGACAAATTTGGGAAGAGTAGGATCTCGCTCGACAATTAGTTTTAAGTCTTTTGATTGGGCTTGTACTTGAAACAGTTCTTCAATAGAAGTTAACAAATTATCTAAATCGAAGTCAGAGAGATTGAGCTTCATCTGTCCACTTTCAATTTTAGATAGGTCTAAAATGTCGTTAATTAATTCCAATAGATGTTTGCCACTACGATTGACGATCGCCAGATCTTCTTGGTTCTCAGGACTCAGAGAGGAATCGTAACTCATCAATTCAGTAAATCCTAAAATAGCATTGAGAGGTGTACGGAGTTCATGGCTCATATTGGATAAGAACATGCTTTTAGCAAGATTTGCAGCTTCTGCGGCTTCCTTGGCTTGTTGAAGCTCCAACTCCACTTGTTTGCGATCTGTAATGTCAATAGCGATACCACCAATTAGATTCTGTCCAAACAAAGAGGGAATTAGAAACTTGTAGACTAAAAAATCGCCTAGTGTATTATCGGGGCGTGGAGCTATCTCAACTGTCTCAATAACTTGATTTGTACTTGTTACCCTACGTATATTGTCCAAAAAATTCTGGGCGATTTGGTCTGGATAGAGATCAAAAACAGTTTTTCCAATTACCTCCTGTGTTGGTAACTGGAACATCTTGCAATAGGTTTGATTGAGATAAAGCATCTTTCCATCTATATCAGTAATCCAAGTTGAGGTAGGACTACGATCCATAAAAGCTTGGAATCTAGCTTCACTTTCTATCAGAGCTTGTTCTGCTCGTTTGCGATCGCTAATATCAATCAAATATCCCAAAATTTCAATCGGATTACCTGCACGATCTCGAATTATCCTTAGTTGTTCAAGTATCCAACGATAATTTCCATCTGCGTGCAAAAGACGAAATTCCTGAAAATGAAAATCTTCGGCAAATAGATTTGTCAGTCCATTGAGTACTGGATCTACATCATCTGGATGTAAATGATTTATCCAAAATTCCGACTCTTCTAAAAAAGCTTTAGGATCGTATCCCATTACCTCCTTGATGTTCTCACTGATAAAGGTTGCGCCATAGTCACCATCAGGTTTACTGCTAAAAATGACGACGGGGCTAGAGTTGAGGAGAAAGTTGAGGCGATTTGTTGTAGTACGCAAAGCTTGTTCAGACAGCTTGAGCTGGGATATATCCTCTTGAACTGCAACATATACAGTGCCATATTCAGGATGTTCAAACCTAGAGGTATGGACTCTACACCAAAAGAGCGAGCCATCTTTTTTCTTATTGTAGGCTTCATATTCCGCTTCTCCGTCCCGATCGAGTTGAGTGACAATATCTTCAACGGATGCGTCGGGTGTCACCTCTGTATCAACATAATTGATCGCACCTACAGGTTGACCTGCGAGTTCGCCTTCTTCGTAGCCAAACATTGTGTCAAATTTAGGATTGGTGTAACCGATCGTCAGATCTGCGGCTTTGACTAAACATACGCCCCCTGCCATGTTATTCATGATAATGCTCTGAAGTTCTAGGGTCTTTTGAAATTCTTTCCGAGCAGTGATATCTTGGATTTGAGCAATAATATGTAAGGAATTCCCTTGTTTATCTTTTACTACCGATCCATTCAATAGAATCCAAACAATATGTCCTTGCTTATGAAAATAACGTTTTTCTCTTTGGTAAGTTGAAATCGTTCCTGCGACTAGATGCTTGATATTGTTAAGATCGACTTCTACATCATCAGGATGGGTTATGTCTTGAAAAGTTAATGCTCTCAATTCTTCTGAAGAATAGCCAACAATCTGGCATAGGGCTTGATTGACTCTCAGCCACTGTCCATCAATGGAAAGAATCGCCATCCCTATTGATGCATATTCAAACGCTTGACGAAACTGTTCTTCAGTATTTTGTAAAGCTATTTCAATTTGTTTGCGATCGTTTTCAGCATTCTTGCGATCGGTGATATCGCGTTTAATTACAGAAGCCCCAATAATTTTACCTTTTGTATCCTTTAAGGGCGATATAGTACAAGCGATGTGGATAAGTTGTCCATCCTTACGAACGCGAATTGTTTCATAGTTTTGAATTATTTCTCCTCGCTTAATTGTTTCTAGGATTTTTTGTTCTTCGTCGAGTAGGTTGGGTGAAATTATAGTGGCGATCGATCGCCCTATGATTTCTTCAGCTTTGTAGCCAAAGATTTTTTCCGCTGCGTTGTTCCAACTTAAAACTATGCCATCTAAGGATTTGCTAATAATTCCCTCACCAGAATATTCCACTATCGTTGCCATGTGTGCTAGTGATGCCTCTGTTCGCTTGCGATCGCTAACACCACGCAAAATAACTGTAAATACTGATTCTTCGCCTATGTCTAGTCTGGAAATTGAGGCTTCAGTAGGAAACTCTGTACCATCTTGACGACGGCCAAGAATCTCACCTTGTGCCCCCATAGATCTCGCTTTACCAGAAGACTGAGCAAATGTTTGGACATGCAGATTATGAGCATTCTGAAATTGCTCTGGCAGAAATAAGTTTAGAGGTTGCCCGATCGCTTCCTCAAATTTATAGCCAAAAATCTTTTCTGCACCTTGGTTAAATAGAGTAATGCGTTGAGTGTTATCAACGGAAATAATTGCATCATTGGCAATCTCTAGAATTCCCGCAAAAAGAGCCTGTGATTTTTGCAAAGATTCTGTCCGTTCAGCCACAAGCATTTCTAATGTTTCGTTTAGTTCTTTTAGTGCTTTTTCAGTTTGTTTGCGCTTGCCATCGATCTGATTGAGAAATCGTGCCGTTCCCCCAATGAGAACTGAGAACGTAAAAACCATCATGTTTGAAAATATTGCATCGCCAAATGTAGAATCATACCAACCTAGTTTTTGACCCTGAAAAGTGAACCAGTTTAGTGTTACTGGAAAGACGATTGCCCAAGGCAACAACCATCGAGCCATTACGCCGCCGACTAGGGGACTGGTTAGTACCTGCATTAATCCTTCGTTTAGTCGGAGCACAAAATTCCTATGTAAAGGATGAAGAAGCTGAGGATTGTATTCAGTGCTTGAATCGTGGTAAGGATGACTAATCGTTCAAAAATATTGATGCTTAATAAATGATCGAATAAAGCTAGTAGAGAAACCAAAGCCGCAACAGTACTGAAAATCTGAGCCAACCAAGTATCCTTTGAACGGTTTTGCGCAAATAGGAACAGTGCTATTCCCATCAATACAAAATTGACGGCGGTACTTATGCCCATGCGTCCTGCATAAGGGGTCTCTGGAGACACAACATCTCGAAACAGCAATTGGTCAATATGCAAATCCCAACCAAAGAAATACTCACACAGTGTGAGCAATCCGATCGCAACAATTGCCCCCGCCAGTCCTTGAGAAACTCGGTAATGCGATCGGGGTCTTTAGCGATGCAACAATATTAAAGATATTCCCGCAAATAAAAAGCAAATCGCTGTATTCGCCTTCATGGTTACGGGTAAGAAAGGAAATCCACTTTTAAGTAGGGATATGTCAAATTGCCAGCCAAGCAGTACGCTTACCCCGATTACAATAACGAACAAATCTGCGATTTGCGAAATGCTCTTGTTCATAAATGTCGATCGATTGGGATAAAGAAACGCTTTTGGAATAACAAAAATATCGTCTATTATTCTGATTTTATTGAGTTATGTTATTTTGTTTACTATTAAAAAGAATTTTAGATGCTGAAAGAGTTTAAAATCTACTACTGTATTATTTATGTATAGGATCATATGTATGCATTAGGCAGTGTAAAAATCTAGAATGGTCAGTAATACGAGCTATCGAGGCAATATTTTAATTGTTGACGATTTACCCGATAATCTCCGTCTGCTAAGAGATACATTGAATGAGCAGGGTTATAAGGTTCGTAGCGCAACGACAGGAGAAATGGCAATCAGAGCGGCTCAATTGCCCACAACAGAACTTATTCTACTCGATATTAAATTACCAGATCTTGATGGATATGAAGTCTGTCGTCAATTAAAATCTAACGATCGCACCGCAGATATTCCCGTTATTTTTTTGAGCGCACTTAATGAGACTTTCAATAAGGTACAAGGACTTGCTGCGGGAGGAGTAGATTATATTGCAAAGCCTTTTCACATCGAAGAAGTATTGGCACGTGTCGAAACTCATCTAACGATCCGACGACTACAAAAAAAGCTCCAAGAACAGAACTTGCGCCTCGTCAAGGAGATAGAAGAAAATCAACGTCTCAAAGACATCTATTTTGCTGAAAAGGAATTGGCTCAAGTAACCTTAAAATCGATTGGTGATGCTGTCATTACTACTGATGCTCAAGGTTATATTAGATATTTCAATCCTGTTGCTGAGAGTCTAACGGGTTGGAAATCCGAGGAGGCTGAAGGAATGCTTCTGGCTGAGGTTTTTAGAATAGTTAATGAGGTAACGCGCAAGCCAGCAGTGAACCCTATAACCGATGCTCTGTCAAAGGGATTGATTGTGGGCTTAGCCAACCATACAATTCTCATTGCCCTTGATGGAACGGAGTATGCCATTGAAGACTCGGCAGCACCAATTCGCGATCGCCATGGTCAAATTATCGGAGCGGTCATAGTCTTTCATGATGTTACCGAATCGCGCTATCTTGCCAGACAACTTTCTTGGGAAGCAAGCCACGATGCTCTGACGGGTTTAATCAACCGCCGAGGATTTGAGCAGCAACTAATTGAGGCGATTGCTGCTGTCCAAAATAGCACGCACCAGCACGCACTCTGTTATTTAGATTTAGATCAGTTCAAAGTCGTTAACGATACCGTAGGTCATATTGCTGGTGATGAACTACTGCGCTAAATCACTATACTTCTACAGAAGGGAATCCGTGCAAGTGATACATTGGCTCGCTTAGGAGGTGATGAATTTGGGCTTTTGCTCACTCAATGTCCACTTTCTCAAGCAATTCAGGTTGCGGAAAAGCTCAAAGATTTAGTGCGTGAGTTTCGGTTTATTTGGAATAGCCAAACTTTTATCATTGGCGTTAGCATTGGTGTTGTTGCGATTGACCAAACCAGACAAGATCTAATGGAAATTATGGGGGCAGCAGATGCAGCTTGTTATGCTGCTAAAGACAAAGGTCGGAACTGCATCCACATCTATAGTCTAGATGATGGTGAACTAATGAGACAACGAGGCGAAAGGCATGTTGTCTCTAAAATTAGCCGAGCGCTGGAAACTAATCGTTTTTGCCTTTATTCCCAAAAAATCCTTCCCATTAATTCCAACTCATCAGCAGAGCATTGTGAGATCTTATTGAGGATGATAGATGAGAATGGAGAGGTGTTATCTCCTAATTCATTTATTCCTTCCGCTGAGCGTTATGGCTTGATTACTGAGATCGATCGCTGGGTAGTCGAAACTTTTTTCTCAAACTATCACAAATTATCGAGGCAACAGATTCTTACTGATAATTTGTATACGATCAATCTTTCTGGCTCCAGTATTAGCAATAATCAATTCCTAAAATTTTTAATCGAACAATTTCCTCGCTATCAAATCCCACCACAGACTATTTGCTTTGAAATCACAGAAACTGCGGCGATCGCTAACTTTGAGCAAGCAAGATATTTCGTTAGTGAGCTCAAAAAGATTGGCTGTCGTTTTGCTTTAGATGATTTTGGCAGTGGGTTGAGTTCCTTTGCGTATCTGCTCAATTTACCAGTTGATTACCTAAAAATTGATGGTGCTTTTGTCAAAAATATTAGTCATAATCTAATTTCTCAAGCGATCGTTGAAGGATTCAATCGCATTGCCCATGCTATGAATCTTGAAACGATCGCTGAGTTTGTTGAAGATGAGACGATCCTAGATAAACTCCGAGAAATTGGCGTGAATTACGCTCAGGGTTATGGAATATCGCGACCCGAACCGATTAACTTTAATCAATAGCCACATACAGTGTCTCTTAATAAGAGTATGAGAATATTTGTGCTTTCTCTTTTATTGAGTTGGATCGTAAATGGGATCTTCTTGATTCTCTTCTGTGTCAGGTGGAGTTTCGATCTCTGGAGTTAAGGCTCTAACATGGGGGAGCGATGCACCTTCTAAACCTTTGATAATGCGGGTCGGTGAATAGTCGAGAGTCACAAAAAGTGGATAATGATATTCACCGCGATCGCTAATGATGCTGCGATGTTTCCAAGGTAAAAGCCAATAATATTCTTCGCCAAGGGCAACTTCTACTTGCCGCCAGCGTTGCAACAGTGCTGAATAGTCTTCGTTAGGACGATGGATAAATACAAAAATTTCGCGTCCAGTTTTTACTTTCCAATCTGGATCGCACATGATTAAGGCAAGATCGCACTGCATTTGAACGTGACTTTGCGACAAGTTTGAACTAGTATATTTTACCACTGGTAATGGAATCGCAATCAAGCTATCACTGGGACGACGTAAGCTAGGAATCAACTCAAAATAAGGACGATATTCGCGTAAAAGTCCGATCGCCTTGAGTGGATTGCTGTAATGACTGAGGAGCGTGTCGTACTGTAGTTGGTGAGTGCTCATATGGTAGGACTTGCAGAGAAACTTGTCATGTAGATAGAGTTTTGCATTCTGACCAAGACCAAATAATTTTTAAGAAGAATTGCAAAGCAAGTTTTCTTAAAAGTTATTTGGTCTTGGTAATGGGAAGATGCACAAAGAAAGTAGAACCTGTTTGAGAATCTAGATTTGGTGATGACTTTACCAAGATTTTGCCATTATGGGCACTGATAATGTAGTGCGATAGGTATAAACCTAGACCACTACCTTGCTTTTGGTGGCTTCCTTGGCTGAATCTTTGAAATAAGAACGGTTGCTCTTCTAATGGAATCCCCGTACCTGTGTCAGCGATCGCGATTACAGCCTCTGATTTACTCAGTTTAGTCTGATATGGCTCGGATTTATTATGTTTTAGGCTAACACGAACTCCACCAGATTCAGTAAATTTGAGTGCATTTCCAATTAGGTTATTAAATACGCGCAATAGCTCTAAGCGATCGCCTTTGACTTCAGGAATATCTTCAAGATCGATAGTAAGTTCGAGGTTTTTGGAAATCGCGATCGGTTTAAGCTCTTGTACGACTTGCTCGAGTAGTTCCTTCAGGTTTAAAGGCTGTAAATTAATTGTTTTGCTGCCAGATTCATAACGATAGACATCTAAAAGCTTATTCACCATTTCTAGCAAATTATGATTGCTACGCCCCATAATTGTTAACGCTTCACGAATTTCTGGCGAAATTTCTCCAAGTACGCCATCTTGCAGAAGACCTAACATGCGATCGGCAGCAACTAGTGGTGTTCGCAAATCATGGGTGAGGCGCGATACAAAATCCTGTCTTTGTCGATCGATGCGATCTCGTTCGGCAATACTATGTTTTAAACGCAGCAGAGATCGCACCCTTGCCAATAACTCATCCGCTTCAATCGGTTTGCGAATAAACTCGTCGGCACCGAGATCTAAACCTTTGACTGCATTAGCGCGATCGTAAGCCGTGAGGAGCAAAATTGGAATAAAAGGCAAATCCTCGATCGCTCTAATACGTCGTGTCACCTCGTAGCCATCCATCTTTGGCATCATTACATCTAGTAAAACCAAGTCGGGTGGATCTGACTCGACAATTTTTAGCGCATCATGACCATTGGATGATGTTACTATCTCGTATCCCTCTTCCTCGAGGATAGTACGTACTAGAAATAGATTGTCGGGCACATCATCAACAATTAGTAAACGGTCAGGAGATTTCATTCAAACGCTCAAGCAAAACATGATCACTATTTAGATGTTGTCATGAAACCGCAATCAATGCAGTCATCCTGATGATAGAAATTATAAAATCTCCAAAAATACTTGTTGTAACACGACGCAATATTTTTGCGAGCAGTAGCGGCACAAAGAGCTGTTTCTACTTGCTAATATAATTATCTACGCGCCTAGCAAAAATTATCAACAAAGTAAATATGCGCCATCATCTCATACTTGTTCTCAGCACATTTGTTTTGGCTGGCACTGGAATCTCTATGGCTGCGGCGGAAGAGAATAAACCAAACAATCCTGTCAAGCAAGAGAAATATGAATATCCCCAAGAAGTAATCAAGACCTTTATGAAAGGCTGTGGATTTACTAATAGCAAAGAATTTTGCACTTGTAGTATCGATAAAGTGCGATCGCAGTATAGTTTTGCAGAGTTTCTAAAAATAGACACCGCCGCTAGAGAAACAAAGAAAGTTCCCCAAGAAGTAATCAATATATTTCAATCTTGTCGCCAAGATAGCAAGATCTAGAGACAAGAACAAATACATGAGTACAGAAGTTGTTGTAATTGGTGGAGGAGCAGCAGGATTTTTTGGGGCTATCCACGCCGCACAAGCCCCACATACACGAGTAACTTTGCTAGAAGCAGGAAGACAACCTCTAGCTAAGGTAAGGATTTCAGGAGGAGGACGTTGCAATGTTACGCATCATTGCTTTGAACCTTCGCAATTAGTGCAGAACTATCCTAGAGGAAGCAAAGCTTTACGAGGCGCTTTTTCACGCTTTCAGGCATTGGATGTAGTGCGCTGGTTTAACACGGAAGGGGTGAAGCTAAAAACAGAAGCTGATGGCAGAATGTTTCCCACAACTGATGATTCAGAAACAATTGTTGAAGCCTTGATGTTTGCCGCTAAAAAAGCAAATGTCTATCTACGTACAAATATTTTGGTGCAAAAAATTGAGCGGATAGGCGATAGTAAATTTGAAGTAATTATCAAAAATGGCGAGAGTCTTATTTGCGATCGCCTGTTATTAGCTACAGGTAGCAGTCCATCAGGCTACGCGATCGCGCGATCGCTAGGACACGAACTAGAACCTCCTGTTCCGTCCCTGTTCACTTTTAATATCAAGGATTCTAAGTTGCATGAACTCGCAGGCGTGAGTGTAAACCCTGCCACAGTTAAGCTTTTAACGATAAATTCTAGTACTGAAAAGAAAAAATCTGCACGTAATCAATTAGAACAATCAGGCGCTTTATTAATTACACATTGGGGATTGAGCGGTCCCGCCGTTTTGAAATTGTCTGCGTGGGCAGCTCGCGAATTGCATGATTGTAACTATCAAGCCAAATTAGCTGTTAATTGGATTCCTACACTCAAAGTAGAAGCGGTAAAACAAATTCTATTAAATGCAAAAAACGATCAGCCCAAAAAATTTATCTCTAATTACTGTCCAGTTGAGATCTCGATGCGTTTATGGGAATATTTGCTAGATAAAGCAGAAGTGGAACTCGAAAAACGATGGGCAGATATTTCTAACAAGGCAATTCAGCAAATTGTGAATGTATTAACCGCTAGTGAATATGCGATCGCGGGCAAAGGTGTTTTTAAAGAAGAATTTGTTACTTGCGGCGGTATTCGTTTACAAGATGTCAATTTTCAGACAATGGAAAGTAAAATTTGCCAAAGCTTGTTTTTTGCAGGAGAGATATTAGACATTGATGGAGTTACAGGTGGTTTTAATTTTCAAAGTGCGTGGACTACAGCTTGGATTGCTGCACAGGGCATTACTATGTCATAAGTGTCATGAGAAATACCCTCTTCTCATAAAAATTTAGGAGTTTGCAAATGATTGAATTAATAGAAAGCTTGAGCAAAGTTATTAATGAGTTACGATCGCGATCGCGTTTGTCAATACTTAGTAATTGGCAAAGACTCAATCAAACAGGTGATTGGGAGATTTTACCGACTGTAAATTCTAAGCAGAATAAGCCGATGATCGCTTTTTTGAAAGGTGAAGAAGATATTCATATTAAACAAACTTGGTTAGTGCCAGAGGTCTATGCTGAGCTTCCAACAGCAGGTGCAACTATTCGCCTAAATTTAATTTGGTGGGCAGATATTTGTGAGATTTGGGTTAATGGAAATAAAGTTCAAGAAGGTGATTTATTCGATCAGAAATGTCGGCTTTTACT
>QBML01000028.1:0-17681 GCA_003242085.1 Pseudanabaena frigida | reverse complement strand
TTATATGAATTAGAGATTAAGTTAAATAGTCCTAAGCATGATATTGGCGCATTACAACTTTCAGAATTAATTTATGAGTATTCCAACCAAGTCTGCGATCCAAATAAGTTTGCCGATGAATTGGAAGTTTTACAAACTTATCTATCAATTTTTGCCCAGAAAAATATTGATATTACACCTCTTGCAACTGCGGTAACTGCACTGAATATTCTATTTAAGGAAGAGAATGAAGAAAAGAATATAGGCTTTTTCGCGAAACTAGCAAAAATCAGCGAACCGTTATTGCAATATAGTGAATTCCTTAAACAACGACATATTTATATACTTGGTAATTCACATATTGATGTGGCTTGGCTGTGGGCGATCGCCGAAACAAAAAAGGCAATGCAGCGCACATTTAATTCTGCCTTAAATTTGCAAGAATGTTATCCAGAGCTAATCTTCAATCAAAGTACGGCTGTTTCCTATCAATGGATGGAACAGGAATATCCTGAATTATTTACACGTATTCAATCCGCAGTGGCAGCAGACAAATGGGAACTGATCGGGGGAATGTGGGTGGAGCCAGATGGTAATTTACCTAGCGGCGAATCATTGATTAGACAAATTTTGTATGGAAAGGAATATTTCCGCGAAAAATTTAATAAGGAGGTCAAAATCGCATGGTTACCTGACACCTTTGGATTTCATTGGCAAATGCCACAAATCCTCGCTAAAAGTGGATTTGAAGCATTTGTGACGCAAAAACTTTTGTGGAATGACACTAATAAATTTCCGCATCAAATTTTTTGGTGGGAAGGTGTTGATGGAAGTCGTATTTTTACGTATTTTAGTAATGAACTGGGTCAAGGGCTAGAACCTGTTGCGATCGCAAAACATATCGCCACTCAAGAAGAAAAGCACGATATTCCAGAAACCTCATGGCTTTATGGGGTTGGCGATCATGGTGGTGGCCCAACTGCTGATATGTTAGATCTTGGTCGCGAATGGGCAAATTCGCCATTATTCTTTAAGGTGGAGTCAAGTACCTTAGAGGATTTTCTCTTGAATTTAAAAACGAAACTCCCAGTAGATTTACCAGTTTGGAAAGATGAACTATATTTGGAGTTCCATCGAGGCACATTTACAAGTAAAGCCGATCAAAAACGTCAAAACCGCCAAGCTGAAATTCTTTTAAGCAATACCGAAAAATATAGCGCGATTACCTGTCTAACCGCAAATATTTCCTATCCTCAATCTCAATTGGAGACAGCATGGCAGGGGTTATTGCTCAATCAATTTCACGATATTTTACCTGGGACATCAATCTGTGAAGTATTTACCGATGCCGATCGCAGTTGGACAGAAGTCAGAGAAATTTGTAATCAGCTTTTACCTCAAGGAACTTCAGAAAGTCTAAATCTGCAAGCATGGAATTTTCTCAACTGGCAGCGATCGCAATTAGTTAGACTACCTGACACTTCGCTCTGTTGGTTAGCTGATATTCCTAGTTTTGGATTTGCAGAAATTGAAACACTGGGAATTACTGAAACAACTTCGCCTCTAAGTATTACTTCTGACAATGATAATTTCTATCTAGAAAATAGATATATTAAAGTTGAGATTAATATCAGAACTGGGGAGATCGCTCAGATATTCGACAAGCGGTCGCAAAAATATATACTAAAGTCACCTAGTAATTTACAGTTTTTTGAAGATAAAGGACAATATTGGGATGCATGGAATATAGATCCTAATTACGAAGCCCAAAAACTAGAATCTACAACTCTTAATTCGATTACAATCACCGAAAATTGCAGTTTGCTAGTTTCAGTTCGCATTGAGCAAAAATTCCGTAATTCAACATTTATCCAAGAGATCCAACTAATAGCTTTTGAAGCATTTATAACAGTTAATAACTGGGTTGACTGGCAGGAAGAAAATGTATTAGTAAAAGTGGCTTTTCCTGTAAATTGGCGATCGCCCTATGCTACTTACGAAATACCAATGGGAACTATTCAACGGAGCACGCTCGGAGAAACGTCCGAAGCTAAAGCTAAATGGGAAGTTCCTGCTCAATATTGGGCAGATATTGCCAATCCCCTGAATCTTCTCTCGGCGAACGCAAGAGAAGATTCGGGAATTGGTTTGAGCGTTCTCAATGACAGCAAATATGGCTATGATGCCAAGCCTGATTGCTTACGATTAACGTTACTTCGTAGTCCTAATTGGCCATGCCCAAGCAGCGATCGCGGACATCACGAATTTACCTATCGATTGGTTCCTCACCAAGGCGATTGGCTTGAGGCAAATATTGTCCAATTAGCTCAAGAGTTAAATAACCCTATTGTTTTGCAATGTGCGTCTCTGCAATCAACCCAACAAAGCTTTTTACAAATTTCAGCCCCAAATATTATTCTTTCTGCATTTAAGCGATCGCAAGATCGATCGGGTTGGATTATCCGTTTATATGAAGCACACGGTCAGTCAACAGAAATAGATATCGAGATTTCATCACATTTATTGCAATTAGAAAATGTATGGGAATGCGATCTCGTGGAAAATAGGAACTATTCGATCTCATTAGTTAACTATATAAACAACTCTTTTAAAGTTGCATTTAAACCCTATGAAATCAAAACATTCCTAATCTAAAGAAATATAGCTGTCGCTAAATGTACTAGGGTATAAAACCCAAGAATTGATTGGCGGCACTCTGCGCCGCCAATTAATTCTTGGGTTTTGATTTGTCCTAAGACAAGTGGCTATAGCTATAAGTATTAATCTAGCCAAGCAGCAATAATTTTTTTGATTGTTGTAACACCAAGCTTATCAACTCTTGCAACTACATCATCAATTGATGTAAATAGCTGTTGCGATCGCTGTTTATGAATTGGTCGAGCAAATTTGATATTTCCTTTCGCCGATTGCTCTCATTGCGACAAAGCTTTGGATTGAAACTCACGACAACGCCATAACCCCCAAAAAATTAGATTCTTATCAATTATATCTACTTGCAGTCCCCATTTCACTAAATGTTCGCTATCTCCCCCAGTAATTATCACTTTACTATCGGGAAATCGCGATCGCCAATCATTAATATAAGCTTGCAAACCTGCTAATAGTATTTGTGAAATTCCTGCCTGAATAGAGCTGTTAGTATCTATACCCCAACGATTTGGCAAGGTTTCAGGAATATGGAGGTCGGGCAAAGCTGATGTGTTTTGATACAAACTTAAAAACTGCGATCGCAAACCAGCCACAATTGCCCCACCGACTAAAGTTTTTTGACCATCAATTCCTGTTAAATCGATCGCTGTGCCCGCATCAATCACCAATACTGGATAACCATAGATTTCCCCTGCACCATACGCTGCCAAGGCGCGATCGCATCCCATCGTTGCGTACAAACCTCGCAAAGGCACATCAGAGGTTTTAATGATTTGGGTTTGGGGTAGATGATGCCAACTGGTGAGCAATTCGGGAACTACTGAGGCGATCGCAATATCTACAAAATCTCGATCCGCAAGCTTCGCTTCTAAAACTGGTAATTGGTCATGGGTAAAGGCATATTCCTCAAGAATTTGGCGATCGCTACTCAAAATAACCGCCTTAATTCTGGTGTTGCCTATGGCGATCACTAAATAATTATTCATCCCAAAACTTAACACTCAACATTGCATCAAAGTTACGGCAGCGATCGCTTGATTTGCCCTCATACTTCGCAGTATAGAATATAAACCTGTGCCTTAATCATCAAGCAATCATAATGGACTTCGAGCCAGCTTACAGCCGCTATCCCCTTGCTACGGTCAATCAACGCCTTGGAGCGCTAATCATAGACTTTTTGAGTTGTTGGTTTATTTCCGAATTAACTGTATCGATACTATCGATTGATCCAGCCAATCCTCTACATCTGTTCATATTCATCTCAACATGGTTCGTCTTTCGCGTATTTATCGCCGCACGCGCACAGGGACAAAGCTTTGGTAGATGGCTGATCAGCATTCGAGTGATTGATGCAGAATATGGCAAAACGGCTGGAATCGGCGCATTTATGAAGCGGGAGATTTTTGTATTTATCTGCTCCATTTTTTTGATTAAAACGATCACCTCGACCCTAATCGTATTTGCATGGATTCCCTTTGTTGCTGATGCCGCCTTTGCGATCGTCGATAACGAAAAACGTCAAGCTTTCCACGATCGCATTAGTAGTACGATTTCCATTCAAACCCGCAAAGGTTTTGCAATCGATGAAAAATTAGGCAAACTTTTTAATCAAGCAGGACAACAAGCAACGAAGCTCTATCAAAGTCGGCAAGAGCGTAATCTTTACGAAGATGAATATAGCGCCCCTCGTTCTAAACCGAAACGCCGCCCGCGTACCAAATCCCGACCCCCTCAAGATTTTGCCCGTGACTACGATCGCGATTATGAAAGCCCCTACGTCGATCCTTACGCCGAACCTTTAGACGATGGACAAGGGAAATCTAAAAGTGCGTATAAAGGAGATGTCAAGGATTTTGATGATTGGGACAAAAATGATTACCGTGATGATTTTGGCGATCTCCCAGATTCATATCAAGAACCATATCAAGATGAACCACCAATTAAGCGATCGGCACATCGTCCCAGAAGGAGATAAAAAACTGATTTTTTATTAAAATCGTATTGGTTCTCAACACTTTTGGAGATATTCAAAGATGGTACAAGCCGCAGTCAAACCTTTCTCTCTAGATGATTTTCTTGCCATGCCTGATACTGAGCCAGAAAGCGAATATTTTGACAATGAGATTATTCAGAAAACGATGCCAAAAGGAAAACATAGCGCGATTCAAGGTGAATTTACATCATTTCTTAATATCTCTCTGAGAGCAAAGCATATAGCAAGAGCTTTCCCAGAATTACGTTGTACATTTGGCGGAATGTCAATCGTGCCAGATATATCAGTTTTTCGATGGGAAAATATAGTGCGTGACCCTGACGGTAAAATTGCGAATATATTTAACATTCCCCCTGATTGGATAATCGAAATTCTCTCACCAGATCAGCGTCAAACTAAATTAATTAAGAAGATTTTGTTTGCTCTGGATCATGGTACTGAAATGGCATGGTTACTTGATCCTGATGAAGAGGTGATTTTTATCTATCGGGCTAATCAAGCTTTGAAAATATGCGATCGCCCCGAGCAAGTGTTACCAATGCCAAATTTTGCTATCGATCTGCAATTAACCGTAGAAACTATTTTTAGTTGGCTTCATGAATAAAGTCTGCTCCGAACGAAGCCCTTGTGATGTTAAGTCTGTTGTATAGCTATAGCTAATTGTATTAAAACCCAAAAGATTAGATGCGGCGCGAAGCGCCGCATCTAATCTTTTGGGTTTTATGTACTAACAAGACTGGCGACAGCTATAAATGATAGCTATCAAAAATAATGATGCTTAAAACTTTGTAAAGTTTAGTACAATACTTAACATTCTCCTTGGTAAGTATTTAGACTTATTGACATGACACTAGACCAGTTTCCTTGGCTTACCGCGATCGTCCTGCTCCCCCTCGTAGCTTCTTTACTAATTCCCATATTGCCAGACAAAGAAGGCAAAACTGTGCGTTGGTATGCATTAGGTGTAGGCATCGCTGACTTCATTTTGATGTGCTACGCCTTCTGGAAGAACTACGATCCGAGCAGCGCTACATTCCAACTCGCGGAAAAGTACACTTGGATACCCCAATTAGGTCTTAGCTGGGCAGTTTCAGTCGATGGCATATCTGCACCTCTAGTACTGCTGGCAGGACTTGTCACTACTCTAGCCATCTTCGCGGCATGGCAAGTTAATATCAAACCGCGTCTGTTTTACTTCCTGATGTTGGTGCTGTACTCCGCACAAATTGGCGTATTTGTTGCTCAAGATTTATTGCTGTTCTTCATCATGTGGGAAGTTGAGCTAATTCCTGTGTATCTTCTGGTTTCGATCTGGGGAGGTCAGAAACGTCAATATGCAGCTACTAAATTTTTGCTTTATACCGCCGCCGCATCCATTTTTATCTTAGTTGCTGGCTTGGCGATGGCGCTCTACGGTAACAACCTGACCTTTGATATGGCTGAGCTTGCCCTTAAGGAATTCCCCATTGCCTTAGAGCTTCCACTGTATGCAGGTTTATTGATTGCCTTTGGTGTCAAACTAGCAATTTTTCCTCTCCATACATGGCTTCCTGATGCGCATGGTGAAGCATCATCACCTGTATCGATGATATTAGCAGGCGTACTGCTAAAAATGGGGGGGTATGGGTTAATTCGCCTGAATATGGGATTGCTTGACCATGCTCACGTTTATTTCGCTCCAGTTTTAGCGATGCTTGGTGTGATCAATATTGTCTATGGAGCAGTGAATTCCTTTGCTCAAACCAATATGAAACGTCGCCTAGCATTTTCATCGGTTTCGCACATGGGATTTGTGCTAATCGGTATTGCTTCCTTCACTGATTTGGGAATCAGTGGTGCGATGTTGCAAATGCTATCTCATGGATTGATTGCTTCGGTTTTATTCTTCTTGGCAGGCGTGACTTACGATCGCACCCACACAATGCTAATGACTGAGATGGGCTATATCGGTAAGGTGATGCCTAAGGTATTTGCATTATTTACTGTCGGGGCATTAGCTTCGCTTGCACTCCCTGGAATGAGTGGTTTTGCTAGCGAAATTTCGATATTTATGGGTATGACCACTAGCGATGTTTATAGTTCGACTTTCCGAACTGTAACTGTCTTCTTAGCTGCTGTTGGTGTCATCCTTACGCCGATTTATTTGCTCTCAATGTTGCGCCAAATTTTCTATGCCTCGGATGCAAATCCATATTGTGATATTAATCCCTCTTGCGATATTTCGGATATCAGTCTCAAAGCTCAAGGTAATCAAGAAGTAGTTTGTTTTGGTACGAGCTGCGTGTTACCAAGTGAGGCTGATTTTAGCGATGCTAAACCCCGCGAAGTTTTCATCGCAGTTTGTTTCTTATTGCCCATTATTGCGATCGGTGCTTATCCTAAGTTGGCAACTAACATCTACGATGCAACGACAACCGCTATTAATTCACAGATGCGTCTTGCCCACGAGCAGGTTGCTTTGATAAAGAGTCATGAAACTTTTGCCGAGCAATCTTCTTTCCCCACACTTTCCGATGTTAAGGCTAAGACAGTTTTAGCAAACAAGTAAAAATTCTCAAATTAATTGAATTTAACAAGAGATCGCCTTATAAAGCGATCTCTTGTTCTTTTTTAGCAATGTAAGTTTTGCTTAAACCCCAAGAGATGAGTGGCGGCGCGAAGATCCGCCACTCATCTCTTGGGGTTTGATTTGTCCTAGCT
The DNA here is from genome assembly GCA_003242085.1 of Pseudanabaena frigida. Taxonomy (GTDB): domain Bacteria; phylum Cyanobacteriota; class Cyanobacteriia; order Pseudanabaenales; family Pseudanabaenaceae; genus Pseudanabaena; species Pseudanabaena frigida. The sequence continues at coordinate 10,339 of QBML01000028.1, read as the reverse complement.
ATTTATTGCAACGCAAGAAATAGTGATTCTACAATCTTTTATTTGAGGTCCTGCCAAGTTGGCAAGATTAATAACACTTCATCGCACCAATCGATCCAGCCTTTCTCAAAAACAATACCTCGGAGCAGAGTTAAATATGCAAACCGAGCTTCGATCGTGCAATCTTGGGGTGAACTAAAAAAGTTACGCTCGATCGCTTGATAAATTTCTAGTTGCTGTTGATGTAATTGGCGATGAGATTCGATCTTTTGGGTAATCGCTTCCCCAGGAATTAAATAACCTGCATAGATTTTAAGTAAAAAATCGTCCTTAGCAATTGCAACTTCGCTAGGCTGTAGCAACCATTCTTTTAGGTGGATCAAGCCCAAATCTGTAACTGAGAATATTTTTTTATCGGGTCTTCCTTCTTGGGCGATCGCCTCAGCCGAGATCCAGTTTTGTTGCTCTAGTTTGGTTAATTCCCGATAAATCTGTTGGTGTGTGGCTTGCCAAAAGAATCCCACTGTCCCGTCAAATTGTTTGGCGAGGTCGTAACCGCTTTTCGGCTCGCAAATTAAGGAAACTAATATGGCGTAGGCAAGAGACATATTTTTGAAATTTATAAATTTATATTTGAAGTCGGGGTTGACATATGCACTTAGTTGAGTATACATTATTCGGTATATTCAACTAAGTGTATATTAACTTGATTGAATATATACGTCTTGCCTAATTATTGGAGGATAAAGCCATGACCGCTTCTCACGTTGTTTTTGGTACAGGTGCATTAGGAATGGCGATTACACATCAACTTGTGCAACAGGGCAAACAAGTACGAATGGTAAATCGCAGCAAAAGTGTCAATTTGCCTCAAGGTGTGGAATTAGTAGTCGGTGACGCTAGCGATCGCCAATTTACAGAGAAAGTTTGCCAAGGTGCAGAAGTGGTTTATCACTGTGCAGGACCAAAATATCGCTATAAATCATGGGTTGAGGAGTTCCCTCCTTTGCAACAAGGAATTCTGGCGGGGGCGATCGCCAGTGGTGCAAAGCTGATCTATGGCGATAGTCTCTATGGCTATGGCAAGGTCAAAGAACCAATGCGTGAAGATATGCCCTATGCCGCAACTACCAATAAGGGAAAAATGCGGGCGCAACTAGCAGAGACTCTGATGTCTGCCCCTCGCACAGGAAAAGCGCGAGTAGCGATCGCCAGAGCTTCTGATTTCTATGGTGAAGGTGTTCTTAATTCTGTGTTTGGCGATCGAGTGTTTATTCCCGCATTGCAAGGTAAACCTGCTGAAGCGATCGGTAATTTGGATTTGCCTCACACCTATACCTATATAGGCGACTTTGCGAAGGCGATGATTATTTTAGGCGAACGCGAAGAAGCGATCGGGCAGGTGTGGCATGTCCCTAATGCACCAACTGTTTCCACAAGAGAAATGCTAAATCTTCTCTTTGAGGAATTGGAATTACCCGCCAAAATAAATGGCATGGGTAAGTTGATGATGCGAATCGGGGGGGTCTTCATCCCTGAAGCGGCGGAAACATTAGAAATGTTTTATCAATTTGAGAATCCATTTGTTGTTGATAGTTCTAAGTTTGTCAAGGCTTTTGGTGATATTGCTACACCGCATCGGGATGCAATTCGCAATACAATTGCATGGTATCGCCAACATCTTCAGGCGCAAGACAGTTTAAAAATGGATTTTAGAATGTATGAACAGCCAAATCTCAAAACTAATTGACAAGCATGATTTAGGTATGTTTGCCGATCTCATCGAAGCTGCAATCCAGCCTGCTATCCATCTTTCCAAAGTCGATTCCCAAGAAAGCGCAATCGGTGCTTCTCGCATTGGTGGTTTACCTGACGTACCAGCAGATTTTCAATGGGTGTTATGGCAAAATCGTCCCCTTAGCTTTTTAGCTCAGATTGACTGTGCTGATTTACAGGGCTTTGATTCTGCGAAGTATCTGCCTAATTCGGGAATGCTTTACTTCTTTTACGATGAGATCGAGCAACCTTGGGGTTTCGATCCAAGCGATCGGGGAAGTTCTGCAATCATTTACCATCCTTCTACCGAAAATCTTATCCCGTCTTCATTGCCAGAAGGTGCAGACATCGACAGTGGCTGGTTGTTTACCTCTTACGCTCTCAAATTTCGTGAAGTCTTATCTCTACCTAGCTATGATTCTTTAGCATTTGAGCAAATGTCTATCCCTCAAGATCGCATAGATGATTATGTCAATCTTATTGAAGATATGAAGGAATTGATAGCAGCAAACGAACCAATGCATCAAATGCTCGGTCATTCCTCAAACATTCAGGGAGATATGCAATTAGAATGTCAACTTACTTCCCACGGTATTCACTGTGATGATGCAAGTGGATATAACAGTCCGATTGCTAAAGACCAAGCGGCTGGTGCTTCTGATTGGTTGTTACTACTCCAGTTAGATTCTGACGATGATGTGGAAATGATGTGGGGAGATGTAGGAATGCTTTATTTCTGGATTCGAAAATCCTCTCTCCAATCAAAACGATTTGACGAAGCATGGACTATTCTTCAATGTTCTTAAACTTAAACCCAATTTGACGAACAAAGTGAATGCATATGACGATCATCGATCCCAGTCAAGTCCCCAGTCGCACGGGCAGTAACTATCCCGATCGCTTTAAGCCAGTGGTAGCTGGGCGCGAAAAAAAGCGTTTAGGTGATGCCGCAGGGCTTAAAAACTTTGGTGTAAATCTGACCACACTTCCGCCAAAATCTCAATCAGCACTTCGTCATTGGCATACAAAACAGGATGAGTTCATCTACGTTTTATCAGGAGAATTAACCCTGATTACCGATGAAGGTGAGACAGTTTTACAAGCAGGGCAAGCGGCAGGATTTCCCGCAGGTGAGGCAAATGGTCATTGTCTTTATAACCACACTGAGACGATCGCCACATATCTAGAAATCGGCGATCGCACTCCCAATGACGGGGGGAATTATCCCGACGATGACCTCATCGCTCAGGCAATCGATGGAGGTTGGCAATTTACTCATAAAGATGGAACTCCCTATTCCTCTTAATCTCAAATATATTTTACAAAGCATAAACTATTACAACTTGTGGAGAAAATCATGACTGCAACTATTCAAAAGCCAGCATCTTGGGCTAAGGCGATCGCTCAGCCTGCGAAGGAGTTTCCGCTTACTCAACTCTCAACGATTTCAGGTAAAATCCCTGAAGGTTTGCAAGGTTCTCTTTATCGCAATGGTCCCGCAAGAATGGAGCGTGGTGGGCTACGAGTAGGGCATTGGTTTGATGGAGATGGGGCAATTTTAGCAGTACATTTTGCCGAAGGTAAAGCCCGCGCGACCTATCGCTATGTCCAAACAGAAGGATATTTGGAAGAAGAATGCGCCGATAAATTGATTTATGGAAATTATGGTATGACTGCCACAGGTAAATGGTGGCAACGTTTCGGTAAAGCTTCTAAGAATGTGGCAAACACTTCTGTTATTGCCCTACCTGATAAACTTCTTGCACTTTGGGAAGGTGGCTTACCCCATGCTTTAGATCTAGAAACCCTTGAAACTTACGGGTTAGAAAATCTCGAAGGTTTAGACAACCGTTTGCCCTATTCGGCTCACCCTAAGCGCGATCCACAGACAGGCGAGATCTTTAATTTTGGTGTTTCCTATGGCAAGAATGCGACATTAAATATCTATCGTAGCGATCGCCAAGGCAAACCGATCAAAAAGAATCAGGTCAATCTCCAAGGTTTGTCGATGGTGCATGACTTTGTTTTGGCGGGAGACTATCTAATTTTCTGTGTGCCACCGTTGCGGATGAATCCAATTCCCGTACTGCTAAATTTGCAGAGTTACAGTGACTCATTGGCATGGAAGCCCCAAGAAGGAACAGAAGTTTTGGTGTTTAATCGCCATAATCTAGAGCTAGTAAGTCGCAGCAATACTGAGCCTTGGTATCAGTGGCATTTTGGGAATGGCTATGGCGATCGCGATGGCAATGTTGTCTTCGATCTCATCCGCTATCCCGACTTCACTACCAATCAATATCTTAAGGAAGTTGCATCAGGTAAGACTACAACTAATGCAAAAGGAACCTTGTGGCAAATGCGCCTGAATCCTAAAACAGGAGAATTTCTGGAAGCATCACAGTTAATCGATCGCGGTTCCGAATTTCCGAGCGTTGCGCCTTCGCAAGTTGGACAAAACTCTCGCTACACCTATCTTTCTATCCGTCGTCTTGAAGATCGACAAACAGAATTATTTGGGGCGATCGCTCGTTATGACTATCAAACCAATACACTCACTGAAGCCGATCTTGGCGAAGATCGGTATCCAATGGAACCGATCTTCGCTCCTGATTCAGATAATCCCGATCGCGGCTGGATCGTTACTGTTGTATTTGATGGCGATCGCGAATGTTCGGAAGTGTGGATATTTGACAGCGATCGCTTGGATGCCGAACCAGTTTGTCGTCTTGCTCTACCTAGCATCGTACCGATGGGTTTTCATGGCACTTGGAGATAAAAGACAAGGGGACAGCTCATCAACTGTCCCCTTGTCTAACAATTGGTATAAAATCATTCAGTGTCGTTAGAGTAACTTTCTATTGGAAGATCTAACAAAATTTCTGAAATTAACAAATGCCACCAAGGTTACAAGTCAAAAACGAGGATTGCTCACCACTAGGGTTATACGTTCTTCAATATTTAGAAGAACAAAATATTAGTATGAACCATCTTGCTGAATTGGCTGGAGTTCCTCAACCTAGACTACGCGGGGCCTGCTTTAAAGGAACCTGTCCAACACCTGAGACATTAAGAAAACTATCCAAAATAATGGGTAAGCATCATTTAGAGCTTTATACCTTGGCATATCAGGGCAGAATTGAGCAAGTTCCAGAGAATGTTGATGATAATCTACTAGATATTTTAATCAGACAAATGCTAGAAACAGCGCGAGAACTAAATCTAGCAATGCCCAAGACCCAACCCTCTAAGGCAAAAATTCGTAAAGCTCTAATTGAGCTAGGTTTTAGAGAAAAGAGAGAAGAAATATAGCAGTAACCGATCGAAAGAACTATAAGAAAAATTTTGAAAGCGTTGCTTTTCAACGCTTTCAAAATTTTTCTTGTTTAGGTTTGGGCGCGAAGCGCAGTAACTTAGAATGCATAAAGCAAAGTAAAAGTTAATTATTGGGTTGCCCCATTGTGATCGCCAATTTCTGAAAACGGCGCGGATCGCCTTCACCTATGTTATCCAGACGCTCCTGACGCTTAATTTCATAGAGTTTATTGAGAATATCTTGCCAATCATCGGGAGTCAGTGGCGATTTTTTCTCGTCGATTACTGTATCTACTACAGCAGAATTTAACTTCTCTTTAATCTTTTGTTGAGCCAACCAGACCCGCGCACGCACAGCTAAATTCTGATCGTTACTAGTCATCTGTTCAAATTGGGCTTCAATTTGAACTCGCCATTCGGGATGAGTATTCGCGACCGTAATTGCTAGAGATTGTAAACCCACAACTGAGGCATAGCGTACTACCCATTCCTCATCCTGTTGGGCAACAAATAGTAATGCTTCCAATGCTTCTTCTTGGGCAATCTCGCGAAGTTCATCAGGAAACCAGTGCCATTTCATCATTCCCAAACCCTTCACGGCGGCGCGGCGTACACTCATCGCAAAATCAGCAGTTGCTACCCCAATCAAAGTCACTAAACCTCGTGGATCGCCAATTCCTGACAATGCACGAAGTGCCCATGACCGTGCTGTGTAGTTATGCATATCTAATAGTTCTAGCAATGCAGGAACAGATGGATCGCCTAGTGCAATTAATCCATCAACTGCTGCCACGGCGGCTCCTGGATTGTTATAGCTAAGAGCCTCAATCAAGATTGGGATAGCTCCTTCTAATCTTGCATCCGCCAGATTTTGGACTGCTTCGAGTAACAGCTTAGAAGAATCTGCCTCTTCTACAGCCTGAATGAGTTGGGAAAGGCGATCAGACATATATCGGTAAATTATTTACTTTACAATAAATCATCCATGAGTGCCATGACTCTAACTGCGCCCTCTGTCAAATCAGGAGGTGTGGAGAGTTGGATTTGTTTTTCTAATAAACCTTTGAGGGAAATTAGCTTAAGACTATTTTCTGCCATCGTGTTACCGATCGCTTCTGCCGCCGATAAATAGCCGATCGCGCCAAGGTCAGCAAGTACCGTTCGTCGCAGTTGTAAATCATCATTGGAGAGTGCATCCACTAAGCGATCGCCATACCGATCGGCAACAGCAGGATCTTCTGAGAGCTGATACATAGCTCTTGCAGCAGCATATTTAACCCTAGGAATAGGATGCTCTAAAAAAGGAAGAATATAAGGAATTGATTCTGTTGCTCCTAGAGTTCCTAATGCCTCGATAATTGCGTCAAATGGTTGTTCGGGTTCTATATTTGACGCTGTTGAAGCGATCGGATTATCAAGTAATTCTATTAACTTGGCAACACAAGAACTATCGCCGAGCATTTCCAAAGACTGCGCCGCCGCCTCGCGAACGTAAAAGTCATCGCATTCAAGCGAAACAATTAGAGCAGACACAGCGCGGCAATCGCCTAGTTTTCCTAATGCTCTTGCGGCATTGCGTCGTAATGGATAGCCGCCAGCTTCAGTGCGATCGGCTTCATCTGCTAATGCCTCGATCAATAGATCGATCGCTTCAGGCACGTTCATCCGAAAACGCCCTAACCACCATGCTGCGTAAATTCGTAATCCTAAATCTTCACATTGCAGATTGACAATCGCCTGTTCAATCGTTAGTTGATTATCATCTGTAATTTCGGATTCACTCATAGTTTTATTTCAAACCTTTAACATAGAATATTTTTTCACTATTTGTATCCAACTTGCCGATCGACAAACAATTCTCATTATAAAAATCGGTTTTTTGAAAGCCAGCCACAGGCTGGCTTTCAAATTTTGTTATTTTCAGTGCCGTAGGCACTGAAAATAACAAAATCGGTATAAGTGCGATTAGCCAAAAGTTCTTATTATGAAACTAATTTAAGGATTGTTGGCACATACCTGTATACAAAAAAGCACCTCGTAAGAGGTGCTTTTTTGTGTAATCAGTTTTAGATAAAAACTAGATCAAAGCATTGATTGCATAGTCGAGGTAGGAGTTAGCTTCAGAAGCAGCATCGCCAGACAAACCGTGGTTTGCTTTGATGTACTTAAGAGCTTCAACATACCAGCTAGGAGACAATTCAAATGTGCGGTTGATTTCAGCCAAACCACTGATGAGATAATCATCAAGAGGACCTGTTCCACCAACTACTAGAGAGTAGGTGACGATGCGGAGATAGTAGCCAATGTCTCTAGCGCACTTGTCTTTACCAGTTTGGGTAGAAGCGTAGTTAGGACCAGAAGTGCTGGTGGTGTAAGGGAACTTGCTGTAAACGGCATTAGCTGCACCAGCTACCAAAGAATCAGCCTTAGCGGTCAAAGCTCTAGCAGCTTCTAGACCAGATGCAGCTTGACGGAAACGACCAAAAGCAACTTGCAATTCGCTAGAGCTAAGGAAGCGGCCTTGAGAATCTGCTGTAGATAGCGCTTCAGTTAAAGGGGTTTTTGACATGACTTACAATATCTCCAAATAAATTTTATATGAACTAAAGATTAGGACTAAGCAACTGCTGCGGCGGCTTTATCAAAGTAGCTGCCGAGTTCAGCGATTAGGCTGCTGCAATCACCTCTGGTGATGCCATTAGGATCGTTAGCGATCGCGATCGCTGCATCCTTCATCTTTTGTACGCCAACTGCAACGGAAGCGCCAGGAGTACCAAGAGCCAAGTAGGTTTCTCTTAAACCATTGAGGCAACGATCGTCCAAAATGCTCGAATCACCAGCATAGATAGCGTAGGTGACATAGCGCAAAATAATTTCCATGTCACGCAAGCAAGCTGCAGCGCGACGGCTGGTGTAAGCATTACCACCTGGAGCAATCAATGCAGGCTGTTCAGCAAACAAAGCGCGAGCAGCATTAGCAACGATAGTCGAAGAGTTACCAGTAATGCGGTTGACAATGTCAATACGCTTGTTGCCAGCAGCAACGAGAGCGCTCAAAGCATCGAGCTGAGAAGAAGAGAGGTATGCGCCTCGTGAGTCAGCTTGGGATACTACCTTGGCAAATGCATCTAATGTCATGTTACGTTGATCTCCAAATTTATGTTTTAAGTGTCTTTAAAAGACTGAGACAGGGGGAAACCACCTATCAAATATCTAGTCTAGATGCTTTCTAATATTTTTCATTAGAAAGAAATAGAAAAAATTTATGTTTTTAAATAACTGGCTAGACTAACTGCGTAAACGCTTAATCTTCGTTTATTTCGTTAGTTCAATTTCTAACCTATTTGTTTATACTATGTCGTTGGATCGTTTTTTATTACAGATTGTCACAATTTATAACGGCTTGTTTCAACAATCCTAAAAGCAAGTCGTTGAGTAAAGCGCAACGACTTGCTTTTAAACCAACTTGCGCTCTAAGTCAAACAGGAAGCCGTGAATATACTCTTCTGTCCACTCTGAACCATAAAAACGATTAAACATCCCCCTAGCAGGATCTTTTTCGGCTCGGTAGCGCAAGTAACTCAATTGAGCATCTTTGATTTCGGCTAATTTCCTTACATCAGTTACGGGCTCAGCGCGATCGCAAAAATCTAGATAAGCCTGAAGATAGTCTTTAAAAGCGCCAAATACATGGGTTTTGACTACTTCATCTTCTTTAGGTCTTGTCCAGAGAAAAGCAGGAGAGAAAAATTGCTGCGCCTCTTCGGGAAAATCACCTCCCCAAGTTAAATGCTGTTGATAGGAATCAAAGATCGGCAAAATCGGCTGCGTGTACCTAGCTTGGTAATCTGGATCGTCACGAAACAAAGGTTGCATGTCCAGTGCGATCAAATGTCCCCCAGGAAGCGTAACTAAATCTGCACCAAAAAATGGTAAGTCATAGTTGAGTTGCGGAAAAATCACAAAGTTTAAAACCTGAAGTGAACTTCCGCCCTGTACATGGGCAGCCCGAATTTGGCGCAGTTTCGATGACTGATAACCATAACTAGTGGTTAGCACTTCGTTTTGATGGCTACCTTTGCCAATGATCGCTGATTTCGATTCAAAACCTTCAGGGATCGGGTAAGACTGCAAATCAGGCAATCTTTCCTTCAAATAAGCGATCGCATGATCTAAAAATGGTTGATATAAAGTCATTGGTAATTGTTACTAAACACGATGAGACGCAACTGCTAAAGGCTTCGCATCTTCAAACAAAAAGCCATATAAGAACTTCTCAGACCATTCATGCCCAAAGTAGCTGCTAAAAAGTCCAGATGCAGGATCGCGATCGGCACTGTACTGATCGTAATCCTTTTGTGCTTTGACAATCCGTTGAATGTCAGACTGGTCGGTTAGCGGCTTTGCATCTGCTAGCATTTCCCAATAAAGATTCAAATAATCTTTAAATGCTTCCAGTACTCGCGTTTTTACTGTTTCGGGATCGGTTTTAGCAAATAATAGATACTTTGAGAAGTACTGATTAGCGTTGTAAAACTTCATTTCTAGATTTTGTGCCAAGTCAGGATACTTGTCATGTAAGGTTTTCAGTGGATAAATATATTTCTGTAGATAAGAGGCATCCTGAAATAATGGCTGAAAATCCATCACAATTAAGTTCTTGACCGCTCCAAATGACAAGAAATCAATCCCCAGTAATGGCAACTCGTAGTTATGGCTAGGATAAATGACGCTATTGAAAATCTGAGCGCTTCCGCCCGCATCGATGTAAGTGTAACGAATTTTCCGAAATTCAGGGCATTGATAGCACCAACTGCGGATAGTTGCAGGATTACGACCACGATCGCTAATACAAGACTCTAAACCTGCTGGTATCGGGCGACTTTGCAAGTCAAACTTTTGAAACAGTGACTGTTCAAGATACTCAAGAAAAGGTTTATACATGAGTTTTATAAAAAATTTATAAATTTATTAAAATCGTTTTTAAGTCTTAATCCATGAGAATACGAGATCGATTCCTTATCCGAGGCGGATATGAGAAACTAGTTAACAATCCTTAACAAAAGAAACCAAAAATACTCATCAAAAAGTCAAAGTCAGTCTTGGATTGACTTTGAGTGTCAAGCAAGACACTTCGTGTCTCTTTGTTCATATAAATAACGTGAGTTTGGGTTAAGCTTGCAAATTTTATAAGCCCAGAAGCAAAAGCATTGCGTAGCAATGCTTTTGCTTCTGGGCTTTGAGAGAGGGTTTGCTATGCAAACCCTCTCTC
>QBML01000027.1 GCA_003242085.1 Pseudanabaena frigida | reverse complement strand
CATTTGCACCGACATACCTCTCTTTAATTCTCTTGCCTCTCGATTTGCCTCGATAAATTCTTGCAGTTCTTCTAGCATTTTCTTCCCCTCTAACAATATCTTTCCTGCTTCTACTTTCTCACATATCATTTAGGATTGCTATATACTAGTTAACTATTATAAAGAACGAAAAAACAACAATGGGCATGTCCTGCGAAATCAATAGTATTCTCAAACTCCCATCATCACAATATCCCCAACAACTTATCAAAGGTGCGAAACACCAAGCCCAAAAACAAGATTATCGCCTAATTCCCATTGATGTTCCTATTCCTCTAGTTGATGAGAATTAGCTTGCCCATGCCGACATCAAAATCAACAAACTAACTTGGGAAAACGGTCAAACTCATATCAGCTTTGAAATTGATCGCCTATATTCAACACCATTTGCAACCAAAGCATGAGCCAATCATCTGATCGACCGTACATCAGATAACTACAAGATATATAGGCATCTCAATTAATTCAACCTCTCCGCCGCTTTCAAAAAAGCTCGCTTCGCCGCAATCTTATTCTTACGATTGGTATAACATCTAAAGCTTCTAATATCTCGATGTCTAGTCAACTCCATCGCTAAAGAAGGATCTAACTCATACTTTACAATCAAATTGGTCGCAAACGTATGTCTTCCCCGATGCGAATGCAAATCAATTCCCGTCTTCTCTGCCAGGTCATCCATCACATGCCGAATCCCCCAATAAGTCAATCGCGTACCCTGACTACGATTAGAGCAAGACACAAACAAAGGACTTTCAGGCGATATCTCTCCTTCTTGCTCCTTCCTCCAAATCAAATAAGCATCTAAATCCTGAATACCTAACTTAGTCAAAGGCACTTCTCCCTTACTATCCCACTTCGCCTCTTTGATCGCCAATTCTCCATTCACATAATCCTCAATATTCAAACGACAAACCTCCTCCGCCCTTAACCCATGCAACAAAATCAAAAACAAAGCCCGATCGCGCAACACCAATTTACTCAACTCAATCGCCTCATAAATCCGCAACACCTCTTCATCTTCCAAATCCTTTGCCACGGGATCTGGCAGTCGCTCCTGCTGAATCCCAATCGTCGGATCGGCATTTATATATTCTGAGAGCAACATCCACCGATAAAACGATTTCAGAGTCCGCAACACCCGATTCACCGAACTCAAAGCTAGTTCGCGTTCCTTCAGCAAAAAAGTTTTAAACTGAGTCACTTTGCACCGACTCACATCCACCCAAGCCAGATCGCACCAATCCATAAATATCCGCAAGTCTGCTTGATAAGCCTTACGACTCTTCGGCTGTAAAGACCTCAATGCTAAAAATTCATCAACTCTTGCTTTGGCGAAAGTCTGAAGTGGCGATCGCTTTAGGTGGTTAGCTGTAAACAATTAAAATTGCCTCTGGTATTGACATAGCAAGCAGTTTTTAGCCTCGAATTAAAATTATTTCTCAACCTGCGGGGCTGATGACATTCTCTGTCGTAGTCCGATCACTTAGCGGTGGTAAACTAGAACGGCGATCGCATGTCAACCTTATTCTAATGCTTGCAAAAATTAGCAGAAGTTCTCAATATCTCTAACTGATAGTGTGTAACTTGTCATAAGCTTATCCGTTAGCTCAGCAATTCGATGTATGACTTGTTCCACCATTAGCATACGTTTCTATCCTTTTTCTTGCGGGTTCTCTAAGATAGCAATCTGAGCAATAACCAGAGGTTAAGCCCAGTAATGATTCCTGCGATCATCCAAGCTAATATCTTGATCCAGAGTGGATTTGCAAATTTCCCCATGAGCTTGACATTGCCCGTAAACAAGATCAGTGGCACGATCGCGAAGGGCAGTTGTAAACTCAGGACGACTTGACTCAATACCAAGAGTTTCCCAACGCCCGATTCGCCTAGAAGAGATAGTCCAATTAATGCTGGAGCGATCGCGAGGCATCGGGTCAACAAACGTCTTTGCCAGCAAGGAATCCGCAGATCGAGAAACCCTTCCATAATTACTTGTCCTGCGATCGTTCCTGTAAAGGTGGAGCTCTGCCCAGAAGCCAGTAAGGCTAACCCAAATAAAAGACTGGCGAGTCCACTTCCCAAAAGAGGCGTGAGTAACTGATAGGCATCTTGAATTTCGGCAACCTGTTGATTACCAGAGAAATGGAAGGTTGAAGCTGCCACGATTAGAATCGCAGAATTCACAAATAGAGCGGCAATCAAGGAGAATGTGGAGTCCCATGTTGCATAACGCACAGCAGTCCGAGCATCAGGAATCGCATCTTGCCATTTGCGGATCTGCACGATCGCGGAATGGAGATAGAGATTGTGAGGCATGACGGTCGCCCCCAAAATGCTGACTGCTAAATAAAGCTGGTTGGAATTCGTCACAATTGAACTTTGCGGAATATATCCTTGGGCAACAGCCAACCAATCAGGATGGGCAAACAGAATTTCCACTAGAAAGCAAAAGGCAATCGTCGAGACTAATCCCAAAATTATTGCTTCTAGCCATCTGAATCCTTTCCCTTGGAGCAAAAGCACGACGACAAGATCGAATCCTGTAATCAATACACCCCAAACTAAAGGCAAATGGAAGAGCAAGTTAAGTGCGAGCGCACTCCCTAAGATTTCTGCTAAGTCGCAGGCAGCGATCGCGACTTCGGCAAACAGCCATAGGATTATATTTAAGGGAAGCTTAAATTGAGCGCGGCAGGCTTGGGCTAAATCTTGTCCCGTGACCATACCCAATCGCACGCAGAGGGACTGTAATAGAATCGCAATTAGATTGGAGAGAAAGATAATACTCAACAAGCTATAGCCAAATTTCGAGCCTCCTTCGATATCGGTTGCCCAGTTACCAGGATCCATGTAGCCGACGGAAACTAGCAAGCCAGGCCCCATAAAAGCGAGAAACTTGCGCCACGAACTAGCGTGGCGAGGGATAGTTACGGTTCCTTGAACTTCTGAAGAACAAAATGGTGCAGTGGGAAGTTTGGGTAGCCATTGGAACATAAGCGTTGATTGATGGTGTTTAGATTTACAACTTTGCAAATACGGCACTAAGCTCGAAACTTACTAGGATGCTATCATAGAGACTAGTTGACGATTACTTCGTTGAAGCAATGAACCCATGAATCACAATACCAAGAAATACCTTTCTTAATCTTCTCTACTTCTTATCTTTGACAGACGAGTTTATTGTTCAAAAGTAATGACCAGTAATTCTCTATTCTATTCTGAGCCTTAGCTGGAAATTATCAAAATCAACATCTAAAACCATTGTCAGAAAAGGCTTTCAGGAAACAGTCCTTTTCTGACACGAATCGTTACCAGACTCCAAAACTCCAGCCGCAATCATAAAACCACCCGAGCCTCAAGCTTCAATCGGATGTTTCGGCAAATGGGAGCGATAAATAGCGTGGTCAAATTAGGCGAGGTCGAACAATAAGATTTCTGCGCTGGTTTCGGTTGTCAGTTCTAGCAATTCTGGACTGTTAATTTGCATACCATCTCCTTCTCGCAGCGATTCACCATTGAGCGTCACGATACCTCTTGCCACTTGAATCCAAGCAAAACGATCACTCTCCATTTCAAATGTAATGCGATCGCTCGATGACAGATTTGAAACATACAGATCGATGTCTTGATGAATTACTACCGAACCATCTCTTCCGTCTTTTGAAGCCACGAGCCTTAGTTTGCCCTGCTTTTCGGCTAGAGGGAAATCCCGTTGGTCGTAGCGAGGAGGGATGTTTTGCCGATCGGGCAGCATCCAAATTTGGAGAAAATGCACGGCTTCCGATTCTGAGTTATTAAATTCGCTGTGTTGAATGCCCGTCCCTGCACTCATGATTTGCACATCACCAGGACGAATTACAGAGCCAGTTCCCAAGCTATCTTTATGCGCTAATTCTCCCTCCAAAACATAGGTGAGAATTTCCATGTCGCGGTGTCCGTGAGTGCCAAAACCAGCTCCTGGGATAACCCGATCGTCGTTAATCACCCGCAGCGATCGAAACCCCATGCGATTGGGATCTTGAAAGCTGCCAAATGAAAACGTATGGCTGCTATCAAGCCAGCCAATTTTGGTATGTCCTCGGGAATTGCGATCGTGAATAGTATGTACGGCAGTGGTTACCATCTTCTGTACCTCCTTGTATTAGTAGACTTGCTAAAACTCAGTCAATGACCAGATCGGATGGCTGCCCCCAGCCTCCAGTGAAAACAAACTCAGTCAGTGGTTTGCGAGTTCTAGGTGTAAGCTCCTGGGCTTGCAATGCTGTTGGTAAGCCCAGCGGATCGCCCAGATATCCGATCGCGATTACAGCAACTGGTTCGTAGCCGCTCGGAATGCCGAACTGCGATCGGGCTTTTTCCGCATCAAACCCTGCCATTTGATGAACGAATAGATCCAGTGCGATTGCTTGGGTCGTGAGATTGCTGGCGGCGGCGCCCACATCATGGAAAGCATGACGATTTTCTCTACCATCGCGATCGAAGTTTAGTTTGGCAACTGATAGTATCAGCACAGGAGCGCTGTGTGCCCAGGATTGATTGAATTCGATGAGGCAACTGAGTAGACGAGCATACTCAGAGGGCTGTTCTTTAGTTGCAACAATCAAGCTCCACGGCTGCTCGTTGTAGGAAGATGCTGCCCAACGACAGGCTTCTAGCAGAATCAACAGTTTATCTCGTTCCACAGTGCGATCTGAAAAAGCACGAGGACTCCAGCGTCCACGAATTAGGTCATGAACTGTGTACTCAGTCTCAGCTAGGTTTTCGAGCATAGGATTACCTCATTTTTAAATAAAAAAACTGATTCATTAACGAAACAAAAGCTTTATCAATTCAAAACAATAGCCTCCCAACAACACTCCTGTGGAACCAATCAACCCTAGTGGTGGTACAGGGGCAGGCAGTCTTAGAGCGATCGCGTTGATCTGGGGATGTCTGGGGAAGGTGCGATATTATGGGGAGCTTTTGCAAGTGCCGATGGCGGTAGTAATTTTCCCAGCAGTAACAGTCTTAATGTTCCTAGGGCAGTGCTGCCAATCGCAATATTTGCGCCAATGAATAGCAGCACTGCTAACCCTTCCATCGCCCCAGTTGTGCCACGTTCGACAAGGCGCAAAGACGACAGTGCTAGGGCGGCAATGCCGAAAGTAAATGCCCAGTAGGATGCGGCAAAGGGTTGTTGGAACACCCACGGTAGCAACCGTAGAAGAATCAATGCCTGCAACAATCCATAGCCGAAGAGAATCATAGCAAAAGCGTCAGGCTGACCATTGGTAATACCTAGGTAAGCAACACAGCCAACCACAGGAGGCGCGAGTTGAATGCCTAGAGTTGGGCGCAGGGGTTTAGGTAAAGCTTCCAATAGAAACAGTCGCTGCATGATAATGGACTCCAACGCCAACCACGAAAACATCCCCGCTCCAAAAAACAAAACGCCCCAATCTCGATAGCCGAGAGCACTTGCCACGATCGCACTGACAAAGCCGCCCGCGACTGTGGGTAGATAAAGCACAGGAGTTGTGGTTTCGGGATTGCGTCCTCCCATCCATAGGCGACCAGAACGATACACGCCAAAGCTCAATTGACCGATCGCACCAATCGCGAATAACACGAAGGCGATCGTATGGGAATAGGGCGCGATCGCCATTGCCACCAGCACCGTAGACACAGGTACTAATCCGATAAAGCAACACAAAACAGGATGCTCGAACTCCGCCAGAGCATCTTCGCGCGCCCAAAGCCATTTGCTGACGTAAAGCAGCAGCAACACAAGCCAGACTACAACCGCAATTAGCATAATGATTTCGCCAATCAAAACTGGTAGGTTCCAGATCTTGGCAGCCACTCGCCAGCAGCTTCCCAGCCCTACTAGACCCAGAATTATGCCAAAAAAGGAGGCAGGAACAGCGATGCGAGATACCTTTAAGATGGCAAATTTCAGACGTGATTTTCTCATAGTCTAACTTCCTAACAGTTATCGAGAGATGCAAACAATCGATGACGCAACTTCACCCTACATTCGTAGAGTCGTCACAAGAACGCCTACTCATTGTTTAGGCTCTGGCAGTGTAAACATCACCGTTCTACTGGTGATAACTTTATGCGTAGGGTCAGCTAGTTCGATCAGCACCTTGTGCGAACCAGGTTCCAGACCAACCAGGACGATGGTTTCGCCGCTGGCATCGATAAAGTGCCACGGCGCGTCATCGACGGTGATGTGGATATGACCAATGCGCGGCGATACTCCGAGAGCACCTTTGCCGAATACTGGCAACAAGCGCAAGTTTTCCGTTCGGTACTGGATGAAGACACGACCCTGAGCTAGCGGTTCAGGAAGCGGGGGATCGACAATCAGCTTGGGTGACGCTTCATGTTCGATCTCAATCAACGGTGATGGAACACCAATGTCTGTGGAACTCTGGGCGGAGATACTGGTAGTGAATGAGGTGCGTTCAGTCATAGCAATTAGATTCCTGAGAGTAATGTATGTAATGATTACTTTGAGGAGAATGCCTGATGGATCAGCGGTTCAATGACATTGATGTTCTTCACCAATTCATCAGAGAGTGAGAACCGCTGTTTTAAGTAATCGGGATCGTTGTAACTCAGCCATACTTGTCCATCAGTCGCTTCCCAAGCCAGTACTTTCAGCGGTAAATCTAAGGCGATCGTTGGTTCTGCCACCATGAGCGGCGTTCCAGCTTCTGGTTTCCCAAATAGCAATAGTTGCGTTGGCAGCAGCCTTAGTCCGACTCTTTCGGCTTCGGCTTGTTGATCGATACGGGCAAAAATGGTAATGCTTTTAGCCTGAAGGACAGCTATTAAGCGATCGATGGTTTCGGCCACTGGATACGAGCTGGGCTGGCTGATAATGCCGTTGTTTTCATTCATAGCTGGACTCCTTGCAGGACAAAAACTTAAGTGATTGCGAGAAACTATAAATGCTCTTGCTCCGGCTTCTCAAAGATTGAGGTCGGACAATCCGGAACGATTGTCGGGACGGCGACCCAGTATCCAGTGGCATTTGCGATCGCTCTCCTGAGGTGCTTCAAATTTGTGCCATACCGCCATCGACAAATAACTCGATGCCATTCACAAAACTGCTATCGTCCGACGCAAGAAAGACTACGGCTTTGGCAATCTCATCGGGTGTGCCGACTCTTCCTAGTGGGATGGTGACGGCTTGGCTGTCCACAAATGCCTGCAACTGCTCGTCACTCAGTCCCAAAAGATCGTAACCAGGAGTTGGGACCACGCCAGGACTGATAGCGTTGACTCGGATCTGGCGATCTTTGAGGTCGAGTGTCCAATTACGGGCAAACGATCGCACGGCGGCTTTGGTGGCACTGTAAACGCTGAAGGCTGGGGTGCCTTTTATTGAAGTGATTGATGCGTTCAGGATGATGGAAGCTCCATCTGGCATTAGAGGCAGTGCCTTCTGTACGGTGAACAGTAACCCTTTGACGTTCGTGTTAAACGTTTTGTCAAAGTGTTCTTCGGTGATCGATCCGAGGGGAGCAATTTCTCCACCGCCAGCATTAGCAAAGACCACGTCGAGGTGTCCCTGCTCTTGCTTGATTGTGGCAAAAAGGCGATCGAGGTCTGTCAACTTGGAGACATCGCTCTGTACACCTGTGACATTTTTGCCGATCGCTTCCACAGCAGCATCCAGTTCAGGCTGGCGACGA
This sequence comes from Pseudanabaena frigida, assembly GCA_003242085.1. Lineage (GTDB taxonomy): Bacteria > Cyanobacteriota > Cyanobacteriia > Pseudanabaenales > Pseudanabaenaceae > Pseudanabaena > Pseudanabaena frigida. The sequence continues at coordinate 59,662 of QBML01000027.1, read as the reverse complement.
CCCGTGATGAAGACATAGGCACCCTCAGCAACAAAGCGTTTGGCAGTGGCAAGACCGATTCCGCTGGTGCCACCTGTGACAAGCGCGATTTTTCTATCTAGTTTACGCATGATGTTAATACCTCTCTATTTATGATGTTGATACTTCTCTATTTTGTAGTTGCGGCGTGTTCGATGAGCGTGGCAACGGAATCCGCATGGGAAATCATCACCACATGAGATGCACCATTTACAGCGATCGTTTCCTTTGAGTTAGCGCGCTTTGCCATGAAAGCGTGTACCGCCGCTGGAATATTCAAGTCGCGGCTGCCATAGATGAACCAAGACGGAGTAGACTTCCATGCAGGCGCACCAGATGCCTCGTTAAGTGCAGCTTCCGTGATTGGTCGCTGGGTGCCGGCCATCAGCTTTGCCTCTGCGATTGACACATCCGCAGCAAACTGCGCGTGGAACTTGGACTGTTGGATGTAGAGATCCTTACCGCCGTCGGGCAGTGCGACTGGAGGTGCAAGTGTCGGGCCGAGTGTACTTCCTGGGTAACGACCAGAGAGTTCGACAGCAGTCTCACCTGCCTCGGGAGCGAAGGCAGCAACGTAGACCAGCGCCTTCACATTCTTGTTGTCTTTGACTGCATTGCTGATTACCGAGCCTCCGTAAGAGTGTCCGACCAGCACGATGGGACCTTCAATGCCGTTAAGGATGCTGGAGACATAATCCGCGTCACTCTTGACACCTCGTAGGGGATTGGCGGCAGCGACCACTGGGTAACCTTTTGTAATCAACTTAGTCAATACGCCGTTCCAACTGGAAGACTCGGCGAATGCACCGTGAACGAGAACGATTGTGGGCTTGATGTCTTGTGCGCTGGTAGGGTTCATAATAGCTCCTAATGAAGTGGTAAGAATAACTCCGAGGGAAAGTGCGGCAATCAAAAGTAGATGGATACCGTTCCTGCGAGTGAGCATGTTCATGTTGCGATCTCCTATATGTTTGTTTATATTGTTGGGCTGCGAAGAAACAGTTCCCAAAGCCGATTCAATAGGGCGCGATGCCCTGCGCCCAGAAGTTATCCCATAAAATTTACTGACAGAATAAACGCAACGACTCCTCCCAAAGCCGATCAGCGTTATCTGGATCGATGGCATAGGGAGCAACGCCACTGTAGTCTTCAGCGCGCTTAGTCACGATCGCGGCTTCATTACAATCCTCGAAGTAACGACCGCCGATGCCATCCAGCAATGGGGATGTCGCCAGCAAAACTGAGGTGGCAGCACCCTGTTGCGGTGTCTTCCGCAACTCAGCCGGAGTTTGAATACTACCGACATAGCGCTGAAGGTTGGTCTCGATCGCTCCAGGCATCAAGGCATTAGCCGTAATACCATCCCTGAACCAGCGTTTGGTAACACCGACAGTAAAGAGGATATTGGCGGTCTTGGACTGCCCGTAGGCAAGCCACGGATCGTAACGGCGAAACGCGAAGTGGATATCATCGAAGACAACGGGCGAGAGCATATGCCCGCTAGAACTGACGGAGACAATGCGCGCCGCACCATCTGTCTTCAGTGCATCGTGGAGTCCAAGTGCTAGGGCAAAATGCCCAAGATAGTTGGTGGCAAACTGCATTTCCCAGCCTTCAGGCGTGTGCTGTTCGGGTAATGCCATCACGCCTGCGTTGTTGACAAGGATATGTAATGGTTTATCCCATGCGGCGACGAATGTGGAGATCGAGGCGCGATCGGTCAAATCAAGTGGGGCTACGTGAATATTTCTATTTCCAGTAGTCGCAGTAATGTTAGTTGCTGTTTGTTTTCCGGCATCAACGTTACGCACCGCTAATGTCACCTCAGCTCCTGCGAGAGCTAATGCCCGTGACGTTTCGATGCCGATACCCGATGATCCTCCAGTGACAATCGCCCGTTTGCCAAAAAGATCGATGCCCGTGACGACCTCAGCAGCGGTGGAATGCCGACCAAAGGGTGTCTTAATCTGTGTCATCATGTTCTCCTTGATGGATAGTGTTATCTTCGTTGTCCACCCACATCTGTGCATGAACCTTACGATCTCCAACTCCTAGGTAGCATAAGTGGCTGGATTTTTGACGTTGTACTCGGTCATCATGGTTTGTCGAGCGCGACTGGATTTAATGAAATCTGCCGCCTTTTCACCAATCATGATGGTTGGCGCGTTTGTATTGCCTGTGGTGATGGTTGGCATGATGGACGCATCCACGACACGCAAGCCCTCAACCCCATGCACTCGTAGTTCTGGGTCTACTACCGCCATTGGGTCAATGCCCATTTTGCAGGTGCCAACTGAATGCCACACAGTACTGCAAGTATCCCTAACGTAAGTTTCGAGCGCCTCATCACTCCGAACGTTGGCACTAGGAGCGATTTCCTGACCGCGAAACTCATCAAAAGCACTAGACTGAAATAATTGGCGGATTAATTTAATACCAGCAACGAGCTTTTGCACATCGGCTTGACTTTGCAGATAATTCATCTGAAGTATTGGTGCATCTTTGGGATCGCGAGAATGCAAACGGACACTACCCATGTTTTGGAGACGGGTTAAAGAGACTGCACCTGTAAATCCGTAAACAGCAGGAACATAACCAGGCGATAAGAATTGAATGGGACCGAAGAAACACTGTAAATCGGGTGCAACGTCAAGATTCTGCTCGCTATGCAAAAATAATCCAGCTTCAATTCCATTACTGGTGCTGGCAGGCTGTACGGCTTGAATGGATTCTTGAACGACAGTGACAAGAACATGATCCTGGAGGTTTTGACCGACCCCCGGCAAATCAGCCACTAATGGAATTTCCATTGCTTGCAGATATTCTGCATTCCCAATGCCAGAAAGCATCAGTAACTTGGGCGAATCAAATGCACCTGCGCTTAAAATCACCTCTTGATTGACTCGAACTTGGTGGAGTGTTCCTTCCTGTAGATACTCAACCCCAATGGCGCGAGTTCCCTCAAACAGCAACCGAGTCACCAATGCTCCAGTCATCGTGGTCAAATTAGGACGCTTAAGAATAGGCAAGAGAAAAGCCGCCGCCGCACTGTGCCGTTTACCATCCTTGACCGTTAACTGATAAGGACCCACTCCTTCCTGCTGGATACCATTGAAATCAGGATTAACGTCGTATCCCATTGCCACACAAGCATCGATAAAGCGCTGAGATATTACAGCAGAAGACTTTATATCGGTGACGCTCAGTTCTCCATCGATCCCGTGATACTCAGAGGCTCCTCTTTGCTGGTGCTCTGATTTTTTGAAATAGGGTAAGACATCTTGGTAACTCCAACTGTAATTTCCTAACGATCGCCAGCGATCATAATCGTGAGGGTTGCCTCGGATATACATCATGAAATTAATCGAACTACTGCCCCCTAGGACTTTCCCTCGGGAACAAAACATTTTGCGATCGCGGAGGTAGGGTTCTGGTTCGGAGAAATAGCTCCAATCAACCTCAGAGCCAAGTAGGCTGACACATGCTGACGGAATATGAATCTCTGGTTTCGTATCCGGGTTCCCCGCTTCGAGGAGTAACACAGTTGTGTCGCTATCTTCGGTCAAACGGTTGGCGACGACGCAGCCCGCTGAACCCGCACCAATCACAATGTAATCATAGTGAGTCATAAAATTTTCCTGCACTGTCTGTAATGGATGAACGGAGTCAGGCACGAACGAGAATGGATTGATGTACAAATCGACTGCTAAAACACTACTGATTCATTCGTTCTCGTAGCATCATAAGAACACCTCATTGGAAACCTCTGCGATCGATGCCAAGGGATGATTAAGTAGAGGGTAGCGTTCCAGGTGGACCCAGAAATTCGTCACCAATCTCAGCAGAAATTTGCTCAAGCAGCGCCATGTCTGGAGTATCTGACTCATTCACCGTGCCGACTGCCGCAATCAATCGAGCAAAACTGCTAGGTGACGCAACGACCAACCCACGGGCGGGGCGATCGCTGAATACCCCAATGGTGTGAGGTGTGCCAGGAGCGATGTAAAAGTTTTCTCCAGCAGTGAGCACAGCTTTGTGTGCACCTGCCCAAACCGTAAACTCTCCTTCTACCACGTAAAGCTCTTCGGAATATCGCGTATGCCGATGAAGAGGGGTTTGCATACCAGGAGAAAAATAGCCCTCAACCAAATCGTATCGACCACCAGTTGTGGTGTGATCGGCAACAATGCGGACGCGAGTGCCAAGTAACCAGAGAGGTTGTGTCATGAGTTCGCTCCTGTTAATAAAAGATCCTGAATGATTGAAGCTAGCTACGTACCAGTGGTGTATCCACTAAATGTTCTGCTAGAAACCAAACTTGCGTCTCATTTGTTCGCAATGCTTGGCTTACTAACAAATCATTCGTGCCGCTATCTTGATTCGCTGCTGTTTTGTCGATCGCTACTCTCAATTCCGCAATAATCAACTCGTGGGCTTCCAGCAAGCGCGACAGCATTACAGGTACTTCTTCAACGCCATTGGGAGGACGCTGAATTTTGGTGACTTCTGCGACATGGCGTGGGTCAGAGATCGCCACACCTCCTAGTGTTTGCACGCGCTCACCCATTGCATCGATCAATTCAAGCTGTTCACTAGCATGTTTGTCGAGCAACAGATGTAATTGATAGAATATACTGCCGCGCATCATCCAATGGTGCTTTTTATAGAGGTGATAGAGAATGATGGTATCTGCCAGAATCTGATTGACTAAAGCGCAGCTTTCACTACGAGCATCAGGGTTGAGGGCGATCGGCATATCTCGCAGTTTGCCGTACTGCTGAATTTCGTGTCCGTGCTGATGTAGCAAAGGCTGACTGCCATCAACTTTATTAATTTTATTGGTATTTTGAGTAACCACGATCCTATCTCCTAGGGTAAGTCAGGTTTGTAAGTATCAGAATGGAGTATCAAAAGTAAATATTTGAACTAAAAAGAAGCGAATCACTTCAAAAACATCAACGTTTTTTGAGAAGTTGAGCGCTAATCGTTAAGCAATCCCTGACTTACCCAACAAAGATTGGATAAGTTAGAGCAGTCTCAAGTCCGCAATTGCCAAAACCCGACAAGAACGAGGATTTATGGCAATGGGCGGTCAAAGGAACAATCGCTTCCTATTGCAGATGCTTCTTCAGTTCAGCGGCTGCTTGAATAAAAAGAGAACGAACTGATGGAATCTCGGCTAAACCATTTAGCAGTCCGAAATCATGAATCATGCCGTTGTAACGCACAGTTGTCACGTTTACCCCTGCTTCATCGAGCTTGCGTCCATAGGCTTCTCCCTCATCCCGCAAAATATCGCTTTCTGCCACCTGAATTAACGCCGGAGGCAATCCTTTCAGTTGCTCAACCGTCGCCTGGAGCGGAGAAGCATAGATGTCTTTGCGTTTTTCTGGGTCTGCAATGTACAGGTTATACATCCATTTCATCAACGGTGTCGTGAGGAATCGTTTCTCACCAAATTGTTGATATGACTCCGTGGCAAAATTAGCGTCTACGATCGGCCACATCAAGATTTGCAACTTAATGTGCGGTCCCCCTTTCGCTTTTGCCAGCAACGTAGTGACAGCCGTCATGTTCCCTCCCACACTATTGCCGATGACAGCCAGATTTTTGCCATCGACACCAATCTCTTCACCATGTTCGGCAACCCATTTGGTAGCGGCATAGATCTCATTGACAGCCTGCGGATACTGAGCATCTGGGGTACGCGTGTAGTTGACAAAGACAGCCGCAAAACCTGAAAGCACGACGAGATCGCGAACCATGCGCTTGTGAGTTGGGTAATCGCCCAGTACCCAACCGCCGCCATGAATAAATATGAAAACAGGTAACGTGCCTTCGACACCCTCAGGTCGTACGATGTTTAGCGCGATCGTATAACCGTCAGCGGTAATTGTCTTCTCAGACTCGTCAATACCTGAAAGATCCACTTTAACGGAAGCCTGTGCATCCACGAGCACTTGACGCGCTGCGAGTGGAGTTAATGTCTCTAAAGGCTCACCATCTCCTGAATTCAGTAATGCCAAAAATGTCTTCACTTCTCTGGAAAGACGTGGATCAGTTGCGACTTCCAAAACTTTTGTCGCTTGCGAGGTTGCTTGAGCAATCATTGTGTTCTCCTTTTGTGAATGAATAGTAAACAATCTTGGGATCTCGTCTTTGTCACGTTGTTATTTCATTGCCTCTACAGCATCATCTGTAGACATAACGGCGTTGGCGATATACCCAAAGTTAATCAAGGCTGCCTTGTAGCCGTCGCCCAACTCTGGATGTTGAGGGGCAGCTGTTGCGTCCTTGACGACGAGTACCTCAAATCCCTGCTCAATCAGGTCGCGCAGGTGAGCTTCCACACAAATATTTGCTAGCATTCCGAGCAGAATGACTTTGCTAATATTGCGCTTACGCAATTGCAAAACGAGGTCGTTACTCTGCGGTCCATAGGCTTTGTGAGGACTGACCACGATCGTCCTGCCATCTTCAATGAAGGGCTTGTAGCGATCGAGCCAGTCAGCACCCGATCCCAAGAATCCATCAAGGCTTAACGCCCCCCTGCGATCGAACTCCTTGGACTTGAGCATCATTTGCTCTACTGTTCCAAAAAATTTCCAGGCATAGTCGGTAGGGTAGTAATAGTGGGGGGAGATGAATACCTCAAAGTCGTTCTGCTTCCCAGCTTTGAAGATGCGCTCAATATTCTCAATGGTGTGATTGTCCTTGACGCTGTCACCGACCAAATCCCAAGAAACCCCTGTTTCACTTAAGACATCATTCTGTGGATCGATCACGACGATCGCGGTGTCATTTTTGTTGATGTTCATGTTTCTGCTTGCTCCATGTTCACGGTTTGATTTGTAATGGTGCGATCGCCAAACAACCTTTGCCCTGATTAGGCAGGGATGGGTTGCAGTCGTGACGCTAGAAATTGACCTATGTAGCTTGCGATCGCATCCCCCTCCTCTTCCAAGGCAAAATGTCCTGTGTCGAGTAAATGGAACTCAAGGTTCTGCAAGTCGCGTTTGTAGGCATAGGCTCCTTCAACTAAAAAGCCCCGATCATTTTTGCCCCATACCATTAGTGTGGGTGGTTGATATTGACGAAGGTAGGCTTGCCATTGTGGATACAGCAACACATTGGATTGATAGTCGTACTTCAGCGCCAGTTGAATCTCAAGGTTGCCAGGGCGATTGAGGAGGGATTGATCCAGAGTCCAAGTATCGGGACTGAGATTTTCTAGATTTCTGACTCCAGTGGTGTAATACCGTTTCGTGGCATCTACGGTCATAGTCTGGCGCACCCGATCGGCATTTTCGGGGGTCTTGTCCTGCCAATAGGCTCTCATCGGCTTCCAGAAATCGCCTAACCCATCCTCGTAGGCATTGCCATTTTGCACAATCAACGACTCTACCCGCTCTGGATAAAGTGTTGCAAGGCGATAACCAATGGGAGCGCCATAATCCATCAGGTAAAGGCTGTAGCGTTTCAATCCGATCGCGGTGATAAAGTCTGCCATGACTTCGGCAAGACGATCGAATGTATAATCAAACTCATCCACGCTGGGCATAGAACTATAGCCAAAGCCAGGGTAGTCAGGGGCAACCAAATGGAATTGATCAGCAAGCGCAGGAATTAAATTGCGGAACATATGAGATGACGTTGGGTAGCCATGCAACAGCAAAATTGTTGGATGATCATGGGAACCCGCTTCACGATAAAAAATATCCAAACCATCAATCGAGACTGTGCGATATCTGATCATGAGGTTACTCCTTGCATGACAGCGCTGCCTAAATTCTGTTTAAAAAACGCCAACGTGCGATCGCGCGCTAATTCTGCGGCTTCTTTGCGATAAGCGGAACTGCCCGCGCGACTAAATCCGTGGCTCACTCCTTCATAGCGATAGATCGTTACTAGGGGGTTGTTCTTTAATCCTTGCTGAATGGACGCTTGAGCGGTGGGCGACACATACTCGTCATTTTCATCCATATGCAATATCAGCGGTTTCTGAATCTTTGTCGCCTCTGCTAAATTCTTTTCAATGTCAACACCGTAGTAACTCACGTTGGCATCGGCATCGGTGCGTATTGCCATGAGATAGGCTAGCTTGCCACCCAAACAGAAGCCCAGACTGCCGACCTTGCCTGTACGGCTGGGATACTGCCGCAGAAAAGATAGACTTGCCTTCAAATCTTCTATGCCACTATCCACATCAAAGGCTTGGAGTAGCTCAAAGCCTTTATCAAACTGCGCCTTAACTTCAGAATCAAGCTGCACACCAGGTTCTAACCGCCAATACAAATCTGGCACGAGCACCAAATAGCCTTCTTTGGCATAATCATCAGCCGTCTGGCGCATATTTTGATTGACTCCGAGAATTTCCTGAATCAACACAATCGCGGCATAAGGCTGAGTACTGGGTACAGCTAAATAGGCGTTAAAACTGCCTCCAGACAAGGCTGAAATGGTTACATTTTGATTTGTCATAATTTCCTCTTGCGGGGATGTGTACTTATTGCGTCCAATTATTGTCCAGTCAACGACCAAGCCTTGTTGCGTTGATTAGGCAGGGACAGGTTGCAGTCGTGACGCAAGAAATTGACCGATGTAGCTTGCGATCGCATCGCCCTCCTCCTCCAAAGCAAAATGTCCAGTATCGAGTAAATGGAACTCAACGTCTTTCAGGTCGCTCTTGTAGGGATAAGCCCCGTCAGATGGGAATATGTAGTCGTTCTGACCCCAAACAATTAGGGTTGGAGGTTGATGTCTGCGGAAATACTCTTGCCACTGCGGGTACAAAGGTGGATTCGTGCCATAGCTATAAAACAACGCCAGTTGAATCTCCTCATTGCCAGAACGATCGAGGAATGGCTGATCCATATTCCAAGTATCAGGGGAGATCGCTTCAAGATTGCGAACGCCATTGGTATATTGCCACTTAGTTGCTTCTAATGTAAAAAGGTGTCTAAGCTTGTCAGCATTCTCAGGCGAGCGGACTTGCCAGTAAGCCTTGATTGGATCCCAAAATTCGCGCAAACCTTCCTCGTAAGCATTTCCATTTTGTACAATCAACGCTTCTACTCGCTCTGGATATTTAGCCGCAATGCGGTAGCCAATAGGCGCACCATAATCCATCACGTAAAGGCTGTATTTCTTGAGATCGATCGCAGTAATGAATTTCTCCACAATCTCAGCTAGGCGATCGAACGTGTAGTCAAACTCATTCACGCTTGGCATCGAGCTGTTGCCGTAGCCGGGATAGTCAGGGGCAACGAGATGGAAGCGATCGGCAAGTGCAGGAATCAGATTGCGGAACATGTGAGAGGAGGTTGGAAAGCCGTGCAATAGCAGAATCGTTGGATTGCTGCGGGAACCAGCTTCGCGGTAGAAAATATCTAAACCATCGATCGAAACGGTACGAAATGCGGTCATGAGATTACTCCTTATGAACTTATCGTAATTTCTAAGCCTAACGAAGGCTCTGTTGCTGAAAGTAGTCGCGCCAACTGGCGGGTAATGCTTCTAATTGAGCAGCACGGTGAAGTAACTCTGGATTGTTCTGCTCGCGGGTATATAGTTGAGTAATATCGGCAACCGTAATATGGTTCTCATCCCGGCTAACCAACTCGAGAGTGTCTCCAGTTCCGACTTCGCCCTCTTGCAAAACGGAGAAGTAAAATCCTGTCCGACGACTGGCAAGAAAGCGTTTCACCATATCCGATCGCCCAAACCGAATCACTAGTTTGTAGCAAGGTAGGCGCGGCTGCGTCACCATCAGTTTGACATTGCCGATCTGAAAGCGATCGCCAATATTCAATTCCTCTTCTCTCAGCCCAGTGGTGGTGAAATTTTCACCGAAGTTGCCCAGAGTCAACTCTGTGTCAGGTAATTCACGTCGCCAGTAATCGTAATGCTCAAACGGATAGACATAGACTGCTTTTTCTAATCCGCCATGAACGGTTAGATCGGCTTGTCCGTCACCGTCTAAATTGAGCGATCGCACCATCACCCGCTCGTTAATAGGCTCTTTGAAAATTCCAGTTCTCACTGGTCTTCCATTCCAGATCGCTTCACGGGGAAGTCCGACGTTGACAGAGACGAGTTTCATTTTTAGCTGCCAAAAGTAAGTTGATAAAACTGCGTAGAACTATCTTTAGTGACCTGTTGTTTGGGACTAGGAATCAGAAAATTTAAGAATTTGCAGTGGTAATAACTGCCATCAACCGATCCATATTCCAGCGACTGGTATACCGATCTCCGTTAATAAACAGTGCAGGGGCAGTCGTTACTCCACTGCGTAAGCCACTTTCAATATCTTGATTGATGCGATCGACATGCACATCTCTAGTCATCTCTCGGAGAAATTGGGGAATATTGAGTCCTAGACGATTGGCATACTCCACCAAATAGCCGTTTCCTAAATCTTGTTGATGGTCGAACAGTATGTTATGCATCTGCCAAAACTGACCCTGTGCCCCTGCTGCTAGTGCTGCCTCTGCTGCCTTTTGAGCTTGAGGATAGACTTGAGGTTGAGGGAACTGTCGAAACACAAAGCAGAGATGATTTTCCTCAGGGAATGTTACATCGAGCTGCTCGTGAATGGTCTTAATTAAGGCGTGGAGTTCGCCACATTGAGGACATTGATAATCTCCATACTCAACTAGAACAACTTTGGCATTAAGCGAGCCTTGTCGATAGTCTCGATTGGAAGGTGGTAAAACTAACTGGTTGCGATCGCCCGATGCTTCAATAGAAAGATCGTGACTCATGCTTAACCTCTAAATGAAAGAGCGTTCATCGTGCAAGTAGCACTGTGAAATATTTTTCTTACTCCTACAATTATTTTGATGTCCTTAATTTAGGGGACTAACTCAAATCTGTCGTCAATTCAGGGGCTATATTTAAATCAACAAATCGATCAATTATTTAGGTAACCTTAGGTATTGGATTTATAGCAAACTTAAGTTCATATAGCATTCTTATAGGCTAGCAATCCCTCGCTTTAAGGCAATAATAGTTGCCTGCGTGCGATCTTTAGCTCCCAGCTTACTTAAAATGCGATTGATATTCGATTTGACGGTGCTTTCCGTAATACTTAAGGCAGCACCGATTTCCAGATTGTTCATCCCCTGTGCCACCAATCGCAGCACTTCTAATTCGCGATCGGTTAACTCTGGATTGGTCATTCGCTGTGCTAACTTAGCACCAACGTGAGGTGGGATATACTGCTGCCCATTGTGAACGTTGCGAATAGCAGTTCGCAGTTCGTTGGGCTTACAGTCTTTGAGTAGATAACCCTTTGAACCTGCTCGTAGTCCCCGATAAATATCTTCATCTCCATCATATGTCGTCAACACAATGATGCGAGCCGTGTTAAACTCAGCACAAATCGCAGTAATCGCTTCCACTCCTCCCATTTTTGGCATCCGTAAGTCCATTAAGGTCACGTCAGGTTGCACTTGACGGAACAACTGGATCGCTTCAATACCGTCTTTGGCACATCCAATCACAGTCATATCTGCTTCTTCATTGATGATGGCTGCTAATCCTTGCTGGACAATGGCATGATCGTCCACAATCAGAATCCGAATAGCTGATGTTTGGCTCATGACTTACTCCCGATTCACGATTACAATAATCTCTGTACCTCGATCGGGCTGACTGCGGATGATTAATTCACCTCCAATCTGTTCAACCCGTTCGCTCATCCCCAATAAACCAAATCCCTTCGTTGGGTACACTTGGTCAACTTCAAATCCCTGTCCATCATCTTTAATCCGCAAAAGACATTGCGTCTCCCCATAGACTAATTCAACTTGAATTACCGTAGCGCGGGCATATTTAATGGCGTTGGTTAATGCTTCTTGCCCAATACGTAATAGGTTATTTTCAACATCGGGCGATAAAGCATAGACGACACCGATGATTTCACAGGTGATATGAGTATTTGTAGAAGATTTCATTTGAGCAGTTAGGCGATTGAGGGCACGATATAAGTCTCCCTCCTCTAACAGTTTTGGTCGGAGCGTGGTCACCGATCTCCGAGCTTCAGCCAGTCCAGTGCGTGCTAATTCATCGATTGTTTCCATGTGAGCCTGTGCCCTCTCTGGGCTCTTTGTAATCTGCTCCGTCGCTGCTCCAATATGCAGCAGGATTCCAGTAAAAGCTTGCGCTAGCGTATCGTGAATTTCTCGCGCCATACGGTTGCGCTCTTCCAAGATTGAAGCTTCCTCAGCTCGCTTGCGTTCGAGCAGTGCAGCGTCTCGCTGTTCGCTAATGTCGAGAATCACACCCAACATTTGCACAGGCTGTCCATCTGCGTTATATATGCCTCGACCTCTGCCGACAAGCCATCGGATGTTGCCATCTGGATAAATAACTCGATATTCGGCTTCAAAATCGGTATGAGTTGTCAATGCTGCTGTAACAGCTTGCTCAATCCGATCGATATCTTCTGGATGTACGCGATCGCGCCATGCCTGATAGCTGCTCTCAACTTCATCAGGAACTAATCCCAGTAATCGAGCGTGGTTATCGTTCCAGTCCGTTTTATTCTCCACGATATTCCAGTTCCAACTACCGATGTGAGTAAAGTCCATCGTCAGCCTGCGGTAATCTTCACTCTGTCGCAGAGCGTTTTCGACTCGTTGGCGTTCTTCAATCTCCTGTGAAAGGAGCAATGTCCGCTCAGTTACTTGTTGCTCTAAGACATGGTTGTAGTCAGCTAACAGTTTCTCGGCTTGTTTGCGCTCGGTGATGTCTTGAAAAGCAGCGATCGCATACACTACATTCCCTTGTTCATCAAAGACGGGAGTACCCCATGCCTCAACTGGAATGGTTAAGTTATTTTGGTGAATATCTGCATCATCAGCCCTCGTGCGCTCACCACTCAACGCCCGAATGATTGGCATTCTCTCTGTTGGATAGATTTGATTCGTTCCCGTCACATATAGTTGATAAATCTCTGAAAGCTGCTCCGGTGTGGCAGCAGGATCAACGCCTTTACCCATAAGCTCAATGCCCCGCTGATTGACATAGTAAGGGCGACCCATCGCGTCAATAATGCCGATACCTACGGGAATCGCTTCGAGAAATTGAGTCATCTGACTTTCGCTAGCGCGGAGCTTTGAGTAAAGTTTGGCTTTTTCGATCGCGATCGCTGCCTGAGTGGATAGCAGATTTAAGACTTGCGATCGCTCTGGTGTAAAGGCTCCAGCCGCTAATTGATTTTCTAGATACAACACGCCAACGAGCTTGCTTTGATTCAGCAGTGGCAAACAGAGCAGTGACTGAGTTTGGTTGCGTTGAATGTATGGATCGTTGATGAAATGACCTTCACGAGTTGCATCATTGAGGATGACCGATTCATGAGTTCGGATCACATATTGAATGACTGATTCAGGTAAGCGATTCGTGATTGGAGATGATTGCAGCACTTGAGTAGTGCAGACACGTTCCCCTTCAAGTAGTTCACAATCTGCGTCGATTCTCCATTCGCCTGCGTTCTCTAAAAGCAGGCATCCAGTTTGTGCCCCCGCATTTTCAATTAGAGTCTGCATTAGAGAACTGAGCAACTGCTCCAGTTCAATTTCACTCGAAATTGCTTGAGATGCTTTCATCACCGTCGCTAAATCGAAAGCGATATTTTGGGTATTCGAGGTAGTTCCAGCAGTAGTGCGGATTGGCGTGGAAGTCACACTGGACGACTGAGGGAAAAACTGTGGATAGCGAGTTTCTAAATCTTTGACCTTTGCTGTTGCACCCCATCGCTCATAGCAGTAGTGGGCTTCTTTCATGTAGAGTTGGGCAAACTTTTCTCTACCACGGGATAAGTAATGTTTGGCGGCTAATTCATAAGCTAACGCCTCTTCCTGGATATATTCATTTTCCCTCGCTCCTTGAATTGCTTGTTCATAGAATTCCTCTGCTTCAAACCACTGACTTAGAACTCGTGCAATCTCTGCTTGCACCAGATAATATTTATGCAAACAATTCATTGGCGCATACTGTGCCCATTGCTTCATTTTCTCCTGACTAACCTTAACTTTTTTAAGGAGTTCCTCCTGTACTTGAGTGGCGCTTTCAGAGTATATGGCGAGTCTTGCCAGTGAATCATATAAATAGTAAAAGGGACCAAGAGGTGTGCCTGTTATTCCGATTAAATAACGTTCTGCTATGGTTGAGTTTTTAACTGCCTGAGCATACTCAGAAAATAGGTAGCACAGGAAAAGTTTATGGAAAAAGACAATAAACATTGCCGTTCCATCATTTGTTACTTCATGTTGTGGCAATCCATTTTCTTCATTGTAGAATTCGCCAACTAGGCGAGTTAGGCTAACCGAAAAGCCCATCAAATTTGCGATCGCCTGGTGATATATTTGGTTCCAGGTTAGCACCGTTTTCTGTTTGATTTGACGAATTGCTTCATTGTATTTCGTCATCTCGCGGTCAACTTCTACAAGTTCCTTTCCAACTGCGTAGAATTGGAAGCAATAACAATGAGCGGAATAAGCAGCAAACTCTAAATCTCCAACTTCTAAACCTCTTTGGTAGGCTTCTAGCAAGGGCTGGGTTGTGTTTCTAATATGCTCTTTCCAATGAATAATAAAGTTATTCACAATAAGTAATGTTCTAGCTCTAAGAGAATGAACATTAAGGTGTGACAATAGATTTAGCGCAAGTTGTCCAAACTCGTACCCAATCTCAATGTTCCCAATCGTTCCACAAAGAATTAATCCGTAAAATGCATAGGCAAAGGGAGATACAACAGCATTACCAGATTGAATTGATAAGTTTACTTGTTTAGACACAAGCAGAGGCATCAAATCAGGAGCCGCAACATAGGCAGCGATCGTAATGCTGGATAAGATTCGCATCGCCGCTAGCTTGTCCGGTTCAGTCATTTCTGGTAAATAGATCAAGCTTTCAACCTCTTTCTCATTGAAGAGAGCAGTGATTGTATCTATTTCAAGGCGAATATCCGATTGACTAGGCATTTGTTGGAAATCGATTCCCAGTTGTTGCAAAACTTGCAATGCTATATTGATTGCTTTCAGCGGCTGATTCTGTGAGATGTTAGTTTGAATTGTAACTTCGTAAACTTTCACAGTATCGAGAACTGTTTTGGCTTCTTGTAGAACGATCTCTGCCCAGTATTCTACCTGCTCAAAATCGCCGCACAAATAGTTGACTTCTGTTGTTTCTTGATATAACTCTAAGGTCAGGTCATAGTTTGTTTGCCAGCTAGACGCTACCAGCCATGCTCTCGCTGCGGTCAAATATTTTCCAGATACTCTATAGGCGATCGCTGCCTTGGCTTTCTGACCTGCGATTAAATTTAATCGTGCAATTTCATTTCGTTCTACTTCATCTGTAACAAGATCGTTACTATGATTAAGATGATCGACAATTTCAAACAGCCGCTCTGACAATCTCTCTGGCAAAGTTTTTTCGAGTAGATTGCGACCAATTTGGAGATGAACCACTTGTTTCTGTGCTTCATCAATCAAGGCATAGGCAGCTTGCTGCACGCGATCGTGCAAGAACTTATATTCTTGTACTAATAAGTTTTCGTCTAATTCTGACTGGGGTTGAATTAATCCAGCTTGTACCGCTGCGAGCAAATCCAAAGAAATTGCTTGAGGAGACTGCTCACAAACAATCACCAACGTCTCCAAATTAAATTCAGCCCCCACACAAGCAGCTAAGCAGAGCATTTGCTGCGTCACCTTAGGCAACTTCTTTAACTTGAGAAGCATCAGATCCACTACATTATCGGTGATATCTTGGGCTTGAATTTGGTCAATATTCCATTGCCAGCTTAGACGTTCTGCGTCAAAGCTCAATAGGTTCTCACTATATAGAAATCTCAAAAATTCGTTAACAAAGAAAGGATTTCCTTCAGTTTTACGCAGCACTAACTCAGCCAAGGAACGAACGGTGGCTGAATTTTGATATAGCGTTTCAGCAAGCAACTGACTCAACGGTTCCAATGTTAAGGGTGCTAGAACAATTTCCTGAAGTACTGCTCCTTGTTTCCGTAATCGCTCCAGCGTTAATACCAATGGTTGCGTTGGATTTACTTCATTATCTCGATAGGCTCCAATCAGAAATAGGGATTGGATTTGCTCGTCGAGCATGATTAGCTCAATTAATTTGAGTGTTGCCGAATCTACCCACTGTAAATCGTCAAGAAAGATCGCGAGCGGACGGTCTTTTGAGCAGAATACTCGGATAAACTGCTGGAAGACGCGATTGAAGCGATTCTGAGCTTCCGTGGCTCCCACCTCTGGTACGGATGACTGTTTGCCGATAATGAGTTCTACTTCGGGAATCACATCAACGATCAGTTGTCCGTTGCTTCCCAAGGCAGTTTGGAGAAGCGATCGCCACTGCTCGACCTGTTCATCTGGCTCACTGAGCAGTTGTCGCACCAATTTTTGCAGGGCATCCGCGATCGCCCTGTAGGGAATATTGCGCTGAAATTGGTCAAACTTACCAGAGATAAAGTACCCGCGCTTTGCCGTGATAGGTTTGTAGAGTTCCTGCACTAACGCTGATTTACCTATGCCTGCGTAGCCAGAAACCAACATCATTGCAGAAGACGCAGATATATTATCATTCTCCTCAACTTCTTGTCCCCGTAACTCCGAGTCTCCCCCTACTACTCTCTCAAACGCCGCCAATAATGTTGCAATCTCTGTATCTCGTCCGTATAACTTCTGGGGAATTTGAAACTGATTAGAAGCATCATGCAACCCAAGTTGAAAGGAATCAATTCGATCGCTTGCTTCTAATTGATGAGCACAGCGTTCCAAATCTGCTTTGATGCCCCAAGCACTCTGATAGCGATCCTCTGCATTTTTCGCCATCAGCTTCATCACAATGTCTGAAATGGCTCTAGGAACCGTCGCATTCAGTTCATGTGGCAGTACAGGTTGTTTAGCAATATGACAATGGACTAGTTCCAGGATATTTGTTGTAGGAAATGGTAGGTGTCCAGTAACAAGTTGGTAAAACGTCACACCAAGCGAGTAAAAATCGGTGCGGTAATCGAGCGATCGGTTCATCCGCCCGGTTTGCTCTGGAGATAAGTATGCGAGTGTCCCTTCTAAAACATGAGGACTCCTGAAAGTCGGATTCGTGAGGCTAAATTGGGTGGCAATCCCGAAGTCGATAATTTTGACAATGCCAGTCTCTAGATTAAGGACAATATTTCCAGGGTTGATATCCTTATGAATGACGTGGGCGGCATGGATTTTACCTAGAATATCTGTCAGCTTTGTAGCAAGACGGAGAAAAGTCGATAATTCCATCGGGCAGAAGGTCTCTGGGTGCGATCGCATCCATTGCTCTAGAGACTCTCCACCAAAATCTTCTAAGAAAATGACGAGCGTGCGTTGATAGTCCTGCTGACTAGATGCCTTGATCACTCCTTCCAGATTGAGGAAACTGGTAATTTCATATTCCTGCCTGTAGCGAGTCAGTTCTTGGGGAGAGGGGTAGTCTTGCTTGAGCATTTTGACGACGATCGCTCTTCCATCATCTCCGATGCCCCGATAAACTGCTGAGGCTGAACTCTCATATATTTTGCTTTGGATGACAATTCCAGGTAGGGTAATCATGGAGATTTTCTAGATGAGTGTCTTGAGCCATATTAGCAATTATTATGTGGTCATTCGTCATGGTTTACTCACAGACGCTCTCCCTACCTGACTTCAAAAAGGTAGCAGATAATCTAAACTACCTCAGTTTTTTGCTTGTCTGTAAATTCAGATGGCGCTCTACTGCGGCGATGTTGACTGTGGCTTCCTGTCGCTTGTTGCGAAGGTGTAACTGCGGTATCAACCGAATGTGAACGCAAAAGCCTCAATCCCAGGATCTAGAAACTCGATCTCAAACTGTCGATCGGTGATGGGTTTCGGCTGTCGGATCAATTGGTACAACCGCTGTTCTGTAGCCGTGCCTTCGCCTCGTATATCAACATCAAGTCCGCGCTCCGCGACTGCTGGCTGCCCGTCTACGAACACGCGAAACCGCACGGACGTTCCTCGCTCGGCTGGCCCCATGACGAGATGAAGGTCGCGTGCGTGGAAGCGGGACGCGATCCGCCCACTAGGCTTGTTCAGTACAATGACTTGTCTTTCGATTGTCCAATCGCCCGCAAGTGCCCATTGATTAAGTTCTAATTGCGCGGGGGCAGTATATAAGCGACGCTTGTTTAGTACTGTGCCGCTGGGAGAAGCAAAATTCTCCGTTCTTTCGTAGCCGAGGTAGTTTTCAGGCGATTTGAGGCTGTCCCAATCGGCGGCAGCCTCAAATCCGCGAGCATCGACTTTGGTCATTTCTTCACCAACGCGGATATCTTTGGACTCTGAGAGTAGCTGTTGAATTACCTTTTCCGATTGCTCGTAATTACCCTCGCCAAATTGGTGATGACGAATGCGTCCTTGCCTGTCTATAAAATAAAGGGCTGGCCAATAATGGTTCCCGAAAGCCTGCCACACATCATAATCACTATCCATTGCGATCGGATAGTCAATTCTCATCTTCGTCGAGGCACGGCGGACGTTATCGATATTCTTCTCGAATTCGAACTCGGGCGTGTGCACACCAATTACAGTTAGCCCCTGAGTCTTATACTTCTCTGCCCACGCGCGAACATAAGGCAGTTGGCGCATCCAATTGATGCAGGTATAAGTCCAAAAGTTGATGAGCACAACTTTTCCGTGCAGTTCGTCAACCATCAATGGTCGCGAATTGAGCCATGCGATCGCGCCCAAAAGAGAAGGCAGTTCGCCTTCAATAGGTAACTCCGCCTTTACTGGCGTAACGGGCTGTACGGTGCAGCCGAACATGCCGAACTGAGTGGCAGCAATGGTCAACGCCGCAGTGCCCAAAAAGCGGCGGCGTTGATAGTTGATTTTTCTAGACATCGATCTTTCTCCGATTGGATTTAACTCAACTTGCTTTCATCGAGTCTAATCTAACCGCTCTGCTGCTTTCAAAAAAGCTCGCTTCGCCACAATCTTATTTTTGCGATTCGTATATCGCCTAAAACTCCTAACATCTCGATGCCTCGTCAGTTCCATCGCCAAAGATGGATCTAACTCATACTTCACAATCAAATTCGCGGCAAACGTATGCCGCCCCCGATGCGAGTGCAAATCAATCCGCGTCTTCTCCGCCAAATCATCCATCACATGCCGAATCCCCCAATATGTCAACCGCTTACCCTGACTACGATTAGAACAAGATACAAATAAAGGGATTTCAGGCGATAACTCTCCTTCTTGCTCCCGCATCCAAACTAAATAAGCATCCAAATCCTGAATACCCAACTTCGTCAAAGGTACTTCTCCCGTACTATCTGGGGGCAAATGAGCATCTGTACTGAAAGTTACGCCAAGGTTGAAAACGTTGCTGAGTAAACGTTTCAGTTACAAGTATTCTTGAACTTCAAAAACGAAGAGAGTTAGGATTCTAGGCGTACCAATTAATCTCTAGGTTAATTGGTACTGAAAATGAGTACGGCATAGTAAGTGTTTCAATCACCTAAATCTGAGAGGGTTCAATTGGTACAGTTTTTTGACGGAAAATCTAGATATTGAAAACAAGTCGTTTATCTTTAGCGTAAGTTTCTGCTCAACCACTCATTTCACCCCTTTTTGAGGTCAATATATTACGGTTAAACTACGGTAGATACTTGATAAAACAGTAGTTTAGTTGCTATTACATAGATGATTACTTGAGATCAATAAATCTACGGCTTGTCCGTGATAATTAAGTATTTTAATTCTAAATCAATATTTTCAAGGGATTTACAGCTCAATCAAGTCATCAAAAAATCACAATTAATGAAATTAAGAGCTTGCTTTTGTATTTTTAAAATGCTAACGTCTATCTATTAATCTACGGTATTTATATCGGGTTATCGTAGTTTTTATAGATGGTTAAATCCCAAACTAAATAAGAAACCAATTTAAGGTTATAGAGATTATGAGCCAGATTTCGGAAGAGGTATTATCAGCAAACCAATCCTACGCTGAGAATTTTGGCAATAAAGGTGATTTACCTTTACCGCCAAGCCGCCACTTTGCCATCTTGACCTGTATGGATGCCCGTCTCGATCCAGCAAAATATGCTGGACTTGCAGAAGGTGATGCCCATGTAATTCGGAATGCAGGTGGACGAGCTAGTGATGACGCGATTCGATCGCTAGTTATTTCTTACAAGCTGCTCGGTACAAAGGAATGGTTTGTGATTCACCACACCGATTGTGGAATGCAGTTATTTACCGATCAGACAATTCGAGGGTTGCTGGTGAGTAGTCTCAAAACGGCTTCTATTAATGAAAAAGGTTGGCATGACTCAGGTGAGGGCGAAGGCTCTAATGAAGGCGAATTTATTGATTGGCTAACCTTTTCAGACTTGGCGGAAAGTGTTGCTATAGATGTGAAGCGGATTCGCAATCATCCTCTCGTTCCTCATGAGATTCCTATTTATGGCTATATCTATGATGTCAAGACTGGCAAATTGATTGAAGTTCCTGAAGCAACTAAAGTTGGTAAGGCATTCTAACTATAGGGGATAAGAATATGGCAGGTAATCAAGGTGAAGCTTTTTACAAACTAGCTAATGAAGCTTAGACCATAGATAAGCCATCTATTTTATCTGCATCAGTTCATATCAGCCAATGAGTATCAGCCGATGAACTGATGTAAATGTGGGAGATGCTTCTCACCTCTCCCCTAGTCCTATAACCTCGCCATCTTTGGCTTTGCTACAAATTAACAATCAAAATAATCAATTTAACAGTAATATCTATGTCTGATAATTATCGCTTTGAAACGCTCCAAATCCACGCAGGACAAAAACCTGATCCGACAACAAATTCCCGTGCTGTTCCCATTTATCAAACCACTTCCTATGTATTTAATAGCGCCGATCATGGGGCGAATCTATTTGCATTAAAGGAATTTGGCAATATCTACACGCGGATTATGAATCCGACTACCGATGTATTTGAGCAAAGGATTGCCGCCCTTGAAGGTGGTGTCGCGGCTCTTGCCACCGCTAGTGGGCAAGCTGCCCAATTTTTGGCGATCGCTACCCTTGCTCAAGCAGGAGACAATATCGTTTCCACCAGTTATCTCTATGGCGGAAGCTATAACCAATTCAAGGTGACACTGCCCCGTTTAGGAATTAACGTTAAGTTTGTGGATGGCGACAATCCCGAAGATTTCCGCAAACAAATTGATGAAAAAACTAAAGCCCTCTATGTAGAAACGATCGGTAATCCTCAGTTCAATATTCCTGATTTCGCGGCTTTGGCTGCGATCGCTCATGAAAATGGCATTCCGCTAATTGTGGACAATACCTTTGGGGCAGGTGGGTATCTAGCACGTCCGATTAAACATGGAGCCGATATTGTTGTTGAATCCGCAACGAAATGGATCGGCGGTCATGGTACTTCTATTGGTGGCGTAATCGTGGATTCTGGTAACTTTAATTGGGGCAATGGCAAATTCCCCATCTTTACTGAGCCTTCCCCTGGATATCACGGTTTGAATTTCCACGAAACCTTTGGCAATATCGCCTTTATCATCAGGGCAAGAGTCGAAGGTTTACGCGACCTCGGCGCTTCCTTAAGTCCATTTAATTCTTTCCTATTATTGCAAGGTTTAGAAACCCTCTCTTTGCGTATCGACCGCCATGTGCATAATACACAAGCTTTAGCAGAATGGCTCGTTAAGCATCCGAAGGTTGAATGGGTAAATTATCCAGGACTACCCAACCACCCATACTACGATCGCGCTAAAAAGTATCTTGAACATGGTTTTGGCGCAGTTCTGAATTTTGGGATCAAAGGCGGGCTAGAGGCAGGACGAAGCTTTATTAATGCTGTGAAACTCGCTAGTCATCTAGCAAATGTCGGCGATGCGAAAACCTTAGTAATTCATCCTACTTCCACCACGCACCAACAGCTATCCGAGGAAGAACAAAAATCCGCAGGTGTAACTTCTGATTTAATCAGAGTTTCTGTTGGTTTAGAACATATCGAAGATATCAAAGCTGACTTTGAGCAAGCATTTCAGCAAATTAGTTTGTAATTTGTTGGGATAGTATCCCTTACCTTATCTCAAGGTACAGAATCCTCGACTTTTTGCGTAACCTTGCAAATTCTTTGTGATTGCGTAAAAAAAGTCGGGAATCTTAACTTATGCGCTTTAAGTTTTCCACTTAAGAGTTTCCAGCACAGCTTATGAAGTATCAGAAATTTATCTCCGATCGCACACAGTTTTATCAACTCCTCTATCCATTAAACTTAGAGTTAGGCGAAACTCTCAATCATGTCCAAATCGCCTATCGCACTTGGGGAACTCTGAATACGAAAGGTGATAATGCCATTCTTATCTGTCATGGATTTACGGCAAATGCTGATGCTGAAGTTTGGTGGAGTGCACTATTTGGAGAAGGGAAAACCTTTGATCCGAATCTAGATTTTATTGTCTGTAGCAATATTTTAGGAAGTTGTTACGGTTCCACAGGGGCAACTTCTATTAATCCCGAAACTAGTAAGCCTTACGGATCTGACTTTCCTGCAATTACGATTAGGGATATGGTGCGATCGCAATATGAGTTAATGCAAGGATTGGGAATTCCTAAATGGAAATTAGTTATAGGCGGTTCTCTTGGTGGAATGCAAACTTTAGAATGGGCTTTGACATATCCAGAACTTGTCAAGGCGATCGCACCTATCGCCGCATCAGGGAGACATTCCGCTTGGAGTATTGCTCTTGCTGAAGCCCAACGCCAAGCAATTTATGCCGATCCCTATTGGCAAAATGGAAACTACGATCAGGATTTACCGCCACACCAAGGACTAGCGATCGCCAGAATGATTGCTACTTGTTCCTATTACAGTCGTCCAGATTTTGAACAAAGATTCCCTCGTCAACAAAATCAATTTAATAACTTTGCGATCGCTAACTATCTACATGATGAAGGCGAGAAGTTTTTAAAACGCTTTGATGCTAATGTTTACGTGTCACTGAGCAAAGCCATGGATAGCCACGATTTAGGTCGTAATCGAGGGGATTATCATTCAGTTTTAGCAAGTATTCACCAGCCAACCTTAGTTGTAGCGATCGGCTCTGATTTGCTCTATTTCCCTGAAGAACAACAGGAACTAGCAAAGTTTATTCCTAACTCAGAAATTGTACAATTACAATCTACTCAAGGACATGATACTTTTTTACTCGATTTGGAAAATCTTAACCATCTACTTGTTGATTTTTGCAAAGACTAATTACAGATTAACTTAACCACCATAGACCGATAGCTGGGCGAAGTTGAAGTCTCTCAAAAATTATCTATAGCAAATAAATAAAGATGGCGCTTCGCGCCATCTTTATTTATTTGCTATAGTCAAAGCCCTATTTTAGAAGGCTTAATGAATTTCAAGGTCATGCGATCGCTTTCACCAATGGCAAGATAGCGTTCCTTGTTTTTCTCTCCTAGTCTTAATGTCGGTGGAAGTGTCCAAACTCCTTCAGGATAGTCCTTAGTATCTTTGGGATTAGCGTTAATTTCTGACTTCCCAATAAACTTAAAACCCACTTTTTCAATATCTGCAATTACAGCCTTCTCGTCAATGTATCCAGTCTTGGCGCTATCCTGTAAACTTGTCCCAGCTTTAGCGCGATGTTCTTCCACTCCCAAAATGCCATTGGGCTTGAGAGCCTGAAAAGCAGCAGCATAAACTTTATCAGCATATCCGCCAGTAATCCAATTATGGATATTACGGAATGTAAGAACTACATCAACAGAACTATTTGGAGCCAGAATTAATTTTTGCGGTGGATCGATTGTGGCAACTTTCACATTGCCAAAAATTGGCGAATTAGCCGCTAACTTATCCTGTAAAGTCTTGGCTGGTTTACTTTTTATCGGATCGAAATTTGTCACAATTAGCTGTCCGCGATCGCGCAAGAATGGAGCGAGAATCTCTGTATACCAACCGTTCCCTGGCCATAGCTCAACTACTGTTTGAGTGGGGCTTACACCAAAAAATTCTAGGGTTTCAAGGGGATGGCGATCGCGATCGCGGGCGCGATTTTTTGCAGAACGATGGGAACTGGCAATAACTTTTTGCAAAGTAGGGTTATTTAAGGATGTGTCTTTTTGAGTGGCATTAGCAAAGTCCCAAGAGGTCGTTAAACTGACTGCGATCAGAAAGACGATTGTTAAAATCTTCAACAATGTAGGTCGAAATAAGGATGGCAAAAACTGTTTTACTTTCATAAAGAACTCCTATTTAATTTGATGTCAAACCAGATAATAAAGCGATGCTCTCCGATCTTCTTGAGTTTTGATCGCGGCGCAATGTTCGCAATTGTTAGCGTTATCGCCTAGCAGTTCATAGGCAAATCGCACGGCTTTAAGAGTTGCCGAATCCGTATCGTCATTCTCTTGTTCTATGAAAATCTGATTTTCGGGAAACCAATCTCTAAAGCCAGCTCGAACAAAGGCTTGATTTAATTCAGGGCGGACACCTGCGAGTACCACAGTGATGCCGCGTTTGTGAGCTTGATGAAGAAAATGTTCGATGCGTTCAAGGCAGACAATATCTGAATTGCGAACACGCTTGAGGCGCAGAACTATAAAACGGATATCAGAACTGATAGCTCTATTCGTGAGTTCTTCGAGATAGCGGTCTAAGTCAGGGGCAGCGCCAAAGAAAATTTCACCTTCAAGGTCAAAGAGAAGAACAGAAGTGCAAGGCGGATCGATAGAAATTTTCTCACGCACGATTCCTTCATTATTAATTACCAGCTCTGCTCCCTTTAGTTTGGCAGCACGGGGAACGAATAGGAGAATGGAAAGAGCTACTCCAGTCAAAATTGAGTATTCAATATCCACAAAGATGGCTGTAAAAACGGTGATCAGCACTAAACCAGCATCAAATAGTGAAGCTTTAAAGGTATAGCGCAACCGCTTTAGGTCAATTAAGCGGGCTGCTGTAATGATTAGTAAACCCGCCAAGGCAGCTTTGGGAATAAATTTTGTTAAAGGGGCTAGGGTCAGAATTGCTACTGCTACAACTGTTGCCGCGATTACACCCGAAAAGCGAGTCCTTGCACCTGCTTGGAAATTGATCGCGGAACGGCTCAAGGAACCCGATCCTGGTAAACTTTGCAGGAAACCTCCGCCTAGATTGGCAAATCCTTCCGCAAGACATTGCTGGTTGTAGTCGAGTACTTGTCCAGTTTGATTGGCAATGGATTTTGCGATCGCTAATGCTTCTAATAAACCAAGGAAGGCGATCGCAAAAGCACCACGGGAAAGTTGACCAACCCAAGCAAATTTAATTTCAGGAATATGGGGTAGAGGCAAGCTTGCAGGCACTGAAGCCGATACCGCTACCAAAGTTTTGCCGCCATTAGGAACAGTCCAGCCTAAGAGATAAGCACCAACGGATATGAAGATTAACACAAATAACATATCAAATTGAGGTAGTCCGTACTTACGCACCACTTGCCTTAAAGCCAAAGCCAACACAATCGTGATAACCGTTATTCCCAAAGCCTGATAATTTGGACTGCCTCCTGTCAGGGTGAGCCAGAGGCGATAGAAAACTTGATCGTGGGCAGTTCCTTTTTCGCGAATACCGAGGGCGTTTCCTATTTGCCCGATCGCCAACAGCACCGAGGCTCCTGTCATAAAGCCCAGAATTACCGACTCAGAAATGTAGCGCGTCAAGTCGCCCAGTTTGAACACAGCAATCAAAATCTGGATGCTGCCAACCATGATCCCTAGGAGAAACATCCCTTCATATGCATCAAGGCGAGCATCAGGTTCAAAAAATCCCAAAGTACTAAATACCACAAGAGAAATGGCACTCGTTGGACCATTAATCAAATGAGAAGATGAGCCGAAAACTGAAGCGATCGCCGTTACAAAAATTGCAGAATATAGCCCGAAGCGAGGATCTACCCCTGCAATGAGCGCATAGGCGATGCCCTGTGGTAAGGCGATCGCGGCAACGGTTAAGGCGGCAATCACATCCGCACGACCTTTACCCAAGTTGTAGTTTAAATGTTTTAAATAACTCATTTTAGTTCCATTAAGCAAGCTATGCTTTGCCTTTTTTTAATTGTTTATATTCTCTATTTAGCCTTTGGCTTATAAACGCGATCGATAATGCCGTTATCACCAAAAAACTTCTGCTTAGCATCGTCCCAATCCTTGGCAATAAGTGTGATTGGGAAGAGATCGATTTGACAAAACTGACTACTGTATTTATTCAGAATTTCTTGATTAATCGGACGATAGCCAAACTTAGCGATCGTTTCCTGCGCCTGATCGGTAAATAGAAATTTTAAATAAGCTTCCGCTTCAGTTGCATTCTTATGCTGTGCAGTATTCTTATCAACCCATGCCACGTATGGCTGAGCGAGAATACTGACAGATGGATAAACAATTTGTAATTCACCCTTGGATTCGGCAACTTCTCGAATCGCCTCGTTCTCCCAAGTTAGATGCACATCACCAACTTTTTCGACAGCAAAGTTGATCGCTGAAGCTCTTGCACCCGCATCAAGTGTCGTTGTATGTTCGTAAAAAGCCTTGAGAAAAGCAAGTGCGTCAGCTTCACTACCACCACGCTTAATTACTGAACCCCAAGCTGATAAAGCGCTTAGTTTCCCATTGCCAGAGCTTTTAGGATCGGGAGTGACAATTTCTACATTAGGTTGAATCAGATCTTGCCAATCTTGAATATTTTTGGGATTGCCCTTGCGAACAACAAAAACGATCGTGGAAGAATAGGGTTGGGAATCGTTGGGCAGTCTTTTTGACCAAGCTTCGGGAATGAGATTCTGTTTGCGGAGTGCATCAACATCTGTATAGAGTCCTAAAGTCACCACGTCCGCAGGTTCACTACCATCGATCACTGCACGGCTTTGATGGGAAGAACCCGCATGGGATTGCTTAATCTTCAGATACTTGCCAGTTTCTTTCTCATACTTGGCAATAAATTGTTCATTTAAACTAACGTAAAGTTCTCTAGTAGGGTCGTAGGATACGTTAAATAATTGACTTGACGTATTACTACTTTCTACATTTTTGACTACAACCAAAGTAACTGAAAGAACAACAGCCGCCACAGCTGCCAGATTAGTCCAAGAGATTCTCTGTATTTTTAGTTTGCCAAGATTCAAATAGTTTTTGCTTTGGGACATCAGCACACCATTATTGCAAGGAAAGTTAAAACTTTTTTGGCATTATACATTAAATCTACTTTAAACCTATCGACTTACCGTAGATTTGTGATTGCTTTTATTGCGTTATATTAAGTTAAGTAAATGTGCGTCTCCTATAACCGAAAGAGTTATAGTCCGATTAACCATTGTTTTGTAATTTCGGGCGATCGCAAATGTACAAAAGATAGGTGCTTATATTCTGACTGCTGCAAAAGTTCTGGATATTTCCTACGATTTTTAGAATAGGTTTTTAACATCCACATCAAAATAGAATCTTGGCTAAAAAATGCCTTACGGATACTTTCACGATTGCCACTCCAAAGTTCTTCTTGTTTGAACGATCGCCTAATGGTTCGGCGCAAAAGTTGCCCCAGTACAGTCAAAAACGGATAATCGAGAAATACCCCTGTATCGGCTCTACTCCAAACAAGGTCACGCACTTTGCTGTAATTGCCATCAACTACCCAGCGATCGCCTTTTAAAGCATCTGATATGCGATCGCAAAATACTCGATCGGTAGCCTCAGTCCAATTTGGCTCCCAATGTAATGCATCTAATTCGATATGTGGTATCTGGAGTTGTTGGGAAATATTTTTTGCCAAAGTGGTTTTCCCTGAGCTTTAAGTGCCAACAATCGAAATCCTATGACCACAATTTTGAAATTTTGCTTCCATATTCCTAAATTCCTAAACCATCCAAAGCTTTGGGCTGGATGTTGTCGGTGAAGATTCGATATCGCAAACTAGTAGAACCTCCATAGACAGCAGCCTTAATAAACTCTCCCACAAGAATACCTCCATTAGCCTCAATCACACGCCGTGAAGGATAGTTATCAGGATCGGTGGTAATTTCAACGTAGGGAAGTCCTTCTAGTTTGACTATTGGTAATAACTGCTGAAGTGCCTGTGTTGCGTAACCTCTGCGACGCTTCCAAGGTACTACCGCATAACCAATGTGACCCAGACAATAGGGCGGTAAGTCTGGTGTACAATGCTGCCATCGAAACCCAATGATTCCGCAAAAGTTTCCATCCCATAACCATAGACGATAGCCAGGAAGGCGTAGAACGATGGAACGATCGGGAAGTGTAATTGGGTTTCCCTTTGCTTCGCGATCGATGAGGTTTTCGAGGTAAAGACTGGGGTTTTGCCGCACAGCTTCTAATTCTTCTTGGGATACGTCGCGTGTATTGTTAGGCGACCAGCCTTGCTCAAGGGCAGCAGTCAAGCTAGGGAGATGTTCTTCAGTTGGTCTAATAAGTTTCATGGGAGAATTTTGATAATAGCATTCTAATTTCAGTGAGACTGTTGATACAAATCTTGTTTGAATTACCACAATTGCTAGTACGATCTAGCCAAACTCCAATCATTCCACACATTTTTTGCAGCGATCGCATCAACATCTATCTTCTAAAGGCGATCGCTATTACTATGAGTCGTGATTTCTAGGCGATCGCGGTCAACTCCAGTACAGTGCTCGGTTTAAGTTATAAGATGACGATTATTACATTAGGAGAAAGGTATAAAAAGAACTTGACCTTCATATTCTTCAGGTTCGCTACAACAAATAAATAGTTCTAAATCATCAAGGCGATTTATATTTTTTTAACGTACCTTGCAAGATCGGCGGATCGCACTTCCGTATATACGGACGCAGTGGAAACGCAAAGCCTTGGAAAGGAGTTACGACATGACAGGCTTATTATTTTTTGAGGCAAAAAGTGTGAATAAAACTTGCTTCAAAACTTTTTATATCCCAATTACGTTCACTACCGCCAAAGCCAATTTCATAGTTTGATTTCGTACTTTTTCTTTTAACTTCAATTTTCCATGCAATTGGATTGTGGCGGTCGAACTTATTTTGTAACTCTCGATGACCGCCTTGTTTTTGATAATCTCGAGAAGTCATTGGGACTCTTAGATTCCTTCGTTCGTTATCCTCGATAACTCTTAGTTCTAAAGTATCACCACTTTTGCAGCAACAGACCAAAGATAAGTAATTTTCACTCACATTGACTTCATGTGATAAATACAGCTCATCTAACATTTTAGAATGAGATTTAATAACCGATTTAATCTCCTCAATTGCCTTGTCAATCTCAGTTTCCACGTTGCACTCCAAAGATCATAACGCCCACAAATTGAGTAGTGGATTGTAAAATAAGTATCTCAGCCCGTGTGTGCCGTCTATCCGCTCGAATGCGTAGTTAGACACAAAGAGTAAAGCAACTTGAACCGAAAATATTGTACTACTTTAGTGATTCCATTACGATGACGGGTTAGACATACGATTCAAATCTTCATGATGTTAATTATATCGAATATTTTCATCGACTACGGTAGCGTCCTCCAAGACTCCTGTAAGTTTTACGATAACTGGAGGTGCGCCCCAGTCATCAGTAAGTAGTTCATGTACTAGCTCTTTACCCTCTAGACCTGATTTCTGAAGTGTTTTCAATTTGACAAAAATCGAATCAGATTCTTCAAACTCTTGGTAAGAACCATCAACAAAACTGATTGAGAATTTGAGCATAAAATACCATTTAAAAATAAAGGCTCTAAGTCTATATTATCTGTAGAACACATGATAAATACTTATACAGCGTAAATATTTCACAAATTGTCGGATAAAGTAACCAATAAGTTTAATAACAAGATTTTTGTAGGGTAACATCCTCCACAGACCCCCAACTCTTGTAATGAGAGAGTTAGGTCGCGATCGCCTCAATTCTCTATCTGCTAAAGGGTTTGCGGTATTGCGATCTCCCAATCTTCCACTGTCAAAGCCCATCGTTCATGGTCTCGCCATTGTTCATTGATTTTTAGGTATCGGAGGGAAAAACCTTCTTGAGTGAAACCTAATCGCGTTACCAACTTAATGGAGGCAACGTTCTCAGGCTGGATATTGGCTTCAACTCGATGTAAACCAAGTGTCCCAAAAGCGTAATTGATCGATAAACGTACACCCTCCGTCATCAATCCCTGACCTGCAAAATCTACACCAACATAATAACCAAGATAAGCATTTTGAAATGCTCGATAGAAGATTTGACTGAAATTTGCTACTCCAATAATTTTATCGTCAGTCGAACGGCAAATCAATAAACCTTCAAAGTCCTTATTTTTGCAACGATTGATGTAGTTTATGCACGCTTGCTCAGTGAGTGGAGGAAAAGCCCAAGGAAAATGGAACTCCTTGCTTTTTTGGTGAAGAGATAGCAATTCTTGACAATCCTCTTCGGTTGGTTTTCTAATAAAAACGCGAAATAACATAATTAACCTTTACATCTTGTAAAATCATTGGGAACTCTCACTCACATATTCATATATCCTCAGTCACGCGCTGTAATGCTCTTTTCCCCATCACTGTATATCTTGGATCGTTTGTTAGTCCTAAGTCTAGCAACATTACCCCAAAAGCGATCGCCCATCCATTTGCCCGTTGCAATGTTGCCTCAGAAATATTGGCATAGGTAGCGATCGCTTGTTGACGTGCATCGAGATCGCCAAAGAGCATCCAGATTGAAGCCAGATCGGTAGCAATATCCCCTGATGTTATGTCACCCCAATCAATGATTCCTGCGATCGCGCCGCTTTTTACAAGGATATTGCGTGAATGGAGGTCGCCATGTATCCATGTTGCCTCAACATCAATGGGAGCATTCAGAGCCATCTGCCAAGCTTGTTTGATATCTGATGTAATTAGCTCTGTCTGTAATTCCAGTCTTTGCATTCTCTCTTCTATAACCGCCGCCCGTTGAGTCAAGGGCACACTACGAAAGATATTTTCGGGCGCATTGTCTGGTGCGGGAATATGGAGCGATCGCAAAAATGTAGCCAAGATTTTGGCTTGATTGGGGTCAGGTTCCTCTTGATCAGCAGGGATGCCATCTAGCCAAGGCAGCACACTCCAGCGATAGGGATAATCTTGATTTGGTTGTCCGATTCTATAGGGATTGGGAATCGAAATGGGTAAGCGATCGGCGATGATTGGTAGCCAAGTTTGTTCATTCTCAATTAATTTCGCGGCGATTTCGCGGCGCGGTAGCCTTATCGATAAGCGATCGCCAAGGCGAAACATGGCATTGTCTAAACCCGCATCTACAAACTGAATCGGCAGATCGGCAAGATCGGGATGTTGTTCTTTTAGCAGCTTGTAAACAAGGGGAATATCAATCATGGCTAAGTATAGAAAAATGATGGTAATTCAATCATGCGATCGAAGGAAATAACATTATTGATTTTGCATTCTAAATTTTGAGGATTAAAAAAATAGGTTGGCATCCCTGCCTTAGTTGCAGCAATCAATCCAACTTCACTATCTTCAATCACAGCACATTCCTCTGGATGAAAATTCATCGCCTGAGCAGCATAGAGAAATAAATGAGGATCAGGTTTCCAGCTTTTCACGATGTATGAACTAAAAATATGTGAACCAAAGAAACTGCTTAGATTTGTGACTCTGAGAGCTTGCTCGATCTTGGCTAGTGGTGCGCTCGAAGCTACACATTTAACCTGTTGAATTTTCGATAAAGCTTCATTTACGCCCTCTATGGGTTTAAGCTCCCGATCAAAAAGCTCCGCAACGAGACTCCGATATATAGACTCATCGAGTTTAACTTTGTGAATTGTTTCTATCTCATCAAAAATCTTAGATAATTTCCAACCTCTATATCTCTCCATTAGGCTAATGGCGCTTTCTTGAATGTCCAATTGTGCCAAGTTGATTTCAAGCGCGAGATTGCATAAATACTCGCTATCAACTAAGGTTCCATCACAGTCGAAAATAACGCACTTAATCATGTTTATGTCATGTTATCGCACTAGAAATATCCTCTCTCGTAAGGAAAGAAAGAAGTTGGATTTGATTTTGTTGAAGAGATTCTGTTCCACCTTCTTGGCGATCGATGACACATAGGGCGTAGTCTATAGAAGCACCAATCTGTCTCAAGTCGTGCGCCGATAGCGATATTTGCCCACCAGAAGTGACCACATCTTCAACTAGCAATACTTTTTTCCCACGTACTTCCGAACCTTCAGCTAGTCTTGCAGTTCCGTATTCCTTCGCCTTTTTGCGTACATATGCTGCGGGAATCCCTGAATGATAGGACAACATCGTAACCACAGGAATGCCCCCCATTTCCAGACCTGCTAATACTTCCGTATCACTGGGAATTAGATCTACCATGTGCTTTGTCACTTCTTTTAACAAGCTAGGCAAAGCTTCAAACTGATATTTATCAAAATATTCTGTAGCGATTCTTCCCGATCGCAAAGTAAATGAGCCAGTCAAGTAGCAATGCCTATGGATGTCTCTAGCAATTTGGATTTTAAAATCTTGGGTCATATTATGAACGGGAAACACATTATTCTTACATTACAAGATCGGGCAATCGCATCACTAGCAAATGATCACCCGATCATTTTTCAACTTTCTATTGCAAATTTCTATGGTCGGTGCTTCTAGAGACTTAGCCTGAGATAGTCTTGCTAGATTTGTCTGTGGCACGAGGTTTTATGAAAAAGCGATTTTCTTCAATCTTCACATCAAAGGCAATTAGACCTTTTTCAGAAGGACCTTTGAGAACTTTACCATCAACTCCAAATTCCGATGCATGACAAGGACAGACAAATTTCTGTGTGTCTTGTTTCCAGTCAACTACACAATTGCGATGTGGACAGAGAGGACTAACGGCGACCAGCTTATTGTCAACACTATTGCGGACAATAAGCACCTTATCGGTCAGAACTTTACCATTCTTTTCTAAAATACTAGCGGGACCAACCACAGGTACAAATCCATCGGCTCTCGGTTTTGGTGGCTGGGGTGCTGGCGGCTTAGGAGCGCTCGTGGGTTGCTGCCCAAAAGCAGCGATCGCCGTACCAAAAGTGGAAGCAATGCTTGCACCCAAAAAAAGCAAACGTCGTCGGGTTGTGGCAAAACGGAGGGGCATAATATCACCTATGGGCTGAGTAATTAAAGTTAAGATAAAGGCGTAGAACTAAGTTTCTGGATAAAGCGACCAAGATGGGGATCGCTGCGATGAAGTGGAGCTTCAGAGAAAGCAAACCATCGAATAGAATTAAATTCGGTTGCATCGTATCGCAATTCTTGAGCACGGCTTGATTGAACAATATACCAGAGTGAGACATCTGTATGTCCAGCCGTAAGTCCAACTGTCGTTGTGCAAGTGACCATCAATGGAGCCTGAATAGAATGTGCATCTATTTTGATGCCCAGTTCCTCTTCTAGTTCACGAACTACCGTTAGTCTTGGATGTTCTCCATACTCGACATGACCGCCAGCAGGTAACCATAACTGAGCATTTTTATGATCGACAAGGAGAATGTGGTCATCGTCAACGATCGCAAAATAAGATACCAAATGCTTTGGTGGTATAGCTGGTTTTGCGACTCGGAATAGCTCTGCCCCTGAATCAACCCATACTAATGCATCCAGAAGAGCTCACGCTCTAGATCATCAAGGGGTTTGATAGCTATGAGTTCGTCTCGAATCTGCGATCGCATTTTGAATCTCTTTAAGAAAATAATGTGGGTTTTTCTCCCATTCTCCTGTGGGAGAATGGTTTGAGGTAAAGGTTTCACGTAACATCAGTAGTAAATCATTAATCTACAAATGGACTAAACCATGCAGAAAAAAGTTGGTAGTAGAATGAACATTCCCTGACCATCCTAATTGTTGTAAAGATTCCTTTAGCTGAAGTGGTTCATGAAAAATCTTGACTATGCGATATGTCTTACCATCATTTAACTTTCTTTCAGAATATCCTTGACGATCAAGCTTGGTATGATTATTTGCTGTGGACTCTGGATTGAATAAACTATCGACAAAAAAGACGCACCCATCAGGTTTTAAAGCATTTTTCACTGTTTGCCAAAAATCAGTAAATCGATCTGGATGGACATGGGATAGCCAAAATCCAAAGAAGATAAAATCATATTGTTGGGAAGGAGTCCAGTTAAACAAATCAGCAATAATATATTTGATGGAATATTTGCTGGACGTAGAATTAAGACGCTGTTTATTTAAAGCAATGACTTCGGGAGAGGCATCTACGGCAGTAAGAGTTGTGGCAAAATCGGCTAGATGTTGAGTCCATAGTCCTGTCCCACTAGCAAGCTCTAAAATATCCCCCGATGGCTTAGATTCTCCAAGAGCAACCTCGACATCGGCAACTTCAGAAAACCATAGTTGTCGATGTGGCTCACCGCGATCATAACGTCCTTGACGAAAGAACCATTCGTCATACTCTGAAGCGCGATCACGATAATATTGAATTTGTTCTTGAAGAATATCAGTGGTCATTTGGTAAACACCTCTTTGCTAGTTTTGGTTTCCAATATAGACATCATCAATTAAGATAGGAACTGAATCGCTAGAATTTAGTTGTGAAGCTAAGATGACATCATTCTCAAAGCCTTTTTCAATGAGTTCCTTACCTGAACTACATTGTTTGAGAATAGCCTCAAGCTTTGATTCTAAAGCTTGAAATATAGTCTTGGCGGCTAGAGATTCTGGTGACAGGCTTCCTTTTAGATAATTGATAATTGCTCCTGCACCTATTAAATCCTCGAAGGATGGACGTAAGCTGTGGTCAGTTTGCCAGCGTTCACCCGCTGCAATCACTGCGATCTTTTGACCATATTTTTGAGCAGCTAGCGCTGCACTTCGCGCATTTCGCAAGCTTCCTGCGATGATTGTTGCGGGTTTTGCCGTTAGGGTAAGGGTGGAACCGTTAGGGGATGGTAGGACGATCTTGGTTCCCTTAGTGATATGTGTTAGCGATTCAGGTGAGAGGGAATATTTGGATTTGCTACGCCTTGAATCTGCTAATTCTGCACCAAGTTTAGTCGCATATTCTGCCGCCCTTTGATCGCGCCAACTATAGGGAAAGACGATCGCCCCACGACTAACGGCAATATCAACAGAAGTGGAGAAAGAAAGGATATCAACAATGATGCAGACATCACTAATCGGAGCTAAGTGCGCTACACCCTGCTCGCCCCATTCACAGCGAATATCAAATTCTTGTTGATTGAATGTCATCGTTAGATAGTGATAAAAGTAGTGAAAGCTTATCTGACTTGGTTATAGGGAAGTTTTGATAATAAAGTACCCATCACGCAGGTATTGGTTATGCCAGAAAAAACTAGCCCTGCACCAACAAATCCACTAATTATCAAAAATAATGGCGATACAAAGGCTCCTAGAATAGTACTGACAAAAGTAAGCGATCCCGCAGCGATTTGTACTTGGCGATTGATACTAATCGGTGCATTGCGATTAAAGCGGATTGGGTAGCCACGCTGTTTCCATGCGTTAAGCCCACCTTCTAGATGGGTAACTGTTTCTATTCCTGAAGCTAATATTTGCTGTGCGGCCTGTCCAGAGCGATTTCCAGTTTGGCATTGTAGAACAATATCTTTGTCTCCTCCAAAGGGAATTTGATTGATATCCAACTTGGACAAGGGTACTAATTTGGCTCCATCGATCCTTTCTGCTGCGTACTCTGAAGGTTCGCGTACATCGATCAAGATTACTTGGTTATGGTCTAACCACTGCTTGAGGGTAGCAGCATCAACTGTTTGAAGACGGGTATTGGAGATTTGGTTGGTCATAACTAGGGTCAATCTTTAATTATTCTGCCTTTTTATTTTGCGAAAAGAGTCTAGGGTTTATTTGTGAGAAAGATGTTTATTTGATTGTAATGGTAAAACAAAAGGAGAAACATTTTCATAGGCTTGAGCCGCCCTTAGCACTAGCGCATCATTATATTTTGCCGCCACAATTTGCAGACCCACAGGTAAACCATCCTTAGTAAACCCAATGGGAACAGAAGCCGCAGGTTGTTGAGTGAGATTGAAAGGATAGGTAAAAGGCGACCATTCTCTTTGAGAGCTATCAATATTTTCAGAAATTGCGGGTGGTCTATTTTGTCCTACGGGGAAGGCAGCGATCTCCACAGTTGGGGTCAGCAACAAATCATAATTTTCGTGGAATCTTTGCAAATGTCGTCCTAAAGCTTCACGGGCATCTTGGGCGCTGAGATATTCCGCGAGAGTGACGCGATCGCCTGCTGCGGCTGTCGCTTGCAAACCTTCCTCAACTACGGCGCGTTGCTCTGGGGTGAAGCCCCGTAATAATTTAGCGGCTCCCGCTTGCCAGAGGGTTT
The DNA here is from genome assembly GCA_003242085.1 of Pseudanabaena frigida. GTDB lineage: Bacteria > Cyanobacteriota > Cyanobacteriia > Pseudanabaenales > Pseudanabaenaceae > Pseudanabaena > Pseudanabaena frigida. The sequence continues at coordinate 23,191 of QBML01000027.1, read as the reverse complement.
GAGAAATCTTGCGAGGATTCTCAAAATTGGGATCTACTTCTTCGACGATCGCCCCTAATTGAGCAAATACAGCAACGGCTTTTTTGACTAAATCGGCAACTTCAGAATCGACTTGGGCATAGCCAAAATTAGCGCTAAAGGCAATGCGTAAACCTACGACACCCTGACCTAAATTAGCGGTATAGTCGAGATTATGATCAGGTAAAGCATACCAATCGCGTACATCAGGATGGGCGATCGCATTTAAAGTCAGGGCAGCATCAGCAACAGTACGCGAGAGAACCCCGACATGAAAAACCGTTCCCGTATGGGCGATCGGATAACTTGCCACTCTACCAAACGTCGGCTTAATCCCGAACACACCCGTTAAGGATGCAGGCGCTCTCACCGAGCCACCACCATCGGTTCCTAAATGGAGAATCCCAAATCCCAGAGCCGCCGCCACTGCTGCGCCACCACTACTTCCCCCAGGGGTAAAGTTGAGATTCCAAGGATTGCGGGTGATTCCTGTTAAGGGGCTGTCGGTGACACCTTTGTAGCCAAATTCCGAAGTAGTAGTTTTACCAAGCAGGATCGCGCCTTGTTCACGGAGACGAGCTATAGCAGGAGCATCTTCATCCCATGCTTGATCAGGATTAACAGCTTTACTTCCGCGCCTTGTTGGTAATCCTTTACTTAAAAGTAAATCCTTCGCCGTAAATGGAATTCCATCCAATGCTCCAAGGGGATTACCTTCGCGCCAACGTTTCTCAGAGGCTTGGGCTTCGGCGATCGCTATTTCAGGATCAACGGCGATCGCAAAGGCATTCACCAAATCGTTGTAGTCCTCAATCCGTTGTAGGGTCGCTTTCGTCACTTCCACAGGTGACAGTTCACCTTGGCGATATCGCGATACAATCTCTGCTGCTGCTAAATCTGCTATTTCTGACATATTTAAATGATGAGTGGGAAAGTAATTCCCCTCTCCTGCGGGAGAGGGGCTAGGGGTGAGGGGAAATAATCTCTAAATCGTGACTTTAGTTCCATCAAACTTAGTGAAAGTGAAACCACCAAACTTCTCACAGAAGGTTGAACCTTCATCTCGGAGAATGGCGATCGCCACAGCTTCACCCAACGCCAACGAAGCCGCCGCATCAGTGCGCCAGTGAATACCTGCACTATTGCGACCTAAACCAATATTGGCGGCAAGTTTATTCAACTCACCCTCTACGGTTAGCGGTACGCCTTGATAGGGAATCAATTTCGTAGGATCTTTGGGATCGGGTATTACAGGATTGGGAATCACATAGCTGCCATCAAATAGAGCTTTCAAGATCGTCACACTTGCCCCTGCTGATACCGACGCACCCCCTAAATAAGAAGAATGGAATGGCGATCCTTCTGGGAAGAACTGAGGCAACAGATAACTCTTATTATTGCTAAAGTGGCGATCAATAATTTCGGAATTGAATACATCAGAATGAATGGGATAGTCGGTCTTATTCACTTTATTATTGTGAACCAAGCCACCGAAGGATTCTGCTCGGAGACGGCGATGGACATAGTATTTCTGCCAATAAGCCGCCCGAATTGCATGAGCACCCACCGCAGCAATCAAACCTTGAGCGTAACCAGGTCCAAAGGTTCCTGAACCACCCACTTGAGTTTTCGATTTATTGTAGGGATTGCTTGGGTTGTAAGGAGCGCCTACACCACCTGCTAGAGGATTATCCTTAACTGGGCTACCCAATAAAATTTGAGCAGCGTTAGTATAAACGGGTGGAGGAGTATGAGCAATTTCGCCTTGATCGCGTCCATTGATAAAGTAGCGGCGCACGGGGTCAAATTTGATCTTACGTCCAGAACTGCCTCCATTCTGCACAAGTAGCCACTCATCATAACTAATTTGGAAGCTATTCTCTGGAGTGGCGAGAGGAACACGGTGAAGTTGAGCATAGGACTGAGTTCCTGCGGGAATAGGACGCAATAGAAACTGCGACACGTAGGGACCAGTATCGGCTCTTGGAAGCGTGAAGTAAATAGCATTTCCAGAGGCATCGGAATAGAACGCGGAACCTCTAAATAGAAGTTCAGGCGTAATTCGACCATTTTCCTTGGGACCTTTAAATCCAGATAACCGATTGAGATCCTGAACTGCTGCTAAAATCAGGGGATTATTTGTGTCATTACGATATTCGCTAAAGGGAACATCCTGCAATAGCCCTTGCCAAGCAATTTCCACATATTCGGCGGCTTGCTCAGCACTGTCGAGGGTAGGAGGAATGGGAACTGGGAATAGGGCAGGATTCAGCCCAGTCAAACTGACTGCCAAGGGGGGCAATGGCTGTACCAATTTGCGACCACCACCAAGAATGATCTGCTCAAATTTATCTGGATCACCCGATCGCAAAGCATCGATGAAAGATTGATAAGCCTTGAGATCAACTTCGCCTAATTTGTTATGGGGCAAGCCTCTACTATCGGTAGCGATTTTGTTAGGATATTTCTCTTCATCACCATTGGTGGGATGGTTAGGAACGGGCTGCTTGAGACGTTCTGCGGCTTTAATCCGCACTTGATAAGCCCTAGCAGGGAAGTCATTACCTGTAAATTTAGAAATTGGCTCCGCTTTAGCAGCATTCTCTTTATTTTTGAATAGTGATGGCGCAACCACGCCTGCGACGGCTGTGGAAGCAGTAAATAGACCAACGCGACCAAGAAATTTGCGTCTACTTGCACCAAGCTGCTCTTTTGGCGATCGCGCTTTTTTAATTGGTTCATGAACATAATCAGATGGTAGCGACGAATCTTGAGAGTCAACCGACATAAATATCTCCTAAATTTGCCATTTAATCTACGGTAACTCGATAGGATTTTAGTAGATTTGTATATAGCCAAAACTATCTCATGAAGTAACCTAAAAAATAGGTATTCCACGATTCCAAAATCAATGATTTAAGACCTCACCCTAGCGCCTCTCCCAAAAAGTGAGAGGGGAACAAGAAAATCCACAAAAATCTCTTCTACTAGCTCTGAAAAAATTGGTTAGGAGGTCGGGAAAGTCCCAGATTTTCGCGTAGAGTTTTGCCCTCGTACTCTTTCCGAAAAATTCCCCGTCGTTGCAGTTCTGGCACTACCTTTCCCACAAAATCATTGAGTCCTTCAGGTATAAAAGGGAACATAATATTAAAACCATCAGAACCTTCTTCAAACAGCCATTGTTCCATCTGATCAGCGATCGCTTCAGCAGTACCGACAAAGGCTAAACCGCCATAACTGCCAACCCGTTGCGCTAACTGCCGAATGGTGAGATTTTCCCGTTGGGCAAGGGAGATTATGCGATCGCGGGCGCTACGACTGGCATTAGACTGGGGAATTTCGGGTAAAGCTCCATCGGGATCGAAACTGGAAACATCATAACCAAGGGCGCTATTTAGGCTGGCAAGGCCACTATCGTAATGGACAAGACTATCTAAATGAGCGCGTTTAGCGATCGCTTCTTCGGTAGTTTCACCCACAATCACCAAAACCCCAGGCAGAATTTTGATTGAATCAGGATCTCGTCCGCTCTCCTTAGCCCTTCCCTTAATGTCAGCAAAAAGAGCCTTACCTGCTTCCAGATTGCTAGCAGGAGCAAATACAACTTCCGCAGTTTCCGCAGCAAGCTGTCGCCCCGCATCCGATGCGCCAGCCTGAACAATTACGGGGTATCCCTGCACAGGTCTAGCAATATTCAAAGGACCTCTCACGGAGAGATATTTGCTCTTATGATCCAGTACATGGAGTTTATCAGGATCAAAATAAATACCTGATTCCACATCACGAATGAAAGCATCATCGGCAAAAGAATCCCATAGCCCCGTCACCACATCATAGAATTCCCGCGCTCTGCGATAGCGTTCATCATGTTCTAGTTCTTCTTCTAATCCAAAGTTTAGCGCCGCATCGGGATTGGAAGTAGTGACAATATTCCATCCTGCACGACCCTCGCTAATATGGTCAAGGGAAGCAAATCGACGGGCAATATGGAAAGGTGCATCATAGGTGGTCGAAGCTGTGGCAACTAAGCCAATATGTTCGGTGGCTGTGGCAAGGGCTGAGAGTAAGGTGAAGGGTTCAAAGGAGGTAACAGTGTGACTACGTTTCAGCGCTGTGATCGGCATATTCAATAAAGCCAAGTGATCCGCCATGAAGAATGCATCGAACTTTCCCTGCTCTAATTTTTGGATAAGCTTTTTAATCGCGGGAAAGTTGAAATTAGCATCAGGCAAAGCATTGGGATAGCGCCATGCACCTGTATGGATGATGATGGGGCGCATAAATGCGCCCAATTTCAATTGTTTCAATCTACTCATTATCTTTCCCTTTATTAGCTCTTTACCTACTCTTGAATATGATGGCTGCAAATACCAGCGCTAAGAGAGACTGCATTGAAGTCAATCACACTTAGCTCTGATAAGGACGGGGAAGTAACCGTAACCGATGCGCCATATCCTGTTCGCTATTGTTCTTTCGACCATAGCCCCAGCCAAGAGTGCGCCGATACTCACCCATGATGCCGCGATCGATTAACTCATCCTCATTCACCGCCACATTGGTATGCGACTCTGGCGCGACATAGAGCGCATCCGCAGGACAATATGCCTCACACATAAAACAGGTTTGGCAATCTTGCTGACGAGCGATCGCAGGTGGTTGATTGGGAACTGCGTCAAAGACGTTGGTGGGACAGACTTGAACGCAGACATTGCAATTGATGCAGAGTTTATGGCTGACAAGTTCGATCATGACGCGGCTCCTGAAGGGATTTTTACGAGTGGTGTAGTTGGAGATGGGGCTGCATTAGATGGAGATGCGATCGCTTCCGTAATCCAGTCACGTCTGACCCAGAGGCGATCTAAACCGCCCGTAGCTTGGTAATAGCGCTGATTGGGATCGGTTTCCGTATAGTCGGTGCGAATATGTCCGCCACGAGTTTCTTTGCGATGTAAAGCACTGAAATAGCCCCATCTGGCTACTGCGGTGAGGGAAGCGGCTCGACGCGAGAATTCCACATCGCGCACCGTATCCTGTTGGGGATTGGCTTGCAACCGTTCCCATAGTTTCTCTAATTTGGAAAGAGAATCTAAAAGTCCCTGTTCGGAACGGAAGAAATTTTTATCGAGGGGAAATACTTCATCTTGCACACCCTTGACGATCGCCTCGCTATCAAATTTTTCGGAAGAAGATGAATGCGATCGCAGTCCTGCTTGTCCCGCAGGATGAGCTTTTCTTTCGTTAGCATGAGCGCCTAAACTCAGAGCAAAGGCGGCGGCTCCTGCTCCGGCCCATTGCCCTGTGGAAATTGCCCAAGCTGCATTGGGACCACCACCACCAGAGGCTAATCCTGTCAGAAATTCACGGGAAGCAGCATCACCTGCGGCGTAGAGTCCCGCGACTTTGGTGGCACAGGTCTCATCTACGAGTCGGATGCCGCCCGTACCGCGTACCGTTCCTTCCAATAGTAAGGTCACAGGCACTCGTTCCGTATAGGGATCGATGTCTGCTTTTTTGTAGGGTAAATAGGCGATGAAATGGGATTTCTCGATAACTGCTTTTACTTCATCGGTAGCGCGATCGAGTCTTGCGTAGACGGGACCTTTCAGGAGCGCTGTGGGCAGAAATAAGGGATCGCGGCGACCGTTGATATAACCGCCTAGATCGTTACCCGCCTCATCGGTAAAGCTTGCCCAACCAAAGGGAACGCCTCTGGTGACGGTAGCATTGAAGGCGGTAGAAATTGCGTAATGACTGGAAGCTTCCATGCTAGAGAGTTCGCCACCAGCTTCCACTGCCATTAATAAGCCATCGCCTGTATTGGTATTGCAGCCGAGTACTTTACTCAAGTAAGCACAGCCACCATTGGCGAGAACGACGGCTCCTGCGCGAACGGTGTAATGGCGATTGTGTTGACGCTGTACACCTCTCGCTCCTGCAACGGAACCATCTTCCGCTAATAGCAGTTCTAAGGCAGGGCTTTGATCGAGAATCTGTACGCCTACTTTCAGAAGATTCTTGCGAAGGACGCGCATATATTCGGGACCATAGTAGCTCTGGCGCACCGATTCGCCATTCTCTTTAGGAAAGTTATATCCCCATTCTTCGACAAAGGGCATACTCAGCCAAGCTTTCTCAATGACGCGCTCAATCCAGTTAATATTACCTAAGGTTTGAGTGGAGTGATAGCGATTCCATTTGACCTTTTCCCAATTTTCAGGTGTGGGAGCCATCACGCCATTACCACTAGCGGCGGCGGCTCCACTGGTTCCTAAGAAACCTTTGTCGGCAATGATCACCTTTGCGCCATGAAAAGCTGCTGACCATGCCGACCATGCGGCGGCGGGACCACCACCAATCACCAATACATCAGCCGTTAACTGAAGTTCTGTTTCTCTTTCAATACACATTGTTTTTCCTTTTTGATTTTGGGGATTGATATACCCTGCAATAAATTGCGGGCTGAAAGCTAAAACCCGTTGAAACGGGTTCAATTTCAAGAATTAGTCAGTTTTAACTGACTTTAGCTTTGAGCCAAGAACTTTAGTTCTTGATTGATGAGTAAATGTAGGATGCGTTAGTGCAACGTAACGCATAAGTTAGTTGTCAATGATGGGTTACGCTATCGCTAACCCATCCTACGTTTAATTTCCTTGCTTACTGAAAATACAATCTAGGGCGTGGAGACGAGCAAACCAGCTTTTTCAGGAGTTCCAGTAAACTCAAAGAAATGCTTGTCAAGAGGTTCGGAAATGGTTTGACCATCAAAGCGATGTCTGCCAACTGCCATATTGCCTGTAGCGGTTAATTGGAAATCTGCTTCAGAAAAACTATTTTCTTGAAAAATAGCTCTCACTTGTTCTGAATAACGAAATCCATCACGCTCCCCTCTAGTCCAGATCGCAAAAGCGCCCGTTTTCGCAAAGTAGGCAAGGTTCCGAATCAGTTTTTGGAGAACTTCTTCATTGGGCAAATTGCCGAAAATGCCAGCGACAATGATCACATTGGCAGGAACATGATCCGCAAAATTGGCGGTAAGGGTAGCATCACCATGAATAAATTCAATTTGCTCGGTTAGTCCTAATTTAGCGATCGCCTCTTTGCCACGTTCTACCAATTTAGGATCGAGTTCCACTAACCGCGCTCTGACATCTTTCGCACGGGGATGGGTTTCCAAAACCCCTAATAAATCACGTCCATCACCCGAACAAGCACTGACAATTTGAATTGTTCCTACTGGGGCAGCATCGAGGCTATCAGAGATATATTTCTGAACGATCGCTAATCGTTGCTGTAAAAGCTCCTGAGAGTTATAAAGATCGTGCCATGCAAACCAGTCCTTAGCCATGATATTAGTTCCGTTAATTTTGAAATGTGGGTAAAAGTTAGAGGTTTTAGATCCCCCCCAGCCCCCCTTGTAAAGGGGGGAGAAGAATTTAAGTCCCCCTTTTGTAAGGGGGATTTAGGGGGATCTCTTCGATTAAGCCACAGCTTTCTCATCTCTATTAATCGAATGCATTGCATTCAAAATCGACTTGGAAATTAGCGGTAACTGTCGCCAAAACCAAGCCGAAGCAAGAACACAAATACTGCCCGTGACCAACAAAGTATGGGGCGCACCTAGCCAATGGGCGAGAGTTCCCGTAAATAGATTACAGATGGGCAACATCCCAATCAAAGAGAGGGAATAGAAACTCATCACCCTGCCGCGTTTACTGTCATCGACAATAGTTTGAATCACAGTATTGCTACAGGAAATATGCAAAGTGGAAATACCTCCCATGATTACGAGTAAAGGTAGCGAAATCCAGAGAACGGTCGAGAAGGCATAGGCGATCGCACAGATACCAATGGAAAATGGACAAAGGGCGATCAATCGCTCTAAACCTGCCACTTGACGGCGTTGGCTGAGATATACCGATGAAAGAACTGCTCCAAAAGCAGGAGCCGCGCTTAACCAGCCCAAAATCTTTTCGCCACCTTGGAGAATTTCGGCAGCAAAGACTGGTAATAACACCACATAGGCAAATCCGAAGATTCCTTGCAAAGCTAGTAGCAAGATAATCGCCTTTACGGGCAGGAAGTCAGCCACATAATTAAATCCTTCCTTTAAGCGATGCCAAGTACTGACATTTTTGGGGATTGGGATTGGCTGACTGGCAGGAAGAGTCATCACTGCTAACGCCCAAATTGCGGCAACATAACTAAGGGTGTCGTAGAGAAAACAGAACTTCACGCCCACAGTTGCAAGTAGCAGCCCGCCGATCGCAGGCCCCATTAAGCGCGAACAGGCAAGCATCGTCGAATTAATGGCGATCGCATTGCTCAAGTCCCGCCGATCCTCCACCATTTCCGAGACAAAGGCATGACGCACATGCATATCTAGCCCCTTGAGAACACCGCCGAGGATACTGAGAATTAATAATGACCAGAATTCGGCTAAATCCAAAGCAGTAACTAGGGTCAGGGTTGCCGATACGCTAATACCAAGAATTTGCACCAATTTTAAAAGAGATTTACGATCCCAGCGATCGCTAAGTACTCCCGAAAAAGGAATCAGAATTAAAGATGGCAGAAACCCTAAAAAGCCTGATAAACCTAGCAACCAAGGGGATTTCGTTAGATCATAAATCAACCAAGGGATCGCCATCTGGGTCATAAAGGTTCCCGATAGGGAGAACACCTGACCGATGATATAGAGGCGGAAGTTGCGAACTTTAAACGCAGGAAAGCTTTTGTAAATGCTATTGGTGATTTTATTAGTGATGGAATTGCGATCGCTTAATTCCGTAGGTAAATTACCAACCTTATGTAGAACCGATCGACGTTTGGGGTTTTCCATATCCATCTGTTATACCTCCTATTGTGCCTGTGCGGAAACTGAATGCTCTGCACCTGATTTCACCCAAGAGGCGATCGCAGGTAAAAACTGCACAAATAAAAGAGAGCCGACAATGCAAACCGAACCGCCAATAATTAGTGTATTTTGCGCTCCAATCGCATTTGCGGAAGTGCCCAAGATCAAGTTCCCAAAAGGTGACATACCCATAAAGCACATCGTATAGAAGCTCATCACTCTTCCCCGCTTTGATTCTTCCACACCATGCTGAATGACAGTGTTACTAGCGGCAACCTGAAGCGTAGAACTAAATCCCACCACTGTTAATGCTGTCACTGAGAGCCAAAACACATGGGAAAGTGAGAAGACAATCATGGCAATGCCTAAACTGGCAGGACAGAAAGCAATTAATCGGTGTAGTCCCTGAATCCCTTTACGGAAGCTGAGATAGAGACAGGCAAAGACTGCACCTAGAGCTGAAGCCGCAGTTAAGAATCCCATAGTTGCGGCATCACCTTGAAAAACTTGCACTGAAAAAATTGGTAGCAAAGTAGCATAGGACATATTGATCAGACTTGCCAAAGCTAGCAATAGCAATAGGGAACGAATGGGGACAACCTTGTAGGCGTATTTGAATCCTTCCTTCAGATTTTGCCAAGGATGCTTTTTGTAGGATTCGATTTTACGAGGAGCGATCCGCATCGCAAATAGAGCAACTAATACGGCAATATAACTGACGCTGTCATAGAGGAAACAGAACCCCGCACCAATTGAAGCGATCGCAATTCCTCCCATCGCAGGGCCTAATAGCCTTGCGGTATTCAGAAACGCATAATTTAGAGAGATCGCGCTATTCATCTCTTCGCGATTGACAATATCCGTCACAAAAGCATGGCGAATCGGTACATCCAACCCCTTAAGCACACCGCCTAGAGTTCCCAGAAATAGCAACACCCAGAAATTTGCCCAACCGAAAAAGCTGGTAATCATCAAGGCGATCGAGATTGAAACCCCTAATACTTGCAATAAAATCATCAAGTATTTGCGATCGTAGCGATCGGCGAGAATACCTGAGACGGGAGCGAGTAAAAATACGGGCAACTGCCAAAAAAATCCTGATATACCCATTAACAGTGCCGAATCTGTGACTTTGTAAATCAGCCAGAGAACGGCAACTTGGGTCATAAAGCTACCCGTCATCGACAAGCTTTGACCAGCAAAATAGAGTCGATAGTTGCGCGATCTAAATGCTGGCAGATCCACATTAAAATTGAACCAGCCCATTGATGTTTTTGCCATGCGGATAGTATTTGCAAAACTAATTGTTAGATAGACTAAATAATAAATATTGAGGCATTGTCTGGTATTGCTAGGGATTCAGTCAAGTTAGCTACGTTACAAATGCCGCACTTAGACAAAAACTAAAATGGCTGACTCAGAAATCCGAACCAGCCATCTGTAAGAAATAGAAAATTGACCGCAAGCTCTTAAGCCGCGATCGCTAATTCACGGCGAGTATGCGAGATAAACCATTGCTGCAAATCTGGAGCGCTGTATACCTGATCGGCAATAAAGTGATCGCCTTCAGGGAATACCGTCAAATTAACGGATACACCAAGCCCGCGCAAATTCTCCACAAACTTCTCCACATCGGCAATGGGGATATTAGCGTCCTTTGCCCCTTGGAAAACCTGTACAGGAATATCCTTGAGTTTGGCAAGATCTGTCTCAGCGATCGCTTGAGGTACACGACCCGATACCGCAACCACACCCGCAAAGCGATCGCTATAGGTTGTCGCAATATGCCATGTACCTGCTGTACCGAGGCTAAACCCTGCAATGATTACCTGCGTTGGATTGATCGGATTATTTGCCAGCAAATGATCGAGAAACGCAATCACATCCTCAGCCCGTTCTACCCAAGTTTGATCCGCAGGCAGTTGAGGGGCTGCAAAAAAGTAGGGCAGTGATGGCGATTCATTTACAAACAGTGGTAAGCCCCACTTCAGCAAAACATTCAAATCATTCCCGCGATCGCGTGCGCCATGCAGGAATAGTACCAAGGGCGCAGATTCACCCGCCGCAGGTGAAAACAAGTAGGGAAGAGTCCCATTCGCAGTGTCGTAAGAGCGTTGTTCGGTGGTCATATTCTTAACTCCTATAGGTTTGCTAATGATTGACTGGTGAGAATTTGGACAAGCCAAGCACTTGTTAAATTAGGTATACATATATTTTGTTTACCTAATTTTAAGGAATACATATATTTAGTATCACTAATTACTTGACTCTAAAAATATGATAACCCTATACTACGGCTTGTCGATAGATTTACCGTAGTATTTTAATTCGCGAATAAATTAGAGACATAACTCTGGAGAATTTACATGAGCAATCAGTCCATTGTCGTTAAGCCAACTTCTACCTTCACTGGCGCAGAAATTGAAGGTGTAGATTTGTCTCAGCCTCTATCCGATGCAACCATCAAAGATATTCGTAGTGCGCTTTTAAAATGGAAGGTTGTATTCTTCCGCAATCAAAATCTCGATCATGCAGGTCAGGTTGCCTTCACTTCTCGCTTTGGCGAAGTTACCTTCGCACATCCCCACGAAGACGAACCGATCGCCGATCATCCTGAAATCCTACCCATCGATCGCAGCCGCTACGAACGCCGTAATGGATTACGACGCTCCAGCTATGAAAGCCGTTGGCACACCGATGTCACCGCCGCCGTTAATCCTCCCGCAGGTTCGATTTTACGTGCTGTAAATGTTCCTAGTATTGGTGGTGATACCACTTGGACTAATTTGGTTGCTGCTTACGAAGGACTATCTGCTCCTATCCGTGAACTAGCTGACAAGCTCAAAGCGCAACATCACTTCAATGCTGGTTTGAATATTCCTAGCAACAGCAAACTCGCTGAGCGTATTGCGAAGAATCCAATTGTTTCGATCCATCCTGTTGTGCGTGTGCATCCTGAAACTGGCGAAAAGGCTCTATTCGTCAATCCTGGATTCACTTCCCACATTATTGGACTCTCTCGCAAAGAAAGCAAGCTCTTGCTAGAGTTGTTCTTCAACCAAATCAAGAAACCTGCCTACACCACTCGCTTCCGTTGGAACAATGGCGACATTGCTTTCTGGGATAACCGCGCTACTGCTCACCTAGCTCCTCAAGATCTCGATCATATCGAAGTTGAGCGCGTTCTCTATCGCACCACGATCACTGGCGATATTCCCGTCGGTCCCGATGGCTTCCGTTCGGAAATCGTTGAAGGCGAAGTATTTAACAGCAATTTGCCTAGTGTTTTGAAGCAAAAAGCTGAGCAATTGAAAGCAGAACCAGTTCTTGCTTAAAATCTCATTAATCAAGAGCAGGGGCAATTCATGAATTGTCTCTACTTTTGATTGTTTAATAATTTGGTAAATAGGGATAAAGCCTTGACAATTTTCTATTACGCTTATGGATCGAGTTTGATCGCTTCCCACATTGCGATCGAGGAAACAGGCATTGAATATCAAGCTCAACGAGTTGATTTAGCGAATGGTGAACAGAAAACCGAAGCCTATCTTGCCATTAATCCACGCGGTAGAGTGCCAGCCTTAAAAGTCGATCATCAACCTATATTGACTGAGAATGTTGCGATTCTCTACTATCTTGCCGAACAGTACCCTGAAGCCAAACTACTGCCAACTGATACCTTTGCGAAAGCACAAGTTATTTCCCTCGCTGCCTTCTTCGCTTCTAGCGTTCATGTAGCCCATCGCCATATCAGACAACCTCATCAATACACCACCGATGAATCTGCATTTGCGGAAATTCAAGCAATTGGGCGTAAGACCTTCTGGAACTATCTGCAAGAAATCGATCGCCTACTTACAGGAAAAGAATGGCTATTCGATCAATACACGATCGCCGATCCATACGCCCTAATTTTCTACTGGTCAGGTGTACGCCAAAAGCTTCCCGTCCATGATTTACAAGCATTTACCGCCCATAAAGATCGCCTAATTCAACGCCCTGCGGTGAGACGGGTGTTAGAGAAAGATCCTGATGCTGGTGTTGTTCTAAATTTGCCAAAGTAGAAGTCAGGGCAAAGCACTACTCAGAATTCGTTGAAGGTGAAGTCTCTAGACCTATCAATTTTTTAACTTGCAGGCTTTCTGCTGGCTTTTAAAAACAAAGGCCATTGCACTAATTTAGTTTTACCAGGCTCATTCCAGATTGTTTTCAATTTTAGCTCCAGTTGGTCAACTGGATCGTTTCCAAGTTCTGCTGAATAGCGTTTCACCCCAGACCAAGTACGGTAATACCCTAATAATTGCTGTAAATTCCATTCTACCTTCATTGAAAAAATTTTTGGGATGTTAATTTCATCAAACGGAAGAACTAAATCACGATAGCGATTCCTTAGTTGGTGATTGCCGCTTGCCCAAAATCGGTCGATCGGCTCAAGTAAATTCTTAGTAATAATTTCATCAATTTCGGGTTCAACTTCTAACCGACCATAACCCCAAACAGCTAAAATACCTTTTGGTTTTAGTACTCGTTCTACTTCTTGAAAAAACTTTTCTTGGTCAAACCAGTGTATCGCCAAAGCTACCGTAACCAAATCAAATGACTGGTTTTCAAATGGAGTATGTTCAGCAGGAGAAACACTGTAGTTTATCTTAGGATGTGTGATGCAGTGTTGAATTTGCTCGACACTAATATCAGTTGCTTCAACATGTGAAAAAAATTTTGTACATGAAATGGCTGCTTGCCCATTTCCAGTTGCACAATCCCAAGCACGATCGCAATGTTCGCAAATTTCGCTCAAATATAAAAAAAGCTCATCGGGGTATTGAGGTCTATGTTTGGCATATTGTTCCGAATTGAGCGAAAAGCTTTGAATGTTGTTCATTGTTACTCCGATAAAAAGAACTGGAAGCCCAACTATGCATTAGTGTAGTGCGTTCGCACTGACTTTCGGAGTATGTCCTTCATGACTACTCCATCTTTACTATGATGGAAGTCTCGTAATATGACTTTAATTGGTGTGTCAGGACGCAGATAGAGATCTTTCATGAAGTCGGGAACTGAACGACTATCAACTTTAATGTAAGCGACAAACCCAGTTAAATAGAAGCGACAATAGTTAATGCCCTCGAACTTATCTCGATGCGGATCTAGAACGCCCGTGACCACAGGATCGCTAAACCTTGCCAGAGTCACTGCGAACATAAGAGGAGGTCCTGGATCTTCGCTTAAAATCATTTCCTTGAGCTGCTGCTCGAATGGACCGGCAGATACACGCTGATAAAATTTGTGCGTTGAAATAGATGCACGCCAGAGCAAAGAGATAAAGAACAATTTCAGTAGCTTATAGTCAAAATCGGCAATTCTGTAGGCTATCTTTTGCCGATTATGATAGATAGCAAGATCTTCAGAGAAATTTTGCAGCAAGACCTGTTGTGCGTGATTGTCCCAAGGCGCGAGTCTATTATCACACTCTGCACATAAGATACCCGTATCATAAATTCCTATGGGAGCTCGTTTAGGATGTTCCCCCTCCTTGTTCGTGTGAATTTCTGGGGATCTGCGCTCAGAACGCAACTGCCGAAAAAAGCCCTTTGGGATAATGTGAGCTTTTATGAGTTTCTTATCATTTCTGCAAAGTTGGCAAATCATATCTACTCGGATTAAACACCTAACTAACTATGTATTAGACGGAAAATTTCTGCCTAAACTGACTATAGGCGATATAGGCTGATGAAAGTCAAGGTTTTGCCTCATCACCTTATAGGGCGTATTATACAGAAAAATTCTGCCTAAGATCTTCTAGTTGCACATTACGTTAAAAATAGAATCAGAAATAATTGGAAATAAGAAAACCATGAAACTGTATATGGCGATCGCACTTCATGACAGCAAAAGGCGATCGCTTATTTCGTTGAAATCTAACGCTTTAAAGCAAGAGTCAAACCATCGGATACAGGCAATAGCGATAGAGAAATCCGTCGATCTTGATGTAACTTCTCATTTAGGGAGCGAATTGCTAAAGTATCAGCATCTTGAAACTCTGGATCGATTACTCTTCCATTCCACAAGACATTATCGATCGCAATTAAGCCGCCTTTCCGCACCAATTGCAGCGATCGCTCGTAGTAACCGTCATAATTCTCTTTATCCGCATCAATGAATGCAAAATCAAAGGTGTTTGCTTGACCCTCGGCAAGTAAGCGATCAAGGGTCTGAATTGCAGGCGCGATATGCAAATCGATTTTATGAGCAACTTCGGCTTTTTGCCAATAGCGTCTGGCAATGCTGGTATATTCTTCGCTAACATCACAGGCAATTACTCTCCCATCTTCAGGTAATGCGAGAGCAACGGAAAGAGAACTATAACCTGTAAATACGCCCACCTCTAAGGTCTTCTTAGCTCCAATCAATTGAATCAACAAAGCCATTAACTGACCCTGCTCTGGAGCAATTTGCATATTGCCTCTAGCATGGTTCGCGGTTTCATGCCGTAGTTCCTTGAGAATGGGATTTTCTCTCAAAGTCACTGACAAAAGGTAATTATGAAGGCGATCGTTTAAAGTAGTAAATTTCATATCTATTTAGCCAAGTTAGAAAAATCAGGAAAGTTCTGTGGATGGAGTTTGTTTCACAAAGGATTGTCTAGCAATTAAGCGAATCACTACAAATAGAGATAAGCTCGTTACTACAATCACGCTGATAATTGCAGGATCTTCAAAGTTTGTGCCAGCAACGATTAATGCTCCTGCAATATTACGCTGAGCCGTGCCTACGCCAAGGGTTAACCTTGTGTCGAGATTAGGTCCACCGAGCAGATATCCTACGGCAAAGGCGACGATAATAAAAATAGCGATCGCCAAGACGATACCACTTTTGGCTAGGACAATCAGACTATTGAATTGCAATGAGAGTGATGAAGCTAAACCCAAGATAAGTGCAAAGTTAGTGACTCGACGTAGGAATGGAACGATATTGGTGGCGATCGCCTCAAAGCGTGATCTAATCAATAGCCCAATCGCTAAAGGAGGTAATAGGGACACAAATAGGGGCTTCGCAACTTGCCAAGGGCTAATCTGCACACCATCTAAAACCAGTGGTAAGACAATTGGCATAAAGATTGTGGAGGCAAGCATTAATACCATCATCAATCCTGCGGCAAAGGCAAGGTTCCCATTTACCATTTGCGCTAACTTCGGTAACACAGGGGGACCCGCCGCAACCGCAAGGATTGTAAAGCCAATCTTAATCGGTTCACTCACGGGTACAAAGTGCAGTAGTCCCAGAACTAAAATCGGCACAACCACAAGGTTTGCTATCAGAGAGCGAATAACTAACCGCCAATTGCGAAGAGGCTCGATAATCTGCGGGACGGTGAGACTTAATCCAGTAGCTAGTAACATCGCTAGAATAAATAGCAAAAAGGAAAGTCGATTGAGGAAGATAAAGTCAATTTTGTGGAAGTAGAAGTCTAGTTGTTGGAGTAGATTAGGATTGAGATGGGATAACAATTCATTCATAGTGAATTTGAGAAGATTGTACACTTTAAACTGGTGGAAATGTTAGGATGAGCGGCGCATTGCGCCGCCCATCCTAACTATCTAAACTGCTCGTCAATGGGAATTTGATAACCGTTAGCAAGGCGATTAGTGGAATTTGCGGCTGCCACAATCGCTAGTAACTCACCGCGCACTTTTTCGGTTAAGCCTTTGTTACGGGCGGCGGCGGTATGGGATGTTATACAGTATTCGCAGCCATTGGTAACGCTAACGGCGATGTAAATCAGTTCCCTTGTGAGGGGATCGATATCGCCTTCACCACCCATGACTTCCTTGAGGGTTTCCCATGTGCGACGGAGAGTGGGGGGATGATTGGCAAGAGCTTTCCAGAAATTGTTGATATATTCGGTTTGGCGAGTGGTGCGAATATCATCATAAATTGCCCGTACTTCGTCACTAGCGGATTCGTATTCGATTAGGTTAGTCATAGTAATAAATATGATTTAGGGAATGAGCAAAGCTCATTCCCTAATTTAGTGTTTTTTAGTTACAACAAATCGACCTTAAGCTGCTCTAAATTGCCAGTGAACTTAAAGGGGACTTGATAGCTATCTACTACAGGTGTACCCGTATCTTGACCAATATCAAAGGTGTCATCGATGCCAAAACGAGCCGCTACGGTTTTCTCAATCCGACTTTCGGCAACCTGCTTGTCATTGACAAAGATCTTGCCCGTACCGCCAGCCCCGATCGCGCCACCATCGGCAGTAAAATCAAAGCGAATCTTCGACTTGCCGATCGCTAAGGGTTCCGAGGCTTGAATCGTCGTGCGATCGCTATTGAGATAGTTATACACAAAAGTAGGTTTACTATCCTTCAAAAAGAAACTCCAACCCGCAAAACGACCGCCTTGAGTGACTAACACGCCTTCAGTGTCAGCTTTAGCAACTACATCGGCAGTGATACTAAAGGAACGATTTTTAATATTCGGAGCGCTAGTTTCAGGAATACCACTCACGGCTGTATAGTAGGTAAAGCTATTGCGTCCATCATTGATATTGGGGCGACCTTCAACATCAAAACGTTGATAAAGGCGATCGTCGAGAGGCAGAACTTTGTGCTTTTTTGCTTCCTTTAGAAAGAGACTTTGCAGTTCTGCTAACTTTTGAGGATTGTCCTTTGCTAAATCCTGAGATTCACTAAAGTCATTAGCAACGTTGTATAGTTCCCACCGATCCTCATCAAAGGTAGTTGTAGAAACCCGTTCCCAAGGTAAGCGCCCGTGACGCGCCGCCGCAACCCAGCCGTTATCATAAATGGCGCGATTACCCAGCATTTCAAAATATTGAGTTTTGCGGTGCGAAGGAATCGCAGGCTCGTCAAAGGAGTAAACAAGACTCGTTCCTTCGATGGGTTGTTGTTTTGCACCATTGACTACTTCAGGAGTTTCAATGCCTGCCGCTTCAATAATTGTCGGTGCAATATCGATAACATGGTGGAATTGACTGCGAATGCCACCTTTATCCTTAATGCGATCGCCCCATGCAACTACGAGTCCATTGCGAGTGCCGCCAAAGTGAGAGGCGATTTGTTTAGTCCATTGGAAGGGACTGTCACCCGCCCATGCCCATGCCGCGTGGTAGTGATTGAAAGTCTTGGGACTACCCAAATCATCGAGAGCCGCTAGAAATTCCTCAGTGGTTTCCTTAACGCCATTAAAGGTTTTGATTTGGTTCAATTCACCAGTCAAACCACCTTCGGCACTCGCGCCATTATCACCAGCAATGAAGAAGATTAAGGTATTATCTAATTCACCCAACTGCGCGATCGCATCGATCACGCGCCCAACCTGAGCATCGGTATGGCTGAGAAATCCTGCAAATACTTCCGCTTGACGGGCATAGATTTTCTGCTCCGTTGGACTGAGAGAATCCCATGCTGGAATTTCCGCAGGGCGAGGTGTGAGTTTGGTGTCAGGGGGAATGATGCCATTAGCAATCTGACGCGCAAAAACTTCTTCGCGAACTTTATCCCAGCCTCGATCGAATTTGCCCTTATATTTATCAATCCATTCCTTGGGGGCATGGTGGGGCGCATGGGTTGCACCTGTGGCAAAGTAAGTGAAGAAAGGCTTGTCAGGAGCGATCGATTGCTGGGTGCGAATCCAGTTAATTGCGCGATCGGCGAGGTCATCGGTGAGGTGATAATCGATGCGATCGCTAGATTTTTCTACATATTTAGTGTTTTCAAATACCGATGTATTCCACTGATCGGCTTCACCACCTAAGAATCCATAGAAGTAATCAAATCCCAAATGAGTCGGCCAGCGATCGAAGGGACCGACCGCGCTGGTTTCGTTGGCGGGGGTATTGTGCCATTTTCCAAAGGCGGCGGTATTATAACCATTGCTGCGTAATACTTCGGCGATCGTTGCCGCACTACGGGGGAGAATCGCGGTATAGCCAGGGAATCCCGTGGCTAACTCGGTGATTACGCCCGTGTTAACCGAGTGATGATTGCGTCCTGTCAGTAAGGCGGCTCTGGTGGGAGAGCAAAGTGCAGTGGTATGGAATTGGTTATAGCGCAATCCACTAGCCGCTAAGCGGTCTAGGTTAGGAGTTTCAATCAATCCACCGAAGGTGCTAGTTTGAGCAAAACCTACGTCATCAAGCAACACCAATAAGACATTAGGGGCTTTGTCAGGTGCTTGAATGGGTTTGGGAAAGTCGGGCTGTGACTCTTTATAAGTATTCCCAATTTTGCCCTTAAAGGGTGGTTGCGGTAATGGCAAGGTGTCGCCATAGTCAGCAAAGGCTGGTAAAGGGAGGAGGCTGGAAAACATTAAGGCGATCGCACTTAAAAAACTGATTGTTTGGGCGATCGCTTTTTTAGTTTCCCATTGCAAAATAGACTTAAGAGAGATTTTCCAAAAATCTCTCTTTGAAGAATTTGTAACTTTTGTCATTATTGTCTAAAGCAAAGACCAATAATTATTGTTATCACGCTATTTTTAGGAAGTCGGTCTTCTTGAAGACATCTAATTTTATTAAGTTTTTTTAAATAGAATCACTGGCATATCGTGAAAAACAGATACACCATATTGTTGGAAACCAAGTTTATGAAGTACATTAATTGATAGCAGATTTGTAGGTTCTGTAAAAGCGATTATATTATTGCGATCGCGTTGAGATTCAAAGCTGAGCAAAGCTTTTGCCGCTTCTGTTGCATAACCCAAACCTCTAAAGCTTTTTAGCAACCGATATCCAAGTTCTAATTCAGGAATACCATCAATTTCACAGGGTTCAATACCACAGTATCCAATTATTTGCTGGATCTCTTTGACGATAATTGCGATTTTACCGAAACCATTCCTTCGATGACCATCAACAAGCTCTTGAAAACGGACTTTTGCTTGCTGGAGGTTTAGCGCTCCACTAGGCGAAAAAGCCATAAAATCTCGATCCATTAAAGCTGGGATAAAATCAAATTCATCCTCTTCTAAAAATGGTCTTAAAAATAGCCTCGAAGTTTCTATCATATTTGATTTTCTGGATTAAAGCTTGTACTCATAACGTGCCACAAAGTAAGGTTCAACTAACTTATCGCTATGGTATTGAAATCCAAAATTTTCATAGACTGCACGTAACCGCGATCGATCTACTGCACAGTCTAAACGCAAATAGCTTTTGCCTAGCTTACGGCTTTGATCGACAGCCCACTGCATGAGTGCTGATGAAACTATTCCACCTGCAAAACTCCGCCTTACTGCTAGCCTCTGAATAAATGCTGAGTCCTCCTGTGGAATGTCTGCCCAAAACACTAAATCTTCTGTCTGGAATCTAAGGACACCAGCCGCAACACCCTCATAAAAAGCGATATAGAATAAGCCAGCTTCAATATCTGGGCGAACCAAATCTATAGACACCTCATCTTTATTTAGGAATGTCATATTTTTTTGCTCAAGCCACAGAATCGCTTCAAACAGAATATTTGCAACTGTCGTCAAGTCTTCTAGAGTAGCTTGACGCACTATAATTAATGAAATATTTCGATATTCTCTTTGTAAAATAGACATAATTACTAGAGATTCATATCCATTTTTAGATTTTATACATTCACGAAGTGTTCCTTCGATCGCAAAACCTGCTGCCTTATATATTGCTTGGGCGCGATGATTCTGAACTTTTACATCCAGCCATAAACGATGGGCATTGTAATTTTTAAATGCTAACTTTTTGACATGTTCAACAGTTTGTTTGCCATAGCCTTTACCTTTGTCAGTAATAACAATTCTACGGAATTCTACGGATTGATTAGCATCAAGTAGCCCCGCCAAAATTACATAGCCAACTCTAGTTTCACTCCAAACTATTAAATGAGCAATATTACAATCTCTAATTGACTGAAGATGTTGTTCTCTCGACCAAGGAATTATATACTGACGATTTTCACCGTCATTCTCTGCATCTAAAACATAATCGAGTTTATTTTCTTCAGTAGGTTTGAGTTGCAAATTAGACATTTTCAATCATTGCTATTTTTAATTTGAGTCAGTCAAGTTTTTGACTAAGCGAAACCCAATATGCGTAGTTCCCGTGTCGGGCGATTCCGACTCCCGCGCCGCAGGACGATAGCGACTACAATAATTGGGAGCGCAAAGATAGGAGCCACCCTTGATGACATGTAACACTGACTCATCAGGCTTTTTCGGGTCGAAACCTTCAGTGCGATCTGAGACTATCGGATTATATTGATGCGCTTGATGGTCGTGTCCATCTTGAAAAAAATCAGCAGTCCATTCCCAAACATTGCCCGTTATATCATAGAGTCCATAACCATTAGGAGGGAATGAACCAACAGGAGCTAAACCCTTATATCCATCAGCTTTAGTATTAAAAAATGGAAAAATCCCCTGCCAAGTATTCGCTTTATTCTCTGAATATTGATCGCCCCAAGCATAGGTCGCATCATCTAAGCCCCCTCGTGCTGCATATTCCCATTGCGCTTCCGTCGAAATAGACTTCCCAATCCACTTAGCATAGGCTTCTGCATCTTTATAAGCAATATGCACAACTGGATAATTATCTTTCCCCTGAATGGAACTATCTTTCCCAAAAGGATGTTGCCAATTTGCGCCCACTGTCCAATTCCACCAACTCAGAAATGGTACTTGCTGAGCATCTTCCTTAGGTGGTTGAAAGACTAAAGAACCTGCCAAGCGTTGCTCATCAGGTAGATCGGGAAAATCTTCTTTAGACAATGGAAGTTCCGCAACAGTCTTGTAACCAGTCGCCTTTACAAATTTAGCAAACTCAGCATTCGTAATTTCATGGGCATCAATACAAAAACTACTCACGCTGACATTTGGTGCTGACCTTTCTTCAGGAAATTTCAAACTATCAGCACCCATCCGAAAAGTCCCACCATTAATAAACACCATCCCTTCAGGACAAGAGTTCGCAGCAAAAGCTGGCGGCACGATCGCTAAAAGCAAAAGAAAGAAAAGAATGCAAACAAAGAGAAAAGCAAAAGGCAAAAGGAAAAACTTGTTTTGCATGATCGATTACCAAAACTGCGTCGTCGGACGAATCATAATCTCATTCACATCGACTCGCTCTGGTTGCGTGACTGCATAAACGATCGCATTAGCAATATCTTCTGATTCTAGTGACGTAATCGATTTGCGGAGGGCTTGACTCTTTTCATAGGCAACGGGATCGGAAATTTGTTTTACTCCTAACTTATGCTCATCGATTTCTGTATTTACCATTCCAGGTTCCACAACGGTGACGCGAATATTTTGTGGTGTTAGTTCTAAACGCAAGGCTTCCGAAAAGGCATTTACGCCCCATTTCGTCAAATTATAAATGCCAATACCTGCACGGACGGTGCGCCCTGCTACGGAGGAGACATTCACAATATGCCCAGATTTTTGTTCTAAAAGCGTTGGCAAAACAGCGTGAGTGGCATATAACACACCGAAAATATTGACATTAATCGTTTTGCGCCAATCATCGGTATTTGCATTGGCAATCTGTCCGACGATCGCAATCCCTGCATTGTTCACTAAAATATCGATACGCCCAAAAGTCTCTTTAGTTTTCGCAATCAAGTTTTGAACTTGTGCTTCATCAGTAACATCGGTAATTACTTGGAGAACTTTGCCGCCCGATGCTTCGATTTGTTGAGCAATTTCGTTGAGTTTGTCTGCACGTCTAGCGGCGATCGCTACATAAGCACCCTCAGCCGCTAAGGCGATCGAAGTCGCCGCACCGATGCCTGCGGAAGCACCTGTAATAATTGCAACTTTACCTACTAATTTTTGAGTCATTTGTAGCACCTAATTTTTCACAAGTTAAAGCCTTGCAATACGCAGCTTTAATAAACCTAAATCATATTTTTAGAAAGCAAAAACAGTACGGACAGAGAAGCCCCAAATTGGTGCGGCTGTAGTACCTCTATCAGGATTGAGAACTAGGAAAATATCAGGGGTGATACTGACGTTTTTATTAAACCTATGGGTATAAAAAACTTCAAATAGCCAAGGTGTAAGAGCATCTTTACGAGCCGCATTATCATTGCTGCTCACATAGGGAGTAATTGCTGCGAGAATACCTGCGTGATTACCTTCTTGAAATAGATCGAAGAATCCAAGGCTTAATGAAGCGCTGAATACAGTTGCTTTTGTACCAGTGGCTGAAGCCGATAGGTTAGTTGCAGCAGTAGTCGTGAAGCCACCACCCAAGCCAACTTTAGGAAATATCCTCCAGTCAAACTGCGTACCAAAAGTATCAGAAAGAGTTGTCACATCACCAAATGGCGC
>QBML01000026.1 GCA_003242085.1 Pseudanabaena frigida | reverse complement strand
GTTTTTTCCTGTTCACTTGCTTTCTTTTTTATACCATTCCCTCTTGATCACTACCTTTAGATGTAATAAAGCACCGCGCGAAGCGCGGTGCTTTATTACATCAGAAGAGATATTTATTGCATAGGAGCGAAATCGTAGCCAGTTGATGAGTTGCTTGGCTGGATTTTTAGCAGCATATTTGCACCAGCGCGATCGCCTGAGGGTAGAAACTGCACAGATCCTGTAGCACCATTAACCGAAAAGCCCTGCTGCGAAATCACTTGCTGCAAACCACTGCGAGTGGGATTTTGCTTTAATCCCGCAATAATTGCCTGCATTGCATCGTAAGATGTTGCTGTGCGCCAATTGACAACTCCATTCCATAGCTTTTGAGCATTTTTAGCAAAGGGATTCGCAGGATCGACATCGGGATGCCAAATAGCATTAATCACCATACCGTTAACATCTTTCCGACCTAATTGGAGAGTTTTGTGCGTATCCATTGCCGAACTACCCATTAAAGAGAGTTTCCCTTGGTTTGCTCGCGCCATATCTGTTGCCGCATTGATTTTGTCAATATTGGGCAGTAGAAGTAAGCCGTCGGCTCCCTCAGAAATGAATTTAGGAATGATGCGATCGGGACTAAAATCTATTGCAGCAAAATCGCAGGGTGTATTGGCGATACGACCGCCATTTGCTACGACGCGATCGGTAAACTCGGCTCTGAGTGATTGACTTGAAACGGACGTGGAATCGTTGCAGATGGCAATAGTGGAAAGATGCTTTGTCTTGGTAGCATACTGCGCTAAAACAAGAGCTTCGTTACGAAGATTCGGTATGGTACGGAAAATATAGCTGCCAATTCCCGAAAGGTTGACGGCGTTAGATGTGGGAGAAATCGCGACTAAACTACTTTGTTGATAAATGGGCGCAGTAGCTAGAGATACATTACTGGCATTGTGTCCGACAACTGCCAGAATTTTATCGTTCTTCGCAAATTCTACCGCGATTTGAGAGGCAAGATTGGCATCATTACGATCGTCAGCGATCGCAACTTTTATGGGAATTCCATTGATGCCGCCACTACGATTTACCTCATCTTGAGCCTGCGCTACGCCCCGTAGGATTTCCTGTGCAACATCAAGGTTGCTGCCAATGGGAATACTTACGGCAATTTTGAGGGCATTTCCATTGCCGATTTTGGCATTATTCAAGTAAATCAAGGCTTCAGGATCGTTGGAATTTTGCTGTAGCGAAGCTTGAAATTTAGCGATCGCCTCATTCCAGTTACCCCTCGCCAAAGCCTCAGCACCTGCTTGTTTGTCGGGCGTTAGCTTATCGCTAATTAGAATTTTGTCTCCAATACTAATGATATTTTGGGAACTTTGGGCAGATGGAGATTGTGGATTTGAAGAAACAGAAGAATTCGTTGGATTAGATGCTTTCTGAGACCACCAATATCCACCAAGTCCCAAACTCAAAAATAGCAAAATGAAAACAATTGGTGGTGGAGAAGAGAACTTTTTGGTTGCTTTTGAATTTGCCATGACAATTTACTCCTTGATTTTACTCTTTGATTAAGTCAAATTAATTCGATTGTTGAAGGTCAGAATTTTCGATTTGCTGAAGGCGGCGCGTTACTTCGTCTTCCAAAGTTATCTGTTCGATTTCGGCATTTACTACTGCGATCGGATTTTCAGATAGTGCCGCAAGTGCATTCGTTCGCAAATTGCGATTTTCTACAGCATTTTTGGCGGCATCAAATTGACTCTTAGCTGAGCCAATATCAAACTCATTATTGACACTGGCGATGATTGCCAATGCTTCGTTTACCTCTGCAAGATCTTTCATGTTCTGCATATCAGACTTGTATGACTCGATCTTTACTCGTTCGCGATTGAGCTTTGCTTTGGACTGATTGACTGCCTGTTCGGCTTGCCGAATCATTGATTCGAGACTTGGCAGAACCTGCTCTATCTGAATCACCTTTGCCATTGTCTGCCTTGCCGCTAGATCGTTCCCAAGTTTCTGAGCGGTTGCAACCTGTCGATTAAGAACTTCTAACTCTTTAAGTTTTGCCTCGTGAGTTTTCTTGGCTTTTTGATAGGAAGCATCCTGAAGTGCAACCGCTTCCGCTAGACGCTGCACGCCTTCTTGCATCGATTGCAGTGATTCTTCGGCTACCGCTACCGCCACTTTACCGCCTGCATCTACGGGAATTCCCCAGAGCCAGTTCCAAGTTCCGACAACAGTTCTACCAGCTCTTTCTCCTATCAACCAGTACATTACCTTCTTCATATCTTTTGGATTATTGAGTTACATGTGCTTTTATCTATCTCTAGAGATTGATGATTTATGCAAGTAGAATTCTCGATTTACATTCTCAATCTGTTTAGACATCACTACTAATTTGGGGATTTACGCAGTTCTTTACAATACTTAACAATAGAAAATGCGATCGCTAATTTCCTTTTTGCATAGCTGGGCGATCGCCTAGAGCTAAAAAACACTAGAAAAGTATATGCATCTAGGAAATATCACGATGTCTCTTGAATGGTCGTTTTTAATCGCTTTTGGATTAGTCTCGTTTGTGATGTTGCTCGCATTGTCGCGCCCCTATCACCTGAGATGGGATAAAAAGTTGGACTTATGGTTAGCAAGTTGGAGAAAGTGGTGTCAAGATTTACAGGAGGATATTGAATGCGCTCCATTACAGCAAAAGCTTGAAGAATTAGTGAAGAGACGGGGGGATTTGGCAGAGAGATTACTAAAATCAGAACAGTTAAGAAATCCCAATCAAAAAAGAAAATGGTATTTAGAAAAGGTTGTTTACGATCTCAAGCGTGGACGGTGAGAATTCATGACTCAGGAAAAGTTTGACGAACTGGTACGACAGTTAGAAATTTACTCGCAGCAACATCCCAATATATATAAACTGCGCGTAGCCGCTTTAGCTGCGTTTGGATACATTTATATTTTTGCGGCGATCGCGTTTTTGTCATTATGTGCAGTCTTAATTGCCTTAATTGCTATTTACGGTCACTTTGTCAATAAGCTTACAGTTTGGCTATTTGCAATTGTTGTAGTGCCAATATTTTTGTTGCTGCGATCGCTATGGGTGACATTTCCTGCACCAACTGGAACATCTCTACAGCGTAAGCAAGTTCCCGAACTATTTGCTTTGGTACAGCGCCTCACTAAGTCCCTACAAGCTCCACAATTTCATCATATTCTACTCACCTCAGAATTTAATGCAGCGGTTGTTCAAGTTCCTCGCTTAGGACTCTTGGGCTGGCAAAAGAACTATCTAATTCTGGGATTGCCCTTAATGCAATCTCTATCCCCAGAACAATTTCAAGCAGTTTTAGCCCATGAAATTGGACATTTATCAGGAAATCATAGTCGCTTTGCAGGATGGATTTATCGAGTCCGTAAAACATGGATGCAGATTTTAGAGCGCTTTCAAACCGAGCAAGGTGCAGAAGTTGTGGCTCTTAGTTTCTATAATTTTATCAACTGGTATTCACCGCTATTAAATGCCTATTCTTTTGTGCTCGCCAGAGCTAATGAGTACGAAGCCGATCGCTGTGCGGCGGACTCTGTTGGTAATCAACATACTGCCGAAGCTTTGATTTTAGTTGGCGTAAAGAGTCAGTATATTGACAACTCCTACTGGAAAAATATTTATCAACAAGTCAATACTCAACCTGAGCCACCAACTGCTCCCTTTTCTCAACTTGCCCAATCTTTAGAAAATGAAATTGAGCCTGAGACTTATCGCAAATTATTAGAGCGATCGCTAGCTCTCAAAACTGATAACAGCGATACCCATCCTTGCTTAAGCGATCGCTTGCAAGCCTTAGGATTTGATCCATCATCTCTTCCTGCGATAAGCTTTAGCCCTGTAACTGCGGGACAAAAATTTCTGGGTAACACTCTCCCCAGTTTGACCGAAAAATTCGATCGCGAGTGGTATACAAATGTTGAGACATCATGGAAAGAGCGATTTACTTATATTCAGAGCATTCAGACTTCATTGCAAGCCATTGAGGAAAAAGCCAAATCAGAAATATTAAACCTCACAGAAGCGTGGAATCGAGCATTTTGGACGAGTGAAATTATGGGCGATCGCGCTGCATTATCTCTAGCTCAAAATGTAATTGCAATGCAAGCCGATCATGCTGGTGCTAATTATCTATTAGGCAAAGTTCTACTTGCAGATGAAGATCCTGATGGAATCAAGCATTTGGAAATTGCGATGGAAGGTGATGCTGACGCTTATATACCAAGTTGCGAACTAATTTATGGATTTCTCAAACAACAGGGTAAAAATGATGAAGCACAGAAGTACCAACAAAAGGTTGAAAGTCACTATCAAAAAGTTTATTTGGCAAAACAAGAAAGAGCTACAGTAACTTGCTTTGATGCTCTCATCACTCACGATCTACCTGAAGAAGAAGTTAAGAAACTACAGCAATACTTGTCTCGTTACCATGATATCGAGTCAGTCTATCTTGTTCGTAAGCACTTAATATATTTTCCTGAAATGTCTATGTATGTTATGGCAATTAGATGTAAGCATTCTTTCTGGACGAAGTTTCGTTTGAGTGCTAGAGCCTTAAAAAAAGAGCAAGAGGCGATCGCTAAAATAGTTAAGGAATTTCAGTTTGCGAACTATACATACGTGACTGCGTTTGCCTCTGACAATAGTTTTGACAAAAAGGAATTTCCCTATGTCATATCAGAGAATTATATTAAAAAAGTTGCAGGAACCCCGATTTATCAATCTTAAATTCTCTTTATCAGATTTCGGTGAAAATCCACAAAAGGTTTGCTAAATCTCAATCTTGATAATTTGCCGAAAAACAGTCTGTTGTTTTGATGTGTGGACACAATAAGGCTTTCAATGGTTGATGAATAATTCACGTTAACCAAACAACTAAACAATTTTAATTAATCAAGAGGTTATATGCGATTACAAGATAAATTTAAACAGACAAAAGAGTTACAGGCAAATGATTCTCAAGAAAAACCGCTAAAGCAGAAAAAAACTCTTGGGCGATCGCTTCTGATATGGTCTTTTTACAGCTTGATTGGAGGCTCCTTTCTTGCGATTATAATTCTCAATTTTTTCCCTTATCTTTTGAATCCAGACTATGGTGGGTGTTCTGAGGCAAAGACTTATCTGGGCAGTATTAATAGATCGCAGCAGTCATATTACCTTGAGAACCAAGTTTTTAGGCGCAATATTTCTGACTTGACATTCCCAGAGAATACAACTAATTTTAAGTACGAGGTACAAACTTCAGATCCAAGTCGTTTCACTTACCATTACGCTATTACTAAGAATGATGCATTAAAGGGTTATGTCGGTGCGGTTTTTGTGGTTATGACTAACTCTGGTGAGGAAACTACTATTGCTATTCTCTGTAAATCGTCAGGAATTGGATTAAAGGGGAAAAAGCTACCTAATCCATCTCTACAAAATGGAGTCCCAACTTGTGCTGAAGGAACTTACTCAATAAGATAACTCCAAGAATAAAGAAATATTTGAGTTCTGTCCATCTGAACTAGACAATATTAGGGGTTTGCGGCAAAGCCCCACACCCCTAATTATTTATTCGATATTGACTAACAACTACTTTGAGATTTTGGAGTTTTCAAGTAACTCTATGAGAGGATGATTTTCAGTAATAGCCTTATCGGTGATGATTGCATCAATGAGCGCGTGGCGTTTTCTGGCTTCGTGATTATCGCGAATGGTCTTGGTCAGAGAAACACTTGCACTGATGGAAAACACATAGCTAATCCCCAGTTGACTCCTGACAACATTATCCATAGGGAGTAAATAGAGACTAGCGGCGAAAGATCCAGTAGAGATGATAAAGGCAGCATAAACTTGAAAAAGCCAAGCGGTCGTATCTTTTTGGGTCAGCATAGGATCGATTGAATTCAAACGCATGGTATTAAGCCTCCAATGATTATGTAGATTTACCGACAAATAGTTATCTCGATAGGTGGGGATGTCTAGATCGAATATTCCAAGTTTATTCTATGTATTTCCAGATTGCGACAAACTATGCGCGACGATCGCTTCAAAACCTAAATAAAGAAAGGAGGCGCGAAGCGCCTCCTTTCTTTATTTGGGTTTTGATTTGTCCTAGCTATCTCTTTCATTACTATACAAAAAGTTTAAGTTTTGTTAATTGCTGCGTAAGTTAGCTGTTAAAGCCTGATGAGTAGGTAAATAGTTAGTTTTTTGCTGCATAGTTCGGCGATCGCTAGAGCTATGTGCAACTAAGTAACCATTTTTATTTTTACAAAGGAGATTTAATGACAAACCTAAATAAAATGTGCATGATGATTTTGTAGATATTTTGACGGAGCGATCGCCATTATGGGGAAGCTAGTAACCCTTAAATTTAATGACGGTAATTTTGAACAAGGATTTTCTGTAACGATTCAGATCGGTCAAGAAGGGGTTCAGCCTTCATCAGAAATTTCAGTAGTTCTACCTCCATCAACCGATTTACCCGAGCTATACGATGCTTGGCAATCTATCTACTTGGCGATAGGATCGCCAACTCGACTTTTTGCGGATGCTAATGCCGTTACTAATGTTTCTTTTATTGAAGATTGTTACGACGCAGCAGAAAAACTAGCAGAGCAGTTAAATGAGTGGCTACGCTCTCAATCTTTTCTACCTGCAAGAGAGTTACTTTCTGACAATATCCAAAGAACGGATGAAGTGCGCGTACTTTTGCAATCGGGAAATCCCTATTTGCAGAAAATGCCTTGGCACTTATGGGACTTATTTGACCGTCGCTATACTAAGTCGGAAATTGCGATCGCTGCTCCTGCATACTCCAGTATCGAACCAACTCAAAAACATTCTGACAAGATCCGCATTCTCGTAATTCTCGGCAATAGTGAAGGTATCGATATAGATGCCGATCGCACCATGCTAGAGCAATTACCAAATGCAGAGGTAACTCTGTTAGTAGAACCGAGGCGGCAGCAACTTAATGATGAACTATGGCAACAGCAATGGGATATTCTCTTTTTTGCAGGACATAGCTCAACCCAAGAGGATATCGGTCGAATCTATATCAACGAGACTGAAAGTCTAAGAATGGAACAGTTGCGCTATGCGCTGAGGACTGCCGTATCCAACGGGTTGAGGTTAGCAATTTTTAACTCTTGCGATGGTTTGGGCTTGGCGCGATCGCTATTCGACTTACATATTCCTCAAGTAATCGTGATGCGCGAACCGATCCCCGATGAAGTAGCACAAAAGTTTTTGCGTTACTTTCTCGAAGACTTCTCAAGCGGAACATCTTGCTATTTGTCAGTACGTCGAGCGAGAGAACGCTTGCAAGGCATAGAAGATCGCTTTCCCTGTGCAACTTGGCTACCGATTATCTGTCAAAACCCCGCCGAAATGCCTCTAACATGGTCGATTCCAAAGAATGAGAAAGTGACAATACCTCTACCAGCACCAACCAAAACAACAATGCCAGTAGTAACACCAATGATAGAAGTATCACCTCAAAAATCGCTTAGTCGGAGTAATAAAAGGACAAAGCTATTCCAATTACCACAAACCTATATGCTTTTGGCAGGAACGGCTTTGGGTTTGGCTTGTTTTGTAGCAGTACTGCGTCCGCGTCCGATTGTGATTGCTAGTGGTGGTGCGATCGCGGCGATTGTATTTGGTGCGTGGGCGTGGCAGGTAAAGAAAGAATTTGCTTGGCTGAATGAAAATAATTTGCTCGATCGCTATGTATTTGCCTCAAAAGTGGAAGCATTGGAACGCAAATCTCTAGCTACTGGGATGCAGTGGCGCAGGGCGAAGGCATGGACGAGAGAGATTCATGCTTATGCTGAAAAAATAGTTGAGAAGGAGTCAGATATGACGGTGGATATTTTAGAGACTTTGATCACTGTTTTGGCTTTAGCTGAGCAGGTTGCTGATGCGATCACGACTATTGGTCAGGTGAAGTCTGAGAACTATCGTGTGGTGGCGCAGCGACGTTTACAAGCCAGCTACGATCGCCTCCAAGCGACTCACGAACTTTTACAAAACTTACAAGATCAAGTTCTATTGCTTTCGCTAGATCGCAATAGTTCTAACTTCAAAATGGAGATTCCCGCTCAGTTGAGACTAGCGATCGACACAAACAAAATTACTTTGCAAGCAAACGAAAATTAGTTAAGAACGAGAAAATCATGATTAGCAATCCTCCAAATAAACTTGTGTTTCTAAACACTTCAATAGTACACATTTTATGCATAATCCTTGTTTCTTCACCTTTTATTTTGTTTGCGCTATATCTTACATTTGGAGATCTAATAATCTCTCTTAGTCGATTGAATAAAGCAAGCTTAAATTGTAGCCGAGATAAAAGTGAAATATCTTGCTCGCTTACTGGTACAAATTCGTATGGAAATATAGAGCAAGTTCTTTCTTCTAGAAACGAGAAATTGCTTGGAGTACGAATGGAAATTTCTCGTGAAGATAATGGAGTAGATAATTGGATAGTCTTGGTAACAAACAAAAAAGAGATCTTTCTTTTTACCCATAAATCTGTTATTGCAGATCAGATATATCGATTAGATAGTTTTTTAAATAATCCAACACAGAATGCAGTCAAGATAGAGACAAGAAGATCGAATGAACGTAAAATTTTATCAATGTCACCATTTTACGTGATTTATCGGGATCTTTGTTTTGTAATACCTATTATATATATTGTTAAAAGCATAGTCGATTCTAAAAAATATATTTTTGACAAAGAAAACAATAGAATTACGATTAAAAGAGTTTTGAGAAAAGATTTATCCCTTGAGATTGGGTTTAAAAAAATCAAACAAGTCAATTTGGTACTTGTAATAAAAAGTGATGAAAATATGAGTGAGAAAATACTTCTTATTGGTAATGATGATTCTGATTTGCTATCGATAGATCTCCATTACACATCTGGTTCGAAAATCGCTGACTCAATTTGCTCGTTCTTGCACCTTGAACCTTATCAAACGATAGAAGTTCGGCTTTAAATATTTGTTAAGGAATCCTATAGAATGTTCTTTTTTTAAGAAAAAGATTAGTTTGACAACCAATGAGAACAATATTATGTTTGCCAATACGCTAAACAAAAGACTAAGAGAATTAAACGATCGCCTATTCAAAAAGCTCAAAACTCTGCGATCGCTTTGGTTTGCGATCGCATCCAAGAAACTCATGAACTTCTACAAAATTTACAAGATCAAGTTCTATTACTTTCACTAGATCGCAATAGTTCTAATCTCAAAATGGAGCTTCCTGCTCAGTTGAGACTAGCGATCGATACAAATAAAATCACTTTGCAAGCAAACAAGAACTAAACAGGGAGAAAATTGCTATGTCATCACCATTGAAATATAAAGGTATTAGCTATAGCGATACAAAACTCGTTCTTGAGGAATTTCCCAATCCTTTTTTACTTGTTAAGGATGTTATTATTGTTATTATTGTTTTAATTACTTTAGAAATTTTTTTGGGAATTAATGTTCCATTTTTTCTAACGATTTCAGTAATTGACGAATTTATTATGATGCCAACAGCTTTAAATTATTCAAAATTAAATTGTAGTCGTATTGACTCTCACGTTACATGTTCATTAACTGGATCGTCTTTATTTGGATCTTTAGAAAAAGCCATCGATTCTAAACATCAAAATTTGATTGAGGGTACCAAGAAATATGTTGAGATCCTATCAACTAAAGATAGCTCCGTATATAGAAATGATCTATTAGTGCTTGCTACTAAAAATGAAAAAATTTATATTTATACTGCCCCTGATTTACTAGAAGGACAAATATATAAACTAAACGATTTTTTGCAAGATAAAAAACAGTCGAAAATATACATCCAAACCAATAAATCATCTTTTTTAATTTTTTATGCATATCTGGTTACTCATCCCTTAGATATTTCTTTACTTCATTGGCATATGCGTTTGTAATTACAATAATTATATGGACATTTATCTCTATATATGCATCTAAAAAATCCATCTATGGTTATGTTTTCGATAAAGAAAATGACAAGCTTAGAGTTTTAAGTAATTACAAAAAAAGAATTTTACTTGAAATACCACTACATGAAATAAAACAAGTTTATTTAGTAGAGATTAATAGTGAAGAGTTGATGAAAAGTTTCCATGTAAACTCACAATATAAAATCAAGCTTTACAGTAAAATTAACGCTGAATTAGTTTCAGTAGATATAAACAGACTAGTACATAAGAAAGTTAGTTTAGAACCCTTGATTCTTTCTTTAAATGACTATTATCAATTTTGTGATATTGAAGCTCATAAATTAGCTGATTTAATAAGTTGCTTTCTACAACTTGACTCTTATCAATTAATTAAAGAAATAGTCGAAAAAACCCATGATTGATAAAAAATCATCATAAGTTGTTATCTAATCACTTTATTAAACAATCAAATCTTAAGAGAAAAAGTTTATGTATACTAAAACAACAAACATGATGAAAATTATATTTCGCGATCGCCTATTCAAAAGGCTCAAAACTCTAAGATCGCTTTGGTTTGCGATCGGGCTTAGCCTGACGTTACTTGTAGCTTGTAGTCCGAAACCACCTGTAGATTTTGAGTCAGCGCTCCAATCGATACAAAAGGATTTTCTACCCAAGATTAAAATCGAACAAGCATTAATACCTGATGCGTTGGCGGCGCGATATTCCACTGATAGCATTAAAGAACCTCTGCCAAAAATAGAAGATTTTCCATTGTATGGTGCTCAGCCGACCAAAGATACTAAACAGGTTTACGTCGAGATTTTTAGCTCTGCGGAAAAAGCTAATGCTCAGAAACAAGATGAACGCTGGCTCGTTGATGTTGCCGAAGCTTTCAATGCTAAAAATGTTACAACACAATCGGGACAAGCGATCCGAGTCGGCATTCGGAATGCTCCCTCTGGCTTAGGCGAACGGTTGATTGCTTCTAAAACTGTCAAGCCTGCCGCCTTTAGCCCATCTAGCGATCTGTGGATTGACATTCTCAAAAGCGATGGAATTACCCCAACCCCGATCGCATCAGTACTACAGCCTAACGGCACAGGTTTTGCCGTGAGAGGAGATACCTATCAAGAACTAGCTAAAGGCGGAGAGGTAACATTCGAGAGATTGCTAGATGCCATCACCACAGGCAAAGTCTCGATTGGCTACCCCAACCCCTATTCCAGTTCGACTGCTTTAAACCTCCTTTATACAATTCTCTGGAGAGCCGCAGGACACGATCGCGACAAGCAACCTCTAACAGTCCAAGACTTAAAGGTTCCCCAAGTTAGTTCTGTATTTGATGCTTTCCAGAAGCAAGTTATCGTTACATCGGTTACAACTCTAGAGCTAAAAGATATCTTTATACGCGATCAACAAAAGATGCAAGCCTTTCCACTTGATGGAGTTGCCTTTAACTCACTGAAGAAGTTACCTGGTTTTGAGCAAGTTGCCTATGTTCCCTTTGGCTTGCCTCATAATGCGCCTTTGGTCGGATTTGATTGGAATACTCCCGAACAACAGGAAGCATTACAAAAGTTTTCTGAGTTTGCAACTTCTGAACCAATGCAAAAGCTAGCTTTAGCAACTCCTGAAATTCTAGAGCATCTCAAACGTAAAGACTTACCTGTTAATCCTTCTGGAGAAGTCCTGAAAACTGCACTCACTTTTTGGAAGCAGCGCAAAGATGGTGGGCGTACTGTTTATATGATGTTGGTGATTGATACCAGTGGCTCGATGGCTGGTGCGAGAATGCAAGCAGTGAAGGAAGGATTACGCATTGCGACTAAAGAAATCAATGCTGGAAATCAGGTTGGTTTAATCACTTTTAGCGATCGCGTCAAAAATATAGTCAACCTATCTCCCTTCGACGCTCTGCAACACAAGCGCTTACTAGCAGCGATCGATGTTCTCGAAGCTGACGGGAATACTGCCCTGTATGATGGTGCGATCGCAGGTTTAGCCCCACTCATGGAACGCCGCAAAGCCGATCCTACAGGAGTCTTTCGCTTGCTGTTATTAACTGATGGTGAAGTAACTTCAGGATTAAAATTTGAGGAAGTCAAGGATCTGATGAAGTTTAGCGATGTGCGGATTTATCCGATCGCCTATGGCGAAGTCAATCAACAAGAACTAAAGGCGATCGCTGCCCTACGCGAGTCTACAGTTCAAGTCGGTACACCGCAGAACGTGCAGAACCTTCTCAAGGAAATCTTTCAAACTAATCTATAAACCCATCAAAAACCTATGAATAAACTCGATCGTAAACTGATAACTACTCTTGGTTTGGGATGGTTAGGATTTGGCATTGTGGGCAGTGCGATCGCCTTTGCTTTGCCACCTACACAAATTACCATTCTCATCGATCGCAGTTTTTGTCCTCAAGATAAATGGCTAGCGATCGCCTCTGCTTACAACGATCTTTACCAACAACACCAAAACCGCGATCTGCAAATTAAGGAAGTGATTACCTTTAGCGATATTGGACAAGAAGTTTTATCGACAATTCCTTCTCCCGATACTGTGCGATCGCTCAATACCTATGGGCGCTTTAATCAGGAGCGACAAAAACAGCTACAGGCAAGCTATTCACAACCCAAGCTACTTTCCTGTCAATCCCCATAAAAAACACAAGCTGATTTATTTCTCTTATCCTAGAGCCTATTTAAGAATTGTAATTTTTGTGCGCCAATTGCGAGGGAACTAGACTTACACCTTCAAAATTAGGCGACTTAGGGGGCTAGATTTCTAGAATTTCAAACTAAATTCTATGTATTATAGAATTCTTAAACATGTTCTTAAGTTTAATGCTAAGTAATAGTAACTATTGTTACGGGGATAGATCTCTTGCAGCTAGCAACGCAGGACAACTACGGGGGGATTGCTCTTACCAATAATTTAGATTATGTAGGGACTACGCCCCTGTGACAGCCCTAGACTTAAATGATCGCAGGAATTCCATCCACATAACGTCAGTTAGTAATAGGATAACAACAAGCAAACATTAGATCGTCCATAATAATTACAGTAGGTAATAGACATATCTAACCAAAACGTGTCTGCGGTTCTCGCTTTTTGTTTTCGGTTAAACTAATTCTTTCTCTGAAATACGGTTAGAATCTTACATTCTTGGTTCTCTTTCTTCTAATTTAATTTTTATTTTATTTATCTACTCGGTTTATTCGGTTTAATTTTATGCAGAAGCCTCAAATACCGTTAAATGAAAGCGATCGCCAAGCTGCTCTCGAACGATATAACATTCTCGATACATTGCCAGAGCAGGAATATGATGACTTAACCCAACTAGCTGCAAGTATCTGCTGCACACCGATCGCCTTGATATCTTTAATCGATCGCGATCGCCAGTGGTTTAAGTCGAAAGTTGGCATCGAAGCCTCAGAGACAGTACGCGATATTTCTTTCTGTGGTCATGCAGTTGCTAATGAGGCAATGTTAAATGTTCCTGACGTACTCAAAGATTCTCGTTTTGCTGATAATCCCTTAGTAGTTAACGAGCCTAATATTCGCTTTTATGCTGGAGTGCCTTTACGGACTTCCGATAATTTTACCTTAGGGACTTTATGCGTCATCGATCGCCACCCACGAGACTTGACACCTACGCAGATTCAACAACTCGAAGCGCTTAGTCGTTTAGTAATGAGCCAGTTAGAGTTACGACGAAACAACGAAGCAGCCACACTCCTTGTGTCAGTGCTCGAATCTTCCAGTCAAGCTGCAATACTTCAAAAGGCAATTTTGGATAGTGTTGACTTATCAGTTATTTCTACTGACTTGCAAGGTGTTATTCAATCCTTCAACTCAGGCGCAGAAGCAATGTTGGGATATGAAGCATCGGAAGTAATCGGTCAAAATCCTGCTATCTTCCATGACATTAATGAAATCATTGAGAGTTCACATCAATTATCAGCAGAATTAAACCAAACTATTGAAGTTGGCTTTGAGGTGTTTGTAGCTAAGGCAAAGTTAGGGGAAGTATTTGAGAGAGAATGGACTTACATTTGTAAAAATGGCGATCGCATTCCCGTCTTGTTATCGATTACAGCCATTCGCAATGAGCGAAAAGAGCTTACAGGATTTCTAGGTGTTGCTAAAGATATTACTTCTCAAAAGGAGGCAGAACGCGATCGCCTGCGCCGTCGCCAGACCGACAAATTGGTAATTGCCCAAAATCAAATCGCCCTAGCTCTTGCCGAATCATCTAGCTTTCGTAGTGCTGCCATCAGGATTTTACGGACACTCTGCGAGCAATTGTCTTGGGATATCGCGGAGCTATGGCTGACTAGTAGCTATCCTCGCAACTTAACCCTCATGACAAACTATGCTAAACCAACAATTGACGCAGTAGAAATAATTCGCACTCACCAAATGATGACTGTTCAATATGGTTCTGGGTTGATTGGTTCAGTTTGGGCGGAAGGAACTGCTAAATATGTAGAGATTGACCAATATCCTAATTTTTATAAATCAGAAGTTGTCAAAAAAGTAGGTGTCAACTATGCGTTAAGTTTTCCAATATATGGTGAGAATGAGGCAGTTTTGGCAGTGATTACGATGTTTAGCCGTCAGTGTCAGAATTCTAGTCCCGAACTACTCAGCGTAGTGTCAGCGATCGGTAGACAGATCGGTCAATTCATGGAAAAGCGCAAAATCGAGAGAGATTTGCACAAGCAGAACTGGCGATCGCTATTGCTTTCTGACATTGCTCTGCGTATTCGTCAGTCCCTAAATCTCAAGGAAATCCTGAATACATCTGTAAGCGAAATCCGCAAATTTATTAGAGCCGATCGCGTCCTAATTTATAGATTTCATCCCGATTGGAGTGGCACAGTAGAAGTAGAATCGCTCAACCCTAAATGGCGATCTTCGCTGAATGCTGATATCCAAGATACTTGTTTTCAATCAGGGTATTGGCAAGTCTATCAAAATGGACAAAAGCTAACGATTGATAATGTCGCTGAGTCAGATCTCAGTGGATGTCACAAGGAACTTTTGACAGGTTTCCAAGTGCAAGCAAATCTCGTTGTTCCCATTCTCGAAAATGAGCAGTTGTGGGGACTATTGATCGCCCATCAATGTTCGGTCCCAAGACATTGGGAATCCTTTGAAGTCAATCTACTGAGCCAGCTTGCCGATCAAATTGGGATTGCGATCGCCCAGTCACGATTGCTTGCTCAAGAAAAAGAACAACTTAAACTTTTACAAGAGCAGAACGTGGCTCTAGAGATCGCCCGCGCCGAAGCCGAACAAGCCACAGTAGCCAAAAGCTCTTTTTTAGCAACAATGAGTCATGAGATACGCACTCCTATGAACGCCGTTATCGGTATGACAGGACTATTGCTGGATACAGATCTAGATGCCCGTCAGCGAGACTTTGCCAATACAATCCGCTCTAGCGGCGATCATCTCTTAAATCTTATTAATGAAATTCTTGATTTCTCCAAATTAGAAGCAGGTGAAATGCAATTAGAGAATCTTGACTTTGATTTAGATGTCAGCATTGAAGAAATTACGGAAATCCTCGCTCCATCAGCTTATTTCAAAGGGATAGAATTAGCCTCATTTATTCATCCCAATGTGCCCAAATGTTTGCGAGGTGATGTTAGTCGTCTCCGCCAAGTTTTATTAAACTTGACAAACAATGCCATCAAGTTTACATCCAAAGGTGAGGTTACAATTGAAGTTACGATCCAATCTGAAGTTGAGAACGACGCAGTTTTGAAATTTGCGATCATTGACACTGGGATTGGTATTCCCTTAGCTGCCCAAGCAAAATTGTTTCAGCCCTTCACTCAAGTTGATGCCTCTACAACTCGCCAATATGGTGGTACTGGCTTAGGCTTAGCGATCTGCAAGCAAATTGTAGAGTTAATGGGTGGTGAAATCCATCTAGAAAGCAAAGAGAGTAAGGGATCGACATTTTGGTTTATGGTTCCCTTTCAAAAACAGCTTGAATGTCCTCGCATGGATGCTGGTGTTGATATTCTAGAAGGGGTGAGAGCACTTGTAGTTGATGACAGTATTACTAATTGCAATATTCTTTATCATCAACTCACTGGCTTTGGGATGCGCGTTGATACGACTCAGCAATCCAATCTGACTTTATCTTATTTAGAAAGGGCGATCGCTGAAACCGATCCATATCAAATCGCGATCCTTGATATGCAAATGCCCGAACTTGACGGAGAGCAACTAGGGATGCAAATTAAAAGTTCGGCAAAGCTGAAGGATATTCACTTGGTTATGTTGACATCTCTCGATCAAGGTGGAGATGCTACTCGTATGATCGAGATTGGTTTTACTGAGTATCTCCGCAAGCCTGTCCGCAAGATGCGCCTTTTAAATTGTTTGATTGAAATCATTTCTGGAATTACGCAAAAATTAGTTATTGAATCGCCTATTTATCCAGTATGTATTCTTCCACCAGTTTCGCCTTCTAGCCTTAAAATTCTGTTAGCAGAAGACAGTTTAGTCAATCAAAAAGTTGCCGTCAATCAACTTCAGAGCTTGGGATATCATACTGATATTGCAGCAAATGGGAAGGAAGTATTAGAATTGTTTGCACAAATTCATTACGATATTATTTTAATGGATTGTCAAATGCCAATTTTGGATGGCTATAGCACTAGCAACAAAATTCGTGTTCTCGAA
Organism: Pseudanabaena frigida; assembly: GCA_003242085.1. GTDB lineage: Bacteria > Cyanobacteriota > Cyanobacteriia > Pseudanabaenales > Pseudanabaenaceae > Pseudanabaena > Pseudanabaena frigida. The sequence goes on along the minus strand of QBML01000026.1, from coordinate 54,736 downwards.
GCAGAAAATGGCTATACAAAGCCGAAAGTTACTATTATTGCGCTTACGGCTAACGCCATGCAGGAAGATCGCAATCGCTGTTTAGCATCAGGCATGGATGACTACCTAAGTAAACCAGTGCGTAAAGAGGAACTAGCTAAAAAGTTATCGCATTGGACACAGATTCTCGCTAATAATAGTTCAACTCAGTCTGATGCAGAACCTAAAAATTCTCCACCGAATCTGGATATTGATACATCTGGTAATATTTGTCAGGACACAAGCAATCTTGAAACTCCCGTGGAAATAGATTGGCAATATCTTGAGGAAATGTCCGGTGGAAATGAGGCTTTTAAACAAGAACTATTACAAGCTTTTATCAGCTCATTACCCGAACATATAGAATCATTAGAGATCGCTATTACTCAACAGCAATATCATGATGTTGAACGTGAAGCTCATTTCATCAAAGGCTCGAGCGCAGCGCTCGGTATTATCGGCATTGCTAGACCAGTTAGCATATTGGAAGAAACTAGTAAAAATGGAGAATTACCTGCAAATGCCAAATTTCTATTAGAAGAAATTATCAACGGTATAGAACAAATTCAAAGATTAGTTCAATCAACAGATATATAATTTTTGCCGATTAACATACAATTTCGCCCGTCTGAAGTTTTCGTATAGGTAAAAACGTCAACCATTTGGCTAATTAAATCTAATCCTCGACCACCTAAAGCATTTACATCAACATCGTCCAAATTTGATAGCTTTTCAGACAAATCGAAACCAGAGCCATAATCAAAAACTTTAATTTCGATCGTATCTCTAGAAAGAGTTGCTTCTAAACTGATTGGGGTTTCCGTCGGCATATTTCTGTGAGCGTGACGTACAGCATTGGTAAAGACTTCCGCGAACGCAGTTTTACAACGTAACCAATCAGGATTCGGTACTGAGTGATGAGGAAGTTTTTCAAACCAATTCAATACATTGGTCAGTTCATTAAGATCGGTGTTTACTTGTAATAGAATGGTTTGTGACACAGATAATCTTCCAAGATGATTTTTGCGATAAACTTATCTAAATATATTCCCTAAAGTGATCGTGATGCAGCAGATTCTAGTAATTGATGACGACCTTGTCATGCAAATGATTTTAAAGAATACTCTGCTAGCACAAAAATATGAAGTTATCGTAGCTAAAAATGCGAGGGAAGGGATATCACTAGCTAAGCAGCATCAACCAGCCCTAGTCATCTGTGATTGGATGATGCCAGACATTGATGGTTTGGAAGTCTGTCGCCAGATTAAATTAGATCACAGTCTTAACTCCACGATCTTTATTTTATTAACTTCAAAAGGAGCCGTAGAGGACAAGGTTCAGGCTTTAGATAATGGAGCTGATGATTTTTTATCTAAACCAATCGACAAAACTGAATTAATTGCTAGTGTCAGAGCAGGATTGCGAATCTATCAACTTAATAAAGATTTACAATTACAGAAGCAGTTATTAGAGGCAGAACTGGCAGAAGCTAGTGACTATATACGATCTTTGCTTCCAAAGGCTTTGCTAGGAAATGTGAACATTACAGCCGAGTTTATTCCTTCTAGTCAACTGGGTGGGGATTGTTATGATTTTTATTGGCTTGATCCCGATCATCTGGCGATCTATCTTATCGATACTTCTGGACATGGTGTCGGTTCAGCATTGTTATCAATTTCGATTTTAAATCTTTTGCGATCGCAGTCTTTTGGTAAAGAAAAGTTTTACGAACCTAGTACAATCATGACCGAACTCAATCGAGCTTTTCAGATGAGTCAGCATAATGGGCGATATTTTACAATGTGGTATGGAGTATTTAATCTCTCACAAAGTAAGCTTATCTATGCGAATGCTGGACATCCGCAGGGAGTTTTGATTGCGGGGAGCCATGAAAGTCCGCAGATACAAGAACTTCCTAGCTTAGATATGCCTATAGGATTTTTCCCAGATATTGAGTACAGTAGCTCGGAGATATTGATCGCGCCAGATAGTAAACTCTACATCTTTAGTGATGGTATTTTTGAAGTCATGCAGAAAGATGGCAGAATCTGGGGAATGCCCAAATTCTTCAATTACTTAGTAGAACAATTTTCATTGAACGAAGAAATCAATGCAAGTTCAGTTCTACAAAAGATCCATAGCGAAACTCCAAATGCCAAATTTGGTGATGATGTTTCGCTATTACAAATTAATTTTCCATAGTAATATCAAAGGCGGCGCGATCGGTCAAAACATCAAAAACTTTATCCATTTTTGTCAATTCCATAATCATTTTGACCTGATCATTGAGAGAGCATAAGTATAGATTTGCACCCTTGGTTCTAACCCTTTGCAATGTTGCCACCATTGCTCCCAGCCCAGAACTATCCATAAAGGTAATATTTGTAAAGTCAATCAAAACTGTCTCGATACCTGCATCAATTAGGTCACTGACTTCTCGGCGAAGTTGAGTGCCACCTGCATTATCAATCAAGCCTTCGGGTGCTAATACGTTTGAAGAATTACTCATGATTATTTCCTGTGATTTGATGATTAATTATCATTCATTAATGACTGATGTTACGTGAAAGTCTATAAAGCCCTCACCCCTAGCCCCTCTCCCGTAGGAGAGAAGAACAAGAAATAATATGTTTTTTTTGCTCCCCTTCTCCTGCGGGAGAAGGGGTTGGGGGATGAGGGTTCAACTGCACATCATTAGTTAGTTTTTAAGATTCTTTTGGTTGCCATACCGCAGCTCGAATGATGACCGATAGTAAGCAAATATTATAAATTGCCCAGCTACCGTTAATTAAATATATCCAAGGATCTGGGAGCATTGCCATCATAAAACGAATTAGACACCATGTCATGCCCACAAGGGTAAGGATCACAATCGTTAATTGAGGAATCACTAGATTAAGATATTTCCCTGACAGCCTTTGCTTGGAAGTAACTTGAAAGTTGAGAGGAGTGCGGGAGAATACACTCCAAACGGCTTGAATGAAGAGGGGAAATAAGGCGATCGCATATTGCTCTGAGCGCCAAAGCTCGCCAGCAGGGATACCCCATGTTGCCGCTAGAAAAGTTATGCGATTAATGATAAAGGCGGGGAAGAAATGAATTGCGAAGTCAGCACCAAAGGCTTTGACTGGAATAATCCCTGTGAAGAAAAAGATAATTGGACAGAGGATAAATATCAATGTAAAAAAGCCAGAGAAATAGCTATACATAGTCTGAAAGTATTGCAAACGCTGCCAAAAGCTCAAGCCAGCCTTAGTTAAGGGATTCTCCTGCACTAGTACCTGAATCGTTCCCTGCGCCCACCGTAAGCGTTGCTTGAGCGTAGAAACCAAATCGTCAGGAGCAAGCCCTTCAGCTAAAAGTTCATTGTGATAGGCAGATTGCCAGCCTGCACCATGCAACCGCATCGCCGTATTCATATCCTCCGTAATACTGCTACTTGACATTCCCCCAATCAAATCAAACTCAAAAATCCTTGTAGCATCTTTATCTAAAGCATCGGAGAAGTACTGCAAGCCAACGTTGAGCAATGCTTCGCGTCGTAGCACTGCATTGGTGCCAGTGTAAAAAGCAGAATTTAAACCATCTTTGCCCTGTTGAATAGGACCATAGAATAGATGGGCAGAATGTCCATAGGGATCACCTTCAGGAAGATTGTAAAAGTCCTGAGGTGTTTGCACAAAAGCAATGCGATTGCCCTCATACTTCCCTGTCCATTGGTTATAGCTAAAGAAATAGGGTAGAACTCGCTTGAGAAATTGTGGTTTAGGAATGTGATCGGCATCTAGGGTCAGAATAAACGAACCGTTGGTATCACCTGAGAAGATGGCATGATTGATATTGCCAGCCTTAGCATGGTGAGGCTTACCCGCAATTTTAGTGCGGGCAATATATCGACAACGGAGTAGAGCACTAGATTCTCGCTCCTTTTTGCGAATCTCGTTTTCGAGACGTTCATGCTCATCGAGAAGTCGATCGCTGACGCTAATTCCTGTTTTTGCCTTGCCGCCAATAATTACAAAGGCATCACGGAGGGTTTGTAAAAAGTTAACCGCAGGATGAGATTCTGTTACATTTTTTAGAAAGTCATCAGCTTCTTTAGTTATAGGGAGAAGTTCTTGTAACTGTTTTAATCTTGTCTCTAATTCCGCCCGTTCATTTTCAATTCGCGCCGCTTCTGCTTGGATATTTGGCGATCGCAAATCTTCAATGGCTAGTCTTTGTGACATTGAGCGCATTTGGTCAGAACTACCATCGTCGAGAATATATACGCACAGCTTATTTGCTGGATATTCAATTGCCAGAGCTGCTCTTGCCGTTTCTTCCACCATCTCGACAGGTTCGTTATAGCAGGTGACAAATATATCGACAGTTGGATAGTCACTTACAGTCAAAACTGGGCGCATTTGATCCAGCGATCGCACTTCCCGTTCTAGCGGTCGCCACAGTCCCACCGTAAACATCGCACCACCAACAAAACTATAAATTTCGGCAAGTAGTAGTGGAATCGCTAGCCACAGTGCATCAATGTTTATAGAATTGTTGATCCGCCAGATTAAGTACCATGCACCTAGAATTAAGTTGATTTCGGCAAGATAGCGAAATAGAAGAGTACGCTTTTTGAGGCGCGATCGCATATTTCCAATGAAGCTAGGAGCATTTTCAAGAATATTGGTGGATGAAGTCATAAACTACCTGCACAGCGTTACAAATTTGGAGTGAAAAATTTGGACGTTCAAGCTCATGAAAAACTGAAACGATTAGTTAACAACTTTTTGGATTGGTTTATTGGGTCTAGATTCACTTACGTCCGTCAATGAATTTACGACCTCTAACATGTCTCTAGGCGCTACATATCCAAATACTTGATTTGCAACTATGGATGGATAGCTTTCGGTTAAGTTCTGGTTTTCTGTATCCAAAGCCCAATCACATTCTTTCTCAATATTAAAATAGATAATTGCTTGCACAGAAGGAGCAGCAGCTAGATATTGGTAAGAGTCATATAGCCATTTTTGTTTGGCCGCACCACTAGAATTATGAGGCTTATTGTAGCTACTAGATGCAATTTGCGTAATAAAGATTGGCTTGTTAGGTGCTAGTTTTTGCATCCGCTTGATATAAACACCATAGGCTGATTCAGGTCGATCCCAAAGGTTTCTTTGATTGAGTGGACTTGAACAATAACCCCAGTTATAGCCACTAAATCCAAGGATATCCACTTGAGCATCTTGGGGATAATAGTTCTCAAAATCTTGATTGCGAACTCGACTAAACCCATTGGGCGAAAATACCCAACGGACTGACTTAGTTGGCATATCAAATTCAGAAAATATCTGTTGGATTCGTTTATATGAAAGTTTAAAATTTTCTGGATCGAGGCTGTAACTTTCTCCAGCAATATTCATTTCTTGGAGGGGAGCAATAAACATCATCCGTCCCTCGCCTTTTTTTGTCCAATCCGCTACGGCACTAGCAACTTTTCTTAAGTCGTTGTCTAAATCTCCTCTAGCAATTTCAGAAGCTAAGCGCGTGGATTTGAGATTGATAAAAGCTGTATAACCGTTGTCTCGCAAGATCTCTAAACGATGTCCAATATTGTAGCTAGGGTTATCACCTTGGATATCCATAAACATGCCGACAATTGCATGTTTTTTCGTCGCCCATTCATCCACTTGATGCAATTCGCGATCGATAATATTTTGCGCTCCTGCATAACCATTGGTATACAAACCAAGTAATACGGGTGGCTTTCCGATCGCGGCAGGTTTTGGTTGAACTCGATCTAGATTTTCCGATGATTGACTATTCTGGATAGTAGGAACTGCCCACAAGCTACTGGTGCTTACTATCATCAGATAAGATAAAATCCCCAAAGTTAGCATTCCCACCCAAAACAAAGTCTGCTTTTTTATAAAGTTTTGCAATCTAAATCTATACATAAAAAATGGATTTTTGTTTTTCATATTGTTTTTTATATAACAGTTAGCGGAACATAGCCCCGTGATTTATAAAGTAAGCTTTCTAGAATAATTCCGTTTGTATTGACATCCCTCACACTATTTTTGCCTAGTTCGGGATTCTCATATTGCCCCGAAAAATAGCCACGATCGCTATCGGCTAAATTATTTACGGTATCTCGCAACTTGAGAGCATAGGGATATTTTGCCATCAGTACACTCCAACCAAAAGCGGCTTTGGTACTCACAAACTTAAGTTCGGGATAGGATTTGCCTTGACTATCGATCGCTTGCCAAGGTTTTCCGTTCACATAAACGCTGTAATAGAGAAAGTAAGGAGAACGATCGATGGAGTCCTCATTAATACAGGTTATAACTTTGCTATTCTCAAATCGCTGAGCCTGCAAATGGAAGAGAGCATCAGCTTGTTGTTTTCCCTTCTCATCCCAACCTATTTCCAGTCCCCATAGAACATAAGGGTCACTGGTGAGATGGTTGCTAGCATCGGAATTTGCGAGATCTCGACGATCGACGTCAATAGAAATGTCGTCAATTTTGATGTTTTGCACTGGAGGCTTAAACAGTGCATTAGTTGCCTCTAGATTCCATAACTTTAAGCAATTAGCGGCATATTGCTCGTAGCCCAATCTTCCTTCTTGGAGATATTGTAGGCGATCGCTAGAATCTGGATGTCCTCCATAGAGCCAGCCATCCTTGACCAGTTTGGCTAATTCCCATCGCTTAACGATATTGTTAATGCGATCGCCATAGACAGGATGATGAACTCTTATGACGTGGAGAGCCATCAAAAAACGTGCAGTATCTAGGGCAGACCAACCGCTGATACCATTGGGGTCAGGAGTATTATTAAGCTGATACATGGTGGCATTTACAGTGCTATAAGCCTTGTTCGGCAAGCCATGTTTAGGTAAGGGCAAATTTTCGAGAGTGCTAAGGAACTTGGAGAGACGCTGTTGGAAAATCTCAGTCGAAATAATCCCTAGCTGTTGAGATGCATGTAGACCGAATAATGCGCTACCTTGATCCCATAGAGTTGTCCATTCATAGCGATCCACAGCATTGATCATTCCTGTCTGTGGATTGAAATTATTCTCAAAATATCTCCACGCCAGTCTTGCGGCAAGCTCATCGGTTTCGGATAAAGTGATCGGTTTGGCTTTTAGTGGCTGTGATGCAACAGTCTGTGTTTGTTGTTCTGGGACAGGTTTGACCTTATTGGGAATAGCTAGAGGTTTCTCTAGTATGTTTGGAATAACAGCAACTTCGGTATTTAGAGACTCCCAATAGGTATCTGTACCATTGGTAACTAGTTTCGCAGTTTGATTTTTGTTGCTTGGTAGACCTCTGCTGAAATCTTCAGAAGCGATCGCTTGCCACCAAGGAGAGTTAGTTGATGTAGGGCGGAGCAAAGGCTGGTGATTGGTTGCCCGATAGAGCATCGCCTGCAAAATCAAGCTATTGGTGTTCGCAGTTTGATTGTTTTCGCGATCTCCTGAATTCTCATAAAAACCTTCATAAAATCCAAGCTGTGGATTATACAGATCCGTTACAGATTGCCAAAGTTCTCGCGTATAGAGATCGTCAGGGAATAAGGCATACATCGCAAAAGCTACAGCCGTACTCACAAGGCGATCGCTCTTAATCGATTGTCCGCGATCGTCAAGGTTTGCCCATGCTTGACCATTGCCCACAATACTGCTGTGCAAGACAAAGGGAGGCGTGTTAATTGCCCCAGTACTTGCTGCTGTAAATAACTTAGTACGCCGATAGCGCTCAGCTTGGGCTTTGAAAATCGGTTCTGCTAAAGCTCTCATCTTTGGATCGAAACCAAACTCTAAGCCATAGAGCAAAAATGGTTCGCTGACCGTAATTACAGGCTCGTTATCTTTGTCTTTTGTCTTAGGGGCATCATTACGCTTGATAGGAATTTCAAATCCTTCAACATTTGTTTTCGTATATTGATTGCCGACTACCGTGCGATCGACATCAAAACCCCATAGTTGAAACGCTCTGGCAGCATATTCACTGTAACCCAATCGGGTTTCAGGAACAGCACGAGATAAACTCCTTCCTGCACTATCTTTAGTGACAGTACCGCTAACCAGAGCGCGATCGCGAACCACTCGCAAATACGACCAATCCAGCAAGGTGCGATCGACCGCATCGGTATATTCGGGATAACAGGACTTTAATCCATACAAAGCCGATAGAAAACGACCAAGATCGGCAGCCGACCAACCAGTGCCATCAGTAGGATTGCCGCCATAGTCCACAGGTTGCAATGACCAAGGGTCGTAGGCGCGATTGGGTAATTCGCCGCCAACTAATGGCAGTTGTCGTACCGTACCAAGGAGTTGACGGACATAGCGATCGAATTCATCCTGAGGAATAATTTCTAGAACTTTTGCCGATCGCAACGCCGCGAGATAGTCACCTAAGCCCCAAAGCGTCACCCCCTTAAAATCACTGCGATCGTTAATTAAACCCGTCGCTTGGGAATTAGTCCGAAAATATTGCCAAGCAGCGAGGGCATAGCGGCGTTCGGCGATGGAAAGCGGCTGACTGAGCTTAGGACATGGACTAGATTCCGCAGGAACTGGCGCGATCGGTGCTGGAGTGGTAATAGAAGCGGCGATCGCTGGTTTGTCTCCAGATGTTGAATTGTCCGTGGAGCTAGTACTAGTTGAAGTAGCTCTTACTCCAGAATGTTCGACAATTGGACGATTACCCCTTGCTTTGTAATAGAGAATTTCTAGAATTAGTCCATTTGTATTCCCTGTCAGAGATTTATTAGGCTTCTTCGACTCCTCATAGAGTCCAGTATAAAAACCTTCATCTTTAGGGCTGCGTAGTCCTTTGATGGCATCAAATACCTTTTTTGCATAGGCATTAGTGGGGTAGAGATAGCGCCAACCAAACGCAGCTTTAGTACTGATACTACGAAATTGTGGAATCGGCTTATTCTCATCGGTAATCGCTGCAAAATTCACCCCATTAGAATAGACAGTATTGTAAATAAAGTATGGGGGTGCATCAATGTTGTCTTCAGTTACGGCGGTTAACTGCCCTGTATTGGAATAGCGGCGGCGTTGTACTTCCAATACTCGACCTGCATAATCGGCAAGTTCAGGCTCCCAACCAAACTCAATCCCATCGAGAATATAAGATTCACTAACTACATAGTTATTGGCATTTGTGCTTTGGTAATCGCGTAAATCCACGGGAATTTGTACGCCATAAATATCCACAAATTTAAATGGTTGAAAAGACTTAGCTTTGTCAGCTTTAAATCCCCAAAGCTCGTAACCTCGCACTGCATACTCTTCATAGCCAAGTCTTCCCTCTTGCACTAACATAGTTTTGCCGTCAGGGGCGAGGGTTGCACCATAGATTTGATCGTTTTGGAGCGATCGCGCTAATTGCCAATTACCTAAAATCCCCTTCATCCAGTCACCATATTTAGGATGACAGGTGCGAATAATATGGAATGCTGCCAAGATTCTGCCGATATCTAGGGCAGACCAACCGATTCCGCGAGGTGTCGGCTTATTACCATAGTCCACCATCGCAATATTTGCGGTGTTATAAACCTTGTTAGGTAAAGCCCCATCAAATAGTTTGAGAGAACCTAAAGATCCCAGAAACTTATTGAACTTTTCGTCAAATTCTTTTTGAGTAATTAGATCTAACCAACGGGCTGTATTTAGGGCAACTAAATAATTGCCGATATCCCAGAGCGTTGCCGATGGATATCCCCCCGTAGCATTTACAAAACCCGTGGCAGGCTGATAGTTCTTCGCGAAATATTGCCAAGCAGCTCTAGCATATTCTTTCTCTTCACTATTGAGTGGAGCTGTCAGAACTGCACAGGAATTGCCTGTACTACTAGGGATCGTGCGATCGCGGTTCCGTTGATTTTGAGCGATCGCTATCTCAATTTGTACTTGCGAACATAAGATCGCTAACATTACGCCGATAATAAAACCAGATACGACCCTAATCCATTTTGGATAGATGCTTAAGGAGAAATTCCTGCTCATACAATCAAAGGTTATCCTACTTTCTTATAAAGCAAACTTTTTTAAAATTTCACTCGTAATTGTCCAGAGATAGTTTCACTGCTGGAACTAACACCCGTGTCAGGTTTACGAACATTACTGTACGAGTATCCTAAATCTGCTTCAATACTAGGCGAAACTTTGACAGTACATTTTGCTTGATAACTGTTTGCGGGCGAAAAACTACCTGCTCCTCTCTGTTCTCCTGCATTAAACGCTAATCTACAGTTTAAAAAATTGAATATATCTCCTTGCCAAGACACTTCACCAGTGTATACGAGAAAATCTCTTGGAGCAAAGTAAGTATTGGGTTGAGCTTCGCGCTCATAAAACCAAGTAAATAAATTTGCAGCGATCGCAAATTGACCTAACTTGCGTTCTAAACGACTAAAAGACTGTTGATCTGTATTGCCGTCATTGTAATCACCCCACCGATATAGAGAGAATAAAGTTGTATAGGGATCGATTTGCCAATAAATATTTGGACCAAATCTACGAATTTTAATTTGATTTTCCAGCGTATTTACATTGGATTTATATGGTCTTTGTTCAAAAAATCCAAATAAAGTTACACCATTTAAAACAGGTACACTCGCATTAACTTCTATATTTGCCGTTGTTGGTAAGCGATCGTAGATATCGATACCTGCTCTTACACTAAGATTCACTGAACCTAATTTTTTCTCAACTCCAAACTGTAGTGGAACGTTGTATATAGATTGTTTTTTTGCTAGGTTAAATGAGTTAAATCCTGTTTGAAAACTAATGACAGTATCATCTCGAAAGCGCCATTTCCAAGTTGGTTCAATAATTTGATTGCGTTGTCCACTTTTATCATCATCACCTTGAAAATTTGTGGTCATACTATCAAGCACAGCATAATCTGTCATTACTGGCGATTGTTTTGGCATTACAATAAATTTCTCAACAGGTAAAGGTTCTGGATCGAGAATTCGCAAACTAGGATTAAATTGATTAGGCGAGGCTAAAATAACATTCTGTTCTCTATTTAATAATTTCTCAATCTCTTGTAATGGCAAAAACTGTAAATCCTCTTTAATAGAAAGATATTTTTTCTGACTATCATTTTCCTGCAAGATTTTTATCTTAACTGGCGACTGCTGAGCCTTCACTGAAGAAGTTGTGGCATTTATTATGGGAAAGCAAACTGTAAATAAAAGAGCTAGAAACTTAAAGAAAGTATACAATCGCATTCATTTGAAGTAAAACCACATATCACAATATTTTAAGCCCAGTGTTTAATATTTACAAATAACTACACATATTTACGTTTGGTGTCACGGCTTCTAAATATTTCTATCAAACTAAAGTTAATACTTTTGGCGTAAAAATAAAATATTTCACTTGACAATAAAAACCGTGATTTCCAATATTCATTTTATTTCTTTTTATACAAGAGGTTTCTTAAGATTCAGATTTAAAAAATCTTGTTATGCTTATGAGAAACAGATATTAAATTGATAAAATAATTATGAATAGCCAAGAAGTTCGAGAACGCTATAAGAGGGGAGAAAGACAATTTGTAGGCATAAATTTAGTAGGAATTAACCTGTCAGATACTCGTTTTAATAATATAAATTTATCAAGTTCCAATCTTATGGGGGCAAAACTTAATAATGTCGAGTTTTGTAAAGTAAATCTATCGGAAGCTCAATTAATTGCATCTGCTGCAATGCAATCCGATTTTAAGGGCACTGATTTCAGCAAAGCTGATTTGAGCGGATCAACCTTTGTAGACTCAAATCTAACAGAAGTAAATTTTTGTGAAGCAATTTTAGTGGGGATTAACCTTAGCATGTCAAACCTTACTAAAGCCAACTTAAGCAGGGTTAATTTAAAGGGGTGTTCACTTTTGCTAGGAACAGTTTTAGTCGAAGCAAATTTGAGTGAAGCTAACTTATGTGGAGCAGTTCTAAGTGGAAGTAATTTACAAGGAGCAAACCTAAGTGGAGCTAATTTAAGCGAGGCAAACTTAAATGGAGCCAACCTTAGCCATGCAAACCTGAGTGGCGCAAATTTACGCGGAGCCAAATTAGATAATGCAAATTTGCAAGATTGCGATCTAACTGGAACCAAAGGTTTAACAATCTAAATTAGTTTGAGCTGATTCTAATGATTAATCTAATGATTAACTTTCCTAAAATATCCTTTGATTTTTTGCGTGGTTCTTGGCGCTATGAACCAACCATCGATGAAAAGCGTGATTTTCGGCTCGATTTTTTACGGGGAATTGCGATTGTCTTTATGGTGGTTAACCATTTAGAGAGTCGTTCTTATTTTAATAACGTGACTCAAGGGCATATTTATGCCAGTGCTGCTGAGGGGTTTGTATTTCTGTCTGGCTTTGTCTTGGGAATGGTCACGCTTAAACGGATTGCTAAGGTGGGGCTAATCGATGCGATGAAGAAATTATTAGAGCGATCGGGAGTACTCTATATAACTAGCTTTATCCTCATGACCAGCTTAGGACTACTGAGTATTGTTGCGCCACAATGGACTTTGCCTTGTTTTGATCAGGCTCCAGGGGCTTGGTGGCAAATTTTAATAGCTGCGGCAACTTTCCATTTAGCTCCGCCTGTAATTGATATTTTGCAACTTTATGTTCTCTGTTTACTTGCCTCTCCGATGATGTTTTGGCTGATGAGACGAGGGCTTTGGCTACCTTTACTGGCGATTTCTTGGTCATTGTGGGGACTTAACCAATTACATCCCCATGTGTTTAGTTTTCACCCACTCGATCGCGATCATCCTTACTTTACCTTTGCAACTTGGCAGCTTCTTTATGTGCATGGGTTGGTGATGGGCTATTACAAAGAATCTGTAGGTAAGATTTGGAATCGCATTCCCAAAATTCCATTTTTGTTACTAATGGGGGCGATTGCCATTGCTGCAATTGTCGCCGCTCAATATGATTTGCAATTGGGTACATGGCCAGCCAACGTTAGCGATCGCGCTCTATGGCTAAATTTAACCGATCGCAGTATTAACGGGCCTGTGCGCTTAGTTACGCTCTTAGCATTATTTTCGCTAATGTTTTCCTTCATTGATGCCTGTTGGCAACCACTTTATAAAACCCTCGGCAATTTACTAATTCCCTTAGGTCAAAACTCTCTTTACATCTACATTACGCATGTTCCCATTACCGTGATTTGGTTCCTGATTCCTGGACTAGTTCAAGGAAGTGCTTGGTTAACCACTTTATTACAAGCGATCGCGATCGCAGGTTTCTGGTTTGCCGTCAAATACAAAGTCCTATTCAATGTGGTTCCTCGCTAATCATGAAAATTTTAACTTCTCAAAGTCAACGGTTTTGGTTATATATCCTCTGCGGCTTGATTTTTTTGACAGCTTGGGGAACTCACCAAATTTTGCTTTGGCATCAAAGTACAGCCATACCCGCACCTGTGGTTCGACGCATTCCCTTAAGTGAAGATGATCGTCAATTAGCGCGGAGTGCATGGCGTTATTTTGAACTAAATCGCCAACCGACAGGGCTAGTCTCCTCAGCCGCATTTTTCCCTGCAACAACAATGTGGGATATCGCCAGTCAGTTCGCGGGAATGACGGCGGCGCGTGAGTTGGGAATGCTGCCCGCCGATGAATTTGATCGTTGGATGGCGCAGTCCTTAACGTCCTTATCGAAAATAAAGCTCTACAACAACGAACTTCCGAATAAAGCCTACAACGCGGCAACTCTCCAACCTGTTAACTATGGCAAACTCGATGCTTATCAGGAAATTGGATTTTCCGCTTTAGATATTGGTCGATTAGGAATGTGGCTAGACTTGATTTCCGCACGCTATCCCCAACATAAGGATGCGATCAAAACAGTTACCGCCCGTTGGAATCTCACCCGACTTAGCGATCGCGGACAACTGATGGGTACTGATGCGCGTAGTGGAAAAGAAGAATGGCAGCAGGAGGGAAGGCTCGGCTATGAGCAATATGGAGCCTATGGTTTAACGAAGTTAGGACTGCAACCAACAGTAGCTCTCAACCCGAACGCAGAAATGACTACATTTGATATTCTCGGTGTGGCTGTTCCAGTCGATCGCCGCACAACTTATCATAATTATGTGACTAGCGAGCCTTATATTTTAGACGGCTTAGAAAGTGGCTTTAAGGCTCTACCAGCCGAGTTTGCCGCTCGCGTCCTGCAAGTACAACAGCGTCGTTACTGGGAAACTAAACAGCTTACAGCATGGTCAGAAGACAATCTCGATCGCGCTCCTTGGTTTGTCTATAACAGCATATTCGTCGATGGTCAGCCTTGGAAGACTCTCGATTCTTCAGGCAAAGATGCTTCCGCTTTTCGTGGCAGTAGCACCAAAGCGGCGGTCGGTTGGAATATGCTATTCCGCACTAGCTATACTGAGCGAGTATATAAAGGGCTGCGAGGGTTAGCCGATCCAGAACGGGGTGTGTTTGCTGGCTACTACGAAGAAACCCAAGAACCAAATCGAGCGCTTACTTTAAATACGAATGGTATTATTCTCGAAGCTCTGCTCTATAGTCATGTTGGTAAACCATTAGAGGAATGGGCTAATGCGTCACGTTAAAGGGTTACAGGTTTCTAGACCTTTAAAAGGATTGCGAAGTAGTCATTCTAAAAGTCTCGATACTTCGGTGCAAAGTGCGATCAGAATCTTGATATTGGGACTATTTATTGGTCTAGCTTGCTGGTCAGGAATTGTCGGAACAGGAATTTCTAACCCTATTCTAAATTCTTCTTTAAACTCTCCAGCATTGAGCAAATCCAACTCTGTTAGCCAGATTTCTACACATCCTAAAGTAGTATTTTTTGGCTCTAGTACAACCGTGGGACTATGGGCTTCTAGAGGCGATCGCCGTTGGAGTACATTACTTTCTCGTTATCTGGGTTGGCAAGAGATCAATGAGAGCCTTTCAGGTTCTACTCTGTCAAAAGCACCGCGTGATGGCAAATCTCTTCCCCCCGCCGCCGTGCAGCGTTGGCGTGATGCGATCGTGCCGCGACATCCCGATCTAGTTTTGATGTTATACGGAGCCAATGATGCCTATTGGAAATTACCCTTAGGAGATACCGTTAACCCCAAACCAGCTACTTTTCGCGGTGATCTAGAAACCATGCTCACAGGGATGACGAAAGTGTTTCCGCCCGATCGCTTAGTTGTCCTTACTCCGCAACCCAATCAAGCCACCCTAGATCGGCGATCGGCTTATGATCTTGCATTGCAAGAAGGTTCTAAGAAAGTCGGTGCTTATTTCATAAATGCAGGCAATAAAGCCTTTGCGATCGAAGAACTTCCCAATTATTCTGCTGATGGACTGCACTTAAATAATTTAGGACATGCGGCTTTGGCTTCTTACATAGCAGGGAAACTGGTAGACATGGGAATCGCCACTCCGCCGCCTATTGCCCAAGGTGGTAATAAATTACTCGAAGCAACAGAGGCTCTATCGGGTGGATTTTTGCGAATAGATGGCGATCGCCCCCTCTCCTTTGGTGAGATTCACACAATTTCGGCGCGGTGGGTCACTTCTGGTCGAGCAAGATTTGCGGTGATGCGTCCTGATGGGCGGGGAGGCTATGAGGTGGTTTATCGCACTCCCATTTTTGATGTAACTTCAGGAGTCATGGAAACCAAAGTTCCGCGTTGGTGGGTACTGGATGGAGATCGCTTAGCAGTATGGACTGATAGTAGTTGTTTGGGTTCTCAGTCTAATGATGGGAATAAGGCTTACCATCTAGCAATAAAGTTACAGGGAGATGTGACGCTTCCTGATGTTATGCCTAATACCGCTAGTTTTGATTCCCATAAACTAGCGGTGTGGATCGATGCTTAAGGATTCTACGATTTAATCAAGAACCAATTTTTTGTGGCACAGCTTCGCCGTGCCACAAAAAATTGGTTCTTGATTTTACTGCGAGTCTCTAAGGTGAAACTCCTGCCCATATAGTTAAAGGCTGTCCTACTTTTTTATAAAGTAAACTTTCTAAAATTACACCGTTATTATTTGCTGTCAGCGACTTATTCGGTTCACCCAATGCCTCATAAAAACCGTTATACCAGCCTAAATCAGCTTTCAGGTTATTCGTCACAAAACCAAACAGCTTTTGGGTGTAATCGTTGTTATACAGCACATACCAACCGATCGCTGCTTTAGTACTAAGAAAGCGTAAATCGTTACGGGTTTCGCGAGTATCTGTAATTGTTGCCCATGCATTCCCATTCACAAACAAGGTACTGTATACAAAATAGGGTGCGCGATCTAAGTTGTCTTCGGTAACTGCGGTAAGTTGATTCGTAGCTTTATATCGTCCTTCCTGTGCGGCTAATACGCGATCGGCATAGACTTTCGGCAAAGACTGGAAGCCTGTTTCAATACCATCAAGAATAAATGGCTCACTCAATACATAGTTATTTGCTTCCGAGTTTTGGAAGTCGCGCTTGTCGTAGGGAATTCCCTGTCCGTAGAGATCGACAAAGGCAACTTGAGACCTCACATCTAGCGCCCTAGTTACATCAAGCCCCCAAAGCTTAAGACCATAAGCTGCATAGTTCTCATAACCTAATCTTCCTTCTTGGTTATAGGATTCTTTCCCTTTAATAACACTAGTTCCATACATTTGTCCGTCTTTTGTGAGGCGTTCCACTTTCCAGCTTTTCCAGACGTTATTCGCATCTTCTGTAAGATTAGGATACTTCGTAGCCACAATTTTGAGCCAAATCGCCATTCTGCCAATATCTAGGGCTGACCAGCCGATTTCCTCTCGATTGTCTAACTTTCCATAATTAACAGGAATCAAAGTCTTAGAATTATAGACTTTATTCGGCAGTTCCCCTTTATATAATTGCAACTTGGCTAGAGTTTGCAATGACTTTCGCATCTTCTTCTCAAAGTCTATTTCAGTTACCAAACCAAGTTCTTTCGCACTGACCAAAGCCGCGATCGCCGCCGCTTGATCCCATAACGTCACAGCGGGAAATCCATCGGCAGAATTTACTAAGCCCGTGTCTTCATTCCAATTCTTCTCAAAGTATCGCCATGCTTGTTTTGCAGTTGCTAATTCTACAGGGGTAAGTTGACCCACTTGAGGAGCGATGTAGGGTGAGTTACTAATACTTTGCTGTTCTAAAGGCACGGCTTGCCCTACTAGTTTAATAGATTCAGCATCAAGCTTAGCGATCGCCTGAATTTCTTGTTTTGACAATGGCTTAGCCGCAGTAGTAACCTTTTGAGTTGACTCAGATATTGGTGATGGCGATTTTTGAATTGGTGTAGCGCTGGCTGTTAATGAGTAAGACTGTTTTAGATTACTCGATAGTTGTTCCATTCCTAAAATGATGGCGATCGCGGTAGCAACTCCCCCACAAGTTACCAAAAAGACCCATTTAAAGGATGGCGGCTCAAAATCAAAATTCATATATTTTCTCTCAAGTACAGAAGCTCTTTCAATCTCGTTACGAATAAAAGATTCTCTAGCCTTTACATCATAATTTAAAATATACCTCGATTACACCAGCTTTAATACTGGCGTTACCATAATTTAGAATTTCATTCTTATCTATCCAGAGATAGTTTCACTGCTAGAACTATAGCTGTTGCCAAGTGTATTATCCAAGAAGAGAATGGCGACAGCTATAACACTCGTATCAGGTTTACAAACATTACTGTAAGAGTATCCTAAATCTGCTTCAATACTAGGCGAAACTTTGGCAGTACATTTTGCTTGATAACTGTCGCCAATTGTATTAGTACAAATCAAAACCCAAAAGATGAGATGCGGCGCGAAGCGCCGCATCTAAGGAATAGAGGAAAAGAGAGGAAGAAAAATGACCTAAAACATTATTTTGGCGTAGGGGCAAGTCATGAATTACCTCTAAATTTCTTTTAATTCTTTAATCATTAGGTAACTAATAATTCCGCAATTTGTCTAGCTAGTTGCTTGAGCTTGAGTGGTTTGCTGATATATCCATTCATACCTGCTGCTAAACATCTATCCCGATCGCCTTCCATCGCTAGAGCAGTTAGGGCTACGATTGGGGTGCTAATCAAGTTAGGATCGAGACGAATTTGCCTAGTTGGTTCTAGTCCATCCATAGTAGGCATTTGAATATCCATGAGGATGATATCGGGCAAGTTTGCTTTAGCTTGAGCAATAGCTTCTAATCCATTTCGGGCAAGGATGATACGGTAATTGATAGCGGTCAGATAGGAACTGAAGGTTTGGATATTTGTCTCATTATCTTCAGCTAATAAGATAAGTGGCGGATTGTCAGGATTTACGTCCTGTGAAGATGCAGTGGTCGAAGTTGGTACGGAAGCGATCGCATTATATTGTGACATGGTAGTGTTAAAGAGGTTAAGGAAGATCTGAGATTGGCTTATTCTTTGGTTCTAAACTAAATTGACGATCACAATCACGGCATTTATGATTTTGCTTACCATAACGAGTTAAGCCATTAAGCACGATATTCTCACTCTCACATCTAGGGCATTTCATTTCTCGTTCTCATTTTCTTCCTTTTTACTGCCTCTTCTAATCTCTAGATCGCTGCCAAAAAAAATATTGCTAATGTCACACAGTATACTTACATTTTTACTATCCTTATTGCTACTGTGGAATCAAGTGGATATGTGATTGCCACTGTGTGAGGAAGAAATTTATAATGTCTAAATTTAATAGAAAGAAAGCTCAAAAAAGTAGCTTTCTCACCCCAATATTATTTACTGCGACTATTGCTGCGTCAACATTTTTTGTTAGCAATGCTAATGCTGATAATAAAGTTAATGTAGAAGGTGATCGCACAGTTAGAGAAGTAGAAACTGTGCGTACGGTAAATGCTGATAGCCTTGTCGAAAGCTCTCAATTACGTCCCAGCGCAATTTCGCAAAACGTCACTTCTGTATCTCAACTTAGTGATGTTAAATCGACAGATTGGGCTTTTACGGCATTACAATCATTAGTAGAACGTTATGGCGTAATCGCAGGCTATCCCGATCGCACTTTTCGAGGTAAGCAAGCGCTTTCTCGCTATGAATTTGCAGCAGGTTTAAACTCTGCTTTAGATAAAATTAACGAAATCATTTCCGCAGGTTTAGCTGACAAAGTTAGTAAAGAAGACCTCGCGACATTACAAAAGCTCCAAGAGGAATTTGCAGCAGAACTAGCAACGCTAAGAGGACGGGTCGATGCCCTTGACGCAAAGACAGCCAAGCTCGAAGCGCAACAGTTTTCTACTACTACCAAGCTACGAGGTGAAGCAATCTTCGGGCTTGCGGCTGCTTCTGATGGAGTTGGATCAGCTACTGGAACTGATAAAACTAATGTTGTCTTTCAATATCGTGCCCGTCTTAACTTTGACACTAGTTTTACTGGTAAGGACTTATTAAGAACGCGCTTACAGGCTACTAATGCCAACGCTGCTGCTGGTGGAAGAATTGACACAGCGATCGGTGTGGCTAATGCCAGTCGCCTATCCTATGAGACTGGAGTTACAGCCAACACCTTTGAAATTAATCGCTTGTACTATCGCTTTCCTATTGGTGATAGCTTCACAGCCTACATCGCTCCAATCGGACAAACAGAAGATGTGATCAGTCCACTCAATCCCTTTGATAGTGATAGCCAAGGTGCAATCTCTCGCTTTGGTCGCTATAGTCCTTTAAATCGGATTGCATCGGGTGGTGGTGCTAGTGGTCTTGCCGTAGCTGGTTTTGACTGGAAATTTACGAAGGATGCCAACCTCCAATTTACCTATAGCGCGTCTAACGCTGCGGGTGCTACTGGGCAAGGTGGTGTAACTGGCGAAAGCACCAAAATTGCTGCTCAGTTGGTTTACAAGCCTTCGGAAGCGTTGACTCTTGGTGTTGGTTACGCCAATGCTTATACCGTTGGCAATAGCCTTGGATCGGGTCTAAATGTTGAGTCTATTGGTGTTGCCAATGGGATCACTGGAATTAAGAGCAACACAGTTGTCGGTAGCTTGATTTGGGATATCACCAAGAAATTTACTTTCAACACTTGGGGTTCTTGGACATTTGCGGATACTACAGGTGTAACTGCATCTACAACTTTTACTAGTTGGTTAGCTGCTATCTCTGGAAAGGATTTATTCTCTGAAGGTGACCTTGCAGTACTCGCGTTTGGTCAACCTCTTTATAGAAGTAGTGTTAGTAATGCCACTGGTAGCCCCAATACTCCTTATCAACTGGAAGCTTTTTATCGCTTCCGAGTTACCAAAAACATCAGTATTACCCCAGGTGTTTTCTTTGTATTTAATCAAGGAAGCAGCAGCACTAATGGTACGGCAACAGTTGGTGTAATTCGCACCACTTTCACGTTCTAACTAATCCTTCAGAGCTTTGCTCTCACAAGAAAAAATTTAAAAGCATTGCAAAGCAATGCTTTTAAATTTTTTCTTGTATTTCGTTTGATCGGTAATTTCTATATTTAAAAAGGGATGCTAAGCGCCTCTTTTTAAATATAGAAATCTGGTTTAGGAATTTGATTGTTTAATGCCCAATCGCCGATCGCCTTAATTTTGTATTCCACTGGATCGTGAAGTGTAAAAGTTCGCAGATTGCGCCAATAGCGGTCAAAGCCATACTTCGCAGAGGTAGATCTTGCGCCCATGACTTCAAAAATACGGCTGGTAACATCTAAACCGACTTTGTGAGCAGCAACTTTGGCTGTCGCGATCGCGATCGCTGTTTCGCCACGTTGTTTCTCTGTGAGATTCCATTCTTGCTCCCATGCGGCTTGTAATGTTAATCCTGCACGATCGGTTAGAGCTTCCGTTGCTTGGAGATTTACCCACATATCACCATATTTTTCGAGAATATAGGGATCTTGGGTTGCACTATCTATTCCTGAATTTAGAAATGGTCGAGTTTGGGTTTGGGTATATTCCCTTGCCGCTTCAAAAGCGCCAATCGCAATGCCGAGGTAAATATTTGCAAGATTTAATTGCGTCAAACAAGCGCGAAATGTTTTGAAGGGGCGATCGCTCTGCGTTCTATTCCCAAATATTTCTTGAGGAAATACTTCTACTTGATTAAAGCTAATGCTGCCGCTATCGGTTTGACGTTGCCCGATATTATCCCAATCGTCGTGGATAGTTACACCTTCGCGCTTTGTATAAATTGCTAAGACAGTTAATTCTGAAGTTTCTTGATTGATAGCGGTGATTGGCAAGATATCGGAATCTTTTGAACCTGAACAGAAACTTTTAATGCCATTTAAGCGCCAGATTTCACCATCGCTAGTTAAGGTTGCGCGCCGATCCAGAGGATTGAGAGCATTACACCAAAACCAGTTGTTTTTAATTGTTTCGGTGTAGAACTTTTCTTTCTGTTCCTCAGAGCCGAAAATGTGCGGAATAGTAACTCCGAGGTGGTGATAGGAGAATACATGGGCGATCGCGCTATCTACTTTGGCAAATTCACGACTGATATGAAAAACTTCATGCCAAGGTAATTCCCAACCGCCATAGATTTTCGGTATCGCAATTTTTAGTAAGCCACTTTCACGAAGGCGATCGCGTTCATGTTTTGGTGTGCCACCAGTTTTATCGCGCTCTATAGCAGATGTCGCAAACTCGGCAGCTAATTTTTTGACTGATTCCGTGGCGATCGCTAAATAGTTTTGGGTCATATTAGAATTTCTAGATAAATGCTATTGAAATAACCAAAAAAGCCTTGATTAGCAAGGCTTTTTTTGATTATTTGCTAGGTGCTTGCCAGATTACTTCAGAGACTTTGATTTCCTTAGGAATCAGTTTTAGTTTATAGAAAGAATCGGCGATCGCCTGTTGTTCGGCAATAACTTGAGGAGAAATTGTCTCAAAGCCATAGGTACGGCGATTGGTGACAGTGAGGAGAACGGGTTTATCAATTTTGAGGAGAGGTGACAAGAAATCAGCAACTTGCTCGGGGTTTGCCTTTGCCCAAGTAGCTACTTCTTCGGTTTCCGCACGAATTGCATCGATAATTTTGGCATTCTTATCGGCAAAAGACTTAGGTGCAAGATAAAAATCACGATTGGTGACCAAGCCTTTACTGTCACGGATTACACGCACAGGGGTTTTAGACTGTACCAAGGCATAGAAGGGATCCCAAATCACCCAAGCATCGACATTATCCTGCTCAAAGGCGGCTCTGGCATCGGCAGGAGAGAGATAAACGGGAGTGATATCTTCCCATTTCAAGCCTTCTGATTCGAGGATTCTGACGATCAAGTAATTGGCGCTAGAACCTTTTGCAAAGGCGACTTTTTTACCCTTAAGATCCGCAATTGTTTTGATTGGGGAATCTTCTTTGACTAGTAAAGCCGAGCTACTATCTTTAGGGGCGCTAGTTCCCACATAGACAAAGTTAGAACCTGCGGCTTGTGCCGAAACGGGCGGGGCATCACCTGTACGTGCAATGTCAATACTACCCGCAGCTAGTGCTTCCATTTGAGGAGGCCCCGAAGGAAATTCTGTCCATTTAACTTCGGTGACACCCAGAGGCTTGAGGCGGGCTTCCAGTTTGCCCTTGTTTTTAACCAAAGTCAGAGGATCGAATTTCTGATGCCCAATCCTTAGTACTAAGGTTTGGGGCGGAGTTGTAGTTGGTGCAGTTGCGGAAGTATTCGCGATCGGACTACCTGTTGTCGTGGTTGTAATCGTAGGTGTGCAAGCTACTGCTATGCTTAGGGTTAATCCACTGGCAAACCACACACTAGTGCTTTTGAGAACATCTAGTTTTTGGTAAGAACGTATAAAATTTTTCAGCATATTGTTTTTGATATGGGTTTAGTTTTTATGGGCTAGATAGACATCTACAGGAATACGTTCTATAAACTCGCCAGTCGGCGCGATCGCTAAAAGGGTATCGCGCATTTCTTGCTCAAACTGAGTAATGCGATCGCCGAAATAGTCAGGACGGCAGAAAGCTGTGGAATAGAGATAGCCAATCCAGCTATCAATCGTCCAAGTCTTTTCAATCGCGATCTTATGGATGACTGGAGCCGTAAACCCAGACCTTTGGAGTAGTTCTGGAAGATCGGCGTAAGTGGCATCGAGATTTTCGATAGTCCCTGCACCTGTCCGTCTCTTTTCCCCTAGATATTTTTTGACCACAGCTAAAACCTTTTGTTTCCAAGGTTCAGAACTATGCCAAATATCTTCATAGGTATAGGTGATGGCAATGCCACCGTTAGGAACTAAGCGATCATTTACGAGTTGTAAGACTTTTGCTTTGTCCATCCAGTGGTAGGCTCGACCAATCGTCGCTAGGTGAAATTCACCCAATACAGTAGAGATATTCTCAGCCATATCATGAATCCAACGAATATTTTTGATATTGTTAAGTTCTGCCTCTTGAAGGGCTTCTTGCAACATTTCGCGATCGGGATCGAGTCCAATTACTTCTGTAAATTGAGTGCTTAGAGAGATCGCGATTAAACCCGTCCCTGTCCCAAGATCGAGCAATCGACCTCGACCATCAAGTTTAAATTCTTTGATGAGCAATTGATAAAGTTCATCAGTATAGCGGGGGCGATATTTTCGATAATATTGCGCTACACCAGCGAATAAAGTGGGATCGTAATTTGAAGTTACTGTCATGGTTAATATTTCCGTTAAGATTTTTGCTTAATTTATTTCCTCTTCTGCAGGAGCATCGCTGGGGAGTAAGAGCTATTTAAGCTTCAACTGGCAGGCGATCGCCTATGGATAGATCTAAAGCGTCTAAAAGCTTCTCTTTCCAATATTGAAGATGTAGATCTGTGCGTCGGCGCGGACGTGGTAAATCAATTACAAATTTCTGATGAATCCGCCCAGGGTTACCACGCATCACAATGACGCGATCGCTAAGCATTAAAGCTTCTTCAACATCATGAGTTACGAGAATCATCGTTGGCTGGGAATAGCTCCAAATTTGAAGAAGATGATCTTGTAAACTCAATCGCGTAAAGGCATCTAAAGCGCTAAATGGTTCATCCAAAAGTAAAATTGAAGGATGCGTAACAAGAGCGCGGGCGATCGCTACTCTTTGCGCCATCCCTCCCGATAACTGCCTCGGTAATAGTTGTGCGAATTCTGTTAATCCCACCTTGGCGATAATTTCGCCAGTTAAAAGATTGCGACGCGATCGCGGCAAATCTTGCAACCCAAATTGAATATTTTCCCAAACTGTGAGCCAAGGCATCAGCCGAGCCTCTTGGAAAATAATACTAATATCGGGATGGGGCTTAGTAATTATTTCTTCATCAATGCGTACCGTGCCATAAGTGGGGAAATCCAATCCTGCAATAATTCGTAGGAGCGTACTTTTGCCACAGCCACTAGTACCGATCAAGCTAACTATTTCGGTTTTATTGACCGCGAGATCGACCGACTCTAAGCCAACAAACCCGTTACTAAATCGCTTGTGTAATCCTTCAAGTAATAGCATTTTGAACTCCCAATCTATGTGTGTGAGGAATAAACATCTTGCCAATGTAGAAAACGTTTTGATAAAAATGAGATCGCCCCATCTGTCAACTTGCCTAACACGGCAAACAAGAGAATGCTTGCTAGGGTTAATTCGGGACGACCTGTCGTTTGTCCATCTACGAGTAAAAATCCCAAACCTTGACTCGCGCCCATTAGCTCGGCTGCAACCACAAACATCCAACCCAATCCCAGACCACTCCGCAACCCAACAACATAGCAGGGAATAGTCGCAGGCAAAAATACACGTTGAATTAGTTGCAATCCATTTAAGCGATAGATTTTGCCAACTTCTACTAGCTTGCGATCGACGGACTGAATGCCGCTCATCAAGCTCAAATAGACTGGGAAAAACACTCCAACAGCAATCAAAGCGATTTTGGGAGTTTCTTGAATACCCATCCAGAGTAGAAACAAGGGAACCCATGCTAGGGAGGGAATACTACGGAGTGATTGTAGAAGTGGATCGATAAGATCGTGAATTAAGCGTGAATATCCTGTGATTGCCCCAAAAATAGTCGCAACTCCCACACCGATCGCAAAGCCAAGAAATACTCGATAAAGAGTAATGCCAATATGTTTCCAAAGATCGCCCGCTTTCGCTAGGTCGCCAATTGTGCTGAGTACCGTTGAAGGTGCTGGCAGAAGATTTGGTGCAATCCATCCAGATTTTGAAGCAATTTCCCAAATGATTAAGAGGATTACAGGGACGATTAACCCTTTGAACCATCCCAGCCGATTGAGCGATCGCTCTATTTGGGTTAGTAAATTATGCGATCGTTTATCTCTCAAGTTTCCAGCCAATTGATTAGGCGATAGAGAACTACTCATGGCATCACTCCGATATTTTTTTGTATTTCCTATTGTTTTGCCAACTTTGTAGAAAACTGGGGATCGACGAGATCGCCCACAACTTTTGTCACGTCCGTATCGGCTTTGATGACACCGCTCTTTTTAAGAACATCACCTGCTGCTAAAATCACAGTCTTCTGTTCTTCACCGATCGTTGAATTAGTGAGATCGGTCCGCTCCAACTGCTTAGCCGCTACCGCATCGGTCAACTTGGAAGCCTTAATCAAAATCTGCTTAAATTCCGCAGGATTCTTAATCGCCCAAACTCTTCCTTTCTCATAGATTTTTAGAACTCTTGTAATATATTCAGGATATTCCTTCGCAAAGGCTTCACGTACATTCAGTACACCGTAGCTGTTAAAGGAAGTCTCGCGGAAGATTAGCTTAGAACCTAGCTCCACCTCGGATTTTGCCATGTGAGGATCGAGTCCAGCCCATGCATCGACATCGCCTTTTTCGAGAGCTGCACGACCATCAGCATGTTGCAATGGCACAATTTCCACATCTTTATCGGTTAAACCAAACTTATCTAAAGCGCGAAGTAAGAAGATAAAGGGATCGGTTCCACGAGTTGCCGCGATTTTCTTACCCTTGAGTTCAGGCACAGATTTAATTGTGGAATTTGCGCCAACTACGAGCGCTGCCCATTCGGGTTTGGAATAGACATAAATCGACTTAATCGGGTTGCCATTTGCTTTACCAATCAACGCCGCCGCACCAGCCGTAGAACCGAAGTCGAGGCTACTGCCATTGAGAAATTCCAAAGCCTTGTTACTGCCTTGGCTCAAAACCCATTCCACTTTCACATTATCTTTGCTTAGGTCTTCTTCTAACCAGCCTTTCTCTTTAATCACCAAACTAACAGGGTTGTAGTAGGCATAGTCGAGCTTGATTACCGCAGGCTTGCTTACTTGAGCAGGTGGATTGGCTGCCTTGGGTTGGTCGCTAGGTGTAGCTGTCTGTTGGGAATTGCTGCAACTGTTGAGAGCGAAAACAGCAAACACTGCCATAAACGACAGCAACCAACCTGTGAATCGCTTACGACTAAGCAATCCCGATTTCTTTCTGCGAGTTTGAAGTCTTCTATTAAACATTGTTTATACTCCTCTAAATAGATTGTGAAATTTGGAAATCGATCGTATTGACAAGGGAAACCACAGGAGGCTCGCCCCTAGAGGTAAATGTTGCTGTCAAGGATTTGGCAATTTCCGTAAAAACTTGACTAGCGGGGAAATTGCGATCGCTTAAAGTTATAGGCAATCCGCGATCGCCACCTTCACAAATACGGGAATGAATAGGAATATTTCCCAGCAAAGGCGCTTGTAACTCAGTCGATAATTGCTGACCGCCTCCCTTACCGAAAATAAATTGTGAATCCTTTCCATCTTCCGTAAGCAAATAGCTCATATTCTCGACAATGCCCAATACGGGCACTCCCACCTGACGGAACATATGCACACTGCGGCGCACATCCGCGATCGCCACCCGTTGCGGTGTCGTCACAAGGATCACACCACAGATCGGACTTTCCTGTACAATCGTAATTTGTGCGTCGCCAGTACCAGGGGGCAGATCGATAAGTAGATAATCTAATTCTCCCCATTCCACCTGATGAATGAATTGGGTGATGATTTTGTGTAAGACTGGGCCCCGCCAAGCAAGGGGATGATCGGGTTCTGCTAATAAACCGACAGACATCACTTTGATGCTATGTGCCTCTAAGGGAATGAAGCGCTGACCATCGGCAGTTTCAATCACTTGAATATCGGAATGTCCTAATCCCAACATTTGCGGGACATTGGGACCATAAACATCGGCATCAAGTAAACCAACTTTTGCTCCTGTGAGACTCAAAGCGGCAGCTAGGTTGACGGCAACTGTCGATTTACCCACACCACCTTTACCACTCGAAACTGCTAAGGTCGTCCGAACTTGGGGGATCGTGCATAGTTCCGCATAAGTTTTTTTGCACCATCCTAAATTAGAGAGAATTGCGATTACTTTCTCTTTTAATTCAAGTTGATGGGAACCGACATAGAGGCGTAAATAGACATAATCATCAACGATTCGCAGGTTTCGTACCATGCCTAAACTAACGATGTCATTGTTGAGAATCGGTACGATTATCTGTTTCAATAATTGAGTAACCTCCGCTTTGCGAAGGTCAGCTAAATCAGTAGATGAAATATTTGGAGAAGTTTCAATCATGAGTTATATACCTCTAAACGTTGATCGAGAGTACCTGTATGCAACTCGAAAAGATGGTTGTCATAGTCGTAGAAATATAGAGAGTTACCTTCACATTCGATACGACTGCGGCTTTCGCGCACTTCTAAACCTAGAGAATTTATTCGCAACCGATATTTTTCAAAATCGCGATCGCTTATTTTAAAAGCGACATGATTGTAGGTTTTCTCGATTAGTGATTTTCCTTCCATAATTGCAATCCAAATACCATTAATTAGAAAAAACTTTTCTTGGGAAATCGAAAATGTCTCATCACCACTGGCATAGACCACTTCAGCATCGAAAATAGTTGATAAAAAGATAGACATCCTTTCTAAATCGCTAACTATAAAAGTAATGTGACTAATACCTTCAATCATGGCTGTGTTAGGTTGAGATTTGAGTGCTAGATCGTCAATATTTTCATAAAACCACCTCTCTAGTTGTATATTGGCGTTTCACTCCAAAATGGCTTTTCCATTTCTGCCAAGCTCTTTGCCCCGTAATCAATTCCTCATAAAATTCACCTTGAGTGAATAGAGATGGTAGTTGTAAATTTGTTCCCAATCCATTTCTCTGTCTTGCTTCTCGCTGATCTCTTAGCCAGTCGTTGTAGCTCTCGTAGACAATATGCCCTTCTGGTGCGGTGAGGGTAGCGGCGCGAATCCGTCCATCGAGGTCTTCGTATAAATCCTTTTGTTTTTGAGATAAATGCAGTGGCTCCACTTCAACGCTATAGCCTAATTCGGTTAATTCCGATCCTGCGATCGCGGCAAAGATTTTCTGATCGCGGAGACTCAAAAGCTCCTTATAAATACCAATGTAGCGATCACTAACTGGATGTCCTAGGGGTTTATGATCCTTGGTAGTAGCGCGGCGTTGAGCGATTTCCGACTGATGGAAGTTGAGCATTTCCACATCATATTCTTCTCCTAAGAAGTCTGTAACTTCTCGCAAAATCGGTTCTGGTTGCTGGACGAGCGCCTCATATTTGACATCCAACCATTGCGATCGCGGTAATTTTTCGCGCCAAGGTTTCACGGCATTCTGACAAAGTTGCCAGACCGTAGCTGCCGTATAAATATTTGTAGGGCCAAAGGCGGATTCGAGATATTCTGCACTAGCATCACGCCCATCTCGCAATAGATAAATGAACTGTGCGTTGGGAAAATCCTGAAGAATTGCTTCGATAAAGAATAGATTATAGGGAGTTTTCTCTCCCCAACGTGGCTTGTTTTGATGTTTGGTGTACCATTCTAAAATCGCGGCATAAATCCCTGCAAAACTGCGATCACTCGCCAAGTTAAGCACCTCATCAACAATTGTTCGCGGATTGGCGGCTATCCCCCAGAATGGAGTCTTTAAGCCAAAAATCATCTCTTCGACAAGGGTGCGAAAATTTGCCTCTTTGGTCAAGTCGCCGTAGGTGGCAAGGTAGGGATGGAACCGTGGATAGAACCAAGCTACTTCTGGAACCGCAATGCGAGGATGACAGCCCAGCATGGTCATCAGCAGAGTAGTTCCCGATCGCTCAGGTCCAATCACAAAAATTGGTTTTTCAGGTAGATGCTTTGACATAATTCTTTGAGATAATTCTAGATTGCAGGTTGATTAGATTCCTGAGCAGTCGCCACAATTTGCTCAATCTTGCTAATCGAGCGTTCCGCCCGAATGCTAACTTCGCGATCGGGATCGTCTAGGGCTTGGCGCAGGGCTTGCAGCGCATCAGGACTAGCCAGATCCCCAAGGGCGATCGCTGCATCTTTTCGCACATCGGCATATTCATCAGTAAGCGCTTTAACTAGAGCAGGAATTGCCCCATCACTTTTGGCAGTTTGGAAAATCTTCTGCAAAGCCTGAACTGCAAAGCGCCTGACTTGCCAATGCTCATCGGCGATCGCTTCAATGAGTACTGGAATCGCTACCCCAACCCCATGAATCGCCAATGCTTTGGTGATATTGCGCCGCACTTGCCAGTCGGGATCTTCTCGGAGGGATTTACTCAAGCTAGGAATGACTTCCGCATCAGCGAGATGTCCCAAGGTCAGAGCCGCTTCACGGCGCACAAAATCAACGGGATCTTGCAGCAGTGCTAAAGCTGTAGGGCTAGTTTTAACTTGATTGAGATAGCGCAAAGTTGTAATTGCTGCTTCTCTCAATTCGGGATGTTCTGATTCCAGAAACGGCAATAAATAGGGTAAAGATTGCGCGTCATGGATTTTGCGTAACAGGATTAAAATATTGCGCTGAAGATGAAGATTCTCTTGGTGCAATGCATCCAGCAATAATAAGAGTGAATCTTGAGAAACCAATTCACCTAAAGCCGATAGAGCCACAGCGCGAATTTCTTCATCAGGTGAGCCAAGACTGGGGATTAAGTTAGGAATTACTTTCGGATTGGCAAATTCCCAGAGAGTAGCGATCGCGATTTTTTGGACAGTAGGGCTTTCATCGTTAAGGGCGAGTACCACCACATCAAGTGCTTCTTCATCGCCAAGATGTTGTAAACTTTTGATAGCAACTAGGCGATCGCTAAGATCTCCTGACTGTAATAACTCTATCCATTCTTGTAATTCGGGATCTGTTGTCGTTGTCATAGATTTTCTATCGCAATAAAAAGGGAATTTGTACAGTAATCGCACCAGTTGGACATTCTTTCTCGCAAGGCAAGCAGAACCAGCACTCGTCATATTTCATATATGCCTTACCCGTTTCGGGGTTTTTAGCTAATACATCAAGGGGACAAACTTCAATGCAAGCGACACATTTTTCTAGGCATTTCGATTCATCGACAATCACAGGAACATCAATACGTTGTTTAATTAAAGCCATAAATTCAAACCACCAAAGATTTATAAAAAGTTAATGATTGTTTGATATTGGTATAACCAATTTTTTCGTAAAACAAATGTGCTTCTTTTCGCTTAATATTTGAACGTAATAAAACACCTTCACCACCAGATTGGGAAGTCCAATTTTCAATTTGCTCCATCAATAAACGTCCAATTCCTTGAAATCGATGATCTTGATCAACAACCAACCCTAAAAGCAATGCAGGAGTTTGAATTACTATCGAATCATAAATACAAGCGTGTACCCAACCAATCATATTTTCATTATTTAAAGTTGCTATATATAAAACATGATTGTCATTATTTTGGATTTTATAAATACGTTCTTGTGCTTGTTGATTAGTTACAACATATCCAAGCTGATCAGCGAGAATAGCAATTCTTTCAGCATCTTTAATTTCTGCTGCTCTAATTATAACTTGATTGTTTATAGAAACTTTACTTGCCATATAACTACCTACCTCACCGCGACATCGTAAACTTCTTGACTTACATCAACAGGAATAATGTAAGGAGAAACCTCTCGTTTAAAGAGAGTCATTTGCCCCGACTCATCTTTCTTCAAATTGACATGACAAAACCACTCATCATTATTCTTCTCTGGATAATCCAATCGATAATGATAAAGCCCCCATCTTGTTTCTTTACGGAACAACGAAGCTCTTGCTGCCATCTCTGCACAATCGCGAATGAAATGCACCTCCATACAACGCATTAATTCGTGGGGATCTTGAGCGCCCATAATATCAAGAGTCTCTTGATAGCGATCGAACAGACCCAAGCCAATCTCCATCTTGTTTGTAGACTTCGGTGGTTGCAGATAATCATTCACAAAACGACGCAGTTTGTATTCCACTTGCGTATGGGGAACACCATTAGGACGAGTTAATGGCGCATAAATTCTGTCTCTCTCTGCTTCTAGAAATTCAGCATTTGGTTCAATGTGTTCCAAATCCTCGCTGTACTTCATCCCTTCAATTCCTGCGATTCTACCAAATACAAATGCACCGATCATATAATTGTGCGGCACACTCGCCATGTCACCTGCCGCGTATAGCCCTGCTACCGTAGTTTCTGCGCGTTCGTTCACCCATACGCCCGATGCGCTGTGACCGCTACATAATCCAATTTCGGAAATGTTCATTTCCACACCATGAGTGCGATAGTCCTCACCTCGTCCCGCATGGAAGCGCTCACGACTAGGGCGCTCATTTGACCACATGATCGATTCGATTTCCGAAATCGTATCTGGATCGAGATGGGTCATTTTTAGCTGTACAGGACCCTTGCCAGAGTTGAGTTCTTTCCAGACCTCTAGCATCATCTGACCACTCCAATAGTCGCAGTTGATGAAGCGATGCCCTTCTGCATTAACGGTATGCGCTCCGAAAGGTCCCGCGACATAGGCACAGGCGGGACCATTGTAATCTTTGATTAGAGGATTAATTTGGAAGCATTCAATATTCGAGAGTTCTGCCCCTGCATGGTAAGCCATTGAGTAGCCATCGCCAGCGTTGGTGGGATTTTCGTAGGTTCCGTAGAGATAGCCAGATGCGGGTAGTCCTAAACGCCCAGCCGCGCCCGTACAGAGGATTACAGCTTTCGCTTGAATGACGACAAAATCACCGTTACGAACATCAAAACCAACTGCGCCGATCGCTCGACCATTTTCCACTAAGACCCGCGTTGCCATCACCCGATTGGTAACCCGCACTTTATGTCGCTTTACATGCCGCGCCAAAATCGTTTTCAGGTCTTTACCTTCAGGCATCGGCAACACATATTTACCAATGCGATGCACTTGTTTGAGGTCATATTCCCCTTGCGCGTCCTTTTGGAACTTTACACCCCAACTTTCTAATTCTTGAATCACTTCAAAACCCAGTTTACCCGTCTGATAAACTGTCTTCTGCTCGACAATGCCATCGTTAGCGATCGTGACTTCGCGCACATACTGCTCTGGCGTGGAGTTTCCGGGGATGACTGCGGTATTGACACCATCCATACCCATAGCGATCGCACCGCTACGACGAATATTTGCTTTTTCAAGGATCAAGACATCGCGATCGGGATTTGCTTGTTTTGCCTTAATTCCTGCCATAGTGCCAGCCGTACCGCCACCAATGACGAGGACATCAGTGATTAGGCGTTGGGTTTTGATGTTGAGATCAGAGATAGTCATGTTAGAGATTTAAATTAGATTCTATAATTTCTTGTTTCGCTCTCCCATTAGGGGAGAGGGACTAGGAGCTAGAGCTGAGGAATTTATTTACTTCCAATTCCAAACAGCTTCCTTCACCACAATAGATTTAGGAATAAGTTGGAGTTTAGAGAAAGTGTCCGCAATTTCCTGCTGTTTAGCAACCACCTCATCGGTTATAGGCAACACATCATGATCGCGACGCTTTTCTGCTTTTTCGATAATGGCAGCATCTAGACCGAGGGCAGGAGAGAGAACTTTAGAAATTTCGGCAGGATTTTTCTTTACATACTCACTTTCCTTCTTAATCTCATTCAAAAGCTGTTTTAAGGCTTCAGGATTCTTCTCAATAAACTCCTTAGAAGCAAGATAGTAACCACGATTGGGGGCTAAGCCTTTGGCACTCGTCAGGATTCTTGCCTCAGTATCAACTTCGATCGCTGCTAGATAGGGGTCCCAAATCGACCAAGCATCAACATTTTTCTTCTCAAATGCGGCGCGAGCATCAGATGGTTTGACGAAAGAAAATTCCACATCACTCACTTGCAATCCTGCGGATGCCAAAGCACTGACTACCAGATAATGGGTATTGGAACCCTTTTGGACAGCCAGTTTCTTACCCTTGAGATCGGCAATTGTTTTGATAGAAGAATCCTTATGAACCACAATTCCCTCACCCTCTGCACCAAAGGGATCGTAAGCAACATAACGCACTGTAGAACCTGTGGCAGCTTGGGCAAATACAGGCGGTGCTTCACCCACATAGGCAATGTCGATCGCTCCAGCGTTCAGAGCTTCCACCATCGGTAAGCCCGCAGGAAATTCTGACCATGTAACGGTTCCACCTGCTGCTTTAAAAGTGTTTTCTAAGGTTCCTTTACCTTTTATAGAAAATAGAACTGTTCCTGCTTTTTGGAATCCAATTCTCAGGTTTACTTTGCCACTAGCTGGCTTATCAGTATTCGGAGCAGCGCTAGGACTGCTGGCGGTATTAGATGTAGCGGCGGGAGATGTAGCCGTGTTGCTAGTATTGCTAGTCTGAGGGGCGCAAGAGATAAATAAAGTGGCGCTAACTGCCAATGCTGAGAGCTTGGCAAGAGCGGCGATGGGCGATCGCTGAGATTGTTTAAAGAGAATAGTTTTGAACATCGAGACTCCTCACGGCATTACAGAAAGGCTTAAATCAAAA
Organism: Pseudanabaena frigida; assembly: GCA_003242085.1. Classification (GTDB taxonomy): domain Bacteria; phylum Cyanobacteriota; class Cyanobacteriia; order Pseudanabaenales; family Pseudanabaenaceae; genus Pseudanabaena; species Pseudanabaena frigida. Next base: position 20,877 of record QBML01000026.1, on the reverse strand, counting down.
TCAATTAGGGCAAAATCAAGATACAGAAATCCTTCACCCATTTCAGGGCGTAGCTTTCATTGAAATTTAATATTTTTAGATCAAAAAATACGGTAATTACAAGTATATACCGTAGAATACTAAAAAGCTAGCTATAGCTAAGAAAAAGGTTATTTCGTAAAACTTCTTTTTCTAGATATACATGGCGAAATAGTCGTTGTAGATTTCGGTGTTTTTCAAAATGGTGAGTTCTATTTCTTTTTCATCTTGATTAATTCCTAAATTAATCGCTAAATTCTCTACGCCATCTTGAGGAATGAAATCGCCACAATATTCATTAGCAGGAACCGCTTCGTTCATCTTTTTGGGAAATGCTAGATTGAGATTATTCATAATCGTAATGAACTGACTGCGAGAGCGATCGCTAAATCTTGGATTCAGTCGCTTCTCTTCGCCAATCGTGGAGACAGTACGACCTTTATAATCATGGGCGGGATAGACAAATGTTTCATCGGGAAGTGTAAATAATTTCTTTGTAACCGCATCGTAGAGCCTACCAGCATCACCACCTTGGAAATCGGTACGCCCACAACCGCGAATAAAGAGCGCGTCACCCGTTAACAAATGCGTATCATTTATCAAATAAGACAAATGGGCGTTGGTATGTCCATTGGTGGAAATTGCCTCAATTGTGACTGAGCCAATCGTCAAAATCTCCCCATCAGCAAGAAATAGGTCAGCTTTGAGAACGGCGGCATTTTCGGGAACTAGGATTTGAGCACCACGTTGTTGTCGCAATTTACCAGCGCCTGTGACATGATCGGCGTGAATATGGGTTTCTAAGGAATAGCGCAAAGTTAACCCCAAATCATCGATCGCCTGTAAATCGCGCTCCACTTGTTCTAAAACAGGATCAACAAGTACCGCTTCTCTGGTCTGGCGATCGGCGATAAGATAGGTGTAGCTGCTGGTTTCAGGATCGAAGAATTGACGAAAGATTAGCAGCGTTGAATTTACTTGCTGGAGAATATCGCCAATCAGTAGCGGTGTGGTGGGAATGGAACGCACTCGTAAAGGGAGCGATCGCAATAATGTTTCGGCTAAGGCCTGAGCCTGTCCACGCAATTCAGGAACCGCGATCGTTTCCCAGAGATCGCCTTTGCTGGGTGTGCCAATAGTATAGAGCAGATTTGAAGGTTTATTTGTGCCATTAAATAAAGCCCCATTAGCCGCCGATGCAATACCTAAGCCAATGGGATTTGGGCTAATTAAATGTTGCGATCGCAAACTTTCCACTAGAGGATGAGATGATTTTCGGTAATCAGCAGCTACACCTGTGCAGTTAACGATTCGACTTGCTTGTAAACTATAGCTAGACTGGCTTTGAGCTTTATTATTCCTTGGTTGAATTGTGACAATTACACCATTCTCGTTTAGATTCTGTCCCTGAATCCGTCCTGCCGCGATTTCTAATTGTCCTGAAGCCAAAAGCCGATCGAGAGCTTCGGCAACCTGCTGCGCGATGCGATGACGATGCACATCCCAATAGGGCGTAGCATGACGTAAAAATCTTTGCTGTTCCTCAATTGATAATTGTTGCCAAAGCTTCTGGGTAATTGGACGTAAAGAATCAATCACTGCTCGCCAGTCATACCCATCTCCTTCAGCTTTTTTGAGTTCCGCACGTAGTCGCCGCCATAGTCCCAATGTTGTTTTGGGTGCATTCTCCACTGTCAAAAAAGCAGGGTAAGGCTTGGTAGCTTGGTGTCTTTGTGGTGACAATCCCCGTCGTGATACCGCATAAATTTTGCCCTTATGGTTACGTTCATGCAACGATAGCACCATATCCACCATCGTTAAGCCAGTACCAATCAGCAACACATCATCATCGGGATTAAGACTTTCCAGCGCATCGATAGACCAAGCGTTACGAATATTGCCAGAGTCTTGGGGTAAAGCATTGGGCGAATTCCCTAAAGCTAAGACAACTTTATCCGCAGCGATCGCCCCTTGATGCTTTAAGAAAACCCGCGCTCGTTCTGAACTAGCTGTTTGAATTTTCTCAACGGCAATTACTTCATCGTTTACCCGTTCCAGCTTGACATGGTTAGGAGCCGTAGCAAGGGCTTCCTCTAAAATTGATTGGATATATAATCCATAAACCTTGCGAGGGATGAAGGTGCTTGCCGTAATTTCATTAGGAAGGAAATCAGCCAACTCGCTGTAATTGTAATAGAGCCATCGCAAAAAATGTCCTGAATCATTGGGGAAAGCAGTCATGTTTCCCGCCGAGACATTTAGTAAATGACAATTTGTATCTGTGCTGTAGGCAATACCCTTGGCAATCTGTTCGCGACGCTCAATAAGTTTAATCGCTAATGGTTGCGTTGCAGTTTTTAATAGATTTACCGCCACAAGTGTACCGCTAAATCCGCCACCAATAATTGCGATCGTTGCAGATTTAGATTCATTTGTGGCTTTTTGAATATTGTTTTGAGCCATATCAGTTAACTAATCGATGATTTAAGGTTAGGAGTTTTTGCAATTCGATAAAGTTTTGTGAATTTGCTTATAAATTAACCTCTTGGCTAAGGTTTAAAAGTCATCTATTTAGCTAAAATCTGCAAAAAAGCTTGAAAAGTTTTAGTTTCCTGATTAAGTTACCAAATGCTAAAAATAACTCTTTAAATCACTGTTTCAAAGAGTGGTTTACGTTAAGAAAGAATCGGTGCTTTTCACCGATTCTTTCTTAACGTTTTACGGCTTTGAGCAGTGCGTCCAAAGATTCCTTCAACCTTAGATCGATCTCTTCTTCTAAAATTACTGTTTGGTTTTCACTCCAAGTTACTTGCTTATCCACAGCATACAAAACACCAAGAATATGTCTTGCTCCTAACTCACTGAGGACAGGCTTGAGCGTGAAGTCGATCGCTAATAAATGAGCAATTGAACCACCTGTAGCGATCGGTAATATAACCTTATCACTGAGGGCTTTTTGAGGTAGCAAATCTAGAAACGTTTTGAGTAAACCTGTGTAGGAAGCTTTGTAAATTGGAGTTGAAATAATCACCCCATCAGCCTCTGCAAGCAGAGCTTTAGGCTGTTCTAAGTTAGGGCTGTTGTACTTGCCAAATACTAAATCCTCCGCAGGGAGATCGCGTACAGAGATCAGATCTGTCTTTACCCCTTGCTCTGTGAGTAAGGCGATCGCATATTCCAAAATACCCTGCGAACGTGAAGGAGCAGATGGACTGCCGTTAATTAGAAGAATCTTAGTCATAGTTAGTTTTGAATTGAATTAATAGAATAAATTGTTGGGAATAGAAGATGATTGCTGTTAAGGATCATCCATTCCGTAAAAATTAAGCATTGTGCAGTAAAGTAAAGAACCGATTTTTTAAATCGCGGAACCCTAAGCAGCATTGGCATGAAGTTCAGAATCGAAAAAAGAGTTTTGGTTCATAACACGGCTACGAATGCGATCGACTAGCGTTGCGAATTCCGCAGTACCTCGTGCCCTTGGACGAGGGAGATCGATCTTGACATCCATCACAATTTTTCCTTCTTCAAGCAAAATCACCCGATCCCCTAAAGCGATCGCTTCTTCAACATCGTGAGTAATCAAGAAAGCTGTAAATTTTTGATCTAGCCAGAGATCCTCTAGCAAGCGCTGCATCTCAATTCTCGTCAAAGCATCTAGAGCACCCAAAGGCTCATCTAGCAATAACAAACGAGGATTACTCACCAAAGCTCTAGCCAAAGCCACTCTTTGCTTTTGTCCACCAGAAAGCGTAGAAGGAAATTCTTTAGCTTTAGTCGCTAAACCTACTTGATGTAGAACTTCCATTGCTTTAGAGCGGGAATCTTTTGGTAAGCCTAGACGCACGTTATCTAATACCTTTTGCCAAGGTAGTAGACGCGAATCTTGAAACATAACTTTGATTTGTGGATGCAAAGAATTTACTGTTTGGTGATCAAGATTGATTTTGCCTTTGGAAATTCTTTCTAATCCTGCAATTAGTCTTAGTAAAGTTGTTTTACCGCAGCCACTTCTACCGACAATGGTGACAAATTCGCCTGAGTTTATTTCCAAATTGAGGTCTTGTAATACCGTATGATCACCAAATTTTTTGGCTAGATTCTCAATTTTGAGGTCGATACCATTTTCGATAGATATAAGTTGGCTCATGATTTCATCTCCTGAGATGACTGCGTAATACAATTTTGACTATTTTCCGCTATAGGCTGGATGCCATTTCAGCAATACAGACTCTAAATAACGCGCGATCGTATCTGCTAATTTCCCTAGCAAGGCATAGAGCAAAATGGCAAATACCACCACATCAGTTTGGAGAAATTCCCTTGCATTCATAGCGAGATAGCCAATACCTGAATCAGCCGCGATCGTTTCTGAGACAATCAAGGTCAGCCACATGATCCCGAGTGCAAAGCGCACACCAACTAGAATCGAGGGTAAGGCTCCTGGTAAAACTATTTGCCAAAATACGCCCAAAGCATTTAATCCATAGACCTTGCCCATCTCAATTAGTCCCGAATCAACAGTACGGATACCATGATAGGTATTGAGATAGATGGGGAACATTACCCCGATCACTACTAGAAATATTTTCGCCTCTTCGCCAATACCAAACCACAAAATCACAAGGGGAATTAGGGCAAGATGTGGAATATTGCGAAGCATCTGGAGGGATGTATCGAGTAGAGTTTCGGCGATCGCAAAAGTGCCATTGATTAGTCCAAACAGAAACCCAATGCCACCACCGATCACAAACCCAATCAAGGCTCTTGTACCGCTAATAGTCAGATGTTTGAGGAGCTCGCCAGACTGAGCAAGCTTAATACCAACTTTTAAAACATCCAGTGGTGCGGGCAAAATCTTTGTCGAGAGCCAACCATTTTGGGAAGAGATTTGCCATAGAAGGATCGATACAATTGGCACTACCCAAGGCAAAAATCCGCGCCAAAAACGATACAAAGCATTTCCAGACTTCTGCTTTAGAGACTTTGGCTTAGGCTTATTAATAGAATTACCAAAAGACTGTTCCATTTAGTCCACCGTTGGTTGAGGCTCTCTTACAGAGAAGTTGTCAGAAACTTTTTCAGAAATATTTTCTGTTTGTCCTTTAGGTAAATCTTCATTTGCCAAAATTTCCCCAAAAGGACCAGTCATTAATTGGCGATCAATCGATGGCAAATTCTCTAAGGGTAACCGTGGGAATAGCAATTCCGCAACTCGATAGGCTTCTTCTAAATGGGGATAACCAGAAAGAATGAAACTCTCCACTCCAAGATCACTGTATTCTAATAGGCGCTTTGCAACAGTATCAGGATCTCCAACTAGAGCTGTACCTGCACCACCACGAATTAAGCCAACACCCGCCCATAGATCGGGACTAATTTCTAGGTTGTCTTTCTTACCACCATGAAGTTGAGACATTCGTTGTTGTCCAACGGAGTCCATGCGAGCATAGACCTGTTGAGCTTTCACAATTGATTGCTCATCAACATAGCGAATAAGATTATTGGCTGCCTCCCATGCTTCGCTCTTGGTTTCACGCACAATTACATGCATCCGAATCCCAAATTTAATTTGTCTTCCTTCTTTTTCTGATAGCTTTTTAACGACCTCAATTTTTTCAGCGACTTGTGCAGGTGGCTCTCCCCAAGTCAAATAAGTATCAATATGTTTACCAGCTATTTGTTGCGCGATCGGAGAAGATCCACCAAACCATAGTGGAGGATGAGGCTTTTGTACAGGAGTAAATAGAAGTTTACCATCGCGAATATCGAGATATTCGCCTTTAAAATTGGAAGAACCAGAGCAAATCTCACGCCAAGCTGTCAAAAACTCATCAGTCAATTCGTAGCGTGCAGTGTGATCTAAGTGCAACCCATCGCCAGCGAGCTCCACTGGATCGCCCCCAGTGACGACATTAATCAACAAACGACCACCCGATAGACGATCGAATGTCGCCGCCATTCTCGCTGCCACCCCAGGAGACATTAAACCAGGGCGAATAGCTACAAGAAATTTCATGCGTTGCGTAACGGAAACTAATGTAGAAGCCACTACCCAAGCATCATCACACGATCGCCCAGTTGGTAATAACGCGCCCACGTAACCAAGGCGATCAACAGCTTGAGCAATTTGCTGAAGATAGCCTAGATTGGTTGCCCGTCCACCAATGCTCGTACCGAGATAGCGTCCATCGCCGTGGGTGGGAATAAACCAAAAAATCTGCACAATGCACTCCTATTCTTTTTATCTACTCAATTCAGATATAGCTCTTTTCAAGTAAGGTACTGAGGTTCTTCTGCCTTCAACGGAAAAACTCTACTTCACTAGACTGGGAAACACTATATGCAAAATCAAACTGATAGTTTTTGAGGTCTATATTACGGTTAAACTACGGCAAATACTTGATAAAACCGTAGTTTAGTTAGTATTACATAGATGATTGCATAAGATCAACAAATCTACGGTTTGTTCGTGACTATTAAGTATTTTAACTCTGAGCCATTATTTTCAAGGAATTTACAGCCTGATGAGGTCGTCAAAAAATCACAACTGACAAAGTTAAAAGCTTGCTTCTGTATTTTTGAAATACTAACGTCTAACCTTTAAACTACGCTATTTAGATTGGGTTACCGTAGTTCGATCTGGGTAATTAAATATCAACTTAATAAGAAGCCAATTAAAGGTACAGATGGGGGTATAAAGATCGTGAGCCAGATTATTGAAACTGCTAAGGCTCTTCTCTTTAGTGGTATTTTCCTTAGACTTGTAGCCAAGAATCTCGGCGTGTCTGTTCCTACATTGCATCTTTGGATTCCCGCCTCTTCTATGCCTTAGCGCGCGATTTCCTCCTTTTTCTCGTGTGACTCCATCATTAACTTGCTAAAATTTTGAAGTAGCCTCAAAGGTGGTGTTATGGCTCCGTGTTTCTACTTGGTTGCATATGATGGAAATGGGCTTTTAGGTTTTTACCAACAGATTTACTTTTGTAACTGCTCAAAGTGACAGTAACGATTTGCAGACACCTGAAGCACACAAAACACATTATATGGAAATTCCGACAATCCTCGCAGGACATTACCAAATCGTAAACCATTTAGGCAGTGGCGGGTTTGGTCAGACATTTCTAGCTAGAGATCTACATTTACCAAGTAATTCTCTCTGCGTTGTCAAGCAGCTAAAGCCAAAAATTGACGACTCAGGTACGCTCGAAATTGCCAAGCGCTTATTTAACCAAGAAGCAGAAACTCTTTATAAATTAGGCGATCGGCACGACCAGATCCCTCGACTGATGGCACACTTCGAGCAAGATAGCGAATTCTATCTAGTACAAGAATTGATCGAAGGAATAACTTTAGAAGACGAACTTGCAGGGGGTAAGCGCATGAGTGAAGTAGAAGCGATCGAACTTTTACTAGATGTCTTACATGTGCTTTCCTTTATACATCAGCAAAATGTAATTCATCGCGATATCAAGCCATCAAATCTGATTAGGCGAGATCGAGATCGTAAGATTGTCTTAATTGATTTTGGCGCAGTAAAAAAAGTCAACGTCCAAACAGGCAATCCCTCTAGCCAAACCAGCAGTAATACTGTAGCAGTGGGTTCTCCTGGGTATATGCCGAGCGAACAGATTTCGGGACAGCCGCATTTTAGCAGCGATATTTATGCAGTAGGGATGCTCTGCTTCCAAGTCCTGACGGGGCTACTACCAAAACAGTTGCCCAGAGATACCCAGACGGGCGAATACAGTTGGAGTTTATGCAGCAGGGTATTAGCAGAGAATGGTCTGGGATCGGTAACGATTAGTACAGGGTTTGCCAATATTCTTGATCGCTTGGTGCGCTACGACTATCGCCAGCGCTACGAGAATGCAAGCGATGCTCTAGAAACTTTAGAGAAGCTAATTAGTCAGACTGATAGTGATATTGCCAATCAATCAACTATTCTTTCGATTGGTAAACCTCAAGATAATTCCAATCATCAATCACAACAACCTACTTCAATTCTCGGATCAAAAGAATTATCTCTACAAAAGAAAGAAAAGTTTTCCAATCACCAAATTGATCGACAAGAATATCGCAATCGCCAAATTCTACTTAATAAGGTAAAAAACTTCTGGGTTAAAGGCGTTTTAGAAACTTCTTTACATAGCAAAGTACTGATTGAGTTGGGGCTAGAAGACCAATCCTTTGCGGTAGAGCGTCCTTGGTCAGTAGTTTGGCAGTCTGAAGAACGGCTTGCTCAAGCATTGCCATTAGGAACTAAAATCCTAGACAAACTGAATGAAATGGGCGCAGGACGCTCTCTCTTGATATTAGGCAATCCCGGTTCGGGAAAGACTACTACCTTACTTGAGCTTGCTCGCGATTTGATAGCTGAAGCTGAAAAAGATGTCAATAAGTTAATTCCAGTCGTATTTAATCTATCATCATGGACAAACGAAAAGCAGAGTATTGCGGATTGGCTGATACAGGAATTACATATTAAGTATCAAGTTGCTAAGGAGATTGGTAAAAGCTGGATTGAGACACAGCAGCTATTTCTGTTATTAGATGGTTTAGATGAAGTCAGCATCAAAAGACGAGATATATGCCTCCAAGCCTTGAATCAATTTACGCAGTCCAAGGGTCAAACCGAACTTGTTGTTTGCAGTCGTATTGAAGACTATAAATCTCTCTCTCATCGTCTCAGGGTACAAGGAGCTATTTGTATTCAACCGCTTACCTTTGAACAAGTGGATCGATATCTAATTAGTACAGGTTCAAATCTAGAAGGAGTATCAACTGCCATTCGTACCGATGAAACCTTGCAGGAATTGGTTCGATCGCCGCTTCTACTAAGTATTATGACTTTAGCCTATCAAGATCTAAATTCTGAAATATTACTACAAGCCCAAGAGTCTATTGACGAGCGCAGAAAGCACTTGTTTGATACTTATATTCAAAGAATGTTCGATCGCCAGATCCTGCAAAGAGAATATAGCAAAGAAAAAACTATATTTTGGCTGTCTTGGCTTGCTAAGCAATTATTACTTAGATCTCAAACTGTATTTCTGATCGAACGAATTCAACCTGATTGGTTGAATTCAATTCACAAAAAGTGGATTTATTCCATATGCTTAGGCTTGTTTGGGGCAGCTTCTATTGGTCTGGTTACTGGTGTAAATTTAGGGTTGGTATTTGACATACAAACTGGATTAGTTGGCGGGATTTTCTTGGGAATTGGAGGCGGTCTAATTGCTGGAGTTATTTTAGGACTAGTTCAAACTGAGATCCATACCGTAGAAACCCTCAAATGGTCTTTTGACAAGGCTAAAAATACCATTCTTGTCGGAGGACAGGTGGGACTAAGTGTCGGCATACTTTTGGTTTTAGGAATTAATTTTGCTAGTTTTAGTCTTCATTGGGCTATCCCTACTCTGATGCAGAACTTAAGCTATGGTTTAGGTGGTTTGGGGACTGGTTTAATCTTTATCCTGCTACAAGGTCTTGCAGGTTCCACAATTGAAACTAATACAGCACCAAATCAAGGGATTTGGAGATCTCTTCAAAACTCTCTATTGTTTACTATCATCGGGGCAATTACCTTGGGGCTTGTCGCTCTTCAAGTAGGTTTCCGTTCACCTACATTTGGCATACTAATTGGAATATTGTTCGGAACTTTTTCACCTGCTGGATTGGCGTGTCTCCAGCATTTTGTATTACGTTTAGTTCTTTATCAAAATAGTTATATCCCTTGGAACTTAGAGCGTTTCCTTAACTATGCTACAAAACTCATCTTCTTGCAAAAAGTTGGTGGCGGTTATATCTTTATCCATCGCTTGTTGCTAGAACATTTTGCCCAAATGTCACTAAGAGAATAATGTGTTTGCCTGAATATGTACTGAATCAGACCTTAAAAAAATCACTTGATCGATATAAGCAATTATTCGTACCTAACTCAAAAATCAACCTGCTAGAATGAGATTAACGTACAAATATCAAAAATGTTTGCTCTAGTTGACTGTAATTGTTTCTATGTTAGCTGTGAGCGAGTGTTTAGCCCATCGCTTGAGGGCAAGCCTGTGGTCGTACTTTCTAATAACGATGGCTGTATCGTCGCGCGATCGCCCGAAGCAAAAGCACTAGGTATTCCGATGGGCGTGCCCTACCACAAATATAAAAATCAGCTTCAAAACGCATGAGCGATCGCTCTGTCGTCTAATTACGAACTGTACGGAGATCTGAGCCATCGCGTTTATCAGGTGCTTTACGATTCAGTGCCAGAAGTTGAGATTTATTCGATTGACGAATGCTTTTTAGATTTATCGGGTCTCGCACATTTGGGAACCGATGGAGTAAAGGAGTTTTGCACGAGATTGCGAGAGAAAATACTTAAATGGACTGGTATTCCAACGGGTATCGGTATCGGGAAAACAAAGGTTCTATCAAAGATTGCCAACCATGTAGCTAAAAAATCTGCAAGCGGCGTAGCGGAACTAATAACCGACGAGCTGCGCGATCACCTATTAGCTAATCTCGCGATCGAAGATATCTGGGGCATAAATCGACGCTTAGGGGTAAGACTAAGATCCTATGGCATCGCTACAGCGGCGCAGTTAAGAGATGCGAATGAATCGCTTATCAAACAAATCATGGGCATTGTCGGTGTCAGGATCGTGCACGAGCTGCGCGGTTTATCCTGTCTGCCACTGGAAGCGATCGCGCCACCGCAAAAGAATATGATTTGTTCTCGTTCGTTCGGTCAACCCGTAACTACGCTCGCACAAATGCACGAAGCGATTGCCCACCATGCAGCAAGGGCGGCGGCTAAGTTAAGACATAGAAAATTAAGAGCTTCGGTTCTAGGCGTATTTCTGACGACTAACCGATTCAAACCTAATGACTTGCAATACAGCAATTCGATATCCGTATCTCTCCCGACGGCGACGAATAGTTCTCAGGTATTGATTCGGTTTGCCAAGCTCTGTATGACCAATATTTTTCGAGAAGGATTCAGTTATAAAAAATGTGGCGTTAGTCTTAACGATCTAAGCTCGGTTGATGCAGTGCAGTTGGATTTGCTATCACCCGCAGTCGATCGCCATGATGAAAAGTTAATGTCTGTAATTGACTCGCTAAATAGGCGCTATGGAAATGGCACGATTCGATTTGCCAGTGAGGGGATGAGGCAAGATTGGAAAATGAGAACTGATATGCGATCGCCTAGATATACGAGTTGTTGGGATGAATTACTGGTGGTCAAGAGTTAGACAGCTTGCAAAATCATTTCGTTAGGTATTGATACCCAAACCTTAAACTGGTTTGCTTCAGGTGTGATTAATACGGCAAAGCCCAAATCTAGATCGCTTCGACATCCTGCGATCGCATCAGTTAGAGAGTTATAAGCTTTATCGACGACAAAGGTTTTGCCTAGAAACACGATCGCTTTTTCAGTGCCAGCAATGGTGTTGATAACAATCAAGCGAACTTGGTTTAGTGAATTAAGAATCATTGTCTTTGCCCTGTGAACGTTTTCTCTATGGGTTTAGTATCTCGTTCTATCAAGGTTTGCACTGCGATCTCAAATCTATGCTTCTGTGATGTTGAATGTGGGAATATGCGATCGCTGTCACAAATTTAAAGCACCTTAGCCGATTGGCTAGGGTGCTTTAAATGTTTTAAAAAGAGACATTGAAAAACTATGGAAGAATGATATGTAGCCATGCACCTTTCCGAGCACTATCAGGAGCATTTAGAAAATACTGAGCTTTTGCAGTGTCAAAGCTACCGCCATCAGCAACACATGCCGAATAGACGAGGTTTTTTGAATACAATCCGACAAAGCTATTTTCGTTGTCTGAGTTGGGATAGGAGAAGCTAGCTCCATCAAACTCGCTCCAAGAATCGAAGACGTGAAAAGCTTGAATGATACCTGAAGCGTCAACATCTACTCCATTGATAGCGATAACATGACCGCTAACGGTTAGGCTGGTGTGAACGATTAGAAAAGCTCCAGAGTCCCTAATCGCAATAAGCATATCCATCAGGCTTGCATTACCGTTGTAGTAATATTTATTACCGATGACACTTTTTAGGTACTTTCCTATGGTTGCAGGATCGCCTGGTGTACCTAGAGATAATAGAGTTGCTCTGATTGCAGGAATATCTGAAGCGTTTTTTCCAAGAGCTTCACAAATAGCAGCACTTTGACAGGTACAACCATCAGGTTGACTCAGAGCAGCACGATCTACTGCTAGACGTTTAGTTAGATAAGTAGTCATTAGGATTGTAAAAACTTACTAAGTTTTTCTTTCATTTTACGAAACTTAAGTCTTGAGATCTACTGAGACAGCCACGTAACAGACCTGTTAGGAAATAGTGAGTAAAATCGCTAAATTCTTACATAGACTAGATTTCAAGATACTCTGCTAAATTCTTCAAACTTTTACATAGACTTAATTACAAGACTTTTTGTGATTATAAAAAACTTTGAGCGCTATCATAATAGCCAGCACTTACAAGTCAATAAGCCAATGAAACACAACAGATCTTTTTTAGGATATATCCAAAGATGGTCGAGCAAGCTGATTATTTTTTTAGTAATTACTATCACTACACTCACAATCTTCTTTAGTATCAATATACTAAATTTTTTTCAAGGAAACTCTTTTGGAGAATTACCTGCTAACGCTCAAATCAAAACGACACCAGTAGTTACAGCCTTACCTACAACTAAAAACACCTCGCCAGAAATTAGCGGTAAAACTATTAAAATAGCAACCCGAATTGTTTCACCTTTTGTGATTGAAGAAAATGGAGAGTTAGGTGGGTTTAGTATCGAATTATGGAAAAATATCGCCCAAGAATTAAATGTTATATCAGATTTCAAAAAGACTGAAAGCATCTCAGATCTCTTGACTGCCGTCCAATCGAAGCAAGCTGATATCGCTGTTGCAGCAATTTCAGTCACAGCACAACGAGAACAAGATGTTGATTTTTCACAACCGATTTTCGATTCGGGCTTACAAATTTTAGTTCGCAATCAAGGCTCTCAAAGTTCAATCGGGCGATTGCTGGGTTCTATTTTCACACCGACGTTATTCCAATTATTAGGAATTATGGTGCTAATAATTCTAATTCCCGCTCATGTTGTCTGGTTTGTAGAGCGCAATCATAAGGGAGGATTCTTAGAAAATAGTGCCTATTTCCCAGGTGTTTTTAAAGCCTGTTGGTGGGCAGCAGCTACCTTGGCAACTCAAGCAGAGGAAATGCCAAAAAGCCCTTGGGGGAGAATGATGGCAGTGATTTGGATGTTTATAAGCGTGGTATTTATTGCTTATTTTACGGCGACGGTTACTACGTCACTTACTGTCGAACGGCTTCAGAATAATATTAAAGGAATTCAAGATCTTGCTGGTAAACAGGTGGCAACAATAGCAGGTAGTACTTCGGCAAGCTATCTCAAACAACAAAAGATTGATACCAAAGAATTTACACAGGTTGATGAACTTTACAGTGCTTTAAATAATGCTGATGTGGATGCAGTGGTTTTTGATGCGCCGATTTTGCTCTATTACGCCGCTCATGACGGTAAGGGGAAAGTGCAAGTGGTTGGCAGTATTTTTAGGAAAGAGAGCTATGCGATCGCTCTACCAAATGATAGTCCGTATCGTAAACAAATTAATAATGCGCTGTTGTCACTTGAGGAAAAAGGAACTTATCAAGATATATACGACAAGTGGTTTAGTAATAAATAAATGAATGGATGTAGTCTAACAGTGAACTCACCCTCAATCCTTTCTAGTAGAAAATCATCATGCAAAAGCGATCGCATTCTCATATCTGGCTTTGATAACTATTTGATAAATCATTAAATAATGGTAAAGGCTCCAGCAGATCTCAAATCGTTATCGGCTCCAACTCCCTAACATTGTTAGGCAATTGTACCGTTATATATTTTCTCAATTCATCTTCTAGATTTTCTTCATTACGGTGCGCCTCCCAATTTTGAAAGCCAAGCATTTCAAAGAAATCCCATTTGCCCTGCATAGAATTTCCATCTTCTGAGATTGTGCCGTTGTAGTTGACTGAGGCGCGTTTTTTAGTAATCGATATGTAGCTTTTGACAAAGCTGATATTACGCCCCACCACTTCACCTTGTAATGTCGCCTCTCCCAAATAGCCGTCATCTAAAATATTGCCGCAAAGCGCATTTCCATTCTGGACAAAGGTTACCTCAAAGCGTGTTGGCTTGCCCATTTGCCAGTAAGTGCCAAGCCATGTGCCAGTAATATTAGTCATACTATCCATTACCAATATATAACAGCAACTATAAATCAAATGGATAGCTATGCGTTACAAGATGCGATCGCAAATATTTAGCACATTGATTTATGGGATTTTAAACAGTAGCATTTTCGCCAATCGCTAATTTTTTGCCTGTAGCATCGAGCATTGCATTGACACCAAGAGGTAACACCGCATTTTCCAGAATATGACCGAACATCAGATTGTATAAAGTTGGTTTTCCCAAGGGTTCAAAGCGATCACGTAGGACTTCTTCTAGACTAAAGCTTCTTAATCCACCGTCCTTCGCTTGACAGTCCGAGAAATGTCCCAAGGCAAAACCTGATGCTGCTTGTAGTTTTCCAGCGAGAAATAGTTGCGTTAACATGCGATCGATCCGATAGGGTTCTTCGCCAATATCTTCTAAAAAAAGAATTTTTTCCCTCGTGTCGATTTCATAGGGAGTTCCCAAAAGGCTCACCACCAGACTGAGATTACCGCCAACAAGTTGACCTGTGGCTCTTCCTGAAACAATAGTGACTAGGCGATGTTTGCGAGCTTCATCATCTGTTCCTTTGTAGGGAGACTTGGCAATTTCACCAACGATTTGATTGGACATCACAGCGCGACGAAAATGGGCGATCGCATAAGCACCAACGGCACTTAACCCTGACGATCCGTGAAAGGTAACTAGTCCTGTTTTTTGATAAATTGCCAATACTAAAGCCGTGATATCGCTATGTCCGATAAATACTTTAGGATTTTGGCGAATCATTTCGTAATCTAATAAATCTAGCAATCTAGTGCTGCCATAACCGCCCGAAAAGGTAAAAATACCGCGAATATCAGGACGGCGAAACATCTCATTAATATCCGATGCGCGTTCCGAATCTTTTCCAGCAAAATATCCATATTGAGAAGTAATATGCGAACCCAGTTCCACTTGAAAGCCATACTGCTCCACAATTTCTTTAGCAATTTTGATGTCCTCTGGCTCAAAACTATAACTTGCGGGGGCTACCAGTCCCACTTTATCGCCTTTCTTCAATGCTGCGGGTTTGATAATTTTGCGATCGGAATTTTCTGACAACTGGGCAGAAGATTCTTTCGCAGTAATGAGACTTGTCGTTAGAGCGATCGCCCCAGAAGCACTAGCTAAAAATTGGCGACGGGATGCTTTCATGGTAAAAATAGTTCCTTTTAAACTTCTTGAATTGAACGCGAATCGTCAGTAAAAAACCAGCAACAGAAATTATGTAAAGGATTATTAACGGTGAACAAATCGCAGTAGAAAAAATATCATCCAGAATGAAAATATGACTAATCCCGCAATTATGCCAAGAATGCTAGATGAGTTTGTGGGCTGATTCAACGACACAGCCGAAGTAGTATCTGCAGTATTAATGAAGGTATCTTGGTCGCGAATGATCGCCTGTGGTATCAGATTCTCCGATTCAGTCCTAACATCTGGCATTTGCTTCACAGCAGTACCAATGGCTAAAAACTCGATAATGCCACCACCTAAATTGTAAACATAGGTCTTGATACCAACTACTTGATCTGCACCACAGCGACGGGCATCTTCGGCAATGTGCTTTAATGCTTCTTCTCTAGCTTCATAAATCAGCGTTGTCAACTCTCTAATTTCACCGCGTACAAAAGACTTGAAAAATGAGCTTATACCGCCTAGCAATCCTAAAGAGTAAACTGAAACCCCTAAGACTAGCTGCACAGGCATATATCCTTGATTAATCAGGTTCCACATTTCTTCATTGGTGAGATCGCTAGCGATCGGATTTTGGAGATAAACCTCTGGTAATAGTGGATGATGCGAGGCAGTGCCAATCATCACCATTTCTTGCATTGACCCCAGTGGCAAAATCGATGTCTTGATACCGACAACTGCATTGGCTCCTACTTCCCTTGCCTCTGATTTAATACGCTGAAGGGCAAGATGACGGGTTTCATTAAAAATGCGTGAAAATTCTTTAATCTCTCCCCTTGCAAGACTTTTTAAACTCCCTAAAAGACCACCACCAACTCCAATTGAATAAGCGACATTGCCAAATACAAATTGTTTGGGCGTAAATCCACATTCGACTTGGCAGTATAGAGCTTGTCCATCGGCTGATGTCGAAAATTCAAAATGTTTTGTTTTTTCCCCTTCACGATGCACACAAGAACCGATCGCCAAAAACTCCACGTTTGTACCGTGAAAAATTAGTTCATTGGAAACTCCCGTAATTCCTACGCCGCCGTGATGTTTGGCTTCTTCGAGCATTCTTGCATAGGCGCGATGTCTGCCTTCATGAATAATATTTGTAATTTGATGAACCTCACCACCAACTAGAGTTTTCAGTCCAGAGCCTATGCTGTTAATCAATCCAAGTGAGATCACACTGTTGCCAATCACTAGATTGCCTGCGGATAGCCCATCCTTTCGCAAACAGAAAATCTCGTTACCAGATAACCCTGTAATCACCACCATAGTTATATCCTGTGTGAATTGAATGAATCTTTCTGATTTTTGGATCGGGTGCTGTTACAAATTCTGATACCAACAGGATCGATTAGCGTTACAAGGCTAATATCTCAGGTTAGTAGTTAGAAAGTAAATCTATGAAAGCACAACTTAACTTAATAGCACTGAGTTTACTCTTAACCTTTGGATGTCAACCCATTTCCACCCAAAGCGAACCAACTCTTCAAACTCAAAAAATACCTGCCAAAATTATTGATAGTTGTGCGCCTTTTGATGGTGCAGCCTTTCAAGTTTCTATTGCTGACAATATCATCGTTGATATTTATAAAGCACCCCAATTTGATAATTTAGTTAAATTCACTTTTCCTGCAACCTCACAAACTGGGTACGCACGGTTACTGCTACCAAACGCTGAACTGCTAATGCAACAGAGAAAACTAAACTTTAAGCCCCTTACTGGAGAAATTGTTTTTAACATGATAAAGAGAGATGTCCCAGTGGAAGGCAACTTTAATTTTGTGACTCCTGAAGGGGAACGCAAGCAAGGAACTTTCAAAGCAGTTTGGCAGAAATCGCAAATTACCAGATTCTAGGGAAAAAGCACTTAAGATATAGCAGTCAGAAAAGGCTAAAGCTTTTATAGTGAATACTTTGAGTTAATTCCAATACAATAATTCTCATCTCTAGCTCTCAACTCCTAACAATTCGTTATCCAAATATTATCCAAATATCTTTTAAAAAGCGCGATCGCCACGCCAACATGAACCTATTCGAGAACCATCGCCAGCAAATCACTGCATCAGAAGCTCCCCTCGCCGATCGCCTACGTCCGCGCCACCTTGATGAATTCATCGGACAAGAACATATCCTCGGACAAGGAAGACTGCTCCGCCGCGCCATTCAAGCCGATCGCCTATCATCACTCATCTTTTATGGACCTCCTGGCACAGGCAAAACAACCCTAGCAAGGATTATCGCCAACACCACCAACGCCCACTTCATCGCCATCAATGCCGTCCTCGCAGGCGTAAAAGAAATCAGAGAAGCGATCGAAACCGCCCAAACTCAACGTGGCTATCACAATCAGCGCACGATCCTCTTTGTCGATGAAGTGCATCGCTTCAACAAATCCCAACAGGACGCATTACTGCCTTGGGTAGAGAACGGCACGATCGTTCTTATCGGAGCGACTACCGAAAATCCCTTCTTTGAAGTAAATAAGGCGCTAGTCAGCCGATCGCGATTATTCCAATTAAAGCCATTAACCGAAGAGGATTTGCGGCGAGTATTAGAACAGGCAATTAGCGATCGCCAAAGAGGTTACGGCAACCTCAAAGTAAATGTTACCGAAGAAGCGATCGCCCATTTAGCCAATGTCGCCAACGGTGATGCAAGATCATTGCTGAATGCATTGGAACTAGCCGTAGAAACAACAGAATCAAATACAGATGGCGCGATCGCCATCACTTTATCCGTAGCCGAAGAATCGATTCAACAAAGAGCGGTTCTCTACGACAAAGAAGGAGATGCTCACTTCGATACGATTAGCGCATTTATCAAGAGCGTGCGTGGTTCCGACCCTGATGCAGCGCTCTATTGGCTAGCCAAAATGGTCTATGCAGGTGAAGATTCCCGTTTTATTTTGCGACGATTACTGATTTTAGCGAGTGAAGATATCGGACTTGCCGACCCACAAGCCGTAGTAATCGTGAATGCCTGTGCTGAAGCCTTTGACCGCATTGGCTTACCTGAAGGTCGCTATCATTTAGCCCAAGCAACACTCTATCTTGCCAATGCTCCCAAATCGAATAGTCTCATGGGCTTCTTCGATGCGATCTCCGCCGTTGAGCAGGAACGTCAATCCGATGTTCCCAATCCCCTCAAAGATAGCAGTCGCGATAAAAAAGGATTCGGTCATGGAGCAGGCTATCTCTATCCCCACGCCTATCGCGACCATTGGATCGAGCAGCAATATTTACCCAGTAGTTTACAAGGACAAGTATTCTATCAACCATCGGATCAAGGCGCAGAAGCTGAGATTAAGTTACAAGTAGAACGTAGACGAGAAGCACAATTAGCAGCAATGGTAAGCGGTATAGTCATAGAATTACCAGAAATACTTACCTTTAGTCCTACTGATACCAAAAGCGATCGCTGGTTACAACGCACCATCGGACAGGCGGGTGAGAGATTAGCCCAAATACGCGATCGCCTATTCTCCAAGTTATCGCTACAACGTCATCATGTGGTTCTCAACTTAAATGCCGCCACAGGCTTATTAACATGGGAAGCATTGCGGTCAGTTCCAGAAGGCGGAGTCTATGCACTGACTTATCAGGAATCTGAAGCGATCGCTTTGCAAGAACAAGCAGCAAGTTTGCCCGAACTTTTGCGCCCAATTGTCATGCATGGTTCCTTGATAGAGATTCCTGATGTGATCTCCTCTATCCGTTTTGAAGCGATTGTTGGCTATAACGCTCTAATGCGGGAACCTGACAAATTAGCCTGTGTTCAGCAATTAGCAAATCTCTTACAATCTCATGGCAAAATCGCTCTCTATGAATCAATACCCAAACACACACAGCGCATTTATCGATTGATCGATTTACCCGATGAATTTGGCGATCGCTGGATGCAAGCAGAAGAAGCTATCTATGCTAATCCAGATGACTCAATGACAAATTGGGATATTAACGATCTGCGTTCGGCTTTTGAGAAAGTGGGTTTAACTGTTGAAATAGAAGTAGAACGCATCACCACGCCGATGCAAATTTCTACGGCTTTATTAAACCGTTGGTTTAGCAAGTCTCAGACAAAGCCATCCTATGTCAGCCATCTAGCCAACCTTCTCACTGATGATGAAATCGCGATCGCTCAACAATTGCTGACCAATAAGCTATTAAATAAAACAGTAGATTGGGCAAGTTCAGCGACAATAATTATTTATTAGTCGCCAAACGTCTGCGAGACTTCCAGCAAAGTGAATGGCAAGAAGTAGCTACAGGAGGCATTTACAGCCCTATTAGTATCGCTCAACCTCACAATCAACTGCAAGAAGTAGAAGTCAGTTTTACAGGACTACCCGACGGAGCCGAAGTTGCCATCTATCGCAGTCTCGTCGCCATTGAAGTTTACGTTCGTACTTTGCGCCAGAAGTTGGAAGTTGATAATTTTAGCCGATTAATCCAAACAGTTCGGGGTGTTGGTTACGTCTTGAGACTCAATAAATAGCTAAAGATTTAGCTATTTATTGAGTCTCAATGATTTGAAAGAGGCTTCGAATTCGCTCAGCCAAAGCATCTCGATGGCTGAGCGAAGTCAAAGCCCTATTTTTCTCATAGATGGGTTAGGGCAGCTATAACTGAGTGTAAGCTGAGTTTTAGCCTAGTTATATTTAATTCTAAACTTAGATAACCCATAAGTTGGTTTAAGCTTCGTTTCATGGCGATCGGTAATGATAAGGATGAAATGATGAAATGAGGCAAATCAAATCATCTCCAAGCTTTGTTCGTAGAACTCCCACACCATAGAAGGAACTCATTATTATGAAACTTACGTCTTTATTAGCTACAACTGCGATCGCTGGAATGGTTGCAGTATCCACAGTTCCATTACAAGCATTCAGCCCTAGTGCTGCCCAAGCCTCAGTCCAAGAAGTTAAGATTGCCCAAGCTTTAACAAGTCAAGAAAAAATCGATCAAATTACTCCAATTAAGGGGAAGCCAGGCAGTGGTGATTTGCTTCGTAAATTGTATGCAAAAGACCTAACGCCGATTGGTATTCAAGTTGGTGGGGCTGGAATGGTAGTTAACCTTTACAGCAAGAAAGATGACACTACAATCTCACTCTGCACGACTTATGATGTAGTAGTTGCAATTAAGAAAGGTTTAATCGTCAATTTTGCTCCAAGCGAAGTTAAATAATTTAATTTAAACTTATAACGGGTTTCAGTTTGCTATAAGCGAAATGAAACCCGTTATAGTATTCCAGTTTGAACTTAAAATTTAGGTAGTGATCAAGAGGGAATGATAAGAATCATAGATTGGATGAGAGTATTGTAGTGATGGACAAAAAGCCAAATCATAGCAATGTGATTATCGAACTTTTTA
>QBML01000025.1 GCA_003242085.1 Pseudanabaena frigida | reverse complement strand
TAAAAAGTTCGATAATCACATTGCTATGATTTGGCTTTTTGTCCATCACTACAATACTCTCATCCAATCTATGATTCTTATCATTCCCTCTTGATCACTACCGAAATTTCTATAACAGTAAAATGGCTGCCGCCTAAACTAGTAGAAGTGAGGACATAAAATTTACCATCGCAAAAAAAATCTGGAGATATAGAAATACGTTTACTGGATTCCGTAGATTGCGACATAGCTAAATGCTCCCATTAAAAAATATTCCTATGCCAAATACTTAAATATTTGTCTCTATACCCCAATCGTTAATTTGATTCTATTCTCCTAGTCATCCTTTGCAAACACTTCATCAACTAAGCTGAAGACGTACTCATGCATCCATGAGCCTCCCTCTGCCGCAACCAGTTCATTGCCATTCTGCTCTTTGGCGAATGCTAAGTATGGAATTACAGGCTTGTTATCTAATTCCATAATGCTGCTACCATCAATAATTGCTGCAATAGAAAACGCAATATTGGCTGTTGAATTGTACAAAACCTGTTCGTCTACAATGCCTGCGGCGCGAAGACCTTCTCGGATGGAAACGATTAGTTCTTCTAGAACTCGAAGTTGCAATTCATCAAAACGATCTAGATTTAGTTCTATTTTCATGATGTTTAGTCTGCTGTGTTATTTCATATTATTTACAGCCTTGGATGCTTCTAGCGGAAGTTAGGGGGATGTTTATATCTGCGGGAGGCATCTATCTGTTTGCGTTTGGGTGGAAACCACGATCTCCAGACCCAAACGAGAATACTTTCAAGAGTCTCAGCTAGCTCGATCGCTGCCTTGCTTACCTTTTGCAAAGGCGATAACTGGTGGGATGGACGGCTAGATCGGTTTGTTGAAGATGGCTTTTGGGATGGGTTTGTGTTGATTTTACGAGTTTGAGCGGATCGGCGATTGCGGCTTGGTTGATTTGGTTCGGATTCTGAAGGCGATCTCAGCGATCTGCTTGTTGCAGTTCTAGGTTGAGAGAGTTGGCGATAGGTTTGCTGAGCTAGATGGGTTTCGAGTTCTGTATGAGTGGGGATGTTGTAGAAATCGGCATCGGTTTCGTAAATTTCGACGCGGCGCTTGGGAAGATTGGGTAAATCAATTTGGAATTTAGGAATGACGGGTATAGGTTGTTCGACGAATGCTTCTAAAGCTGGTTGTAGTTCGGGAACTTCTTCTACCAAGCCTTGTAATGTCCAATTTCGTTCTGCCTTTGCTCCACCTAAGCGCAAACAATTTCCTGCATGGTCGAGAACTAATGCTTTACTCCCACCTTTAGGACGTAAGCCACGACCGAGCATTTGCAAATGGAGAGCAACGGATTTGGTGGGACGACAGAGTTGAATTACTTCGATTTCGGGAACGTCGAAGCCTTCGGTGAATAAATTGACATTGCAAAGTACTCTGGTTTGACCACCACGAAAGCGCTCAAGAATAGCTTGACGCTCTTTTGGCACGGTTTCGCCATCAATATGTTCGGCAGCAATGCCTGCGGTTCGGTAGCGTTCGGCGATCGCTTTGGAATGGTCTAAGTTAATCGCAAATACGACGCAGCGTTTTTGATGGGCGTGGCGCATATATGCATCGACGGCACAACCAGCCACGTAGCGGCGATCGATGCGTTCTGCAAGGTCAGCAGAATTAAAATCTCCCCCTGCAATGCGAATCCCTTCTTCGGTCGGTAAAAAGCTTTCAGGTGCGAGCACGTCATAATCTGCGAGAAATCCGCGCCAAATCAATTCAGATACAGAGGGCCCTATTACCAATGCCTCGTAGAGACGATCGAATCCTCGTCCATCCAAACGAGAAGGTGTCGCCGTCACTCCCAAAATTAAGGCTTCGGGGAAATAGCTCAAAATCTTCAAATAACTTGGTGCAAGGGAAAGGTGCGCTTCGTCAACAATTACGAGGGCAATCGCGCCTAAATCTACTTCTTGTTTTTCGAGGCGTTTCACCAAGGTTTGTACGGAGGCACATTGCACGGGATACTCTAGGTGCATCGGCCGATCGGCTTTAATAACGCCAATGGGCGATCTCAAAGTTTTTTCTAGGGTGTTTCGGGCTTGCCAGAGCAATTCTTCGCGGTGCACCAATAGGAGGACACGCTGTTGGCGATCGTAAAAATGTTTGGCGAGTTCGCTAAAAGTGCGTGTTTTGCCCGAACCTGTGGGCATGGCTAGCAAGATAGATCGCTTGCCTAACCGCCAAGTCGTATAAATCTCGTCGATGACCCGTTTTTGATAGTCTCTTAGCTCGGACATCGCACGCCTCAAAAAATCCCTAGTATTATGCCAGAAGTTTCCTAAAATGCGTCAAGGAATTTGGTGTGCTATGGGACTAAATAAGAGATTAAATATCAAAAGTTGGCGATAGAGTCGGGACGTTTGTAACCTTTCCCAATTTAACAGTTTTTAATATAGAACCCATTTGATATCTTAGGAAGGTTTAGCAATACGCTTCAGCATAGGCCTGATAAAGCAAAGCTTGAGTCTAGCATTAGCATTGACTAAAGTTCTGTCAAAGTTCTTAACTAGACTTTTACATCTTTCAACCCAAGCATTACTCCTTTCCACAATCCAACGCATAGGAATAACCACAAAACCAGATATTCCTTGATCTCGTTTTTCCTGCTTAGACATTTTCGGTGCAACCTTAAACCTTATCTTAGTCATAATCTGAGGATAAATTCTCTCTAACTCTGTAGTTAAATATTCAGGATTGTATCCATGATCAACCATTACCGTAATCTTAGGAATGTTGACAGGTTTAGATTTGAAGTAATCAATGTTTTGCTCAAACATCTCAATCAATCCTTGATCGTCGGATATGCTGGCTTTGGTGCAGTAGGTAAAGAAGGGAAATCCAAGTGAATCAACGGCTAAATGTCATTTGATGCCATTGGTGGCCTTGTAAGAACAAAAACCTTTGGACTCAACACTGGCATTACAAGTATTTTTCGTTGCTTGGGAGTCAACAATAATTAGGGTTGTCCATTTAGGCTTTTTTTTACTTGCTTTCTTGCCTGACTGTGTAATGCATTCAGTAAGGAGTCTAGCACCCCTGCTTCTCGCCATTGTTTGTAGTACCAATATACTGTGGAGTATGGTGGTAAGTCTTTTGGTAAATCAGCCCAATTGCATCCTTGCTTCAGTTGGTAGAATATGCCATTTAATATTTCACGCTTTGTCCATTCTGGTGGTCTTGTCTTCTTCTTCTTTGGTAATAGAGATTCGATAATCTCCCATTCTTTGTCGCTTAAATCACTTGTGTATCCCATTGATTTAACCCTTTTATCTTTATCTTAAGATATCAAATGGGTTCTATAGTAAATTAGCCTGTAGCCCCCACTTTTGTCTTTCTGAATATCACTATTTTTGATGCGAACTTTAAATACTTTATACCCAGTATTTTGAATCTGATCGCCAACTAAGTCGCCACTCTGAAGTTGCTCTAAAACTGGTTGAATGTCTAATTTAATCCGTCTATAGCGATTTACTAAATCTCGAACTTGACGCTTAAAAACATCTGTAAACTGAATCTTCAATTTAGAATCATCACTAGACATCAATCCCATCCCAAAGTTCAGAAATATCGTGAACTCGACCTGCTTTAGCATCTTCTAAAGACTGGCGAAGATCTTCTAAGATTTTTTCTTTAGGATTATCATAATCTTCTACTAATTCACCAGCATCTGTTTGTATTTCTAGCTGTACTGCTGAATGCTTTGCTCTAATAAATAAAAGAAAGTCTAGAACTTCGCTTAAGAGAGAATCTGAAGTCCGATCAATTTCTTGGATTAAAGCCTGTCTAACATTTATCTGTGTAGAAGCTTCTGTAGTTAACATGGCTTAACCTCAGTTTTAGTCATAAAATTACATAACATAAAGCTAGCATACATAGAAATATAGTGCGAAATGGAACTAACTTCGCGACTGGAACCCCTTGATTAGAAATAATAATCTCTGCTTCATTCTCAACACGAGACAAAAGACGAGAGAAGTTGGTTTTAGCTTGATGGATATTTATAGTTTCCATACTTTTAAGGACTAAGTCTGTAGACTAAGTTTAGCCTAATTATGATATTTTTGCGAGAGTAAGATCTAAACTGAACATAGTATTACTAGATCTTATGCTGCTAGCTATTATTACTTTTGCGATCGCTGATGGAGTTAAGACTTTAAGGTAAAGTAGTCAATACTTAATTTTTAACGTCAATTTGACGAGGGTGTTTGGTAATGACAGGCGCGATCGATCTGAAGTCAAAATCTCCTCTATATGTTGGTTTGCTATTTGGTGGACAGTCGGGCGAACATGATGTCTCCATCACATCGGCAAAAGCGATCGCCTCAGCCCTAAAGCAAAACTCTCGTTACCAATTTCAAGCCTTTTACATTCAACGCGATGGCACATGGCGTAGTCCCGATATATCGCAACAGGTTTTAGATTCTGGCAAAGCTTTACAAGACTCAGAGCTATTAACCAATGCCGCTTTTTTCTTGCCTACGGAAGTGCAACAAGTCGATCTTTGGTTTCCAGTTTTGCACGGACCAAATGGGGAAGATGGTACGGTACAGGGACTATTGCAATTGATGCACAAGCCCTACGTTGGCAATGGTGTCCTTGCCTCATCGGTAGGTATGGACAAAATCGCGATGAAGGCAATTTTTGCGAATGCAGGGTTGCCTCAGGTCAAATATGTGGCTCTCAATCGTTGGCAATGGCAACAGGACGAGCAAGCATGGAGCGAACATATCGAAGCGACTCTCGGTTATCCTTGCTTTGTCAAGCCTTCCAATCTTGGCTCATCGGTGGGGATTTCTAAAGTGCGCGATCGCCAACAGTTAAAAGAGGCGATCGCTAGTGCCACTAATTACGATCCGCGTATCATCATCGAGCAGGGGGTAACTGCTCGTGAAATCGAATGTGCTGTTCTCGGTAATGAGCAACCCCAAGCTTCCGCGATCGGTGAAATTACTTTCACTAGCGATTTCTACGACTATGAGACCAAATACACCGCAGGGATGGCAGATCTAATTATTCCCAGTAAGCTGCCTGACAATGTAACTCAAGCGGTGCAGTCAATGGCGGTAAAAGCATTTCAAACTGTGGCAGGTTCAGGTTTAGCGAGAGTCGATTTCTTTTATGTGGAAGCAACGGGAACGGTGTTAATCAATGAAATTAATACTTTCCCAGGATTCACCTCGCTGAGTATGTATCCCAAATTGTGGGAGTATTCTGGTATTCCGTTTACAGAATTATGCGATCGGCTTGTGGAGTTGGCATTGGAGAGGCATATTTAGTGATTAGAATATGCGGCAAGAGATATTTATTTGATATTTACAAATAGCGAATTAATAAAATTCCTTGACAAGTTCTCGTTTTGAGAACATAATGTTCATTGTTGATTGCATCTTGCATAACCAAACTTAAAATCAGCTAAGTAAGCTAAACCAACTAAAACAAATTAATCAGCTAAGTAAGCTAAACCAACTAAAACAAATTAATCAACCAAATCAAGAAGGAGCAATCAAGACACCCATATGAAACAGAATGGCAGGAAAAAATGCACGTTATTTCGAGAAAAGCGTTGCTTGAGTTTGGTCAGCGCTATGGTGACTCTAGAGTTGCTTTAGATGATTGGCATCGAATTGTTAGCAAGGCAAAATGGCAACATATAAATGATGTTAAATCTGTTTATCCTTCTGCCGATGCTGTTGGCAATTTCACTGTTTTCAATATCA
The DNA here is from genome assembly GCA_003242085.1 of Pseudanabaena frigida. Taxonomy (GTDB): domain Bacteria; phylum Cyanobacteriota; class Cyanobacteriia; order Pseudanabaenales; family Pseudanabaenaceae; genus Pseudanabaena; species Pseudanabaena frigida. The sequence goes on along the minus strand of QBML01000025.1, from coordinate 76,343 downwards.
AAGGAAATAAATATCGCTTGATAGTGAGTATTTCCTATAGAACTCAGGACGTTTACATCAAATATGTCCTAACACATACTGAATATGATTCAGGAAGTTGGAAAAATGACCCTCACTTTAAATAAATTAGAATATGGAGCATTATTAGTAGATATTCAACCACGAGTTATTACTACTGAAGAAGAGAATGATCGCGCTTTGAGCATAGTTGAAAGTCTGCTAGCTGAAGAAAATCTATCTCCAGAGAAAGAACAGATATTGCGTCTTCTAGTTTCTCTGATTGAAAAGTTTGAAGATGAACATTATCAGTTAGTTGCTTCAACTCCTCATTCGATCTTGTTACATTTAATGGAAGAGAATGGACTGAGACAAACTGACCTTGTGGGCATAATTGGCTCTCGTGGTGTAGTTTCTGAAGTCGTGAATGGCAAAAGAAATATCAGCAAAAGCCAAGCGAAATCACTTGGCGAGTTCTTCCATGTCGATCCAAGCTTGTTTATTAATTTTTAGTTCGTCGGTCAAAATTAGATGTTTGATTTTAAAATCAAACATCTAATTTTAAATCAAACACTTTTTCTTAAATTTATATATTTCTGCTCAGAAAATGTTTGATTTGATTCAACGCTTAATTTCGTTACAAATATATACATTACAGCTATTAGCTTTTTGGATAGAATCAACAAGTACTACTATAGCGATCGCTATAGATTATAAACAGGAGTTTTTTACTATCTCTAAACGATCGTTAAAAGCATCACCAGCAGGAATCAAACTAGCAAAACAGCAGTTTGATTATAAAGGTTGGACTCAAGAGTATCTTGCAGCTGAAGTGGGTGTCAAAACAAGACAGCCAATTTGGCGTTTTTTTGCAGGGAAGCCCATTGAGCGGTATACGTTTTTTGAAATTTGTTCAATACTAGACTTGGACTGGCAAGAAATTGCTCATAAGCCAGCAGCATTAAAAGGCGCAGATCCAAATGATAGTAAGCTTGACACTACTTCACATACTCCCGATCTTGCTAGCATCTCTACAGTCTCTAGCCTTCCAGTAGAAGTCGATAAACGACATTATGGGCTCAATGAAAGTAGCCATTATTATTGCGCTCAGAGATCTGCCGAAGTCTTAAAAAAAGATATCAAAGAACTGCGGTTGATTACTTGCAATTTAGATAATGGTTGCTCACTTGCTGCCATTCACAATGGTCAGATAATTGATACGGCTACTGGATTTACTCCTTTAGAAGGTTTAATGATTGATTATAGTTCTGGCTCAATCGATTCCAATGTTTTGAATGAGATGATGCGAGAGGATAGTGACAATCCTTCAGATCGAGAATCGAGTCTAGTTGACAATTCCGATGTATCGACAGCGCCGCAACCAGTAGGCTCAGCAGTTGATACAGACAATTCCCGAGCAAAACAGGCGTTAGATATTTACCTTCACCGTTTGCGCTCATGCCTTGGTTCCATGCTTATGAGTTTAGGAGGTATGAACGCAATCGTGTTTACATCAGAACTAAGTGAAAATTCAGAGATTATCCGCGAACTTGTTTGTCAGTCCTTAGAGTTTCTGGGATTAAAACTTGACTTAGAACAAAATCAAAACGATCCTGTAGATTCAGATATTGCCACCACTGATTCTAAAGTCCGAGTATTGGTAATTCATCCTCAGGAGGCTTAAGCGATCGCTCAATCTCATGTCATAAATCGATCTATTTGACTTAGACGTTCAAGCAATCTCCACTCCATAAAACATCAGCAATAAAAAGAGTTCCATCATTAATTCATTTAAGATTCCAAGATAGAAGCGCAAAATGCGTTGTATTTTAACAGCTAGCTCCAAATTAATTTTTGCATCCCGACCCATGACAGGCGATCGCTTTTTAGAATCATCTTGAAATATTCCTCTGACGAAATTTTCTCCTGACATATAGCAATGAAAGTTTTGCTTAGGGCATAAAACCCAAATAAATAGAGGCAGCGCAAGGCACTGCCTCTATTTATTTGGGTTTTGATTTGACGAGCCCTAAAAACAGTAAATGGGATACATTCGTAATGGAAAGATTGGTTTAATAATTTCTCAGGTTCTTTTGAGATTAAATACATCCACATATTTTCACTTTGACAGGATGTCTTTTGACTTAGATGAAGTATTAGCGAGAGGATAGTAAAATTTATATCTGCAACCGTGTACTTTAGATGTATCTCAAAAAGCTGTTGCGATCGAGTATGTTTGCTATTTTTAAAAATGTATGGAAAGACCGAATCAAAACGATGTTCTTTTCTTAAATATAGGTAAAGGTTTGGTAAGACTGATTACTATTTCTTTATCCTAAAATAGCATCATATGCAAATCATGGACTTCATTAAGTATTTACAAATATCTATGTTGGAATATCTTCCGCCATTAAATGACCATAACTTGCCCTATCCCGATACGATTCATCCAATTGTGGTGCATTTTGTAATTGCGATGGTGTTGTTTGCTGTGCTTTGCGATGCGATCGCCTATTTCACAAGCAATTCAAAGCTATACGAAGTTAGCTGGTGGAATTTATTTTTTGCCACAATTTCTATCTTTATTGCAATTATTTTTGGACAAATTGAAGCAGGACTTGCAGAACCTTATGGTTCAGTAGAACCTACTTTAAACCTCCATACCATCATCGGTTGGTCACTTTCTGGAATTATCGCCGCAATCACAGGATGGCGCTATATACTGCGTATTCGCGATCCCAAGACTTTACCTATATCTTTCCTAGTCGTGGGTGTCCTATTGACAGGAATTGTTCTTTTTCAAGTTTATTTAGGTGATTTACTAGTTTGGGTCTACGGACTACATACAGTACCAGTGGTAGAAGCTTTAAGAGAGGCTGGTTTAAAATGATTGCGACTTTAATCGATCAATTACATGGTCAATTGGGCTTGAATGGTTTACCCTACAGCATTCCAATTCATCCTAATCTCGTTCACTTGACACTCGGTCTATTTATTGTAGCGATCGGGTTTGATTTTGTGGGCGTATTTTTCGTTTTAGAAAAACCTCTATTTAAATTTATGGCGATCCCTGCGGCAAGATCGAATTTTTTTGATGTTGGTTGGTACAACATGGTCGCCGCCGCGATCGTCACTTTCTTTACTGTCGGCGCTGGCTTTTACGAAATCTTACTCGCTACACCTGATGAGAATGTCAAAAGTGCTTGGGGCTTTCAGGCGATGGAGACAATGATCTGGCATGGTGTGGGTGGTGTGCTTTTATTGGCGCTGATTGTAGGAATGACGGTCTGGCGTGGCTTTCAGCGTTTTCTTTGGCGTAAGGATATGGGTCAGCAGGTGCAGTGGAGCTATTTGCTGGCAGGATTGGTGATTTTTGCAATCATGTTTGTGCATGGGACTTTGGGCGCACAGCTTGCCTCAGAGTTTGGGGTGCATATCACCGCCGATCGCCTGTTACGCTTGAGTAAAAATGTCGATCTCAATCAGTTACTGAAATAGGGAGATCTATGAAACTACGCACGATTTTAACTTTGGTGGGTGTGGCGATCGCGATCGCCCTCATCAGTCTCTGGATGGGACAAGCTGCCTATACATGGTTCCCGCCGCAAGCTTCCGCAGAATCGATTTTGGTGGATAACCTATTTAGCTTTTTGGTGACATTAGGAACTTTCATTTTTCTTGGTGTAGTTGGCACTTTGACCTATTCCATCTTGTTTCAACGTGCAGGAAAATATGACTATAGCGATGGACCGCATATCGAAGGTAATGTCAAATTAGAAATAATTTGGACGGTAATTCCTTTTGCCTTAGTAATTTGGATTGCCGCCTATAGCTATCAAATCTATGACCAGATGTCGATCTTAGGTCCCATGGAACACGCTCATCATGGACAGATCGTGGCATCGGCTGATGCGGCATCGATGGATCGAGATGAAACTGCAACTACAGAAAAAATTGATGTATTTGCGCGGCAATGGTCGTGGGAGTTTGTTTATGGCAAAGGCACTAGTATCGATGTTAGTAGTACAGAATTACATTTACCCAATAATCGCAGGATTAAGTTAGTACTTCATTCGGAAGATGTGCTGCATGGCTTGTATATCCCTGCTTTTCGGGTGAAGCAAGATGTAATTCCAGGGCGCGTTATTGATTTTGAATTTACACCGATTCGCGAAGGCAAATATCGCTTGAGAGATTCGCAATATAGCGGTACTTATTTTGCAGCGATGCAAACGGATGTGGTAGTGGAATCGCCTGAAGCCTATCAAAAATGGCTAGCAGATGCTTCTATCGCTACGCCTGTAGCTGCCTATAATCGTGCATCTAATGAATATGCTAAACGAGCTAATGCAAATAATTGGGCGACGGTTATCCCTGCGGCTCCGCCTGTGGTGAATTATTCAAATGTTTTGGACACAAAATTATAAGCTAGGGTTTATCTATGGTTAGTGGGTTTGATTCTCTCATACTGTTTTATCCCCAAAATCAAGCGTTCATTCGCGGTGAATCCAGTTTACCAGAACGATTAATGGTTGTGGACGGTGTCTATAGAGCTTTTCAAATGCCGATTTTATTTGTGATTGGGCTAATTTTAATTCCATTTATTTTAGCTCAAGGGCTAATTGAATTGGCAAAGGTAGTGAACATTTGGAACTTGCCCCAAGTTGCAGTGCTAATCCAATTTGCTGGATTTGGGATGAGTGGTTTGGCGATACTGAATTTGCTTTCACTTTTTTTTAATCCTGTCCTATTCAAATTGACTGAAACTATGTGGGCAAAACATAGAGCTTCTACAATCCTTAAAAACGGTGGTGAGGTGATTGATGGTTGGGTTTTTAATATTAAAGAAGACCCTGAGAAAGACTGGTGTATTGAGTTTAAGATTTCCCCAGAATTAACTGCCGACATATACAGTATTACAATGCCGTACTTGCCCGATCACTTATCTCATGTGAAGAATGAATCGGTCTTAAAACTCTTTAGACATAATAGCCGCCTATTTATGTTGTAATTTATTCACTTCAAAATGGTTGGCAGATGCTTCTAATGCTAAGCCAGTATCTGCTTACAATCCTGATGCTAATGACAGTTATCCCTGCGGCTCCGCCAGTAGTGAATTATTCAAGTTCTAATTAAATTCCTCAAGAGCAATCATGGCAAACATTTCTATTGATGCGATCGCAGACACTCGCCCGCCAGAGAAACCTGAAGACTGGCGGCAATTTTTTGGATTTAGTACCGATCATAAAGTGATTGGGATTCAGTATATCGTTACTTCTTTTTTCTTCTTTTTAATTGGTGGTGTTCTGGCGATGGTGATTCGGGGTGAACTGATTACGCCTGAATCGGATTTAGTTGATCGCGCTGTGTATAACTCCATGTTCACGATGCATGGCACGATCATGCTGTTTCTCTGGACATTTCCTGTGCTTTTAGGAATATCTAATTATCTCGTGCCATTGATGATCGGCGCGCGGGATATGGCTTTTCCGCGTTTGAATGCCGTTGCCTTTTGGATGGTTCCCGTATTTGGCGTTATCCTGATGGCAAGCTTCTTCATTCCTGGAGGATCTTCGCAATCGGGATGGTGGGCTTATCCACCCGTAAGTTTGCAGAATCCTACGGGCAATTTGATTAACGGTCAGTTCCTTTGGTTACTTGCCGTAGCGATTTCTGGCATTGCCTCGATTATGGGAGCGATTAACTTCGTGACCACGATTTTCCGAATGCGAACTACAGGAATGACTTGGTTCCGAATGCCTGTATTTGTGTGGACGGTTCTTGCCGCGCAAATTATTCAATTATTTGGATTGCCAGCCTTGACCGCAGGCGCAGTAATGCTCTTGTCGGATTTAACTTTTGGGACGAGCTTTTTTGACCCAGCTAAGGGTGGCGATCCCGTTCTCTTTCAACATTTCTTTTGGTTCTATTCCCATCCTGCGGTCTATGTAATTATCCTGCCCATATTTGGGATTTTCTCAGAGATCTTTCCCGTCTACGCGCGTAAGCCGCTCTTTGGTTACAAGTTTGTAGCAGTTTCTTCGTTAATCATTACGGGATTGAGCGCCACGGTTTGGGTGCATCATATGTTTGCCAGTGGCACACCTAGCTGGATGAGAATGTTCTTCATGGCAACCTCAATGTTGATTTCTGTGCCGACGGGGATCAAGGTTTTCGCTTGGGTTGCGACAATCTGGGGGGGCAAGATCAAGTTAACTACAGCGATGCTGTTTGGATTAGGAGCGTTGGTGATGTTTGTATTTGCAGGAATTACGGGAATCATGCTGGCGGCGGTTCCTGTGGACATTCATGTGAATAATACTTACTTCGTGGTAGGTCATTTCCATTATGTAATTTATGGTGCGACCGTTCTCGGTATCTATGCAGCGCTCTATCATTGGTTCCCAAAAATGACGGGGAGAATGTATTCCGAAGGTTTAGGGAAGCTCCATTTTATTCTCACCTTTATCGGTACAAATGCCTGTTTCTTTCCGATGCATCCCCTCGGTTTGCAGGGAATGCCCCGCCGCGTTGCCTCCTACGATCCAGAGTTTGCCTTCTGGAACGTCATCGCTAGTTTAGGTGGTTTTCTGTTGGGAGTATCAACGATTCCTTTCATTTTGAATATGGTTAGCTCTTGGGTACAGGGCGAAAAGGCTCCCAAAAATCCTTGGCGGGCGATCGGTTTGGAATGGCTGGTTTCTTCGCCGCCATCCCATGAGAACTTTGAGGAATTACCGATTGTAATTTCGGAACCCTATGGCTATGGCAAAGATGAACCCTTAATTTCTAATCCTGATAAGTTGGAAGTAAATCATGCAACCAGTTAATACTTCTGTTAATGAGAATCCTATTTTGGAAGTTGCCCACGAAGCCGCACATCACGACCATGCCGATAATCGTATGTTCGGGTTTGTAGTATTCCTACTTTCCGAAAGTGTCATCTTTTTGAGCTTTTTCGCAGCCTATATTGTCTATAAAACGACATCTCTCAACTGGCTGCCAGTGGGAGTTACAGGTTTAGAAATTAAAGAACCCACGATTAACACAATCATTCTGGTTTCCAGTAGTTTCACGATCTATATCGCAGAGAAATTCCTCCATAAAAAGCAGCTTTGGGGCTTTCGCGCCTTCTGGTTGCTGACGATCGTTATGGGTAGTTACTTCGTTTACGGTCAAGCGGTGGAATGGAGTGGTTTAGCCTTTGGCTTTGGTGATGGCGTGTTTGGCGGTAGTTTCTATTTGCTGACGGGTTTTCACGGTCTGCACGTTTTAACAGGTGTGCTGTTGCAGCTAATTATGCTAGTGCGATCTTTCCTTCCCAATGAATATGACAAGGGTTTATATGGGATTGAGGCAACTTCGCTATTCTGGCATTTTGTCGATGTGATTTGGATTGCGTTGTTTACGTTGATTTATGTTTGGCAATAACTCGATCCCCCCCCCTTATAAAGGGGGGCTTTAGACAGTTTAGAAAATTCAAATAATTGAGTCCCCCTTTTTAAGGGGGATGCCGAAGGCAGGGGGATCGAACCTCCGCTTGTAGCAAAGCAGATTACTTAGTGAGGAGAATCCAATGATTATTGATGACAATTATTACGATGTGATTATTGTGGGAACTGGTGCTGGTGGCGGAACCCTTGCCTATAAACTAGCTTCCACAGGTAAGAAAATTCTGATTCTGGAACGTGGTGACTTTATGCCCCTCGAAGAACAGAATCGTAGCAATATCGATATCTTTAGGCGCGATCGCTATCATGCTCCCGAACAGTGGTATGACCACACAGGCGAACCATTTTCACCACAAACTAACTATGCGATCGGTGGAAATACTAAAATCTATGGTGCGGCTCTATTGCGGCGGCGTGAGAAGGATTTTGAAGCAGTCACCCATCAAGCGGGAATTTCCCCTGAATGGTGCGTGAAGTATGACGAATTTGAGCCTTATTACACCGAAGCAGAAAATCTCTATAAGGTGCATGGCGAGACAAATTCTGATAGTACCGAACCAACTCACAGCGCTGATTATCCCTATCCTGCGGTTAATCATGAGCCTGAGATTCAGAAGATATATGAAGCGATCGCTAATCAAGGTTTGCATCCATCGACAATTCCCCTCGGCTTGACCCGTCAAGAGGATGACCCCACTAGCGACTCTGAAGAAAGTTGCCTCGTCCCTTCCTTGAAATATGCCAATGTCACCTTGAAAACCCAAGCAAAAGTAATCGCTTTACATACCAATCCATCGGGGCGATCGGTGAAGGGTGTAGAAGCGGAAGTGGGCGGACAGTCCTATCTGTTTTTAGGCGATATTGTCGTGCTTGCCTGTGGCGCAATCAATTCGGCGGCGTTGCTGTTGCGATCGGCAAATGATTCCCATCCCAAAGGACTTGCTAATAGCTCCGATCAAGTGGGACGAAATTTGATGAAAAGCCTCTTGTCATCAGTAGTCCAACTCAGCACGAAGCCCAATAATGGTTCCTTCCAAAAGTCTATTTACGTGAATGACTTCTATTGGGGTGATGCGGACTTTCCCTATCCAATGGGACATATTCAGAATTCGGGCGGACTGCTCACCGACATCATTTTTGCGGAATCTCCTCCTGTATTTTCCATTGTTGCCAAGCTCATGCCCAACTTTGGATTGAAGCAGTTAGCGACCCATTCGATCGGCTGGTGGGCGCAAACGGAGGATTTGCCAGACTCCAATAATCGGGTGCGCCTTGAAAATAATAAAATCCATATCGATTACAATCCCAACAATACAGAAGCCCACGATCGCTTAATTTATCGCTGGACTGATGTTTTAAAAAATATCGAAAAGTCCCTAGATGGTTTCCGCACTGGTTTCCTACATCCCCGCGCCGAGTCGCCTTTACAAGTGGTCGCTAATCAATGCGGAACCTGTCGCTTTGGTGATGACCCTTCAACTTCCGTTTTAGATCGCGATTGCCGCGCCCACGATCTCGATAATCTCTACGTTGTCGATGGCAGTTTCTTTCCCTCTAATGCTGCGGTGAGTCCTGCTTTGACGATTATTGCTAATGCTCTAAGAGTAGGCGATCGGTTAATCGAGCGATTGAAATAGCTTGTGTAGAGCGCTGGTAAAAGTCACTTGAAAAAACTAATTACAGCGCTCACAAAACCTATTGATGCTATAACCCCACTTATAACTGGATTTTCTTTAATTAGTTCTGCAAAGGCTACAAAATAATTTCCATAAATATCCTTCTTTTTAGAATTAGTTTTAAGCGAACCATTAGCAGCAAGTTCAACTATATTTGAAAGAACATCAACTTTTCTGAGAGTTGATTGATGAAGTTTTACATATTGCTTTTTGTCAAAAGCTTCAGCTTCATCCTTTCCAGCTAAAAAATCTTTATTTGATATAGAATTTTTATCGATTAAATTCGTTAGTCGAGTGTGAGGAATATAGTTGTCGCCGTAAATTGATACAAGTAATCGCGATAAATCAACTAACTTAGTCTCTGCAATTTCTTCAGGATTACCTTTAAGAACCTTGTGTCGATGAGCTATAGCAGGAAACCCATAGTTTATATCTCTCATATTCCAATGCAGCCAAAAATGTGAGCTATGTATACGCACATAGTCATAAAACTCGTCCAACATCATCTTTTCTAAATCGTTATAATGCTGTTCTAACGCACTTGCTGAATAACCATTTCTCTCAGCTACTTGATGAATGGAAAAAGAAGTAGTCTGCCCAGATTCTAGATCTCTTACTGCAATGGAAGTAATTCTTGGTGACGATCCATCTGGTCTATCGTAGAAACTTTCACAAGAATAGTGAATTATAATAACTTGGTCAGCTTTATCCATTAATTCAGAAAGTTTGGCTTTCGCCTGTTTTCTCTTTTTTACTTTGTTCCAAGCCTGACCCATTAGAATTATTATTCCTGATTTTTCTAGTTAACTTTTTCTAGTATAGAGCGTAATTTAGTTTAGATTTATTTCTACTGTTGATTTTAAGAGATAACGACTAGATGATCGTGTTTTGGTGATGGTTGGGCGATCGTGTTTTTTAGTGGGTGATTGGGCGATCGTGTTTTTGTGGGTGGTTGGGCGATCGCGTTTTTTGTGAGGGGTGATTGGGCGATCGTGTTTTTTGTGGGTGATTGGGCGATCGCGTTTTTGTAAGGGGATGATTGGGCGATCGTGTTTTTATGGGTGGTGGGCGATCGCGTTTTGGGTGAGGTGGGTGATTGGGCGATCGCAGTTGCTCTGACACTTTATGACTAGGCGATCGCTGATTCTATCAATATCCAAGATTGTGTTACCTTGATTATTCATATTTGTTATGGGTCGTAATTAGCAAGTCAAATATATGGAAGTTCGAATCGAAAGGATAGAAGATATAAATGCTATTTTTCAAGTTAATGTTGCAGCATTCGGACGAAAGGAAGAAGCCATATTAGTCGATCGATTGAGAGATATTGAATCCACGTTTTCTTTCGTTGCAGTAGAAGCCAAGAAAGTCGTTGGACATATTTTCTACAGTCCAGTTGAGATTGAAGGGCAATGTAGTGATAATCTATTCATTCTGGGTTTAGCTCCAATGGCAGTACTTCCAGAACATCAGCGACAAGGAATTGGTTCACTGCTGATTCGGTATAGTTTGGAGGAATGTACTGGATTGGGATACAAAGCTGTAGTTGTTCTAGGACATCCAGAGTTCTACTCAAGGTTTGGGTTTGTACCAGCCAAAGAGAAAGGATTGCGATGCGAGTACAAAGTGCCAGACGATGTGTTTATGGTATTAGAGTTAGAGAATGGCACATTGGAAAATTGTATTGGAACAGTAAAATATCGGTCAGAGTTCCGAGAAGTCGAGTAAGGGATATGTGATGTAGCGATTATGTTAGTGATTATTGACTAGCGTTAAGCAATTGTTTTAATGCTTTGGACTTACAGAAATTACCCAGCAAGCAAATCATAAGAAAAAACTTAAAAGCGTTTAAAAGCAATGCTTTTAAACGCTTTTAAGTTTTTTCTTGGTTTGGGTTTAAGACCAAAGTATTGTAGTAGAGAGTTCGTGCTGCGAACTCTTTACTTTTAAATTTAATTTCTGTTTATGCAGTTAAAGCTCGCTGTAAACGTGGCAACGCTAATCCTTTGCGATGTAATAACACAAAAGTTGGCAAGATTTCAGGTCCATGCAGATCGCCAGTGAGAGCAGCTCTCAAAGACTTCATGACTACACCTTTCTTAACTCCCTGCGACTTCATAGCTGTCTTAATAACTTCTCCAGCTCTATCAGCATCCAGTTCTGGAACTTCATTTAAAGCTTCAATTAGTGCCGTCATAATGCCAGGAACGACATCACCTTGTAGAGTTACCTTTGCCTCATCCGTATAGTCTTCAAACTCTATGAAGAAAAACTTACTAATTGTCGCAGCATCGGTCAGCAACGTTAAACTAGGCGCAATCAGTTTAGTGAGGTCAAGCAGCCATTGGCGATCGACAGTTTCTAAATCATAGCCAGCATCCTTAAGGAATGGAGTCAGGCGATCGCAAACATCTTCAGTTGGCAGGGAGTGTAAATATTGGCTATTAATCCAATTCAGTTTATCCCAATCAAACTTCGCACCTGCCTTGTTTACGCGATCGAAGCTAAAAATTTGCGAAGCTTCTTGTAAGGAAAACAACTCCTTGCCATCATTAGGCGACCACCCCAATAACGCCATGTAGTTGTTAAAAGCTTCAGGAATATAACCCATATTTCTAAATTCCCAAACTGAAGTTGCGCCATCTCGTTTAGAAATTTTTGCGCCTTGCTGATTGAGTATTAGTGGAGTATGTCCAAACTGAGGCGGTTTTGCTCCTAATGCCTCATAAATCAAAATTTGCTTTGCAGTATTCGCGATATGGTCTTCACCACGAATTACTTGAGTGATCTGCATATCAATGTCGTCTACAACTACTGCAAAGTTATACAAAGGCAAGCCAATATTGCCCTGCTCATCAACACGGGCAATTACCATATCACCACCCAGATCGCTACTACTCCAAGACACAGTACCGCGTACTAGGTCGTTCCAACTAACTGTGCGTGGTTCTTCAATAATAAAGCGAACAACAGAGCGGCGACCTTCAGCCTCAAAAGCTTGACGCTGCTCGTCAGTAAGGTTGCGATGACGATTGTCATAGCGTGGGGCTTGCTTATTTGCTTTCTGGGCTTCGCGCATTGCTTCTAGCTCAGCTTCAGTACTGTAGCAAAAGTAAGCTTTTTTTTCAGCTAAGAGTTTCTGCACAGTGGCAATATAGCGATCGCTACGCTGTGTCTGAAAAAATGGACCCTCATCAAAATCGATCCCCAACCAAGCCAAGCCTTCCAAAATATTTTGGGTATACTCATCCTTAGACCGCTCGCGATCGGTATCTTCAACTCTAAGAATAAATGTCCCCTTGTTGTGACGGGCATACAGCCAATTAAATACAGCAGTGCGGGCAGTACCTATGTGCAAATTACCCGTTGGACTTGGTGCAATACGAACTCGAACAGACATGAATTTGTAAACGTTATAAAATCCAATTATCCTTCATATCACGCAACGGTGTCTAAAAACCTAAGGCAATATTCGAGATAAACTTCTATTAATGTTTGTGGTCTATGATTAATTTTTTGACAAATTTACCAGCTTGAGAATGTAATTAAGAATGCGATCGCTTGCAGCTCTCATCAAAAACTCTTTACTTGACTTAGATATCAAGGTCAATGTCACAGTCAGACAAAAGCGCAAAGAACTCCATGTTTTACTGGAGTCCACCTATTTTGGCGATCGTGAATTACTCGTGGAAACGATCGGTAAATGCCTTGTCGATCTAGATAAAAATTTAGAAGCAGCTCGGATTTATACATTTCTTTTCGGTCAACCTTTGCCTCAATGGGTAGAGAAAATTGACCTCGATCTCGATAAGATCGCCTCAAATGACAAAGAAAAGAAAGACTTCTCATCCGAAAAATCAGGCGCAAATTTAGAGTCAAATATCGAAACAACATTATGCGATCGCTTTATTGTTTGTGGTCTAGGTAGTTTAGGACAGCACTCTGTATTTAACTTAAAAAAATTTGCCTATGGTGAGTATGAAGTAAAAATCTGCGCGATCAATAAAATTCAGCCTGAGATAATGGAACTTGATAACTTTACAGAGTTACTCGATGAGCCAATTATCTTGGGCGATTGCCGTCGTACTGAAGTTCTTCTCAAAGCTGGCATTCATAATTGTCGGGCAATTTTGCTAGTTACTAGTAATGAGAATGTCAATATTGAAACAGCAATCTCTGCACGTCGCCTCAATCCGAACGTGCATATTGTTGTACGATCTTCTCGTCTAAATCTCAATCAATTACTTAAAGATCAATTAGGAAGCTTTGTCGCACTCGATCCCGTGGAGTTACCTGCCGCGTCCTTTGCGGTTGCAGGCTTGGGTGAAGGTTCGTTAGGTCTATTTCAAATCGGCGATCGCAAATTACGTGTAGTTGAATGTAGGGTAGAGGCTGATAACTATCGGTTTCTTAAGACTCCAGCCCATCTACTGCATAAAAAGCAATCGCGGCTTTTGAGTATCGCAGATCTCAATCCCGATCGCCTATTCTTTCAATGGCATCCCGATACAATGGTAGAAGTTGGCGATAAGATTGCCTATATCGAATATGTGGAAAATGAATTTGCTACATTCGGGAACAGTCAATTAGAACTAGTTGAACCCATTCGTCAATCTAATTTTCAGTCTCTCAGAAATATCCTGCAACTATTAAAAAAACTCGCCAGTCCAGTTTTTTGGCAATCTCGATGGAATCAAATTGTCTCTTGGTTTCGGGCGGAGCGATCGCGCCGTTTAATTTTATGGGGAATTATTATTGCCATTCTGCTATTGGTAATTAGCTCCGCAGTTTTATTGATGAATGTACCGAATATTTCATTACAGAAAGCCATCTCAACCAGCGTAATTTTACTCTTGGGTGGATATGGCGATGTTTTTGGTGGGCTAGGAGGCGAGGATCAAGTGCCTCTATGGTTAATGCTCTTTTGCATCTTAATTACTCTGATCAGCCTACTATTTGTTTTAGGTGTTATAGGATTGCTTGCCGATCGCATCCTCAGCTCCAAATTCGAGTTTTTTAAACGATCGCTCCCTCTACCCGCGCGCGACCATATTGTGATCATTGGATTTGGTCGGCTCGGACAAAGAGTTGCCGACTTATTGTTTAAGCTACAAATTCCAATTGTGATCGTTAGTGAAAATCCACACGACTGCGATCTGGCAACTAAAGTCCCTTGGTTTACAGGCAACATCATTGAAGAACTAGCAAAAACAAATCTTGCCAAAGCAAAGAGTATTCTCACGGTCACAGACGATCAAATGCTCAATCTCGAAGCAGCCTTGCTAGCTCGTGATGCTGCCAAAAAGATCGATCGCCAGATGAATCTCGCGATTCGCACCTACGATCGTTACTTTAGCGAAAACCTAGCGGAACTTTTACCAAATTCTCAATCTTTTTGTGCCTATGCTCTCTCAGCTGAAGCTTTTGCGGGAGCGGCATTTGGCGAAAATATGTTAAGCCTATTTCGTCTCAATCAGCGCACCGTACTAGTTGCAGAATATATAATTTCCAAAAATGATACGTTAGTTGGTAAAAATTTGTCACAAATTTCCTATGGCTATACAGTCGTACCAATTTATTTAAAAACCGCTCGACCTAAAGCCGATGGACATAATGAAGTTTATATGCCGTCTGATGATGAGGTAATGAATGTAGGCGATCGTCTAACGATTCTGGCTTCAATTTCGGGGCTACGGCGAATCGAGCTTGGCAATCTCCACTTGCCAAAACGCTGGCAATTGCGAGCCAAACCACCTCTAAATTCCAGTGTGTTGCTAGATGCTGGTAACAAGCTCAAAAATATTTCAGGTTGCGATCTTGAACTTGCCCGTCGATTTATGGAAAGTCTTCCTGCCGCGATCGAGTTACCAATGTATGACACCCAAGCTCATCGATTAGGACAAGCTCTAATGCGATTGCTCCCAATTAAAATCTATCCATTATAAATTCACGAGATTAACAAGAGGCTTCGACACTTCGGCAATCTCAGTGCATCGCTTCGCTCAGCCATCAGTCTAGATTACTATAGCAATTAACAATCAAGCAAACCAAGGAAAGTTTTGACTTTAGTGCAAAGTGTTGTCAGTGAAGTCAAAGTCTTTATAAGTAATCCAAAAGAATTACATCACTTTGCGCTAGAGTCAAGGCTAAGATTTTTGTTCGATCGCGAAGTTCCATAAATTTAATTTCAGGTAGTTAATGAAAGAAGAATCATTAGTGCAATTAGCTAAATCTCTTTTGTATGAAAAAGCATTAGTGAAAATCAATGGAGAATTTGTTGGGGCTATAGCTGCAATTCCTAGAAACCAAAACAATCAAGACTTAAATTACAGTGAGATTTTCATTCGGGATAACGTACCTGTAATGATCTATTTACTCCTTGAAGGAAAGTTTACTATTGTCAAGCATTTCCTAAATACATGCCTGAAGCTACAAAGCGATCAATTCCAAACTAGAGGCATATTTCCTACTAGCTTTGTTGAAACTGAAGGGAACCTAGTTGCTGATTATGGACAAAGAGCGATTGGCAGAGTTTGCTCGGTAGATGCCAGCTTGTGGTGGGCAATTTTGGCTTACTTATATGTGAAGAGATCGGGCGATCGCGAATGGGCAACAACCTCTGAAGTTCAGATTGGCATTCAAGGTCTTCTAAATCTAATTCTTCATCCATCTTTTCGAGATGCCCCAACCCTTTTTGTACCTGATGGGGCATTTATGATCGATCGCCCTCTTGATGTTTGGGGCAATCCTTTAGAGATACAAGCACTTTTGTATGGCGCTTTATTAAGTGCCGTGGGACTAATCCAAATTGATTTGGATGAAAAAGGATATGCAGATGAACGAGCTACAGACAATTTCCACGATCCTAGCAACGCATTAATCGAACAACAAATCCATTTAAAAGCCTACGCGATCGCTTGGTTAAAAAAGCTTAGAAGCTATATGCTCAAGCATTATTGGGTAAACTCTAAAATCGTCCAAACCATTCGCCGCCGACCTACTGAACAATACGGCGATCGCGTAGCAAATGAGTACAATATCCAAACAGAAACTATTCCTCACTGGCTACAGGAATGGTTAGGCGATCGCGGTGGATATTTAATTGGCAATGTGCGAACGGGTAGACCAGACTTTCGTTTTTTTACGCTAGGGAACTGTCTAGGAGCCACCTTCGATCTAATTAGTTTGGCACAACAGCGATCTCTCTTTCGTCTCATGCACCAAAATCAGGCAGATCTATTTGCTCAAATGCCTTTAAGAATCTGTCATCCACCTTTAGAAAGTGAAGACTGGCGTAAAAAAACTGGCTACGATCGCAAAAATCTACCTTGGTGTTATCACAATGCAGGGCATTGGCCATGTCTTTTTTGGTTTTTTGTAATTGCAACCTTACGTCATAAACAGCATCAATCTTCTATTGATAATGTTGCGATCGATATCCTACTGCAAGATAATTATGAGATTCTCTTAAAAAGATTACCTCAAGAGAATTGGGCAGAGTATTTTGATGGGCCTAACGGGATTTGGGTAGGTCAACAAGCAAGGCTATATCAAACATGGACTATTGTTAGTTTTCTATTAACGCATCACTTTCTCAAAGTAAATCCTGATGATGCGAATATTATGGATTTACCAAACCTTAAAAATCTTTAATACGAATAAAAAATGAAGCGATCGACACGAATAAATGTTATTTCTCCGATCGGTCAATGCTTTCTTTTGAGTGCAAAGTTAGTAGTAGGAAATTATAGTTTTGAAATAGAAAAATTACAGGAATAGAAAAATGTATACTTTACTGATAGGAATAATGCCAATACGTCTTAAGATGTAGTAAAGTTTTACCCCCATCTGTCATTAGTATAAGAAGCTATCTAAGCGAGGTAGAAGTCCCACACAAATCATTTATTCTATAGAAGCGATCGCACTATATAGAATAAAAAAAGCTTGATTAAACTCACTTTTCTATAAAGTTTCAATACATTCCAATACAACTTATCCAATTTAAAGATTTGGATATACGCGATCTCAATCATCGCTCAGTTATAGTCTCCTTAATAAGATAACAACCTTTAGAAACAGCCGTTATCATCGCCTGCATCAAAAGTTATAGACAGGAGATTCATAATGAGAATTGCTCAAGTTGCTCCACTATGGGAACAGGTTCCACCTCCCGCTTATGGCGGCACTGAACTCGTAGTAAGTTTACTCACCGAAGAATTAGTTAAGCGCGGTCATGATGTTACTCTATTTGCCTCAGGTGACTCTACAACCTCCGCCAAACTAGAATCTGTCCATCCTAGAGCCTTACGTTTAGACACGAGTGTTAAAGATCCTAATATCTATGACATGCTCAATATAAGCCGAGTCTATGAGAATGCCGAACGATTTGACATCATTCATTCCCATGTCGGTTGTGTAGCATTGCCCTATACAAATCTAGTTAAAACACCTACAGTTCATACTTTACACGGTATTTTCACGTCTGATAATGAGAAATTATTTACTCATGTGCGCAAACAACCATTTGTTAGCATTTCTAACTCCCAGAGGGATACGAGTTTAGGCTTAAACTATGTATCCACAATTTATAACGGTATCGCTCCAAATACTTATAACTTTTATCCTCA
The DNA here is from genome assembly GCA_003242085.1 of Pseudanabaena frigida. Taxonomy (GTDB): domain Bacteria; phylum Cyanobacteriota; class Cyanobacteriia; order Pseudanabaenales; family Pseudanabaenaceae; genus Pseudanabaena; species Pseudanabaena frigida. Next base: position 58,592 of record QBML01000025.1, on the reverse strand, counting down.
GCCAGAACATCCACCGTATCTGGCTTTTTTAGGTCGAATGTCACCAGAAAAGGGCGCTCATTTAGCGATTGAAATTGCTAAACGTTCAGGATGGCATCTCAAAATGGCTGGGAAAATTGATGCTGTAGATTTGGAATACTTTAAGAACCAAGTTCAACCACATATTGATGGAAAGCAAATCGAATTTCTCGGTGAGGCTAATCATCAACAAAAAAACATTCTCATGGGCGGAGCTGTAGCAACGCTATTTCCAATTACATGGAGAGAACCTTTTGGGCTAGTAATGATTGAGTCCATGGTAACCGGTACTCCTGTAGTTGCAATGAGTTTGGGCTCAGCTCCTGAAGTGATTGCCCACGGAGTAAGTGGATTTCTCTGCCATAACGTGAATGAGTGTATAGATGCGATCGCCCTTGCCGCTCAGTTAGATCGTTATGCCTGTCGAGAGCATGTCTTAATTAACTTCACCGCAAAAAGGATGGCAGATGGATATGAAGCCGTATATCAGAAGCTACTAGGCGAGAAATATTCTCGGAATGGACAAAACCGAGATCTGGTAATGCAATAGACAATCTTTGCGATCCCCCCAACCCCCATCTTAAGGAGGATTGAGGGGGATCTTTAGAATCATTAAAAAAGGAGAAATATTATGCTTAGTTTAAACAGACAGGCGATCGCCCTCATTTCCGATCATGCCGATCCTGCAGCAGAAATTGGATTAGAAGAGGCGGGTGGACAAAATGTGTATGTGCGTCATATTGGCGAAACCCTTGCGGCATTGGGTTGGCAAGTGGATATGTTTACCCGTAAAGTCCACGCTGAAGATGATGTAATTGTGCAACATTCTCCTTATTGTCGAACGATTCGACTTAAAGCAGGTGCCGAGACCTATATTCCTAGGGATCGATTATTTGAACATATGCCAGAGTTTGTAAGTTCATTCCAATCATTTCAAAGGACTCACGGCTTAAATTATCCATTAATTCATACTAATTATTGGCTATCTGCTTGGGCTGGGATGGAGTTGCAAAAAACTAGTGGTATCCAACTGGTACACACTTATCATTCTCTAGGAGCAGTGAAGTATCAATCTTTGGTAGAAATCCCCCAAATTGCGAATACTCGTCTGAGGATTGAGAGAGAGATCTTAGAACGGGCCAACTGTGTAATTGCCACTAGCCCTCAAGAACAGGACACTTTGCGATCGCTTGTTTCTACTAGCGGTCAAATTGAAGTTATTCCCTGCGGAACAGATACCAATAACTTTCGGTTAACTTCTAAGTCTAATGCACGCACCAAATTGAAATTAGGTAGTCATGAGAAAATTATTCTCTACGTGGGAAGATTCGACGAACGGAAAGGGATTGAGACTTTAGTCAGAGCATTTGCTCTACTTAAGGAACAGAATCTCCAAAATCTCAAGCTGATCGTTGTTGGTGGAAGTTCAGCAAATATGCCTGACGGTGATGAAAAACAAAGGATTGAAAATATTGTCAATGAGTTAGGGCTGACAGATTGTACTGTTTTTGCGGGTAGGATCGGGCATAATATTTTGCCTCTTTACTATACAGCTGCTGATGTTTGCGTAATTCCCAGTCACTACGAACCCTTTGGATTAGTTGCGATCGAGGCGATGGCTTGTGGTGTACCTGTGGTCGCTTCTAATGTTGGTGGCTTGAAGTTTACAATCATTCCCGAAGAAACGGGTCTATTAGTCGAGCCTAAAGATATTGATGCTTTTGCTAATGGTATTCATCGGATTCTATTTGATGATTTGTGGGTTAGGAAGATGCGTAAGCAAGCATCTGCAAATGTAAATCAGCGATTTAGTTGGACAGGAGTATCTATTCAGTTAAGCGAACTCTATCGCCATGTTCTTGCTCAGTCAATTATGCACGATCAAGCTTGGAATCATAAAAGATCGAGCATAAGCAGATCTGCATAATCATTCTTTCAAAAAAATAATATTACTAAATAATATGCCCGACATAATTGAACCTACCACAATTGAAGTTGATGGAAGGAGATTTATTCCTATCGATAAGACACAAATTGTACCGTGGGTTTGTTTAATAGGGGAGCATCCTATTTCCACACTGACCTTGAAAGATGACGATTTATTCCTAATTACGGATACTTTAGGGAATATTTCCGATCTTAGCTGTCGCCTTGGCGGCATTGAAGATAGCATGGGCTTCTTTTGCCGTGATACAAGGTTTCTCAGTCGTCTGGAGCTACAAATTGATGGGCGATCGCCTATTGCTTTTAGCAGTACCGCTCGCAAAGGATTTGCAATGACAGTTTTAGGTGCAAATCCTGAGATTGAAAATGCAGAAGGTGGTCTCATCAAGGCAGAAACCATTGATATCCATCGGGAAATCTTGATCAAAGGTGGTTTTTTTGAGCAGACACAAGTAACCAATTACAATACACATCCAGTTAGGTTTACGCTCAGTTTAAGCTTTGATGCTGATTTCCTAGATTTATTTGAAGTGAGAGGAAGTAAGCGTGAAAAAAGAGGTAATTTTCTCCGCTATCTACCGAATCAAGATCAGAAATCTATGGAAATATTGCCTAAGGAAATTGTGCTTGCCTATGAAGGATTAGATGGTTCTTTGATGGAATCACGAATTCAATTTGATTCTTTTCAGCCCCAAGAGATTCAAGGATATACAGCTATCTGGCATTTAGATTTAGCCGCCCATGAATCAAGAACAATCGGATATCGCATTCATTTATTTACCAATAATTGTCCCACCTCAATTGTTAGTGTTCCTGAAACCTTTGCTCAGGCAAAAGGTGAAGAGTTATTAGAAGAGAAAATCTGGACTGAGCAAATCACTAAAATTCAAACTGATAATAAGTCACTAAATCAAGTGATCGATCGCGCTGTACAGGATATTTATTTATTAAGACAAACTTCTGAGAAAAATAATTTTCTCTCAGCGGGAGTACCGTGGTTTTCAACTTTATTTGGTAGAGATTCCATAATTGCAGCTTCCCAAACCTTAGTTTTAGATCCCAAAATTGCCCGTGATACTCTTTCCGTTTTAGCGTATTTTCAAGGCAAAGTTGATAATGAATGGCGTGACGAACAAAAGGGGAAAATTCTTCATGAAATCAGGCTAGGTGAGATGGCTCGTTGTCAAGAAGTACCGCATACTCCCTACTATGGAACTGTTGATGCCACACCACTCTGGTTGATGCTTTATGCGGAGTATTTTGCTTGGACTGCCGATCAATCCACTTTAGATACCCTATGGCCAAACGCTCTCTCAGCGATGGCATGGATTGATCGCAACTGCCAAGAGACTGGCTATCTTAGTTATTTTCGCTCCTCTAAAAAAGGTCTACTCAATCAAGGTTGGAAAGATTCTGAGAATTGTATTGTTAATAGTAAAGGAGAACTTGCGGAAGGGGCGATCGCATTATGCGAGGTGCAAGGATATGTCTATGCCGCCAAAATTAGAATGAGTGAATTAGCTGAGAGAAAGCAGCTATTTGAATTAGCCGAACTTTGGCGATCGCAGGCAAAAGATTTGAAGTTACGGTTCAATCAAGATTTTTGGCTACCCGATCAGGACTATTGCGCCCTAGCATTAGATGGCAAAGGTCAGCCTGTCGATAGTATTACTTCTAATCCCGGACATTGTTTGAATTTAGGTATTTTCGATCATGAAAAAGTTCTCAGTGTCGCCGCCCGTTTAAATGCACCTGATATGTTTAATGGATGGGGGATTCGGACATTGAGCAGCCTTTCTCCTGCTTACAATCCAATGGGATACCACATTGGTTCGGTCTGGCCGCATGATAATAGCCTGATAGCTCTCGGTATGCGATCGCACAGTTTGGTTAAGCAATCATTGAGAATTGCTCAAGGTTTGATTGATATGACCATAGCCCAGCCCTATCAACGACCTCCTGAGTTACTGTGTGGCTATGAGCATGATGGTTTTAGTCTGCCTGTACAGTACCCTGTCGCCTGTTCGCCACAAGCTTGGGCAACAGGAACCATCTTCCAATTAGTTTCGATAATGGCTAATCTCGTACCTGATGCCACCAATAATCAGCTTCATATTATCGATCCCTGTTTACTAAATTCTATTAAACGACTATCAATTCAGAATTTACGGATTGGACAAACACTTTTAGATCTGGAGTTTGAGCGTTCTGGAGATACAACTGCTTGTCGTGTCAATAAAAAACGTGGTAATGCTCGCGTGATCATTGAAGCCTAAGATTTCCATAGCTATGCCGATGACAATAAAAAAGAGGACGTAAAACGACCTCTTTTTATTATTAATAAACTAGTTAGATTAATTATTAATTAAATAACTTTACTAGAAGCATCAACTTCAGCAAAAGTTTTATAGCACTTTTCAGCGTCGTAGATATGACAGCGATCGCCGATATCCTTCATCAATTCCCAAGAGAACTTAGTCTTATACATACATTTTCCCCAATTTTCATCAAGAGACTTGTGTGCGAGACGCAAGTTGTAGGAAGGAATACCTGTGGAAACGTGATGAGGAACATGCACGTTAATATCGTGACATAGCCATTCCACCCAAGCTGGATAATCACAATGTACGGTTCCAGTCAGTTGATCGGTTGCTGCGCGCCATTTATCCTTATCTTTAAATTGGATATCTGGCATTGTGTGATGAACAATAGTGAAAGTGCTCATCCAGAAATGATAGACCAACCAAGGCATCAAAAAGAAATTTATAAATCCTAAGAAGCCAGTAGTGATTATCAAAGCAGGAATAGCGATCGCACCAAAAACGATTACTAAGCGGTAAGAAAACTTAACTTGTTCTTGCTGACGCTCAGGATATAGATTTGCATTAAAGTGCAAGTTTGCCCAATGAATAATTGAGCCAATCCACCAAAAACGAGTACGAATTAAGCGATATACGCCAGAAGTCAAACCTTTTCCTTGCTCGTATTCTTCAACAGTAAAGGGATACCAAGCATTATCTTCACCCATCTTGTTGGTGTGTAGGTGATGGTGATCGTGCTTGAAGCGCCAACAATGAAAAGGGAAAAGTAGTGGCAAGAAAGCAATATGTCCGACGAGATCGTTAACCCAAATTTTGTTGGAGAAGGAACGATGTCCGCAGTCATGACCAATTACGAACCAGCCTGTTAGGGCAGTACCAGTGAAAATCCAAGCGAAAGGTAACAAGTACCATGGAGACGAAGCGATGCTCGCATAACCAAGTGCAGCGGCTGTTAAGGAAAGCAACACGCCCAACCAAGCTCTGAGAGGTTTCTTCTCAAAGTATTCAGAAGGGATAGTTTTGATAATGTCGCGGAGGGTAGTCTCAGGGGTAAGAGTGTGTGAGGAGTTTTGTATGGCAACCACTACTGAGCACTCCCTACTGTGGTCAGGCGTTGACGGCTCAAGCTTTGCAATTGCTGTAAAAGAACATCAATATCTGATTGCAGTTCCGCAAGTTCAGCTTGCACTTCTTCGGAATACAACTTTTTAGCAGTTACGTTCAATGGAGAAATCTCTTTTGTTGGGGCTTCAGTTTGTTTGCTCATACTTCCTTTTAAAACGCTTTTAAAGCGTTACGATCACACCACAAAAATATTTATGCATCAGATTTTAGCCTATGTCATGTGTATTTTTGTATATCCATAAACATATCTAATGAGTAATTATACGGATTAAGATCGGTTTAACCAATGTTTATCTCGACTCTATGCATTACAGACAAGGAGCTTGGCACTCTTGTTCCCTAAGTAATCCTGTAGTTTTTATAGCCGTTCCCACTTATGTTTTGAGATAGTACACCCGAAGGGGGGATGCTTCCTCAAAACCCTGAATCTCGAAAATGATTTAGGACTGCTACATATAAGACTGTTTGGGTTTAAGCAGAGCTTTTTTAATCTAATTTCTAGCTCAGTATTTAGTTCCAAGAGGAGTATCAGCAAACAGGATCGGGGCGATCGCTGCTGCCGATCCCAGTTGATCGTCTATGTAGTCTTCGAGACTGTAGTACTGATCCATGCGATCGCATAACCCTTGGGGACTCAAGCTTTGAATATTATGACTGATGATATAGCTCTGAGCTGCAGAGCCGCGAAAGGCGGCAAAAGCTTCTTCGCAATAGGCTAGCTTCGATTCTTCAGAGGCGGCAATCCAATCGGAGCCATGCATATTGCCACTAAGGATCGGCTGACCATGAGCAGGAATTATAGGGCGACGTTCGGCAGCGATCGCGTGACTAGGTGAGGCGAAAATAATAGCAATTGTGACAATGACTGAGAAAATTCTGGCAAGAATCCGAAAGTTAAATACTTGGTACATAATTTGCTCGGACTTCGATAAAAAGTCGTTAAGGTTTGATAACATTTTCTAATTAATCGCACGAAACATATCAGAATAGTAATCACAATATTTTCGAATAGGTTGTATTGTCTAATTTCTAGGAGTTTTTAAGCTTTATCTTAAATGCTCAATCGCGATCTCTTCGTTAAACTCATGTTGTTTACGATACAGAAAAATTCTGCTCCTTCTACTCAATAAATTTCTCTGCCCGCCAAATGTCCGAACATTATCTAAATCATCCTACTTTTGGCTTGCTATCTCGCTTGTGTAAAGTAGATGAATTTCGTAGCTTGTTTACCACTCTCTACGCACAAAGGTTATTCTTCTTGATTACAAATAGTCCCGAAGGAGTCCTGTTTGAGCCTGTCTCGCGTGCTGATGCTAAGCTCATGGTTGAAAATCAGATGCGATCGCTGCGTCGCCTAGGTTCTGATACCGATCAAAAAAATCTCCAACACATATACAAGCGAACTTTTTCCCAATGACTTCGCGTATTTCTCTCAAGTCTGCCGCAAAAATTAATCTCTATCTAGAGATTACAGGCAATCGTCCTGATGGTTATCACGATCTGGTGATGGTCTTGCAGAGTATCGATCTATGCGATCGCATAGATATGCGTAAAATCGGTAATGATGAGATTCACGTTCTATGTAATAATCCCGAAGTACCATGCGATCGCACTAACCTTGCTTACAAGGCTGCAGCCTTGATGCAAAATACATATCCTAATATTGGGGGGATAGAAATTGCGATCGACAAGCAAATTCCGATGGGTGCTGGTTTAGCTGGAGGTTCAGCAAATGCAGCAGCAGTTTTGGTGGGGATCGATCGACTCTGGGATCTGGGACTCACGCAGTCACAGCTATGCGATTTTGCAGCCCAATTGGGCTCAGATATCCCATTTTGTGTTGCTGGTGGCACAGCTTTGGCTACGGGCCGAGGTGAGAGCCTTTCGCCCCTGCCAGATCTAATCGATCTAGTATTGGTTATCTGCAAGCCCCGTAATATTGCAATCTCTACTGCATGGGCATATCAGACTTTCAGGTCGCAAGGTTTGCTTGCCACGAGTAAAGTCAAAGATCGCAATCTATCAAGTCAAATGGTTACCGCGATCGCCTCTGGTGGAGAGTCTGCACCGACAAAAATTGGGCGCTTTCTGTATAACGATCTTGAGCGTGTAGTTTTACCTGAATATCCTGAGATCGCCGATCTCAAAAATAAATTGCTAGATCGAGAATGTCTCGGTGCGATGATGTCGGGTTCTGGCTCGACAGTATTCGCGATCGCGCCAGATCTAGATCGAGCCTATCAGATTGCTGAAGCAGTTAGGACTGAAGATCTTGATGTTTGGGTCGTTAAAAGTTTAATTAGCTCTATCTTCAACGCTTAGACCAAAAAGAGGGTTACGGCGCGCCGCAACCCTCTTTTTGGTCTAAGCGTTCAACTCCGCTCACTTATCGTAAGCTTCTATTTAAAGGAAGTTGAAGCCATACACATAAAAAAATGACTCGGCAATCAACCCCTTTGATAGATATCTCTAAAGAAGCTCTTTGATCTTAATTTGATATTCTTCAGGGCTAATACTACCTGCTTTTAACTCTTCATTTAGCAATTGAACCACAGGTTCAATTGCTTGCTTCTTAGCAGTAATTTCATCAGCTTTGGTTTTATAAACTGCTTCGCCTTCTTTCTTTGCCTTTTTAAAAGCTTGACGAAGGCTAAATGCATCCATTTCACCGCCCGAGGCAAAATATTCATTAGCAACTTTACCAAGCGCCCATGTACTAGCAAAAGCTGTAGTTGCTCCGACAACCATCCCAAACACGGGTACTAGTTTGGCTAAGTTGCTAACTGCAATTCTCGTGCCAGTAATACCCAAACTGCCAAATAGAGCTTTGCGAAGATTTTCTTTGTCGCGATCGTAGCCCCAACTTTGTCCGATTGTCTGTGCGAGATCGAGTTGATTCCAATAAATCAGCATATCAAAGGCGATCGCAATTCCAGGAAGCGGAAAAGCACCTAAGACTGCATTGAGAAAACAAGTATCGGTAATTGCATTTTCGACCTCAACTGCCCGTTTTTCAGGATCGTCAATTTGGCTGATTTGCTCGGAGATAGACAATCTAGTAGAGCGACGCTCTAAAGTTTCCAACCATTCTTGCTTACCCCAAAGTTTGGAGTTAGTAAAGGTTTTACCAATCTTTTCTAAAAGTGCTTGTTCTTCAGGACTGTATTCACCATCAATATTTGCCATTGCGTAAGCTGACTGATAAACCATTTCCTGCGCAATGTCGCTAGTAATTTGCGCGAGTAATGTATCGATTGGTTCATCGTCTTCATTCAAGAGGCGATCGACGGTAACGCCTTCTGGTAAATGAATCTCTTCAAAAGTGTCGGCAAGACTTGTAAACTCCTCTTCGAGAAGTTTGCCATCGGCTTTTGCCATGCTTACCAAAACCTTAAAGCTTGCCAAAACTTCTTGCTGATTGACTGCGGACATCGAATGCTGTCTCCTTTCCAGAAATTAGTATCGATGTTAACAGCGATCGCGATCTCAGTTTGTATAAACCTAACTTAATAAGATTAGAGATTAAATTTGATGATTAGAGTGATAGCAAAGCAAGGTGTGCTTAGGACATAAAACCCAAGAAATGAGTTGCGGCGCGAAGCGCCGCAACTCATTTCTTGGGTTTTGGTTTTACTGGCTAACTCTTTTTTTGCTATAACTGCAAACTCACAAAAACTTTTAAGATTAGACGCCAACCAATTAGCCGATGTAGCAATGCAGGTTTTGCTTAAAACATAAAACCCAAATAAATAGAGGCGCCGCTTTGTGCCGCCTCTATTTATTTGGGTTTTGATTTGTCTTAGCTATCTCTTTCATTGCTATCGCATGATCTTGGCAAGCCTCTTAGCAAATCGCATTACAACAAACACAGGAATGCCTTGCGCCTAGGAGGGAATGTCAAACACAACGGGATCTAAAATTTAGGCTTTGTTCAGACTCATACCATTGGACTCAGCATAACGATTCATAAATCTGAGAAAACGTTCCCAGTCGCGTTCACCCTCTATTTTATGAATTGCCTCGATCCCAGCCGATTTACCATTGATGAATTTGGCATTGACATTACGAGTCACCATTTCGCCTTCTTCATCAATCATGTACATCCCCAAAATTTCATTATTGCTGGCATTTTCGCCAGTCATACAGTTGGGCGAATCGAAGATAAATACAGCAACACTAGTATCCCCATCTTTAGATCGCGTGATTTTTACGTCCGTAGCTTCTTCATCAATACCGATTGATAACTGTATTTTTGCTGTCATTTCTTAAAACCTTGAAAAAAATTTATTAAAAATCATAGTCGTATTAACATAACTCAAAATTAGTGCAACAGTTACAAACCTAAGTATTGGTATTTAGGCATTCGTAATTGACGCAGGTAGAAGTCATGCAAGAGATAACCACCAATTAAAACTTTTTGTGCAACTACGGGGATAAATCCAAGTTTTGCTTACGTTATAAAACCCAAATAAATAAAAGCGATTCACGCCTTCTTAATTTGTTTGGGTTGTGATTTTTACTAGCTATCTCTTAGATTGCTAAAGAAGGATTTCGATTTTCAAAAGCATCATTAATCGTTGAGTATTTAAAGATTGGCGATAACTATTCGCATTACCTACCATCTTTTAGGCTGAGATTATAATTTCCGGAATATCTTCAATACTGCTTGGCAAAAACTTATTTACGAAATCCCCACGATCGCAGCGATCGCGAAATTCGCAAAAATCACAAGCTGAACTATTAATTGGTAGTTTTGGATAGTCTTGAGCTTGGGCGATCGCTAGCAAAATTTGCTGTAATTTTTTTTCAGTGCGATCGCATTCCTCCTGAGAGTAGCAAACGATCACTGACTCAGCAGTATTGGCAAACCAATAAGTCATCGATAGCTGTTCGGGGGCATAGCTGGTAGTTTTAGCTAATACATATAAATAGAGACGAGTTTGCCAATTGTTTTTTAGTTGGTCATGGGGGATTGCTACTTGATGAGTTTTCCAATCAAGGATTTGCGCTTGGCGATCGCCCAAAATCAAAAAGTCATAAATTGTAGTTAGGACAAAATACCCTTGACCGCGATCGCGATTCTGACTATGATGCAGCGACATTTCTATTGGTATTTCCAAAATTCGACGATGCTCGCACAGGCGATCGCCAACAATCATCTTTGGAGGTTGATTTTCAAACGCAGTTAGCCACAACTGCAACTTGACATTACTACTGGCCAATACTGATACATCAAGACCTAACTCCTTTTGCTGCATGAGTAAGTGAAAATTTGCTCCCAATAACAATTTTTCTTGAGTACTCAAATCAGCTTCAGACAAACTCAATTCCTGCAAATATTTATATTGATACTTGCGCTGACAAGTTTCCCAGATATTGAGATGTCCTTGAGAAATTGAGGTGATTGCCGAAGTAGCTGTCATTGTAGATTTGCGTTCTTGTAGTACCATATCGTCAAACGATCGCCATCACCTATGAGTGCACCCGCCATTCCCGACTCTAATTCACCGATGCGCCGATTTTTAAAAATCGTCAACCTGCGTCCAGATGAAGCTGAACGCACGTTTTTGATGTTTTTATTTTATTGTGCGACATCGATCGGAGCGGTATGGCTTGAGTATTCTAGTTCTACCTTATTTCTTGAAGCCTATAAAGCCGAAAATCTCACTTGGGTCTATATTGCTACCGCTTTTGTAGTTACCGCTTTTGGAGTTTTCTACTCGTGGCTACAAAAACTTTTCCCCTTACGTTGGGTGATGCTGGGTATCTCCTTTTTACTAGCATTACCACTGCCACTTGCATGGATGGGACTCATGCAAAAAGGCACATTTATATACTTGGCAGCCGTATTTGGAATTCGACTATGGGTTGAAGGCATTTATGTACTTAGTAATATCAATAACGATATTGCTGCCAATCAATTATTTAATATTCGTGAAATCAAACGAGCATTTCCATTAATTAGCACGGGAATTATTGTTGCCGAAATTGTGGGCGGGTTTTCCTATCCCTTTTTGGTAAGTTGGGTTGGGGCAGCAAACATGACCATCGCAACCTGCTTGATGCTATTTATGGGTTCGTGTTTGCTGTTTTATCTGAGTACTCGCTATCGCCAAGCATTTCCTAACTCAGTTTATAACGGTGAAGAAGATAGTGACCTCACCCCCCGCTCTCTACAGGGCAACCTCCGTAAATATGTATGGCTCCTATTTGGCTTTTTTATCGCTGCTCAAATCTTGTTCTTTATGATCGAGTTTCAGTATCAGACGCAACTCGAAACTAATCTAAAAACAGAAGAAGCGATCGGGAGCTTTTTAGGAATATTTGGCGGGATAATGGGAGTTTTCAAGCTGACATTACAGCTTTTTGGCTCTAGTCGAATCATTGAGCGAATTGGGGTATTTTTTGCGGTACTGATGCCACCTATAGGCATTATCATCACAGGCACAATCGCAGGCTTTGCTCCGTTTGGCTTACTAGCAGGCTTTGTGGTTTTAAAGTTTTTTGACGAACTATTTCGCTTTACGATTGTGGCAGCAACTGCGCCTACCCTGTTTCAAGCGGTGCCAGATCTGTTTCGCAGTCAAATTCAATCCTTTGTTAGAGGGATCGCCGATCCTTTGGCAACTGGTGGGGCGGGGGTTTTGATTTGGGTTGTTAGCGAAATTTTTAAACAGCAGCGCATTGGCGTAGATATTTTCTCCCATTGGTTTGCGGCGGTAATTGTCCTAGTCGCTATAGTTTGGGTCGTAATTATCTGGTTGCTACGGCGGGGATATTTAGAGCTTTTAATTCAAAGTGTGGAGAGAGGACAACTGAGTTTGTTGGCTGTAGATACTCGCGAACTACGACGAGCAGTGTCTGAGTCAATGACCAGAGCAGACACGCAAATCGAGCAATCAGTTTGCATCGATTTATTAACACAAATTGCACCACAGGCCGTAGGTGAGTCCCTTGCGCCATTACTATCTCAGATGACTCCAGACTTACAGGCGCAAAGCATTGATGCCATGTTGGAAAATCCTGAGCCAAAGTATTTGCCATATATTCGTGAAGTGATGCAGTCACCCCATGCATCGCCTCAAGTACAGGCTTTGTGTCTGCGCTACGTATTGTTGGCTGACGAAAAGAACCGTGACATCGATAGCTTGCGAAACTATTTGGGGCCAGAGCAAAACCCCATTATTCGTGGTACTGCTGTTGCACTAATGATGCGTCTAGGAGCTTCATCACAGGTAGCTGAGGCAACAAATACTTTGCGGCATATGATTACGAGTTCGTCACAGCCCGAAAGAGTTCTGGGCTGTCGAGCATTAGCTGAAGCTGCCTTTATGCAGTCTTTACGATTTTATGTGCCGCAATTACTACAAGATCCTTCGATAGAGGTGCGTTGTGCGTTACTGAGAGCGATCGCAGCGACAAGGGCAAGCGAATATTTCCCTTCGATTATCCGTGGTTTACATTACAAAGCCACTCGTAAAGCCGCTCATGAAGCACTAGTTATGCTTGGTGACGATGCAATTAGTGCATTGCTAGAACTAGCCTATAGCCACCGTAGTCCTGATAATGTTCGCATTCAAGCATGGGACATTCTAGGAGAAATCGCAACGCCAACTTCAATTTCGGTACTTGCCAACAATTTGCCAAAATCTTGGGGTAAGCATCGACGTCAAATTTTGCGTACCTTGATTCGAATTCCTCAAGAACAGGGCATTGAGACAATCCTTGAGCTTATTGGTCGCAGCGGAATTGAAAAAATGGTAATTCAAGAACTAGGAGTGATGACAGAAGCTTGGGCTGGGGTTGAGGATATGCCGTCGGATCGAGTTTCGACAACAGAGACATCCTTATTGCTAGAGGCGCTCCAAAATGAGGCGATTGATAGCTTGGAGAGGATTTTTCTGTTGATGAAGCTACTTTACTCGGCATCGGCAATTCAAGCAGCTGCTTTTAATATTCTGTCAGGCTCTAAGAGTAGCCTCGCTCGCGGTATGGAAATTTTGGACAATACTGTCGATCTAAGTGTTAAGCAAGTTTTATTATCGGTAGTTGATAGTCGATCGATTGCTGATAAGTTAAGTATCCTTTCAGTGATTCATCCTTATAAACCACTATCTCCACTCAGGCGATTACAGCAGCTCGTGGATCTGCGCTATTGTTTGTCGGACTGGACATTAGCTTGCTGTTTTCATATAGCACGAACTCAATTTTGGAGCTTACCTGCGGAGGCAATGCTAAAGTGTTTGGAACATCCAACAGGTTTTGTGAGAGAGGCAGTGATTTCTTACTTACAAATTGCTTCGCCAAGATCGCTAGTTAAAATATTGCCGCATTTATTAAAGGATCGTGATTCCTTAGTGCTAGCTCAAGCTAGAGCAATTTCATATTATTTTCAAAATAATGGGGAAAACACCCTAAATCTAAGTGATAATTCCCATGAGAGGAAAGAAATTGATACTGAAATAAAAGCCAGAATGATCGGCAAACCAAATGGGTATGGGGAGTCTTAGGCGATGCTAACCAGTATTGATCGGTTGTTATTAGTACGAGGCGTTCCAATTTTTAAGGAGTTGCGTGATGACTTCTTGGTGCGTCTTGCTTCGATCATGAACGAGGTATCATATCCATCTGGCAAAATGATTTTTGCTCAAGGTCAAGAAGGCCGATCGCTTTACATCGTGGTAGCAGGGAAAGTTCGGGTACATTTAGGAGATAAGGATTTAGCAGTTTTAGATAAAGGGAGCTGCTTTGGCGAAATGTCACTATTTGATGCCGAGCCGCGATCGGCTTCAGTAACAGCGATTTCCAGCTGTGATTGTCTGGTGTTAACACAGCAACAACTTTACGAGGCGATCGATGAGACTCCTGATATTGCTGTAAATATTATTCGGTTACTATCCCGCCGTATCCGCAGTCAAAACATCCAACTCAATGAGTTACAAGCCTCTAATCAAAAATAAGCAAAAATCAGTAAGGCAATACTTTTTTGATTTTTTCATTTCCAATTTAGGTTGAGAAAAACCTCTTGTAGCAATGTAAGGTTTTTCTCAACCCAAATAAAGAAAGGCGGCGCGATGCGCCGCCTTTCTTTATTTGGGTTTTGATTTTTCCTAACTATCTCTTGTATTGCTATATGCTTGTAAAAATCTATAAAGTTTATAAATTTGATAGGGTATGACTAAAACTTTAGGATTAGCTCTAGGCAGTGGTGGAGCAAGAGGGTGGGCGCATATTGGCGTAATTAAAGCATTAACTAAAGCTGAAATCCCAATTAGTTATATTGCTGGTTCTAGTATTGGCGCATTTGTCGGAGGGGTATGTGCAGCAGGAGAAATCAAAGCACTGGAAGCATTTGTGCTTGAATTGGATTGGAAAATCATGCTCTCCTATTTTGATTTGGTATTCCCCAAGCAAGGACTTTTAGACGGCAATAAGATCTATGACCTACTGACCGAACATATTAAAAATCTCAAAATCGAAGAAGCCCAAATTCCCTTTTGTTGCGTGGCAACAGACTTAATCTCAGGGCAAGAAGTACGATTGCGCTCGGGATTGATGGCGGATGCGATTCGAGCCAGCATCTCTATGCCAGGAGTATTTACTCCTTTTAGAAAAAATGACATGTATCTTGGCGACGGTGGCATTGTCAACCCCGTACCTGTGAATGTAGTCCGCGAGATGGGAGCGGATGTAGTGTTAGCCGTGAATCTCAATCACAATTATTTAGCGGAAGTAGTTGTAAGTTCTGATGTGGAGGAGATAGTACTTGAAGAAGAAGTTCCTGAAAGTAATCTTGAATTAGAATTTGTCACTGCGATCAGATCTCAGTACCAGACTTTGACCGAAAAATTTAAAGCAAAGCTCGAACAATGGTCGCCGACAGAAAGCCCTCAAATCAATATCTTTGACATTATCGGCACAACGATCAATATCATGGAGCAGAAAGTCACAAGATTAAATTTAGAAATTGATGCCCCTGAACTGCTAGTTGAGCCCGATTTAAGTAAATTTGGGATTTTTGATTTTCATCAAGCCGATTTAATCATCGAAGAGGGTTATCAAAAAACTCGGCGTTGTATTCCTAAATTGCGGGAAATTTTAGCCGACTAGTCGAGTAGGCTTAACAACCATGCGTCAGTGTCTTTGCGCGATCGCAAGTGAATAAAGGATAAATGTGAGTACTCTGGTTGATTTAGTAAAGCAGGATACTTTTTACGGTTTTTGGCATAGGTTTTCAACATCCACATCAAAATGGAATCTTGACTTAAGAATGCTTTACGAAGGCTTTCCCGATTGCCACTCCATAATTCTTCTTGAGACAAAGACCGTTTTAAGGTGCGTCGCAGCAGTTGCGATATTACTAGCCAAAAAGGGTAATCCAGAAATATAACTGTGTAGGCTTTGCTCCAAATAATCGGACGAACTTTGCTGTAGTTGCCATCAACAACCCAGCGATCGCCACTCAAACTTTCTGATATGCGATCGCGAAATACTCGATCCTCAGCCTCAGTCCAGTTTGGCTCCCAATGTAGTGCATCTAACTCTATATGAGGCATCTGAAGCTGATGAGCAACTTGACGCGCTAAGGTCGTTTTCCCCGATCCCGAAGTCCCGACAATAGAAATGCGTTGACCGCAACTCTGAAAACCTTTTTGCAGAGCTTTTTGCATAGTTTTATCATCAGAGAGATTTAGACCAGCCATCATAGCAAACCAAGATTTCAGCAAGTTACGCAAAGCATGGCTTTCCGAAATACGACTTAAATAATTTTGCAATCTTGATAGAGCTTTTTAAACTTTTGCTGCTGAATATTATGATCGACAATCGGCAAAGGGTAATTACGGCGATCGCATTGGTGCGGTGGGATGTTGCCACTTAATAATTCGGCGATCGTTAAACCACGTAATTCAGGCAACCATCGCAAAATATATTCTCCGTCGGGATCGTATTTACGAGCTTGTGAAGCAGGATTAAAAATCCGTAAAGGTTTTGGATCCATGCCACTAGAGGCGCTCCATTGCCATCCGCCATTATTTGCCGCTAAGTCCCCATCTAATAGCTTCTGCATGAAATAGCGTTCGCCCCATTGCCAATTGATAATTAAATCCTTAGTCAAAAAACTAGCGACGATCATTCGACAACGGTTATGCATCCAACCAGTTTGGTTGAGTTGACGCATCGCCGCATCGACAATCGGATAGCCTGTGAGCCCCTCACACCAAGCCACAAATTTCTCCTCGTCATCATCCCAAGGAAAATTTCGCATTTGTGGACGATATGCACCTGTTTCTAACTCAGGGAAGTAAAAAAGTACGTGCTGATAGAACTCGCGCCATGCTAGTTCTTGTTTCCATGTGGTGATTCCTGTTGATTCTTCTTCGCTCCGAGCAATTTGCTCTGAGGCGATCGCTGCTTCCCAAACTCTCCTGATCCCCACTGTCCCAAAGCGCAAATGCGGGCTTAGTGAGGATGTCCCAGTGTGGGCAGGAAAATCTCTCTCCGTTTGATAACGCAAAATCCCATTGCCATCGCAAAAGCTGACTAATAGTTCTAAAGCAGCAGCTTCACCAGCTTTCGGCAAAGTAATATCGTTAATAAATTTGAGTTCACGTAAACTAGGCAAAGAAATTACTGGCAGATTCTCATAACTTTCTAACCCGTTTAATTTCTGTGGCGTATCAAAAGGACTTGGCTTTGGTTTGCTTTGCCAATTACGCCAAAATGGGGTGTAAACCTTATAGGGTTCTCCAGACTGAGTGGCGATCGCATCTGGTGCAATCAAACCAATATCAATAAAACTCTGAACTTTGACACCGATTTCTTGTAGAGCCTGAGTTGCTGCGCGATCGCGTTTAATTGCAAAGGGTTCCACATCTTGATTGAAAAAGACATGACTTACACTAATCTTCTTAGCTAATTCACAAATCGAATTAACAGGATGACCGATCGTAAATAACAATTCACTGCCCAACCGTCGATAGTTAGCTTGCAACTCACGCAAACACCCCAGCATGAAATCAACCTTACTACCTTCAGTTACTCCATCATCGAGAATATCAGGATCGAAAATGAATAGTCCCATCACGATCCCCCGCTCCCCAACCTGCGCGATCGCTTCATGCAAAGCAGGATTGTCATCAATTCGTAAGTCGCGCCGATGCCAGACTAAAGCGATCGGGCTTTGGGCGATCGCTTCTCCTAAATTATTAGCTGTTCCATGCATAAATATCGACTATGTTTTTTAGGAAAAATAAGAAAATTTAAATGAGTAGTTTGCGCTGATAATTTCGGCAATAAGTAGCTAGGCATAATCAAAAATCAGAGTCAAAACCTGTGGCGCACGCGCAGCGTGCGCCACAGGTTTTTGGATTTTATATTTAATTGCACCCAGTTACTTAGTTCACAGACAGAAAATATTTGAAATTAGATTTTCCGTTTTATAACGACAAAAGTAATATCATCATAGACTTTATTGGAACCTATAAACTCTCGAACATCGGCAATTACAATCTCTCTAATTTGTTCAACTGTTTGTTGATAAGCTTCACTAGTTACTTTAATTAGTCTTTCTATGCCATATTGTTTCTTATTTTGGTTCTCTGCTTCAGTAATACCATCGGTATATAAGACAACTACATCTCCTAAGTTTAATTGAATTTTCACTTCAAAAATAAATTCTGTAATCTCATCCGTTAAACCAATCGGAAATCCCAACGAATCAGTGTCGATAATCTCTATTTTCCCATCTGCTCGAACCACGATGACGCTTTCATGCTGCCCGCTTAAATGCAGAATGTTTTCATGATAGTCCATGAGAATGAGGCTTAAATTTTTATCAGAATCCATTCGCTGAATATTTTTATAAATCGTACGATTAACCGTAGATAAAAACTTTATCGGATCGGTTTCACCATTAATTAGTAAAGCGCGGATCGCAGTTTGTACCATGATCGTAATTACCCCACTTTCTAATCCGTGCCCTGTAACATCCCCTATACCAATTTTTATACGCCCATCTTGTTGTAAAACATCATAATAGTCACCACCTACTTCATCAGCAGGTTCCATAAACCCCACAATATCTAGTTCTTTAATACTATTTAACTCTTTTGTTCTTGGCAAAATCATTTCTTGCAGCTTCCGAGTAACCGCTAGTTCCGAACTCATACGGAAGTTTTCTACAGTTAATTGCTGATTTAGAAAGCTAATTTCCCGATTAGCTGCGACTAATTCGCTAGTTCTCTCATCTATAATATTCTCTAAGTTTTTGTTAACTAGATCTAGACGATCGTATAGTTGACTTTTCAGAATTACTTGTTCCTGTAGTTCTTCAGCAGCTCGATTGTTTTCAGCTACTAGGGACAACACAGTAATTGTTGTTATAGAAATTACTCCCATAAACAATTGCAGTAACAACAAGGAGTTATTATCTTCAGAAACTTTATAGAAAACGCCAATTTTATAGGCTGTGCTAATAGCAGCAACCATAGTAATACTTGTTACGAATAAAGTGGTTATTTTTTCTCCAAGCCTAAAGGCTGACCATAGCAAAGGCGGCAACAATAAATATTCAATTGGTTTGCTTTCTATTAGTACAAAATAATTTACAAAAACTAAGCCAATCGAAACAAATAACAGTTCAGTATAGTTAAATTTGCTATTAAATTTATGATTGAGTTTATTATTAAATTTTATCCTTGATTGTTTATTCCACCACACCAAAGTTAGAGGTGCAAACACTAAAACACCTACAGCATCTCCAACCCACCAACTCCATACAACATTAAAATATATTGACGATGGAATTAATCCTGCCCACAATACATTCAAAGTTCCTAGTAATGCCTGGATGAGAGTTCCACCAAAAGTAATTGCTAGAGTGAATAGGACAAAATGTTTAACGTATCCTAAAAAATAATTTTTATGGTTAAAAAATAGTATTAACGTCGTGGAGACTAAAGCTCCAATCGCAGGTATAGCTCCAGCAATAATCGCAAAAAATATAGGTGCTTTGACAATTAAAAGACTATTTAGTGCTGCCCCCAAAAATACACCCCAAAATCGCGATCGCCCCCTTGCCAATAAAGCTCCGACTGCAATACCAGCAGAAGGAAAAAGTGGTGCACCGAGTACTGATTGCGGTAATTTTAGGACTAATGCACAAATTATGAAATAAACAGCAGCAAGAATTGCATTATCAATCCACCAAGAAATATTGATTCTATTGAATATTTTGTTGGAATTCATAGAGTGTTTTACTAGGGTTGTTGGCAAAATTCCTTTTTTACTACTAGAAGTATTGCTGTATAACAATCCCAGCAAAAAATATTGTTTTCAAAGAGCGTGCAAATTGTAGTAAGTATTTTAGATGTCTAAGTTTTGGTGTACTAGTTATGAAAAAAGTTTATCAGCCTAGCTTTTTTCATAAAAATATAAGCCAATGTCAGGAAACCGTAAATATTTCGCCCTCAAAACATAAATTCTCAGTTAATAAATGTCCAACATCTCAAAGTTTATGGTTGGATAGGACAGGGGCATTACCCTCCGCCTTAGGGTCAGCAGAACGGCAATAAGACAAGTAACCATTCAGGAATAATTCTATGCAAACAAATGTTGCTAATCAAACCAGCAATATTACGGTAGAAGACGATCGCACAGGTTTAAGCATCGAAACCCTCAAGCGAGCCTTTGCCGATAACCTGTTCTACATTCAAGGCAAACTCGGTTCTCAGGCAAATTTTACCGACTACTATATGGCGTTGTCGTACACTACACGCGATCGCCTGTTGCAACGTTGGCTTCAAACCCTCAAGGTCTACCACGAACAAGATATCAAAACTGTTTATTACCTTTCCGCCGAATTTCTAATGGGGCGACATCTTGGTAATAGCTTGATTAATCTGGATCTGTACGAATCGATCGCCCAAGCTGTCAAGGAATCTGGACTCGACCTGACCGAATTGCTAGAGCAAGAACCCGATCCAGGATTAGGTAACGGTGGACTGGGACGCTTAGCCGCTTGTTTCCTCGACTCTCTGGCTACCCTCGAAATTCCTGCAATGGGCTACGGAATTCGCTACGAATTTGGAATTTTCAATCAATCAATTCAGCATGGCTGGCAGGTCGAGATTCCTGATAAATGGCTGAAGTGTGGCAATCCTTGGGAAGTCGTGCGCTACGAATCCACCGTTCAAGTCAAATTTGGCGGTCATACTGAAGTTTATAACGACGATCGCGGTCGTCCGCATACCCGTTGGATTCCTAGCTTCACGGTTGAAGGCATTCCCCACGATACCCCTGTTCCTGGCTATCAAACTAATACCGTTAATACTCTCCGCCTCTGGAAAGCTGAAGCAGGTGAAGACTTTAACTTCCAAGCCTTTAACTCTGGCGACTATGATGGCGCTGTGGCAACCAAGATTAAATCAGAAACCATTTCCAAGGTTCTTTACCCCAACGACAACACCCCCCAAGGTCGTCAATTGCGTCTAGAGCAGCAGTTCTTCTTCGTATCCTGTTCGCTCCAAGATATCATTCGTCGCCATCTCACCAAGTATGGTCGTCTAGACAATCTTGCTGATCATGCCGCCGTACAGTTAAATGACACTCACCCCGCCATCAGCATTGCCGAAATGATGCGTTTGTTGGTCGATGATCATCACATGTTTTGGGATGAAGCATGGCGGATTACCCAAAGCACTTTTGCTTACACCAACCATACCCTCATGCCTGAAGCATTGGAAAGATGGGGTGTTCCTCTCTTTGAAAGTCTATTACCAAGGCATTTGGAGATCATTTATGAAATCAATCATCGCTTCTTACAGGATGTCAAGACTTGGTTCCCTGATGATGATGAGTTGCTGTTGCGTCTATCGATTATCGAAGAAGGCGGCGGCAAAAAAGTACGGATGGCAAATCTTGCTACAGTCGGCAGTCATGCAGTCAATGGTGTAGCTGCTCTCCACACCGAATTGCTGAAAGCTGATGTATTGAAAGACTTCTATAAGCTTTGGCCAGAGAAGTTTAATAACAAGACCAATGGAGTTACACCACGTCGTTGGGTATTGCTAGCTAATCCTGCTTTGTCGGAATTGATCTCCGAAAAGATCGGCGGCACTTGGCTGAAGCATCTTGATGAACTTCGCAAACTGGAAGCCTTTGTTGACGATGCTGATTTCCGCGATCGCTGGAGACAGATTAAACAGGCTAACAAGCAAAAGATTGCCGATTATATCCGCACTCACAATGGCGTGGAAGTGGATGTTAATTCCATCTTTGACATTCAAGTAAAACGGATTCACGAGTACAAGCGTCAGCATCTTGATCTACTGCACATCATCGGTTTGTATTTGAGAATCAAACAAAACCCTAGTATCAATATTACTCCTCGTACCTTTATCTTTGGTGGTAAAGCGGCTCCTGGATACTTCATGGCGAAGTTGATTATCAAAGCAATCAACGCGGTTGCTGATGTCGTCAATCGCGATCCTGATGTCCAAGGTCGGATTAAAGTTGTCTTCCTTGCCAACTTCAGTGCTTCTCTCGGTCAGTTGATTTATCCTGCTGCTGACTTGTCCGAACAAGTCTCCACCGCAGGTAAAGAAGCTTCGGGAACTGGCAACATGAAGTTCACAATGAATGGTTCTTTGACGATTGGAACCCTTGATGGCGCAAACATCGAGATCCGCGAAGAAGTCGGTGATGATAATTTCTTCCTCTTCGGTCTGACGGCTGCGGAAGTTGAACAGAAGAAAGCTGAAGGCTATAATCCTCAAACCTACTATCAAAGCAATGATGAACTTCGCAATGTTCTCGATCGCCTCGGCATGGGATATTTCTCCCCTGGCGATAAGGACTTGTTCAAGCCTCTAGTTGATTCATTGATGTATCACGATGACTATATGTTGTTGGCGGATTATCAAGCCTATTCGGATTGTCAGGCTAAAGTCAGTGCAGCCTATCAAGATGTCGAAAAATGGACAACCATGAGTATTCTCAACGTTGCACGATCTGGCAAATTCTCCAGCGATCGCACGATTAAGGAATATTGTGATGATATCTGGAATGTGCAACCCGTTAAGGTAGAAATGGAAGCTTATGATCCTGCTAACGCCACGCTCAATGTTGGCGGCTAACATATTCTAAATTCAAAAAAGGGAGGTAGCGCTTAGCACTGCCTCCTTTTTTTGATTCTGCTATAAAATAGGAAAAACTTGATTATGAAAGTTGCCTTCTTTAATACTAAGTCCTACGATCGCCAATCCTTCAACTCAGCGAATGAGCAACATCAACACGAGATTATCTTTTTTGAGTCTCATCTTAGCCATGAGACAGTTTCACTTGCTGTAGGATTTTCCACAGTCTGCATTTTTATCAACGACTATCTTGATGCGGAAATTCTAGAAAAACTTGCTCATGGAGGGACAAAGCTCATTGCCCTAAGATCGGCTGGATTTAACCATGTGGACTTAGTTGCGGCTAACAAATTTGAAATTGCGATCGTTCGCGTTCCTGCCTATTCTCCATTCGCCGTTGCCGAACATGCCGCTGCTCTAATTCTTTCACTCAATCGTAAAGTGCATCGTGCCTACAATCGCGTCAGAGAAGGAAATTTTTCAATTGAGGGATTACTTGGTTTTGATTTGCATGGAGCAACGGTTGGCGTGATTGGTACGGGTAGAATTGGTGCCATCTTCTCTCAAATCATGTATGGGTTTGGCTGCAAATTATTAGGCTATGACGCTTATCAAAATACAGTTTGCTTAAAGTTAGGAATGGAATATGTTTCTATGTCCGAACTGTTTGCCAAATCAGATATTATTTCTCTACATTGCCCACTTACAGCCGAATCGCATCATTTGATTAATGCCGAAGCGATCGCTCAAATGAAGCATGGGGTGATGTTGATCAATACTAGCCGCGGCGGGCTAATCGATACACAAGCAGCGATCGACAGTTTGAAATCTGGAGCGATCGGTTATCTCGGCATTGATGTGTACGAACAAGAAGCTGATTTATTTTTTGAAGACTTATCCAGTCAAGTTATCCAAGATGATACTTTTCAGAGATTACTAACCTTCCCAAATGTTATCGTTACAGGACATCAAGCTTTTTTTACTAGTGAAGCACTTGCTAATATTGCAGAAACTACTCTTTCAAATATTTCTGAATTCGAGCAGACTGGAGATTGTGCTAACGCGATAAAGATAGATAAGGCGATCGCCTCAAAATAGAAACAATCAAAGCCCGAAAGAGTGTTGCGAAACAAAGCATCGCAATACTCTTTCGGGTTTTGATTATGACTGACGACAGCTATAAAAACTTTCTAGGAAACAGTGCACCACCAAGCATTAACTACCACTAAAGACAGCACGATTACGTCCTTGATTTTTAGCCAGATATAAACCTTTATCCGCAGATTCAATCAAATTTTTGGGCGATACTCTATAATCGGGCATAGTAGAAGATATACCAATACTAATCGTGACATGATTACTCACATAAGATGCTTCATGGGGTATAGCTAGGTCGTCAATCACTTGACAAATCTGTTCGGCGATAAAGGTTGCACCTTCTCTTTCAGTGTTCGGTAAAATCACTGCAAACTCCTCCCCACCATAACGCGCTGCCAAATCGGCAGGACGGCGAATACATGCGTCGATCGCTTTGGCAACTGTTCGCAAACATTCATCTCCTGTTGGATGCCCATAGCGATCGTTATATCGTTTGAAAAAATCAACATCACATAACAGCATTGACATGGGAAGACTTTCTCTTGCTAAACGCTGCCATTCTTTTTCTAATCTTTGGTCAAAGGCGCGTCGATTTGCAATCTGGGTCAATCCATCAATAGTTACTTCACGAGCTAGCAATAGAGCCTTGTCATACATCATTGCTTCAATCGTGTCACTATGCGATGTCGTCGTATCAAGAATTATCTCTAGATCGTTCTTTTCACTCAAAAGTCGATCTAGAGATAATCGCAGAGCAGTTTCTGTCAGTTTGAGATCTACTATTTCAGCCTGCATACACTTGTTAGCTTGTAACAAGTGTTCTTGTTGAGCGACCTTTTCGTCTAACTGAGCTTTTAAAATAAAGTTCTGAGTTTTTAATTCATTGATTTCATTCTCTAGACTTTCAACCGTAGCCAAGAAAAGTTGTTGAGTATTAACTATTCTATGATTTTCAGTTTCCATACTTTTCTAAC
Organism: Pseudanabaena frigida; assembly: GCA_003242085.1. Taxonomy (GTDB): domain Bacteria; phylum Cyanobacteriota; class Cyanobacteriia; order Pseudanabaenales; family Pseudanabaenaceae; genus Pseudanabaena; species Pseudanabaena frigida. The sequence goes on along the minus strand of QBML01000025.1, from coordinate 33,977 downwards.
TATTGGCGGTAGGTATATTAGGCAGCGTAAAGTACTTCTTGCACTAAAATCTCAGAACTCTCGTCTTGGTTACAGCAATCTTAGAATATAAAACCCAGAAAATAAAGGGGCATAAAGCTCTCACTTTATTTTCTAGTGGGTGGTGTTTCAAGCCACTTAATTATGATTAACTGCGAAATAGCCTAGAGTATTGAGTTTCATGATTAGAGCAAGCTAAACTAGCTCCCCATCCACACCATTCCAATTCACTATCCAAACGTTGTAGCGCTGATTGAGAACTGAGCAAAATATCTGAACTAAGGCTAAAAATAATCTGCTGTCCAATTGTTTGTCCTAAAGGAATTGACCTAACTGCGGCACTAACTAAATTAGATAGCCAACTATAAATGTAGCCAATAATTGTATCAGAAGCATCAATTTCTAAACTTGCAGCAACAATTCCAAAAGCGATCACATAATTACAGCCCTTTCCTTCAGAATTATCTTTAGCTGTTGGTAACAATTCGCTAATTTCTTGCCTTGTTTTAGTTGAACTTAGACTGAGATTTGACGATGCCAAATTAGATGATTGGCAATCTGAAAGTTGACACCATAATTTTATTAGCGATTGTCCCATCTGCCAACTTGCTAAGCGGATTTCCTCAGTTTCTCGTGTCGCGGAAAACCAGCCATTCCAGTATTTTAGACCATCTATATCACCAAAGATCGCGGCTTGATGAGCGCGAAGTGCGATCGCCGCTTCATTGGTGATGAAACCATCACTCATCTCTCTTTTTAACCAAAGACACAAATCAGATTCATTTTGGATGATTCCCGAACTACATAAATATTCAATCCCTTCGGAATAGCTGTAAGCACCTACAGGTAAAGATGGACTGGTGATTTGTAATAGTCGTAATAATTTCAGAGATTCAGAATTAACGATCATGGTGATGATGGTAAGCGCCAGATTCTGGCTGAAAAGGTTGCACTTCTTGAGTTACTGTCAATCCTAGCTGCAAAATCATATCCTCTAAAACTGAGTCGGGCGATAGACGCAAATATTTTTCGGTAATTTCCAAGGAAATATGACGATTACCTAGATGATAAGCTGCACGTAAAAAATCGATAGGCTGTTTAGCAGTAACAGTCAAGACTGGTTCGGGCTTAGAAATAACTTTGGCGATCGCCCGATCGTTTTCGTCAGCGAGAATATCCCCTTCTCTGAGGACTGTCCCCCTCTGAAGTTGGAGATTAATCTCTTCTCCTTCGACTGTCGTGAATCGATGCCGACTACGAGTTCTATCTTCAGCAACTAGCGCCAAAGTTAGAAGCGAATCTGAATTAACCAGTTTTCTTGCCTCTATCGATAAACGTTGTGTAATGATGTGCATGAGCTAATTATATTGGATTTTCAACATATTATGGTCTGTGCAGCGCACTATGAGTAATTATAAGAGTTAAGGATAAATCTCTATGTCACCATTTCGTGTGGGGGTTGCTGGCCCCGTTGGTTCTGGGAAAACTGCACTTGTAGATTCTCTTTGTAAATCGATGCGATCGCATTTCCAAATTGCCGTCGTAACTAATGACATCTATACCCAAGAGGATGCTCAGTTTCTCGTGCGTAGTGAAGCTTTGGAGCGAGATCGAATTGTTGGCGTGGAGACGGGAGGCTGCCCCCATACAGCAATTCGTGAAGATGCCTCAATGAACTTAGCTGCGATCGAGCAACTAGAACTTCGCTTTAAAAATTTAGATTTAATATTTGTTGAGAGTGGCGGCGACAATCTTGCCTCTACATTCAGTCCCGAACTCGTTGATTTGACTGTTTATGTAATTGACGTTGCCGCAGGAGACAAAATTCCGCGCAAGGGAGGGCCTGGAATCACAAAATCTGATTTATTAGTGATTAATAAAACCGATCTTGCCCCATTTGTTGGCGCAGACTTGGGGATAATGGAACGCGATTCTCTAAAAATGCGTGGTACAAAACCTTTTGTATTCAGTAATCTTAAGACTCAGGAAGGCTTAACAAAAGTTATGGATTTTATTATAAATAGAATGTAAATTAATGCTAAAAAAGAGAAGCGCTGCTTTTGCCACTTCTCTTTTGTTTTATACAAGCAGTTACTATAATGTATAAAAATTTACTGTGCAATCGCCAAGCAAAACACTTAAAAGCTTTTATAACGCAAGACTTCTACAGCTTTTACTAGACAGTAATGATGACTCAATAGTAAGTTGAACTAGGCATTGACTGCAAAAAGTCCCAAGAATAAAATGTATTCTGTGATACAACCAGCCAAGGGTATCTATATAACGATTGTAAAGCCGTCGTTTCGATTGGTTAATGTGAGAGGAGTGAGGTTCGACCTCCATCCTAGTTTTTCTTAAAAAGTTTTCTAGTATCCAAGTTTGGAGGCGTTAAAGTTTAATGAGCAGTCAAATGAATCGTCGCAAGTTTATTGTTTATGGCTCTGCTGCCCTAGGGGTAAGTAGTTTAATTAAAGCCTGCGCTCCAGCGACAACAACTACAACCCCAACAACCGCCGCAACTACCACAGCAGCAACCACATCTGCTTCTCCCACTGCTACAAGTACAGCAGCTAGCGGTGGCAAGATCAAAGTCGGCATCCTACACTCTTTGAGTGGCACAATGGCAATTAGTGAAAAGAGCCTAGTTGATGCGACCCAACTTGCGATCGAAGAAATTAACAAGGGTGGCGGTGTTCTAGGCAAGCAAATTGAAGCAATCGTTGAAGATGGTGCTTCTGACTGGCCAACATTTGCTGAAAAAGCTAAGAAATTGATCGACCAAGATAAGGTCGTAGTTGTCTTCGGTTGCTGGACTTCAGCAAGTCGTAAAGCTGTGCTACCAGTATTTGAAGCCAAGGATCATTTACTCTTCTATCCTGTCCAATACGAAGGACAAGAATGCTCAAAGAATATCTTCTACACTGGTGCTGCTCCTAACCAACAAATTGAGCCTTCTGTAGAATGGCTGCTCAAGAACAAGGGTAAAGACTTCTTCCTAGTTGGTTCTGACTATGTATTCCCTCGTACTGCCAATACAATCATCAAAGCCCAATTGGAAGCTTCTGGCGGCAAGGTAGTTGGTGAAGATTACCTCCCACTAGGCAACTCTGAAGTAACCCCAATCATCGCCAAGATTAAACAAGCATTGCCAAATGGCGGTGTAATCTACAACTCACTTAACGGTGATAGTAACGTTGCTTTCTTCAAACAGATGCAAGGCGCTGGCTTGACTGCTGATAAATATCCTTCGATGTCAGTCAGTATTGCGGAAGAAGAAGTTAAGGCGATCGGTCCTGAATTCCTCAAGGGTCACTATGCAGCTTGGAACTACTTCATGACTGTTGATAACCCTACCAACAAGAAGTTTGTAGAAGCATTCAAAGCTAAGTATGGCGCAGATCGCGTCACCAACGATCCCATGGAAGCTGGCTATATTGCGGTCAATATCTGGAAGAAAGCTGTTGAGAAAGCAGGTAAAGCTGAAGATCTCGAAGCGGTAAGAATGGCTGCACTCGGTCAAACCTTCGATGCACCTGAAGGTATGGTAACAATGGAAAATAGCCATCACTTGTCCAAGTTTGTACGGATTGGTGAAGTCACAGCCGATGGTCAGTTCAAGGTTGTTTACGAAACTAAGTCCGCAGTTGCGCCATTGCCATGGAACCAATTTGTTGCTGAAACTAAAGGTTACGCATGTGACTACTCAGATAAAGCGAAAGGCGGCAAATTCAAGAAGGCTTAACCTTCAACTTGTTTGATTCCAGTTAAGGCAGTTCGCGGATTACCATAACTGGAATTATAAAAGAGGAGTTCGAAATACCCCTCAACTTATTTGCTAATTAAAATTAGATAGAAATACCAGATTAAATTTTGAAGCGTTGTAAATCAGCACTTTAAGGTTTAATCTGGATTTCCTTATCTTAGGGATACTCAGTACCGATAAATAATGTTGATAGAAACATGACAGAGAATCTTCTCCAACTTCTTCAGGGAGTATTTAACGGCATCAGTACAGGTTCTGTTTTGTTGCTAGCTGCATTAGGTTTGGCGATCGTCTTTGGTTTAATGGGCGTAATCAATATGGCTCATGGCGAACTGATGATGTTTGGAGCCTATACGACTTTTTTAGTGCAGAATGGTTTCAAAAAGCTGGGAGAACCTTGGACAGATTTTTATGTTTTTGCCGCACTAATTGCCGCTTTTTTAGTGACCGCAGGGATTGGATTTCTCCTAGAAAAAGGAGTGATTCGCTATCTGTATGGACGACCGCTAGAGACGCTTCTGGCAACTTGGGGCGTGAGCCTGATTTTTCAACAATTTGTCCGTAGTGTCAATTGGGTGATTTTGGCTGGTCTAGTAGTTTTTAGCATTTTGTATTTTGTCGGAGTCTGGATTCTCCAAAAAAGACCGAATTGGGAATCAATCCGTAGTTGGGCGATCGCAATCTTATTGCCCCTATCGCTTGCTATTTCAGGAGCTGTAGCTGTGTTGATGGCTCAGACCTATAAAATCGCAGTGACTCAACCTTGGTTTGGAGCGCAAAACGTGGATGTAACTGCTCCAAAATGGTTGCGGGGTGGTTTGCAAATTGGCTCGATTCAGTTTCCCTACGTGCGTTTATTTATAATTGTCCTAACTATTGTTTGCGTAATTAGTATCTATCTATTCCTAGAGAAATCGCCTTGGGGTTTACGCATCCGTGCTGTTATGCAAAACCGCCAAATGAGTTCTTGTTTAGGGATTCCTACTAAAACCGTTGACGCGCTTACCTTTTCTCTTGGATCTGGACTAGCTGGAATTGCAGGCTGTGCAGTTAGCTTCCTTGGATCAGTAGGACCAAATACTGGACAGAACTATATAGTTGATACTTTTATGGTGGTCGTAGTTGGAGGTGTCGGTAAGTTAGTTGGCAGTATTGCGGCAGCGATGGCGATTGGGATCACCAGCTATCTATTTGGTTCACAAACCTTTGTCACTTTGTTTGGTGCACAAAGTCCTGTAGCAGGATTTTTCACTTTCTTTGGTACTACCAGCATGGCAAAAGTACTCCTTTTCCTTGCGATTGTTGCCTTTTTACAGTACAAGCCTGCGGGCATGTTTCCTCAAAAAGGTCGATCAGTAGAGCTGTAAATGTCCTGAACATCAGTATGTAATAGACAAATGAGCATGATAGAAGATATTTCTCAAAATATTCCAACTCCATCGACATCTCAGAAGAATTGGCGATCGCTAGGGATTGAAGTTGGTGTCGGCTTAGCGATCGCACTGATCCTTGTTTTTGTAGTTCCCGTAATTTTTACGGCAACGGGTCAAGCCTTTAGAATCACGATGCTAGGTCGATTTCTGGCTTTAGCGATCGTTGGTCTAGGAATTGATCTGATCTGGGGATTTACTGGACTTTTAAGCTTAGGTCATGGTGTGTTTTTTGGCTTGGGCGGCTATGCCCTTGCGATGCACTTAAAACTGCAATTTCCCGCTGATGCTACGCAGAAGTTGCCTGAATTTATGCCTCTCTATGGCATTAATAAACTTCCTGCCCTTTGGGAGCCATTTTATTCTTTCCAATTTACCGTTTTAGCGATCGTGTTAATCCCTGCGATTGTTGGCGCAATCTTAGGATACTTAGTATTTAGAAATCGGATTCGTGGCGTGTATTTCTCGATCCTCACCCAAGCCACCACGATCATCTTTTTCAACTTCTTTAACGGTCAGCAACAACTGATCAATGGCACAAATGGACTTACTGATTTCAAAACCATTTTTGGCTACGATATCAATGCTCCTGAGACCCAAAGAGTTTTCTACATCTTAACTGTTGTCTTTTTAGGACTAGCCTATGCACTTTGCCGTTGGCTAACTAGTGGTAGATTCGGGCGCTTGTTAATCGCATTGAGAGATGATGAAAACCGCGCTCGATTCTCTGGCTACGATCCTACAGGTTTTAAGGTATTAGTATTTGCGATTTCAGCAGTTTTAGCTGGCATTGGTGGTGCATTATTTACACCTCAAACTGGAATCATTTCCCCCAAATCAATGGATATCGCTCTTTCCATTGAAATGGTGATTTGGGTGGCTGTAGGCGGTCGCGCTACACTGATCGGTGCATTAATCGGTACAATTTTAGTCAACTTTGCTAAAAGCTTACTGAGTGAGCAATTCCCCGAAATTTGGCTATTCTTTCAAGGTGCAATGTTCTTGATTGTAGTCATGGTATTGCCCGATGGTTTAGTTGGTTGGTGTCGCACGAGTGGCGTATTGCTATTTAGGAGAATCTTTTTTGGCAGACCAACGGTTACATATCCTAGTCTTGAGTTAGATCCAGAGGTGCAAAGTGAAAGGGAAAATCCTAGAAATTGAAGATGTTACCGTTAGCTTTGATGGATTTAAAGCCATCAACAACTTGAACTTTGATATGGAACAAGGTGAGCTAAGGGTAATCATTGGTCCCAACGGTGCAGGTAAAACTACATTCCTAGATGTAATTACGGGTAAGGTAAAACCTACCCAAGGTCAAGTCAGATTTAAGGGCAAAAATACGCGATCACTTTCTGAGCATAAAATTGCCAGAATGGGTGTGGGGCGTAAGTTCCAAACTCCTCGCGTATACCTCAATCTTACGCCAAGAGAGAACTTAGAGCTAGCGAGTAATCCAGATAAGAATGTCTTTTCCACATTGTTTAAGCCACCATCAGTAGTAGAAAAGCAAAAGGTCAATGATCTTTTGAACACAATCGGACTAATTCATAAGTCGGAGATGAAAGCAGAGTTTCTATCACATGGTGAAAAGCAATGGCTAGAAATCGGGATGCTAATAGCTCAGTCTCCAGATTTACTACTAGTAGATGAACCCGTTGCAGGTTTGACCGATGAAGAGACAGAAAAAACAGGTGAACTTTTGATGTCGCTGGCGGAAACTCATTCCATTATTGTCATTGAGCACGATATGGAATTTGTGCGTCAAATAGCGCGCAAGGTAACAGTTTTACATCAAGGCAGTGTACTTTGTGAAGGCAACTTTGAAGAAGTGCAGAACGATCCAAGAGTAATTGAGGTCTATTTAGGTCAGCAGGAAGAGGAGGAGCATTAGCTTTTGGTAATTGCAGTTCTTTACAAGCTAATAGCTCACCCCTAAAGAATCAAATTAGAACAGAGGTACTTTGTGGAAGAAATTAACGACCCGATTTTGCGACTGAATAATCTTAATGTTTATTATGGTGAGAGTCATATTCTCCGTAATGTAGATATGGGTGTTGCTTCTGGGAAAATGGTCTGCTTGATTGGTCGTAATGGGGTAGGGAAAACTACTCTATTGAAAACGATCATGGGATTACTGAAACCTAGACTAGGTGATGTATCCTTTTTCGGGAAAGACATCACCCAACTTACTCCCGATCAAAGGGCGAGAATGGGTGTGGGCTATGTGCCTCAAGGTCGCGAAGTAATGCCACGGATGACCGTCAGAGAAAATCTATTACTAGGTTTAGAATCTCATCCTGTCACGCCTGCGGTGCGCCAAAATCTTTTGGATATGGTGCATGAGCTATTTCCAGTACTAAAATCAATGCTCAATCGCATGGGTGGCGACCTTAGCGGCGGTCAACAACAACAATTAGCGATCGCCCGCGCTTTAATGGGACAACCCAGATTATTAATCCTCGATGAACCGACAGAAGGAATTCAGCCATCAATTATTTTAGAGATTGAATCTGCGGTTAAGCATATTGTTGCTACTACAGGTATTTCGATCTTGTTAGTGGAGCAGCATTTGCATTTTGTGCGCCAAGCTGACTGGTACTATGCCATGCAAAAAGGCGGTATTGTTGCTTCTGGCAAAACATCAGAACTAAGTAATGAAGTCATTCAGAAATTCCTAGCCGTTTAGGAAAACAATAAAAATAGGGAGGAAGTGCATCGCGCTTCCTCCCTATTTTTATTGTTTTCCTCGGTGTATTAAATGCTATGTTTCCTATTGCACAGAATTAACTAGATATTCCTATGGCTTCATCTTGGGTGGGAGAATTACAATTAGATTTTATTAAGCGAAATCAACAAACTGTATTAGCCCGTAATTACGCCGTAGCACCTTGGAAAATTCAGCGATCGCTTTATCCCGAAGGTGAAGAAGTTTGTCATTGCATTCTCTTGCATACCGCAGGTGGTTTAGTCGGTGGCGATCGCCTATCTGCGAAAATTCATTTACAACCCCATGCTCAAGCTCTGATCACTACAGCAACTGCCAGCAAAATCTATCGCAGTACTGGTGCGGAATCTTTACAAAATATCCATATTCGCATTGATGAAGGCGCAAGTTTAGAATGGTTTCCCCAAGAAACGATCGCCTTTGCAGAAGCTAAATATCGGCAAACCACAAGAATTGACCTAGCCCCATCCGCAACTTGTACTCTATGGGAAATTATTAGATTTGGACGTACGGCAAGTGGTGAAAAGTTTATTGATGGTAATTGGCGATCGCATACAGAGGTATGGCGCGACCAAATGCCCCTATGGATCGATCGCCAATATCTAAATGGAAATTCGGAAATGTTAGGGAGTCCTAATGGATTAAATAACTATGCGATCGCGGCGAGTTTTATCTTTGTAGGCGTACAAGTTGAACCTGAATTAATTACGCTAATTCGTTCCACTTGGGAGCAAGGTAATTATCAGGGGGTATCAGGAGTCACGAGATCGCTGTGTGGTTTAGTTTGTCGATATTGTGGTGATTCTTCCAGTGATGCGCGTAAATGGTTTCAGCAAATTTGGCAGCTTTTACGTGTATCCTATAGAGATAGAGCAATATGCGTACCTAGAGTTTGGTAATTTTTTGATTTTGGCTTCGCTAAAATTAAAAAACAAGTAAATGCGTACCTAGAGTTTGGTAAATATTCATGCAGCTTACGCCTCAAGAAAAAGATAAATTGCTGATTTTTACGGCTGCCCTGTTAGCGGAGCGTCGCAAGGCTAAAGGGCTGAAGTTAAATTATCCCGAAGCGATCGCCTTCATTACTGCCGAGATTTTAGAAGGCGCAAGGGAAGGTCGCACAGTTGCCGAATTAATGTCCTACGGAGCAACTTTATTAACTCGTGATGACGTGATGGAAGGTATTCCTGAAATGATCCATGATGTGCAAGTTGAGGCAACTTTCCCCGATGGAACGAAACTTGTTACAGTGCATAATCCTATTCGCTAGTTAAGCTGTGGAGATTTGAGATGATTGCGATCGCTGCAACACAGAATAAACACAATGTAATAGATTCAAAATCTCAATTAACCTTTGAGCAATTTCTAGAATTTTGTTCTAAAGACAGACATTATGAACTGAGTGACGGTCGAGTAGTTGATACATCTCCTGAATTAGACTTAACTGCTGCTCAAATTCTAAACATCTAAAGCCGCATAATCAAATTAAAATCTTAATAATTGGAGATAAACCTATGATTATTGGTGAAATAATTACCCAAGAAGGGGATATTGAATTAAATGCTGGGCGAGAAGTGATTACACTCACAGTTGCTAATTCAGGCGATCGCCCGATCCAAGTTGGTTCGCACTATCACTTCTATGAAACAAATCGCGCTTTGATCTTCGATCGAGATCGCGCTAAAGGAACACATCTCGATATTCCTGCGGGGACATCGGTACGCTTTGAGCCAGGAGATGAGAAAGAGATAAATCTCGTTCCCTATGTGGGCGATCGCGAGGTTTATGGATTTAATGCTTTGGTAGAAGGAAAATTGGAGAATTAAACTATGAGTTATAGAATGTCTCGCCGCGCCTATGCGGAAACCTATGGGCCAACAGTTGGCGATCGTGTGCGCTTAGCAGACACAGAACTATTTATCGAAGTGGAACTTGACTACACCACTTACGGAGATGAAGTCAAGTTTGGCGGCGGGAAAGTAATCCGTGATGGCATGGGACAATCTCCAATCACAAGAGAAGGCGGTGCAGTGGATGTGGTGATTACCAATGCGCTAATCCTTGATTGGTGGGGAATAGTCAAGGCAGATGTAGGGATCAAAGATGGCAAAATTGTGGCGATCGGCAAGGCAGGAAATCCTTACATTCAAAATAATATCGATATTATTATCGGTGCAAGTACAGAAGTAATCGCAGGAGAAGGCAAGATTCTCACCGCAGGTGGTATTGACTCGCATATTCACTTCATTTCTCCACAACAGATAGAAGTAGCGATCGCCTCTGGAGTGACAACCATGATTGGCGGCGGTACTGGCCCCGCAACAGGCACTAATGCCACCACCTGCACCCCTGGGTCTTGGAATATGGCGCGAATGCTAGAATCCGCCGAAGCCTTTCCCATGAATTTAGGATTCTTAGGTAAAGGGAATAGCAGCAAGCCTGAAGGCTTAGTAGAACAGATAGAAGCGGGCGCAATGGGTTTAAAACTCCATGAAGATTGGGGAACCACACCTGCAACTATTGATACTTGTTTAGGCGTTGCTGATGAGTATGACGTGCAAGTTGCCATTCACACCGATACATTAAATGAAGCAGGATTTGTAGAAGATACGATCGCGGCTTTTAAGAATCGCGTGATCCATACCTATCACACTGAAGGCGCAGGTGGCGGTCATGCCCCTGACATTATCAAAATTTGTGGCGAAGCGAATGTACTTCCTTCTTCCACAAATCCCACTCGTCCCTATACCTTAAATACGCTTGATGAACATCTCGATATGTTGATGGTCTGTCACCACCTCGATCCTAGCATCCCTGAAGATGTTTCTTTTGCAGAATCACGCATCCGTCGCGAAACGATCGCTGCTGAAGATATTCTCCACGACCTCGGCGCATTCAGTATGATTTCCTCTGACTCTCAAGCTATGGGGCGAGTCGGTGAAGTGGTTACGCGCACGTGGCAAACTGCTCACAAGATGAAAGTCCAACGAGGTACATTAGCAGATATAGAAGGACTAAATCGTGCCGACAACTTCCGAGCGCGACGCTATGTGGCAAAGTACACGATCAATCCTGCAATTACCCATGGTATTTCCGAATATGTGGGTTCCATTGAAGTCGGTAAAATTGCCGATCTCTGCCTGTGGTCACCTGCTTTTTTTGGGGTGAAACCAGAATTAGTGCTTAAGGGTGGTTTTATTGCATGGGCGCAGATGGGGGACGCCAATGCCAGCATTCCGACACCACAGCCAGTGCACATGCGTCCAATGTTTGGCAGCTATGGCAGCGCGATCGCCAAGACTTCCTTTACTTTTATGTCCCAAATTGCGATCGAGAGAGAAATTCCACGGCAACTAGGACTACAAAAACAAGTATTGGCAACCAAGGGAAATCGCAACATTAGCAAGCGCGATCTAAAGCTCAATGATGCTTTACCACGGATAGAAGTTGATTCTGAAACCTATGAAGTCCGTGCCGATGGTGAACTATTAACCTGTGAGCCTGCTTCTGTGTTGCCAATGGCTCAGAGATATTTCTTGTTTTAAGATTATGGCATTCCTAAGCAATTAAGTGGGGCTTCGGCTTAACTCAGCCAAAAGTCCACGTTGGCTGAGTTAAGCCGAATGCTCTAATATTTCCATAGACATATTAGAAAATAAAACCCAAATAAATAGAGGGGGCGCGAAGCGCCCTCTATTTATTTGGGTTTTGATTTGTCTTAGCGATCTCTTTCATCGTTATAGCAAACATCAATCTAGAGAGGTACAGTAACAAGAGTGAGTAAACCAAGAAAGAAAATCTGAAGGAGAAAGATTATTAAAAGCACGATCAAGGGATTTGAGCAAATCAGGATAATTTCCTGCCCCCATAGAACGCAGAATACTCTTAATCTTTGACCAACAATTCTCAATTGGTGAAAAGTCAGGAGAATAAGGAGGTAGATAGATTAGGGTTGCCCCAGACGCCGCAATCAAAGCTTCGATATTTTCTCCCTTATGAATAGAGCAATTATCCATAAACACATAAGCACCAGTCCAAAGCTGAGGAACTAGTTTAGTGGCAATAAAAGCTTCAAAGGTAAGACTATCAGCAGCCCCTAAGATACTAACTTGGGTCAACAAGCCTTTAAGCCCTATCGCACCAATCACAGAAACATTTTAACCCCGTTTGAGTGGTCTTGAGCATCGTGCTCTTTCTCCCTTGGGTGAACGAGCATACAATCTAGTTAGAGCTAAATTTATTCCTGATTCATCAATAAAGATCATGTCCTTGGCAAGGATTCCTCGCACTGATTGCCAGAATTCATAACGCTGTTGCTGAACTCTTTCGCTCTCTTTTTCGGTTGGATGCAATGTTTTTTTTGAAGGTTATATTTAGCTTCTTGAGCATTCTAGCTACAGTGACTCGACTAATCAGCACTCCAGTTTGCTCGTGCAACATCTGACTTAACTCGTCAAGCGTTGCATCATTATTTTCCTCAACTAATTTCTCTAGTACCATTAGCTGCTCATGGTTTAGTTTTGTTGGGGTTTGCACTATTCGCTTCTTTGGCTCAACACTGCCTGTCTGTCGATATTGCTTAATTAACTTTTCGATAAAACTTAGCGCAACATCAAATTGCTTGGCTAATTTTCGCTGTGATATTTTGCCTTCTTCGTAAAGTTTGACTATTTTTTCTCTCAAGTCTATTGAATATGCTCTCATCCTGAATCCTAACTGAACAATATACCTCTTTAATATACCTCGCTAGATTGAAATTTGCTATATATCCTATTAACGCTTCTTACAAAATCGCGATCGCACCCCATCACCAATAAATTTTTCGTCATTGCGATCGCCAATAACTTTTTAGAACTCAACAACGAAGTAACCATTTTTGACTGCCTAATCTTGGCTCGAAATAGACAACTTTAACGGGTGTATCACTTCGCTATAAGGTCTAAATTCATCAACTGCACAGCTTTTCGCGCATGTCCGATAAATGATAGATTAGACCGAATAGCGCTCAAGTAATGCATGTGCAGCTCGAATTTCCGAACATTGAGAAGCACAGTCATCGACAAACCTCCCCAGATCCCTTTCAATTGCGAGGATAGTATTGCGACTAAAAAACTCCGATGCCTTTAATTTAGATACCTCGTGGTCACCCGCAACCTCATGTACGTCGCTAAAGAGCGTAGGGTTTGCCTTGAAATGAACGATTGCATTGCGGATTCGCTGTGACTCAGAGGTCAATTGGTGAATTCGAGAACTTACCTGTATCCCAAGCACGGGAAGTAAAACATCGACTTTGGACTTCAAATCAATCCCTGCAATAGCTGTCGTAATCGTGGTATTTGAGAATCCGCGAACCCGTAGAAAAAGGCGGACAACAGTATTCATTTCGCTTTCAATCAAGGTGTGAAGAAGCACAATAGCCGATTGTGGGTCACCGCTTTCCAACGTAATTCTAATACTGTTTATGCGTTCTGGAATATGGTTGATGTGGATTTCAAAGGAAGTATCTTCCGATCTTCCTAGCTGGTATATTAACTGATGGAATTTCTTCTTGCTCTTGATCTTGGATGGGTCGATTGCTTTGGTTCCAATCATGCGTGCGAGTGTGAGAGCAATGACCCTTTGTGCAAGTTCCTTTTCATCAAACATATCATCTTGTGATTGTCCCGACATGGTATTAGCCTAATTAGTAACTATACTAAAAATTTCAGCCTAACCGCCTTGAATTTGATGATTATACAGAAACTTTCGGGGTAATACAATTATTTTGCTCAATATTACGGTATTTGATATGAGTAATATTCCATATAGGTGAGCTATAGAAAAAAATGTAGGCTAATACGACAGAGCAAAAGCCTAAAATTCTTGACCGAGTGTGCGACACAATTCGCATCGCTTTGAGTAAAAGTTTCTGTTGCTATGTAGTAAACGATCGCCTCTACTAATTACTGATAAACATCTCTACGATGACCAATTTTTAGCACTAAAACCAGTAGTTGATTATCCTGAATAAAGTAGATTATGCGATAGTTTCCAACCCTAATGCGATAGAGATTATCTTCACCAGTCAGTTTGACCACACCATCAGGACGAGGAATATTTGCTAAAGCATCAATTTTTATCTTAATCCTTTGTTGTTCTTCAGTGGATAGAGATTTTAGCTGTTTGGCAGATTGCTTTACAAACTCAATGCGATACGTCATAGCCCAATCTCAGCCTTAAGCGTTTCCCAAGAGATAGTACCTTCAGAATCAATAGATGCTAGAGCAGCTTTAGCATCTGCAATATCCTCATAATTTTCATCAGTTTCATCGCTACCAGCATTTATATTCAAATCATCTTGTGAATGTTTCGCCCTCACAAACAAAAGAAAATCTAAAACCTCACTTAGTACATGATCTGAAGTTTGTTCGATTTCTTGGATTAGCGATCGCCTAATATTGCTTCGAGTAGAAGTTTCTGTCGTTAACATGGCTGCACATCTCCGATACGTCTAACCATTTGCATCTTAACACCCCTCAAAGACACAGGGAAATAGTGTTAGTTCATAGCCAACAAACTAATTAGCATCATGCGCTACATACTAAGAGATCGCCATGACGCTATAAAATGTATTGCGAGTTACCTAAGAAATACAAGATTATATGCCCCGCCGTAATGACATCCAAAAGATTTTGCTGATTGGCGCTGGCCCAATTGTGATCGGGCAAGCCTGCGAATTTGACTACTCAGGAACCCAAGCCTGTAAAGTTTTACGGGACGAGGGCTATTACGTGATCCTAGTTAACTCCAATCCCGCGACGATCATGACCGATCCCGCTACAGCCGATCGCACTTATATTGAGCCGATTACCCCCGAAGTTGTCGCCCAAATTATCGAGAAAGAGCGTCCTGATGCCATCTTACCCACCATGGGCGGACAGACGGCACTAAATACTGCCGTAGCACTTGCAAAAATGGGAGTTCTCGAAAAATATGGCGTGGAACTGATTGGCGCAAAACTAGAAGCGATCGAAATGGCGGAGGATCGCAAGCTATTTAAAGAAGCGATGGAGCGCATTGGTGTTGCCATGTGTCCGTCTGGCTTGGGAACAACTATGGAAGAATCCCGTGCGATCGCCCATGAGATTGGTTCCTATCCTTTAATTATCCGTCCCGCCTTCACGATGGGCGGTACTGGTGGCGGGATAGCCTATAACCAAGAAGAGTTTGAAGAAATTTGTGCCTCTGGTTTAGAAGCTAGCCCCGTATCTCAAATCCTAATCGAGCGATCGCTGATTGGCTGGAAAGAATACGAGCTAGAGGTGATGCGCGATCTCGCCGATAACGTGGTGATCATTTGCAGCATCGAAAATATCGATCCTATGGGTATCCATACAGGCGACTCGATTACGGTTGCTCCTGCCCAAACCCTGACTGATAAGGAATATCAGCGCTTGCGTGACTATTCGATCAAGATTATTCGTGAAATCGGCGTGGAAACAGGTGGATCGAATATTCAGTTCTCGATTAATCCTGAAAATGGCGACGTAGTTGTCATTGAGATGAATCCTCGCGTGTCCCGTAGTTCGGCGCTAGCCTCGAAAGCGACAGGATTCCCGATCGCCAAATTTGCCGCAAAACTTGCAGTGGGTTACACGCTAGATGAAATTTCTAACGACATCACCAAGAAAACTCCTGCCAGTTTTGAGCCAACTATTGATTATGTCGTTACCAAGATTCCTCGCTTTGCCTTCGAGAAATTCCCAGGGTCTGAACCAGTTCTCACCACCCAGATGAAGTCTGTCGGTGAAGCGATGGCGATCGGGCGCACTTTCCAAGAATCATTCCAAAAGGCATTGCGATCGCTGGAAGTTGGACGTTTTGGCTTTGGTGGCGATCGCGAAGAAGCCTTACCCGATCTCGAAAAAATTAAGTATAGTTTGAGAGTTCCTAATCCCGATCGCATTTTCTCAATTCGCGATGGATTTTTGTCAGGTTTATCGGTACAAGCGATCTTTGAACTGACCAATATCGATCCTTGGTTCTTGCAAAAAATGCGCGAGATTACCGATGTCGAACTTTCGCTCAAAGGTCGGAAGCTTGATAGCGTCAAAAAAGAAGAGATGCTCGAAACTAAGCGGATGGGCTTTAGCGATCGCCAGATTGCTTATCTGACTGGTACAAACGAAGATGTAGTTCGCGCCTATCGCAAAGATTTGGGTGTGATTCCTTCCTATAAAACCGTTGACACCTGCGCGGCTGAGTTTGAAGCACTCACCCCCTATCACTATTCGACTTACGAAGAAGAATCAGAAATTCTACCTTCCACTAAGCGGAAGGTAATGATTCTCGGTGGTGGGCCAAATCGGATTGGACAAGGGATTGAATTTGACTATTGCTGTTGTCATGCCAGCTATGCGTTACGCGCCGCAGGTTTCGAGACAATCATGGTTAACTCTAATCCTGAAACTGTTTCTACTGATTACGACACTAGCGATCGCCTGTACTTCGAGCCATTGACCCGTGAAGATGTGCTGAACATCATCGAAGCGGAACAGCCTGAGGGTGTGATCATTCAGTTTGGTGGACAAACTCCGCTTAAACTTTCGGTTCCATTGTTGAAATATCTTCAAGATACCAACTCCACAACTAAGATTTGGGGAACTTCGCCCGACTCCATTGACATTGCTGAAGATCGCGAACGTTTTGAGGCAATCTGTCAAGAAATTGGCATCATGCAGCCGAATAATGGCTTAGCCCGTTCTGAAGAAGAAGCAGTAGTCATCGCCCAACGAGTCGGCTATCCTGTGGTTGTCCGTCCTAGCTATGTTCTCGGCGGTCGTGGCATGGAAGTCGTCTACTCAGATGCTGAACTCGAAGACTATATGCGTCGGGCGATCATCATCGAGCCTGAACATCCAGTGTTGATTGATCATTTCCTTGAAGGCGCGATCGAGGTTGATGTCGATGCGATCGCTGATCAACTTGGCAATGTCACCATCGGCGGCATTATGGAGCATATTGAAGAAGCAGGGATTCACTCTGGAGATTCAGCTTGTTCGATTCCTACTTTCTCACTACCTCCTGAAGTTCTTGCTACCATTCGCAAATGGACAATTAGCCTCGCTAAATCCCTTAATGTGATTGGCTTGATGAATATCCAGTATGCTGTGCAGTTGAACAACAACAATCTCAAGGAGAGCAAGGTATTTATTCTCGAAGCTAACCCTCGTGCATCGCGTACCGTTCCCTATGTTAGTAAGGCGATTAATGTTCCCCTCGTTAACTACGCTTCTCGAATCATGGCTGGTGCGACCCTTGCAGAACTCGGTTTAACTGAAGAAGTAATTCCCAAACACATCTCGATTAAGGAAGCTGTACTTCCCTTTGCTAAGTTCGCGGGAACCGACACGATCTTGGGACCAGAGATGCGATCGACTGGTGAAGTCATGGGCATCGATACCGAGTTCGGTCGCGCTTTTGCTAAAGCCCAAATCGCAGCGGGAACTCATCTACCATTAGAAGGAACTGTATTTATCTCGGTCAACGATCGCGATAAGAGTGGTATTTCTACGGTTGCTGAAGCCTTTATCGAGCTTGGATTTAAGGTTGTAGCAACTGAAGGTACTCACAAGATCCTCCGCCGTAACAGTATCGAATCGAAGCAAGTTCTCAAGGTTCACGAAGGTCGTCCTCACATTGGTGATTCAATGAAAAATGGTCAAATCCAATTGATTATTAATTCGCCAAGTGGTGAAGAAGCAAAAGCCGACGGCAAAATGATTCGACGCACGGCGCTTGCTTACAAGATCCCTGTAATTACTACGCTTGCAGGTGCGAAAGCCGCGATCGCTGCCATTCGCTCTTTGCAAACTGGAGCCATTACTGTAACAGCGCTCCAAGATTACGCCTAGTGAATATAAACTAAAGAGATAAAGATAGGTACGCTTAAATTGCACCTATCTAAGCCCCAAACAGATCTGAGACACTTTGTCACAACTCTGTTTGGGGCTTTATTTCTTGGACATTGCCGCGATTGCATCAATAAGTTTTGTATAGCTTTATTTATCTAAGCCTCCAAATCCATACATTTTTGGTAGTACCAATAACGTATGAGTACGAGGATAAAATATGCAATTCTACTGGACAATTAATCAAATTCCTGAATTAGCGGGGCTTACGCCAGAACAGACAAAGGAAGCATGGCAGTTTTGCTATAAAAAATATGCTTTTAAGCATTGGGAAAGTTGGGTGAGTTTATTTGTATTAGGCATTCTTGTAGCTGTGGGTACAAGATACTTAGGTATCATTGGCGCGGCGATCGCTGGTGGTATTGGTGGTGGAATTTTTGGATTAACCGCAACGAATGTACTGCGTCCTCATTTGCAAGATTATGTGAGTAATCACTTCACAACTACAAGCTCATCAACAGAAGATTTTTCTGGTAATTAATCCATATCTAGAGGCTAGACGTAAAGCGCTATGCCTAGCCTCTAAATTAGCACTACCCTATTTCGATAGGGTGTCGATTAATCCTTTATATAGAGTTGCTAACTTGGCTTCACTCAAAGGTTCAGTGTGATTCCATGTTACTGAGATGCAATAGGATTTACCGTTTTTGGGCTGAAGTAGAGTTGTGAAGTTGAGCACACCAGCATCTGAGCCACCTTTAAAAGCAACCTTTTTCCATCCAGTCGGATCGGCTAATCCTGAATTAAAGGACATTAAAGGTAAATCAGCGACATCTTCAATAAGCGAACATAACTCACGAACTGTAAAAATCCATTCGATATCTAGAGAAATTTTGGGGCTTTTCACAAATTCTAAAATATCAGGTAGCTCTTGACTTGAGATTGTCTTCAAAATCTGTAAGCGATCGCTGGTATTGGCAAGTCGATATTTTTTTAATAGTTCAGTATTTTTGGAGCCGCGCAATGTAAACATTTCGCGAGTTTTAAGAAATGGACGATTACGAAGGGTGAAACGTTCTACTTCTTTTTTGCCAACTAAATCGATTAGCGCATCGGTTGCAGTGTTATCGCTGATGGAGATCATCAAACTTGCTAGAGTTTCGACTGTTAAGAGAGAACCTGCTGACCAATCTTGCAAAATCCCTGTGGGAAAACTCTGTTGTTTAGCTTGAAGAGGAACTACCTGTCCCCAAGTAATTTTTCCTTCAGCGATTTGATTTTTTAGTGCATTGAGAACTGCTAGCTTAAACGCAGAGCCAACTGCCATCGGATCGTCTGCACGGATTCCTGCTCGTTGATTCTTGCCTTCCATTACTAGCAGGCTTACGTCCCCTTCTAATGCTTTAAAACTCGATACGGCTTGCTCGAAAGTTTGTTGATGTTTGGCTAAAAAGATAGCGGTAATTTTTCCTTCGGAATTGAGCTTAATTTTGACTGGAATATTGCCCCGATCGCAAGTTGCCAAATAGCTGACATCCTGACCTTGAATTTGCTGACATTTCCCAACTGCGATTTGTAGATTAGCAATAATTTCTTCCATTTTAGGAAGTGGCACTTTTTCTAAAAATTCAGGCGCAAACCATTCAGCTTGAATCTTTGGAGAATTTAATAGACGCGCGATCGCCTGTTGAGGTGTGACTGAGGGAATATCAGTCTGAGATAGAATAACTTTCGACGAATTAATGACTTGAGCAGAATATCCATCAAATGCCGAAAGTCCAATAATACTAGTAATTAGAGCAGCGATCGCGATCGGATTTAGTTTCATAGTTCTTTCTTGTTTTGAGCAAGCTACTAGCCACACCATCAAAAACTATAGCGAATTTTGGTGTCTGAGAATGCTGATGGTTTATGAATGTTTAACTTTGCGGAGTAGAAGAGGGTTTCAGTGGAAATTTGCATTCTACTTGAATCTCAAAATTACTTTCAGCAGAGCCTTCAGTCAACATGGGAATGCCAGCTTTACCACCAATCTTGAGACTGAATTTGAGGGTAAGTTTCTCAACATCGGCAGATCCTAAGTTCCGAAATGCGCTGATCGCATAGGTGGTGTAGCCGCGAATGGTGTCATGGACTTTTTTGAGGTCAACGGTGGGTAAGTTGTCGCGATATCCTTCTTCTGAGTCGGGTTCGTTGTAGGGTTCTTTGGGTGCGATGTAAATTGAGAATTCTTCGCCGTTTTCGTCTTTGACAACTAGCTCTTGCACTTCTGACATCTTGACCACTCCATAGTTATAGGACTATTCTGCAAGGATAACCGATCGCTTGCTTTTCACTTTTAAAGATTTCTAAACAAAGAATTATGGCTCGATCTGCCCTTGTTATTGGCATTGCTCGTTATAGCAATTTTCGTAATCTTGAAAAAACCGTTAATGATGCAGGGGCGATCGCGGAAATCTTGGAGCAACATGGACATTATGCGATCGAGCCTTTGCCGCGCAAGCTTGCCGCAGGGGATGAAAATCGCTATGAGTTGGATCGCGATCCGAAGAAAGAGGTGAAGGGGATCGATCTCACAACTAAGCTGAAAACTTTTTTGTTAGAGTAAGCTAAGGGCAAAGATGCGCTGATTTATTTTGCGGGACATGGGTTTGTTGTCCCTGATGTAGTTGGCGATGAGATTGGTTATTTGGCAGCGACGGATGCGGGTAAGGATGGTCAGAATGCTTTGAGTTTTGATGTTTTTACCAAGCTGGTGGCGAGGTCGGAGTTAAATAATTTGGTGGTGTTGCTGGATTGTTGTCATGCGGGGAATTTGATTGAGAGCAGTCAATATCAGGCGATGCAGAAGATTTTTAATGACAAGAAGAATTATTACTTAATGGCGGCTTGTCGTGGGTTTGAGCGATCGCGTGAGGGTGCGGAGCATGGCATTTTTACGGCGGCGGTGTTGGATGTGCTACGGGCAAGGGTTATGGCTGGGGAAGCGGTGGATCTTGATAGTTTGTTTAGTGAGGTATCGCAGAAGTTAAAGCAAAGCGGTCAAGAGGTGGTGCGATCGGCGATGGGTGGTGCGATTACTTTGATTGAGAAAACTAGGGGCAATCTTGCGCCTGTGGTGAATGAAGCTTGTCCTTATGTAGGATTGGAAGCCTTCGATCAAAAGACTGCTCAGTATTTTTATGGTAGAGAAGAGCAGCTTGATTTGTTGTTGAGAAAGATTGAAAAATCGCGATTTGTGCCTGTAATTGGGGCTTCTGGTAGCGGCAAATCATCGCTAGTGAAAGCGGGTTTGATGACGAATTTGGCAAAGCAGGGCTGGTGTGTAATGCCGCCGATTAAGCCTTGGGCAAATCCATTGACGATGTTAAAGCAATCGTTGGTACAGCAGTTTTATAAGTTGCCTTCGGAAATTCAGAAGGCTTATGCGCGGCTAGAGTCGGAAGGTTTGAATGCGATTTTGCCTGAAGGATCGCCGCGAGTTTTGCTGGTGGTGGATCAGTTTGAGGAGTTGTTTACGATTTGTGCGAGTGAGCAGGAACGACAAGACTTTATACGGTTGTTGGTGGAAGGAGCCGAGCAAGAGGGGCACTTAACGATCGCGACAACCATGAGAGCAGATTTTGTGGAACAGGCGTTGCAATATTCTGATTTGGCAAAGTTAATCCAGCGCGATCGCGTGTTTTGGTTAGTGCCGTTAGAACTGTCAGAGATGAAAGAGGCGATCGCTAAGCCCGCGCAAATGCAAGGCTACGATCTCGCAGAGGGTTTGCTAGAGGCAATTTGTGAGGATGTGGAAGCTGAGACAAATAGTTTGCCGTTATTGGAGTTTGCGCTGACAGAGTTATGGGAACGCCGCGATCGTCAAAATCACCGATTGACCTTGGTTGCCTATTTAGAGATGGGCAAGTTACGCGGCGCGTTGGATCGTCATGCTAAGCGGTTGTATGAGGAAGTATTGCGATCGGATGAGGAGCGCAAGTGGGCGAAACGGTTGTTTTTGAAGTTGGTGCGGACGGGGCAGGATGTTAGGGATACAAGGCAGCGGCAGTCGAAGCAGTTTTTATTAGGGATGGCGAGATCGGAGGCTGATCGAGAGGCGATCGCTAATCTATTAGAAATTTTTGCGGGGGCTGATGGGCGGCTATTGGTGGCGAGTGATGAGAATAATGTTGCTTTTGTGGATTTGGCGCACGAGGCTTTGATGGATGGTTGGCAAATGTTTGTTGAGTGGCGATCTGAGGATCGCGATTTGAGAAGACTTTGCGATCGGGTGAAGGATGCCTTTGATGAATGCGATCGGGCGTTGGATCAGGACAAGTTCTTGTTGCCTGAAGGTGTGGTGGCTCAAATTGAGGAAGTGGAAGTGGCGATTAATGATTACCTCTCGCCTGAGCAACAGAATTTTGTGCAGCGCAATCGTTATAAATATAAGCCTTGGCTTGATCTTGCGAATTTGCCTGAAATGGTTGATATTCCTAGCGGTACGTTTTGGATGGGATCGCCTGATGGGAAAGGTAATGACTATGAAAAGCCCTATCACCAAGTCACGGTAAACGCGTTTCAGATGGGTAAATATCCTGTTACTCAGGCGCAATGGCGAACTGTGGCGATGTCGCCTAAGGTCGAGATCGATTTGAGCCTAAATCCTTCCTATCATCGCGGCGGTAATAAACCTGTGGAGCAAGTCACTTGGTACGAAGCTCAAGAATTTTGTGCGAGGCTATCACAACTGACTGGAGAGAGTTATCGTTTGCCTAGTGAGGCGGAATGGGAATATACCTGTCGTGCAGGAGCAGAAGAATATAATGAATATTGCTTTGGTGATTATGTTAGCCAGTTGGAAGACTATGGTTGGTATGGGAACAATAGCGGTGATCGCATGATCGATACAGATCGTATTTGGGAGGAAGTGGATAAAGATAATAATCGATATTGAGAACGACTAAAGCAAAACAATAACGGTACTCATCTTGTAGGACAAAAACAACCTAATGCTTGGGGGCTTTACGATATGCATGGCAATGTTTGGGAATGGTGCGCCGATGATTGGCATGACAGTTATGAAGAAGCGCCAAAAGTTTCACAGATTTGGGCAAAAGATATTAAGAATCATGAAGATGACGAAACAAAAAAGCTGCTGCGTGGTGGGTCGTGGTTCAGCAATGATAGGTATTGTCGGTCTGCACATCGCTACAGCTTCAACGCGCGTATTCAAGATGACAACTACGGTTTTCGGGTTGTGTGTGTTGTGCGGTAAGGACTCCCTTCTCTGTTCTTTTGCCTCAGCCCTTTCACTTCTTCATATTTCTTTACACTTCTTTGTCAGTCCCTTCGCCGTTAGACGATCAATTTTTTTTCAACCCTAAAATCCGTTCATGAAATTGGGGATTGTGCGGTCATGAATCATCGGTGATCTGCGTAGAAGGGCGAGCACGGGGGCATCGCCCCTACGGGTGAAATGATAAAATTTGTTTCCATTCTATTTGTGATTTGTGATCATCACAAATCACAAATCACAAAATTCACATAAACCGATATTTACCATTTAAAATATCATCGGTAGGGGCGATGCCCCCGTGCTCGCCCCTTCTACGCAGATCATCAACAATCCCCAAATACTGGGTGCACCGTTTTCACGGATCACGAACAATCCCCCAATGCGGCGGTAAAATTGCGATCGCCCCATTCCCACAAAATTCACACAAACAGATATTCGTAATTTAAAATATCATCGGTAGGGGCGATGCCCCCGTGCTCGCCCCTTCTACGCCGATCTCCAATAATCCCCAAATACGGCGAAAATTTTCTAATGTGTTGATAAAATCGCGATCACCACAAAAATTGCACCATGCTATACAATCCAGAAATACATCATCGCAGTTCCATTCGTCTCAAAGGATACGACTATTCACAGGCAGGCGCATATTTCATCACCATTTGCATCAACCATCGCCAACTCTTATTAGGCGCGATCGCCGATAGCATCATGCACCCAAACCCTGCGGGAACAATGGTGCAAACAATTTGGGAAGAAATGCCATTCCATTATCCAAATCTAGAATTAGATGCCTTTGTAATAATGCCCAATCACATACATGGCATTATCATTCTGAAATCATCACAAATAGAACCTGTGATGACATTAGGAGAAATCGTACATCGATTCAAATCCTTCACAACCACAAAATATCGTCATGGCGTTAATCAGGAACAATGGCAACCATTTATAGGTAGGTTATGGCAAAGAAATTACTATGATCGCATTATCCGCGATCACGAATCCTGCGATCGCCTACGCCAATACATCGCCAATAATCCCTTATTATGGCAGTCTGATAGTTTTCACCGAGACTAGATAAATTTACTGACTTTTTCAACTTTACTGACTTTTTCAACTTTTGCTTCAAGCACTAAAAAATCATCATGGGAATGGGTTACGATACGATCGCTATAAAGTATCAGTCGCGAGAGGAAATCTAATCATGACCCACGACATCGCTCTTTCATTTTTCCAAAATGCCAAATTTCCTCACCGTTGCGTTGTTTGTGAATCCCCTAATCCTGATGCGATCGCCGAGTTAAAAATCGTAATTGCGAACCCACCCCAGTCACTAGCAGAAGATGTAGTAGATGTTATTCTCGATACCAGTAGGATCGGTAGTAACGGAAGAATTACACTCAAACCAGAAGTATGTCATCAATGTAAGAAAGGTTTGAAAAGATATCACTTCTGGAAACAGATTTGGCAATATTTAGGACCACTGTCTGGAGTTGCCATTATGGGGATTTGTCTCTTTAAAAATCTCACCATTTTAGGCTTTATAGCATTAGCTGCTGGAATTATTTTACCCGTTGCCTATGAATTGATGTATCCCCCAGCAATCAGTGCAACAGGCATAGGTAAAAATATAAACTACGAGTTTCTATCGCAGCTATACTCCCAAGAGTTCGCAGAATTAAATTAAACTAACGTTCCAATTAATCCTACTGACAAATAGAAGCTCCAGAAGCTTGTAACTTCTGGAGCAGTACTGACGAGAAATTTTTCAACGTTAACGGAAGCGCGATCGCCAAATCCTTTGATACTCCCCATCATTCAAGCCACCCGAAGTATTCAGATTATTTGCTTGGATAGTCTGATTCAATGCTGCAATTCGCTCATTTGTTGCAGGGTGAGTACTTAGAAATGAAGGAGCACCGCCACCGTTTGAACTACTGGCTAGTTTTTGCATAAAAGCAGGCATTGCCCTCGCCGCAAACCCAGCTTTAGTGATATTTAGCAAACCTCGGCGATCGGCATCAAACTCAGCTTCTCGGCTATTGGGTAACCGTAGAGCAAGATCCACACCGATGCCAACTAAGCGATCGTCACCAACGCCAGCTATTGTCGCAATCCCCTGCGCGATCGCCATCTGCTTCATTTGCTCTAGAGCGTGACGACCAGAAATATGTCCCATTTCATGCCCAATCACACTTGCCAATTGCGCCACATTGTCAGAAGCAGAAATCGTGCCTGTATTAATGTAAACAAAGCCGCCCATTGTCGCGAATGCATTGAGGTTGTTATCTTCAACTACGCGAAAAGTGTAAGGAATGTTAGGGCGATCGCTGGATGGAACTAGTATTTGTCCTAGACGACTGACTAAAGCATTAGCAGCAGGGTCACGACTGATTCGCACTTCTTGCCGAATTTGACCATCGATTTGTTGTCCTAGAGCTACCTCGTCATTATCGCCAATGCTAGAAAGCTGAATGATTTGAATAGCTGATGGCAAAATTCTAAATAAATCAGATAGGTCTAACGCATTGGCAACAAAAGGATTAAGAGTGACTGCCAACAATAAAGACATCAGTGAAACGATCGCCAATTTCCAGTAACCTCGCAGCCTCTGGATAGTCGTTGCTATGTATTCCTGACTAATTAAATTTGATAGTTTCATAATCGATGTTTTCATATTTCCAAATATCTCAAACTTTACTTATCTTTTGTTTATACAATCTATATCTCAGGCTATATCCCCATCAACTGAGCTAAAAAAAGTCTAGAGCAACTAAAACTTGCATCGCAAATTTTTATTATCTAGTTACTGAAGCGTATTGACGAAAAACCTATAGAAAAAGTTGCAAAAAGTCGATCTCATACATTCGAGGGATATATTTTTGGTAGATTCTACTATAATTAAATATAACGAATGAATAATTTTCACTATAAGTATCGTAGCTATAGCTGTTCTAAATCATTCGTTGAATTCAAAATGCAAAAGATTCTTTAACCATTAATTAGCAAATATATTTAGTGAGGCAAACTATGTTTCTCACCGTTGAGCGCCAAACATCCCCCAAAGCTATTCCTCTCGATCTATTCACAGCGATCACCGATCTCAAAAAAGAGCTTAATACCGTGATTTTGGCACATTATTATCAAGATCCCGATCTCCAAGATATCGCAGACTATATTGGTGACTCCCTCGGTCTATCTCAAGCGGCTGCTAGTTGCCAAGCTGATACGATCGTATTTCTAGGAGTACACTTCATGGCAGAGACCGCCAAAATCTTGAATCCTGACAAGTTAGTATTACTCCCCGATCTCAATGCAGGTTGCTCTCTAGCTGATAGTTGTCCGCCCGATCGCTTTGCTGAGTTTAAAGCTAAACATCCCGATCATTTGGTGATTTCCTACATAAATTGTTCGGCAGAGATCAAAGCTTTGAGCGACATTATTTGTACTAGCTCTAATGCTGTAGCGATCGTCAATCAAATACCCAAAGATCGCCCAATCATCTTTGCGCCCGATCGCAATCTTGGACGTTATGTAATGGAACAAACTGGACGCGATTTATTGCTATGGGATGGCGCTTGCATGGTTCATGAGATTTTTTCAGAACGTAAACTTGTTGAACTCAAACTCAATTATCCTGAAGCCGATATCATTGCTCATCCTGAATGCGAAGCTAATGTGTTGCGCCATGCGGACTACATCGGTTCGACAACAGGGTTACTGAAGTATGTGCAGAAGAGCGATCGTCAAGAATTTATCGTAGTAACGGAATCGGGTGTAATTCACCAGATGCAAAAATCAACTCCATTTAAAAAATTTATTCCAGCACCGCCAACCAGTAATTGTGCCTGTAATGAATGCCCATACATGCGGCTCAATACTTTAGAGAAAGTGTACCTAACGATGAAGAATCGATCGCCTGAAATTATTCTCAATGAGCCAATCCGTCAAGCTGCGCTGAAACCAATGCTAAAAATGCTAGAAATGTCTGTCTAGTAATATCTAAATCATCCTTGAGTAAGGCTACTAAATTTTTGCTCTGTATCCTCAAGAATTTTTAGGAAGTTAGAAAGCCCTCAACTTACATGTAAGGAGTAATGTTTTCCTTAATTGCAAACTGCTTGTATTGCTGGTGATTGTCCATTAGTTCATCTAAAAGCTTTTGGACTAAAGTCCAGTCAGCGAAGCCATGATTGGTTTCGGCAATGATTTGTTGGCGAAGAGTTCTAACTTTTTGAAGATTAGTATGCGTCATGTTTTATTGTTTGTTGACCCAACACACATAAATTTACTGTGCCTGTAGTCTAATGTTCGGTATCGCAGAGATCAAAACATGACAAAAACAAAAATAAATTATGAAATTATGACATTTAAGATTTTAGTACTCCATCGCCAAATTGCCAGATAAATCGCTTCGAGCCTTTATACGGGATGCTCTACTCCAAAACCTAACTTCTATAGCCGAGGCAATGGCATACTGAGAGGATACAAACACTCATGCAAATTACTAACGCAGCTCAACCTAACCCTTTTACCTAATTTTTATCTCTAGGCAGGAAAACCTATTAATGCTGATGTACACAGTTGAAATCACCCTCAAAAACAACCCAATCGCTTTGTCTGTACAGCGTAAGGAGCAAGAAAATGCTGAGGCGCTTTATCGC
The DNA here is from genome assembly GCA_003242085.1 of Pseudanabaena frigida. Lineage (GTDB taxonomy): Bacteria > Cyanobacteriota > Cyanobacteriia > Pseudanabaenales > Pseudanabaenaceae > Pseudanabaena > Pseudanabaena frigida. Next base: position 6,203 of record QBML01000025.1, on the reverse strand, counting down.
GAAATTGCTAATGCGATCGCTAACGGTAATACCAAAATCTTGGAATTAACCTGCGAAAAACAAGAAGGCAAAAAAGTTTCAGTACTTGTTGGCGAGATCTCGGCAGTACAGGTTTCTGAAAAATCGGGGGCTTCTGCGAACATGGGCGCTGGCTTTATACGCGGATAGCTTTTGAAAATGGGGGTTGGACACTCATTGTCCAGCCCCCATTTTTATAAAAGCATTAGCACAAAAAACAAATAAATCTAAATTAAGGCTTCGCGGTTTGTAATTTGTTTTAGGCAAATTGCAGGCTATTACACAACTTTTTGCAATCTAACAATGCCTACCGAACAATCTGTAACTACTAGTGCCATTAGTGTTCGCGATCTTAACTTTGCGTGGGCATCGGGCGAAACTGTCCTCGATCGCTGTACTTTATCAGTCCCAAAAGGGGAATTTTGGATGCTGTTAGGTACTAACGGTAGTGGTAAATCAACTTTACTCAGGCTATTAGCAGGATTGCTCAAACCGAAGTCTGGCAATATTGAGATCGGCGATCGCGTGGGGTTTGTGTTTCAAAATCCCGATCATCAATTAGTAATGCCAACTGTGGGTGCAGATATTGCCTTTGGTTTAGTATCCGAAAATCTTTCCTATTCTGAAACCCGACAACGAGTCGAAGAATCTCTCAGTGCAGTAAATCTCTCGCAAATGATCCGTCGCCCCATATATGCCCTTAGTGGTGGACAAAAACAACGTGTTGCGATCGCTGGTGCGATTGCCCGTCATGCCTCAGTGTTGTTACTGGATGAACCTACGGCACTGTTAGATGGCGAAAATCAGATCGATTTGGTTGCATCTGTACGCGATCTAGTCAAGAAAAAAAATCTCACGGCTTTATGGGTAACGCACCGACTAAATGAGCTTGACTATGCTGATGGCGCGTTTTTATTAGAGCGTGGTCAAGTGATTGATAAAGGCGATCCGATAAGACTAAAACAAATATTGCTAGAACGCAGTTAAATCTAAAGATTTAGACTCATATCATCCTCAAGTCTCTTGCATCAAGTACCAATTATATGAACCACAAGAAAAATTTAAAAACGTTGCGAAGCAACGTTTTTTAAATTTTTCTTGTTTTGAGCACAAAGCGATGTAGTGAGAGCAATCACCTAAAGAAAATATGGTGTGATCGCATTAGATTAAGGAAATTGATTGGATCTAATGACTCTGATTACTTGGATACTTTGGAAACGTGGTTTTGAGAACGAAAAATCATCCTGTAAAAATTAGCATTCTGGAGCGCATCTGCGGCTTTAATATTTGCGATCGCCCATTTACCCGTTGCCGCAACCATCTGGACATTAACCCCGATTGTGATTATCCGCACGATTTTACTTAATTCTCTGTTAGGCGTTGCCTTTGGCTATCTCTACTGGCGTTGGGGATTGGAGTATGCGATTCTCTCTCACTTTTTGGCTGGGATAGTTTTGCATGGCATCGGTGGTAGTTGAGTTATTTCGCTTTGTTGTCAAGGGATACCAGCAATCTGCGTAGAAGAGCTATGAAAGCTTCCCTTTCATTAGGATTAGCAAACTGACTTAGTAAATCTTGCTCGCTTTTCAACAATATCGGAATTACTAAATCGGCTAATTGAATCCCTTTAGGTGTAAGTTGCACGATCACACTGCGGCGATCGTCAGGATCTCGCAGGCGCACGACAATCCCTTCTTGTTCTAAGCGATCGATGCGATTGGTGGTTGCCCCTGATGAGAGCATGAGCAAACTATATAGATCTGTCGGCTTAAGTTGATAGGGCTTTCCCTGTCGCCGCAGCGTAGTTAATACATCAAATGACCAAACGCTCAACCCATATTCCGCCAGTACCATTTCGCGATGTTTTTCGAGCAAACTCGCAATCCTTAGCACTCGCCCGACTATGCCTAACGGGGAAATATCCAATAAAGGATTTTCTTGCCGCCATTGGTCAAAAATTTGGTCGATCTTATCTTCTTCCATAGCCGCAATTATATCTTGATGTCGAGATAGTTGACAATTATCTTGACATCATTTATCTTTATATAAAGATAAATTTAAAAAAGCTATTTAGCGATCCGCGATCGCAAGTCGTTTCTTAAAGCGATCTCCCAAGAAGTACATACTCATTGGAAGACACAAAATCAAGTCTAGTAAGAGTTTTAGGTTTTAATTGCGCCTACGACGCAATTAAAACTTGCATATTTCATCGCTCAGTTTTCAGAACAAGGCTTCTATCAATTGCACCTCACACATTTATCCTTGTTTTGCCATGACTTCCCTTCCTTTAAAACGGCTACATTTGTTTGCAACGCGATATCAAATCTATTTATATTTACTACTTGCGCTCTTGTGCGGAGCCCTTTTACCCATCCAAGCTAGTTGCAATGCTCAATTAGCCCGATCGCTAAATTCTGTTCCCTTAGCGGCAGACATTTCCTATATTGTTGGCACATTAATTTTATTGATAATAATCGCAACTCAAAAGTTTGGTCGTCCTGATTGGTCGGCGATCGCGAAAACACCTAAATGGAGTTTGCTAGGTGGCATATTCGGGTCTTGGTATATCTGCTCGAGTACTTACTTTACCTCAGTGCTAGGCACTACTTTAACCTTGGGATTAGTGGTCGGAGGACAGTCCCTCGCAGGTATCATCGTCGATCATTATGGCTGGTTAGACTTACCCAAACATCGCCTCACCCGCAATCGACGCTTTGCGATCGGTTTGTTAATCGTCGCTATCTTCTTTCTCGCACAACCTCAATAGTTATGAATAACAGCGCGAAGCGCTGTTATTCATAACTTATAGAAAATGATTTAGGTAAATGTTATGGATATGTTAATTGCTTTGATTGGTGCAGGTTCGGGAGGTAGCTTTTTAGCGATTGGTTTAGCCGCAAATGCTCGATTGCGAAAAACTTTGCAGTCTTCCATAGCCGCCGCGACGATCAATTTTATAGTTGGTTCTCTTACTCTAACCCTTCTAATTCTATTGGGAATTTTTGGTGCTCAACATCTGGATCGACTAACTCAAGTTCCTTGGTGGGCATTTTTAAGTGGCTTGCTCGGTGTTATCTATGTGACCTTAAACACAATTATTATCCCCAAATTGGGACTAACGACAACGACTCTAACAGTGGTATGTAGTCAGATGATCGGTTCTCTCTTGATCGATCAATGGGGCTGGTTTGGAGTTACTCCTCATCCCATTAGTCCTTCGAGAATTGTGGCGATCGTGCTGTTATTAATCGCAGTTGCGCTCACTCAATACTCGCCCAACAAAAACTCAGCCCACTAAACCCGATCGCAATGCTAGTACAGCCGCTTGCACGCGATCGTTGACCAAGAGCTTATTCATAATTCCGCGTACATAGGTCTTTACCGTATGCTCACTCAAATATAAAGCCTTCGCAATTTCAGGATTGCTATAGCCTTCAACGATCAAACGCAATACTTCCATTTCTCTGTCTGAGAGTGTTCCCTGTGGGATTGTCGATGTGTTTTTTGATGTGGGCGTGGCAAGCTTGACTTGATCTACCACTGAGTATAAAAATACTGATATGTCACGTCTAGGCAGTGTCGTCACTAATCAAGGATATTCAGATTGGGCAACTACGGATATTTCTACAATTCACTCCATTTTGCCTCGTTTGAGTCGCACAGGTGCTGATTTCTTAATTGAACATTCACTCAATGGAAAAGGCTTCAAGCAAATGCGAATTTTGCATCTGTCTGTCCTTGGTGATACGGAAGCTAATGGCAGACTCACGCCCCAAGAAGTATTCGCTCAACCTGTCCATTTTGGTATCCATGCCTGTAGTCCTCTTAATTCTTCTTTTACAGCTGCATTTGAGTGTTTGCGCCTTAATGATTCCCTATGGATGGCACATGAATAGTTATTGAAAATGCTAATTTTTATAGGGACAGACTGATAGCAATTACCGCTCAAATCTAAGCCAAGAAAAATTTTGAAAGCGCTTTAATTGCATGTTTTATTTTCATGGATTATTGTAATTAATCAGCAGTATTTTCCCTAATTGTAATTGTAGCGTTTTTCAAAGATATTGAGAATATGGAAGATCGACAAAACTTTCTTTATGAATATACTAAGTTTTGCTTAGAGCAAGCTCAGCACGGAGTTGACACTTTGGGAACTAAGCTTTCAGGTGTTATGGAAATTAGTGCTTTATTATTGCTCGGTTTGCGGGTCACTTCCACGTTTCAAATCTATGTTAAACCCGAACAAGCCCATTTATACTTTCTTTACCTGAGTCTAAAACTTTCGGCCTGTGTAGCTCTAGCGATCGCGATCGCCTTTGCGGTATTTGGGCTATATCCGCGTAAAGTATCGACAACTGGACTTTCTCCTGAAGTATTGATGCAAAAGAATGACAGTTTACAAACGGCAATCACCACTACATGGATGCAGCAAATTGAGGCGCTACAAATTTATAAAGCTGAACGCACAGCTTTTTTACGCAAAGCCATGATTTCACTAGGAATTGGTATTGCGATTGCATCCCTTGCTACTACTGACGCCTTTTTTATGGCAGTGTCAGGGCAGTAAGATAACCTCAGTTTTATAAAAAATCTAAGCCTATGTTGACAGCTTTTTTAATGACGTTACTGACAACTACCATCGTTTCGCCGCCGGATCCGGTTAAGACAGTTGCTCAAGCTACCAATCAACGCCAAATTATCTTAGATCGACAAGAAATGCGTCCGCTTATGGGCAAACTTGACGATGTGCCAATGTTTAATAGTAACAGTCCTGAAATTGTACAAACGGAAGGGATTTTGCTCTCAGCTTTTCCCCCTGAAGGTATGGCATATCCCAAAGCACATTTAAACTTTCCTTTTCAGGGACGTTTTGATTTATTCACACATCATATTTCTAAAGCTCCACCACCAGTAGACTTGCGAACTCTTTACATTGGGGCGATCGCCTATAATCCTACTGACAAGCCTGTAACGATTGATATTCTGCAAGGAGCAAGCTATCTCAGTCAGCCCGACGCTCCATTCTACGATGCGCCCAACTATTCATTAAATAACAATGGCGAAACCTATCGCGGTCCTGGCGATCGCGCCATGCTCGATATTTTGCGCGGTCGTCGTCAAGATATTTTCCCTGCTCAAATCGTAATTCCGCCAAAACAGAGCCGCATGTTAATGAATGTGCCAATTCCCGTTAAGGAGTTAGATCCACCCTTAAATGGGCGTTCGGGGTTATCGCGGTTACGCAGTGATGGCAAAGTTTACGTTGCAACGCTTGCCCTCTACGCCCGACTAAATGCCGATGGAACGGAACGTGCTCCTAATCTTGCTGAATGGGAAAACATTCTCAAAAATGGTGAACTCTCTAAACCTCGCGATGTTGTACCTACACCGCCCGATTTAACGGAAGGAGCCTTTGAATATAGTCGTGTGGCTGGTATACAGATGGGTTCGCAATGGTTTGGAAACTTAACCGATAAAGATAGTAATGACTTAGCGATTCCTAAACGTGGGGAATCCTATTCCTACGGATTGAGTCTTTTGCAATACGGCACAATGGGAACAGGACAAGTGCAAACTGCGCCGCTAAAAGTACGCTATCCCGACACCGCTTATTCTGCTCATGGTAATTATGGTGTGCAGTATAACTTGACGATGCCTTTGCAAAATCCAACTAACGAAACACAGACCGTTGTGCTCTCTTTCCAAAATCCGATCAAATACGATAAGCCTGTTGGTGGGTTGCAATTTTTTGAACCTTTACCTGATGATGTCTTTTTCCGAGGTTCAGTTCGAGTACGTTTTCGAGATGACAAGGGCTTAGCGCAAACTCGTTATGTGCATCTGATGATGAAGCGTGGTGAACGCGGTAAGCCTCTAGTAACTTTAACAATGCCACCAAGCGATCGCCGAGTTGTCCAGTTTGATTTTCTCTATCCCGCTGATGCTGTGCCACCCCAAGTTTTAACGGTGACGACTACACCTTAAAGTTGCGATCATTTAGAATATTCTCAAACATTTATAATTACCAAGTGGCACTTATCATAAATACCACTTGGTAAATCTATATAAAAAAATACAATGAAAATAAATTGGCTATCAATAAAAGATTTTCGTGGCTTTAGAGATTGTGAAATAACATTTCCTAAAAGTTCAAATATTATTATATTTATTGGCATAAATGGTGC
>QBML01000024.1 GCA_003242085.1 Pseudanabaena frigida | reverse complement strand
CTCTAATATTTTTTTATAATTAAATCCATTTAGACTTTGGCGCAGCCAAATATGCGATCGCTTTTAGTCTCAGTTGTAAATTGTAGTGCAATTAAAAAGTACTTTGGTAACAGGCGAATTCCTAGTCGTGTTAAATCACGAATAGTACCTATTTGGGAAAACCTCGATAAATTGGGGAAACTATAAGTTATCCAGAGAGGGAATAGAAAATGAGTACTGAATTGCGATCTGATTTAGGTTGTTAATATTTTATTTTGAGCGATAGATTGTAGAACTGGTCTCCAAATCATGTAAATCAGAAATCCCACTAATACATATAGAAAAAATGGGGTAACTAAATAAAGATTAATATTGAAATATCTAGGCAAGATAATTTTATATATAAAATCTAGCCATTGTAAAAATAGACCTCTATATAAAAACATGACAATATTTGTCAGGATATTATTTGAAGGAACCGTAGAAACTCCTGCTAGATTAACAAATATAGAGATAAGACCTACAATCTTAATGATTTTGTTTTGACAATTAGCGATCGGTAAAATTATAAACGGTATAGCCATTACCAGATGCCTTGGGCCAAAACAGCTATCCCCAGACCACGCATAGTAAGTCGAGTTAAAAAGAAAGGTAAATCCAACAAACAAATAAGAAAATAAAACAATTTTTTCTCGATCAAAATACTTTTTAACCAAAGAAAATACAAATAAAAATGTCATAGGAAAATACAAGAAAATCCCCCTGTAAGGACTAAAACTCAGACCCCACAAACTAGCAATTGATGGTAATGAAAACATGCTTTTAATTTCTGAACCTTGTTGCTGAGCATATTGTAAAAAAAGAGAATTCGGAGTTTGAAAAGCCGATCCAGTAATCGCATAGTTATAGTATAAGAGCGCTACTAAAAATATTGAATAGCCAAAGGAAACTAAAAATAATTCTCGAATAAAATATTTTGGTGTTAGTTTTCTTACTTTATATACCCAGAATCCAAGTATCCAAAATATAGGTAAGATTGCTACATAGTCGATAACTTGTGCTAGACCAAGTAAAACGCCTACAAAAAAATTATTTTTCTGGGCAATGATTAGACTAAAAGCAATAAAGACAAATGACATGGTATACGCATGTACCCAAATACCATTAGTTGCATAGAAAAAAGCTAGTGACCCAAAAACAAAAATAAAGACCAACAATAATTGTTTAGAAATTCGATCTGTTAAATGCTTCAATGTATTAAACATTGCTACAGCGGCAAATGAAACCACAGGAGCCATGATGAATATATTTGTAAAAAAATGAAAGAATGCCCAAAAAACTTCTCCTAAGGGAATGCCGATCGCATTCATAATAACGTGATTCAAATAGTAGATAGGAGCAAAAAGAATCGGTAATCCTGGCGCAATTACTGAATAAAGATTGTCGTTAATTTTAACGGTATCAATGGGATTAGACATACCACTTTGCAATGCAAAAGTTCCATAATCTACAAGAGATCTAGTGGCAACTATGTACCTATCGCTTTGCGAACCATTTGGAGCGGTATGAAAAACAATTAGAATGAATACAGTTATAAATATCTTGAAGCTAATATTTTTACTTGTTTCTTGTATTTTAGTCATCATTGGTTGACCTGAAGGTATCTCTTCATGATTCATATTTAGTCGCGCCAATTGGGAATCTCCTTTTATTTTTACAAATAGTCTGGGTAATTCTTTTCCTTGTCTCGATCTATATAACTTTTACACTTGTCAAGAGAGCATCAAAAGAGCAAAGCAATATTGAATAATCGGTAGTGTAAATAAGCTTAGGATAGGCGACGTGAAGCCTTGCCCGTCCTAAGCTTATTGATGATGTCATCTTTAGCACTTTCGATAATAACTCTTGATTAATTAGGATATCTCAAGAAAAGAAGCGTAGGGGGTATCTCATGTAAGCAAAATCATCTAAATAATTTTGCTTGTATAGATAATGTTTTTATCTGTGACCGCGATCGCTCGTTTCAGGTTTGGCAATCGCTACATGTAGAGGAGCGCGCGTTTGCGATAAAAGTAATTTACTATTGACAATTATAATCAATAAAGCTAAGGTGTCATTAGTGAAGTTCTGGAGCGGATGTTTGACTCAGCGCCGTTTCGTCGTTCATAGTTCAAATGCGTTGCTAGGATTGAGTGATGAGATGACTTTTTTACATGGATTGCTGAAAAACTTTATTAAAGAAATAAATCATCACTCAATTCTTTTCTAATTCGACCGATCGCTAAGCCAATTCAAAGCTCTATATACCAAAGTAATTTTGGGATTGCTCGATCCAAGCCCAAAATTGCTGAGCTAGATAATATACACAAAGTTTTAATAAAAATAATTAGCAATAAAATACTAATAAAAAATGACATTTAGACAGTCTGACTCACCCCAAGTCGTTGGCATATGTACCAGCCAATCTTTGCGCCGCTTTGACTTACCACTATTACGATCGCTATCGCGTCAATATGCGATCGCACAATGGGAATATTGCCAAAACCCTGACCAACCAATCGATCTCAATTTGGCGATCACTTCACTCCATGAATACTTACAAACTTTGGCAGGTGATGTACATCTAGTTGGACATGGGATCGCGGGACTTGTGGGCTGGCTTTATGCTCGTCAATACCCCGAACGAGTGCGATCGCTAACTCTTTTATCCGTAGGAGTTAACTTAGCTACTAGTTGGCATAGCCACTATTACGAGCAGCGTCAATTAATGGGATGTAGTCGCGAAAACATACTAATGCGGACTGCCTTTTATCTATTTGGTTATCGTGATAGAGATGTGCTTTTTTGGATAGCGGAACTACTCAAAGAAGATCTTGATAATTCGTTAATTCCACATTCTCTGTATGCTCCTACTTCTATACTACCGACACCAATTAGTGTGCCAATGTTAGTCTGTGGTGCATTAGATGATTACGTAGCTAGCGGCGGCGAAAATTCTTATCAAAAATGGAGATTGCACCTTAAAGATCGCGATCGCTTATGGCTCAGTCCTCAAGGTAAGCACTTTTTTCATTACACCCAATGGCATCCAGTTAGCATTCAAATTCGTTCTTTTTGGCATTCTTTAGCTTTTGTTGATAATGCTATTTCAGTCAGATCGTAGAATCATAGAACAATGAAAGAGATAGCTAGGACAAATCAAAACCCGAATAAATAGAGGCGGCGCGAAGCACCGCCTCTATTTATTTGGGTTTTATGTCCTAAGCAAAACTTGCATTGCTATAAATTTAGAATGGAAAAGTTGCACTTATTTTTAATCTCTTGATTATCTCTGGATTTTTTTATCTATAGACTACAAGGAGTAGTACAAATTGCAATATCTGTATTGAACCTTGTTTAATTTGTGATTCTCTTCAAGATTTTGGGTACGATATTAAATATGAAGTGTGAAACCTAATGCTAGGTAATTTGCACGCATAATTTTGGAGTTTCACATGAAATTAGCTGAATTTCTCATGCAAGGACAGCAATTGCGTCAGCAGGATCGAACATTAGCGATCGCCTATTTTGAACAATGTCTTCAAAATACAACCATTGGTAACCCTGAAGCAGATCTGGGAACAACTGCGAGAGTCTTACTTGATCTAGCAGTGGAACTGATCGCGACAAGACAGCCAGAGGCACTGCAAAGAGCGCAACAACTTTTACAACAAGCGGGGAATGCTCTCAACCAAAAACCAGATACTAGTAACGAACAAAAAGCTTATTTGCTTTATGTTCAGGCAAGTCTAGCGCTCGAATCGGGGGAATTGAGTGATGTTTTAAATATTTTGCAAGAAGCTCATGGTGCCTATGGCGACAACCTCGAAGGTCAAGCTCTTACTAATGATGCAATTGGGCAATATTACGTCAAAGTAATTGATTTTCAATCTGCATTAATGAGTTTTGAACAATCGTTGTCAGTTCGTCTTGAGTTGCAAGATGAAAGTGCGATCGGTAGAAGCTATGTCTATTTGGGGCAATTGTATTTGTTGTCTGGAGACATTAACCAAGCGTCTGGTCTTTTTCAAAACACTTTAGATATTGCCCTAGCCAATTCTGATAACTTTTTGCGATTACACGCTCTTAAAGGGCTAGCAAAAGTATCGATCGCTGAGTGTCAATGGCAAACAGCGATTGGATTACTTGAAGATGCTATTTCTCTGCTCAAGGAGCCAGTAGATACAATTGAAATAGGCTATCTATACTGCGATCTCTCTGAGGCATTGTTAGGCAGCCACCAAATTGAAGAAAGCCTGATCTGTATCAGAATCAATGTGATTCCGCGATTTCGTGATTTCCAATATCAAAGAGGAATCGCGATCGCTAAACATATTCGAGGTCGGATCTACGTACATCGCTTACTCGAAGGTTTAGATAGTCTTGATGAAGATGCGATCGAAACGGCGGAGGACTCATTGCTCGATGCTTCGATTGGGTTTGAGCAATTTGGGATGATGGCTGACTACGCTAGGTCTCTATATGACTTGGCATGTCTATATCAGTTATGTGGTAATTCGCAGTTTCAATATCAATTTCAAGGGAAGTCTTTGCGATCGCTAGAGTTATCTCTAAGCGTTTTAGATCAAATTGGGATGAGCAATACACAGCTTGCCTCACAGGTTGAAGCCTTGCTCAACCAAGTAATGCGCGGTAGTTTTTAGCTACTCCTCATTTAAAGAGTTCTATAGCAAGATAAGAGATAGCTAGACCAAATAAAGAAAGTCTCAGACGTGATTCTTTTCATTCCAGTTCATGGGAACCGAGATTTGTGAACTGGAACTTTCAAAAGCATTATGAAAGATGCAAATTTGAACGGTAATTGCTGTATATTCTTATAATTGGCAACTATTTGAGGCGAAGGTAATGTTTGATTGGGTCAACTAAATCGATCATATTCTCTCCCGTAACAACTCCACAAGCTTCTATTAAATCACCATCTTTCACTTCTGCTCTTGGACATTGCATTCTTCTCCCTCCAACTATATTGAGAATCAACTCCCTATGATTTTCGGTTGTAACTTTGATCACGCCATCGCCACAATGACTCATCGCTTCAAGATTTACCTGTACAACTGTTCCTATAACAATAATCTCTTCATTCTTAGTGAGTGAGCTAACAATATTGTCCATATCTTCACATCGATTTAGCGATTTGTTTGGCTTATCATTGACGCATTATCGCCTATTCTCTGATTTGCCATGCGATCGCCCAATAAATCAAAATATCACTCCGCTTAAAGTTTGGCTTTGACCGCGTCATATTCCTCAATGGGCGGCGAAGGAACACAATTCACACCTAAGCCACGCATTTGTCGAATATGGTCATCTAGCGCCACCACAGTAGGTATATTTAAACGCTGAGACATCACTAAAAGCGAACAATCCGTATAACTTCAAGCCTTGTCATCATAATGACAAAATGCTTCCCAAGTGGCGATATCATCAGCTTCTGATAAGGCGACATAACGATGTTCTTGACGTAACAATCGCCCAACAGCAATAGAATCCCGAATCGAAACCTTAACTCGGAGCCACGTCACTGTTTCATCAAAAACTGTTGAGAGAATTACCCATTTTGAACCAGGATTGGATAAGAAATAATTTTTTATGGATAAGTGGTGCTTCTCGGAGCCAACAAAAAAAGCAATTAGTGCTGATGTATCAACCAGAACTTCTACCATTACAGATTGCCATAAAGAACATCATCAATACTCTCGGCATAGTTGGTAACGACATCTAGATCGCTATGTATCGGTAAATCTAGATTATTCTTAACCTGCAATCCGCCGCACAGTTGCCAAGTTTGGGTATGAACTAAAGGAACTTCTTGATGTATATATTTTTGAATTGCTTGCATGACAAATTCCTGCACAGAAAACCCTTTTCGATTTGCCTGTAGCGCAATTTCATCGGATACTTCAATAGTAACTTGCATTGCTTTTGAACGTTAACTATAGATTGAAAAGCTTATATGCTCTGATTTTAGCTCAAAAAATGCGATCGCCCAATAAATCAAAATATCGCTACCACACTACAGATTATTTTCCTGAATGTTAGATAATGTTGGAACCTTAGTGGGTTGGTTTTGTTGTGTAACTCTAATCAAGAATCTTAGAGCTTCATTTACTGCATCGGCGCTAGGAAATATTGCGGCGACATCAGGTTCTAAGCGCACTATTGAGCCACCAAAGCTCTTACGTCCTGAGCCTAGTTTTCTGACACGCAGACTTTTAAGGTCATATTCGGGTCTAAGGTCGTCTTCTAGTTCTAATTCAGCCTTCTTCATATGCTTCACGCTCCGATTTTGTAACTTCTCTCGCAATGATGATCCGAATTGATTCTCTTCTCTCTCTATAGGAAACGATTAACAATCGTCCTCGATTTGATTCGCCGACAATTAGGTAACGTTCTTCGTCTTCTGAGTGGTCTAGATCATAGAAATCAACATACATCGGATCGTCAAAGATGGTTTTGGCTTCGGCGAAAGAAACTCCATGCTTTGCCGAGTTTTTGACTGCTTTGTTTTCGTCCCACTCATATTTCATCAGTTTATTTTAACAAGTATTGAAAGCGATCGCCTAGTCTCTGACTTGCAATGCGATCGCCCAATAGATCAAAACATCACCCCGTTTAAAGTATTGAATTTTGGTAGCCAACCAGCCTCTTGCAATCGCTCCCACGCTACATGAATATGACGGGATTCAAACATACGTTTTCTTGTATTCCAATCATAGATCTTGGCGACAGCTAATTCTGCTGTTGTCGCTTCTTCTCGCGTGGCAACCCAATGCACCGTTGATAATAATTCCATTCCAAAAGTTGTTTCAAATCCTTTAATCAGATCTGCTACACGATCAAACCTTAGCCTTGTGGACTCATGCTCTGCAAGAAAGTTTTCGGCTTGCTCAAAAGCATTAGGAATCAACTCTAGTGGCTTATCGGGTCGATCTTCAGCATCGCCGTAGCCACTAATAAAATGCCCCTCAATATAACTGAGAACATGGCGTAGATTTTCTGCGTAGGGACCATAGGGAGCCTTTTGATAATTTAGTCGCAGAGGTTCGCCAGCCTCTTGCATAAAGTACATAAGCTTATGCACTTCTAACAGGGTAACGGTAGGATCCATAACAGCAGATAAGTAGCGGCGCATCAGTCCTAATAGAGCGGCTCGTCCCACAGTCATATTTGGAACTTTACTTTCTTTGACCATTGACTTAGCTTGAGGCGCACCTATAGGCTCAAATAGCAAAACAGATACTTCTGGTAGGGACTGAAAAGCTTCAATAATTAGTGGACGCACATCTTCCCAGTTTAGTCCACCTAAACCACAACCTAATGGAGGAATTGCGATCGAGCGAATCTGATGTTGCTGTACAACATTTATTAAATCTTCTAGCCCAGCCTTAATGTCTTCAATATGGCTTTTGCCTTTCCAGTGACGTTTAGTAGGAAAGTTGATAATGAATCGAGGCGAATACAAACGATTAAGGTCATATGTAAACATTTTGCCTGCTTGTACTTCGTTGGCTTTGCAAGCGGCTTCATAAACTTTGAAATTTTCTGGAAAAGCTTTTCGGAATTGTAGTGCAATACCGCGACCCATAACGCCAACACAATTGACGGTGTTAACCAACGCTTCAGCATCAGCTTTGAGGATGTCACCTTGAGTTAGCTCAATCATGGGTTTAACGTTTGCTATCAGAAATACCAATTAGGTTCTACGGCTATAACGGGTTTGTGGGCGACATCTGCTAAAGTAGTCTTAACCTTTGTTGCCATCGTACTATTGATTATCCCAATTTTTTCAATCAATGTCCACGGAAAGACATTAAACATCAAAAACTCTGCTTGTTTGCCTTCCTTGATTTTAGCATCACGAAAATCTGAAGAGGAAACAGCGCCCCAGTCAATCTCGTTAAGTTTAGAGGGGTGATTGTAAAAGTTAGTCAAGCGAGAGCCTGCATTACCATTACTAAAAGCCCAATTTACGCTGTTTGAGTTTGCCCAATTAATGACTTTGTGGAAGTCGGCTTGCAGATGGACTATCGGTTGTTGACCGCCTTTATAGCTAATATCTGGATGGTTTCCCATGTGCAGCATATAAAGCATTATTGAACGTGGACAGAAGTAAAAAGGTACATACTGTCCAACCATTGTCTTTGGATGACATGGAACTTCTATCTCTTTAAGTCTTCTTTCCTTGATAGTAGACATCCCCACCAATGAGCAAGAAAAACTTCTTACTATGCGAGTTGCATCTGAAACTAATCCCATATTGTCTGCAATATTTGGCAGATTGTCGATATGGGTAATGTGATAAATCTTGGGACTGGGAGGAACTGATGCCATTTAATTACCCAAATCTTTATATTTAGTGAGATCGCATCATGTCGATAAGCGATTCAAATGGAATGATGATTTATGAGCATATTTGTCTTAAGTATTCTAAAGCGAATGGTGGCGAGTTGGGTCTGCTAAGAAATGATGCCATGTGAAATGACTCTTCATTTCGTGTGTCTTGTATGTACCCTCGAAGCTCACGCATTATTGGCAACCAGTATGGATTTCTTTCCATAACGAGAATTGAATACTGTGTAGGCATTCTCCTTCCAGTAGTTCCGAGATACTTTATATCTTTTTGAAATTTTGCAACCCAGTAAAGTTCTTGATTGGGAACAAAATGAAGATATTCTATATCTGACATTAATGTGTCTGTAAAGGGAATTAACCCGCCAGTCATAAAACGACTCTCAACATCAGGATAAAACATTACTCCATTTAGGATACCTATATCCCTTTTAATGTCATTAATCATGGTTTCTATATCATGACCATATCGGAAAATATTTACAGATGGATTGTTCTTTAGGATAGCTGCTTTGCAGTATGCTTCAAGACAATGACCAACTATAAATAGTGTTGGGATAGGCATATTTGCAATAGTACATGCGTAAGAAATAAGCCATTGATCGCCTAAATCTCTAAATTCATGATGCGTTGCCATTGAATCTCCAAACTAATTGAATTTTTACTTTAAAATTTAAATATTTGATGGATCAGGTAAAATTTTTCGACTAATCTATCAAATATTTAGACTCCCAAAAACAGCTAAAAGCCCTATCCAATTGAACTTTTGATAAAAAGGATTTTATCAAGGTATTCCACTTTTATGAATTTGCTCTCTGCCTGCAGTCGGGTTGAGATTTACAAAATAGATTTGCGATCAACTATTAACCTCAAATTGCTACAGTCTTTTGTATGGTTGCACAGTTGCGAGATTTGGAATCACTGCATAATGTTTGACATTAAACGTATGTAACGGCACACCCAAAGAGATAGCAGTTTGACCTATCAAAGCATCAATTAGCCCAAGACTATGACTGAGGTTATACTCTGCAAACACCTCTAAAGCTTGATTACAAGTTTCGGCTGTCGCCCATACAATCTCAAAATTAGTAATCAATTTTCGGATCTGCTGTAATTCAATCTTGTTATTACATCCCTGCATTAATTCCATTGCCACATATCCAGATAAAGCAGCCTTCTCACCATCTATAGATTCCAACCAACTAATCGCTGGAGGATATCTTCGCAAGAAATCTATGATAATGTCACTATCCAAAAAGATCATAACGTTTTGCTTGAGATTGATCGCGCAACTGCCGAGCGTAGGTCAGACTATCCTTAATATCAGTACGATTTTCCCACACACCAATTAACCCAGAATCGAGTAATTGACGCACAGTAAAAGTTTTTTTAGGCTCAGGCAAAGTAGAAAGCGAAACTACTACGTCAACCTGTTGCCCTTGAAAAACAGGCAGATCGCTTAGATGAATTTCACCATCTTTTTCTATAGTTTGTTGTAACCGAATTGCTTGCATAGCTTTATATTTCCTGCTTGTGCATACATTCTTAAAGCATATTTTAGATTATAGCCGAATTCAAACTCTTAGTAATTTAGGTGATTAGCAAGAAAATTTCTATCTAATCACCTAAATCATTATGTTGAAACGAGCTTATGGCTTCTGTTCAGGGAACATACACTTATCAGAATCGCAACCCGCAGGGCCCGCATCCATCAACTCACCCGAATCATAACGCAACAAACTCGCGTAAAAATCATCAGACTTGCGACGTACTAGCACCTCAGCACTGAGCTTCTCATAGGTAGCCTTATCGATTGGCTCAAAAGGCAACCGAGGGAAAGTTTGCAGGTCATCAAAACGCGCCAACAGCGCCGCCGAGATATAACCCTCATCATCACGAATTGCCTCGTAAATCTTCTTCCCTAAAGGCTCAATTTCCGCCTCACGCAACTCCAAGGTTGCGGAAGTATTATGACGAGTGTAATGCTTCTGCACCTGCATATAGAAATCAAACTGCGCCATCACATCGAACTTACTGATTTCCACCAGATCCGCACCGTCAAGGTCAGCCCAAGACACGCTCACAGGAATCTCCACCAGCCATTCCGTGCATCTCGGATCGAAAGGATCATTGAGCAATTGTCCATTCTCATCCTTATCCGATTGCGAAGGAATGATGCTATAGCCATAGTCCATGCAAGCCCGTGCCACAGGATCTTCCTTACGGAAAGTAATCCGACGGATAAAGCGCTGCGCCTTCGGAGGATGCCATCCTGGGGAAGCACCAGTCAGCAAGGATTTTGTGCCTGCTGGCTGAACTGTCGTGCAACGATTCGGGCGGCGTAAACCATGTGCGTCGCAATATTCCCAAACTGTCTGATGTACGATTTCACGCCAGCGACTGAGATATTCAGCTTCTTTCTCTTTGAAGTCTAAACCCTGCACAGTGTCAGGACGACCCGCTTCCCACCAGCGCAACCATTCCACACCAAAGGCATGAACGAAGAAGTCAAATAGTCCTGTGAAGGATACACCCACAATTGGGTCAACTTCACGGCTAAATTGATAGCGTTCTTCATTGAAGCGATGATTGAGCAACGCGGCAACCGACAAAGCACCTGCTTTAAATGCTTCTTCCTGTTCTTTCTCATTGCGAGGATTGAGTTGATTGAGATGCACCTCAGACAAATTGCAATGGAAGTCTGCACCCGTGATTTCACCACAGGGATTCAGAGCATAACGCTGTAATCTATGCTCTAACTCACGTTCAGAGACTTCAGGTTGATGCGATCGCAACCATTTTTTTCCTTCTCCTTTCACATAGGCAGCCAAGAAATCACGCTTAAGTTCAGGAGTTGTAATCAAGTCAGCATTAGAACGGGCGATCGCTTCACCAGCCCATTGAATTGCCCCTTCACCCGAATAGTATTGCTTACGAACTGCATCCACACATTCCTGTTCAGTCGGTTTGCGATGGAATACACGGGTATGATTCGCCATTCTCAAAGCATCACGCTCTGGATCGATGCGCCAGTTACCTGCTTCATCCTGTTGCCAGAGATTATCCTTTGCGACAGAACCGAGCGCATCTTCTGAAGAAAACTGTCTCATGCCAGCCGATCGCCTAATATTGCCTGCCACGATACAAACTGCGGCTTCATCGATGAGGATGCAGCACTCGACTGAGGTGAGTTGACGACCGATCGCTTTATTTAAAATATTGGCACAGCGATCGTAGAGCGTAGGTAACTTGACAGGATTTGCCATGCCACCGAAGCCTTTGAGGGGTTCACCACTGGGGCGCACATCGCTGATGTCAACAGTGATTTGGACGGGCTTGGCTGCGTCAAACTGTGCATCGCTAGAAAGCTCTAAAACTGTTTGGTAGGACTTGACCCAACCTTGGCGGCTATCACCAACAACAATATTGACGGCATTGTTGGCATAGTCAAACTTTACCTCAGTATTGTGGCGACGATTTTCGACGGGGGTTGCACCGATCGCACCGATCACATTTACTTGCAACTGGTTGCGAATTGCGGGCAATTTGCTAATGTACTGCGGCTCTAATACGCCACCAGTACCCGATCCCTGCATCGCGAGATCCATCATCAAGCCAAAGGAGCGCCAGTCGATCACATTGGTGCTGGTGCAGTTATAGGAGCCAGAGAAATTTTCGGGGCGATCGACCCAATCCGTACCGCCGACCCACAGCCAACGCCCTGAGGTGAGGGACTTGAGCTGCTTTTGCATTTTGTCGATCAGGTCAGCTTGTTCTTTGGTCAGCTTGCCTAGCGTTTTTAAACCTGTAAGTGTGCGATCGCATACTTCAGCCCAACTTTCGCGCTTGTTATTATATTTGCGACTATAAGTCCTGAAAAATACGGGATAAGCGGCAGGAGCGCTATCGGGAAATCGAACCTCTTTGTCGAGGCGAATAAATTCTTGCACCATAAAAATGCTTTTGTTTTAACGTTGAGTCAGGATAATACCTTAACTCACATTTAGTGTCAAAAGTTTAACAAAATATATTTATTGCACTATTAGTAGATTTTTGGCCGCACCAAGATCGTGCTTTAAGATGTATCACAATCACCAAATAGTAAAGGCGGCGCTGAGCGCCGCCTTTACTATTTCGGGTCTAAGAGTCTCGTAGGTAAGCCATCAATACTGAGTTGATTATTCTTTTCCCAATATTCATACACACCTTCCTCGCCTTTCTTCTCCGCCCATTCCTTTAAAACTTGCCGATCGCCTGAAAACTCATAAAAAGGCACAGCAAAGCCACAGGATGTTTGCACTGATTCCACCTTGACACGCACGATTTGGCGAGTACCAGCGATCGCAGGGAACAGAGATAAATATTCTTGCCATGCCGCATCTCTGGGGCGAATTGGCTCACCTTGTCCGTAGAGGCGCAGAATGAGTGGCTTTTCGGTAAAGCTGCATAGCATAACCGTAATTCGGCTATTTTCGAGCAGATGCGCGGCGGTTTCGTTGCCGCTTCCTGTGAGATCGAGATAGGCAATTTCGGACTCGTTAATCACGCGCAAAGCATCCATTCCCTTAGGGGATAAATTCACGCGCCCATCATTGGGAGCGCTCGCCACAAAGAAAATATGTTGCGCTTCGATGAATGTTTGTAATTCTGGAGTAATGCGATCGTAAAATTTAGCCATTGGTTTGACTTCTTTGTAAGCGTAAAGTAACTAGCTTTTCGGCTTTGCCATAGAGTTTAGCAAATATAGAAGTAGCCAAAATCACTGTGAGGATATACAAAATGCCACCAAAGAATGGTGTATATCCACGCAAAACATAATTCAAAACTAGCGCAAATAAATAAGCAATTAGTTGATGAATTAGATAGAAAGTATAGGAATCAACATTTTTGAGCTTTTGGATAACTGGTACTGCCAGTAAATATCTAGAAAGTTTTGCACCAACAATAAACAATCCAAATGTAAAAAACAGACTACTAAACGGATATGTAATCGTAAACCAATTCATAAGATTGCCCACCAGAACTAAGACAACCCCTACAAATGTTGTGATTGGGTGAAATAGAAGATTTTGTAGACGTTCTTTGTCTTGAGTAATTGTGTAATAGTGTCCTAAAAAGATTCCAAGCGTAAAATTAAAACTTTCAAATAAAATAATATAGTGCCATCGATTTTCACTGAGTGAAATATTTGGAGCAAGTAAATAAGTGCTAGCAGAAATCAAAAAAGTAGTTGCAAGTAAAATTTTGCCACCATACTTTGTCAAGACTTTGAAATAAATTGGAAAGGCAATATAAGCAACAAGAAGCGGTAGGATAAACCACCAAGCTGAAGATATATAAGTAGTTGACCATCCTGAAGCCCAAGGATCGACCAAAAATACATGTCCTACTAAAATCTCTAGCCAACTCCGACCGATCTTTTCTTGTAGTTGCATTTTAACTGGAGCAAACAAAGGAAAATTAATGGAGTTAACAACTATGTAAACACACAAAAATCCTGCAAATAGAATAAAGGCTACGAAATAATAAGGGAAGATAATTCGTTTTAGGCGTTTCTTATACCAATTAGACCAATAATCAATTGGATTACTAGGATATTCTGCCAATCTGAGACTGAGAGAAAATCCACTCATTAAAATAAAAACATGTAATGCTTCCCAACCAAATCCCACTAAAAAACCCATGAAGTTAGTGAGGAAAGCAGCAATTGTATTTTGACCATCTAAAATCAAATAACTCGGAAATGTATTGATTAATTCTTGTCCCGCATTGTTGTTTTTGTAGCTCCATAAAAAGTTACGAAACATTTCAGGTAAATTAGTATTAGAAAATACATTGACATGCATACAGGCTCTCAGCCAATGGTGTCCTGCAATCTCGATCGCACAGATTGCTCGTAACATATCCAGCCATTCTAGACGCGATGTTGATGGTTTTGATTGGGTCATGGGTGATATTTAAAGTGCTTAGCAATTCACACTAACTATCTCATCTTAACGGACTAGCGACTTAAGAATCTGTTCCAGCTCATTGTTAAGCTTTGTATAACCAATTGCATTTAGATGTAGGTGATCTTGACTGTATTCCGATCGCGTAACACCACGTTCATCTGCCAAAATTGTCGCTGCATCAAGAATAATAATGCGATCGCTTTTGAGAGATTTAATAAATTGATTAACTTCAATAATTGAGCGATCAATTTCTGTTGTCCAATATAAACGTCTTAGTAGCGACAATTCTCCTGCGGGGAAAATAGTTGTGATCACAACTGTTGTCTGCAGTTCTTGAGTTAACTTTTCTACAATCTGTTGAATGTTTTGTTTGCAGTTAGCAACTATACTTTGTGCTCGATCGGGAAATATCACAATATTTTTGAGATCGTTTACACCAACTTGGATAACCACTACTTTGGGTGATAGTGTTGCCACATGAGCAGGCAATCTTTGTAGTACTTGATTAGTAGTTTGACCGTTAATACCCCGATTGGCAAAGTCATAGGATATATCAGCGATCTCAGGCCAAGCGGCTGCACGAGAATCACCAAAGAAAACAACTAAGGATTTAAGGCGATCTTTTTTGAATATATCGGGACTTTCAGGATAATTGTTCAATTCGTAGGGATCGAAACGGAGAGATTCAGTTTTGATATATTGCCTGTAACTAATGTTATACAACCAAATATTTAGTCCTAAAGATCCACATAACAGAATTACCAGAATCGAAATAGCGAAATACATTCTTTTCATATCAATTGCTTTATAAAAATAAAGGCGGCACAATGTGCCGCCTTTATTTTTGTTTTATCTTAAAAATGCTTTTCAGCAAATTTACGAATGCGATCGCAACCTTCGCGAATCGTTTCTAAATCAGTAGCGTAGGAAAGACGAATGCAATTATCTAAGCCGAAGGCAATCCCTGGAATCAGCGCAACCTTCTGATCCTCTAACAATTTGTCACAAAATTCCAGAGAAGTAATTCCGAAAGCCTTGATGCTAGGTAATAGATAGAAAGCACCATCGGGTTTGGGACAAGTAAACCCTGGAATGGAAGTTAACAGGTCATACATCACGTCGCGACGTTCGGCGAAGGCTTTCCGCATCACTTCTACGCAGTCTTGCGAATCATTGAGTGCTGTAACGGCACCATATTGAGCAAAGGTACAAATATTCGAGGTGCTATGGCTTTGAATTAAAGTGGCAGCTTTGATAATTTCGGGTGCGCCAGCCAAATAACCAACCCGCCAACCTGTCATCGAGTAAGCCTTTGCAAAACCGCTACTGATCAAAGTGCGATCGTACATAGACTGACTTACCGCCGCGATGCTGAGGTGAGTCGCACCATCGTAAATAATCTTTTCGTAAATCTCATCAGAGACAGTGTAAACATGGGGATGTCGGTCTAGGACTTCCGCTAGTGCCTTAATTTCCGCAGGCGAGTACACCATACCTGAGGGATTAGAAGGTGAATTGAGAACAAATAGTTTTGTTTTTGGTGTAATTGATGCTTCTAATTGTTCGGGTGTAATTTTGTAGCTATTCTCTTCGGTGGTAACCACAAATACTGGTGTCGCCTCGGCAAGTTTTGCCATTTCGGGATAGCTCACCCAAAATGGTACAGGAATAATTACTTCATCTCCCTCATCAAGGATTGCCATCATCAGGTTGTACAGCGAGTGCTTCCCACCGTTAGTGACAATAATTTGTTCGGGCTTGTAGGTTACTTGATTGTCGCGCAGGAGTTTGGCGGCGATCGCTTGTTTGAGTTCGATTATACCTGCGGCGGCAGTATAGCGAGTCTTGCCTTGGTCGAGTGCAAGTTTAGCAGCAGCCTTGATATGGTCGGGTGTATCAAAGTCTGGTTCACCAGCACTAAAGCTACAAATATCAATTCCACTAGCCTTCATAGCCTTAGCTTTTGCGTCGATCGCTAGAGTTAAGGAAGGCTGAATATTACGAAGTCGTTTTGCCAGTTGCATTTTTTCTGGAGGAGCGGAGGCATCTTTATGGGATTAGCTTCGCATTGTATCAAAGCATACTTGCTAGAGTTTGCAAGATTTTTAACAATTTAAGATTTATCCCAAAATAAGCAAAGTTCGCATAGCGAACTTTGCTTATTTATAAGCGCGAATCATTGCTTGTGTACCTTGCTCTGCACCTTGCCCATCATCGAGTTGGCTCACTTTTTGGAAATTTTGCATCGCTAAGGCGATCGCTGGTAAATCCACAGGAAAATCTAAATTCTGGCGATCGCTAATTTCTCGTACGAGGCGCAAGTCCTTAAGCATATGTTTAATCGCAAATCCTGCTTGATAGTCGCCCGTAGCCACTTTCATGCCGAGATTATTTAATGCCCATGAGCCAGCCGCACCACTACCGCATACATCAACAACTAATTGCGGGTCAATGCCCATCTTCTCTGCCATTTGCATCGTTTCGCAAAGTGCCATCATATAGATGGAAACGAGAGTTTGATTGCAAAGCTTTACCGCTTGACCACTGCCGATCACCCCACAATATTTAATATTACTGCCCATCGCCTCAAACAATGGCAGACATTCTTGCAGATCGTCAGGATTGCCACCGACCATAAAAGTTAGAGTGCCATTGCGTGCACCCACATCACCCCCTGAAACGGGTGCATCCATAAATCGCAAACCATCATGGATTAAAGCATTACCAATTGTCTTCGCGGCATCACTGCCGATCGTGCTGGTATCAATAAATAAGGTATTTGCTTTGGCAAAGTGCATTGCTGCTTTGTCGCCGATGAGTACTTCTGTGACGTCGGGGACATCACCTAAGCAAGAAAACACCACATCAGCATCTTTGACTGCATCTTCTAAGGTCTCGACGAGCGTGCCGCCTGCACTGGTAAAAGCGGCGATCGTGGGGCGGTCTTTGGTGCGATTCCAACCCAATACTGAATGTCCACGTTTGACTAAGTTGGCGGCCATCGCACCACCCATCACGCCCAAACCAAGAAATGCAATCTTTTGAGTCATACCTATAATTTATAAAGCCGATCGAGCTTTATAAATTTACTATATAGCCAGCTACAGCTTCTCGTATTCTATGGCCATGCTTGAGTAAGTTAGTGCTGTTATAGCAATTACCGATCGAACGAACCACAAGAAAAACCTTGAAAGTGTTACAAGACGACACTTTCAAGGTTTTTCTTGGTTTGAGTTTGAGCGCAATGCGCTGTAGTACGATCTCAGGAATTCTATTCACGTAACATCAGTTATATAAATTGGTGAATTACAGAGGCTAGTTGCTTGAGTTTGATCGGTTTGCTCAGATAGTCATTGGCTCCTGCCTCTATACATCTCTCGCGATCGCCTGTCATCGCTAAGGCGGTGAGCGCAATAATTGGGGTCGTGAACCGATTGTTGCGAATATATTGGATTGCTTCTAGTCCATCCATTTCTGGCATTTGAATATCCATCAGCACTAAATCAGGATGCGCTGACTGCACTAAATCAACTGCCTCCTGTCCATTTTTGGCAAGAATGACTCGATATCCCTTGGCTTGGAGGTAGCTGGAGATGGTAATGATATTCGCTTGGTTATCTTCTGCAATTAAAATTAGAGGAGGGAATGCAGTATCATCAGTATTTTCGACGAAAGGGATAGATGAAGAGGAGATGTTTAAGGATTGTTTGGGAAGTGGCGAAGCTACCGCATTGTACGGCAGTTCGATCGCAAAGCAACTACCTACACCAATTTCGCTAGTTGCCTCAACATGCCCACCATGAAGCTCGACAATCCGTTTGACTAAGGCTAAGCCCAACCCCGTGCCATCATATTGACGATTGAGAGCGCTATCCACTTGGATAAAAGGTTGAAATAGAGTTTTCAATGCATCGGGGGCAATACCGATGCCCGTATCAATCAAGGCAAATCTGACCCAATGCGTGATGTCATTCTCACTGGAAGCGATCGCCTCTTTTAGGGAAATTTCCAAGATGATTTTGCCACCCTCTGGCGTAAATTTTACGGCATTGCTCAGGAGATTGATTAATACTTGGCGAATACGCCGTTCATCGATTGTTAGTTCGGGCAGAGGAGTCAATACTTGAATATCTAGTTGGATATTCTTTTGCATAGCCAGTTGTTTGACAAACATCACACTGGATTGACTAAGCTGCTCAACAGAGCTAGATGCATAGTCCAAAGTGATTTTTCCTGATTCAATTTTGGCTAAATCGAGAATATCGTTAATTAGCTCTAGGAGATGGTTACCGCTACGTTCAATGGTGAGTAAGACTTTCTGTTGTTGGGGATTAATTAGCCCGAATACTTCTTCCTGTAGTCCTTCAGTGATGCCAAGAATTGCATTGAGTGGAGTGCGGAGTTCATGGCTCATATTAGCGAGAAATTCATCTTTGAGGCGTGTGGCACGGGCGAGTTCTTGATTAGAGAAAGCTAGTCTTTGATTAGTCTCAGTTAGGATCTGTTGTGCTTGTTTGCGTTCAGTGATGTCTTGGTTAATGCCCGTGATGCGGACGATCTTGCCCTCTTCATTGCGTTGAATTAGAGCCGTACCATAAATCCAACGTATTGTATTATCTGAAAGTACAATTCGGAATTCTGTACTATATTCTTTCTCTCCTTTGAGAGCAGCTTGTAGAGCGAGATTGGTTGCTTCGAGATCGTCAGGATGTAGCCGCGCAAGCCAGTCTTGATGAGTAGAAGGACGATCTAAGTGTTGTAAATCGTAGATCTCATACATCCGCTCATCCCACTTTTTGATTTCATTGATCAAGTCCCATTCCCAAGTACCGATCGCCCCTGCTTGTAAGGCAAGACTTAAGCGATTGGAGAGCGCCAGTAATTTTTCTTCAGTTTGTTTGCGATCGCTAATATCCACCATCACGCCCACATAATCATGCTCAGAGAGCTTGGCAACACCAACGATGACGGGAATAGGATGTCCATCTTTGTGATAGTAGACTTTTTCCCAAGGCTCGATCTTCCCATGCACCTTCAAATGATCGATCGCATCCAAGGACTTCTGGAGGTGTTTTGGAGGAGTTAGCTCTAGCAAATTAATCGGATTGGTTTCGATTTCTGCTCGGCTATAGCCCATCATTTCCAAAAAGCGATCATTTGCGTCAATGACCTGACAGCTCAAGTTAGCAAACACCATCGCTAAGACGTTAGATTCAAATACCCGACGAAATCGGGTTTCACTGGTATGTAAGGCAGCTTCTACTTGTTTTTGCTTAGTGATATCCCGCACAATAATCAATACTTCATTTAAATTAATGGGCACGATCCGTACTTCTTCAAAACATAAATGATCGTGTTTAGAGAATTGATGCTCATATACTTGTAAATCGCCTGTAGCAATCGCTTGATTGATCACCGTAAGCTGCTTTGCTAATAACTCTGGTGGCAGTACCTCTGCAATATTCTCATGGATCTTTATAAATTGGTCTTGGTGATCGGAGTTGATAAAGTCTAAACATTCCCCATCTTGGGTAACCCGTAGCAGTAAATCTGGAATTGCCTCGACCATAGCGCGAATGTTGGCTTCACTCGCCCGAAGGGCTTTAGTGCGTTCTTCGACCTCTTGTTCTAAGAATAGATTGAGTTTTTGGAGACTGAGTTCAACTTTTTTGCGCTCAATTAGTTCTTCTAGTAATTGTTGGTGAGTAGTGGCTTGTTGAATGGCGATCGCTACCTGTACGGCAATGTCTTGGAGTAGATCGATCTCTTCTGCGTCCCATATGCGCGGATGTTGACTTTCAGAGATATTCATCACCCCCCAAAGCTGGTCATCGCAGATGATCGGGACTATTACCTTAGCGCGAGTATGGATGCGAATCAGCATCTCGCGATGACAATCTGCCATTTCTGTCTCATAGATATCTGAGACTACCCGAATTTTTCCTTGTCGATAAATTTCAGACATTGCTTGTTTAAAGCAAGTATCGTTAACTCGCGCTCCCACTAATGAAAATTCTGAGTCTGTGGACTCTGCCACAACACTTGCTTGCCAATCGCTTTCAAACTGCCAAATATTGACGCGATCGCAAGCTAATAATTGCCTTACCTGTGTCACAGCTTCATTGAGAATGGTCTGTAAACTCAAGGAGGAGCGAATTTGCAACGCCATCTTTGAGACTAACTTCTCTCGCTCCGCTTTAACTTTGAGCGCGATCGTGCGAGCTTCCACTTGTTTTTCCAATTCCACGTTGCGATTTTCTAGCAAGGCAAACTTTTCTGCTTCTAGGCGCAACACTTTCTTTTCTAAATCGTCCGCCAAATTGTAGAGTGCGATCGGGTTAAGCGCTTGCAGCAAACTAGTTTGGGTAACAAGCCCTAATAATTCTCCTTGCTGACCCGTCACGGCTAGCCGACGGATGAAGTGCTGCTCCATAATTTGATGCACCAGCCATAGGGAGTCCTCTGACTTAACCGCAAAGACTGGGCTGCTCATCATCGCCTCAGCCTTCCAGCTTTGCAGATCTAGACCCAAGGCTTGAAATTGCACAATATCGCGCTCAGTCAACATCCCTAGAGGAATTTGCAAGGATTCTCTGGAATGATCGCTCACTTTTACAATCATCACCGAGCTAATGTGGTGGGTTGCCATCAGTTTGGCGATCGCCAACATCGAATCATCTGGCGTAGCACAAACTACGTCATGGGTCATCACCTCAGACACAATCCTCAAGCGCATTAAATCAATTGGTCGTGAGGTTTGACGCAAACTTTCGTGGGTGACAATTCCCACCAAGCAATCTCGATCGTCCACGATCGTCAAATGCCGAATTTTTTGCTGCTGAAGTAGAGTAATTGCCGCAAAAAAATCAGTGAAGGCAGAATCTTTCAAAGCGATCGCGGGCGAAGTCATTACTTCACGTATTTCTAGGCGATCGAGTGCTTGCTGTTCGGCACTCAGACGCACGACATCCCGCTCGGTCATAATGCCGATCGCTTTCTCATTTTCCATTACCAACACGCAACTTGAACGTACTTCTATCGCCATCTCATCAAGTTGGCTAGTTGCGGTTTTATTGGCGGTACATTGCGATCGCACGCTGCTCATTTGAGCGATCGCCTCCATGACAGTTGACTGAGGTGTAACTACTAAAGGATTACGAACAATTGCCGACTTTAGTTCAGATAGCGTATGTTTTTCCATGTTCATAATCACTTTCTAAGCAACATCTGTGAAATATAGCGGTAGCCATTTCCAGGTAAGACCCAAAACCGAAAAGAGAGTTGCGGCGCGTAGCGCCGCAACTCTCTTTTCGGTTTTGGGTTTGTCCAAACATAATTGGCTACTGCTATACATGCAATTAATATTCAAAAATCTCGAAATAGTAGTCAGTGAAAATATTTTCTAGTCATTTAAAATGATTTAAACAATAATTTTTATGAACCAAATATTAGGATGAATACTTTATGAAATCCCTCCCTAGCGGTCAGTTACATCAACAATGATTGTGAGATTTTATAGCTATAGCTAAGGAACTATCTAAGAATCACTTTCTGCGGTTAAAAGTTCTAACAAATCCACCTCAATAACCCTTTTAACACGTCTGGGGGGAATCTAGACAATTCTTAAATTGTTTCTAAGGCACCAAAATCTAAAAAAGAGTTGCGGTGCAAATCACCGCAACTCTTTTTTAGATTTTGGTGTTGTTCTAACATAACCGACTATAGTTATATATAATGATAAGTTTTTTATTTTAGATCGAGACATCATAAAGCTGATTTGGAATACTAGCAGCAAAAAATCAGGAGATTCTGAGGCCTAAGAAATCATAGATTTGTTGTGGTCATAAATCTAAAAATGAATTTTTTTAATTTGTATTTCCTTCTTTTTTAGGATTTTATTTAGTTATTTTCATTTATAGAAACTGTTGAATTATGTTAGCTAGTTGCTTGAGCTTAACTGGCTTGCTCAGATAATCATTAGCTCCTGCTGCTAGACATTTCTCGCGATCGCCTTCCATTGCCAACGCAGTTAGGGCGATAATCGGAATATTTGCCAAGTTAGGATCGAGACGAATTTGCTTAGTTGCCTCTAGTCCATCCATAACTGGCATTTGAATATCCATCAAAATTAAGTCAGGATGATGTTTTTTTGTAAGATCGATTGCTTCTTGTCCATCCTTAGCAATCAGCAGGTTATATCCCTTTGCCTTAAGATAGCTAGAAAAAGTACTAATATTGGCTTCGTTATCTTCTACGATCAGGATCAGAGGCGACTGGGCAACAGCTTTGTTAGTTGGTGAGGAGCCTAGTTCGCGAGTAACGGATAGTTTAACAATTTCCTCCGTTTTCGGTGAAGCAGAAAAGTCGAGAGTACAGGGTAGATCGATTGTGAAGCGACTGCCCACACCCAGTTCGCTAGTTAGCCCTACCCTGCCGCCGTGGAGTTCCACAATCCGTTTTACTAGGGCTAGTCCTAAGCCAGTTCCTTCATATTGACGGTTCAGAGCACTATCGATTTGGATAAAGGGCTGAAATAACTTCTTAATATTCTCTGGTGAGATTCCAATACCTGTATCAATCACAGCAATATGCAAAAAGTTTTGTAAAGGCAGATCGGTAGTGATTGGAGCTGGAGGAAGTTGGTTAACTTCTAGGGCGATCCGTCCTCCCTCTGGGGTAAATTTCACTGCGTTACTCAGTAAATTGATCAATACCTGAAGGATGCGCCGTTCATCCACTAATAGGCTGGGTAGATCTGGTTGTAGTTTAATCTCTAGCTGAATGCGTTTTTTCAACGCTTGTTGTTTGATGAAGGCAATACTGGATTGGCAGAGTGGAGATATATTACAGAGGTTGAAGTCTAGTATCATTTGCCCTGATTCAATTTTGGCGATATCGAGGATATCGTTGATTAACTCCAGAAGATGATTACTGCTACGTTCTACGGTTTGTAATGCTTTGAGTTGGCGCTCATTTATAACGCCAAAGACTTTCTCTTGTAGACCTTCAGTCATTCCCAAAATGGCATTAAGAGGGGTGCGGAGTTCATGGCTCATGTTAGCTAAGAACTCGTCCTTCAGTCGGGTGGCACGACCGAGTTCTTCATTAAAGACGGAAAGCTCTTGGTTACTTTTGATTAGCTTTACTTCTGTTTGTTGTCGTACCAATAGTTCGGACTGAATTTGCTCGTGGAGACTGGCTTGTTGAATGGCGATCGCCAACCAGTTGGCAATTTGTTGGAGTAAATTTATTTCTATGTCTTGCCAATGGCGTGGAAAGTCGCATTGATGCACAATCAGCAATCCCCAAAGGATTCGATCTTGAATAATAGGAACTGCGAGTGCGGCTCTAACTTGGAGTTCTGTGAGGAATTCAACCAAACGGGGTGAGACTAAATGCTTATCTGCTTCGCGATCGCCAAGTATAAACACACCTCCTTGGGCATAACGATCGTAGCTCTCTTGAGAGATAGCATCCTCAGGGAAGACAATATTCAGAAGTGTTGAGCAATTTGGCGAAGTGGATTCAGCCAGAGCAGACCTTGACTCTCCTAAACTTAACTGATAAATCAGCACTCGGTCTGAATGCAAGACCTCACGGACATCCTCAACGGTAGCATTGAGAATCTCTGTCAAGTCTAGAGACGATCGCATTCGTTGGGTAATCGCTCCAAGAATGCGTTCCTGCTCTGCTTGATATTTTAGTCTCGCTTCATTTTGGCGGCGAATAGTGATATCCATCGATATACCTACTAAACCAATAATATAATCTGTCCAATCACGAAATGGAGCTTTATGGGTTTCTACCCATCGCCGTTCACCATTAGACAGAGTCATCGTTTCTTCGATCCCCAGTCTGGCTTGACCAGATTCCATGATGTGCCGATCGTCGGCACGATGGGCGATTGCCTCAGCTTGTGTCGATGGAAGATCGAAATCAGTTTTACCAATAATCTCTTCAGCCGATTTCAACCCAAGCACTTTGGCAAATTGCTGATTGCATCCTAAATAGACAGACTCTCGATTTTTCCAAAATAATGAGAGAGGGACGGTGTCAACCACAGTTTGAATAAATTGTTGAGATTCCAATAGAGCTTTTTCGACAAGTTTGCGATCGCTAATGTCGCGGATTAGAAAGACAACTTCATTATTGTTGCATGGAGCAACACGTACTTCTTCGTAACGAAGTTCATCATCAATCCAAACCTGCTGTTCGTATGTTTGCAAAGTTTGCGTAGTAAGTGCTTGCTGAAGAGCCGTGTATTTATTGTCTGAATGCGATGGTATGATATCTGCTGGCAAAGAATCAAAAATACTTTTGCCAATTACCTGTTGAGGATCGACTAGATTCTTCCCTTGGGGAGATGTTAAAAAGTCAATATATTCACCATCTCCGTTAACACGAAATACCAGATCTGGTAATGCCAATAGAGTGGCATGGGCGCGTTCTTCGCTACGTTTTAGAGCTTCTTGGTCGGCTTTGCGATCGCTAATGTCCATCACAATTCCAAACAATCCACACACCTTTCCTGATTCATCATAGATGGGTTCGGCTTGAGCAAAAATGTCGCCAAAAGAACCATCAGCTCGAACAATCTTTAGGTCTGTTGCATAGGATTCCCCATACTGAATAGCTCTATCTACGAAATGAGTAAGGCGCTCTCGATCGTCCTGTGGATAGTAGTTGAGTAACTCTTCATAGGTGGGTTGTGGTCGATCGGGGGTAAGCCCAAAAATTTTGAAGACTTCATCAGACCAGATCACTTTCTGATTGTGTAGATTTAGATTCCAATCGCCAAGATGGGCTATCTGTTGTGCTTGGCTTGCACGCAGCACACTCTTCATTAAAGCCGCAGTACGCCTTTTTACTCGATCTTCGAGATCTTGGTTGAGTTGCTGTAATGCTGCTTCGGCAAGTTTGCGATCGCTAATATCCCGCACAATTGCCAAAACTTCTCGATCGTTAATTGCTAGCATTCTCACTTCTTCATAGACTACGCAATCCTGTTTGAGGAAGTGCTGCTCATAGACTTGCAATTCATCTGTAGTGATTGCTTGCTCGATAACTTGCAACTGTTTCTGGAGCAATTTTGGTGGTAGGATTTCCGAAATATGATTGACAATCGGCAGAAAACTTTCTGTCTCAATTCCTGATTTGATGTAAGCCAAGCAAGTACCATCACGCTGAAGTCGCAGCAATAAATCGGGAATCGCGTCCAACATGGTGCGAATAGTTGCTTCGCTAGCTTGCAAAGCGGCAGTCCGTTGTTCTACTTTCTTTTCTAAATCTTGGTTGAGTTGCTGTAGTGTCGCTTCGGATTGTTGGCGATCGGCTAGATTAGCCATCTCGATTAAGACACTTTGGTCTAGCAAACCAACGATGCGATCGCCATCATCCAGCACAGGCAGATGACGAATGCGATGCTGTTGCAATAGGGCTAGAGCTTCGTTAATATCAGTAAATGTAGATTCTTGGATAGCAACTACTGGATGACTCATCACCGCGTGAATTGGCAACTGGTCTAATGGTATAGGCTGGATGATAATGCGAACAATATCTCGTTCAGTCAAAATGCCGTTCAAACCACTCTTTTCAGATAGATTCTCTACTACTAGCACATAGTTTGCACCAGTTTCACCCATCATTGCGATCGCTGCCATGACTGTGGTATCTGGTGACACCAAAGGCGGATTGCGAGCGATCGCCGACATTAATTTTTTATGGATTAGAGGGCTAGTTGCGATCATCTTGTTCTCCTAGTGGTAGGCACATCTAAAATATTTAGAAATTCAAGAGATTTTGGATCGTTTGAACTAATTCTTTTAGTTTGATAGGCTTGGGAAGATATTCAGTAGCTCCTGAGGCAAGACAACGATCGCGATCGCCTGTCATCGCCAAAGCTGTCAGTGCAATAATTGGGACATTCACTAAGCTGGGAATCTGGCGGATCTTCTGAATTGCCTCTAAACCATCCATTATTGGCATTTGAATATCCATCAAAATCAAATCGGGCTGCTCTTTTTGGGCAATAGCGATCGCCTCCAGCCCATTTTTTGCGAAGAGAAGATGATAGCCGTAGGCTTCTAAATAGGCGGAGAGCATCGCAATATTGGCTTCATTGTCTTCTGCTAACAAGATCGAGAAATAGTTATCATGATTTGCTTGACTGGGTGCGCGGTTTAGATCGATCTTGTTTTCTAGTTCAGGAGTTAGTGGTATAACATCATCACAGGGAATAACGATTGTAAAGCAACTACCCACGCCCACTTCACTTCTTAACCCTACTGTACCACCATGCAACTCCACAATACGTTTCACTAAGGCTAGTCCCAAGCCTGTGCCTTGATATTTGCGGTTAAGGGCACTATCAATTTGAATAAAAGGCTGAAATAGTTTATGGATATTTTCTGGTGATATCCCGATGCCTGTATCGGCGATCGCAATTTGCAGATGATTCCGCATTCCTAAAAGAGGATCTTCCTGTGAGGTGAGAGCGACTTCTACAGTGATTTGTCCACCATCCGCAGTGAATTTGACAGCATTACTCAGTAGGTTGATCAAGACTTGGCGCATTCGCCGTTCATCTACTAATACATCAGGCAGATTATTTTGCCATTGAGTCTCGATCTGGATGCGTTTGGAGATCGCCTGCTGCCTGACAAAAGCAAGACTGGATTGGCAAAGTGGAACTACGGCGGTAGGACGGCAATCAAGTTCCATTTGACCAGATTCAATCTTAGCAACATCCAGAATATCGTTAATCAACTCTAGTAAATGGGAACCGCTTTTCTCAATGGTCTGTAATGCTTTAATTTGTCGTTCATTAATGTCCCCATAAATTTGTTCGACGAGTGATTCGGTCATACCAAGGATGGCATTAAGAGGCGTGCGGAGTTCGTGACTCATGTTAGCTAGAAATTCATCTTTGAGTCGAGTTGCACGGATCAGTTCTTCATTTAGCGATCGCTCAAATTCAACTTGTTTAGCATCCGTAATATCTCGAATAATGATCAATACTTCCCGACCATTGAGAGGAGCAATCCGCACTTCTTCATAACGTTGCTCATCCTCAACGGTAAAAATCTGTTCGTATATCTGTAAGCTACCAGTTTCGATCGCTTGCTTGGCATAATACAATCGCTGTTCTGCTAAATCGGCTGGTAAACCATTGTTGACTTCTGGCTGATCAGACGGGTTAGAAGGTATAACCCGAACACCACTACCTGCAAGCATCCTGAGGTATCGTCCCTCCATATCCATTTGAATTAAGAGATCTGGTATTGTCTCGATAATTGTGCGGTTAGTCATTTCGCTTTGTTTGAGGGCCGCTTCGGACTGCTTGCGATCGCTAATATTACGGATCATAAATAGCACTTCATCATCACCACTCTTGACGACTCTGACCTCCTCATCTTGCAGGCGATCGTCGATTTGGATTTGCTGCTCATACACCTGTAACTCCCCCGTCAGCAATGCTTGTTGCAGATAGTACAACTGTTGATTGGCAATCTCTTCTGACATCAGATCTGCTATCAATTTACCAGTGGGATCGGCATCCAATGGTAATATCCCAAAATCTCGATTTTGAACAAACCCACGACAAATTCCATCAGCCCCCACCCGAAACATAACATCGGGAATTACCGCTAAAATTGCTCGACTTTGGAATTCACTTTGCTTGAGTGCAGCTTCAGTTTGTCTATGATCGCTCAAATCAATATCAACGCAGTATAGTTCTGGCTCATTCCTTGAGTTATTGAGTAAAACATGGCTAGAGTAGACATGCACATCAGATCCATCTTTTGCCATTAGGGTTAACTCACTAGCAGGAATAGGCTCTCCCCCATTTACCCAAGCTTCTATAAAATTAATGACATCTTGGCGCATTGCGGGAGGAATAATCAGGTTCTCCAGATTTTGACCGAGGGCTTCATCGGAGGTATAGCCATAGATTTTTTCACTTGCATCATTCCAATAAATTACTTGGCGATCGCTGCTATAGCCCTGTACCGATATCTTAGGGAGAGCATCAAATAATTTTTGCGAACGTTGTTCGCTTGCCCAAAACTTGGCATCTTCTGTTTGGCGATTACCTATTTCTAAATGATTCTGGGTTTGGGCGATCGGATTTTGAGCGAATGCTCGAACTTGCCTAGCTAATAGCTCAGTTAAGTTTTCTTTTTCTAGTAGTCCGACTAAGCGATCGCCCTCTAGTACAAGTAAGTGCCGCACAGAATGCTCTTGAAATAGCAGAATCACGGCATTAATATCAGTAAGTTCTGAAATTTGGAGCGCCACAACTGGATGACTCATCACCGCCCAAACGGATAATTGGTCTAATGGTAATCGTTGGGAGTTAAGGCGAATAATATCTCGCTCCGTCAGTATTCCCATCCCCCGAGCAAAATTCTCTTTGCCGACTAGTGCATAACTAGAGCCAGTTTTGTCCATCAGCGCGATCGCCTCGATCACATTTAGCTCTGGCGCAACGATCGGAGGATAGCGAGAGATTGCGGACAGAATATCTCTGGGCAAAGAGTTCATCACGGTTAACTCCCCTAGTAAGTCCAAAAAGTTTGAATCATTTGGGATAATGCTTTTAGTTTGACAGGTTTTGTCAGATATTCATTGGCTCCTGCATTTAGACATTTTTCGCGATCGCCTTTCATCGCCAAAGCTGTCATCGCAATAATTGGAATATTTACTAAGTCAGGATCACGCCGAATTTGCCTAGTTGCTTCTAGTCCGTCCATCACGGGCATTTGGATATCCATCAAAATTAGGTCAGGCTGATGGGATTTCGCTAAAGCGATCGCCTCTTGTCCATTTTTGGCTAGGAGTAGGCGATAGCCCTTGGCTTCTAAATAGCTAGAAACTGTGACGATATTGGCTTCATTATCCTCTGCTATCAAGATTAAGGGGAACTGAATAGCTTGGTTTACTAATTGAGCTTCAAGTTCAGGAGTAGTTAACGATTTCAACGGTTCAGAGGAACTAGCTGTATAGGGCAAATCAATCATGAAGCAACTACCCACACCTAGTTCACTAGTTAAACCAACTCTGCCACCATGCAACTCCACCATTTGCTTAACTAGGGCTAGCCCCAAACCCGTACCTGCATATTGACGATTTAAAGCACTGTCAATTTGGATAAAGGGTTGAAACAGTTTATTAATATTTTCTGGGGCAATACCGATACCTGTATCGGTTATCGCAAAGCGCATCCAATAGGCAGAATTGGATGATTCCAGATCTCTGTGCGTAGTGGCTTCTAAGGTAATGCGACCGCCCTCTGGCGTGAATTTCATCGCATTATTGAGTAAATTAATTAATACCTGACGAATGCGCCGTTCGTCCAACATTTGGTCGGGTAGATTTTTGGGGAGTTTAACTTCTAACTGAATACGTTTTTTGAGAGCTTGCTGCTTGATGAAGGCAAGACTAGATTGGCAGAGATAAGCTATATCAGTAGGAGCAAAATCTAACTCAATCTGTCCCGATTCAATTTTGGCGACATCAAGAATGTCATTGATCAGCATCAATAAATGTTCGCTGCTACGTTCAACGGTCTGTAGAGCATTACGTTGTTTCTCATTGATACCGCCGAAAATTTGCTCTTGCAGAGCTTCAGTCATGCCAAGGATGGAGTTAAGAGGGGTGCGAAGTTCGTGACTCATATTTGCCAAGAACTCATCCTTCAAACGGGTAGCACGGGAGAGCTCTTCATTAGTTAGTCGCAGTTGTAACTCCGCTTGTTTGCGATCGCTAATATCCTGCACCATCAGCACAAAGTAATTTGCAGTCCGATCGGGATGGCGGAAACATTGCACCGAGATAATCGTGTGAATGGTACTTCCATTCTTGCGAATGAAGCGCTTATCCATCACATATCCTTCCAAATCTCCTGTCAAAGCTTTATTGAAGTTAATGAGATTTACTTCTAAATCCTCAGGATGGGTGATATCAGCCCATGTTTTTTGGAGCATTTCATCGTGGGAGTAACCGAGCATATTACACAAACAATTGTTAACATCTTGCCAACTCTTGTCAGGATTGCTAATTGCCATACCGAGCAGAGGCTGATCGAAATAACGACTTAGGCGTTCTTCGCTCTTACGTAGGGATTCTTCAATTTGCTTAAGTTCGGTCAGATCGTGCAGACTACCTAGCACCCCAGTAATGCTGCCATCAATCTCGATGTAGGGAGAATAGGAAACTCGAACAAAGCGCCGACAGCCATCTCCATAGTCAAACCACTCTTCGTAGCGTTGAACTTCGCCTGCCAAACTGAGATCTAGTCTAGGCTGAATAATATTTTTAAAGCTTTCTCTCTTAAGTTCATCTATAGTATGACCGATCACTTCCTCTGGTCTTTTATTATGCCAATCGAGATAGACTTGGTTAACTAATTGGAATCTGTAGTTGCGATCGTAAAGAATAATCGCATCAGTAGTAGCAGCCACTACCCGCTCGTATCTGCGCAACTTAGACTCATTGGCTTTGCGATCGCTAATGTCCATCGCAGTACCAAACAAGTGGGTTACTTCGCCTACAGCATTATATTTTGGTGTTCCCTTGACAAAATGATAGCCAGTTGAACCATCAACTCTAGTAATCTGTACATCTAATTCATAGGGTTCGCCAAATTGAATGGCGCGTTCTACCAGATGCTCTAGGATATCGCGGTCTCGTGGACAAATATATCGAGCAAGATTTTCAATGGATTGCTCAGCTTGACGAGGCTCAAGTCCTAAGAGGCGAAACATTTCATCTGAGCAAGAGATTGTCCGTGCGATCGTATCCATCTCCCAACTACCAACATGGGCAATTTGCTGAGCTTCCGCCAGATCTACTTGAATTTTTAGCAGTTTCATCTCAGCTTGCAGGCGTTCTGTAATGTCGTGCAAAGAGATCAAATATGCAGGTTGTCGATCCCACTCAATCATCACAACATGCATCTCACTTTCTCCGATATTTCCATCATGAGCTAAGTAAGTAATTTCAAATTGATTATTTAGAACATTGGGTATACCAATATTTAATCCAATGAGTTGGTCAATAGACATTCCAAACGTTCTGGCTGCCGATGGATTCGCAAAAACAATACGTCCTTCGCGATTAGCAATTAAGATACCTTCAGAGACATTAGAGACAATCAGATTTAGACGATTTTCACTATTTGCTAATTCTATTGTTCTCTCTTCTATTTTACTTTCCAACCCTTGATTGAGTTGCTGCAACTGCAACATTGTGCTGGATTGCTGGATTGCAATACTAATATGTGTGGCAAGTTGTTGCAGCAGGTCAACCGACGATCTATCCCAAAAGCGTGGTTGTAAGCATTCCTGTGCGGCTAGCAATCCCCAAAGCCGATCTCCTTGCAAAATCGGCACGACTACGATCGCTTTTACCTGAAGACGTTCCAAAAACTTGGTGTGGCAATCAGTCAATCCCACATAGATATCATCTGTTACTTGAATCCGTCCATTTCTGTAAGGCTCCACCATCGCAGAGCCAAAGTGCGGATCGGTGAGAACTTTACCGAGCAATGAATCACATTCACGAATGACTGATTCTGCGACGACGATGCCGCTCCAGTCGGGTTCAAAACGATAAGCAATCACGCGATCTGTTTGTAAAAACTGGCGAATTTCAGTAACCGAACTATCCAGAATAGTCTGAAGGTCGAGTGATGCTTGAATGCGATTGGCGATCGCCGTTAGTAATGATTCATACTCAATCTGTTGAATTTGACTTTGTTGCACTGTAACATCAGCAATCTTGATTAGCTCTTTTAAGGTAATAATTCCAATCGGATAATTATGCTCATTTAGCAGCGGCAAATGACTAATGTGATGCTGACTAATCAGATTGAGCGGTGTAATCACGTCTTGAAATTCGGACTGTCGCATTGTGACAACAGGTTGAGTCATCACCTCTGAAACCTTAATTTCGTTAATGTCTAAGTCCATGACCATTAACCGCAGTAAATCGGACTGAGTTAAGATTCCCACCAGTCTAGCCTCAGCCATAACCAAAACACAGGAGACGCAACTTATAGGCAATTCAGTTCTTTCGCCTAGTTGTCTTGAATGCACAGAATCACGATGACGGGCTTGATTGATTAATCGCACGACATCCCGCAGCGAAGACTCCACGCTAACAACTAACAGATTATGAGCGATCGCCTGCTCTAATGTATGAAGACTATATGTTGTGTTCACAGGAGTTCAGGAAAGTTGATCTATAGCTATGCAATATGAAATCTATTATCTCTTAAAGTAAAAGCCAACCTGAGATCTGTCACAATTGATATGCAGAGCTTTAAAACAACACATAAATCAATATTTATGTTGAAAGTATTACTTCTCAACACTTTCAACATAAGGATTAGAATTTAGTTTTCTGCAAAACGCTGTATGTTACAAGTTATGGCTGAAATAGTTCGAGTGTTATGGTCGAAATAATCAAGAATTTCAAACGCCAATTGCCCAAATGTCCGACAGGAATCCGAGGACTAGACGAAATTACTAGTGGTGGATTACCTCAAGGACGACCGACTCTAGTCTGTGGCTCGGCAGGTTGTGGTAAGACTCTTTTTGGAGTTGAGTTTCTGGTACGTGGCGCAGTTGAATATGCCGAAGCAGGCGTATTGATGACCTTTGAAGAAACCGCCGAGGAAATCATCCAAAATGTCACGTCTCTAGGATGGGATCTCGATCAGTTAGTGTCTGATGGCAAACTGATCATCGACCATGTTTATATCAATCCTATTGGTCTAGAGGAAACTGGAGATTACGATCTTGAAGGCTTATTTATCAGGCTAGGCAGCGCTATTGCCGAAATCGGGGCAAAGCGGGTAGTTTTAGATACGATTGAAGTTTTGTTCGCTGGTCTAAATAACGCAAATATTGTAAGGGCTGAACTGCGCCGTTTGTTTGGCTGGTTAAAGGAACAGGGCGTAACTGCGATTATCACAGGAGAGCGGGGAAGAAATGACTTAACCCGTCAGGGACTTGAGGAATATGTCTCAGACTGTGTAATTCGATTAGAGCAGCGAACTGCGGAGGAAATCACAACTCGCTATCTGCAAATATTTAAATATCGAGGTTCTCGGCATGGCTCTAATGAATACCCATTTTTGATTGAGGAAAATGGTATTTCTGTCGTACCGATTACCTCAGTTGGTCTAGATTATGAAATATCTGCTGAACGAGTCTCAACAGGAATTTCTCGCCTTGATGGAATGTTAGATAATGGGGGCTACTATCGGGGTAGCAGTATTTTGGTAACGGGAATGGCGGGAACTGGTAAGACGACATTAGCTGGTTTTTTTGCATCGGCAACCTGCGATCGCGGCGAACGCTGTCTGTATTTGGCAACTGAGGAGGCTCCTCAACAAATCTTGAGAAATCAACGCTCTGTTGGACTTGATTTGACCCATCATATCAAGAATGGACTATTGAGATTTGAGTCGGTACGACCCACTGCCTATGGATTGGAAATGCGTTTGCAAACGATCGAGACTTGGGTTAGGGAATTTCAGCCTAGTTCTGTGGTAATCGATCCAATGAGTAATCTTGCCACCACTGGAACGTTGAACCAAACTAAAAACTTTCTCATGCGCTTGATCGACTTGTTTAAATCCCAACAAATCACTGTTTTCTTTACTAACCTTCTCCAGAGCGGTGCGCCTTTAGAGCATACAGAATTGGGGGTGTCATCGCTGATGGATACTTGGTTGGAGCTTCGCACTATAGAAACTAATGGGGAGCGCAATCGGACTCTTTATGTTCTTAAGTCTCGCGGTATGCAACATTCTAATCAAGTGCGTGAGTTTGTCTTAACCAGTCATGGCATAGAGTTGGTAGATGTGTACTTAGGACAGAGTAACTTCCTGACTGGAACCGCCCGAGTCGCGCAACAATCCCAAGAGAAATTAGCCCAACTCAACCGCAAGCAAGAATTTGACCGTAAAAAACTACGCCTTGAGCAGCAACAATCGCTAGTACAGGCTCAAATTAAAGCTCTTGAAATTCAACTAGCGATCGAGCAAGCAGAGTTAGAGATCTTTAGTCAACAAGAAGAAACGGCTCAAAAAGTTTTAACTGACAGTAAAGTTAAAATGTCTGTCCTTCGTAAAGCCGATCAAACAGATTTATAAACCTTTTAACCAACGAAGAGAGGTACAGGAACTCAGAAATCAATGGATATCAATACAATAGAGAATCTAACTCTACCTGAAGAAGAAATATGGGAAATGCGACTATATGTCGCAGGGAAATCTGCTAAGTCACTTTTAGCGATCGCCAATTTACAAAGAATCTGCGAAGAATTTCTCAACGGACGCTATCAGATTGAGGTAATTGATTTAGTTGAGCATCCACATATTGCTAGAAAAGAGCAGATTATTGCGGTTCCAACTTTAATTAAGAAATTGCCTCTTCCCCTCAAACAAATTATTGGGGATTTATCCAATCAGGAAAAGGT
This sequence comes from Pseudanabaena frigida, assembly GCA_003242085.1. Lineage (GTDB taxonomy): Bacteria > Cyanobacteriota > Cyanobacteriia > Pseudanabaenales > Pseudanabaenaceae > Pseudanabaena > Pseudanabaena frigida. The sequence goes on along the minus strand of QBML01000024.1, from coordinate 48,716 downwards.
TCTAACGGGTTTAGAGATTAGAAAATCTAATCTCTAAAGGATCTGCAAGTTTTTCTATCTAAGGAAATGTTGCTACGTGGAATGTAGATGATAAATCTCTTGCTAATAGCGTGACAGGGCAATCTCGGGGGCTTGCCACTACCCAAACAATTCAAATTTTTAGGGGCTGTGTCCCGTAACAGTCCTAGACTTTTGCCATTGCGGGAAGTCTTTCCCCGTAACATCAGTAAAGACTTTATAAGAAGTAACGCTAGCTGAGCTTCGGATCGTGGGAATAGCCACTTCCACATACAGCGTTTTGCGCTCAAACCCAAACCAAGAAAAATTTTGAAAGCATTGCTTCGCCACGCTTTCAAAATTTTTCTTGTGGTTCGTTGGATCGGTGATTGCGGTAACATCAGTTAATTAGCGCTAAATATATGTAAAGATCGATAGCTAACCTAATTTAAAAAAATTTGTAAAAAATGACCAAAAATGTATGGATGTTCCCTGGGCAGGGATCTCAAGCAGTGGGTATGGGCTTAGACCTAGCCGAGATTGGCAAAGATAAATTTACGAAAGCAGAGCAAATTCTGGGCTGGTCGATTTTAGAAAAATCACAGACTGATACGACTGAACTGGCAAAAACCCAATTTACACAGCCTTGTTTGTATGTGATTTCAGCAATTCTTGCGGATGTATTGAAAGAGAAAGGCGCAAAACCCGATGCAGTAACTGGGCATAGTTTAGGCGAATATAGCGCCCTCTACTGTGCAGGGGCGGTAGACTTTGCAACAGGTTTAGAACTGGTGAAGCAACGATCGCTATTGATGTCAGAAGCAAGCGGCGGCGCAATGATGGTCTTGATTGGATTCGATCGCGCTCAATTAGAAGTTGCGATCGCGCAAGCCGAAAATGTAATTCTTGCCAATGATAACAGTAAAGATCAGGTAGTCATTTCAGGAACGGAAGCAGCAGTAAAATCGATTTGCGAACAGGTGAAATCTAAAAGGGCAATTCCTCTAGCTGTGAGTGGAGCATTTCATTCGCCACTAATGGCTGACGCATCAGCGAAGTTTGCGATCGCTTTAGAACAGACCATTTTTAATGACGCGGAAGTTCCTGTCATTTCCAATGTAGAGCCAAACGATGCCACGACTTCAGGACAAGTTTTACGCGATCGCCTGATGAGGCAAATGACATTCCCAGTCCGTTGGCGAGAAATTTGTTTGTATCTTGAGGCTCAAGGCTATGGGCAAGCGATCGAAGTTGGTTCGGGCAAGGTTTTGACAGGATTAGTTAAGCGAACTGCTCCCAGCTTAGCGCTTGTCAATATCAGCACCTTAGAACAAGCGATCGCTTTTTGATCCTTTGGGATAACAACGCAAGTTTTGCGTAGAACAGAAAACCCAAATAAATAAAGGCGGCGCGAAGCGCCGCCTTTATTTATTTGGGTTTTGAAAAGAAGAGAAGTTGCTTTGCAACTCTTCTATCTTTCTAATAATGTCGCGATCGCATCAGCCTGCAATGGCTTAAACAAATAATATCCCTGACCTGCATGGCAATTGTGAGTCTCAAGAAAGCTAAGTTGAGCCTCAGTCTCTACACCTTCCGCAATCACATTTAAACCAAGATTTATTCCTAAAATAATAATCGCTTTGACAATTTCTCCATCTCCAGAATTACTATCTAGTCGAGAAATAAACGATCGATCGATCTTGAGCGTATGAATTGGGAAACGGTGTAAATAGCTCAACGAAGAATAACCCGTACCAAAATCATCAATGCAAACTTTGATATTGAGCGCTTGTAGTTCACTTAAGATTTGAGTCGCCAAAGAAGTCTTCTCAATCAATACGCTTTCAGTAACTTCTATCTTTAAACTGGAATTAGCGACATTAGTTTTCTGCAGTATTTGCTCAATTTTGCTAACTAAATCTGGCTTACTAAACTGTTTGCCAGACAGATTGACATTCATAGTAATATCTTTAGCGGTTGGGAATCGATCTTGCCATGTTCGTAACTGAGTGCAGGCTTTTTCTAATACCCAAAGGTCGATCGCCTCAATTACACCTGCATCCTCTGCAAGTGTAATAAAATCAGCGGGTGTAATTAAACCTTGTTCGGGATGTTGCCAGCGCACGAGCGCCTCAAAGCCCAATATTTGTCTTGACTTGAGGCTGACAATCGGTTGGTAATGAACCCGAAACTCTTGCCGCTCAATTGCCCGTCGCAGATCGTTCTCTATCCTTAGCTTTTTGATAGCCTCTGTGTGCATAGAAGGCGCAAATATTTCATACCTTTCCCGCCCTTTCTCCTTAGCCCGATACATTGCTGTATCTGCATCACGCAACAGTTCATCAGGCTGGGTATAGTTGTTAGAGTTTAAAGCAACGCCAATACTTGTACTAATAAATATTTCATGATTATCGACTAATATTGGGACTTTTAATGTTTCTTGAATTCTTTGGACGACTTCAATCACATCATTAATATCTTGAACTTCTTCGAGCAACATCACAAATTCATCGCCACCCAAACGCGCCACTGTGTCGCCACTCCTCAGACAATCAACCAATCGTTTTGCCACAATTATTAATAATCGATCGCCTGCTAAGTGTCCTAGGCTGTCATTGATTAACTTAAAACGATCTAAATCCAAAAATAGAACCGCAAAACACTCAGAAAGATTTTCCGAATTTAGGTGCGCTCGCCTCTGTGATAGCTGTAAAGCATGTCGGAGGCGATCGAGGAATAAAGAGCGATTGGGTAAGCCAGTTAAGACATCATGAAGTGCATCATGCCTTAGTTGTGCTTCCATTTTTTTACGCTCCATCAGTTCTGATTGAGCACTTTGATAGAGTTCTGATTGATGAATCGCGATCGCACATTGATCGGCGATCGCTTGAACTAAAGACAATTCATTGTCTGACCAGACTCGCTTTTGATCCATTTGGTACAGACTGATGCCGCCCAAGTAAATTTGTTGATAAAAGAGAGGTGTAATCATCAGGGATTGAATACCATATTCTTCTGCTACTTTTTGTGTTTTCTGTTCAATATCCTCACTAAGCGGATGAATAGCTACTTGTTTTCCTTGTGTTAACTCATCTTGGTAATATTCATAGAAATCACAATCCAATCCATGTATTTGGTCTTTATATTCCCTAATACTTTTATTGACATAGTTCACCCGCATTCGCTGCGAACTATCTGGCTGAAAAATTAAGCAGTAAGTAACTTGTAAAGCTTCGTGTAATAGATCTGCTGTCGTTTGTAAAACATCTTCTAAAACTAAAGTCTCTCGCATTGCTTGGACAATACGATTGATAATCGTTTCGCGCCATGCTTGCTGTTCAATTTTAGCGATCGCTGCTTTTTGTTGCTGACGTAAGGCAAACTCTTGAAGCGCACGTTGCACCACGCTAGGCAATCGAAACAAGCGATCCTTTAAAACATAGTCGGTCATCCCTGCTTTGATACATTCAACAGCAGACTCTTCGCCCAAGCTCCCCGTAATCAAGATAAAGGGAATATCTTGTCCTGATTGTTTTAAAAAATTAAAAGCCTGTAAACCGTTAAAACTTGGTAATCGGTAGTCAGACAAAACTACATCGTAGCTTTTCTCTTGTAAATATTTCTGACAATCGATCGCTGTCGCCGTAACATCATAGGTAAAAGATATATTTGCTAATTCTAAAGCAAACAATGCCAGATCCACGTCAGCAGCAACATCTTCAATAATCAAGATGTTCAGAGATCGTTGCGATCGCCGACTTTCCGATTCTTCTAATTCTCCCGACTCCGATATCAAAATACTCATGGTTTACAGATACAAAGACAAAGGGCATAGAGCTTGTAGTCAATTTATTTACAACCTAAACCCTATATTTATTCCATCTTGAATTATCAAAATTACATAATTAAATATGCGCGGGGACGCTAGAACTATATTTTAAAGTTCTAGTTAGCATTATTTGCAATTACCTACTTAGTCTTATTAGTCAATAATACTTATTTACTAAAGTATATATGAAAAATTACTTAGAAGTTTTACTAATAGTTACACCTAGTGAACTGAAAAAATCAAAACCCCAAAAAGTAATAAAGCCCCACCGTTACTGGCTGTTTATTAAGTAAACAACATTTTCTACCGTTTGTATTTATTATAGTTTAATCAAGAGATGGTAACTGATTTAGCATCATCCAATAAAAGCCAACCTGACGAGACATCTCAACAAACTGCTGAAAGTCTAATGGTTTGACAATGTAACTATTCACTCCCAGATCGTAACAGGATTTTAAATCGCGATTCTCGGCAGACGATGTCATAACTACAACCACAAGATGACGAGTGCGCGGAGAGCTACGGATCGTCTCTAGTACTTGTATACCATCAATCTTAGGAAGCTTTAGATCTAGAAGCACTAGACGCGGCAAGGGATGCGTTGGTGGTTGTCCATCACGACCAAATAGATAATGAATTGCTTGTTCGCCATCCGATACCACAGCTATTTGGTTAGCAAAGTTGTAGCTATCTAGGGCTATCTGAATAAGTTCAACATCATTGGGATCGTCTTCAATGAGTAAAATTTGCGTTGGTTCCATATTCTCAAACGTTATTTTCTAATTTTTTATAAAATCTATCCAGAGACATAGATACTTGACATTTAAGAGGTCATTGCAGGATCGCTTGATATTTCCCCAGAATTCCTTAAAAAGCAAGAATTAATAGAATCCTAAAGCTGGTATCGAACACCTATATCTTTAAGAAAAATGTAGCGCCCCGATCGGGATATCCTTCAGCCCAAATCACACCTCCATGCCGTTGGACAATTCGTTGGACGATCGCTAAACCAATTCCAGTACCTTCAAACTCTTTTTCATTATGTAATCTTTGAAAAACTCCAAATAGTTTATCAGCATATTCCATTTGAAATCCCGCACCATTATCTTTGATTCGAATCGTACCATCTGGCAAACTATCAATTTCAATATAGGGTCTAGGACGGTTACGGCTAAATTTGACGGCATTGCTGATGAGGTTCTGAAAAACTTGTTGTAAAAGAGTTGGGTCTCCGACTGTAGTTGGTAACTCCCCGATCGCAAATTCTACTGACGGATTATGGTGTGGATCGGAGCTAATAATCTCGATCGTTGCATCTACTAATGCTCGAATCGAGATCTGTTTTGATTCGAGTGGTCGCCGTCCATAGCGAGAGAGGACGAGCAATCCATCGATTAAATGCCCCATCTTTTGACTGCTGTTATTAATCACTTGGATGTAGTGATCGACCTTTGGATCTTGGAAATCTACATGCTTTTTAAGCTGTTGTTGCAGAGCATTCACAAATCCATTCATGTGGCGTAAAGGCGCTCGCAAATCGTGGGAGACAGAATAGCAAAATGACTCTAATTCACGATTAGTATTTTCTAGCTGGCGTGAAGTTTGCAAAATTTTTGCTTCTGCCAGTTTGCGATCGCTAATATCAGTTACTCGCACTAAATTGATCGTCTGTTCGGCGATGGTGATTGGTTTTGCTGCGAGATTTCCCCAAAACGCTCTACCTTGATGAGTAATATATTCAACTTCTCGGCTCCAAAAACCCGTAGTCTCAAGTTCTGAACTAATAGCCGCAAGTTCTTCGTCAGAAAATTGATGCTGTTGAAGCGTATGTCCTTCAATTCCGATGAGGTCAGCCTTGTCAGACACTTCAAACATTTGCATCGACCGAAGATTACAGTCAGTGGTTAATAGTGTTTGTGAGTTAACTAAGAACAGGGCATCAGTAGATTCATTAAAAATTGCTTCTCTCAGATCGCGACTGCGATTTAATTCTGCTTCAGCTAGTTTGCGATCGGTAATATCAAAGTTAACGCCAACCATCCGTTGAGGCTCTCCAGCATCGTTTTGCTGTATTAGAGCAAAAGCTTTGAGGTGACGAATGCTTCGATCTGGGAGTACAATCCGAAATTCGATGTCAAAATCTTTTTCACCTTTTAGAGATTGTTGTACCGCAGCTTCGGAGATCGCGCGATCGTCTGGATGTAAGCAACTCGCCCAAGTTAAGTAATTATTAGGAGATTGATTGGGGGTAACCCCATAAAGTTGATACATCCGTTCATCCCAAATGAGAATATTTTTCTTAATATTCCATTCCCAAATACCGATCGCAGCGGATTTCACGGCTAGAGTCAAGCGATCCGTCAGATTTTTAAGTTGTTGCTCCGCAATTTTGCGATCGGTAATGTCGATCGCAGTGCCAATGACGTGAGTTAATTGCCCTGAGCTGTTATAAACCATTTCCCCTCTAGCCAACACATAGATTAATATGCCGCTGGGCTGAATTAATCTATGTTCGATGTCGTAAGACTTTCCTAAGTTGATGGCAGCTTGCACGGTTTTATCAAAATTTTCCCAGTCCTCTGGATGAATATAAAGCTGTAGTTCTTCATAGCTCGGCGGTTCTGAACTAGGCTCCAGTCCATAAATCCGAAAAACTTCGTCTGACCAAGTTAGCTTGCCAGTACTTACTTCAAATTCCCAACTGCCTAGCTTGCCAATGCGCTGGGCTGTTTTGAGATGCGTATCACTTTTTAGTAACTGTACTTCTGCTAATTTGCGATTGGTAATGTCAAAGTTAATGCCGATCATTCGCTGCGGTGCACCCTCATCATTGCGTTGGACTAGAGAGTAGGCTTTGAGATAGCGAATGCTGCCATCAGGTAGAACGATCCGAAATTCGGGTTCATAATCTTTTTCACCGTTTAAAGCCGAACGAGCTTCGTTCTCGACGAATTCGCGATCGCTAGGATGGACTCGGCTTACCCAAGCTGAATAGGCATCAGTATATAGATCGGGATTAACATCATAAAGTTCGTAGGTTCGCACATCCCAAATCAGACAATTGTTCGTAGTATCCCATTCCCAAATACCGATCGCGGCGGATTTCAAGGCAAGCGTCAGACGGTCGGTAAGATCTTGGAGTTGTTGCTCGGCTAGTTTGCGATCGGTAATGTCCGTCACCGTGCCGACTATTTGAGTTGTTTTTCCCGTTAGATCGCAGACGATCTCGCCTCTTGACGATATATAAGCCAATGTACCGTCAGCTCGGTTAATACGGTATTCGAGTTCGTAGGGTTGGGCGTTGGAGATCGCATTCTGGAAAACTTGATTAACATATTCGCGATCGTCGGGATGTAGAAAATCCAGAGATTCTGTACTGCTCGGCGTACCAATTTGGGGGTCAAGTCTAAAAATACGGAATATCTCCTCCGACCAGATAATGCTCCCTGTTTGCAGATCGAATTCCCAACTACCAACCTTACCAATACGCTGTGCGGTCTTGAGGTGAACATCACTTTTGATTAGTCGTTCTTCGGCTAATTTGCGATCGGTGATATCACGTACCACGACCAATAGTTCATCTTCACAGTAGGGAGCGATGCGCACTTCTTCATATACAGTTTTGCCGAACTTAGATAGTTGATGCTCGTAGATTTGAATTTCTCCTGTAGCGATCGCTTTCTCATATAGTTTTAACTGTATAGCTAGGGTTTCTGGAGATAAAACTTCGGAAATATGTTGTTGGATCGGTAAGTATTTAGGCTTTTCCTCCGTTGAAGGCATGATGCACTGCACACACCTACCATCAGGTTTTAAGAGTAATAGCAGGTCGGGAAATGCATGAAGAATAGCAAGGTTACGTGATTCACTCTGGCGCAAAGCCTCAGTCCGTTGCTCGATCCGTAGTTCTAATTCTTCATTCAGTTGTTGCAGCGCGATTTCCGATCGCTTGAGATCGGTAACATCTCGACCAGACGACTGAATATCAACTAGTTGTCCCTGTTCGTTAAAAACTCCTTTGTTGAGCCATTGGATCCAGCCAATTTGACCGTCAGGACGGCTATCACGATTTATAACGATGAAGCTGGGATTGGCTGGACTCAGGTTAGAGATACTTTGCAAGATACTTTCCAAAACATCGGTATCGGCAAACTCAATCCATTTTTTCCCAACTACTTGTTCTAGTTCGATTCCCAGCAGATTACATAAGGCATCATTCGCAAAGGTAATCGTCGTGTCAGCAAGGGAGCGCAGGATTAAATCTTCATGATGTTGCTCAACCTGACGATAGCGATTCTCACTTTGTAAGAGAATCTCTTCTGTCTGTTTGTGTTTAAACTCAATTTTTTGATAATTGCTAATTTCACTAATTTCATTAGCGATCGCATCTAGTCGGATTGCATTACCTGAAATATCTTGAGAAATTTTGAAGCGCGCCGAAAAACAACGTCTTGCTCCGTCAGGCTGTTGAATATGATAAGTGAGTTGGGATGAGCCTAATTCTTGAGCTTTAGCGATCGCTTGTTTTATTTTCGGGCGATCTTCGGCGGCGATCGCCTCAAGCCATTGAGAATTAGAATTATCGGCGATTAATCGATCGCTACAAGCGCATTGATATACTCGTGCCGCTGCTAAATTAAAGTATAGGGGCGTTAAATCTGGTAGAGATAGTGACCAAATCACATCATCAAGGCTGTCCATAATCTGAGCATGTAAGGTGTCAGAATTATGAACACGTACCCAAGCATGACTCATTAAGCTACCCCTCAACTACATAACCTAATAAAATTATAAGAAAAAGATTTAGGTTTAGTGATTTCTAGTATACCCAGCACCTTCATAGCGATCGTCACTTGTCTTCAAATCAACCCCCAAAAAGGGAGAGAAAGCACGAAGTGCTGTCTCTCCCTTTTTGGGATGAAAGCTAATAATGGACGCGCAGTAAAATAGAAACCCAATTTTTAGTGGCGCGGCAAAGCCGCGCCACTAAAAATTGGGTTCTTTACTAAATCGCAGAACCCTAACTAGGCAACAAACTGCCTTTCGATTAGCCCAGTCAGACTATTTGTCCAATGTTGCGCTAGATCGATGGTTTCCGCTTCTACCATCACGCGCATCAGTGGCTCCGTTCCCGATGCGCGTACCAAAACTCGCCCACGATCGCCTAAATCTTGTTCGGCTAAAGCGATCGCTTGGGTGAGAGCATCACAGGTCTGCCAATTACGACGCAATTCACGATCTTCCACTCGGACATTTTTGAGCAACTGCGGAAAAGGATGAAAACTCCGATCCATTAATTCGGCTAAAGGGGCTTTTTGCTTGGCAAGTGCCGCAAGGTGCAAGGCAGCAAGCAAACCATCACCACTAACTGCATAATGACGGCAGAGAACATGCCCTGACTGCTCGCCACCAAGCATTGCCCCCGATCGCATCATTTCCGCATGAACATACTGATCGCCCACGGCTGTACGTACTAGGTTACCACCGAGCTTTTGCCAAGCGCGTTCAAAGCCCAGATTTGCCATGACAGTGGTGACGATCGCACTATTGGGCAATTGATTGTTTTCTAGCAACTCCTGTCCCCACAGATACAGGATGTAATCACCATCGACTACACGTCCATTACTATCGACAGCAAGCACGCGATCGGCATCGCCATCAAAGGCAAACCCCATATCGGCATGATGCTCTTTCACGGCATTTCTCAATGGTTCGAGGTGAGTAGAGCCACAATCGACATTAATCAGATTGCCATTTGGTTCGTGGTGCAAGCAAATTACTTCAGCACCCAAATTACGAAATACTTCCAGCGATACGCGAGTTGCCGAACCCCATGCCAAATCGAGTACTACCTTGAGTCCACTTAGATTCGTAGCGATTGATGCTTGTAACGACTCTTGATAGCGATCGATTAAATGTGGATTTTGATGATGTTTACCCCAAGGCACTGATGAATTAGCTCGATCTGGGCGGACTTGTGACTCTAAAAGCGCCTCGATCGCCTGTTGGGTTTCGCTACAGAGTTTTGCACCATTTGCTCCGAAAAACTTGATGCCATTATCTTCTGGTGGATTATGACTAGCAGAAATCATGACACCACCAAAAACTTCAGGCGAATTAGCAGTTAGATAAGCCACCGCAGGCGTGGGGCATAAGCCAATATGCCAGACATCCCAGCCCGTAGCTGTCAAACCTGCGGAAATTGCCGACGATAGCATGTCGCCTGAGGTTCGAGAGTCTTGACCGATCACGATTACGTTAGTTTGGTTGGCATTAGCTACATTGGCGCGATCGAGGTCGATTCGCTCCTTTAAAATTTTGCCTGCGCTAATCCCCACCTCTAGTGCTAGAGGTGCTGTCAAAAAACTACCTACATGCCCGCGAATGCCATCTGTCCCAAACAATTTCATAAACCAAACTCCATACACACCAAAAAGTATTAAAAAATAAGATGGCTCACAACGTGAGCCATCTTACTAAAAAAAATTATGCCGCGACCTCAAATTTTGGGCGTTGGGTGACAACTTCGTCGATCAATCCATAATTTTTGGCTTCATCAGGAGCCATAAAGAAATCGCGATCGGTGTCCTCGGCAATGCGCTCAATTGGCTGCCCCGTATGGAAAGACATCAATTCATTAAGGCGATTCTTGTGATAGAGAATTTCCTTAGCTTGAATTTCAATATCTGTCGCCTGACCCTGTGCGCCACCGAGAGGTTGGTGAATCATGATACGTGTATGGGGCAATGATAGTCTTTTGCCCTTTGCGCCACCCGTGAGCAAAAAAGCGCCCATACTTGCCGCTAAGCCCACACAAATTGTCGAAACATCAGGGCGAATGTGCTGCATCGTGTCGTAAATTGCCATCCCTGCGGTCACAGAACCACCAGGAGAGTTGATATACAAGAAAATATCTTTTTCTGGATCGTCAGCCTCTAGGAAAAGCAACTGAGCAACGATGATATTAGAAATACTGTCGTCAACCTGTTGCCCCAAAAATACGATCCGCTCCCGCAGTAGACGCGAAAAAATATCAAAGGCTCTTTCGCCACGACCAGATTGTTCGATTACGGTTGGGATCATAATTTATCTTTACGGTTTACTCTCAGTCTATTGTACTGATATGTAATCACAGCTAACCTCCGTCTCTATTCGGATTTCACCCCGTATTTACAAACAGATGACGCAAAGCGTCATCTGTTTGATAGTAATTAGTCATGGCGATCGCGATAAATTGCCCTAGAAACGCGATTTTGTTCATTAGTCAAACGAGATGCTTCTCTACGATTTAGATTGCCATCGCTAAGATAAGCACGACGTTGGGCATCAATTCTTGCTTCGCGTGTTTCCAAATTCCGATATTCTTTTTGACCGATCTCGCCTTGTTTAACACCTTGATAGATGCGCTCTTGCTGATTGACTTCGCGATCGCGGATTGTGCCTGCTGAGGCAGAGCTGGGATTGAGAAGGGCGATCGTGCCGACAAGAGATGTAGCTGCAATAATTGGCAAAATTAAGCTTTTCATAATGTCACCTTGAACTGTTGAGTTTAAATTGATGGCTTAACGATTTACGCAGGTTTAGACATTTACATGTTGGAAGAAGGTTCAATCTAAACATGCGATTTTATAGATTAGTTAAGGGTAGTTAAGGCGATCGATATCACGACTCTATTCTGCTAATCCTCAAGTTGTCGAAAGATCCTCTAAACTGGAAGAAATAAAAGATTTTCAGCAGATTCTCAAAGCTAATGCCAAGTTCGACAAATTTACCTGAAGCAATCGATCGCATTGTCAAGCGATTTCAGCGCCTCACCGATCCAAAACAACGTTACGAGCAGTTAATTTTGTACGGGAAGAAGTTGGCTGAGTTCCCTGAAGCCCTTAAAACACCTGAAAACAAGGTGCAGGGATGTGTTTCTCAGGTTTACGTGGTAGCGGAGCTGGATGCTAGCGAGCGTGTTGTGTTTGCTGGTGACTCTGATGCTTTGATTAGCAAGGGTTTTGTAGGTTTATTGTCAGTCTGTATGGGTGGCTTGACCCAAAAAGAAATCGAGCTACTTACGCCTGACTTCATTAAAGACACTGGTTTAGTGGCAAGTCTTACGCCTTCTAGAGCAAATGGTTTTTATAACGTATTCAAGAAAATGCAGCAGCAAGCGATCGAGATTGAATTGCCCAGCGTTCGTTAACAATCTTTCAAAAACAAAAAAGCCTCGCGATGCGAGGCTTTTTTGTTAGACCGTTGCGGCAATCGGACTAGTTGTTGATACCATCGCCGCGAGAACTTGACTAGGCGATACGCTAAAGGGCAAACGATGAATATCGGAATTTGGTTGACAGGCAATTTCAGCAATCTGCTCTAATTCGGCGAGAGTAACTTGGCTTAAGCCGAGATCGGCTAGAGACCTAGGCAAACCAATCTCTTGATAAAACTTAAGTAATTGATGGCGAGATGAGGCAGCTAATTGATTGCCTTGAAATTCTTCTAATCGAAGCTGGACAAGGATGCCATAGGCAACTTTCTCGCCGTGAAGTGTGCCGTGCGTTTGATGTAAATGTGTAAGCGCATTGTGGACAGCATGAGCGGCAACAGTCCGACAACTTGCGCCACCGATACCGCCGATCGCCCCTGCGAGACAGACGGAAGCATCAACCACTTCGCACCATGCCGAACTGTTAGGATTGGCGATCGCCTCGGCAGATTTTTGAAATAGGATATCGCGCAGGATTCTCGCTTCTTGCACTGCTGCGATTACCATCGTTTTTTCACTGCTGCCACTACTGACTGAGGACTCGTACCATTTTGCGATCGCATCCCCAATGCCTGAAACGAGTGTACGTTTGGGAGCAGTAGCAATTACGTCATAATCGACGATCGTCATATTTGGGCAGCGATCGAGGGTCACATCATAACTAAATGCGCCATCTTCATCATAGACATTGCTCAAGGCTGTCCATGCGGCACAGGTTGCGCCCGTGGTGGGAACTGTCACAATCGGTAAATTTGACTGATGGGCGATCAGTTTAGCCGTATCTAAAACTTTGCCACCACCGATGCCAACGATTACATGGGGATTTTCCTGTTGCACCAGATGACGCAGCATCGCCAAATTTTTATCGCTACAATCTGCGATCGCCTCGGCATGGATGATTTCTAGATCGGTATTACTCAGATAGCCTGCTGTGACTTGGTTTGCCGTTTTCCCCGCAATGATGAGAGCTTTATGCCCATAGCGTGATAAATATTGTGGGAGTAGCGCTAAAATTCCGTTTCCCCGTAAAAGTTGGGCTGGTGCGATCGCCAAAATTGGTAATGCTTCCACCATAAGTTTGTCTGACATTATTGTTAAGACATGGTAAACATAAGCTCTATTCTATCTCTTCATTTCTAAATCCGCCAATCCTATAGCGCGCCGTAGAGGTAATGATCGTGATTTCTAGCGCTATCGGCTGTTAGTTTGGCAAGTTCTTCGGGTGGGGCATCTTGCATTAATTCTTGAGCAAATTCCCAGATTGGTTGTTGGATTGTTTGATGATCGACGGCTTCAGGTTCTACAGAGGAATAGTTCCTACTTCTTGCAAACAGTAAAAAGTCTAAAACCTCTTTAATCAGTGGTTCTGGACTATGTTGAATTTCTCGTAGAAGTTGTTCTCTAGCAGTCATTGGCTTTACTCCGTTATTTATTTCCTTACTGTTGACAGAAATATTTAGCTGATGATAACGCTAAAAGTTTGGACAACTAAATTAACAAAATCTTCAGGTAAAATTTCTCCTGTTGTTTTCCACCAGCGCTGGTTTAGATCGAGAGTTCTTATTTGCTCTGCTATGACTGAACCCTGTACTTTAAAACCTTCGGGAATAGGAATCATCATTTTGATTTCAGGTTTAATCGTGCTGGTAATGGGATGCACGATGACTATTCCCTGACGTTTTTGGTTGTATTGTGTGTGGCTGATCACCAAACATGGACGGGCATTTCCTGCCTGTTCCCTTCCTTGGGTTGGGTTAAGATTAATTCTGATAATTTCACCTCTTTGGATATTCATAGAAGTTCGCGCCCTAGTGGTTCACTTTCAGCAAATTCCACTACATCATCAGGATATGTAAAGTTATTGGGAATAGTGGATATTAGGTCATTAAGGGTTAGTTTTTGATGCTGTGCGTTGATATCTGAGCTTTTGACCGCTATATTGGGAGCAGCCGTAACTGGGGCATAAGTTTGTTGTAAGAAGGCGATGAAGTTTAGGGCTTGGCGTTGGGCTTCGATGGGTAAAGACTCGAAGGCTTGGAATAGTTCTTGTTGTGTTATATTCATGGATTAATCTCCTAAATTTTCTTCTGTATTACTTTGCTTCTAGCGTTTATCATCAAGAAAAATTACATCAAATGAGTGGCGATCGCTACTTCGATAAAACAGAAAATCTGAATCTAAAGTTAAAATCTGCTTTATACCTGTCTTTTCGGCGGCGATGACTAAGGTTGCGTCGGCAAGATCCATCGGGCGATCACGATATTGTGACATCAAAGCAAATAATCTTTCATAGTCTTCTATTTGAAATAGTTTCACATTCTGCAAACCATTGTTCCCATTTTGCTGACCAGTCGATTTCTGGCTGTTTGGGATTTGGGATGGTGTTGATTGGTGTGTCATGCTGGGTATATAGCCATAGCGCTTCAATAATCGCAATATTAAGGGATTTCCCTTTGTTTTGGATAATATTGCTAAGTTCATCGGGGATTTCAATGGTAATTTGCATAGTTTAGCTGCCTAAAATGGGAATTATAATAGGGGTCGTTGCCTTGCTATTTTTTCTGTAAATTGTGAAGTCATTTGTTTTACTTCCGCCCAAATACACTTACCTGATATTGACGAAAGACATGATCTTCTGAAACTAAGGTTAAAGTTTCTGATTTTGCTTGAGCAATTAATAGACGATCAAATGGATCTCGATGGTGAAATGGTAGGTTTTGTAGTGTTAGTAAATGTGCAATATCAATTGGTAAAATCTTGATTCCACTAGGCAACACAAAATCACAGATAATTTTTTCTAGTGGAAGCTCTAATTGGAGTTTACCAAGGCTGGTTTTGATCGCAATTTCCCATAAGCTCACTATGCTAAGATACAGGTTATTTGTTTCATCTTCTATTACCTGTCTGTCTTTTGGGCTAAGGTTTTGATTGCCCTCTAACAACCAGATTAAAATATGAGTATCCAGCAATAATTTCATCACATATACTCAGCAAAATCAGCAAGGGGAGCATCGAAATCTGGAGCCATTTTTATTTTGCCTTTCATACAGCCAAAAAGATGTTTACGGCTTAAGGTTGGGCTTGTAGTGGTTTTATCGGTAGATATTTGATTAGGTATTTCATTGAGGTGTGGTGGTTGCTGCCAAATATTTATCAAATGCGAAATTAGTTGCAGTTGCTCTTGGGGGTTGAGTTGCGTTGCGTCGGCTAAAACTTGAGTTAACAAAGGACTCATAATTTATCTCTATTACCTCATTGCTTAGGTCTTAACATTGTATTCCATCACCTCAGTCATCCTCCTCCTAGTTCTTTAATCCTATCGAGAGATTTGTTATACCATTCTGTATTGCCTTGCTGTTGAAAGAGTTCCGATGCTTTCCGAAAATCTGCCAATGCTTCTTGGTTTTCACCTCTTTCTTTTTTGATTAACCCGCGATTGTTGTAAGCAATCGCATACTCAGGATTGAGGCGAATGGCTTCGTTGTAGTCGGCGATCGCTCCTTGTTTGTCTCCTAAATCTTTCTTCGCAACCCCGCGATTGTTGTAAGCAATCGCATACTCAGGATTGAGGCGGATAGCTTCGTTGTAGTCGGTGATCGCTCCTTGTTTGTCTCCTAAATCTTTCTTCGCAACCCCGCGATTGTTGTAAGCAAAAGCATCTTTAGGATTAAGGCGGATGGCTTCGTTGTAGTCGGTGATCGCTCCTTGTTTGTCTCCTAAATCATCTTTCGCGCTCCCACGATTGTTGTAAGCAAAAGCATCTTTAGGATTAAGGCGGATGGCTTCGTTGTAGTCGGTGATCGCTCCTTGTTTGTCTCCTAGTTCAGACTTCACATTCCCGCGATTTTGGTACGTTGTTGCTAAAAAAAATTCAGGTTTGAGACGAATTGCCTCAGTGAAGTCATCTATTGCTCCCTTCTTATCTCCTAACGCGAGCTTCGATACTCCTCGATTAACATAGGCATCAGCAAAGTCAGCTTTGATACGGATTGCTTCGTTATAATCAGTGAGCGAACCCTGTTGATCTCCTAATGCGTTCTTAGCTGTTCCTCTACCTACGTAATCATCTGAAGTTTTAGGAGCTAAAGAAATAGCTTTTTGAAAATCATATTTTGCCTTCTCGTCTTGATTTAGGGATTTCAACAAAACCCCTCTTCTTGCATAAGCTCTAACATAGGTTGAATTGATACGAATTGCTTCGTTATAAGCAGATAGTGCCCCTTGATTATCCCCTTGAATGAATTTGGCTTGACCTTCATTAAAAAAATCTTTAGCAGTTTTGCTAACACTTGTAGGTGATGCTGAGATGCTTGATTTCGGCGAGACTGAGGCAAATGGAGAACTACTAATAGTAGGTGATGGAGAGTTGCTAGATGGCAGCGTAGAAGTTCTAGTATTTTGTCCGAAATATGCACCAATAGCGACTGACATGACTAGTGAAAATGCAGTTATTAATAGGATCTTATGAGAATTTTGATTGCCTATAGTGTGTTTAACAAATTTACTATTTAAATATAGCTGTAGCAAGCTTTGCCTTATCACTTTTGGTTGTTTTCTTTGGCGATTTGTTCCCAACTTCTGCTGTTGCTTTACCTCTGCTTGTTTTTGTTGTTCTGTTCTTAATAAGCTCTTCTCATTTATTTCTTTCTTTTGCGGTTCTACATTAGAATTAGAATTAGATTGAGAAACTGTTTCTCCTTTCCTTCTTAAAACAAGAATGTTTGATGATTCCTCATTGGCTAAGTCAAACTCGATCGCTACCTTACCCCATTTAAATGCGCTTTCGTAACTTTTACCCGAACCGATCGCATCATAAAACCCCTGCGAAAACTTTATCGCCACATTATCCTCTACCAGATCGCGCATCCCAATCGTAAACGGAATATTTGCCGATATCGCATTACCCTGTACATCTGAATAACAAGCATTCAAAACCACACATTCCAGATGTTCAGCGCAAAGTTGCAACAAATTCGCTAGCGGTTGTGCGGGTACAAATTTAATTTCATCCGTATCGCTGCTAGACCGTGATCGCACTGCCCCATCATCGGAACGATACAGCGAACCCATTGACTCATCACTTACAAACAGTAACCCCCGATCCCCAGCACCGTGACCGCTAAAATGTAAAACATGAGGCTCCAAATCCAACAAAGCACGGCGCAATTCTGAAGGAGTAGCTGCCAGCCGATATTCCACCACAAAATTATCGCGTTTGCGCGATCGCCTTAACGCCTCTTGGATGGTTTTTACCTCATGGTCTAACTTCAGAGGAGACGATCCCAAAGGATTTGCCGCGACTACCAAAATCCTGACGCGATCTCCTGACTGCTCAAGTCTTGCGGCAATACCAATATTGAGGTTTTGAACGTTTACCGTTCCGCCTTGCACGTTAATACCAAGTTTTTCGGCTAAAGGATCGGTCATAAAGGTAAATATTATCTGACTAAGCCAATTATCATTAATTTTTTGATTAATTACAAGGCTACGTAGTTTCCATAAGCAAATCCGCGATCGCCATTACGCACCTCTTTTTTGTCATGACTTGTCTACAATTAGCATGAAATTTTAAACTAGGGCGATCGCTGACAACCTATAGCTATCAGCAATCGTTGCACATAGATTTCTAAATCCAACTAACAAAGCTGCAAATAAGTAAAGGATGGTTACTAGCTATACTAAATGGTTGAAGGGATTATGAGTTAAAGTCGTGGTAAGCCAAACGCAGCAAGCAAATCTAGTATCAAACCTAGATACATCAAAGTACGAAGCAAAGACACAAGAGATTGCCAAGAAGATTTTAAGTGGAAGTGAAAAAAGTTCGCTTTGGGCAAAACTATCACAAATTAAAGACGAATTACGCCTTGATGACAAGCTGATGGCTTGGACGATGGAAAATGAAGGCTTACGAGTACAGTTATTCCGTTTGATCGATTGTCTACCAGCCTTACAGAGCAAAGCCGAAATTGCGCGACATATGCAAGAATATCTCGCTAGTGATGCGGTGGAAGTTCCTGCATTACGGGCTTTGTTAAACTTCAGTACGGACAATCCAAATTCGATTACAGCTACGGCTGCTGCGACTACGCTCTCGACTGCGGTGGGAACTCTCGCCAAGCGCTACATCTGCGGTGAGAACTTATCAGAAGCAACAAAATCGATTGAGAAATTACGGCGCGATCGCTTTGGTTTTACGATGGACTTGCTTGGTGAAGCAGTCATTAGCGAAGTAGAAGCAGGTGAATATCTCAATCGCTACATTGCCATGATGGAGGATTTGTCGAACAAGGCAAAGAATTGGGGCTTGATCGATCAGATTGACAAAACCGATGGAGAAGAACTTAAGCGCGTGCAAGTTTCTGTGAAACTTAGCGCTTTTTATTCCCAATTCGATCCTTTAGATCCAGTAAAAACGACGGAGAAAGTCAGCGAACCTGCCAGAATCCTCTTGCGTAAGGCTAAAGAGCTAGGTTGCGGAATTCATTTTGATATGGAGCAGTATGAGTTCAAGTCGCTCACATTGCAAATTCTCAAACAAGTTTTAATAGAACCAGAATTTCGCGATCGCACCGATGTTGGTATTACCCTACAAGGCTACTTACGCGATAGCGAACAGGATTTATATGAACTTGTGGAATGGGCAAAAGAACGCGGTAAGCCTGTCACCGTGCGTCTAGTCAAAGGAGCTTACTGGGATCGGGAAACCATTCGTTCCTATCAACAGGGTTGGGCTATTCCCGTATTTTCCGACAAAGTATCCACCGATGCTAATTACGAGCGCTTGATTCAGATTCTGCTCGAAAATCATCAATATCTCTATGCCGCGATCGGTAGTCATAACGCCCGATCGCTCGCCAAAGCCGTTGCCATTGTCCAAACACTGAATATTCCTAGCCGTGCCTTTGAAACTCAATGTCTCTATGGTATGGGTGACAAGTTTGCCAAGGCGATCGCCGATATGGGCTATCGAGTGCGCGTCTACTGTCCCTTTGGCGACTTGATTCCGGGAATGTCTTACCTAATTCGCCGCCTATTGGAGAATACCGCCAATAGTTCCTTTTTGAGAATTAGCGGTGAAGGTAGCGATATCAGTAAATTAATTGCGGCTCCTATTAAGACCGATCGCGATTTACACTATAACGGAGCACCTGCTCTAAATATTTTCGATGGCTTTGTAAATTCTAGCGATCGCGACTATGCGATTAATGAAGAGCGCGAAGCCGCCCAAACTGCATTACAACAAGTTCGCGATCAACTTGGTAAGACCTATTTACCCATCATCAATGGTCAATCCGTCCAAGCCGAAAATTATATCGAATCTGTCAACCCTGCTAATTCCTCGCAAGTGGTCGGCAAGATCGGTCTAGCTAGTATCGAGCAAGCCGAAGAAGCGGTTAAATCTGCGAAAACTGCTTTTGCGGCATGGAAGAAACTCAGCGCTAAGCAACGTGGTGATATTCTCCGCAAAGCCGCTGATGTTATGGAAGAAAAACGGCAAGAACTCACTGCTTGGATTTGTTGGGAAGTTGCTAAGCCGATTCGCGAAGGTGACGCTGAGGTTTCGGAAGCAATTGATTTCTGTCGCTATTATGCGAAAGAAATGGAGCGTCTCGAAAGTGGTGAACAGCGCAATATTCCGGGGGAAGACAACACTTATATCTATCAACCTCGCGGTGTAGTTGTTGTAATTTCACCTTGGAACTTTCCCTTTGCGATCGCCTTGGGTATGAGCGTGGCTGCGATCGCCGCAGGTAATACGGTGATCCTCAAACCCGCCGAACAGTCCTCGGTAATTGGTGCAAAAATCGCGGAAGTTCTTCAAGCCGCAGGATTACCTACAGGCGTATTTACCTATCTTCCTGCTAAAGGTTCCACCGTCGGTTCCCATCTCGTCAAGCATCCAGATGTACATCTGATCGCCTTCACAGGTTCCCAGCAAGTCGGCTGTCAAATCGTCACCGAAGCTTCGATCCTGCGTCCCAAGCAGAAACACATGAAGCGCGTGATTGCCGAAATGGGTGGCAAAAATGGCATCATTGTCGATGAGAGCGCTGACCTCGATCAAGCCGTAGTTGGCGTAATGAACTCTACCTTCGGTTTCGCGGGTCAGAAATGTTCTGCTTGTTCTAGAGCGATCATCCTCGCGCCCGTTTACGATAACTTCCTAGAGCGCCTTGTGGAAGCAACGCGATCGCTAAAGGTTGGTGAAGCCCATCTTCCCGACACCAAATTCAGCGCGGTAATCGATGGAGCTGCCCAGCAGAACATTCTCAACTACATCGCCAAGGGCAAAGAAACTGCGAAACTTGCCTTTGAAGGAGAAGTTCCCAATCATGGCTTCTATGTACCACCAACGATTTTTGGAGATGTCGATCCTGAAAGTGCGATCGCCCAAGAGGAAATCTTTGGCCCTGTATTGGCGGTAATCAAGGCGAATAGTTTTGATGAGGCTTTAGCGATCGCTAATGGTACAAACTTCGCGCTTACGGGCGGCTTATATTCGCGCACTCCTTCCCATATCGAACGCGCCTATCGCGAGTTTGAAGTGGGCAATCTCTACATCAATCGCGGCATCACAGGCGCATTGGTCGATCGCCATCCCTTCGGCGGTTTCAAGCTAAGCGGTATTGGTTCCAAAGCTGGCGGACGCGATTATCTATTGCAGTTCCTTGAGCCAAGATCAATCACCGAAAATACTCAGCGTCAAGGCTTTGCGCCTCTTGATGGAATTGAGTAACTAAGTTGACGGGAGTTGATGTTAGGATCTTTAACACCAACTCCCAATGTTTACTATTTTAAAATGAGGATTTTGTGAATGACTTTGATTTGCTAGAAATTGCCAATAATATTTGTATAACTGCAAATTCTAAACTTGCTGAAAGGCATATAAGCGTTACTTACAAATGGATTTTGATTGATGAAGATGGCAGAGGGAAAAAAATGGAACTTTCACCTGTCGAGCAAATTAATCGCACTATTGTTTACACAATACATTCTTTGAAAGATGATTCTATCTATATCCAACTCAGAGAATATATTGAGAACATTGAAAGTATTCAAAATATGCTTTCATGTTATGGTGATTATTATGGAGTGCAACCAGATAAGATTGTATATAGATTGATGGAATCTGCATTCTTACTATCAGAAAGATGTTTTGATCCAACGCGACTGATAAATGCATTAGAGAGATTAATCGCTATCATCAACAGTGGATTGCACGACATTGTTCTCATTGGTCGTCTTCATGGTGTAAGACTTGAATCTGAGTTAATTGAAATTGAATCAGATATTTCTTTGATACAGCTTGACAAACAGGCTATTAATGAACGCCAACCTCTAATTACTGAATTGGGAACCTCTCCTACCATTCTGGATTACTCAGATTCTAACGTAGAAATAATAATTAAAGAACAGTATCCAATTAGTCTTGGATATAATAATATGAATTGGCAAAATGACTTGAGGTATAAATTAGAAAATACTATTAAGTCTATCAAGTTATATCGGCATGGCAGATTTCATGTTGACCCTATAAGATTTCACAGCAATCTAATAGGTGAAATGGGTGTCAATAGACCAGCTCCAAAATTTACTACTGACAAAGTTGTTTTAAGTACTGATGACATTGATGATCTAAAGAAAGCATTTTCTATAGTTAAAAATATTTCTGGTGATAATGTTTTAGAGCGTTCCTTCTCTCGATTTTTAATTGGACTCAATGAAGGTATACCTGAAGAACAAATCGTTGATTTTGTAATCGCTTGGGAATCATTGTTACAAACTGTAAATGGGAACAGCAATAAAGCCGAGCTATTATATAGATTCTCTCTTAATGGCGCAGCCATATTGTGTGCGGTAGATGATAATCGTGAATTTACCGAGGCAATGACATTTATGAAGGAAGTTTATAACATTAGGTCAACAATAGTACATGGTGGAGATTCTAATTCTATTAATAAGAACCTCAAAAATTTCAGTTTTGACAACCTTGGCGATCTCAATAATGAGCTTGCAAAATTATATCGGAATACAATTTTTTGGTTGTCGGAGATTGAGAAGAAAGAACGTCCCTATCATAAAAGTTTTGGTTGGGAGTTATTGCTTAGAAAATAGCCTAAAACACTCAGTATCAAGGCTTTGTGACTCTGAATAGTATTGAGTAAATTTAACAACAGGGCAAGAAGTGACTTAAGCCACTTGTTCTATGCGTTTGGAATATAATTTGTAAATGCTGTATCGCATCGTCTAAAACTATGACTCAGACTATCGAGCGAAAATCCATGCTGTGCGATCACGATCTTAATTTGTGGTTAGAAGAGGCGATTTTTTATTCTAGCTTATTCAAAAAACTATGATTAAAACTCAAATTTTAGAAGCAATCAAACAAATGCCGAATAGCGATCGCTTAGAGGTAATCAAATTTGCCTTAATCGTTGTATCGTCATCACTTCACTGAGTCTCATTCTTGACCGACTTTTTTTCTCCTATCATTGATGCCAACATCGATTGCTCTTGCCATTGCTTTTCAAACTTTTGGCAACAATCATCTACTTCACAGAAGATTTGCGTGATGTTCAATTACGATACCATATTGTTCGTATTGTTGAGGCTTTTATTTCTTCAAACCTAGTCTCAGCTTCTCTTTTCCCCTTGTCCACTCCGTTGAACTCTCGTTGGCTTACGTTCTAAATAAGAGTGATTATAGTTATATAAATACTTTCTAAAGAGTTAAAGCCACCCGAAATCCATAATAAAGTTTCCAGTCACCCTGTTTACCTCGACCACGCGCTGCAGAACGACAATACCAAGGATATCCATACCACGAGCCACCCCGTAATACTCGATAAATAGAACTTCTTCCTCTTTCCCATGCACTTCCATCAGTAGGAGCACCAATATAATCATCATGCCAGAAATCTTGGCACCACTCCCAAACATTGCCATGCATATCGTAGAGACCAAAGGCATTCGGTGGAAAAGTTCCTACAGGTGTAGTAGTTTGACGATATTCACCTCTTGAGCCAGCACGATAGATATATCTGCCATCATAGTTCGCTAGGTCAGTATTGATACCATCACCAAAGTGGAAAGGAGTCCTAGTTCCAGCACGGCAAGCATATTCCCATTCGGCTTCACTGGGCAATCGGTATTTGCGCCCTGTCTTTTGAGATAGGATCGTACAGAACTCAACTACTGCATTCCAAGAGACACATTCAACAGGACGATCGCCACCAACCATATAGGAAGGACTAGCATTCATAATCGCTCGAAACTGAGCCTGTGTAATCAGGAAAGTACCCATGAAGAAAGGAGGTATCTTGACTAGATGTTGAGGACTTTCATTATTTTCGTGGGCTTCTTCGTAATCAGGAGAACCCATGACAAATTCTCCCGAAGGAATGGATGTCATTTCTAAAATAATGCCATCTCCAAGATCTTCGTGAATCGATGGCGGAGGCGAAATAGCAGGAAATTGAGGAGAGTCATCTTTATTGATGACGATCGCACTTTGAGGACTTAGATCTTTGAGAACCTCATCAGCAGACTGATATCTTTGACTGGGGACGATCGCAATTAGCTTATCGAGAATTTTACCAAGATCGTTACTGACAGTATTGCCATTGAGATAATCGCGCCAAACCCAATTGCGATCGATATCCATCAACTCAAAAGGAGAGGCTTGTGTTAATAGATGGATACAAGTGACACCCAAACTATACAAATCACTGTTAAAAAGAGCCTTTCCTCTGGTCTGCTCTGGTGCTGCAAATTCAGGACTACCAATACTGGTTTCCACTCGCATAGCAGACGAAGCGATCGCATATTTTGCTGCACCAAAGTCTACAAGAACCAGTTCATCTGTCAGCACACCAATTCGAAGATTTGGGCTTTTACGCCGAATAATATTTTCTGGCTTGATATCGCGATGAATGACATTATGAGTGTGGATAAATTGGATAACAGGCAATAAATTGTTTAGCAATTGTCTGATCTTGTGCTGATTAAAAGCTCCTTGTTCTTTCAACTCTCCTGCAAGATTTTGTCCAGAAATAAATTCTTGGACGAGGTATTGACAGTTCTCCTTCTGGTAATGGGCAACCAATTCGGGGATTTGAGAATGACGTCCTAACTCATCAAGACGAATAACCTCCTGTTGAAAAAGTTCAGCAGCTTGTTGATATTGATTGATTTCCAGTCCTTGCGATGAGAATTGCTTGATTACACAAAATGGCTTTGAGGGTTTTAGCTCATCGATCGCTAAAAATGTTCGCCCAAAGCCTCCTTGCCCTAATAATGTGACAGACCGATAGCGATCGCCTACCAACATATTTGCATTACAAGTCTGACAAAACTTGGCGCTATCCTGATTCTCTGGCTTTTGACAATTAGGATTAAGACAATAGCTCATAAATCTAGAGATTGTTTTTAGAAAGAGATTTCTTCTACAACTGCTTTGCCAATCTCTAAAGAAGAAGTAGCCGCAGGAGATGGTGCATTACAAACATGAACAGATTTTCGATCTTTAATAATTAGAAAATCATCAACCAATTGCCCATTAGGTTTAAGTGCTTGCGCTCTAACGCCTGAGTGAGTCGGAATCAAATCATCTATTTGTACTTCTGGAATTAGTTGTTGCAGACTATGGGTAAATGCTTGCTTACTAAAAGAACGGACGATCTCTTGAATGCCATCTTGAGAATGTTTAGCTGCAAGTTTCCAAAAGCCGGGATATGAGAAAACTTCGATAACATCTTTAAGGTCGAAGTCCGTCTTTTTATATCCTTCTCGTTTGAAACTAAGAACAGCATTTGGTCCCGCATGAACGCTGCCATCAATCATTTTGGTAAAATGAACGCCTAGAAATGGGAAATTAGGATTGGGAACGGGATAGATCAGCGTTTTTACTAAGTAGCGCTTTTCGGGTTTTAGCTCATAATATTCACCGCGAAAAGGAATAATCTGCGCCTGCGGATCGACATTCCCTAATTTGGCAAGGCGATCGCTCTGTAGTCCACCACAATTGATAATCGTCCGAGTCTTGAATGTCCCTTTATCAGTAATGATTGCTTTACCTTCTGGAATATCCTCAATCTGCGTAACTTTGGTGTTTAGCAATAGTTCACCACCGCGATCGCGAATTAAATCAGCAAGTTTTTGACTTACTTGTCGGTAGTTGACAATTCCAGTAGAGAAAACGCGCAATCCAGCCAGACAAAGAACATGAGGCTCGACTTCTCGCACTTCCTCAGCACTAATTTTTGCTACTTCGATATTATTATTTAAACCTCTTTGATAGAGATCCTCTAGTAAAGGCAATTCTTGTGGATTTGTTGCCACGATGACTTTGCCGCATATTTCATGGTCAATTCCATGCTCTTGGCAAAATTTAACCATGGAGTTGTTACCGTCACGGCAAAATTTTGCTTTAAAACTTCCTGGCTTATAGTAAATGCCAGAGTGAATGACTCCACTATTGTTGCCCGTTTGGTGAAATGACCATTGGCTCTCTTTCTCGATAATTAGTAATTTTGCATGAGGATGACGTTGACTCAAAGTCATTCCCGTTGCCAGTCCAACAATTCCGCCACCAATGATAATGAAATCGTACATACTACAGGTTTCTCGTATTTTCTCTGTAATTATCCCTGATTTCTAGTCGCTAAGATTAGATTGTTAGACAAATTCAGGTACATAAATCGCTAATTTTAGTGGTGAATGCAGCTGAATTGTCATTTGTATTGATTGCTATTATTGTTTTAGCGAAACCATATCTATTGGGAATTTCTATAAACTTACATCAACTACGGAGAAGGCTTTACAGCAGGAGCAATGGTTGGAAGTGGTTTGCCTTCTTCTGCAAGTTGTCTCATCATTTCGCAATCAGTACTAGGTGCAAACGTTGCAGTCTTGACAATACCAGCTTTTATCTCAGATATAGTGCTGATGCTACATTCAGTTGGTGGACCATTGCTAGAAAAAATGCTAATGATAAAGTATACAATAATTGCAATCAAAACCCAAGGAAGATTCAGTAAAAACTTACCATATTTTTGGAGAAAAGAGGTTTGAGAATGAAGTAGATTATTACTTCTATTCTCACTTGCATCGGAATTAGCAAAAATAGAAGTATTTGTTGTGGAGGTTTTATAATTATATTGATTGATTGGAAGCGCTGTGAAATGCTCTAGTAAACTACGATGGATGAAAACATATCCTCCACCAACTTTTTGAAGCAAAATACAATTTGTTGCATAATTTAAAAAACTTGCATAGTTCCAAGGGATATAGCCATTTGTCCAGAGAATCACTCTAAGTACAAAGTGTTGAATTGCAGCAATCCCTGCAAATACAGCTTGACTTCGAGCAACCCAAACTAATCCAGTAATCGCTCCTAAACAAATGTAAAATGCCCAATATGCCTCACCATCAAAAACGTTCATATAAAAAAAGCTAGAGAACATGTAATAAATTATGCTAATAGAAATCGCACTATTCAATATTAGAACGAACAATAAATATTGAGTATTAGCTAATGTTCCCCACACACCTTGATTGGGAACTACCTTTGTTTCTATATCTGACCTAATCTGACCAATACTAAGAGCTATACTTATACCAAGACTAAGAGACAGCCAAGGACTTACAAAAACCCCTATAATTGCAGAAATTGATGCAATTATAATAATTCTTCTGAGTGACCATCTCAGCCTTTCAATTAGTTTAATCTCATCCATTACCCCTATATTGCTGCACCACAAAGTACTAATTAGAGAGATCGTAAGTATAGTGACTCCTAGAATAAACACACTTAAGGATAGAATTTGTTTGAAACCTAATAATCGCTCATCGAAAGATAATTTAAAACTCGGTGCAGCAATAGCCGAAAACAATGGCAAAGCAAATACAACGCTGTACATGAACGCAAATAGAAGACCAAACAAAATACCTGTAATAATGCCGACTCCTAATCGATAAAAGCATTGCTGACTCCAATGCTGCAACATATCAGGTTGAAGACGTTCAATTAGGAAGATTGATTGAGAATTTAAGAACATTTTTAGTGATAACCAATGCAACCAGCGCTTTGTCTTTTTAGCAGAATATTGCTTAGAAGAGCGTCGTTTTAACATGCGTTCTATATAGGTGTCAAATAGATGCTCAACGTGATTGTCGGTCAAACTCATCTTGATTAAATCGGTAACAGACAATCCTCGATAAGCGATCGCCATGATATTTACCATCAGAGGAGATTTTGCCAACTCCAACAGCTTCGCATCAGTTTGCAGCATTTCTCTTACACCTTCAAGCTCTGTACCAAGATGCTCAAAGTATTGATAAATCTGCTCTTCGCTCAGTGGCTGAATAAAAATCGCACCTTGAAATTGGAGCCGTTTTGTCAATGCCTCATAATCTTGAATACGACTACAAGTGATAAGCTCCGTTTCTCGATACTCATCATGAAACTGATTGATCGCTTCTACACAAGCATTACGCCGCTCGACACTAACTTCATCAAGACCATCTAACATCGGTAAAATCTGCTGTTCTATCACCCAATTTCGACCAATTTTTTGGGGAACTTGATATTTTGTATCCAACTCTTGTACTATCCAATCAGCAAGCTTTTGACCGTCTAGCCAAGAAGATAAGTTAAACACAACAGGTATGGTTTGCTCAACATCTGTTTCCGCACGGGCAACTAACTCGCGTGTAATTTCTAAGAGGGTTGTAGTCTTACCTGCCCCAGGATCGCCCAAAATCAAGAGTGTTCTACCCATACCTAAGCGATCGAATTGATTAATTCCTTTTGTACCAACAGGTAAAGGTCTTCTAGCATCTTCAGGAGTTTCCCAATCTATCTGCCAAGGATGTTCTAAAGCATCTAGACGAGTTTGTAATCCCAGTTCAATAAGTGCTTTGCCATATAAAGAAGTTTCCAAAACACCTTCAATCCAAAACACTCTGACCTTATTAAGCAAAATCTGTCGATACCGATAATCCTGTTTTGTAGGCTTCTTAGCTACAGTTATCTTACTTGAATCAACAGAGCTACTCTGTGAAACTGGCTGCACCTCTCTCAATTTTGTTGATGGAAGTAAAACTTGATAGGCAGCGATCGCTTCTTGAATATTTTTGAGCTTTAATTCCCCTAAATAGGTAACTTCTAAATCTAATCGATTCTTGACGACATCATAAACTGTTTGCGAAATGCAAATTCCACCTACTTCAGCTTGAGCTTGTAAACGCGCAGCAATATTTACTCCATTGCCCATCACATCCACATCATTAAAAAAGACATCACCTAAATGAATACCGATGCGATGTACTAAAACATCATTTGAGGGTAAGGATTGTGCTAAATTTGCAAACTCATTTTGGATAGTATAGGCACAAGCGACTGCTTGTACCGCACTGGTAAAGTACATCAGCAAGCCATCCCCAGTTGTTTTTAGTACTTTGCCATCAAACTTTTGACACCAGTTAGTCATGCTGCGAAAATCTCGCTCGACTAGTTCTAGGGTATGTAATTCATCTTTACCCATGCGGGCGCTAAATCCTACGACATCCGAAAAGGCGATCGCTGCTAGTGTCTGCTGACCTTTAAACTGTGATGATGGAACATCGTTCATAGTTTTTTGATCTTGCGTTAGTCACAAGAATGAATATGGAATGTCTCTGATCCGATAAGGACAAATTTAAAATACCCCAATAAGCAAGTTTTCTATAAAATCTGTGACAAGAACTTCTTCGTGCGTTCTTCTTTAGGATTTTGGAAAAACTCTTCGGGTGTTGCCTCTTCGACAATTACACCACCATCCATAAACACAATGCGATCGGCAACTTCACGGGCAAAGCCCACCTCGTGCGTGACAACCACCATCGTCATTCCTGAATTTGCAAGCGATCGCATAACATCCAAAACTTCGCGCACCATCTCAGGATCGAGTGCTGAGGTCGGCTCATCAAAGAGCATAATTTTTGGCTGCATGGCTAAGGCTCTAGCGATCGCCACTCGTTGCTGCTGTCCACCTGATAACTGTAATGGATATTTATGAGCTTGTTGCGAAATACCGACACGTTCTAATAGCTGTGTAGCAACCTCCGAAGCCTTCTTCTTTGACCATTTACGCACCCATGATGGCGCGAGAGTAATATTCTGGAAAACAGTGAGATGCGGAAATAGATTGAACTGTTGGAACACCATACCCACTTCGCGCCTAATCGCATCAATATTGCGATGATTTTCAGGTGACAGCTCAAATCCATCAATAAAGATCTTACCCTGCTGATATTCTTCTAACGCATTGAAAGTTCTCGCGAAAGTAGATTTTCCTGAACCAGATGGTCCCATAATCACCACCACTTCACCTCGATTGACTGTGAGGCTTACACCTTTGAGAACATGAAAGCTGCCATACCACTTATGCACATCATGGGCAACAATCATCGGCTCGGTCATTGATGGATTTGAGAGTGCTGTATCTTGCATGATGATTGGTTATAACTGATTTCTAGGGTTAGAATTAAGCGCTACTTTTGCTGACAATACTAATTAAGGATTATATAGCAATCCTAGAAAACAGGAGTATTTGGTACTGGCTGAGTACCACGCTATGTCATAGGCGGTCTTGATGCATTACACGAGCATCGACACCAATTTCCGATCTGATAATCGTTTTTAAAACTTCTGCGCGATCGCGATCGGGATAGCCCTGTACCATAATAATCTTACCGAATCGGGAAGGAATAATTTTAGCTGAGGGAACGGCGCTCTGCACACGATTGAGAACTTCACTATCTGAGGATGGAATTATAACTAAATAGGGAAAATTCTCTCTTGCTGGTAGCGGCACTAGCGCCGCAATTCTTGAGTTATAGGGAATTTGTCTAGATTGAATTTGAGTTAAAGGAGTTGTTTGTGGTGAGAAATTGGTAGAAATAAATTGCGATCGTGGTGGAACGACAGGTTGTGAAGGAATTACTGGGATTGGCTCGCGATCGATTAAGATGTCGTCAGGATTTTGGGCAACACTAGCTGGTGGAACTTTCGGTTTAGTTATAGTTAGAGAATTAGCGCGAAAAGATGGAGTATTTAGCTGACTGGGTTTAGCGGACGCAACTGGTTGTGGTACGTCTGGCAGTGGCTCAATAAATATACTGCTGTTAGATGGCGGTAATACTTGTGGGGGCGTAACGGGTGGAGTAAAACTTGGTTGTGGCGATCGCGTAATTTCGATACTATCAACCGTGCTAGAACTAGCACTTAAGTTATTAGGAGCAGGCGATCGTAATGTTGATGGAATAACGGGTACTGTTGCAGGTGAGACAGGCGTATTCGCTATCTGTGGTGCAGGGGAAGTCGGAGTTTCGCCTATAAAAGCAATATCACCTTCAATCTTTTTCGGATCGAGTTCATTGCCAACAGCAACTTGAGTTACTCCTGAATTATTGTTGAGGTCTTTACCAATATTATTACGGAATATATTTTTACCAAGATTAGTGGAAGTACCTAGATCGGGCGTAGGATAACCCTTACGATCTTTAAGAATGACAATTCCATTGCGCTTATTGCCAGAAATTAAGTTGTTTCGCAAAGTCGGAGCTGAAAGATTAGAAATGACAATTCCATCGATGTTATTAAGGATATTGTTATTACTCACATTCACTCGCGATTTTTGCCCGATCGCTAGTCCAAAGCCAGTATTCTCAAAAATATTATTACGGATTTCGCCCGTACTACTGCCTACTGCCGAAATTCCATTTGCGCCATTTTTCTTAAACACATTTTCACTCACGATCGCATCAGCAGTACCCGTCAGAAATAGACCTTCGCGATCGCTATTCGTAAATGTATTATTAGCGATCGCCACGCGCTTACCTGACTCAATCCAAACTGCCGTACCTCTAGTATTGGGATTAGTTAAAGTAATTCCTTCAATTCTTGCCTCATTGTCAGCAAGAATCGTAATATTTTGGCTAGCAAAGGAAGGACTAATAAATTTACCGCCACCATTAATAAAAGTGTTAACACCTCTAACAGTCGGTTCTCCTCGCAGAGTCACACCTGCGGGCAGTTTGATCGGAAAGGATTCTCCTGTCTCAGCGCTATAAGCTCCCTGAGTTAGCTGAATCACTGTCCCTGCAACTGGCTTAGTCGCAAGAGCCGCCGCGATCGACGGGTATGGATTATTCGGTGAGCCATCGCCATTAGGATTAGCTCGCGGCGCAACATAAATTAGGGCTGCTGTCTGCGGGATGGATGGATTCTGCTGCTGGCTAATTTTCCAAGGCTGCTGCTGCGTCGGTGAGGTGACAGGACGAGCAAACATTGGTGGCGCGATCGCCAAAATCGTCATGCTTGTGGCGATCGCGCTGAAAAAACTAGGTTTGCACCGCATACAGGAAATCCTCATGAACCAACGGACAAAAACTACATTAAAAGTACACGCTTTTGCCAATCAAAATACACGAAAAGTCTCATACTTGCAAAAAATCCTCAAATCAATAGTGAAAAACATTGATCACACCTCATTAACTATCAATCTTCCCGTGTAGTCTATTCGATGCAAAAAAGGCATCATTTTATTTTTATAAAAATACTCATCTGTCGCTTCTCTTGCTCCTTTAAAATGACCATAATCATCGACAATGAGAATCCCTTTTGGAGACAAGCGTGGATATAGATACTCTAACTCATGAATTGTTGATTTATACCAATCAGTATCTAATCTCATTACTGCAATTGATTCTGGAGCTTGCTCTGGAATAGTATTCTCCACTAATCCCTTAACAAAATGAATTCTCTCCATAGGATATCCCGTCAAAGCCATTGCTTGCTTCACCTCCTCCACTGAAGCATTCACCCAAGTTGAACTAACATCAGAAATTTTCCTTTTAGAGAATTCCTCCATAGCTGACTTACCTAATAGATCGATATCCCTCTCATCGGGTGCAGGCATCCCCTCAAATGTATCGAAAAGATAGAGCTCGCGATCTCTGACGTCTTCTGCTATCAAGGCTAGGGCAATTGCCATCATGGAACCACCTTTGTATACCCCACACTCTACAAAATCGCCCTTAATATTATTCTGCAAAACATAACGTACTGATTCTATAAGGGAGTAAATTCTTTCCAAGCTGGTTAATGTATAAGGACTCACTCTATCTATTATTTCAATGTGTCGGCTCTCAAAATCAAGAGGAAACTTGTTGTATCTGACAAAATCGTATCCGAGTGTTCGAGCAACCGATTTAATAGCTTTCTTCAGCATAGCTGGGGTTTTCTCTTGGTGATCGTATATATAGAAATTTGAAATGAGCTATAGCCTGATTGTCTTACCTGAAAGCGTCCGAGATAAGCATTATCTAATTACACATAATTTCGGACTACTATGTAATAGTCATCAAGGTTTAATTTCCTGATAAGGACAATATATTGCAGATACCTACACTCAGTCAAACGTAATCGCTATCTCACTCAAAATATAGTAGTAGCCATTATTTGAGGACGAACCCAAGAGAGAGTTGTGGCGTGGAGCGTCGCAACTCTCTCTTGGGTTTTATATCTTAACAAAATGGCTACTACTATATTTAGTGTTCTCCAATGAACTGAGATTACGATCATTTTGATCGTCAAAATCAAAAAATATTTTCATAACTCTTTAAATTAAAGTGATTTTTAAATAGGTTCTTAAACTTAAGATAGTCGATCGGGATCGAGATAAACTAGACACGATTGAGAATATTGCTTAAGAACAAACCACTTCTCTTTAAATACTTCTGTTTGTAAATAGTAATCCTAATCAAGATCGAGTGGAGAATTTAACTTAATGTATAAGGTCATGCGTTGCGGTGTTTCTATAGTGTAAACTAACCGACTAGAAATCGTATTTGGTCAATCATTTTGACTGAATTTTCTAGAAAATCAATATGATGAGAGAGAATGATTATGGGTCGGTAAGTTTGAGCCTGTATAATTAACTTGTAGCCTACTACATCCCCAATCTAGAGCATAGATGAGATTAAGGACGATCGCTATAGAGTTTGGTACTAGACAGCTAAAGCGAGACCGATGCATTTATGTTTTTTCATTAGTATGAAATGGACACTTTAGCATCCATCACTCATTAGCTGTCCAATGTCAAGTTTTAAGCATCTAGGGATATAAAACTAAATGTTTGGAATGGAATCTGACAAAGGATAATGACTATACGAAAATTAGCGATCGCTCTCCTACAATGACTTCACCAATGCGATCGCCTTTTAATCCTTGAGAATGGAACCATGCGATCGCATCATCTGCTTTAGTTGGATCGACGACTACCGCCATCCCAATACCCATATTAAAAGTATTGAACATATCCATTTCTGGAACTTCGCCCTCAGACTGGAGCCATTGGAACAGAGCAGGAATCTGCCAACTATCACGGATAATCTGTACCGCTTGACCTTCACCGAGGCAACGTGGCAAGTTTTCGGGCAAGCCGCCGCCTGTGATATGCGCGAGTCCGTGAATACCCAAATTAGCTTTGAGAGCAGCTAAAACAGGCTTGACATAAATCTGTGTAGGAGTGAGAAATACTTCAGCCAAAGTTAAATCTTGAGTTTCTGGCGAAATTTCTAACTTGCCGCTCCAGTTGTAACCCTTACTTTCGATAATTTTGCGGACAAGGCTATAGCCATTGCTATGGATACCCGAGCTCGCCAAACCGATCACCACATCGCCGATATTTACTTGAGTACCATTGAGCATTTCCGACTTTTCAGCGATCGCCACACAAAAGCCCGCCGCATCATATTCACCGATACCATAAAAACCTGGCATCTCCGCAGTTTCGCCACCCAGCAAAGCACAACCCGCCATTTGACAACCATCGGCAATACCCTTAACAACTTCCGCTAATTGGTCGGGTTCGAGCTTGCCTGTAGCAAGATAATCCAAGAAAAATAGTGGTTCGGCTCCAGAGGTCAACACATCGTTAACGCACATAGCAACGAGATCGATGCCGATTGTGTCGTGTTTATTGGCTGCCTGAGCAATTTTTAGCTTTGTACCAACGCCATCTGTACCTGAAACGAGAACGGGTTGTCGATAACCTGTAGGCAATTCAAAGCAGCCACCAAAACCGCCGAGATCGCCCAAAACGCCAAGACGATGCGTTCTAGCGACAGAATCGCGAATTTTTTCAACGAAGGTACGACCTGCTTCGATGTCTACACCCGCTTGACGATAATCCAAAACCTCTAACTCCCAATTTCATCACTTTTGGGAGCCTTGCGAAGCAAGGCTCTCAAAACATTTACTACATGCCTAAGTATCTGGGCATAATTAAAAACCAGAGTCAAAACCTGTAGCGCGCGCTGCGCGTGCGCTACAGGTTTTTGGGTTTTATATTTAATTGCATCCAGCTACTTAATTCAATTTTTCCAGATAACTGTAAAGTAATTACCTAAAAAATATTACTTGCCTAACTCGTCAGCCCGACGGGTTGCAGAAAGCACGGCTTCTATCATAGCGGAACGCAAGCCCGCTTTTTCTAACTGGGCGATCGCGGCGATTGTCGTTCCCGCAGGACTAGTGACTTGATCTTTTAGCTGAGCGGGATGAAGCTTAGTTTCAGTTAATAATTGCGCTGTTCCCAAAACAGTTTGGGTCGCTAGTTGTAGGGCGATCGCTCTTGGCAAACCCGCCGCCACACCACCATCAGCCATCGCTTCAACTACCAAAGCAACGTAAGCTGGCCCCGAGCCAGACAGTCCCGTTACAGCATTCATGAGCGACTCGGCAACTTCTACAACCGTACCGACCGCTCCAAAGATTTTTTGCACCACCGCTAACTGCTCTTTTGATACCAAAGCATTAGCAGCGATCGCGGTTACTCCTGCACCCACTTGAGCGGGAGTATTTGGCATGGCTCGAATAATCGGCTTAGAGGGAAACATCATCTCTAACTGAGACAAAGTCACACCAGCTAAGATTGACACAATACAATCTGCAGGAGCATTTGTCAGACCAATTGCAGCTGCATTTAATGATTGTGGCTTGACGGCTAAAAGCATAATCTCCGCTTCAGCAGCCACCAAATTGTTAGGCGTAACTTGCACGCCATATTTTTTTGCTAATAGATCGCGACGCTCTGGCATCGGATCGCTGACGCAGACATCGGATGGCAGGTAAATATTGCTAGCGACTAGACGAGACAAAATAGCCTCACCCATTACGCCGCCACCGATAATACTGAGCTGGGCTTTCAAGACTTCACCAATAACTAACTACAGATCGAGAAGGTAGATACGGCGCTTTGCGCTGTATCTACCTTCTCGATTTTTGATTGTACTTAATCATAACGGCGATTGCTGTAATTAATAGTTAATTATTGAGCGAAACGACTTACTGGAGCCTCAGATGCCCATGCTGGAGATGGCGCTGCAGTTGGACGAACCACACGAGGTTGAGTCATAGGGGCATCATTTAGTACTGAAGACTGGGATGTCACTTGAACGCAGGAAGGAGCAAACAAGAAGATGCTGTCTCCAATACGCTCTTGATGACCGTCAAGGGCATAAGTACCACCAGCAACGAAGTCAACAGCACGCTGAGCTTGATCTGGATCCATCATAGTGAGGTTAAGAACGACAGATTTACGTTCGCGCAATGCTTGGATTGCTTGGGGCATTTCTTCAAAGCTACGAGGCTCCATCACCATTACTTGTGACAAACCATTTGCAGCGCCTGGCATACCAATTACATTACTCATACCTTCAGGAGTTGCTCTTAGAGCAGTGGGGCGTTCACGGGTGCGGCGAGATTGAGGCTCTTCTGGCTCTGCTGCTGCGATCGCACCATTTTCTTCTTGATAAAGACCTTGGTATTCATTACTAGAGGCTTCATCGTACTCATATTCGTACTCTTGAGCTTCAGTCAAACCAACAAAATCCTTGAGCTTTGTAAAAATTCCCATCGTAATTAACTCCTAGTGGTTGCTCCTCAGTTTGGTCTTTGAAACCGAAACATCATACTTCTAGACTAGATGAGGAGTGGGATCTAATAAAGCAAAAAAATGCTTTGTCTAGATATGTTGAATTGTCTCTACTGTCTAAAACAGTATTGACAAAATGTTTACCCGCAAACTTTAACCGATAACAGGGAAAAAAGATAGATAAACTTGTTAAATTTTTCAAATACGACAAAACACGACTTTTATTTGACAAAGCCTTGTTGGATATAGGACATAACTACTTAGGTAAACTAATTAGTTATAAAGATGTCCCTTTATCCTTAACAAGTTTTTAATAATTGAGCAAACTTGTTTACCAACAAGGAATTTGAAAAATTAAATTTGTGACCTTTAAAGGTGTCTATGTGAGTCTAAATGATGATAGTTAGACAATGTGATGCCAAAATTTCAACTTAGTTAAACATAGAAACTTTCAAAGGAGTCAGTCTTATTTGTCGCAAAAGAACGAGAATATAACATATAAGTGTCTATCGATTTCTCAATAAAACCAGACATAATTACTGATTTTATATTTCTATTCTGTTGGATGCATATAAGGTGTTCTAGGCTACAAAAATAACTACAATCTAATGGTTTATTTAAGGGTTTTTAAATCGATCTCTTAAATAGTTAGTTGAATTATCAACTGAATTATGACCAATGAGATATCAGAAATTGTTATTTAGCTTAGAACGCTAAAACATATAGCAGGTTTATGGATATATGGCAAGCAAAAGTTATGGAGAGGTGCAAGATAATTCTATAGTCATCTAAGAATTATTCGTGAAATTAAGTATTTAAAGACACGCTCAAATAATTTGAGCGCGGCTATAGCCGAGTAATTAATCTACGGCGATTTGCATCAAAACGCTCTTCTGGGTTTTGGTCTTGTCCTAAACGACTTGCCACTGTTATACCTTTGTAATTGTCCTTTAGGGTATCTGTTTTAAAATTTGCTGAATTTTGGCATTAAGTTGTCGAAACTTAATTGGTTTAGACAGATAATCATTGGCTCCTGCATCTAGGCATCTTTCGCGATCGCCTTCCATAG
The DNA here is from genome assembly GCA_003242085.1 of Pseudanabaena frigida. GTDB lineage: Bacteria > Cyanobacteriota > Cyanobacteriia > Pseudanabaenales > Pseudanabaenaceae > Pseudanabaena > Pseudanabaena frigida. The sequence continues at coordinate 11,583 of QBML01000024.1, read as the reverse complement.
CCAGAGCCGTAAGAGCAATAATCGGAATTGCCGCAATTTTTTTATCCGTACGAATCAGACGAATCGCTTCTAGACCATCCATTTTTGGCATTTGAATATCCATGAGGATGATATCTGGAGAATGTTCTTTAGCTTTAGCAACCGCCTCTTCTCCATCTCTGGCAATAACTATGCGGTAATTGATTGCAGTCAGATAAGAGGTAAAGGTCTGGATATTTGCCTCGTTGTCTTCGGCGAGTAAAATAAGCGGTGCGATCGCCGCATCGTCAGAATTTACGATCGGTGGCTGTAAGGTTATGGCAGTTGGTGCAGATGCGTTCGAGCTAGATTGGGACATTTCATAGGGTAGGGCAACTGTAAAGCAACTACCTTCCCCAACTTTACTCTCAGCCATAACCTGACCTCCATGAAGTTCGACAATCTGCTTGACTAAGGCTAGTCCTAAGCCAGTACCTTCATATTGACGGTTAAGAGCTCTATCCACCTGCACAAAGGGCTGGAAGAGTCGTTGCAAGTCGTTGGAGGTAATGCCAATACCAGTATCTACTACTTGAAATACAATCGTCGGCGAATTCATTATCTTGATGCGTTGAGGAATCGTTGCCTTACCTTGCCACATATCACCGCAACCAAAAGCGACTAGAAGACCTATCTCTCCTTCACTTGGAGTAAATTTGACGGCATTGGTAAGCAGGTTAATCAATACCTGTCTGATACGACGCTCTTCGATATTAATATTGTTTACATTCTTAGGAATATTACTGATAATTCGCACTCTCTTTTGAAACGCTTGCTGTTTGATAAAGACAAGACTGGAATCACAGAGATTTTTGATTGAGACAGATTCAATGCTTAATTCCATCATGCCTGAAGACATTTTCGATAGATCGAGAATGTCATTAATCAGTGAGAGCAGATGTTCGCCACTTGATTCGACTGTAGCGATCGATTTTAATTGCTTTTCGTTCAGAGAGCCCAAGATCTGTTCTGAAAGTGCATTTGAGAGTCCTAAGATGGCATTAAGTGGGGTGCGAAGTTCGTGGCTCATGTTGGCTAGAAACTCGTCTTTGAGTCTTGTGGCACGCATCAGTTCTTCATTGGTTTGAAGCAATTGAATTTCTGTTTGTTTGCGATCGCTAATATCAAAATTAATCCCAGTCATGCTGAGAGGATTACCCACAGGATCGCGAACCACTACTCCAAAGGCTTTAATATAGTGAATACTGCGATCAGGATAGAAGATCCGAAATTCGGTATCGTAGTATTCCGTTTTTCCTAAGATAGCGTTTTTGAGGGCGGTCTCAGTGACTTTACGGTCATCAGGATGTAGCGCAATTAACCAAATATCATTAGGGTCAAGTATAAAGGATTGTCCTGAGACCCCGAAAAGTTCGTACATGCGGGCATCCCAAAATCTGTTGTCCTTGATAATGTCCCATTCCCAACAGCCGATTGCTCCAGATTTTAGCGACAAGGCAAGGCGTTGCGATAGTTTCTCTAGTTCTCTCTCTCTTACTTGAAGTTCTATAGTCCGACTTTTAACTTTGCTTTCTAGCTCTTGATTAAGTTGATGGAGTTGTTGCTTAGATTTCTTGGCTTCACTAATATCTCGCCCTTCAGGAATCAGCATCACCACCTTTCCCGTCTCATCTCGAAGCGGACGCAGTGAAAAGTCAATGGACATGATCTGCCCGTCTACTCCCAATACATCTACGTCGTAGCGAATAAACTCTCCTTGAGCAGCCCTAGCGATCGCTTGCTGTAAATCTTGCCGAGCTTCTAGGGAAATATGCCACCAATAGGTTTCCCACAAAGGAACACCAACTAAATCCTCAGCCGTAGCTCCCGCCGACGTGAGGGCGATCTGGTTTACTGCCAATATAGTGCCATCAGGAGTAAGCAAGCCAATAAACTGAAACATATTCTCGAAAACTGCGCGAAAGCGATTTTCACTGAATTTCAGTTCTTTAGTCCGCTCTTCGACTTTTTGCTCTAGAGATATATTAAGAGTGTGGAGATTTTGAAAGAGTTCAGCTTGTTGGATCGCGATCGCTAATTGTACCGACAACTCTTGAAGCAACCGAATATCCGTCTCTTCCCAATTTCGCGGAGATAAACATTGATGCACGATCAGCAATCCCCAAAGAGAACGATCTTTATCTCTGGAGCGGAGGATAGGAACTACAAGATTTGCCCGTACCTGAAGCTGTTCTAGAAGTTTAATATGGCATTCTGTTAGGTTAGCATTGTAAATATCAGAAGCTGAGAAGACTCTACCCTCGCGATAGGCTCCTCCGAGATTGTCTCGAAAGCAGGTGTCTTCAATTTGAAGATTTAAGCAGGTTTGCCAAGGATGAATGCTCGCTGAAGCGGCAATCATTCCGCTCATGTCTGGATTGAACTGGTAGACAACGGCGCGATCTCCGGCTAAAAAGTCTCGCACTTCTTGCGCGACCGTATTCAATATCAGTTCTAAATTGAGATGCTTTTGAATTTTTAGAGCAATTTTAGAAATCACTACTTCTTGTTGTCGCAACCGAGCTAGTTGACAGTTGAGGTTATTACGATCGCGCAATTGACCGACACAGATAGCAAGTAAAACTGCCGTAATATCCTTTTTTATTAAATAGTCGGCAGCTCCTAGCTTCATTGCTCGTACGGCAATTCGCTCATCGCCCTGTCCTGTCAACACAATCACAGGAAATCTTTCACCTGAACGCCCTTCATTAATAATTTCTAAAAATTCTAAGCCATTGCCATCAGGCAAATTTATATCTAACAGAACGATTTCAGGACGATGCGATCGCCACAATTTTACTCCCTCTTCTATTGTATCCGCCTCGAAGAACCGATAGAAATATTCTGTGTCTGATTGAAGATAACGCTTGTAAATAGCGCGATCGCTCTCGAAATCGTCCACAATCAAAATTGTTGTAGCCATCATTTGATCTTCGCTTAGTGACAATAATTAAGAGTTGAGATCTCGCAGACTTGAGTGCTATTTCAGTCGATGCCCCCCTTAGTATTGCTGAGCAAAACTCGATCTTTTTAAGGCTTATAGTTTTTTATTTAAGATTGTAAGTAACTCGACATAATTAAAACCCAAATTCAAAAACTACAACTCACGCTGTGCACGAGTTGTAGTTTTTGAAGTTTTATATTTAATTGTGCCTACCTACTTAAATCCTATCAGCAAAAAAGTTAAAACTATTGATTGAGAATATTTTATTCATGTTTATTAAGTACGCAAATACGATATGAGTTGCTAGCAAAATCAATACCCCACAATGGTCTTGATAGCATTAGTCCGTGCAAATAATTGAGCTTACTATTCTAAATTGACGGCAAATTGTGAATAAAATCTTATTTTTTAAATTATTTTGGGGATCTTGAGATGATAAAACAACAATCCTAAAACAACTTAAGAGCGGCTTTTACTATGCTCGGATAGCGCTCTACGCTGGATGGTTTAGTAAAAGTCTCTAACTTATTAATTTGTTCAGATCTTTGTTCGGATCGTTTATGTAACCCGAAAAAATTTGGCTGCCGACTCGAATCATCGAAGCACTTGCCCTAATTGCGATCGCATAGTCCGCCGACATCCCCATAGAGAGTTCGCAAATATTATCCCAACCCAGCGATCGCAGTTTTTCAGCTAAGACTCCTACGCGACTGAATACTTCATAGGCTTGCGATTCATCTAAACCAAGTGGCAAAATTGTCATCAGACCGACAATATCGAGGTTTTGTAATTTTTCTAACCTTGGTAAATCAGCTAATAGCTCCGACTCCGACCAGCCAGATTTATTGGGATCGTTTGCTAGCTTGACTTGCAGTAAAAGTTTAGGGGATTTACCTAAATCGGCAATGTGGCGATCGCATTGCTCAGCAAGACTGAGACGGTCAATGGAATGAATCCAATCAAATTGGTCGATCGCTTGCCTTGCCTTGTTACTTTGCAAACTACCAATCATGTGCCAAGTAATATCTGTTAAATCTGCCAGTTCTTCTTGCTTAACTTTAGAATCCTGCACCCGCGATTCGCCAAAGTCTCTGACTCCTGCATCATAAGCAGCACGGATCGCTTGAGTCGTTGTATATTTGCTCACCGCCACGAGTTTGACATTGGCAGGAATATTAGAGCGTATTGTATGAATGCGATCGGCGATAGATTCAGGGTTAATATCAGACATGGGCGTAAGTTTGCATACCTCATGAGGGGTTGTCCTGAGCGCCGTAAGCACTAAAACAACCAAATTGGTTTCGGTGATGTTTGGTCGTGAGGACTGGTTTTGATAGATAATATAACCTGAATTTTTCTTAACAATCCTCTCCATAATTTCCCAATGCGTATCTCTTTGAATTGGCTTCGCGAACTCGTAGACTGCGATCTCTCGCCTCAAGAGCTTGAAGAAAAACTGACTATGGCAGGCTTTGAAGTCGAGTCGATTGAAGACCGCAGAACATGGGCTGAGGGAGTTGTGGTTGGTCATATCCTCACGGCTGAACGTCATCCCAATGCCGACAAGTTACAGGTTTGTAAGGTCGATATTGGTGCACCCGAACTCTTACAAATTGTCTGCGGTGCGGCTAATGCTAGACAAGGACTCTTTGTGCCTGTAGCCACGATCGGCACTTATTTACCAACGATTGATTTAAAGTTACGTCCAACTAAGTTGCGCGGTGAGCGTTCTGAGGGCATGATTTGTTCGCTCGCAGAGATTGGCTTAGCCAAGGAATCAAGCGGAATTCATGAATTCCCTGAAGATGCGATCGTTGGTAGCGATGTTCGTCCTTTACTGGGACTTGACGATACGATTCTTGATGTAACTTCAACTGCTAACCGTGCTGATGCCCTCAGCATGGTGGGAATTGCGCGTGAAGTTGCCGCTTTATTGGGTAAAGAGGTACGACTCCCCTTAGCAACCCAGAATTTTCAGCCTAAATCTGCTAATTGGGTAGCGGTAGAAGATTCTAAATCCTGTCCTGCCTATGTCGGTACGCTGATCGAGGGTGTGAAAGTTGCGCCTTCTCCAGAATGGCTTAAGCGAAGAATTGAAGCCGCAGGAATGCGATCGATCAATAATATCGTTGATATTACCAATTACATTTTGCTGGAATGGGGACAGCCTCTCCACGCCTTTGATGCCGATACTTTGCAAGCAGGATTAAATATTGGCGTGCGTTTCGCAAAGGCTAGTGAAAAACTCAAAACCCTTGACAATATAGAACGCACTCTCACCAGTCAAAACTTTGTAATTACGTCAGGCGATAAACCGATCGCGATCGCAGGGGTGATGGGCGGCGCAGAAACTGAAGTTTCTGAAAAAACTACCAATATCGTTTTAGAAGCAGCATTATTCACTCAAGTCACCACAAGGCGATCGGCACGCGCCCAAGGCTTACGGACTGAGGCATCGGCAAGATATGAGCGTGGCGTAAATCAAGCAGCGATCGAATCTGCCACCACTAAAGCAGTACAGATGATTGTTGAACTTGCTGGCGGTGAAGCGATCGAGCAGAGCATTGTTGATTCTCGGTCTAAAGAGATTCGGACGATTGACCTGCGTCTGACTAAGGTTTGGCAGATCTTGGGCGAAGTCGATCGCGAAGATGAAAATGCTTTACCGCTTTTGTCTGAAGCTGAAGTCGAGCAAACCCTGCGCGTACTGTCCTTTGAACTGGAGCGCCAGCCAATCGAAGAAGGCAGCTATGCCATATGGAAAGTGACAGTGCCGCCCTATCGCTATGCTGACATCGAGCGTGAAATCGATCTTGTCGAAGAAATCGCGAGGATTTACGGTTACGACAAATTTGTGGAAACCTTACCAGCTAGAACTGAGTTTGGGTTCCTCTCCGCCGATCAAGAAGGCGGTCGGATGATTCGTGCGGCTTTTAGGGCTGTGGGCTTGACGGAGGTAATGCATATGTCTCTATGTACCCCAACCGATTCTCATCAGGTGAAAATCAATAATCCTGTAGCGATCGAATATGGAGCGCTTAGAGGTGATTTACTTTCTAGCTTGATTGATTCCTGTGCCTTTAATATCAATCAAGGCAATGGCATCCTCAATGCGTTTGAAATTGGGCGAGTATTCTGGCTTGATGAAGCTGGCAGTGATGAAACCGATCGCATTGCGGGCGTTTTTGGAGGCGATCCTACTGTTGGCGCTTGGCAACACGAATCCAAACCGATGAACTTCTATGAAGCTAAAGGTTTGCTAGATTCTGTTTTTCATAATCTCTGCGTCACCGTAGAGTACCAACCCGACCAAAAGGATGAGCGTTTGCACCCTGGGCGCACAGCCTCGCTATGGATTTCAGGCGAACGACTTGGTACATTCGGTCAGTTACATCCCAAGTTACGGGCTGAGAAAGAATTCCCTGACGAAATTTATGCTTTTGAGCTAGATTTCTATACCTTACTGGATGCGATGATGAAAAAATCCATTCCTACTTTTCAGGCTTTTTCGACCTATCCCAGCAGCGATCGCGACATTGCCTTTTTTGCGCCCCTCAAGTTCACGGTTGCGGACATTCAAAGGTCAATTACGCATGTGGGTGGTGAATTATTAGATTCTGTTACCCTCTTCGATCAATACATTGGGAAAGGCGTTCCTGAAGGTTCTCGCAGCTTAGCATTTCGTTTGGTTTATAGAGCTAGCGATCGCACCTTAACCGAAGCCGATATTAATCCCGTGCATCAAAAAGTGCGTGACTTACTCGAAGAGAAATTCCAAGCAACCTTGAGAAGTTAGGATTTTCTACTGACACAAAGCCCAAATAAATAGAGGCAGCGCTTTGCACCGCCTCTATTTATTTGGGCTTTGAGATTAGCTGACTTTTCTTAAAACAAATAAATTACCTTCATTGCCTCGACCAATTCGGAGATCCCGATCGAGATAAGTCGTTTCCAGCCAACCCTTTTGATCTTCACGCTTAATTTTAAAGTCGATCGCCAATAACTTCTTCGGCGACCGCAAAGTATCAATAAAACTAGATACATCCTGATAACCGACCAAGGTTTGAGAGCCTGCTACTAAACGTTCAAAATTTACCTTAACTCGCTTCTCATTAACTATCGAGAAGTTAGCGCAAACACTCACCAGTCCACCGAGCAATGGCAAACCCTTAATCTCGGCAACATTAAAAATTTTGCCTTCGGCAACCCGCAAGCACTGATAGATATTGCCTAATTTGTAAAGAGGAAAGCGATCGATCCCCAAAAGTTCTTGGCTAGTGGTAAACATCAGCAGCCAATCTCCGTCTAGTAGCTCAGGAGTTTGCGTTGGAGCAGGATTTGGATTTAGCTCTTCGAGATAAGCAACTGCCGAAAAAATCTCTTTGCGTTGATTTTCTGACATTTGTAAGCCGCGATTCACAGGGGCGATCGCATTGAGAAGATTTGCTTTGCGAGTATTACTAGTCATGTTCCTATTTTACAAAAAATAGACAGCGCCATGCCCTACCTATTATTCAAAACAAAAAAGCCTGTCTTTTAAGACAGGCTTTTTTGTTTTGAATAAATAACGAAAATCGTTGATTATCCTTGACGAGCTTTGAACTTTGGGTTTGACTTACAAATGACATATATTCTGCCGCGACGACGTACAATTTTGCAGTCCTTATGGCGAGTTTTTGCCGATCTGAGGGAGCTAACAACTTTCATGGATTAATCCCTAACGCTTACTTATAATGAAAATTTTTCACACGGCTTTCGATTCTAACATGATTTTTGACCAGAAATTTAAACCCAATTTAAATGAAGAACTAACACTGCATTTAAATTGGGTTTAGACAGTTGCGTTTAGCCAATCCAATGGTATGCTTGCAAGCATAAATTTGCCCAATCCAAATACTGAATTTTATTCTTGTAATGCTGCATCCAACTGCCATTCCTTACTTGGTCGCCTTTGCAGTATCTGCGATCGTGGTGTGGCTAAGTACGCCGATTATTCGTCACTTTGGACTCAAAGCAGGATTAGTTGACAAGCCAAATAGTCGTAAGATGCACACAACCCCAGTTGTACGTGTCGGTGGCGTAGCAATCTTTTTGGGAAGTGTTACGGCATTGCTTTTAGTTTGGGGAGCTGGTTGGTTTGGACTATTACCGCAAACTAGAGAATATGAAGTTTGGGGTGTAACAATTGGCGGAGCCGCATTTTTCTTAATTGGTTTTGCCGACGATCTCTTCAACCTACCACCCTTACCAAGATTAATAGCTCAGTTGGCAGTAGCCGCTGCTGCTTGGCGAGTTGGCGTGAGAATTGACTTTATATCAGTGCCATTTATCGGAATTATTAAATTTGGTTGGTTCAGTTTACCAATCACGATGGTTTGGCTATCGGGCATGGCAAATGCGATCAATTGGCTGGATGGGCTGGATGGTCTCGCCGCAGGTGTAACTACGATCGCCGCCGCAGTAATTTTAATCACCAGTTTATTTATGCAGCAACCTGCGGCAGCACTCATTGCAGCAGCGCTAGCAGGTGGATGTCTGGGTTTCTTGCGCTATAACTTCAAACCCAAAAGTTCGGCCGAAATCTTTATGGGCGATGGTGGGGCTTACTTCTTAGGATTTACTCTTGCGGGTGTAAGTGTAATCGGTCTAGTCAAGGCTGTAGCTACCGTTGCGCTAATCATGCCTTACATGATTCTTGCCGTACCAATCGTTGATGCGACAGCAGTTATTTTGCAGCGTCTTGGCAGAGGCGAGTCGCCAATGGCAGCAGGCAATCAACATTTGCATCATCGACTAGTCAAAGCAGGCGTATCAAAGCGACTCACAGTTTTATTTATCTACGCGCTCACCCTATGGGTTGGTAGTATTGCGATGGCAGTTTCAGGGATGCCTGCGGGTGGAACCTATGCTGCGATTAGCACTTTGTTAATGGCTTATGCCTGTTTGAAAGTCTGGCAAAGAATTAGAGCAAAAGAGTTGCGATCGCAAGAGGAAAAATCTTCGCATCTCAGCGAGAGACAATAATCAAATATCAAAAGGCGGCAATTTGCCGTCTTTTGATCTTCGGCGATCCACCAAAATTTTGAAATCTTGGGAAAGCCTTGTGTAACCTGAATTGTGATAAATTAGTGTACTGCAAACATTTTAGAAATATTTTCGGCAACGAGCAAAACCACTCGCTCCTCGAAATGTTGCCCTAGACATCCCAAACAAGTTTATCAATATGGCAGAAATTACTACCCAACAAATTCAAGAGCTACGCGCGAGAACTGGTGCAGGTATCAAAGACTGTAAAGCAGCTCTCGTAGATTCTAGTGGCGATTTTACAAAGGCAACCGAATACCTCAGACAAAAAGGGCTAGCCTCTGCTGTCAAAAAAGCAAGTCGTGCAGCTTCCGAAGGAATCGTGCATAGTTATATTCACTTTGGCAGCCGCATTGGCGTACTCGTCGAAGTTAACTGCGAAACCGATTTCGTAGCCCGTCGGGAAGAACTCAAAGAGCTAGCTGACAGCGTCGCTAAGCAAATTGCGGCTTGTCCTAACGTTGAATATGTCAGTGTTGCGGATATTCCTGCGGCTTTTGTAGAAAACGAAAAGCAAATCGAAGCAGGTAAAGATGACTTAGCAAGTAAACCTGCGGCGATCCGCGACAAGATCGTACTCGGTCGGATCGAAAAACGATTAAAAGAATTGTGCTTACTCGATCAGCCCTTTATCAAAGATCAAAGCATTACCGTTGACGAGTTAGTTAAGCTAACTGGCACTAAACTCAGCGAAAACGTCAAGGTGCGCCGATTTGTGCGCTTTGTTGTCGGTGAAGAAATCGCTTCTGAGACTCCTGAAACTCCCGCAGCATAAGATGATGCCTGCATCCTCCAGCCTCTTCTCCTACGGGAGAAGGGGGAGTAAGAATAGACCTTATGTTCCCCGTCTCTTTGCAAAGAGACGGGCTAGGGTGAGGCTAATCAAACCAGAAATATTTTGAGCTATGACGATGCTAGTTCGTATTGATAAAGATATTCAAAATATTCAACAGTCTATCGCTGATGTCATCAGTCGCATTGATGTTATTCATATTGAGTACTCACAGGCGATCGCTCAGGCAGTAGAGCAACAGATTCTGCTCACCGTATTTAAGTTTTGCACCCAAAAATGTCCTGATGCATTTCTAGCGCTATCCCTATCAGAGCGTCAGAAATTACAAGCAGCACTCCGCAAAACGATCAAATCGCTTTGTGAGCAGATGCAAAAAACTTTAGAAGAATGCGATCGCGATAGTCGCACCAATCAAGAAAACCTCGATACTTTGCTCAGCAAGCTCCTCAACGAAAGCATGGAGACCCTGAACCAGCTTTTAGTCGAGCATAAAGTTTTAAGTTCTGAGGACAAAAAGGCACAAGACGATAAAACTGCCCAGATGAGCATTCGTCTCGCCGAAATTGAGTTTACCGATCGCAAAGTCATGTCCCATCGTGGCGAGCTGCGAGTTTTATCGGCAAGGTTGGCACACTTGCACAATGAGCTAGAAAAGAAATATCAACAAAAGACGATCGCGGAAGCCGAATTAGCATGGCGATCGGCATGGACAGAATAATATTTTTATTGAAACTGTTGCTTCGCAACAGTTTCAATAAAAATATTGGATTTTATTTAACGATTAGTTACAGCTATGACCAAAAATCGTGTAGTTTACCGTGAGTTCGGCACACCTGAGGAAGACGATTCCGAGCAAAAAGAGATCGATCTGCCGCCGCAACAACAAAATCCCCGCATTCAAGTAACGCGACGCGGCAAGGGGGGAAAGACGGTAACCGAGGTCACAGGTTTTCAGACAACAACCGAGAATTTGGCAAAGCTGACTAAGCAATTAAAAAATCAGTGCGGAACGGGCGGCACATGCAAGGAGCAAGCGATCGAAATTCAAGGCGATTGTAGTCAGAAAATCTTGCAGATTTTACTTGGCTTAGGTTACAAAGCAAAAATAAGTGGCAAGTAAATTCGTTAAAGTGGAGAACATCGATTATTTACTTAAGGTGTTTCACCATTGCGCTACCTACTACTCGTAATACTCATAATTCTCCCCAGTTTAGTGGGAGTTACAATATTTGGTTATTATGCACTCATGGATTGGGATGCTCTGCAAAAGGCTTATAACCATTTTGTAGATGTTACTAAAAGCAGTGCCAACTTAGAAACATTATTTGTTGCAGAAGCACAACAGAATATTCACCGAATTAATCTGTTTGCGGACGGTGTGTGGACATTGCTAAGTGTCATAATTGGAGCAATTGGTCTTCACGGTGTTTGTACAATTCCCAAGAAATCAAACAGCACAGCTCTGGAAAAGTCTCATAGGAGCTATTAGCATTGTCGATCGCTCTAAACTAAATACTTTTGCAAAAGGCTGTGGTAAAAAGTAGGGCTCGGCTTTTGCAGAACTTGACCGTTAAGAAATTCCCACGCTGGAGATTCTTCGATGGGAAGTCTAGAAAACTCATCTAGAGTGACTGGAAGAACGGCTGCTAAAACCATAAACCACTTATCTCAAGACTAATAATCTCAACTTTATCAAATCCATACGGCACTCTGCGCTGAATGAAACCCCAGAGAGAATTTTGAA
>QBML01000023.1:46679-85194 GCA_003242085.1 Pseudanabaena frigida | reverse complement strand
GCGCCGCCTCCATTTATTTGAAATAATAAAAAGGGTAAGTTAAATCTTGCCCTTTTTTAGTCTGTATTTGTTACGCTAGAAATCTAGATTTCATCTAGCTCGTTTTAATTTTTATACCCTAGAGTAGACATGACTGTTAAGTACGGCGAACAAGCGATCGCAGAAGCAACCCTTACCACTTTCCCAAATCCCAGAATTGGCAGAGACTACAGCGTTCAAATCACACTTCCTGAATATACTTGCAAATGTCCTTTTTCAGGTTATCCAGACTTTGCCACAATCTATATTACCTATACTCCAAACCAAGTATTGGTAGAACTCAAAGCAATTAAGCTGTATATCAATAGCTATCGCGATCGCTTCATTTCCCATGAGGAATCAGTCAATCAAATTCTTGATGATTTTGTAAAAGCAGGCGATCCTCTCAGAATCAATGTTAAAGGTGACTTTAGTCCCCGGGGTAACGTGCACACTGTAGTGGAAGTAAATTACACTAAACCTGTATCCAACTAATCTCTCAAACAGGATGGATAAGTTTAAAAGATTATCCATTTTGTTCTTTGACATAAAATCATAAAAAAGTGCTAGCGATCTAGAGATCGGGATAGGCGGCTCAAAGAGCTGTCTATCCTGAAGCTAAAATCCTGTTATCTTAAGAAGTATCAAAAAAGTAATATTAAGGAACAATAGGCTTTTTAAATACGTCAAACTAATCCGAGTATAATTATTTATATGAAAATCCGCAAAAGTTACAAATCATCAGCTAATGCAGAAATTAATTTGACTGCTTTATTAGATGTGGTGTTTTCAATTTTGGCATTTTTCATCTTGATATCATCGGCACTTACATTGCCGAATCGTATTGGTATTGACTTACCTGTCAGCGATCGCAATAGTAAGGGAGATGCAAATTCAGGCGATCTCAAACCAGAGGACGTTTTCGTAATTACCCTAGATCCTGCTGGACAGATGTTATCGAATGGAAAATCTATATCTCCTCAAAAATTAGAACAAGATATTCGTAACTTTTTAGCAAATTCTTCCCGAGGTGTGGTTGTGCTTAGTGCTGATAATCCTAGTGTTTCTTATCAACTAGTTATTAATCGTCTCGCAGAATTAAGAGCAATAGCAGGAAATCGTGTGGCGATCGCTACATCTCGATCTTAGATAAGTTGTCAGTTGTAAGTAAAGCAAAAAACTAAAAAATTTCCCATGTAATTTGTAGTTGATGTCGTAGCTTTTTAAGGTTTTATATTTAACTTGAGTTCACCTACTTACTAAAAAAACAATGTTGCCAAATGAAACTGAAAGCCAACTAACTGTAAGTAAATCAGAGAGACCGATGCCAAACTCAGTACGTAATATTTTGACGAATGCATCTATGCGTCAATTTGCGAGCAAAGCAGGAAGTTTCATTGCCAAACATCCATTCTGGATTTTTGTAATTGGTTCTTTTGGGATTCATGCAGCTTTTGCTCTAATCGCACCAAATCCTATCAAAAAAGAAGAAGCTCCTGAGGTTATAGTTTCCGCTCTCCCAGTCGTAAAGCTGCCAGCCAAGCAAACAGTTCCAAATCAAAAAACGAATCCATCGCCTCTAGATAATCTATTTGTTAAACCATCATCTAATAAACTCGACTCTTTACCAAATAGTCCATTACGCCCTTTAGATTTGGATAGCTTAGATCGCTTGGAAGATTTACCTCCTGTAACTAATCTTCCTCTCGAAGATCCTCTCTTAAATAACCCTAAAGAAGACATAGAACAACCACAGTTTGTTAAACCACCACGTGTTGCAGCAACTCAGCCTCCTCAATCATCACAGTTTACGCCCTCTGGAAAGATAGATAATACTAACCCTACCAAAACAACAAATAGAAATATAAAACCTGAGTTCCAAAGTAATGGCGTTAAGAACGAGCCAACTACAACAAATTCGAACAAATCCCCAAAAAATTTACAAGGATTAGTTACATCTAACACTACAAACGGTGAGAGCGAAGAAAAAGCGATTGATTACATATCTTTCATCGCCAGCGATCCAGAAATTGTTGAATTAAGAAGTAAAAAGTTACTCAAAAATACGCAAATTGCACCCGAAGATGCATTGATTCCTTTCCCTGAGAAAAATAGAGAAAAAGGAGTAGCTTGGATTCCGCCTAAGAAGGCAGCTGTTGCAGGAAAGAAAGGGACAGTTACCTATTTTTGGCTTGTCGCTCCAGATGGTAAGGTAATAAAAAAATACCTAGATCCAACTGATGGCAAAAAAGTTGCTGATAAAGAGTTAATAGATATTGTCAAAGATACAGTTAAAACATATACGTTTAATCCCGTTGACGATCCTCAACCTCAAATGCGCCGTTTGGTAACTGTTAAATACGTTTTCCCCTAAGATAGAGATTCTCTAGGTAGATTATAGCCGTAGCCGATCAAGTCAGGACATAAAACCCAAGAGAGAGTTGCGGCGCGAAGCGCCGCAACTCTCTCTTGGGTTTTGTTTTTGTCCTAATATTAATGGCTATAGCAATACTGCGGTAGATACATTTTGCGTAAATCATTTCATCACAAAGCATTGAACTCTCTTTTGGGTTTTATGTCTTACATCAATTCCCGATCGAGCGAACCAAGACCAAAAAAAGGAAAGCGTTGCAAAGCAACGCTTTCCTTTTTTTGGTCTTGGTTTGAGCGCAAAGCGCTGTAACTAAAATGGCTATAGCCATAAAGGACTAGGGGGCAAACAGCGTGTAAAATTAGAAATAATTCTACAGGGCTGCAAACTATGACGATCGCCCAGCTTACTTCCAAAATCGATAAGGTTAAAGTTTACGCTGAAGGCTCAACTGTGACGCGCTTAGCAAGCCTATCGGCGATCGCATGGCAAAGCGAAACCGAAGTCGAAATTGTCGGATTGCCTCTAGCCCTAGATGATGCGACTGTGCGGGTAAGAGTAGAGTCTGGCGCAGCCGATAATACAGATGGTGACAATATATTCGTTACCGATGTAAGGGTTGGTTTGAGTGTTCCTCCACCTACTGAAGTCCCAGTATCGTCCTTAGAAACCGAAATCCAGACAGCAAAAGCTGAAGTCGATCGCCTAGAAGATTTGCGGAGTGCGATCGGTCTGGAAATACTTATTTTGAATGAGTTGCAGGTTCCCGATCGCCCTGTAGGAGAAGAAGGCAAAGCACCACCACAATCGCCGACAGGTGCAAGGCTTGCCTTAGCAAATTTCAAAGATGAGCAAAGGCAGTTACGCATCAAAGAAAAGCGCGAACTTGAAGTCCAATTGCGAAAGGGCAAGGAAAGTCTAGATGACCTACAACAAAAACAAACCCTTGCCTCAAATGCTAATGTCGCGAAAATCGATGAACTTCGCAAAACAATTATTGCGCGGCTGCATGTAAGCGATCGCCCACCAGAATCGTTACCATCGCCTGATACTTTGCAACTGGTTGTGGAATATTTTGTCCGTGGCGCAAGGTGGATGCCAACCTATGTTTGCCGACTCAATAGTGTGACGAATACGGCAGCGATCGCCGTACGTGCTTTGATCTGTCAACGGACTGGTGAGGACTGGTCAGGAGTGAAGATTGAGCTTTCTACTGCCACACCGACGGGATGGTGTGAATTGCCTGAGTTACCTTCTTTGCGGTTGGGGCGATCGCAAACTATCTCGTCTAAAAAAGCTTGGCGTAGTCCTCCTCAAGGAGCTGAGATTCTCTTTGAAGATTACGATCTCCAAAAGCAACATGCTGATAACACAGCTAGGACAGCTATTTTCTATGAACCATTTATTATTCCGACTGTAGATCGATTAATAGGGATACAGGAATCTACCTTTGCTAAGCAGATATCATCTTTAGGAACAACTTTTTTGGGCGAGATCTTAGCGGGATCGAGTCTTCCGAGTCCTGCACCAGCAGGTAATGATGAATTTTATAATTCTTTTGGGGCTAGTGTCGCAGCACCCGCAGCACCAGCCTCAACGCAGATGTCTGTGCGATCGCCCCAAAGTCTAGCTAAAGCGAAGCGAAGCAGCCCTCAAGAGGAGCGGTTTGAGCAAAAGTCTTTAGCCAGTAGAGGACGATCTCTAGTTGCTCAATCTGCCGAATCTGTTGATGCTGAACTAGCTGCACTCAGGTCTGAACTAGGTGGTGGATTTACTCAAGATTTAGCAACTATTTTTAATGCGAATCAAGAAATAAAGAACTATGGACTAATGCGTTTGGCTGCTCCTAGTGATACTTCACAGCGGGGAAAGCTGAACATTCCCGATGCCAAAACACTCTATTTAGAATCCCTTGAGCGCTGGAAGATAACTGTCAAATGCGAGCTTACAACTGTATTGCAAAGTGCATTTGGACTGGCGATGCATCTACCTGTGACTGGGGTGAATGTCCGTCAATTAGCAGGGGCTTTTGATTTTGCCTATCTCGGTAATGGACGGATTGATATTCCTGCTGATGGTCAGTTTCATTCAGTTGCTTTACTGGAGGAGAACGCCGAGATCGATCTGCGCTATATTGTCGTACCACGCGAAGATACAAATGTTTTCCGTGTTGCTCAACTTCGCAACCCACTACGAGCGCCATTACTATCAGGTTCGACCGATGTCTATGTGGATGGAGAATATATTCTCACGACGAGAATTGCGACCGTACCACCGAAAGGACAAATGGAACTATCCTTGGGTGTCGAGCAAGCGATCAAGGTAGCGCGTAACACCTCCTTTAAGGAAGTGCGATCGGGTATGAGTCTGGTTGCCTTTAATGAGTTGCGTCACAAGATTCACATTGCGATCGCTAATCGTCTAAGTAGAGTTGCCCAAATCGAAGTGCGCGAACGTGTCCCCGTGCCGCAACCCGATACCAAAGTAGATGTGACAGTCACGCAGGTTACTCCAGTATGGGAAAAATACGAGCAGCAAGAACGGAACATCCCGATCAAAGGCGGCTATCGTTGGCAAGTGAATGTTCCCTCATGTGGGGAAGTCGAACTGACTGCCGATTATACGATCAAAACCTTTGTGGATAATGAGTTGGTTGATGGTAATCGGAGAGAGGAATAGAAAATGGTATCCACAGAAATTCAGACTCTGAGCCTAGATGCTCCCGTCACTACTGTGACTCTACTCGAAGACCGCGCACAAGTACAACGCATTGGCAAAGCGACGCTGACGGCTGGACTTTGGCGAGTCCAGATCGATCGAGTAGCACCTGTTTTATCGAATAAATCCCTACGTGCTGAGTTTATTGGTAACGCTAACGCTCTGGGCGCAAGGGTAAATGATGTGCGTGTCCACCGTAGGATGCTAATTAAGGAAGCAGACCGCACGGAATTAGTGGAGCAATTAAAAATAGAATGGCGATCGCAATACGATCGATACAATGCACTAACCGAAGATCGCCAGCAGTGCGAAGATCGGTTTGAACAGATTGGCACAATTTTAGCAAAGGCTCTGCAAGAATTACCGATCGATGCATCTTGGGGTCAAGTCGATCCGATGACATGGCGATCGCAATTACAACCCATCTTTCAGAAATTACGCGATACCCGTAGCGAAATCCTTAATACATATCATGCTCAAGAGCAACTAAGAGAGGCGATCGCGCGATTGGTGCAACGCATCTATGCTGAAGCCAGACCCGATACAATCTATACCGCGCATCTCGAAGCCGATCTGGCGATCGCACAAACGGGCGAATACGAAATTGCCTTTGATTATGTGGTTCCCAATGCTCTGTGGCGACCATATCATCAAGCTCAATTAAAGATGGGAGTGAATCCCCAGCTAACCTTCCGTACCGATGGGTGTGTTTGGCAAAACACAGGTGAAGATTGGCAAAATGTGGATTTGGTCTTCTCCACTGCCCGTGCCTCCCTTGGCACTGAACCACCCTTGCTGAGTGACGATCTCCTCAGCATCCGCGAAAAATCAAAACGGATTGCTGTAGAAATGCGCGATCAAGCAGTCAAAACTACTGGCTTAGGTGCAGAAACTAGGTCAGAAACAAGTGCGATCGAATTACCAGGTGTTGATGATGGTGGTGAAGTGCGAACCCTCCGCGCTCCTGTCAAAGCCACAATTCCCTCCGATGGTAGACCCTATCGTGTGCCTTTATTTCAGTTTCAGTCACCCGCAAAAATTGAGCGCGTGCTGATGCCAGAGATTGCTCTACAAGTCGTTCTCAAGAGCGAACAAACTAATAGCTCGACATTACCGATTTTAGCGGGACCAGTCGATCTCGTCCGTTCTACTGAATATGTGGGACGCACAACCGTATCTTTTATTGCTCCAAATGAAAAATTTGCTCTAGGCTGGGGAACTGACGCTACGATGCGGGTACAGCGCACGGAGTCCCAAAAACGCGATAAGAACCATCTTACTCAATGGAACACCGTTACGAATACAATTAGGCTCTTTCTCTCAAATATTGGCGATGAAGATAGAAAAATTTCCATGACTGAGCGAGTTCCTGTCTCGGAGTTAGAGAAGGTGAAAATCGAGGTTGTTCAAGATGAAACTAGCGATCGCCTTCAGCCCGATGCCAACGGTTTTTGCAATTGGAATTTACACTTGCCAGCCTATTCGCAATTAAAAGTTATACTAGTCTACAAAATTGCTGCTGCTCCTGATGTAGAAGGTATATGAGTTATTTCCCTAATCATCGATATTTTGCTTACCTCACATCACCTGCGATCGCCGCCATGCCCAACAAAGAAAAGGTGGTGATTATTCAGCCGATGGGGGCGATCGAGCAGCATGGCGCACATTTACCATTGATTGTTGATGCTGCGATTAGTATTGGAGTATTGGCAAGGTCTTTAGAGAAATTAGATCCAGCAATTCCTGCCTATGCTTTGCCACCTTTGTATTATGGTAAGTCGAATGAGCATAGTACTTTTGCAGGCACGATAACCATGCGATCGCAGACGATGCTAGCGGTATTGACAGATATTGCTGAGAGTATTTATCGAGCAGGATTTCGGAAGTTAGCTTTGATGAATTCTCACGGCGGACAGCCGCAAATTTTGGAAATAGTTGCTCGCGATCTCCATGAGAAATATCCTGATTTTGCGATCTTTCCACTCTTTAATTGGCGCGTTCCCAATGTTGCCAAAGAGCTTTTGACGGAAAAAGAATTAGAATTTGGAATTCATGGTGGCGATGCCGAAACCAGCCTGATGTTGGCGCTTTTGCCCGAACAAGTACAGATGGACAAAGCCGTTACCGAATATCCCTATGGCTTGCCTGAAAATAGTTTACTCAGTATGGAATCGGCAAATCCCTTTGCATGGGTAATGCGCGATTTGACTAAAAGCGGTGTGTTGGGAGATGCTAAGGCAGCAACGAAAGAAAAAGGTGAACAAATACTTGATTCTCTGGTTGATGGTTGGGTGCAATTGATCGAAGATATATATAAATTTGAGCAACCGAAGGCATATGGCAATCATCTCCTCTAAACCAAATCCAAATCCTGAAGGCGATCGAACTGCTCAAAATTCGCCAGTAGTTCCCGAAAAAACTGCTAGTAAAAAACGATCGCCTAAAGCTGCTTCGAAAAAAGAAACATCGCCAGAAATGCAGCAGGCGCTAGATTTGTTGCAAGCAGAAGCTACACCAGAGGAGAAATTAGCCGATGAATTAGCGAAAAATGAGGCTATTCCTGCGACAGTTGACGTTAATATTCGCCCTAAAAATCTCGCTGACTATATTGGTCAGAAAGATTTAAAAGAGTTGCTAAATATTGCGATCGCGGCAGCAAAATCGCGCTCATCTGCTCTCGACCATTTGTTGTTATATGGCCCCCCTGGATTGGGCAAAACTTCTCTAGCTTTGATTATTGCTCAAGAAATGGGCGTGCAATGCAAAATCACTTCCGCACCTGCTCTTGAGCGTCCTCGCGATGTGGCTGGCTTACTCGTTTCTCTGCAACAGGGAGACATTCTCTTTATCGATGAAATCCACCGTTTACCAAGTGTGACGGAAGAGATTCTCTATCCTGCGATGGAAGATTATCGCCTTGATATTACGATTGGCAAAGGGCAAGGGGCAAGGATTCGTAGTGTGCAGTTAAATAAATTTACGCTGATCGGTGCGACTACGAGAATTGGATCTTTATCTTCACCATTACGCGATCGCTTTGGTTTTGTGCAGCACTTTCGTTTCTACGAGCAGGATGAACTAACGCAGATTGTCTCTCGCAGTGCCAAGATTCTGGAGACTCCAATCCATGATGATGGCGCGATCGCGATCGCCGCCAGATCTAGGGGTACGCCTCGGATTGCCAATCGCCTGTTAAAGCGAGTGCGGGACTATGCTGAAGTTAAGGCTAAGGGCGAACAAATTACAGGTGCGATCGCGGAGTCGGCTCTGGAATTGTTTAATGTCGATCCAAAAGGCTTAGACTGGATCGATCGCAAGCTGTTAACGGTGTTAATTGAGAACTTTAATGGTGGCCCCGCAGGTTTGGATACTTTGGCGGCGGCAACAGGGGAGGATGCACATACGATTGAAGAAGTGTATGAACCGTATTTATTGCAGATTGGCTATATCAATCGCACACCTCGCGGTCGAGTAGCTACGGCGGCAGCATGGAAGCATTTGGGCTATCCTGTGCAAACTGCGATCGCGGGTTTATTGTAAATAGATTCAATAATTCTCAGGGATGGCATGATATAGGCTCTTCAAACTTTTTTGTGATTCTATAGCATTGCCAATTTAGCTTAAATTCCCATAGTCCCAGTTTTTTGGGATTAGTTGGGTAATCCCCTCTTAAGGAAGTTTAACCTTCATAAGAGGAGATTATCCTCACATTGCGCGAAATCTACTGATGATAGTATGCAATGCTCAATTCTTAAATGCCTTGGTAGTTGAATGACAAGTTATCAATTTGGATTGTATACCCGCTCAGGTGATGGGAACCCACAGGAAGTTCCATCCTTATAGACGACCTCTTCTTCCCAAGGCAGACAATACTTACCTTTGACCATGTCCTGCATATAAGTATAGGGACAGTCCTGAGCGCCACCTTTGACCGCAACATAGCCACGATGCCCAAACTGGTAAATATTATTCTCTACGCTCCAGTATTTACGGGCTTCGCGAACAAGGTCGGGGCGAACTTCGGCAGTGATAATTTCATCAGGACGGTGACTACCCATTACTAACGGCTCTCCATCGAAGTTAACAATCATTCCTTCGCCCATAGAGTCAAAACTGCCATCAGAGCCACACATACAAACTGAAGCCGTCACCATGAGATTACAAAAAGCATTTGCTTGATTGGTAATCCGCCAAGAATGACGAATTGGAGCCGTATATCCTGCTGTGCGAATCATAATTTCAGCGCCTTTATAGGCACATTCTCTAGCCATTTCTGGGAACATGCCATCATGACAAATAATCAGAGCGAGGGTGCTACCATTAGGCCCCTCACAAACTGGTATACCTAGATCGCCAGGCTCCCAAGGTTCGACAGGAACCCAAGGATGCAGTTTGCGATAGTAAAGCTTCAATTTCCCCTGATTGTCAATAATAATGCCGCTATTGTAGGGATTACCTTGAGGATTGTATTCCATCAGGGAAAAGCATCCCCAAATATTATTGTCAATGCAAGCTTTTTTAAAAGCTGCAACCTCCACCCCGTCCAATTTACACATGATGTCTGGATTTGTATCCATAGATAAACCATGCAAAGAGTATTCAGGAAAAACAACCAAGTCCATCGTTGGCATATTTCGTCTTGCTTTAGCGACCATTTCACAAATACGTTTGGTTTGGGCTGCTAAGTCTTGTTGGGTAACAACTGTTGGTAGTTGAAGTTGTACCATCCCTAGGACTACTCCGTTAGGGGTTTTGTTTAAGCCGCCAAGTCCACTCATGAATATTTCCCATGCTTTGTATTTACGTGATTTATTATTAACGCAAAATAGAAGGGAAATAGTATTTTCTGATAGATAAACCGATTACTTTGTCACTATTACTATTCTTATTCTCTATAATAATCAGAATTTTTAGCAATCATTTGTTGTAATGTTTCGGAACTCATACCTGTAGACATTTGCGATCGCAATATCATTAGAGAAGACATGACTGTTTGGGTACTGGGATGATCTTGTCCGATTTTAGAGCTTTCCCAAGGTAATGATTAGGAGCGAGTATGTTAAGCAAAATTTCTTGGAGTTTGCTTTTTTGGTTTGGATGTGAGTTCGCCTATATCTTTTTGAGCTTGTTTAGAAAAAAGGATTCTGTAGATTTTCATCCAAAGACTTGCTCCATCGAGAGTGCTTCTCCTGCTTGGTATTCTTGGCGGGCAGATGCAACTTGGTTGAGCAGGTTGGGTATTTGCATTAATTCCGCTGTTTCAATTAGAGATTCCCATTCCTCTTGAGTAATCAGAATATAACTGCGATTTTCACGAACGATCTCTACTCCTTCTGGTTCTTGACCTGCCCGATCGCATAGTTCATCAAGGTTTGCTTTGGCATAATCTACTGCGACTTGATACATATATTTTTAGCCTAATCCTATGTCCTAAGATAACATCAACCAACAAAACTCAAAAAATCCACATTTTTTCCTTTTACCCTTTTCCTTTTTCCTTGATTTCTAGTAGGCATCTTTACGATGACTGACACTTAGCAATAATACTATTAGCTCTCTGTCTTTAATTTCGTAGATAATGCGATAGTCTCCGACCCTGACACGATAGGTATTGTCGTAACCTTTGAGCTTTTTGACTCCGTTATGACGCGGATCGTTGGCTAGAGAGCGCAATGTCACAATCAAGCGATCGCGTTCAATTTTTGTGATGTTATCTAGCTGCTTTTGGGCTGGTTTAGGGATAACGATGCAATAACTCATGCTTGATTTACCTCGTATTGGTCGAGGGTTAAGTAATCACCTGAAAGATAGGCTGTTTGAGAAGCGAGAATGTTTTCTTTTTCTTCTGTAGTTATTTCCTCTTCTGCATAGCGAGATTTGAGAAACAATACAAAGTCAAGGGTTTCTGCTAATAGTGATTCAGAAATGTTTTCGACTTCTTGAATTAGTTTTTCTTTGATAGTCATTGTTCTTAGGTGATCTGTTTATCTTTTTATTTTACATGGCATCTTGGATTGTCTGAAGCCAACTGAGAGCATTTTGGGTATCGGGATGCTCTGTACCAAGTTTTTGTTCGTAAATTTGGATGGCACGTTGGATGGATTGCAGGGCTTCGGGATGTCGTTGGGTGTTGTGATAGAGGGCGGCTAAGTTGGATAGACTTTGGGCGACATCGGGATGGTCTGCTCCTAGTTGGCGTTCTCTGATAGAGAGCGATCGCAGATAGAGAAGTTCAGCTTCGCTGTACTTTCGTTGAGAATCATAAAGTAATGCAAGATTATTGAGGCTGGAAGCGACATCGGGATGGTCTACTCCTAGTTGTCGTTCCATAATTTCGAGTGATCGTACATAGAGAGATTCGGCTTCGTTGTACTTCCCTTGAGAATCGTAAAGTAATGCTAAATTGTTAAAGCTTTGGGCGACATCGGGATGGTCTGCTCCTAGTTGAAGTTCTCTGATTTCAAGCGATCGTAGATAGAGAAGTTCGGCTTCGCTGTACTTCCCTTGAATTCGATAAAGTTCTGCGAGATTGTTGAGACTGGTAGCGACATCAGGATAGTCTACTCCTAGTTGTCGTTCTCTGATTTCAAGCGATCGTAGATAGAGAGGTTCAGCTTCGCTGTATTTCCCTTGCGATTCGTAAAGTAACGCGAGATTGTTGAGACTAGTGGCGACAGAAGGATGGTCTGCTCCTAGTTGTCGTTCGCTGATTTCAAGTGATCGCAGATAGAAAGGTTCAGCTTTGCTGTACTTCCCTTGCGAATAGTAAAGTAATGCGAGATTGTTAATACTGGTGGCGACAGAGGGATGGTCTGCTCCTAAGCGTGATTCTGTTTCATTGAGGCAGTTTTGATATGGAATTAAGGCTGAAGCATATAGCCCCTGCCCTCCATAAAATCTAGCTATTCCACAAAATGTCCAAATTACATCTTCTTCAGGGTTGGGAATATCATCCAACAGTTCGCTCCCGAGCATTTCTAGGTGGGGAATCGCAGGAGTAACTTCCTTAACTTGATCGATGGTGATTGTTTGTCCAATTCCTTTAGAAATATTCAGCAGAGATATTGCAACTTGTTGCCGCAGAGCTTGCCATTCGGGATGTTGTTTCAACTGAAAATGAAAATATTCCCGCAAAAGCTGATGTAATTCATACACACCCTGTTGCTTCCGTTCCAACAAATGTAGATTTAGCAACTCATCATCACGACAAGCCTCCAACTCCTCCTCATCCACATCACTCATCGCATCTATTACCCATTGCCAATGAATCGGCGCTAGCGCAAACAACGACAACAAACAAGCCAGCCTTTGCGCCCCCTCAGACAATTCTTGCCAACTCAAATCGAATGCCGCCGCCACATTTAGCTTAGCGGTCATTTCTGCCAAAGCCATTCTCTGCGTATCAGTCAGCGCATCTTGCTGTAACTTCTTCTCATTCAAACGTTCCTGCATCTTGGCAATCGACAGATCGGGTTTCCTTGCCAAATACCGCCCTACCAACTCGATCGCTAAAGGCAACCGCCCCAACCATTCACAAAGCTTCTCGATTTCCCCATCATTCCCACGACGCGGATCGGCTTCAGGTAAAAACGACTTCAGCAAATCCACCGCCGCCGCTAACATTAAAACATCTAACGTGTATTGCTGCATCGCATTCCCCAATCCCAACCGCGTCGTCACTAATACCCGAAACTTCCCATCCAGAGTTGGCAAAAACGGTTCCACATTCCCATAATCTTTCACATCATCCAACACCACCAACATCTGTCCCTCCACCCGCTCCGATAGCCTCCGCCAGCAGTGCCCTGCCAACTTTTCGCCACTATCCAAACCATCGGGCATCGTTTCCCCAAGCTGCACCTGTACAAAATCCTGTAACTGCGTCGGTAAAGTCCCCTCATTTCCCCGCAACCAACATATCCCGCCGCTATAGTCAGTCAACAGATGCCGTAGCGCATATTGCAGGGCAAGTTCCGACTTCCCGACTCCACCCATCCCTTTCACAAAAGCAGACACCGCCACCCTCTGATTTTTCTGCAAAAGCTCATGCACCTTTGCCAGATCCTCATCCCGTCCTGCAAAGAAAGTCACATTAGTCTGCGGCAAATTGATCAAGCTTCCTGCCCGTTTTGCCTCTTGAATAATTTGGTTGTAGTTGAAAGTGCGAATATTTAGAGCACTCCCTTCTTGAGCTACGACACCAATGTTGTCAGCAAGCTTATTCGGCTCATGATGAATATCTTGGGAGATATTGATATCAGCATCTCCCAAGATATTTACATTTTCTAGCCCTGCTTGCTTGTTCTCTGGTTGTGAACTCATAATTCCTGATCGCCTCTTAAAAGTTCTTCAATCGTCAAACCAATATCACGGGCGATCTGACGCAACAAAGTTGGTGAAATATCCCGTCCTTTGTGACATGGAACCGTAGTACCGCGTCCATCCGCATGACGAAATTGCTTATGCGATCCTCTTTGTCGCACTTCCACAAAACCAAGATTTTCTAGCAATCGAATCACTTGCTGTGGTTTAAGAACAGGGATACTGCCCATAATTTTGATTTCTATTGATTTAGGCGATCGCAATTAACTGAGTACCGACAAATTCTGACTGCGGGGAAACCAAATCATCTTCTAAAAGCATTGCAATTACTTCTTGCAAATTTTCACGCAACTCGTCTAAAGTCTCTCCTTGAGAATGTGCACCTACAAATGAAGGGACATAACCCACATATAGATTAGTGTCTACATCTTTTTCAATAACAGCAGTAAATACCTTCATAAAATCCTCTGTAAAAAACTGACTTACATATTGAACGTTGCAATATCCGCCTTGCCGCCACTCTGAACCACAATACCAATTTTTTTAGCTAACTTATTAGGATTCTGAGATTTTGACTGGCTTAATTGTGATTGCAAAGCCTCAACTTTAGGATTGCTCTATGCTTACAGGAAATTGCAGATCGAGGCTTTGGGCAATCGCCTTGAAAAATGCCCCTGAAAAATGCTTTTAGTCCTACAAAGTCATATTACTAGGCTATATTTTTAAATAGTTCGCTGACCCACCACCTTCTAGAAATATTCATGAAACCAATCGTCAGTCTTCTACATACCTCTAGCTACGAAACTGCATCACTGATGCAAGCATTAGAGGCAGTACTTGAGCCGCTAGGAGGTATGTCCAGCATCGTCAAAGCAGGTGGTCGCGTCTTACTCAAGCCCAACTTGCTCACAGGGTCGCGCCCGACCAAAGAATGCACCACTCGCCCCGAATTAGTTTACTGCGTCGCCAAAATGGTTCAGGATGCTGGTGGCAAACCATTCTTAGGTGATAGCCCTGCTTTTGGTAGCGCCAAAGGGATTGCCAAGGCAAATGGCTTGTTACCTCTCGCTCAAGAATTGGGAATACCGATCGTCGAGTTTCATGGCAAACGCTACGAAACCGAAGGCGCAGGCGAACTACAACATCTAAGACTGAGCAAAGAAGCTATGGATGCGGATGTGGTGATTAATTTGCCCAAGGTCAAGTCACATATGCAGTTAACCCTCACCCTTGGTGTTAAAAATCTTTTTGGTTGCGTCCCAGGCAAGATGAAAGCTTGGTGGCATATGGAAGCAGGAAAAGATGTTGAAAGATTCGCGCAAATGTTGATTGAAACTGCGAGAGCCATTAATCCCGAACTGACGATCCTTGATGGTATCGTCGGACATGAAGGTAACGGACCTAGTGCTGGCGAACCAAAAGATTTAGGTGTTTTAGCGGCTTCTTGTGATGTTTTTGCGCTCGATCGCGTTATGGTGGATATCTTAGGAGTTAAGCCTCTGGATGTACCTACAGTTGCTGCCGCTATTCGGACAGGACTATGCAGCGACCTCGATGCTATTGAAATCATCGGCACGCCGATCGCTCAATTGCACAGCCCAGATTGGAAACTACCTACGACCATGATGGCGATCGACTTTGAACTACCCAGAGTAGTGAAATCGACCTTTAAACATCTTTATATCAAGTTCATCAAAGAACCGCTCAGCACCTATGCCCGCACTTAAAAGCCAGCCACTAATCCTAGTTGTCGAAGATGCACCTGACAACCAAGTTTTGGTAGAGCAGGTATTTCAAGACTCTGGATATCGTGTGACTTGCATCCAAGATGGTCAAGCCGCATTAGATTGGCTAGAAACCAATCATCCCGATCTAATTTTGCTGGATTTATCTTTACCAGAGGTCGATGGCTGGGAAGTTGCTAGACAACTCAAAGCTAGCGATCGCACTGCTAAAATTCCAATTGTGGCAGTTACAGCCCATGC
Organism: Pseudanabaena frigida; assembly: GCA_003242085.1. Classification (GTDB taxonomy): domain Bacteria; phylum Cyanobacteriota; class Cyanobacteriia; order Pseudanabaenales; family Pseudanabaenaceae; genus Pseudanabaena; species Pseudanabaena frigida. The sequence goes on along the minus strand of QBML01000023.1, from coordinate 69,780 downwards.
AATGAAGGGGGATAAAGAAGCAGCGATCGCTTCAGGTTGTGATGATTATCTGACAAAGCCTTTAGATATTGATTTGTTGGAAGCCTGTGTCAAACAGTGGTTAGACAAGCCATAAAAGTAGAGTTTCAGAGTAACACTCTACTTTTATGCCCCATATATTCACAGACAGCTAGGAACAAGAGCTAATATTTACTTGTAACATAGATTAATATTTAGACTGAGTTTTAAAATTTCACTTATATAAATTCCATTTATTTAATTATCAAGAGCTTAGGAAAGTCATCATCAATTACTGGCTTTTCTGAATCTAAAACCATCAATTTATAAAATTTTAGGAAATTGTTTTATGTCTGGTCGCGTTGGAGTAATGCTTTTAAATTTAGGAGGCCCTGAAAAGTTAGAAGATGTCTATCTTTTCTTGTATAACCTGTTCGCCGATCCAGAAATTATCCGCCTCCCCATTCCCTTTTTACAAAGACCGATCGCTTCGTTGATCGCGGCTAGTCGCGCTCCCATCAGCCAAGAGAATTACAGAATGATTGGCGGTGGTTCGCCTTTGCGCCAGCTTACTGAAGAGCAAGGCGAAAACATTGAAAATGTCTTGCAACGTCATGGAGTCGATGCCAAGGTATATGTTGCCATGCGCTATTGGCACCCCTATACCGAAGAAGCGATCGCCCAAATCAAACAAGACGACATCACGCGCCTTGTGGTATTACCTTTGTATCCACAATACTCGATTAGCACCAGTGGTTCTAGCCTCAAGCAACTTGATGCAATTTGGGAAAACGATCCCGAACTGCAAGCGATCGAGCGAATCACGATCAAATCTTGGTACGAGCGCACCGGTTATATTCGTGCGATGAATGAATTGATCGATGCTAAATTACAGTCTTTTGCGGAACCCGAAAATGTCCATATTTTCTTTAGTGCCCATGGTGTGCCAGTAAAATATGTCACGAAATACGGCGATCCATATCAGTCAGAAATGGAAAACTGCGTTGATGGCATTATGAAAGCTTTGCGGCGCGATTACAACCATTACAATGCTCATACCCTCGCCTATCAAAGTCGAGTTGGCCCCGTAGAATGGCTGCAACCCTATACTGAGGAAGCGATTAAAAATATTGCCAAGCGCGGCATTAACGATCTGTTAGTAGTTCCAATTAGTTTTGTCTCCGAACATATTGAGACATTGCAAGAGATTGATATCGAATACCGCGAGGTTGCAGAAGAAGCTGGTATTCATAACTTCGATCGTGTTCCTGCCTTAAACAGCCATCCTATCTTCATCAACGATCTTGCGGAATTAGTGATGGAATCTCTCGGCACAACTAAGGCGACAGCGATCGCTGCTTAAAAATCCAAAAAAGGAAGTGGTTCGATGCACCACTTCCTTTTTTAATAGATTATCAATAGAGTAAAATCTATTGATATTATAAAAATAATAGACTTTACTCTATCAAGACTTGACTCTAAGATATCAATAGCAACCAATCAATTGTTCTAATTTTCACTTAGCCTCAATCGCTTAGTTTTTTCCAAAAGCTGAGCTCGGATCTGTAAATTCTATGTCTAAGATCTGCACTTCGCAGAAGTGCGCTCTTGGCTTAGCTTTGCGATGACTTCATAAAAGCCCTTAAATACTTTTTGCTTTTACTACACACCTATATTAAGGAGAGAAATTAACCCATGTCTGATTTCAATTACAACATTTCACGGCGGCGTTTTTTAGCTACAGCAGGAGCAACCGCCCTTAGTTCAGTCCTTCTCAAAGGGTGTCTTGGCAATCCTCCAGACGATAATCCAATTATCAGTTCGGCAAATGCTACCAAAATAAGTATTCCTCCCGAACAAGTCCCTGAAACTACGAAAGTCAGACTAGGTTATTTACCAATTATCGAAGCAGCACCCTTAATCATTGCTAAAGAGAAGGGATTCTTTACTAAATACGGCATGAGCGATGTCGAAATCTCTAAGCAAGCCAACTGGGGCGCAGCAAGAGATAACGTCAAAATTGGTTCCTCAGCGGGTGGCATCGATGGTGGTCAATGGCAAATGCCAATGCCCTATTTAATTTCCGAAGGGATTATTACCGATAACCTCAAAATTCCGATGTACGTGCTGTTGCAACTAAATACACAGGGCAATGGCATTGCGATCGCAGGCAAGCATAAAGATAAGGGGATAACCCTAAAAATCGATAAAGCCAAGGATTTCTTTGAGAAAACTAAGTCTGAAGGTGCGAAATTCAAAGCCGCTTACACATTCCCAAAAGCGAACCAAGAATTCTGGATTCGTTACTGGTTAGCTGCTAACGGAGTCGATCCTGATACCGATATCGAATTACTGACCGTACCTGCGGCGCAAACTGTAGCCAATATGAAAACTGGCACGATGGATGCTTTCAGTACGGGCGACCCTTGGCCCTATCGCATCGTTAAAGAGAAAATCGGGTTTATTCCTGCCCTTACTGCGGAAATCTGGAAAGCGCACCCAGAAGAGTATCTCGCTATGCGAGCCGACTGGGTAGACAAAAATCCCAAGGCAACTAAAGCGATGCTGAAAGCAATTATGGAAGCACAGCAATGGTGCGACAACTTCGATAATCGCAAAGAGTTAGTCCAGATTGTGGCTACCAAAAACTACTTTGGTGTTGCTCCTGAAATCCTTGAAGACACGATGATGGGCAAGTATGACATGGGCGATGGGCGCATTATCAATGACAAGAGCATGGCTCCACTGTATTGGAAAGATGCTAAAGGCAATGTTTCCTACCCCTATCAGAGTCACGATCTCTGGTTCTTGACTGAGAGCGTCCGTTGGGGCTTCTTGCCGAAGGATTCTCTAGGCACGGTAAAGGATTGGATTAAGAAAGTCAACCGAGAGGATATCTGGCGCGAAGCCGCGAAAGAAGCTGGTATTGCCGTTGCTGATATTCCCTCTAGTACATCTCGCGGTATTGAGGAATTCTTTGACGGGATAAAGTTCGATCCCGAAAATCCTCAAGCCTATCTCGACAGCCTAAAGATTAAGAAGGCATAGGTCAAAAAATTAGGTCAATTGGGTCAAAGACTTCTAGATCGACAAACAAATTAAAAATATTGTGTGAGGAAAATTAACCGTGAAAATTCATACCAGTAAACTTGGATTGCTTCTACTCGGCTTGCCTTTGTCTTTGGGAGCAATATCTGTATCGGCGGAGGCAAGTCCTGCTAATCCTTCAACAGTTAAATTAACTGAAACGACCGCTTCTATTCCTCCAATTTCTAATGAAACTCAACTGAAGGCGATCACTAACGATCCGATTGCTCAGAATGTCACATCGGTTTCTCAACTATCAGATGTGCGTCCTACGGATTGGGCTTTTACTGCCTTACAATCACTAGTCGAGCGCTATGGCTGCATTGCAGGCTATCCCGATCGCACATTTCGCGGCAAGCAAGCAACCTCGCGCTATGAGTTTGCGGCTGGTTTAAATGCTTGTCTTGACAAAATCAATGAAATTATTTCGGCGGGATTAGCTGACAAGGTTAGCAAAGAAGACCTCGCAACTTTGCAAAAGCTCCAAGAGGAATTTGCAGCCGAACTCGCAACCCTACGCGGTCGAGTTGATGCCCTTGATGCGAAAACTGCCAAACTGGAAGCACAACAGTTCTCCACGACAACTAAACTAAGTGGCGAAGCAATTTTCAGCGTATCGGGCGCAACAGGAGCAAATCCTAACAACGGTGGCACAAATACTAACATTGTTTTTAGTAACCGCGTCCGCCTGAATTTATTGACCAGCTTTTCTGGTAAGGACTTATTGATTACGGGATTACAAGCTACCAATATCAACAGTCTAGCTGCACCTTTAGGCTATGCCGATCCCCTTGGCAGTTCTAGTAATGTCCGATTGGGATTTGAGAATCAATTCCTCAATTTCAATCCGTCTAACTCCAATACGGCAGCCGCTAACTCGGTCAATCTTTACAAATTGCTCTACATTTTCCCTATTGCGGATAAGTTGACGCTATTTGCAGGTTCTAATGCAGAAGTTTCCGATGCTTTCCCAGCGATTAGCCCTTTTGCTAGTGAAGGTCAAGGCTCTATCTCCCGTTTTGGTCAAGGTTTAAATGCTGCGACCCGCGTATCTGGAGGTACATCTGGTACTGGTCTAGCTGCCGCCGTTGGTTTCATCTGGACTCCTTCCGATAAGGTTGATTTTCGAGCGTTATACGGAAGTGTCAACCCAGCGATCGCTACTAACAGCCCAACTACTTTGCTTGGTGCAGGCTTCTTTGGTGGTAGTTCCATTCTGGCTGCTCAATTAACCCTCAAACCCACTTCCAATCTTGATATCGGACTCAACTATGCAAATAGCTATCACCAGATTAATATCTTAGGCACAGGCTTAGCTTCCGCAGACATTAATGCAATTAGTGGAGCAGGAACATCACTAAGCGACCCAATTAAATTGAATTCTATCGGTTCGACATTGACATGGCGGATTACTCCCAAGATTGCTTTTAATCTATCTGGCGCTTGGATCTTTGCCAATCTTACTAATAAGGATGCTTCTACGACCTTTACTAGTTGGATGACTGGCTTACAATTTAGTGATGTCTTCAAGGAAGGAAACACGGCTGGAATTATCTTTGGACAGCCTCTAGCGCGTAATGCTGTTGGTGGAATTGCCACAATTCCCACTGGGTTTACCGCTACGCCCTATCAGTTGGAAGGATATTTCAATTTCAAACTTTCTAAAAATATCAGCGTTACCCCTGGGGTGTTCTTTGTATTTAATCCCGAAGGTATCAATAATGCGCCTACCGCAACCGTTGGGGTATTACGGACAACATTCACATTCTAAAAGCTAAAAACCAATTAAATTTCACAGGAGCAAACAGTTTATGGCAGCAAGTATTGGAAATCGTAATGGTAGTTTAGGGCGATCGCTAAACAAGTTTTGGCAGAAAAACGCTCAGAACTGGGCACTTCCCATCATCGGACTTCTAGGATTTTTAATCATTTGGCAACTGGTTTCGAGTATTGGTTTAATCAAATTGCCAGGGCCTTGGAATATCATGGCTGAAAAATCCACTCGTAACCTGTTGCTTTATCCTTTCTTCGATCGTGGCGGTACTGATAAAGGACTATTCTGGCAAACTCTCGCTAGTTTCGAGCGTGTGGCTAAGGGCTACTCATTAGCAGCGATCGTGGGTATCGGTATGGGAATTTTAGTTGGGACTACGCCCGTAATTGATAAAGCTCTCGACCCTCTCTTCCAATTCCTGCGAACAGTGCCACCTTTGGCATGGGTTCCGATCGCACTTGCTGCACTGCGTCAAAACGAACCTGCCGCATTGTTCGTTATCTTTATCACTGCTGTATGGCCGATCTTGTTAAATACTGCGGTTGGTGTAAAACAAATCCCTCAAGACTATCGCAACGTTTCGCGAGTGCTGCAACTTTCTAAGCAAAAGTATTTCTTCAAGATTTTGATTCCCTCGGCATTGCCCTATATCTTCACAGGTCTACGCATTTCCATCGGTCTAGCATGGCTCGCAATTATCGCCGCCGAAATCATCATGTCAGGTATTGTTGGTATCGGTTTCTTTATCTGGAATGCATACACCAATGACAAGGTGGGCGAAGTTATCTTGGCGCTAGTTTATATCGGTGCTGTTGGTTTGATTCTCGATCGCGCCGTCGCTTGGCTTCAAAATGTAATCTTGCCTGAAGAACAGAAGTAAAGAGATCCCCCTCAATCCCCCTTATAAAGGGCGAAGAAGAAAAATTCTCCCCCCTTTATAAGGGGGGCTGGGGGGATCTTTAGAATCTAGCGCATCAGTAGATTGATATTTTATAAAAAGGAGAATTTTAAAATGCAGGATTTTGTTTTAGTCGATCAAGTAGAGAGAACATTTCCGTTAGGTGGTGGTAAGGAATATATTGCCCTCAAAGGAATCGACCTCCAAATAAAAAAAGGTGAATTTATTTCTCTCATCGGTCACTCAGGCTGTGGGAAGTCAACTTTACTAAATATGATTGCAGGGCTAGACTTACCCACAGGCGGCGTGGTGATGTTAGAGGATGAGCGCGTATCTCGCCCTGGTCCCGATCGCATGGTGGTATTTCAAAACTATTCGCTATTGCCTTGGCTATCGGTTCGCGAAAATGTGGCTCTTGCCGTTGATGAAGTTCTTTCCCACTTACCAAAGGGTGAGCGTAATGCTTTAGTTGAGCGCTATGTAAACATGGTGGGGCTTGCCCATGCGATCGATAAGCCACCCACCCAGCTATCAGGTGGGATGCGCCAACGGGTGGCGATAGCCCGCGCCTTAGCCGTCCGTCCCAAACTCTTGCTTCTTGATGAACCATTTGGGGCTTTGGATGCGCTGACTCGCGGTAATCTGCAAGAAAAGCTCATGCAGATCTGTAATGAAGATCAGATTACGGCGGTGATGGTAACTCACGATGTTGATGAAGCCGTATTACTTAGCGATCGCATTGTGATGTTGACCAATGGACCCGCCTCGAAAATTGGCGGCATTTTGGAAGTGGATATTCCCCGTCCCCGTCAACGCATGGAAGCGGTCAATCATCCTAGTTACTATAGTCTCCGCAGCGAAATCATCTATTTCTTGAACCAACAAAAGCGCGTTAAGAAACTGAATGCGCGTAAGGTTGCCACTGTTGCCCGTCACGGCTTAGAAAAAGTCAATTTAGAGATCGGCTTCGTTCCCTTAACCGCCTGTGCGCCGATCGCCGTCGCTAAAGAAAAAGGATTTTTTGAAAAGCATGGACTGGATGAAGTTTCTCTAGTTCGTGAAACCAGTTGGCGAGGTATTGTTGATGGCATTGCTGGAGGCTATCTCGATGCAGCGCAAATGCCCTCAGGTTTACCAATGTGGATGACCCTTGGTGGTAACGGTGCTTGTAAGCCCATCGTGACTGCCCTAACGATGACTCGCAATGGCAACGCGATTACCCTCGATCGCCGTTTCTACGATCGCGGCATTCATACCCTCGCTGATTTCAAAGCGATGTTACAAAATACTCGCGATCGCACTCACCGTATGGGTGTAGTCCATCCCTCATCAATGCACAATCTGTTGCTCCGTTACTGGCTAGCGGCTGGTGGTATCGACCCCGATCTCGATGTGGAACTAAAAAACATTCCTCCTGCACAGATGGTAGTTGACCTCAAAGCAGGCAGTATCGATGGCTTCTGTGTTGGCGAACCTTGGAACTTCCGCGCCGCCATGGAAAATATCGGCTTCACCGTCGCCACCGATCTCGAAATCTGGAATGGTCACCCCGGAAAAGTTCTAGGTGTGCGCGAAGATTGGGCAAACGCTTATCCCAATACCCACATCGCTCTTGTTAAGGCATTACTCGAAGCCTGTATGTATTGCGCCGATCCCAATAATGCCGAAGAGATCCGCCAGATTCTCTCCCGTCGCGCCTATGTCAGTACCAATGTTAATTACATCCACTTGGGTAACCCTGATGATGTCACCTGTGCGATCGATTCCCCCATGCGCGAACCCGCCCACCATCAGTTCTATGGCGCTGGGGTTAACCGTCCTAGCCGTTCCGAGCATCTCTGGCACATTACCCAGATGGCGCGTTGGGGCGATGTTCCCTTCCCTCGCAACTGGGTAGAAGTATTAGAGAAAACTTGTCGCGTAGGCGTATTCAGCACGGCAGCCCGTGAGTTAGGTCTAACAGATATTACCTACAGCCGCAATGCGATTCAGCTATTCGATGATATTCCCTTTAATGCCGAAGATCCCATTGACTATCTGAATCATCTAGATATTAAACGCAATATCACGATGGCAGAAATTGCCATGGAATCGATGCGAATGGTTGCTTAGCCCCACTGTAGGGACATGTAGGATGCGTTAGTGCAACTTAACGCATCAACTATTCCAAAATGATGGGTTACGCGATCGCTAACCCATCCTACATTTAATTCCAGCAACCTACTTACTTTAAAAGAGATCGAAAAGAGAGCAAAAAGAACATGACCCAAACCATACTTGAACATACAAACCAAATCGCCAAAGTCCCCCCTCAAGAAGCCTTCCTTCGTATTGAAAATGTTTCCAAAATTTATCCCACTCCCAATAATGGCGAATATGTCGTTCTTAAGGATGTAAATCTGCATATTCAAGAAGGCGAATTTATTTGCTTAATTGGTCACTCTGGCTGCGGTAAATCGACACTCTTAAACATGGTTGGCGGCTTCTCCAAGCCATCAATTGGGCAAGTGACGGTTAATGGCAAATTAATTACAAAACCCGGTCCCGATCGCATGGTCGTCTTCCAAGGCTATGCGCTATTGCCATGGTTAACGGTTTATGAAAACGTCATGCTTGCCGTTGACTCAGTTAATCCCAATCTCTCTAAGAGCGAGAAAAATGATATTGTCCGCCATCACCTTGCAATGGTTGGTTTGAGCGAAGCCGCCGAGAAAAAGCCTACCCAGATTTCAGGCGGGATGAAGCAGCGTGTATCGATCGCTAGAGCCTTGGCAATTCGTCCTGAAGTATTGATTCTTGATGAACCCTTTGGCGCTTTGGATGCAATTACTAAAGAGGAACTGCAAGAGGAACTATTACAAATCTGGACAGAGCATCGCTGTACCGTATTAATGATTACCCACGATATCGATGAAGCACTGTTTCTAGCCGATCGCCTAGTGATGATGACTAATGGACCTGCCGCCAATATTGGCGAAATCATGCGAATTCCTTTCCCTCGCCCACGCGATCGCGCACAAATCATGGAAGATCCTCTATACTACGATCTTAGAAATACTGCTCTAGACTTTCTGTATAACCGTTTTGCCCATGATGAGTGATGCCATCAAAGCTCGACTGAGTGATGCCGAATTCCTCGATTCCTCTCTTAGTGAAAGAGAGGAACAAGGAATTCGGATAGAGCTTGCCGATCGCCTTGCGGTAATTGCGACAATGCACCATAAGGAATTAGCGATTGCCCCAATCTTACAAACAGCATTAGGAGTCAGAGTTACTGTCCCTAAAGATTTTGATAGCGATTTGTTTGGCACATTTACCCGCGATGTGGAGCGTCCTGCCAATCAAATAGAAACTACCAAGATTAAAGCTGAGAAAGCTTTAGAGTCAAGTGATGCGGATTTAGCGATCGCTAGCGAAGGTAGTTTCTTTCCACATCCAATTTTAGGAATAGCTTACAATCGCGAACTTGTTTTATTGCTTGACAAAAAACATGATTTCACGGTGTATGGTGAATCTCTCTCCGCAGATACTAATTTCCGCCATCAAGAGATTTCAAGTTTTGAGCAAGCCTACGAATTCGCTCTAAAAATTGGCTTTCCTGAACATGCAATTGTCTTAATGCTGGATGCTAAGACCTCCGCAAAGGATTCAATATATAAAGGAATTAATTCAGTAGATCTTCTCAAGGATACTGTAATGGAACTTTTGGCGATACATCCAACAATTCATATAGAAACGGATATGCGAGCGCTATATAATCCCACCCGCATGAAAAATATTGCTAAAGCGACAGAAGATCTTGTCCGCAAATTACAACAACTCTGTCCCAATTGTAATTTTGTGAATTTTGATATTGTCGAACGATTAAGCGGATTACCCTGTGAACTTTGCGGCTTACTAACTCAGACTACTCGCGCTCATTTATATGGATGCGATCGCTGCAATTTTCAACAAGAGATTTTATTTCCTGATGGCATCCAATTCGCCGATCCGACATATTGCTCCTATTGCAATCCTTGAAACTAATCAAAAAGAAGTACAAAGTACTTCTTTTTGATTCTAATTATCTCCATAACTAACTAATCCTGTGTAGAGATATCCATAAAAAGCTGCAAGAGCGATCGCAATACTAAGCCCTACTAGCCAAGGTCGGGTATTTTTCGGTGCTTTGCCCAAGATTTGCTCCCCCATAATCCATCCCAAATATCCACCAAATAAAGCTCCATACAATGGCATATGGATAAAGTTATCGTACCAGCCGTATTTGGCATCAGCACCTTGGCTCAAATTCCATAGAATTCCTAATACGCTTGTAGCAAAGACTGTTCCCCATATTGAGCCAAAGTAGTTCCATTTTGTCCTATGAAATTTCAATGAGCGATAAACTATCAGATTGACAATAAAAATCAAGCAGAAAAGAAGTACTAATCCTACTAATAGATTGATCAAAACAGAGAAAATTGCAAAACCGAACATAGCTACTTCCAATTATTTGAAAACTATAGCAATCCTACTCCCTTCCCAGTGAATAATTCATTTAAGAGAATTGTAGACTTTAACACTTTTGCAAGCTCAGTGCATCGCTTCGCTCAGCCAGAAATAATAATCATTGGCTCAGCGGAGCCGAAGCCTCGTTTCATTATCTCGTTCTTTTGTGGAAGTCCAACTATAGTAAGAGTGCTTTAGGAACATTTAGCGCTGACTTGAGCCCGATCGCATTATGCCAATTGGTATCGCGCCCGCGAACATCTTTGCCCCAACGAATCCCCTCTAAATTCGTACCCTCTAGATTAACTCGACTCAAATTAGCCTCGCGCAAATCGGCTCCACTGAGATCGGCTTCGCGCAAATCGGCTCCACTCAGGTCTGCGCCACTAAGATCGGATTCTTGCATCTGCGATCGCCTTAAATCAGCACAATATAACTTTGTTCCCCACAAAGTCGCATTTCTCAAATTAGTGTCACTTAGATTTGCTTGCCAAAAAATTGCGTGGCTGGCATTCATATTTTGTAAATTTGCACCTTGAAGATTCGCACTATTAAAATTTGCCGCGATCGCCATCGCTCCTTGTAAACTCACATAACTAAGGTCAGCAAATGTAAAAATCGAACTGTATAGGTTCGCCTCACTAAGATCGGCATAACTAAGCAAACCCGTAGCAATCGCCCCATTTAAATTTGCTTTAGCTAAATTTGCGTACTGCAAATTTGCCTCGATTAAATTCGCGTGATATAAATCGGCACTTTCTAGATTGACATGACTTAAGTTGGCATAGCGTAGATTAGCAATGTTAAGCGTGGCATTTTGTAGAGCGATCGGCTCATCTGGATGAGAATTCCTCCATTGATTCCAAATATCTACTCCATCGACTAATAGTTGTAACTGTCGTACATTAGCCATAATTGTCTCTTAATGATTTCATTATTCAAGTCTCTTATGTCCTTAGGTATCAATCTAACGTGAATTCAACAGTTTCATGACAACTGAGCTAACGTTAAAGTAGCTGTTAGGGACGTGCAGTAAAATAAAGAACCGATTTTTTGTGGCGCGGTAAAGTCGCACCACAAAAAATCGGGTTCCAGAACCACTATCAAAATTGCGATCGAGATAATTAGTTGCAAAAATCAGTATGAGTGACGAAGTATCAGTAATTTCTTCAAATTCTGTTTGGAAGCGCCTTCGCAATCAAGAGATTACTTGCGAAGATGCAATTCAACTATTAGTCGATAAACGAGGGGGATTGCGGATCGACTTACTTGATGAGGATGTTAATTATCGATTTTTTCATCATTTTGAAGATCGCAAGTTATTACCACCTGTAATCCCTTTGTTGTTGTGGCATGGATATTTTTATCTAGGTTCACCGCGATCGCTTACTAACGAAGAAATTAAGCAGATAAGTAATGTCACCTTAACAGGTATCAAAAATGTGCTTGTATCTTCTGAAAGTTATTTGTTATGGTTTCTCAGACAAAATCTCCCCGAACCAAGCAATATTGCTTCACCAATTGTAAACCCGCTTACAGGAGTAAACGATGAAGCCCATTTAGATGAAATATCCGAAATCTATCTATCTCAAGCTCTCGATCAAACTCATCGCATTAACGCCTTAATTTCTGTGGCTCTTCAGCATCGCGCTAGTGATGTTCATTTAGAACCAACAGAAGCAGGGTTGCGAGTTCGCTACCGTATCGATGGCATATTACGGACAACTCGCATTTTGCCCCCTGAAGTAAGCCGCAAGACTATCGTCGCGCTCAAGGTAATGAGCAATATGAACATTGGTGAAAGCCGTCGTCCTCAAGATGGTCGTATCAGCCAACATTATGTCACTGCCGATAACCTTGACCTTGACTTAGATATGCGTGTTAGTACTTTCCCTTGCGTTGGAGGGGAAAAGGCTGTAATTCGGTTGTTACCGCGTAACAAAATGCTCGCAACTAAACTTGAGGATCTAGGATTTGATGAGAGCTCGCTAAGTATCTATCGCAGTTGGATCGAACAACCCCAAGGCTTAATTATTGTTACTGGCCCAACTGGTTCAGGCAAAACTAGTACTCTGTATGCCACTCTGCAATTATTGGCAACGGATCGAGTAAATATAATTACGATGGAAGATCCTATTGAATATAACTTGTCCAATATTACCCAAGGGCAAGTACAAGAAACAGGTGGACTCACCTTTGCTACAGGGCTAAAATCCATTTTGCGACAAGATCCCGATATCATCATGGTGGGCGAAATTCGCGATTTGGAAACTGCTGAAATTACAATTCGGGCAGCGTTGACAGGTCACTTAGTTCTATCGACTATGCATACCAATGATGCAGTTAGCACGATCGCCCGATTAAAAGATCTGGGACTGCATCCAAATTTAGTTAGCGAATCTTTGTTAGGAGTAGTTTCTCAAAGGCTGTTACGGAAGATTTGTTCTTTCTGTTCCGAACCTTATGTTCCGACAAAGGCTGAGCTAAAGTTACTTAACATAGCGGTACAAGATGTTAAATATCAAGATTGGCGGCGTGGTAAGGGTTGCGAACATTGTTTCGGTTCGGGGTATTTAGGGCGTGTGGCAATATTTGATTTATTGAACATGACTCCTCAGGTACGCAAAGTTATGTCTGAAGGAACTCAGTCTCAATTAGTCGATTACCTGATATCTCAGGGTTATGACTTTTTTCGTCACACTGTCCGCGAAAAAATTTCGACTGGAATAACCACGCTAGAAGAAGCTCTAAGGGTTTTACCACGGCAATTGTTCATCTATGAAAACAGTCCTCACGAGTAGCTATTCCAAATAGAGTCGCAGTGCAGAGCACTGCAACTCTATTTGGGGATTTAATTCGCACTTTTGAAGTTGGCTGGATCTTGATCGCGGCGATTTCCGATCGGTATGGGAGAGCCTTGCCGATCGCCTACTAGAGCAGCAGTTTTTTCTAATGACTCTCTCAGCCGCTTAGCTGCGTATATCGACATGTCGCGAGGCACGCTAATGCGATCGCGCAAATATCGCAAAGCAATATCAGAGTCAGGTGGTGGCGTGCAAACTTCACCCGTCATCATATTCGTTAAAGCACAACGTAAAGCTTCATCAAATAAGCGATCGTCCGCAAGATTGACTCGAATAATATTCTGGTGATGCTTAATTACACGTTGGAGTGCTTCTTCACGAGAGTTTGCTGGTTCTGCATAAGTCACATCGGGTAAGCCAAACCAAGAACCGCGATCCACTCTGGCTTTATTAATTAGCATTTGCGGTTCGCCATTTTCCCAACAGCCCCCCATCTGTGGCGGTAGATCGTGGGCATGAGTATGGAAATCGCTTTGAGTACCGCGATAGGTAGGACGGCTTTCCATTGCATCAAACCATGCCGACATGCGAGGATTCTCTTCTCGTAGAGAGTAGCCTTTGTAATAGTAGAGGCTGGCATTCATCCGCTCGACATAGGGTGTAAAAATCACATCCCCAGTGCCGAATTCTTCGAGAAAATAAGGACTAGGCGTACTTCCTAAAACCTCTTCCACTTTTGCCATTACTTCCACAAATTGTTCGCGATGGCGCTTTTCTTGCCGTTCCGAACTCATCGGACGGCACAGCCATTCACACCAAGCCCTAAACAACACCCGTTCCAATCTTCTGATCGGGATTACTTGAGGATCGGTCATGCTGTGACTGAGGGAACCAAAGACTTTTTCTAAAGCAATTAAAATATCATCACTTTCAGTAATTATGCGTCCATCTAGCTCGATCGCTGGTAACATTCCCGATGGTACTTTGCGTTTGTACCACATCTCTTTTTCGCCGTAGCAAAACATGGTTACTTTTTCGATGCGATAGGGAATCTGCTTTTCCTCAAGCCATAACCAGATTTTCTGACAGTAGGGACACCATGCATGATTATCGCGATATAACACTACTCGCACATCTGATTCAGAATGTCCAAATAGGCGTAAGCAAGCTTGGGCATTAGTAGAACCATTTACCGTATCTATTTGAAAATCTGTGAGGGATTGTAGTTCGGTCCAGCTTAGAGGAGCAATAGTCATAGGAACAAATGTAATTATCCAAATTTAAGATCTTAGAACTCCATCATAAACCTAATAAAGATAAAGGCGGCACTTAGTGCCGCCTTTACCTTTTGGATTTTGAATCATTGGAAATGCTAATTAGGACTTAGCAGTCGCTTTCTTAGATTTGGCAAAGGGCTGAAAATTCCAACCAAACAACATAAAACTTTTGTGTTTGCGTTGCAATTTACGGAGCATTTTCACAACTTCCATTAGCTCTTGGCTATTGTCTGGAGGTTTCTTACCACGCAGTTTACCGAAAGGCAGGAGCACGCCAAAATGAGCAGCAGCATTACAAAAAGAGTTCAGCATCGCCCTTTCAGGAGCGTGAACGCCAATTGTTGCTGAACCGACCTGAATTAGACAACCTTTATCGCTACCTGTAGCTTCACGAGTAATCCCATCAATAGTCAATGAGCATCGCATCGTAATGTAGTCCGAAACAGTCACAGGATCGGAAAAACTAACTTGCCAATCATGACCAAAAGCATCCAGACGCGAACATAACGTCAGCCACACTGTAAAAAATTCCGAGAAATTATCGCGATCGCCTGCACATTTTGCAGCAATCCCAAACGAACGAGCCTTAGAAGCAGATAAATGTACGATCGGATCGGAAGCATTGGAGAGATGAGTCATCGTGAAAACCAAAAAACTCTTTGATTAATGTACAGTTATCACACAAATATGTCATCTCTCATTTCAAGCTAAAAATAGGCATTAAAAGTCAAAAAATTGTTTTTTATATACTTCAGCTAACTTAGAGTTTGATTTATAGCTATTTAAGCTAAACAGGGAATTACAGCGCCTAGCGCTTTCTCAAAACCCAAGAAATTTTTTGAAAGTGTTGCGAAGCAACACTTTCAAAAAATTTCTTGTACTACATAAAGTCTAAACAGGCTGGATTGAGTTAGCTGATTACTTGCAAAACGGCTTTGGGGGAAAGCTTATCCTTAAACCAAACCGTAAGCGCTGTTGTATCGCTTACATTTACTCCCGCTTTTTCGAGGTTCAGCCGTTCGGAAATCGCCAAAATCAAATTTTCACAATTAGCTTGCCGCACCTGTGAGAATTTCTTACGTAAATACTCGGGTCGCCAATAACCGACGATCTCTAATAAATAATTGCGTCCATCAGGATGCACTAGTCGAAAATCTGGAATCATCACGCTCCCAGGAATGGGAATCAGATCGACTTCTCTTTCTAATTTCCAGTCAGTTTTCATCTCAGCCCAACGCTCTGCAAACGATGACTCGATCGCACTATCGTACATTTTGCCAGCAGGATAGTGACTCACCAAATCACAGTCAGAATCAAGGGTAAATAAACCCGTACGTTTTTGTTTAGAGTAGGCATCTTTTTCGACTAAAGCTGCTTGCAAGCTCCATTTCGTGACATGTAGCAAAGCTGGTAATAGTTTGGCGATCGCCAGTCCATAGCGGGTACTAGTCCCAAATAAGCTAGTCGCACCATCTACGGTAATCGTAAAACCATAGTCCACATCGCCTTCAATATAGGACATGAGCTGAAACAACTTGAGATATCGGAATAAAAGCTTATATTCCCCTGGATCGTTGCGATGCACTTTTAAAGTCATGTGACTAGCGCGATAAAAAATTCCTTGTACCTGTGAGAGGTTGTATCGATGGATTAAGGCTTCAGGTGTAGGCGTTTCAAATTGAGTGAGAATACGATTTTCGATCAGGTCGGCATAAAGCCCTGTTGTAATTTGTGAAGGAATGACTTCGCGCTTGAGTTCTTCGGTTAATGTATCTGCAAGTTTAGATAATGTTAATTGTGTCGCTTGATAACTGGGAATTACTTGAGCAGATAATTCAAAAATACGGCGGCGTAACTCTTGTGGTTCGAGAGGACTAATAATTTCAAAGATGCTGAATGAAGATTTGAGAATATGTGCTAATCCCCGCTTCACCCGATAGTCAGGAGTATCTCCTTCAAGTTCTAATAATTGGCGATCGAGTTCGCCCTGTGTGTTGCCTTTCGCATTCTCAAAAATCGCGATTAATTCCGTAGCGATCGCCTGATTTTTAGGATCGAGTTTCAACTTTTTAGGAACGACAGTTTCGCCATTCAATCGATGCATCAGGAGATCGCTAGGCAGCATAAAAGAAAAGGCTAAGGTGTGCAGATTAGTTATTATTCAGCATCTATAGTGCGATCGCATTGATTGTGTCCATAATTTCGCGGAAACTTGCTAGCCCTGCTTCGATGTTTTCGATGATTTCATTGGCGAGAATGTCAGGGTCGGGCAGATTATCGAGATCGGCGAGGCTTTTGTCCTTGAGCCAAAAGATATCGAGGTTGGTCTTGTCTCTAGCAATAATTTCGTCATAGCCAAATTTGCGCCAACGTCCTTCGGGGTTTATTTCTGCCCATGTTTCATTGCGGTGATGCCGATTGGTGGGGGTGTAGCAATCGATAAAGGGCTTGAGGTCTGACAGTTTGAGGGGATTTTTCTTGAGAGTATGTTGGACATTGGTACGGTAGTCGTAAATCCAGACTTCCTTTGTCCAAGGTTCTTTGGCGGCGGGTTTGTTATCAAAAAAGAGGACATTTGCTTTGACTCCTTGGGCGTAAAAGATGCCTGTGGGTAATCGCAGAATTGTATGTAAATCCGTAGTTTTCATTAATTCTTTCCGCACGGTTTCGCCTGCGCCACCTTCAAAGAGAACGTTATCAGGAAGGACAACGGCGGCTTCACCGTTGATTTTGAGGAGGGTGCGGATATGTTGCAGGAAATTGAGTTGTTTGTTGGAAGTGGTTGCCCAAAAGTCTTGACGGTTATAGCTGAGGTCTTGCTTTTCCTGTTCCCCTGTTTCGTTGGTGATGGTCATGCTGCTTTTTTTGCCAAAGGGAGGATTGGCTAAAACGTAGTCCACACGAATTCCGCTATCGGCGATCAGGGCATCATTGGGAGAGATAAAGCTTTCACCATCGATTTCGCCGATGTTATGCAGAAACATATTCATCAAGCTGAGTCGGCGAGTGCTGGCGACGATTTCGTTGCCTGAGAAGGTGCGGTTTTTGAGAAAGGCTTTCTGCTCGCGGTCTAGGGAATGATGGGTAGTGATGTAGTCATAGGCGGCGAGGAAAAATCCTCCTGTACCACAGGCGGGATCGTGGATGGTTTTGCTGGGTTGGGGATGCACACAGGCGACCATCGCTTTGATTAAGGCTCTGGGGGTGAAGTATTGTCCTGCGCCGCTTTTGGTGTCTTCGGCGTTTTTTTCTAGCAGTCCTTCGTAAATGTTGCCTTTAACATCGGTTCCCACCATTGTCCATTGCTCTTTGGCGATCATCTCGATGATTTTGAGCAGTTTCGATGGGTCTTGGATTTTGTTTTGCGATTTGGTGAAGATTTGTCCTAATGTGCCTTTTTCGGTGGCAAGCGATCGCAACATTTGGGTGTAGTAGGATTCAAGCTCTGCGCCGCGTTTGTTATTGGTGAGGGTTTCCCAATTACATAGCTCACCGTCAGGAATTTCTTTATTGTCCGCGTCTTTGATGCGTGGAAATTTAATCTTTTTGCTGTAGGGTGGCTTGGACATTTCATCTGCCATTTTTAGGAATAGCAGGTATGTAATTTGTTCGAGGTAGTCGCCATAGCTGACACCGTCATCGCGGAGGATGTTGGCGAAGTTCCAGACTTTAGAAATTAGGTTTGATTCGTTACTCATTAATATTATTGATTTGATTTCTAAGATTTTGTAGTAGGTGTAATAATTCTGGAATTTCTGCGGTAATGATGTCCCAAACAATATTGTTATCTATACCTAAATATCCGTGAATGATACGGTTGCGGGTTGCGATAATTTGTCGCCAAGGAATATCTAAATTTTCTGCACGTATTTCTGGTGGTATGTGTGTGGCAGCTTCCCCAATTAGTTCAAGGTTTCTTAGAGTTGCATCATAGTTTAATTCATTTTCAAGAAAGCTTTTTTGATCGTATCCTTCGGTATAGCGTAGTACTTTTTGAGCAAATATAATCATATCGTTAATATAAAAGTGCCAATCACGTTCTGATGAATTAGACATATATAGTTTCTTTCTCAATATAGGGACGCAATTCAGGTCTTAATGCATTTTCTGTAATTAAATCTATGGGATGTTGTAGGAGATCTTCTAGATAAAATAGAACACCAAAATAACGTTTTGATGTTGCTGGGCTGTCAAAATCTATAAGAATGTCTATGTCGCTATTTGGATTAGCTGTGTCTCTAGCAGTTGAGCCAAATAGTGCAATTTTAGTAACTCCATATTTCTCTTTTAACAATGGTTTACTAATAGTTAAAAGATGAAGGGCTTGTTGCTTTCTCATAGGTTAAATGCTCCATGTTTGGCAGCGATCGCTAAGATATTTTCTCGCTTTTCTCTTAGTTGGTTGATTAGCATATAGTTACCTCTTAGTTTTGCTATCTTTTTTAACCCTTTCTAATAGTTTATCAGCAGGTTCCCAGTCGGGTTGTTGGCGACAAGTTTGGAGTTCGTCTTGGCTGAGGAGTTTGCCTTCAAAGGCTTTTTTGAGGATGCTTTGTCGCAATGCTTGGGCTTTTTCTAAGCTTTGATCGATCGCTTCG
Source organism: Pseudanabaena frigida (assembly GCA_003242085.1). GTDB lineage: Bacteria > Cyanobacteriota > Cyanobacteriia > Pseudanabaenales > Pseudanabaenaceae > Pseudanabaena > Pseudanabaena frigida. Next base: position 50,857 of record QBML01000023.1, on the reverse strand, counting down.
TTAAGTTTGTCGCAGACAGATAGACGGGTTTCGATTTCTTGGACAATTTGGTTTTGTTCTTCAATTGGACAAAAAGGAATCGTAATGTTTCTCAAAATACTTAAAGCAACTGTTTTCTGTGCTGTTCCTGTTGCTTTTTCACTTGCTTGTCCATAGACTAAACGAGTTTGAAGTAGCCAATATAGCCATTTTTGATTGATTGATTCTAATGGTCTTATTAAGCCTATATGTCTTTGAAAGCAAAAATCTTTTATAAAATCAATTAATACAGGAATCCCAAAAGAGCCAGTTACAGTATAAAGTATGTCTCCTTTTTGAGGTTTTCTATTTTCTTTGAGATTAAAATAATATTCTTTCTCTACATAAAATGTATTAGAGAAATCAATTCTATTAGTGCTTTTGTCTATATTTGAAATAGTAATAAATGGAATACCTTCTGATGCTTTTGGAGGTGCTTGATGATCGCCATCTGTTATATGATTAGCTACTTCAGATAATTTTACCCATTTCCAAGTTGCAGGTAAGTTGTCTGCACTGTGATTTTTTTGATTTACATGATTGCCATGATTTTTTGGTTGTTTTTTGCGCCAGTCTTTTGTTAGGTTGCCTTCAAATGCTTGTTTTAGGATGGCTTGGCGGTAGATTTCTAGTTTGGATTTGGCGGTTTTGAGGTTGGCTATGCCATTGTCTAGTTCGCTGAATAGTTGCTCGATTTTTGAAGCGATCGCCCTTTGTTCAGGCAGTGGCGCAAGTGGAAGTTTTGCATTTAAAATGTCATCTTTGCTTAAATTAATTTGGACTCCTCCTTTCCCCAGTTTTTTGTAATAGCTATAAATTTGAGGGCTGGTGATTATGTATCTTAAGTAAGGAATATAAACACAATTAGTATTTAAGTTAAAAAATTTTCCTACTCGCTGATTTAATAACAGTTTTCTTTTGTCTTGTTTAACAATTGTTGGCACTCCTAATATTTTAGTATCAGAAGCCATATCAGTCATAGCAATTACTATGTCACCATTCTCTAACAGGTAATCAGAATATGAAAAGGCGTACTCATCAGGAAGATATTTCGGATTATGGTCAAGATCAATTTTTCCATTAGGTCGAATTTGACTCATTCTGAAATTCATAGTTTCAGAAATCTCTACATACTCTTTCGACTTAAACGCAAATCCATTTTTTAAATCGCAAACATCCCCTAATTCAACCTCAATCCAATCCTTTAACATGATTTATGTGATTTATATGATGGTCTATGATTACATGATTTGCGTGATTGTGTGATGACCATGATTAAAAAAACAATCCAAATTAACGCAACCATCCAAAAAAATCATAGCCCATCATCTTAATCACATAAATCCTGCCCAAACAATCATAGTCCATCACATTAATCACATAAATCATGTCTAATATGCGGATTACCCTGAGCCTTCTGCTTAAACTTCTTATTCGACAAACGCTTAAACTGCAAACTCCGCGCCCCAAAATTAATCAACAACCCCACCTCCAAATCATACGCCTCCAGATAATTGATCGCCTGCGCCATATGCACATCCAAAATCTCCATCACCGCCTTTAACTCCACTGAAATCATCCCCTCCACCAAAAAATCAACCCGCCGCGTCCCAATATGTTGATTTTTGTAATAGATCGGCATCTCAAACTCACGACAAAAAGCAATATCGCGATCGCCCAATTCAATCGCCAAAGCCCTCTGATAAATCACCTCCTGAAAACCATTGCCCAACCCAGTATGCACAGCCATCGCCGCCCCAATGATTTTGCTAGTCAGAGCAGAGTGCTTGTATCCATCATCAATCATTTGTTAGTACTATGATTTTTATGATTTATGTGATTACCATGATTTTAGATTGGCTAAGCCAATCCAGAATAATCTTTAATCATAGTCCATCATCTTAATCACAAAAATCATGTCCAAACAATCACACAAATCATAGTACAGATATTTACGCCGCCAGTGCCTCATTTAACTCCTCAATAATCTCACCCATCTCATCTCCAAAAAGCTGATACATCTTCATCCGACCCCCCTCGCGATCGAAGGGCGTAAAGTCCAGATCATCCAACTCCACATGAAAACTCGTCACCACATGATCCTTCAACATCCTTAACCAGCGCATCTGCTCCTCCGTAAACTTCAACGCACCCGCCTGCTTACCAAACACCCAACTCTGAAAATTTTTGTCCACCGTCTTGTCATAGGCAGTCAAACCCTGATCTAAGCCCGTCACCCTCCTGATCAAAGACACCAGCGCCACCAACTCATTTTTAGGACTATCGCCCCGCACTCCTTCCAACTGTGCGTAAGCCTCCCATACATACACAGGCGCAAGCATCGGCTTATCTGATTTCAGCTTTTCTAACACCTCCTTAATCATCTTAAAAGTCAACTCCCGCCGTTGATAGGGCTGACCATAAAACAAACTCAAAGCCGTGATTTCATCCTTATTTGCCTCAATATATGCCGCAAAATCCTGTACCACCGACTCCGCCTTCGCAGTCGAAAAAGCATCAAACTCTGACTTCAAAATCCGATCCTGATTGATCGTATCGATAATCTGCTCATGCACCTTCCGCAAATTGTCAATATAGGTATTTAACTCTCCATTGAAATTTGCAGAGGCTAGATCCGCTAACTCAGACTGAGCTTGCTTTTGGGCTGACTCTTCTAATGCAGGATTGCGATCGCCTACCGCAATCTCTTTTACTAAAGACTTGAATCTCTGCGCGATCGCATCAGGATCGAAGGCACTCAATAAATCCTTAACCACCGCGTTGATATTCTTTCCGCCTGACAATTCCGCAAACTTCACCTGCTCAGGTTCCGTTAATTGTTTATCCAGACGCAGCAACCGATTCGCCAAAGTCAAAAATAAGTCCTCATCCTGCGCCCCGATCGCCACAGCATTCAATAAATCCTTTAGAGGCACGCTCGGTTTACGCTCCAAGGGTCGGCTATCGGTTTTCTTAGACTTGATCGCGTCGACAGCATCGACAATCACAAAATGAGTTTTCGTATACTTAGCCGTGCGCGTCACCCTCTGCAAATCATCAAAAGCGATCGTCCGAGTCCCGCGCCCCTTCATCTGTTCAAAATAATTAATGCTTTTGACATCACGCATAAACAGCAACACTTCCAACGGTTTCACATCCGTTCCTGTGGCGATCATATCTACCGTTACCGCAATGCGTGGATTCCATGAGTTACGGAATCGATTTAAAACTGATTTCGGATCTTCGGCGTTATACGTCACCTTTTTACAAAACTCATTGCCCTCACCAAATTCCTCTCGCACGATCGCAATAATATCCTCAGCATGACTATCCGTCTTCGCAAAAACCAGCGTTTTCGGAACTTCATACTCACCATGCTCATCAATGCGATCGGGGAAAATATCGGCTCTTAATGCGCGTTTAAACTCCTGAATAATCAACCGAATTTGATTGGGATTGACCACATCCTTATCAAGCTTATTCGACTTATATTCATAGTCTTCATCCAGCCGCTCCCAACGCTTTTTCCGAGAAAGTTTTTCACGCTTATCGATATACTGCTCCGCCTTCAGTTTTGCGCCATTTTTCGTAATTTCTGTCTCAATCGTATAGACGTTATAAGGCACATTCACCCCATCCGCGATCGACTCTTCATAGGTGTATTCGCTCACCACATTTTGATTAAAAAAACCAAACGTGCGCTTGTCAGGCGTAGCCGTCAGCCCAATCAAAAACGCATCATAATATTCCAATACCTGCTGCCAAACGTTATAAATGGAGCGATGACATTCATCGATAATGATGAAATCGAACTGCTCAATGAAGTTCTTAATGGAATAACTTACGGGCAGAGGTTCTTTTTTCTGCCAAACCGATTCATTAGGATTTGTCTCTTCGGCAGATTCCTCCAATTCCTTCCCTTGAAGAATGGAATAGAGTCGCTGAATTGTGGAAATGCAAACCTGACTATCCGAGGCAATATAACTAGAACTCAAACGATGCACATTATAAAGCTCCGTAAACTTGCGATTGTCATCGGTCGGCTGATATTTCAAAAACTCTTGTTCCGCTTGTTCTCCCAAATTCTTCGTATCCACTAAAAACAAAATTCGCTTTGCCTTGGCGAACTTCAACAACCGATACACAAAAGTACAAGCCGT
>QBML01000023.1:0-46669 GCA_003242085.1 Pseudanabaena frigida | reverse complement strand
ACCACCCAAAACAAAAAATTAAAAGCCGTAAAAGTTTTACCCGCCCCTGTTGCCATTTGGATCAAAGCTCTGGGGCGATTGGCTCTAAATGATGCTTCCAGATTAGCGATCGCCTTAATCTGGGCAGGACGTAAACCTTCTGCATTTAATTCAGGGATTTTGCTTAACCGCGATCGCAAAGTCTCAGGCTGAGCAAACCACTCTGCTAAGGTTTCAGGACGATGAAAGTGAAAAACTGGACGCGATCGCGGCTTGGGATCTCGATAATCTGTAAACCTTGTTAAAGCGCCCGTACTTTCATAAACAAACGGCAAAGGATCGTTTTTTAAATACTTGAGTTTGCTGACCGCGTAATATTTCGACTGTTCCTCATGGGCGGTGAGTTGTTCCCCTGCTTCTTCACGCTTAGCCTCGATGATACCAACGGGTTTCTTATCCACAAACAACGCATAATCCGCAATTCCCGCATCAGTCTGATATTCCCGAACCGCCACCCCTTTATTCGCCGCTAAATTCACTTTGTTCTTTGACTGCACCACCCACCCAGCCAGAATCAACATACTGTCGATTTTATCTCTCGCGATTTGTTCAGGATTTTGGTTTGACATTATATTTTTAGTCAAATAACACCTAAATTATATCCTTAGAACGAACTACAATAATTTTTTGAAAGTGTTGCTTAGCAACACTTTCAAAAAATTATTGGTTGGGTTTTGAGCGCAAAGCGCTGTAAAACCAATAAAATCAGAGGCAATACTCTGAGTCTTATTGGTTGTAAATGGGTTTAGATATGATGATTCGATATTTGCCCCTTGTGGTAGGAACGTTGGGAGGTTTTGCCTTACTAGCTAATCGTATGGTAACGTTCAATCTCACGGCTAGCCAATCTCGCGCTGATGCTCTAGGGGTTTTATTGAGTGCTGTGTTGATTTTAGTTGGTTTACTGTGGCAGCAAGTGCAACCAAAACCACCTGATGCCGTGACTTTAGTCGGCGCAGAAGGTTTTGAAATTGATGACTCTTTACCTGATGCTATCAAAACTGAATTAGCTTGGGCTTCACATATTTTGCTGACCAATACAGTGACTAAGGCAGTAGCAATTTATTACGATCGCAAAACGATTTTGCGGCGGGGGATTTTGGGTAAGAGCAGTCAGGTAAACATAGGGACGATCGCCGAGCGGGTGATGAAAACCCAAAAACCAGTTTACCTAGTCAAATTAGAGCTTTATCCCGGACGCATTGAATTTGACTATCTGCCTGAAAATACTCAGGGGGCGATCGTGCAACCTCTGGGCGAAAAAGGAGTCATAGTTTTAGGTGCAAATATCCCGCGTAGCTATACTAAGCAAGATGAAAACTGGATAACGGCGATCGCTGACAAACTCACCTATAATCTCGAAAAAATATCCTCATAAAATTATGCTGAACCGCATTTTTACAACCGTTGCGCTGTCCTCGCTGCTCACTACTGCCTTAGTCTTACCTACATCCAATCAAGCGATCGCCCAAGTTCCGCAAGAAAGCAGTGATACTAAGCAACCAGTAAAGCCAAGCTCACCAGTAATTTCTCCAGAAAAGAAGGCTTTGATCAAAGAATTGCTAGAAATTACTGAAGCTAGCAAGAACGCTCAGCAAATTATGGACTCGATGGTTCGCTCAGAGTTTCCTAAGCTAGCCTCAGCAGTTTTAAAAGGCGCACCTTTTCTGGATAGCGATCGTCCTGAGGTGCAAAAGCAATTTAGTGAAGTCTTGTCCCGCATGGCTTCTAAATACCGTGATCGCGTGATCAAAAAAATTGATGTCAATCAACTGATCGAGCAAGTTTCTTATCCCATTTACGACAAGTACTTTAACGAAGATGAACTGCGCGACATCATCGGATTTTATAAATCATCGACAGGCAAAAAAGCGATCGCGATGATGCCCCAAATTTTTAGTGACTCGATCAGTCGTACCAACGAGATTTTGCTGCCCAAAATGTCTAGCATCATGACCGAGATCATTGCTGAAGAGCTATTGAATGCTTTACCTAAGCCAAAATCAGTAAAGTAAAGTCTGAATTTGCAGTGCTATGTAATGCAGATTACGACACAAGATGAAGTTTAGTAAACGACCTTTGCTTGTCTTTACCGATTCAATTTGCCTTTATACTGTAATGCTGACAGCGATTAATCGCTTCATCAAACTTTTATAGCGATCGCCAGTCATGTTAGGCACTATCAAAACCCAAAAGAGAGTTGCGGCGCTAGGCACCGCAACTCTAACTAAAGTGGTGACAGCTATAAACTCGAACAACATCTCAACCGTTACATACAGCAAATACGCATGGCACTTTTAGATCGGCAGGGTCGTTTATTTGGCAAATTTAGCATTCTGGACATCGGAGCGATCGCCACGATCCTGATTGTCCTAATTGGCTTACTCATCGTCCCAGGCAATAGCGGCAGTTCGATCGCCCAAATGATATCAGCCGAAAATAAAACCGTTCAAGTAGAGATGAATGTGCGCGGTTTAAGTGCGACTAATCCTCAAAACCTGATCAAAGTCGGAGACAAAGTCAACATCATTATCCGCAATCAGCCACGTGGCGAAGTTACGATCAAAAAAGTCGAGATTGCCATACCTAAAGTTGTCGCCGCCAAAGCCGATGGGACAGCCGTCTTTTTTGACGATCCCCGCGCTGTATCCACTTCTCAGTCCGATTTAGCCCTTACGCTCGAAGCAACTGCCAGAGTCACAAATGACGGTGTTGTCTTTGGTAATGAAAAGGTCAAAGTCGGTACTTCGATCGATATCGAAGGCTCAAAATACCTGATTCGCGGTAGTGCGATGGCGGTTAGGTATTAGGTTTTAGTTGGTCGTTCTAGTTAAAGCCGTCTATTTGTTTATTTAGTTAATGTTTTATGCAATCCCCATTCCCCCAAGGTTTTGTTCTTAAAGGTCGCTATGCTATCCGATCGACGATTGGACAGGGTGGCATGGGGCGTACTTACTTGGCGCAAGACCTAGAGCGCTTTAACGAAACTTGCGTACTTAAAGAATTTATCCCGCCTCAAGATTCTTTTGAGGTATCGGAAAAAGCAAAGGAGCTGTTTCGCCGTGAAGCCTCGGTACTCTATCAAATCCGCCATCCGCAAGTACCAGAATTTCGGGCTACCTTTGAGTCAGACGGTAGGTTGCTGCTGGTTCAGGACTATGTAGAAGGCAAAAACTATCGCAATCTGTTGCTCGATCGCCTCAAAGCTGGACAAACTTTTTCGGAGAATGAAATTTTTGCACTGATGCAGCAGCTTTTGCCAGTGCTGAGCTATTTGCACGGTCATAATATCATTCACCGCGATATATCGCCTGAAAACCTGATGTTGCGATCGCAGGATAATTTGCCCGTTCTCATTGACTTTGGTGTTGTCCAAGAAACCAACGCCAAACTCAACTCACAGATGGGCATTCCCGCGTCAACGGTGGCAGGCAAAGCAGGCTATGCGCCACCTGAGCAGCTTCAGTCGGGCAATGCCTATGCCAATAGCGACCTCTATGCCCTCGCGGTGACTTCAATTGTGTTAATGACTGGGAGAGAGCCAGCAGAACTATTTGACAGCATTAATCTCGCTTGGAACTGGCAACAATTCACCAATGTGAATCCAGCCTTCGCAAGGGTGATTAACCAAATGCTGAGCTATAAACCCACTAATCGCTATCGTTCGGCGGATGAGGTAATGCAAGCTCTCCAAGTTGCTCAAGCCTCATTTTCTGGCGCAAAAACCTATGCCGTTGGGCGACAAGTTCCTTCTAATCTAGCGGCAAATATCCCGCAGCGAACTGTAGTAGCTGGCTCAAGTAATCGCAATCCTGCAAATTATCCAAATAGCAGCCCCAATAGCTCCAATAATTCAAATAACGGTGGTATTAACTGGTTTGTTGGCATTTTAATTATTTTGGTTGCAGGTGTTGGCTCGTGGGCTGTCACCTCAATATTCTTCAGCCGTAATCGGATTACGACTAATCCTACAGATACGGCGATCGCCTCACCTTCAGCGACACCCAGCACCGCAAATGTGACCAACATCAATACCATTCTCGATCTTAAGTCTGTAAACGACAATCTAAGTAGCGGATCTGTCAGCAATAAGATTAAGGCGGGTGAAGTAGTTAATGTGCGGTTTAATGGCGAAAAAGATGACGTGCTTACCGTGTCTCTGACAGGTGCTGATTTACAAATGACCATTCAGACTGACGATCAGATCGGTCTAGACCGCAAAGCGATCGATAATTCTTCGGGATATTGGGAAGGACCATTAAGAAAAAGCGGGATTTATTACATCAGAATCAAAACTACTGGTACTAATGAAACCAACTACAAGCTTGATGTCCAACTAAAAGCGCCATTTAAACCTCAACCAACACCAACTAAATCCGCCTCACCTACCGCTACTCCAAGCGCTACAGCCATACCAACTGAAAGACCAACAACTACGCCCTTACCTACTCCAACATCAGGACAACCCGAACCAACGCGATCACCTGATCCATCTCCGACTCCTACCGAGCCAACGCGATCGCCATCATCCAACCCAACTGCAACACCAGTTGAACCTACACGCCCACCTTCTCCTAGTCCTAACTTAACCTTTTAGACAAGCTTAATGCAATCAGTAGAAATCAAGTTTCAAAAGCTTCATCCTGAGGCTCAAGTCCCAAGCTATGCACATATTGGCGATGCTGGAGCCGATGTCTATTCTGTTACAGAAGTCACTCTCCAACCACAAAATCGCGCGGCAATTCCCACTGGTTTAGCTGTCGATATTCCTATTGGGTATGAAATACAAGTTCGTCCCAAAAGTGGATTAGCTCTCAAACATGGAATTACAGTTCTTAATTCTCCTGGTACGGTCGATGCAGGGTATCGCGGCGAGATTCAAGTAATTGTGATTAATCTGGGCTCAGAAGCCTATACCTTCACCAAAGGTCAAAAGGTAGCTCAATTAGTTTTAAAACCTGTCATTCAAGCTCAATATATTGAAGGCGAACTAGGAACTAGCGATCGCGGTGTCGGTGGTTTTGGCAGTACTGGACTAACTTAATCAAAATTCAGGCGATCATATATAGCATTCCTAATTTATTTATGGAAATGCTACGGGCTTCGGCTTCGCTCAGCCAACGGATACTGTTAGCTGAGCGAAGCCGAAGCCTGAGCGAAGCCGAAGCCTCAAGTATTGTTTACGAATACCATATGATTAAGAATTCAGTTAAGATCGTTATTAGCAAATCTTGGTAGTCTGATTTATAAGGATTTATGCAGTCTAAAGCCGAACAACCTATTGTCAAAGATGAATACAATGACAACTTAATCGATCGCTTGTTTATCGGGCTATTTTCTAGCAAGATGGCGCAGGCTTTGGGAAAGGGAACCGAAATTGGCGGCTACGATGGCTTTGTTGAGTTGTCGAAACAAATTATGCAGGGGCGTAATGCTCAAGAGCAGCAAGTAATTGTGGCGAAAGTACTACAATCTCTAATACCTTCACCAGCGCTCTGGGTAGTCCGCACATTTGTATCTCCCACGAGGCTAGTATGCGTTCTCAATGCATGGTTTGCGGCGCAAATGTTTGAGTGGTTAGTGGGACCTTGTGAGGTGGCTGAAGCGGAGATAAATCTTGCCGATGGAACGGTGCGATCGCAACCTTCTGGTGTCCATATTAAAAAATGTCGCTATCTCGTCGATAGTGGCTGTGTTGGCATGTGCGTCAATATGTGTAAAGTTCCGACTCAAACATTTTTCACCGAGAAGTTTGGCATTCCTCTCACTATGAAACCGAACTTTGAAGATCTCAGTTGCGAAATGATTTTTGGTCAGGCTCCTCTCGCTCCAGAAGATGACCCCGACTATCACCAATCATGTTTACAGCTACAATGCCCAACAGCAAGTATGAGTTCATCCGCTTGTCCTAAGCTAAACTAAATATAAAAGGCGGCGCGAAGCGCCGCCTTTTATGTTGTCTAAATGAAGTGACACTAATTAGCTGTGGAATGAAAATGATTGTAAATATGTTGAGCTAACTTTCTGCCGATACCATCGGTTTCGGCAATCTGTTCGACTGTTGCTTGGCGAATATACTCGACAGAATGGAACTTCTCAAGTAAAACTTTTTGACGATGATGTCCCAAACCTGTAATTTGATCGAGGTGCGATCGCTGCATTCTCTGACTGCGCTTTTGACGATGAAAAGTAATCGCGAAACGATGCGCTTCATCCCGTAAACGTCGTAACAGTTGTACCCCTGCACGTTCTGGATCGCCACCTACTAATGGCTCTGACTGCTCGGGCAAGAAAATTTCTTCACGTTTTTTGGCTAGGCTAATCACAGTTAGGCGATCGCGTAATCCCAACTTATCAATTATTTTCATCACCGAAGAAAGCTGTCCCTTACCTCCATCGATCATCACCACATCGGGGAAATCTTCACTCTTGCCTTCTCCCATAGGAGAGGAACTTAGGGTGAGGGCATCCATTTCAAACGCCGAATATTTCCTAAATCTTCGGGCAATTACTTCTGCTAAACTTGCAAAGTCATCGGAATGTCCAGTTTGAATATCAGGATTACGGATTTTATAATGACGATAATGTTGCTTAGCGGGAATACCATCGATAAACACAACTTGGCTGGCGACTGCATCAGAACCTTGAATATGTGAGATATCATAGCCTTCAATACGATGAGGCAAACTATCTAGATTGAGAATCTCCGCTAAGTCTTCTAATCCTTGTAAGTTCCGATCGCTTTGTTTCTGAATTCTTGCTAACTCGTACTGAGCATTACGCTCCACCATTTCGATCAGTTCAGCCTTGAGCTGTCTCTGGGGAGTCGCGATCGCCACTTTGCGCCCCTTGCGATCGCTCAGCCATGCTTGCAAAATTTCTACTTCAGGTAGCTCTAATTGTGTATGTACTTCATTAGGAATTTCGACGGGGTCACAATTTTGGTAATGAGCCTCTAAAGTACTCTGTAAGATTGTCTCTGGGGTATTGCTCTGACTATCAGCAACAAACGCTAACCTTCCTACTAAGCGTCCTGCTCTGATCTGAAATAGCTGAATACAAGTATGCTGCTCATCATAAGCCAAGGCGATCGCATCGCGAGAAACCGTATCATCAGGTAAGGATACTTTTTGATTGGCTCCTAGATTTTGCAATACTTGAATGCGATCGCGCAGATCGGCTGCTTTCTCAAAATCCAAATTTTCCGCTGCCGCTTCCATCTTCTCGGTAAAGGTTTCTACTAACTCACTCGATCGCCCCTGAAAGATCATCGCTACTTTTAACATCGTCTTGCGATATTCCTCTGGTGAAATCTTCTCCTGACATACGCCAGGGCAAAGCCCCATATCGTAATTAAGGCAAGGACGATCTTTGAAAATGGGTATTGGGCGTTGGCGTAATGGAAAAGCGCGTTTAATGATTCCTAAAGTTCGCTTGAGATTAAATACATCAACATACGGCCCATAATATTTGTCCTTAGTGCCGCCCATACGGCGTTTGCGGGTAATAAAAATTCGTGGATAATCCTCAGACCAAGTGATGCAGACATAAGGATATTTCTTATCATCCTTCAGCAAAACATTGTAATAAGGTTGATATTGCTTGATCAAATTTGCTTCAAGCGCAAGGGCTTCGGCTTCGGAGTCAGTAACGATAAACTCTATCTCATAAACCAACTGCACCATCATCGCTATGCGTGGTGATAGTTCCTGACTACTGCGAAAGTAAGATCGCACCCGATTTCTTAGGGCTTTTGATTTGCCAATGTAGATCACTCCATCATGGCGATCGCGCATAAAATAAACCCCTGCTTCGAGAGGTATCTCTTTCAATCGCGCCTGTAATTTTTCAGAATTTTGCAGTAACGGCTCAGTCATGCCCCAATCATACCAAATCCTTGTGATGTATGATGCAGATGGGTGCTGAGATTGTCACAATCCAGCCTATGCATTTCTCAAAATCCTGAAATCTATTGGAAAGTTAAACTAATGGATAATGAGTATAACCTGACTGAAGTAAAGATAAATAAAGCGATCAAATTTCTATATAACAAAACCTATGATATACCTATTATATAGGTTAGATAAGCTCTATAGTAGGTATATATTTAAGCTGAAAGACATGCTGAAAGAACTTTTTGGTGGTAAAGCACCTGAGCAGGTTTTGTTATATCTTGCCAATTATGACGAAGGGTATGGAAAGGCGATCGCTGATACCTATGGTATTGCTTTAAGTACTGTACAAAAACAACTCCAAAAGTTTGAAGATTCAGGACTGCTGGTGAGCCGTTCGGTAGGAAAAACCCGCCTCTATACATGGAATCCGCGATCGCCATTTGTCGAACAGGTCAAACTGCTGTTAGCTCAGCGTCTCAAGTTAACACCTGAAGAAGAAATAAAAGCCTATTACCGTCAACGTCGTCGTCCTCGCCGAGCAGATAAACCCCTTGTTAATCCACGAAGACTTAACCCTAGTTGAGATTGCAGCAATTGTGTCTGATGCGCTCACTACAGCGGGTATAACGGCTGTGCTGTCGGGTGGTAGTGTGGTGACAATCTATTCAGAGAATGAGTATCAATCGGACGATCTTGATTTTATTTCTCCTGCTGATTCTAAGCGTTTGACAGAAACTATGGCTAAACTAGGGTTTAGTAAACAGGGTAGACATTTTGAACATCCAAATACCTATTATTTAGTAGAGTTTCCACCATCACCCTTGATGATTGGTGAGCAGTATGTTGACTATCGAGAATGTACTGTGCAGAAGGTAGGAGAATTGGAGCTTCACATTCTTACGCCGACTCTGTGTGTGATGGATAGATTAGCTGGTTTTTACCATTGGAGCGATCGCCAAAATCTCGATCAGGCTGTGATGGTTGCTAAGCGGCATCCAATTGATCTGGATAAGGTAAAGGCATGGTCGAAGAAAGAAGGGAAAATTGAGAAGTATCAAGAGTTTATAGATAGTCTCGAATCTAGCAGTTAAACTTTCAGTAAGTCTTGCATGTGATTAGCAGGAATGTTAAAGCGATCGCACAATGAACTCTATCCTGTTCTCCAAATCCTAAAATCTCTTGGAAAGTTAAACTAATGGATAAGTTCATTCTACTTTTTCACTTTTAACCAGCCAAACAACTGATCTACAGTTAAATTTAATTCTGTTTCCAAAAAATTAGGTACAAGTAATTTCTGAGCAGCATTTATTTCACTATTGATTTCGATGGGTTGGCGATCGCGCTGAAATATTAATAGCGATCTCTCCTTAGGAAATAGCAACCATCCCATTTCTGTGCCATGTTTGAGGCAGTGCAAAATATTACTGATCACTCGCATCGGTGCTTGTTCTGGCGATAGAATCTCAATTACCCAATCTGGATAAATGGGAAATACATTCTCAATTTCTCCTTCCGCATTAACAGGCAATCTCTCCCATTGAAATACTGCCACATCTGGCACAATTGACCTTTCTCCAAAAGTACAACGCAATTCTGGTAAAGCTAAAGCTATTTGTTTGTCTTCGGTTACAGCATTAACGGTATTACAAAATTTAAGCTGAAGTCGAGAATGTTGACCTTGGGGCATAGGTTTCTGATAAATCGAACCGTCAATATACTCACTAGCGGGCTTCGTTTCTGGCTCAGCCAGAAAGAGATCGAGCGTTATTGAGGGAATATTTTTTGTGGCGAGGGTCATGGTTAATCTACTTTAATCATTGACGCTGACTTTTATTATATCTAGTGAAAGAATGGGATGAAGTTAAAATCAGTTAGTACACTTCGTCATGAGTCCCAATTGATTCTAAAAGAATTGCCTGTGATTCTTCATGTTCTACAAACTTAAAAATAATTCTCAAATCATAGCCACCACTACAAGCCCAAGATTCTTGAAGTTCTCCTTTTAACTTATGCGTTCTTAGTCGAGGATGAAATGGATCAAGGGATAATGGTTCAAGAGTGCCTTGAATACTTGAAGCTGTTTCTGGGTGCTTTTTTAGGAGCTTCCGAGCAGATCTAACAAAAGCATTAGAACGTAATAATACAAACTTCACGCAAGAAGTTCCTCCATCAGTTGCTCAGGGGTAACGGGCTTACATTGACCAAGAGCAAATTCTTGTTGAGCTTCTTGAACATCTTTAAGCAATTCGACTCTACGGCGATCGCGTAGGCGATTTTGTAAAATATGAATCAAGTCTTCTTGATCTTCAAGTAGAAGTTGATCTGCTGCATCTAAAATTTTTGCAAAGGGTGTTTCGACTATCATTATCTTTATCTAATTAATATTTGGGAGGAGAGGGGGATAAAGCTGTGGATTCAGGTATGTATCTTAGCTCTACTCGGATCGCCCACGAAGGACTGCTTGCTGCTTTAGTTTTTCGATCTATGTCTTCAATAATTACTTGGGTCATTGGTTTGGCAGCAGTTTGAAGGTTAACTGTGATTTGAGTATAGCACCGTAGAATCAACTCTATGTAGACTGCTAAATCCTGAAATGATGATGAAACTTGGGCTAAAATAGCAAGAGCTTTTTTAGAGTTGGTGCAGTATGTTCAAGGGACTATGGCAAAGTTCGTGGGAGTTTCTCAATACAAATATTTCTGTTGGAGAAACGATACAGGGTGGTGTTGATACGACGAAAGCCGTTTTGGATTTATCCAAAGCGATAAATGAAAACAAAACTCTTCCTGAACTAACTCCCCTGCTTGGACATCTTTCTTCAATACTGGATGTTTTGAATCTGCCGATAGTGCAATTAGCGGGTTCAGCGTTGCCATTTGTTTCGATCGCTAGTAAGTTGTTGCAGGTTTGTCTGGATAGCACTAGAGAAGATCTATCCTTAGAAGATTGTGTGGAACTGGTGGGACAGGCGGCTTATTTGGAGAGCTTGAAGAAGTTCTTTAGTGATGATGCTAATAAGCATTTATTGGAGAAGTTAAACAAAGCAAAAGCATCTGATCGCCTTCAGAAAGAAATTTCAAAATTGAGCAAGAGTCTGACTTTAACTGAGGCTGAGGCTTGGACGGTTTTACTTTGCTTCCATGAGTCAAAGTTGGCGAAAGGGTTGAATCCTATTGTTTTAGAGCGGTTGGTTGAGGCGGGGATCAAGGAGGGGCAAGCGAAGATTATTGTCGAAAGGATTGCGCGAATGACGCATCGGGAAATTAAACCTGCGTTGGCGGAAATTAAGGACAAGGTGAATAAGCTAAATGCGATTTTCGGTAGTGAGTGGCAGCGAGAGCTAGAAACCTATTACAGCATTGACAAATATTTAGAAGATTTCATTGCAAAGCAACCTAGTGAGCAAGTTTTTGACGATAATTTTGACTTTGAAGATATCTATGTGGAGCTACAGGTTGAAGAGATCTCAGAAAACACTAGCAATAGTCAACCTCAGTTCATCGAAGAATGGGCGCTAGGGTTGCTTAATGATGAGAGCAAGTCGAGACAGGTTCTATTTATTCAAGGGGAACCAGCGCGAGGGAAGAGTGTGTTTTGTCGTATGTTTGTTGATCGCGTAAGACGTGAGCTATATCCAATCTGGATTCCGATTTTGATTAGATTACGTTATATAACTAATAACTTTGCGGATGATTTTGATACACTGCTAGGTAGGGCAGTAGATCAATCTTTTGCAACTAGTGATAACTGGCTCAGAAATCGTAATACTCGTTTTTTGTTTGTATTAGATGGATTTGACGAACTTCTATTAGAGCATGTTAGAGATCTCAATCTCAAAAACTTTCTGGATCGGGTATCTGAGTTTCAAACTAAATGTCAGGGCAATAGTGAGCGTGGACATAGAGTAATTATTACAGGTAGACCATTCGCACTATTCGGCATTGAGGACAAGGATATGCCAAAAAATTTGGAACGGGTGAAAATTCTCGATATGAGAGCAGAATTGCAGGAGCAGTGGTTACAGAAGTGGGCAAAGCTCAAAGGTACAGACAAAGCTCAAGAATTTAAGGATTTTCTAAGCAATCTAAATTGTCCTGAACAAGTTAAAACATTAGCGAAAGAGCCGATGTTAATGTACTTTTTGGCAGCAATGCACACAGACGGAAACCTTAAGATTGAAAACTTTCAAAATGCGGGAAATAGTAACAAAATTTTGATTTATGAACAGACATTGGATTGGGTTTTAGATAAGCAACGCTCTGAAGGCAGAAAAAATCTCAATCAAGCTTTGACAAAATTAGATAAAGAAGAACTTCGCTATATCTTGAAAGAGGCTGGGTTATGTGTTGTACAGTCTGGAGGGATATTTACTACCTTAGACGCTCTAAAGGACAGGTTAGCGCCCAATCTAGTTACTAAACTGAAAGCTAAAGCTAATACTGAAAATGAAGAAGGTAGATTGCCTGTAGCATTAGCAACCTTCTATTTAAAATCATCAGATGTCAAAGATAACTCAATGGAATTTCTGCATAAGAGTTTTAGTGAGTTTCTTTGTGCAGAGAGATTTGTTGATAGCTTAATGGAATGGTCACAGCAAAAGCCGAATTCAAGTGATTCTCATCTTCCAGTTTGGACAGTAGATAAGAAAGATTTAGAGTGGCAGATTTATGATTTATTTGGCTTTGGATCGCTTACACCTGAAATTGTAGAATACTTAGCAGAATTAATTAAACAAAATTTTAAACATCACGAGCCTGAATTTATAAGACTTTTTGAGAGGTTAAGCAAGTTTTATTCATCTTGGAGCAATGGTACTTTTATTGAGGCAATTGATTTAGAAACAGAGATTTTGCCATTCAAAAAAGCACGTCAAATGCAGAAGCTAGACATTTCCAAGATTGGACAACGAAAGGTTGATGTGTATACAGGATTGAATATTTTAATCTTACTATTTACACTTTATCGTTATGCTCAAACCAACTCGGAATTAAAAGATGAAGTTGTATTTCATCCCTGTATAGATACTAATACAGATGAATTAGATTCTTCCCGATTGTCTCGAATTATTAACTACAGTCAATGTTACGCAGATATTGACTTTACAGCAAAAGTTGGCGGGTTTATGAGTAAAGTAGATCTCCGTCATGTAGAACTTTATGGAGTGTTTCTAGGGAGTGCTAATCTCAATGGGGTAAACCTCAGTGATGCCTACCTTAGAGGTGCTTATCTTGGTGACACATTCCTTAATGATGCAAACTTAAGTCGCGCAGATCTCAGCCGTGTAGATCTGAGTGATGGAAATCTTGAACGAGCAGATCTTAGTGATGCAGAATTCAGTTGTGCAAACCTCAGTAGAACGAATTTTAGACATGCAAATCTCAGTCGAGCAGATCTAAGTAACGTAATTCTTTGGGAGTCATCTCTCTGTAACGCGAACTTGAGTGATGCAGACTTGAGTGATACAGACTTAAGCAATGCAGACTTAAGTGGGGCAGATTTAAGTGGGGCAAACCTCAGTAATGCGAACCTTAATAATATTTTGTGGGATGAATTCACAAAATGGTCTGCTCAAGGTTTAAAACAAGTAGTTAATATACCCAATAATTTATCTAATTCCTTACAATTCAGAGCAGCAGTTTTACTGTGTGAGAGTAATGAGCTATTAATCTCTGGGAATGTGGAGAATGTACTTACAAACTATAAACAAGCTCAAAATATTGATCCTCAATTGGAAACATCTGTATCTTTCTACAATCAATTATGCTGGTTTGGTAGTCTGCATAATCGTGCTACTGATGTTCTATTTGCATGTGACAAAGCTGTTGAGTTAGAGGAATCTGGGGTGTGTCAAGATACTCGTGGTCTCGCAAGAGCATTAACTGGCAATTTGACTGGTGCAATTGAGGACTTTGAAGCAGCAATCAACAGTGGTGAACTTGAGGAAGAAATACTAGAAAAGCGACAACGTTGGCTTGAGGCTTTAAAATCTGGAATTAACCCATTTACACACGAAGAACTAGAAGCCTTGAGAGCTAGCGAGGGTGCAACGTCATGATTGATCGACGCTCACTGCCTCAACTAACTTGTTATACCCCAAAGCCAATCAAGACTACAATCATAGATGAATTAAGAATTTAAGCATCATGTTTCAACCCCAAGCCGCAATCATCGCTGACAGCATTAACTTAACAGGCGATCGCCTGACCACCTTTGTGCTGACCTACCACCGCATGATTCACTCAGAATTCATGACCCATCGAATGCTCAGCAAAAATAGCAGCAGCAGTCGCGCCATTCCCGTCGAGAAAATGATCAAACTCGTCGAGAGTCAAGAAGTCTATCCATTACATTGGGGCAAAAATCAAAAGGGAATGTCCGCCCAAACAGAAGTAACCGAAGACGAGATGCAAGCAGCATCAGCAGTGTGGCAAGAAGCCAGACTTGATGCGATCCGTCATGCCAAACAATTAGTGCATATTGGTATTCACAAACAAGTTGTCAATCGCTTGTTGGAACCATTCTCCACGATTACCGTAATTTGTTCGGGAACCGAATTTCAAAACTTTTTTGAACAGCGCTGTCATCCCGATGCTCAGCCTGAAATCCAAGCTCTCGCTAATAAAATGAAAGCTGCCTATGATGCGAGTCAACCGCAGCAATTAGCCGCAGGGGAATGGCACTTACCATTAATTAAACAAGAAGATATTGACGAAATTAGCGATATTAACGAATTGGTCAAAGTGGCGGTAGGACGCTGTGCGCGAGTCAGTTATCTCAATCATGATGGTGTGCGGAGTCTCGCCGACGACGTGAAACTGCACGATCGCCTATTAACTTCTAAACCCGCTCACCTGTCACCCTTTGAGCATGTAGCAATGGCGCTTCCTAATTCCGAGAAACGTGCCAATTTTACTGGCTTCCAAGCCTATCGATTCGATCTAGAACGCAATCGGCTCAGTAAATAAACACCAAAATTATTTATGCCTCGTCCTAAAACAGCTAAATCTGGTAATAAAGGATTTTCCCGATCGCATTCTCCGATCGTTTTAAGCGCTTGCTTAATTGTCAAAAACGAAGAACAACGCTTACCACAATGCTTAGAGAGCCTGCGATCGCTTGCCGATGAAATCATTGTCGTCGATACAGGATCGAGCGATCGCACGGTTTCCATTGCCAAAAAATATCAAGCAAGAGTATTTCATTTTGAGTGGTGTGATAACTTCTCGCAGGCGCGGAACTATGCGATCGCACAGGCTAAAGGCAAATGGATTTTAGTCATTGATGCCGATGAAGTTTTAGAGCAAAACGCGATCGCTACTTTGCAAGAGGTGATGCAACGAGATGATTGTCTAGCCGTCAATCTTTTGCGATCGGAAATAGATGCAAAGCAAGCCCCCTATTCCTTAGTACTACGTCTATTTCGCAATCATCCAGCGATCGCATTTGCAGGTATCTATCACGAATCAATCGATCAATCGGTGGTAGCTTTACAAGCGCAAGAACCTCATTGGCAAGTGCTAAATGTAGAAGTTCCAGTTTTACTACATTACGGCTATACGGATAGCGAAATTCAACTTAAGCATAAGTATGAGTTTGCCAAACAATTGATGCACAAGCATTTGGAAGCATTTCCTGATGATAGTTATATGCTCAATAAATTGGGTGCTTTGTATATCAGTAGTACTCAAGATCGCGATCGCCATTTGGGGATTGAGCTATTACAAAAAGGATTAGCCTTACTTGACGATGCCGAAGAACCAAATCTAATTTACTGCGAGTTACATTACCATTTAGGGCTTGCCTATCACCAGAACGCAGATTGGGAACTAGCCAAGAATGCCTATGAGCAAGTAATTGCCCTAGATGTTCCTAATCTTGTCAAACTCTCTGCTTATCTCAATTTAGGAAATATCTATCAAGAACTCCATCAAAAAGAAGCGATCGCCTATTTTGAAAAGGTAACTCAAATCGCTCCCAATTTCGCCCAAGGACATTTTAATTACGGAATTGCGCTAAAAACATCAGGACGTTTTACCGATGCGATCGCCGCTTACCAACAAGCAATTACACTCGAACCTAACTACGCCGATGCCCATCAAAATCTAGGTGTTGTGCTGATGAAAGTCGGCTATTTCCCAGAAGCGATCGCCTCTTTCACAAGAGCAATCCAACTCCATGAGCAACAACAGAACTATGAAACTGCGGAAATCTTGCGATCGGCATTAAAAGAATTCACTTAAGGGCAAAACGCAGGTAAGGGCAATTCATGAATTGCCCTTACCTGCGTTTTGTAAGGATTTTATTTGCTCGCCAAGATTTTTAGCTAATACGGCGCGATTGGGACAAACGGAAACTCCTCCATTGCGTAACGCCTCAGCCGCCCATGTATTACAGTTAAATGCCGAGAAATATCTCGGCACAGCCGCATAGAAGTTACTCACGCCATATTGACCTTTGCCGATCGCCGCTAAGCGATCGCCTTTCTCATTAACCGCAAAGGTTTGCTTCACATAAGCAAATAAATTTTGAAATCCCGCTTCCGATATCTCTATCGGCAAAACAGGAAACTTAAAAAACTTCTCAGGTGCTTCTGCAAAACTTGTTACATGCATGACACTATCCGATGGAATAAACACAGCTCGAAGCATCGAAGGAATGGATTTATCTCCCGCAAAATAAAACTGGCGATCGCCCCATCCTACTTCCACATAGGGAGCGTCTTTCCATTCTTCTACACCAAAGTTTTCTCCTCGCTGTTGCACCCATGCTAAACCCGAATGCCATTCATGTTGGACAAAATAAATCGTGCGAGTTTTTGCATTGGGCGCAGGCGGAAATAAACCCGCAGTTGGATTAGGGCAATAGAGAAAATAACTAGCGATCGCGATCGCAATTCCCAATAATATTCCTAAGCCTATCGCGATTTTCTGCTTACGGGTCATGAGCAATTTTAAAAATATTGTCTACGCCCCAATTATCATAATGTTAAAATAAACCAAATTATTTCTTATGGAGTTGTGCTATGGTTTCGCAGCTAACCATCTCATCAACTGAAATTGTTTATCCCGAAAGCGATGGTCAGCCGATGGCAAGCAATACAACCCATTTTATTTGGATTGTTACAATCAAAGAAAATCTTGACTGGTTTTTTACTCAAAATCAAAATAGCGATCTGAAGATTTTTGTTGCAGGCGATTTGTTATGGTATCCCGTCCAAGGACGCAATGATCTCTCGACTGCTCCTGATGTCATGGTAGCGATCGGTAGACCAAGAGGACATCGAGGCTCTTACAAACAATGGTTAGAAGATAATATTCCGCCACAAGTCGTATTTGAGATTCTCTCTCCTACAAATACGCGGGAAGAGATGGATAAGAAACTTCTTTTTTATGATCGCTATGGTGTAGAAGAATATTACATTTATAACTATGAAGCGAATAACTTAGGTGTATGGCTAAGAGAGCATGATGGTGGACTATCTCCAATTTTCATTGATCGCAAGTGGCAAAGCCCTAGATTGGGAATGCAATTTGAACTTACTGATGAAACTTTAAAAATGTTTCATGCTGATGGTACTGCTTTTTTAAGTTATGCCGAAATTCAAGATTTACTAGTAAAAGAACGAGAACGCGCTGACTCAGCAATACAACGCGCTGAAGCTGAAAAACAACGTGCCGATCGCCTTGCGGCAAAACTTAGAGAATTGGGAATTGAGCCATAAAAAAAGAAAGGGTGCTTTGCACCCTTTCTTTTTAGTTACGCAGATCGGAGATCGCACTGAGAGCAACATTTGCGATCGCTTGATCGGTAGCCTTGGGCAAATGATAATACTTGCCACCACCTGCGGCGGCGAGTTCCTTGGCAAAGCCTGTGGAAACAAATTTGTTTTCCGTATCAATGACCAACAGCCCCAAATTCAAAGCCCGAATCTTACGACAAATATCGATCAATTCGGCTTTAATATCAGGTTTATTTTCTGGATCGATGGGTTCACCCATCGATCGCGCCAGTGGTACATTCCCGCGTCCATCAGTAATCGCCACAATCGTCACCGAGCCAACATCGCCCGACTGTCTGGCATTCATCGCTACCCGCACCGCCTGAGTCAAGCCATGTGCTAGCGGCGAACCACCACCGCAAGGCATCGTATCGAGACGACGACGCGCCGCCTCAATAGAACGGGTGGGCGGTAACAATACATCGGCTTTTTCGCCTCGGAAGGGAATCAGAGAAATTTGGTCGCGGTTCTGATAGCTATCGGTCAACATCCGTAAAGCCGCACCCTTAGCCGACTGCATCCGATTGAGCGCCATTGAGCCAGATGCATCTACCAAGAAAATTGTCAGCGCTCCCGCCTTACGTGCTAGCTTCTTCGCTCTGATATCCACATCCTCAACGATAACTTTGCGATGGGGTTGACGCAATCTTCGCGCCTTTTGATAGGGAGCCGAAGCGCGGAGGGTGGCATCTACTGCTATGCGATCGCTCTTTCCTTGAGGTAAAACTGGCTTGATGTAGCGACCACGCTCTTGGGAATAGATCACGTTGCGCGTACCCGATCGCCCTTGCTTTTGCATTGACTGAGCAAAGAAAAGAACTTCAGGATCGAGAATTACCCCTTCGGGATCGAAGATAAACTCTTCAGGAATTTCAGGAGATTCATCTTCCTGCTCTTGATCTTGTTCCTGATCATCTTGATTATCATCCTGCTCCTGTTCGCCATCGTCCTGATTGGGCGGCGGCGGTGCTTGTTGCTGCTGTTGCTGTTCGGGTTGCTGTTGCTCAGGAGAAAGAGGCGATCGCGGCACAATGACTAGTTCTACCGCTTGACGCAAATCATCGGCATTAACTTGGGTGCGACTTTCCAACGCCGCCGCCGCTTTTGCTACCCGCAAAGCAAATAACTCAGCACGATGCCCCTGTACTCCACCACGTACCGCTTCGGCAACGAGATACTGAATCTGCGCCCTAGAAATCGTCACATCAGTGAGCCATTCTCTCGCCAAAATAATCTGTGTCCGCAGATCGTCAATATCCGAGTCATAACCACTCAAAAATGCTTCAGGAGAATTGGCATAGCCCAACACCATATCCACTGCTTCCACTCGTTGATCGAGAGAGAGAACTCCATCAGCCGAAAGATTAATCGCAATCCGATCCATCAGATGCTCGCCTAAGATGCCTTCTTCAGGGTTATAGGTGGCAATCAGCAAAGGCTGACAAGGATGTTGGTAGCTAATGCCTTCGCGTTCGATTTGGTTATAGCCTGTGGAGAGAACGGAAAGCAATAAATTAGAAATCTGAGGATCGAGGAGATTGATTTCGTCAATATAGAGAACACCTCGATGGGCTTCTGCTAAAATCCCTGGTTGAAATACAGTCTGACCTTCGCGCACCGAACGACTCACATCCACCGAACCAATCAGCCGATCTTCAGTAATTCCCAACGGAATTTGGATGAATGGCGCTGGAATAACTTTGGTGACAATTTCGCTCTTGTCTTTATCCTTCATTGCCTTGACTAGAGCATCGTCCCATGTGTCGGGCTTAGTTGGATCGCAATTACTAAGAGACTCAACGGCGACTTCGATAGGAGGTAAGAGAGCATGAATCCCACGAGCAAGGACGGATTTTGCAGTGCCGCGTCTACCTGCGAGGGCGATGCCACCGATCGCAGGATCGATCGCTGCTAGCAGTAAAGCGGTTTTAATCGCTTCTTGACCGACTACAGCCGCAAGGGGAAATGTGATAGGGGTGTTAGAGATGTTTGTAGTTAGGTTGATGGGCGGCGAAGATACCATGCGATCGAGTTATATAAAAGTTTTAGAAATTATAAATATCAGCCCAATTATAGCGGTTTAAGTCGGGTAGTATTTGCCATTTACCCAATCCTGCGAAATCAAATGGCGATCGCAGTTTGTAAGATCTGAGAGGGCAAAGTAAAATCATGCTAACTTTAAGCACCAACTATTTCTTCAGGTATTATTGAGATGAGTGGAATAACTCGTGAGGTTATTCTCGATCAACGACATGTTCCTAAGCATTTACCAAATACGTTCCAATCTCAACGTTTACTCAGGCTAGGGCGCTCTGCTCATGTTTTTAACGATGAGGCTACTATGCTAAGAGTTGCTCAGGCTATTATTGAAGCGGGTGAGTATACTGGAAAAATCCGTAACTATGAACGTTATGGGCTATTTTTTGCAGAACCTATTGGCTACAGGATTGCAGTAGATGGTTCCACTATTCCGTTATTTTATGGCGAGGTTAAAGTAGATGCAGACAATCGATACCATGTTATCCCCCGCACTCGACCCAGTGAAGGATGAGTGGAATTTTGTTGAGGTTTGGATCGATCCAATGCAGTCGCCACCTTATTTGTTAATGCTGCTGAGCGATCGCATGGGTGTGTGTCGTGTTTGCGATCCAGTTGAAAATTACAAAGTTGTGCTAACTAGTCAAAGCTATGAAGAAGCGCAGTTATGGTTGCTAGAAGATGAATTTGAGCCAATTAACGGAAGGCTATCTTTTGCTGAAGTTTTAGGAGGAAGATAAACACTATTCACAAATTCTATAAAATTAGAGAAAAATCACAAACTTGCGTAACCCAAACTGCTTATTCAATTACTTAAATTAGACCCTTATTAAAAAATGGCAATTGTTAACTTATATTCCAAGAGAAAAAAGGCTAGTGAGCGTATCACCCAGCCAGAAGTTTACCAATATACAGACTTGCCGATTCCATTTAGAAGACAGGTCATATACATATGGGAAACTGCTATTGGAATTTACAATGGTCAGATTTCATCACTAGCCAGAAATGTGTGGGCATCAGTTTATAAGTCATTAACAAGAGAACTAGGTTTGCTTATTCTAGCGCCAGACCAGCTTCCTGATAGTAGCTTTGAGCAATGCAGATCTTTTTTTCTTAATCAAGCCACGCATACTGATAATCTTCTTGATCTAATCGAGCTTACTTTCAACTGCATTGAGTATTCTGTTCCAAAACTATTTGAGGAGTATAAATACGCAGATAAACTATTGCCACAAACATCTGAGGAAGCAATTGAAGAGCTAAATCATCGTTTTCTTGAGCATGGAATTGGATATCAGTACAACAATGGTCAAATTATTCGTATTGATTCAGTTTTTCTTCATGCAGAAGCAGTTGTGCCAGCACTCACTCTAATCTCTAGTGAAGGGTTTAGTGGTGCTGAACAAGAATTCCGAAGCGCTCATGAACATTATCGAAATCAAGATTATAAAGCAGCAATTGTTGAAGCTCTCAAGGCTTTTGAAAGCGCAATGAAAACTATCTGTGACAAATTTAGTTGGGCTTATGACAAGACTGCTACTGCTTCAAAACTTATTGATGTTGTCTTAAAAGAAGAACTTATTCCTAAGTACCTTCAAGAACATTTAACAGGTTTAACAAATGTTCTTAAGGCTGGTGTGCCAACTGTTCGCAATAAAACGTCGGGTCATGGTCAAGGATCAGAAACAAAAGAAGTACCTGAATACATAGCAGCTTACGTTTTACACCTTACTGCATCAAATATAGTTTTACTCGTAGAAGCATATAAAGCTAAGTGTAGTGAGGGAGAATAGCCGATTTTAAAGGTTACTGGAATATGTAAATCCCTGCTGTAGCGGTATATCCAAATTAGTTGATATGCTTTTGAAATCAGGCGATCGCAAATTATAAATATTTGCCTCTAAAAAACTAATATTTTTATTAAAATGGCTGCTTTTAACACTTTCAACAAAAATTTTAGATTTTGCTTCAGTGGAAAGCGCTTTGAGTTGTGCTAATGAGTCCAAAAATATGGCACATTAATGGATCGCATCAGAATTGCAAACTACGTCTAGATAAACGAAGTTAAATTTAATGACATTAAAAGTTGGAATTTTAGGATTTGGTGGATTGGGTCAGGCAGCGGCGAAGCTTTTAAGCGCAAAGCAAGAAATGCAACTAGTTGTAGCCGCCGATAAAGAAGGATTTGCCTACGATCGCAATGGACTAAATGCATCAGAAGCGATCGCTACCTATCAGAACAAAGGTTCACTCGGTTATCACGAAGGATCGGGCATTCTTACTCACGACAGTATCGCTGAAGCGATCGCTACGGCAAAAGATGTCGATGGCTATTTCTTAGCATTACCAAACTTGCCCAATACCTTCATGGCAAGCGTTGCCAAGCAATTTATTGCTTCAGGCTGGAAAGGCGTATTAGTTGACGCGATCAAGCGTACTAGTGCTGTCGAGCAAATGATTGCCCTTGCTCCCGAACTAGAAGCCGCAGGAATCACCTATATGTCTGGATGTGGTGCAACCCCAGGATTATTGACGGCGGCGGCGGCGATCGCTGCTCAGAGTTTTGCTGAAGTCCATAAGGTCGAGATTACCTTCGGAGTCGGCATCGCTAACTGGAACGCCTACCGCGCTACTATCCGCGAAGATATCGCTCACATGTCAGGCTATACCGTTGATATGGCTCAAGCAATGACCGATGCAGAAGTGGAAGCATTGCTCGAAAAGACCAATGGCTTAATTACGCTTGAAAATATGGAACATGCCGATGACATCATGCTAGAGCGCATCGGTATCTGCGATCGCGATCGGGTCACTGTTGGTGGCGTAGTCGATACCCGCAATCCTAAAAAGCCCCTCAGTACAAATATGAAGCTAACAGGACGTACCTTTGAAGGCAAAATCTCCACCCACACCTTCACCCTTGGCGATGAAACCAGCATGGCAGCAAATGTTTGCGGCCCAGCCTTTGGATATCTCAAAGCTGGCAAACAATTCCATCAGCGCGGCATTTACGGTCTGATGACCGCCGCCGAAGTGATGCCTGCCTTTGTGCGTTAAGAGCATTAAAATAAGCCGTGCTTCGCACGGCTTATTTTAATGCTGGGTTTTGAATTGCCCCCATAAATAGAATCGTGCCAGTTTCTCGATCGCTAATCGCAAAGAAAAATGGGCGATCGACGATCATTTTAAATTCTGCGGAAACACCTCCTCCCCTAGTAGCTCCGACTAAAGTAACCGCTGCGGCTTCAGTACCTTCTTCATTCACATTGATAAAGGTTTTGTGCTTCACCTCATTAATAAAGGCTTTCTCTGAGAAAAGATTGCGAAACTCTGCTGCTGGAGAGAAAGCAATCTTCATACCTAGTTTTTGTAATACTGAATTAAGATTGATTTCGTATTGAATTTCAAAGCGTGGTATTTGAATAAAACCTCCTTTAAGAGCAAATTTTGATGACCAATCTTGCCAATTCTTAGCTGTTAATTGTTTCTGAAAGTCTGCAAGATTTGATTCGCGTCTCGGCAGGAATATTTCCATGCTAAAACGTCTAGAGCTAGTACGAGAACGAGATCCATAGGGAAGACTAATTGCTTGGAATGTTGGTGCATCATAGTAGAGATATTCACCCCATTGAGACATGGCTGGATATTGATTTTTAGTGCCATCCCCTAAAGTGAACGGTTTCATCTCAGTTCCTGACTTGAGAAAAGGATTTACCCATGTTCCCTTAAAATACAAAGTATTGATTATAAAAAATAGATGGTCTCGATCGATGCGGTCTAAGATTTTATCAATTTTGCCCTTAGTTTGTTGCTTTACCCAAGAGTTAATCGTAGCTATTGAACTAGGATTATCAAAGTCAAGATTTCTAATTTCTGATTGATAAAAATCTTTCACTATATTCAAAAAAGACCGTTCTATAGGAATATCCTTTCTTACCCAGAGAGAATTTGCTATATTCAGCTCGACGTTCTTATCACCACTTTCTAAAGATTGTCGGATTCTCTGATTGAAACTATTGACATCGTAGATTTTGATACCCTGCAACTCTAAAGTCCTAGCAATCTCCTGCTGAGTTTCGCCATTCGCGCCGTTGTAGACCATCGACAAGGCGATCGACACACTCAATGGTGAAATGAAAATATTTTTGTTTTTATCTTGTTGGGCAATGCGATCGAATAAATTAAATCCAAAACGAGCATTAGCTTCAACTAACCGAGAATCGAGAAATATTTTTTTCGATTGGGTAGGCGTAACTGAGACAAGGGGGGCTGGAGAATTTAAACTCTGAGAGTTGGAAGTGTCTGGAAATGAGCATCCCACCAAAGCCATAGCTAACAAACCAATCGTAGTTTTTCTGGAATTGGCTTTCATAATTATTTTATTGTTAACACTTAAATAAACCCCTCGTAAACCTAACATTTTTCAGGTAGTTATCACAATACGACAATCATCCGAATCCTTTAAGGAGTTCCATTTTCGTTTATAAAGCAATGAAAATTAGGACAAATCAAATTCAAAATACAAGTGGCGGCGCGAAGCGCCGCCACTTGTATTTTGAATTTGATATCGTAACCGTTGCTTGGCTATAGCGATAGAGGTGACGCTTTGAACCACCTCTATCGTTTATTTTTTAGGATCGAGCAAGCCGTATAAAGTCTTTTTATTTAGCTGATGGGTTTTGAATTACTCCCATAAACAGGATCGTGCCAGTTTGCCGATCGCTAATCGCAAAGAAAAATGGGCGATCGACAATCATTTTAAATGGTGGCTCTTCTAAAGGTCTTAGTGAAACTGTTCTCGCTTCGACGGAAGTAACCGCCGCCGCTTCAGTGCCTTCTTCATTGACATCGACAAAGGTTTTATGCTTCACATCACCGATAAAAGCTTTAACGGTTGAGAGATTGCGAAAATCTGCTTTGTCTGGATTGAATGCGATCGCCATGCCTAGATTTTGTAAGGCTGATTTGAGACTAGTCTCATATTCCATTTTAAAGCGTGGTAATTGGATTAAGCCTTGTTTGCGAGTCAATTTCTCTGACCAAGCTTGCCAGTTTTTAGCCGTCAGTTGCTTCTGAAATTCCTTTAGATTAGATGTAGACTTCGGCAAGAAAATCTCCATGCTAAAGCGACCAGTTCCATAGGGAAGGCTAATTGCCTGAAATGTCGGCGCATCGTAATAGCGATATCCACCCGATCGCGACATGGCTGGATGCTGAATCTTTGTGCCATCAGCTAGAGTGAATGGCTGAGGCTTAGTGAGTGATTTCTCAAAGGGAGCTTCCCATTTACCTTTAAAATAAACTGCATTAATTAAAAAGAGCATACTATCGGGTTCGAGGTGCTCGACAATCTTTGCAATCTTGTCTTTAGTTTGTTTCTTTACCCAAGCATTAATCGTATTTACTGAATTAGGATCGCCAAAGTCAAGATTATTAATTTCCGCTTGATAGAACTCTTTCACTTTATTTAAAAAAGATTGCGCTAAAGTAACATCTTTTCTTGCCCAGAGAGAATTAGCAACAGTTACTTCAACATTTGTATCACCATTCGCTAGTAACTTTTGAATTGTGCGATTGAAGTTGTTTACATCATCAATTTTGATGTTTTGTAATTCCAAAGCTTTGGCGATCGCCTGTTGCGTCTCACCACTCGCACCGTTATAGGTCATCGATAGGGCGATCGCTACGCTAGACGGTGATATAAAAATATTTTTATTGACATCTTTTTGAGCAATGCGATCGAACAGGCTAAATCCAAAGCGAGTAGATGCTTCAACTAATTGAGAGTCGAGCTTTACTTTGCGATTGCTTGGAGTTTGTTTAGGAGAAACAGCAATATTAGAAGGCGATGGGCTTGAAGTTGAACTAATGGGTGAAGCCTGAGAATTAGAATTCTCTGAGGAGACACATCCCATTAAGGTCAAAGCCAATAAACTAATAATTACCGCACGATAACAAGTTTTCATAATACTTACAGCTAAACCGCTAGATTTCCATATTTTTAGCTTAGGGCAAAACTTGCGATCGCCTGTCACCGTTACATTTTCTGTAACTTATAGCAATTAAAAAGATATCTAGAACAAAACAAAACCAAAATAAATAGAGGTGGCGCAAAGCGCCGCCTCTATTTATTTTGGTTTTGAGAAAGCGCAAAGCGCTGTAGAACTTATATATTTACTAGAGCTTATAAACTGCTTTACTGAAAATGAGCATCGCGTTAAACTAATGCATAGTTTACATTTAATGAAAACTTATGGGAACTTGGTCTGTTGATTCGTTCGGGAATGATGATGCTTGCGACTGGACATATGAACTGGCAAAAGCTAATGACCTTACGCCAGTTGAAGAAGCTATAGATGCAGTACTTAATTCTGGGGAAGATGGTGTTGAAGCCTACGAAGCAACTGAAGCGATCGCAGCAATTGAAGTTATCGCACGTTTACAAGGCAATTGGGGCGATCGCAGTGCTTATTCTGAACGACTTGATGATTGGGTTGAAAAGAATAACCTTCAGCCATCAGTTGCGCTAAAACAGAAGGCTAATTTAGCGATCGAGCGGATTCTTGCGGAAGATTCTGAATTGAATGAGCTATGGCAAGAAAGTGAGGAATATGAAGCGTGGAGAGCCTCTGTTACTGAATTAATGGGACGTGTAAATCTCAGCTAAAAGAAAGTATTTTTAATCGTTAATAAAACTTTGGTTATCAAAAGGTAGTAAGCGATGGGATCGACATTGTGGGTGCTAGGTAAAAATAGAACGACTGATGGTGACGACTGGGATCATTCAGCGTTGTTTAATGCAGTAGAAAATCTCGATCCCATCTGTGAAAGGTTAGGAGTATTGAAACTATCAACGTTTCTTGACTGGAGTGATTTCGAAGCAAATATGGCGGATGATGATGACGAATTTCTTGATGAAGAAAACTTGAAGAACAAAGCAATGTGGTTCTCTCCGATAGAAGCATTGCCAACACTCAATGCCTTACGGGATTATTTAGCAAACCATGAGACTGAACGAAAAAATATTTTCGAGAAGGATTTACAACATTTTAGTGAAGATTTACTTGAAGAGTTAGATGACTGCATATCAAAGGTAGGAAAGATTGCTAATGAAGGGGATACGTTCCATTTTTGTGTTGTCATGTAAATTAGCTTACCGCAAGCCTTCTAGTAGCTTATGATATAGGGTTGCACGCAGTCAACCCAAATAGACAGAGGCGGCGCTTTGCGCCGCCTCTGTCTATTTGGGTTTTGATTTGTTCTAGCCATGTTATAGATTGTTATGCGTCAATTATTAATTGCTGACAAGGAATCCGATCGCATAAAACAGCCGTAGCGGTCTCATAGGAATGAATCTCTAGCCAAGAATTAGGCGGAGCATCAAAATCAAAATAATTCTCTGGGAAAACCGCTCTTTCAATACATTCATTAATCCCAATCTGTAGTCGTACTATTTGAATTTTTCCAGTTTGATTGGCATAGTGATAGGAAATCTTATTAGAAATATGAAAGTAAGTGTTTAGCATGGCTTTTAATAAATTAAATAAAAATTGATTTCTTAAAAAACACCTAAAAAGATTATTTGCATTAGTTATGTTGCAATCCTAAAGCTTCGACTTCGCTCAGCCGTTGTATGTTGGCTGAGCGAAGTCGAAGCCGACTTGAAGTTCTCATGATTTATTTAGGATCGTTATATCCAAACAAATCAATAAGCAGCGATCGCTTCATAGCCAATATTGTTAAGAATGTGATGCGTCCTACTGGTTAAGCAATCGGTAACGATCGCCACCACTAAGAACTTACCGTCTTCAACGGCATCTACGAATTTAAACGTGTCAGGAACATTTATTCCCAATTCTGTTAAAACCACAACCAATCCATCATCAGAAGCAATGTATTCCCAGTTCATTGAGTTTTCATGCTCTTGATAATTTTTAGCAACCATCACGATTTGAGAGGAAAGCAAACCATGATGTTGCAGTTCAGAGACAGCAGTTTGAGCTTCATGTCTAGAAG
This sequence comes from Pseudanabaena frigida, assembly GCA_003242085.1. Taxonomy (GTDB): domain Bacteria; phylum Cyanobacteriota; class Cyanobacteriia; order Pseudanabaenales; family Pseudanabaenaceae; genus Pseudanabaena; species Pseudanabaena frigida. The sequence continues at coordinate 18,904 of QBML01000023.1, read as the reverse complement.
AAAATATTCCTACTGATGTAAATACTTTTCCTGATTTAGGTTGAACTCCATTCGTTTCTCCATAGAACTCTGGAGCGATCGCGTGGTCTTGGTGACTTAGCAATCTGTTGCTGTCTGAGGAATAGACATAATCAGTCAAAAACACATTGAAATTATCAGTATCAATATTTGGTTGAACAATTGGAATATCCATCTTCTTTTTTCTCAAATGTTTATTCAATATTGCAATTCGATCGATAGTGTAGATCAATAAACAGCAATCACATTATGCCCGATGTCTTCTAGGATGTACTGTGCTTGACAAGCTAAGCGATCGGTAATAATTCCTACTACTAAAAACTTACCAATCTCGACTGCTTCTACGAATTTAAAAGTATCGTGAACGTTAATTCCCAACTCTGTTAAAAATACGATCAAGCCTCCATCCGCAGTAATATATTCCCAAATAATTGAATTTTCGTGTTCTTGATAATCTTTAGCAATCACGACAATCTGAGAGGAACTCAAGCCTTGATTGCACATTTCCAATACAGCACAATTCGCTTCAATCTCCGAAGCAAAGATCTCAATTGCAGTGACTCTATTTGCTGATTGAAGTAAACTACCGCCGTCCTCAACGTACGTCTTGAGTGGGGCATAATGGTTTGGCTCTAGAGTGTAGCCGTGCTCTGTTGAAACCAGATTGAAATTATTAAAATCAATCACTACTTGCTCGGATTGCACAGTCATAGGATCTCTTCCTCAGTATTTAAGGATATTCACAAGTATTAAATCAACTGTTTTGAAGGGAATGTCCAGCCTTTTCTAAAATATGCTGTACCTGACTAGCTTGGCGATCGCTGCCAATCTCAATTACTAAAAACTTGCCTGCATCAATAGCTTCGACAAATTGAGATGCCGCATGATTGCTGATCCCCAATTCTTTTAGAACTACCGCCAAACCACCACCTGCTGCAATTTTCTGCCAGTTCATTGAGCTCTCAGACTCCTCGTAGTCCTTCGCAATCACCGAAATCTGATCGGAACGCAAGCCTTTCTTTTCCATTTCTAAGATGGCATTTTTAGCTTCTATTTCAGAATTAAAGATATCTACTACGGTGACCCTGTCGCTGCCTAATTCAGACACAACTCCACCATCTTCTTCGTACATCTCTGGCTCGATCGCATAGTTATTTAGCAATCCTTCACCATCGACTGTATGACCACTTGCTTGATTGATCTGATCGATAGGAACAGCCGTTTGTTCAGTTGGTGTAGCCATAAATTTTCTCCCAAATATCTATCTACTGGATTAGGGCACTGCTTTTTTGATAGCTCTACTCTAACTTCCATCTCATTACCTTGCCAGAGGAATGATTGATTTAACATTCGGGATCATTGAGTTGTTTGATTTAATCACAAAACTTAACTCCATTGACTACAGCAATTCTCAATCGTTAATCAAAACAAAATAGGTTTATCGCAATATAAAGCCCAAATAGGGAAAGGCGGCGCGGAGCGCCGCCTTTCCCTATATCCTCAGCAAAATTTGTATTACTATATGTGATGCAAAATACACAACTTTGGAAGGGGAACTGGTTAGATAAAGACAACAATAATTTTTGTATCCGTTTCTACTTAAATTGAGTGCTTAAGTCATTTAGAGATAGCTAGGAGGCTAAGTGGGGAATAACACCAGTACAGCAATTAAGTCGGCAACCTGCTTGGTACTTGATATTTTGTGTAATGAATTTGGTCATGAGAAGGTTAGTCAATCTTTAAAGTATCAAAAGTACAACAAAGCTTTTAAGGATGAGAATCATAGGCTTGTATCCGATTCTTTCAATATGCTTTCATATCAGTGGCAAATGGGAAGATCTCGAGAGTATTTAGAGTCTTTAGATATAGAAGTGCAGTACAGCCTAATTTGTAGTCTGGCAGAAAATTATATTAATGATAAGTCCCGCACAACGGATTATAGATATCTAAACGATATTATGTGCAAATAATTTTCCGTCTTAGCTTTAAATCAGTTAGCTTCGACTTCGCTCAGCTAACTGATTTAAAGCTAGTGGGTTTGAGTCTAACAGTGCTAAAGCTCAGTAACTGAGCAAAGCCACAATTCGGTTAATAGCCGAAGCTAGGTTGCTGAGCAGAGCCGAAGCTAGGTTGCTGAGCAGAGCCGAAGCTAGGTTGCTGAGCAGAGATGAAGCTAGGTTGCTGAGCGTAGTCGAAGCATCACTCCCATTCACGTTTTTCTAGCTCTTTTTGGGGCATTAGTAAAGTTGCTTCAATCTCTTTGCGAATATTGCTTGTGACCTCACAATTGCTATTGAGGCAATCGAGCAAAAGTTGATTAGCATCGTAATAGCTTTGCAATACTTGCTGTTGGGAAGGATTAAATTCCCATTGATTGCCAATGTCTCGATGGAAAGCGATCGACTTTTGCAACTTCTTTACCCAAACTGTGTAGTTATTTTTACACCAGTTCTCAAAGCTTTCTTTAGTGTGATCGTCATCGGGTATTTGCTCGCTAAGTTGTTGCAGGGATTTATGAAATCCTATATCTACAACTATCCCTAAAATATTGCTGAGGGACTCGCTACAGGCCTGGATACAAGCAAAGTCTTGGCTTCGGTTTAACGAGCATTCTTTTAGCAAGTCATCTAAAGCCGCATCCAAAAATACGCCTTGATCTAAGGTACGGGCGAGAGCAAAATCTGGCACAAGATCGGGTGTACGGCTCAGCGCCATATAAAAAGCTCGTTCCATAGCAGGTGTATTTTTAGGTGAATTATCTTGTGATTTTTTGCTTGCCCATGTTAAAAACTCTTGTAAATAAGGATCTTGGGCGACAAGGGCATCAATTTCTAGTTTCATTAATTGCATTAAACCATCGGCACTGCGAAGCATACTTGCCGTCAGTAAAAAGATTTCTCGCCAATGGGGATCGGTAATATGGTCTACAAGTCCACTTAGAGATTTCCCTAAGACCTGAAGATTGTGACTAGCCACAATCTTTCGGGCTGTGAAATATTCTTGTAATGCCAAATAAGAGAATGAAAAGATACCTCGCGCCCGCTCAGCTAAAAGCCCATGCTGAGACTCGATCGCTCTAAGCATAGCTACACTTGCCTGTTGAATTTCTTCGGGATCGGTACTGGCATTAGGGAGGTTTTGCATGTAGTCAGCGATATGCTGCTCGATTACACCTTCCTCAAAAAAGTACTGTCCTTTTTCAAAGGTGGATGAGGCTATCTGACTCAATAGCTTTAGCTTTTGCGGCAACAAGAAACCTCGATATACTTGATCCCGTTCAATTCCTCTCGCTTCATCCCATTTCCCCAATAGCAAATCCATACCTTGCTTATAAAATTCTGCTTGCTTCTGTGGAAACTTGTCTTGGCGATGAAAGATAGAACAGGCAAGATGCAAAAATAGCGGTGTGGTAGTCAGTTGTCGAAATCTCCAATTTTCTGGTAATTCTAAATTATCCATAAACTTAGATGCATCTGATAGCCCCTTTTTCGTTTTACTTTTGCTAAACTCAACAAACCATTTATGGGCAAAAGTAGAGATTTGAGTCTCAGTAAATGGTGAAATCTCCACATCAGTAAATCCTTTTAGGGACAATCGCAGATTAGCTGTGCGACAAGTTGCCACAAACTGATTGCGATGATATTTCTCACAAAATCGACGAATTTCATTCAGAACAGCATGTTCGTCTTCATGACAGACTTCATCCATGCCATCAATTAAAAGCAAGATTTTCCCGCCTTGCAGGAGCCTATTGACGATCGCTAGTTGCGGAATATCTGAGGTAACAAACTCTTGATGGATGTATTCTAATAGATTGGCTTGATGATTCTCATGGAAACTTTCTGCAAAATCTCTTAATGTAATAAAGATTGGCACTTTATCCATACTAAACTGCTCGCGATTACATTGAATTGCGAGATACTTGAGAAATGTAGACTTGCCAGAGCCAGGTCTTCCTAATACTCGCAGTTTGCTACATTTCTCTACGGCTTCCATGCCAGTAATCTGACTTTCGGCGATTTTCCCCAAGCCAAAGCGATCGACATCTTCAGGAGCGAGACTATTGAGGGCAGATACCTCTAGCCCTTGTTGACTAGAAATTTGCTCTAGGATATTTACGTCAATGTAGATGTTGTCGATGGAAACAGGACGATTAACATCTAATAGTTGCAAGATGCCGCATTGATGATTGATTTTCTCCTGCCGTTGCGATCGCACCATTTGGACTAGATCGTCTAGTCCAATAGCTTCTATTTCAGAATTAGTTTCACCAGTTTGATGGCTTGTATCGTCAGCACTTTCTGATGGTGGATTGGAGGCGATATCTCGCCAATCTAAATCCAATCTGGTACAAATCTCAAAAAATGTATATCTTTCGATCGCGTGCCCCGCAAAAAACCGCCAAATCGGTTGTCTTGTTTTAATACCTACTTCAATTGCAAGATAATCTTGTGTCCAGCCTTTGGAGGCAAATTGCTGTTTAGCTCTTTTAACTCCAGTTGGAGATGCCTGTAGCGATCGCTTTGCCATAGGTTTATAAACTCCTATATGTTTCAGATGATTTATGTTATACAAAATCAGTTAAAAGATTAGATATGTAATTTTGATATCTGTATAACTTGACCGCATCCAATAATAAACATATAAATTACCAATGAGCATTTAAACCTAATTATCTATTTATATTTTGGTTGAGTTCAATTTTTTAATTAATTGATGCTCAAACCCGATTTGCTGTTTATATTCTGGTTGAGTTCAATCCCTAAAAGACTACGAATTTGCTAGCTATCTCGCTATATGTAAAGGAATCGCTAAAATTAAAACAAACAAAACAATGCGCAACCTACTTTTTTTAGGAAGGAAAGAAATTTTGTGAGCGCATCTTAACATGCTCGAAAGATTAATTAAATATAAACAACATATTGATGATGCCCCTGTTGTTTGTATTTAAACCCGTAATTTAGATTTGGTTAGAGTTGACTTGGCGAGTATATACACTTGCACCAATTGCTGAAGCATCTAATCCTAAAAAAGAACTCCAATGAAGGCGATCGCTAACCTCTGTAGCATCAACTTGTCGCTCTTCTATAGAAGTTTCCAATGGTCGGTTAGTGTAAATCACGATCTTCGCTCCTGAAATTAAAAATAAGCTCATAGGACTTGCACTCAAACCCGATGGCACAGCGCAAGTCCTAGAAAATCTAGTGAGAAGCAGATACTAGTCGCTGATCTTGGATCTGACTCTTAGCGATTTTAAAATCCGTCGCGAGTTGTTTCTGTTGATCGTCGCCAAAACTACTGTGAATACGAGGGAACATTTCCTCTTCTTCTTCTTTTATATGAGTAGTTATAGCCGCAGCTAAAAGCTCTACCGCAGCTTTAAAAGCTACCGTATCTTCACAGTTCATCGCTTTGATCTGTTCGAGTGTTTGCTTCATTTCTGCTTGTTCGTCATACAATTTCTGAACATCATTGAAGTAAGGACGCACAACTGGATAAACAACTTGCTCCTCAGCTTCAGCGTGAGCATTCAAATCTTGATAGAGTTGTCCGAAATACTCCTCTAGTTTTTGAGAATCGTTGGTAGCCTTGATCTGAGAGAATAGAGAGTATACCTTGGTGTGATCGAGACGAATTAGATCGCAAATATTGATTTCATGGTCATTGCGACTGATGAGGCTGCCAGCAATGCCACTCAGAGCGGCGATCGTATCCTGTACCCTTGACCATAGTCCACTGTCCGAGGGCTTACCAGTTAACTCCATTGTGCTCAGGGATTCCATAATTCCTTTAAGCTGCTCCTCATGTCCGCGATTCTCAAAGTTAACCGTATTGAGAGGAGCGATCGCTACGGCAATATCTGCACCAACCACTTGACCAGCTTTGTGAACGAGAACTCCTGCCATTGCTTGAGTATGTTTGAGAAGTTCATGCTTTGCCACTTTATCAAACAAAGTGAGTTCTGAGTCTTGCATCATCTTCTCGACTTCTTCGATCTCTTGCTGCATTGTAGGATTTGGTTCGGCCTTAATTCCATACTGAACAATAACAGTATCGATGATCCCCAAATTCTTCTGGTCATCTCTGAGAAATCCTTCTAAACGATTAGTGATTTCTCGATCTGGACAAACTGAAATCAAACTTTTTTCATTGGCAATTAGCAAGTTTTGAGTTGCTTTCATGTCTGCCAATTTGACAGCGATCGCCTTACGTTTATTGTCTTCGAGTGTTACTGACATTTATGATTCTCCTTTGTAAAGCTAAGAGACTATTAATTCCCTTGACAAAATCATCACATTAGAATGTCCAACTAGTTGGGTGATTTGATTAACTTGCCTGACTACGAAACAAAGTGTAATAGAAGCTTCGACTTCGCTCAGCTAGCTCTCTTTGGTGGCTGAGCGAAGTCGAAGCCTATATTATCGCTTTAAAGATGTAGAAGCTCGATCCCATGCATCTTTTACTGCATGTTTGGCTTTTTCCCAAGGTAGATTTCCAGTCTGATTTGCTTCGTAATCGCGTTGGAGATCTGTCTCAATTTCACTATAGCTCCGACCACTATGACCATAGCGATCGTAACCTTCATAACCAGTCCGATATGCAGGTTGATATTCTTCGTAGGTTCTATCTCCTTCGACATAGGGACGAGAACTATAAGTCTCACGCCAATGATTGTCTTCAAAAGTAGGATTGACTTGCTCGGCAACATCTTTGCCAGCTAAGCCGCCAACTACAGATCCAATGACAGCGCCGACTACAGCTCCGACGGGCCCGCCAACTACACCACCAATCACTGTCGCGACAGTACCAGCCCCTGCGGCTCCTACCCCTGCACCTAAAGGATGTGCCCCAGGCTCTCCAGAGATTGGATCGCGATTGGCATCAGTGTCTTCGATAGGATTAATATTCTTCGTATTCATTGTTAATTGTCCTCTAAATAATTTATTTGGAACTTACGCAAAAACTAATAATTGAAAGCAGTTCTCTTAATCAAAAGAGAAAAGATTAGTTAGTTCTATTGACTAAGCGAATGCCGTACAGCAAAACTACAGCTCCAATGGTTGCTACAATTAAACTGCCAACCAAGCCACCGCCCGTAGAGACTCCAAAGGTATTGAATAGGAAACCTCCTAACAATGCGCCCACAATACCGACAACGATATCGCCCAGCACGCCAAATCCACCACCACGAACTATTTGACCAGCTAAAGCACCCGCCACTAGCCCGATCAAAATAAACCAAATGAATGTCATACTATTTTCTCCATTTATCGACTTAAAGAACTTGTATATAAGCGAATAAGCGGCATAAAGTGCCACCTATTCACTTATTGGAATTACTGACCTAAGAAGTTTTTGACAGAATCAATTGCTTCATCGACTTTGTTACCAGCTTTATCGGGTAAGTCTTTGGCTGCATCCTTGACTTCACCTGTGCGATCGCTTGCCATTTCCTTGGCTTTATCAACACCATCACCAATTTTGTCTTTGGCATCTTTAGCAACATCCTTCGCTTTGCCAATATTTTCCTTAGTGCCTTCCTTGACATTTTTGGCTAATTCTTTAGTGCGTTTTCCTGCTTCTTTGGCAAAGTCTTTAGAGGTGTCCGCGAGTTTGTCAATCACCTTGTCAGTTCTACCATCACGAAGATCGCGACCGATTTCCTTGGTGATGCCTGCGGCTTTGTCGATCGCCATGTCTGTCTTCACGCCTTGAGTCATCTCGTCAACTTTGTTGCCGAACAGTCCAGCTAAAGGAGATGCGATCGCCTCAGAACTAAAAAATGCAACTTGCAACAGTAAAACTAATGCGAATCCAAAGAGAGATAGAAAGCTTTTTTTAATGCCATTGCGTACAGTAACTCTAATCGCATTAACACGATTGCTAAAAGAATAGCCACTTGTTACAGCATTTAAAACTTTAGTCATTGTGTTTCACCTAACAATTTTACATGTAATCTGTTGACAAGGTTCAACATAACAACCTGATGTTTGATCTCATGTTTGAGAAATGTATAAATTGAATGAGTTGTACTAAAACAAAATAAAACTTGACGATAAACTTTCTCGTATATCTACTTATATAACAATCCTGAATCATAAATATAAAACCCCAAGATCTTTGGCGCACGCTGCACGTGCGCCAAAGATCTTGGCTTTGGTTTTTAATTGTGTCCAGCTGCTTATATTTTTCTAAGTCTGTCGAAGAGCTGGTCCTTCGATGCACTTTTCCATAAACTATTTAGAATTGCTATATATCTACATTTTTTATAACGAATTAAATTGTTTTAGTCTATTTTATACAATTCATTCAGATTTCAACTTTTGCTTATACATGATTTCCAACATCAAGGTGTCATGATGTTTCTTGTAAGTAAGATTACTTATTAATGACGTGCTTATTTAAGTAGTTCAGCACAATTATAAATATAAAACCTTAAAACCTGTGGCACATGCGCAGCGTGCGCTACGGGTTTTGGCTCTGGTTTTTAATTATGCCCAACTACTTAATAGGAGCTAATCATTGATATTAAGTAAGACTTACGACTACATAAGTTACACAAAGAATTGAATGTCAAATTATGTTTTTTCACAAGAAAGAGCCAATTCATACTGTGCAAGTTGATAATGCAGACCCCCGTTTTGCCCAACTTTTATTAGAACAATTTGGTGGCGCAACTGGAGAACTTTCCGCAGCTTTACAGTACTGGGTGCAATCATTTCACATTGAGCACCAAGGCATCAAAGATATGTTGCAAGACATAGCATTTGAAGAGTTTGGACATCTGGAAATGGTAGGCAAGTTGATCGAAATTCATACTAAGGATATAGATCAAACCGAAGCTTATAAAAGCACACTGTTTGCCGTGAGAGGTATAGGTCCACACTTTCTCGATAGCCAAGGAAATGCATGGTCAGCAAACTATTTGAATGAGGGTGGAGATGTAGTACGTGACCTCAGAGCTAACATTGCCGCTGAGGCAGGCGCTCGTCAAACCTATGAAGCTCTAATTAAACTTGCTACTGATGATGGCACTTTAAAGACATTGCGGCATCTACTGACGAGAGAGATTTCTCATACTGAGATGTTCATGAAGGCGTTGGATTCTCTGGGCAAACTAAGCGATCCCTTCTTCGGTAATGTTGTGCCTGACGAAACCGTCAAGCTCTATTACAACTTATCGACTAACGGTGATGGTAAAGACGAAAGAGGTCCTTGGAATTCAGAACCTAACTTTGAGTATATCGCCGACCCTTTAAGTAAGCTCTCTAAAAAAACTAAGGGCTAAAAGGGCTAAATAGTGGCGAGTGTATCCCTCACTAAACCAACTAATCATCTAATCACTTGTATTAAAAAGGCATAAAAGTCATGACGGTAGCACAACAAAACAAACGGGCGATCGGTACTTTCTCTAATCATGCTGATGCTGAGACGGCTTTGCGTGAGCTAAGAGATAGTGATTTTCCCATGAATAAAGTTTCTGTGGTTGGGCAGGATATCGACCGTAACTCAAATATAGCTGGAGCCGATGGAAGCAATCGCCTCTCCGATCTAGAGGAAAAACATAATAAAGCCGATCAAGGTGCGGCTACTGGTGCGGCTACTGGTGGTGCTGTGGGTGGGCTTACGGGCTTGCTGGTGGGCTTGGGTATGGTCGCAATTCCAGGTGTGGGACCGATCATGCTTGCAGGAGCAGCCGCAACCACTTTGGCAACTACATTAGCTGGTGGAGCCATTGGTGCAGCAACAGGCGGAATCGTAGGTGCATTGGTAGGTATGGGTATTCCTGAAGATCGGGCTAAAAAGTATAGCGATCGCATTGAGCATGGTGACTATCTAGTGATGGTGGAAGGCTCCAATGATGATGTCCAAAGGGCGCAGGCTATCCTGAGTCATCGTGGAATCGATGATTGGGGTATCTATGACGATAACCGCGAAACCCATAATAGCCGTTCGGTTATAGATGGTAATCCAAATCGATAGCGATCAATGATCATCAGTGATTAGATTCATCAATGGATGTTTATGGAAAGTATTGCTAGACAGTACTTTCCATAAACATCTAGATTTTGCTTCAGTGCTGTGCACTGTGTTAACAAACCAATAACGAGTCAATAAAATGAATAGAAAAGTAGTTTCCTCCTTTTTGATTGGGTTTTTAGTAGTTACTGTCGGTGCTTGTACCGATGCGCGGACTAGTGCAGATGCTCCTAATTCGACCGATCAAAAGGCTCAGACCCCGATGGCTCAAAGTACGGAACCAGCTAAAACTGACGCACAGAGCGACACTCGTGCTAAGCAGTTAGATGCAGATATTCGCGCTAAAGAACAGCGCAATAATGCTATGGGCAATCCGCAAAATCGCAATGATAACGATCTTGCCAGTGAGGTACGCAGCAAACTGGAAGCCAATATTCCTGGTGGCAATCTCACAGTTGCTTCTAAGGATGCTGTAGTGACGGTAGCAGGTACAGTTTCCAATCTAGATCAGCTTAGTAAGATTCAAAAGTTGGCAATGGAAATCAAAGGAGTTAAAAGTGTCACAATCAAGGCAGCAGTAGCCTCTAAGCCCAATTAACAATAGAACAGGTGGTGTGAAACACACCGCCTGTTCTATTGAAGTAATTTCTACAAACACTGCTTTTGTAACAGTTTGTTTCTTAATGAATCAATTGAATCAAATCATTCACGAAGTCAAACACTATGCTGCCAAGGTGGAAATCTAGGAAATTTTTATTTCTCTAGACAACTAGAAACTGCGAGAAAATATATGCCTAGACTTGTAGGAAAGAAAAATAATTCTGTTCTGTATACTGGCTTAGCTATGCTGATAGCTGCTGTAGGAGTCGTAGCACTAGAATATTTTGGAGTAATTGACTTCATTCCTAATTTTGGGAAAGAGACTGAAGTAAAGAGTACTTCTACCAACCAACCTGTAAAAATCGATAGACCTGCCAATTAAGGTTTACTTTCACCAAATCTAGGAGAATATCTGAAATGCGTAATGGCAAAGGAATGATTGGGAAGCCTATAGTCGCCTACGACTCTGGGGAAGAGTTTAAGACAATTGCAGATTTGATTTTCGATCAAGAAAAGAACCAGCTATTAGGTTTCCTTGTAGATGAAGGTGGATGGTTTAGCAATGCCTTGGTACTTCCTTTGAGCAAAGTTCGAGCGATCGGTGCTGATGCAGTAATTGTCGCTTCTAGGGATACTGTAGATTCAGCCATTGAATTTCCTGAAATCCAGAGTATTTTAGAGAAAGATAATATCTTGAAAGGTACGAGAATTATGACCGTTGATGGTCGCGATCTTGGAACAATGGTAGACCTTTACTTTGACGATATTACTGGAGCGATCGAAGGATATGAGGTGTCTGGAGGAATTTTTGCAGACGCTTATTCTGGACGCTCTTTTGTCCCTGCTCCTGACACCCTTAAAATTGGTGAAGATATCGCATTTGTTCCTTCAGAAACTGCTGACCTAATGCAAGAGCAAGTTGGTGGAATTAGAGGCGTGATGCAAACTGCCAGCGGCAAAGTGCAGGAAATGGCTCAATTTACAGGGGAAAAAGCTCAAGAAGCTGCTCAATTTACAGGAGAGAAGTTTCAAGAAGCAACGACATTTGCAGGTACTAGCTTTACAAATGCTGTAGTCGATCCTGAAGAACAAGAAACTTTTGTATTAGGAAAAGTTGCTCAAAAAACTTTAGAAACTACCGATGGCATAACTTTAATTCAGGAAGGACAGGTGGTAAATTCATCACATATCTTGGCTGCTCGGAACCTAAATATGACCAACGATCTCTATCATGCAACGGGAGGACGAGTGACAGGGAGACTGGGCGAAAGATTATCTGGAACCGTCGCAGGTATCGGTGCAAATATTGGCATTGATCAGGCGCAAGGTCGGCGAGTGAACAAGATGATTTTTACATCTGAAGGCTCAGTTGTGGCTGTAGAAGGTCAAATTGTGACTCCAAAGGTCATTGAAAGAGCAAAAACTCATCATCAAGAGCAAGCTCTATTAGAATCTGTCGGCTTAACAACAGGTGATGCTTTGAGAGTTACAGGTTCTAATGTCGGACAACAGGTTAAGGACGGAGCTAAGGGATTGTGGGAACAGGTTAAAGAGACTGCAAGCAATTTACAAGAGCATGGTGTTCAAGCTGTTGAAGATAAAAGGATTAAGGGGGCTTTGGGTCGTCCCGTAACTCGCGTTATTCTCGATCGCAATGACGAAGTAATCCTCAATGTTGGGGAATTAATTACACATCAAGCGATCGCTATTTCCCGTGAAGCTGATGTATTAGAAGTTTTACTTGATTCCGTTTATACAGAAACACCTACTCTCTCTTTAGATGATTTACGTGCTCCTGAATCTGGTAAAGCTGCTCTAAGCTAGAACGAGCGGCGCTTCGCTAGGACATAAAATCCAAATAGGAAAAGGCGGCGCGAAGCGCCGCCTTTTCCTATTTGGATTTGCTATATTACATTTTGTGATTAAGTCAATCAATCAAATTGTAATCAATCAAGTCATCCATAAAAGCAATCATGACTAGTTTAAAACTTGTAAATAGAGTTTAAATATTTACAAAGGAATAAACCGATGAAGTTTCATCTTCTCGCTGGTATTACTCTATTAGTACTCGGTAATTCTATTACTGAAGTGGAAGCACAAAATTCTGCATGTGGATGGGTCAAGAATTGTCAGACTATAACTAACAAAAAGCAAAGTGCTGAATCTACAACTACTCCAACAAGTCTAAAGAAGGTTGAAAGTAGTATTCAGCTACCAGAAGGGAAAGTATCAACCGTAGCTACTTTAACAGCTGTTCCTGATGGAAGCGCCGCCACTCTTAAAGGCTCTACTAACTCAGTAGCCCAAATTGCACCTCCAACTGATAGTAACGGCAATCGAATATTTAGAGCTACTCGTTCAGGACCAAGCTTTCTTGGTGTTGGCGCTAACTTCGGTCTTTCTGGTGATGGAAATGTGGGCGATCGCAGTCTCGTTATTATTAGCAAACTAGGCTTGACTGAAACTATATCGGTACGTCCTAGCTTGCTGCTGTTAAGAGATTTTGTAACCGTTTTACTTCCTGTAACTTATGATTTTTCACCTCAAGAACCTTTTGGTGATTTTAAGTTCTCTCCTTATCTAGGTGGTGGTGTTGCGATTAACACTGGTTCTACAAATAGTTATGGACTCCTATTAACGGGGGGTGTTGATATTCCACTGTCATCTGTTTTTACAATTAATGTGGCAGCAAATCTAGCATTTTTGAATAGTACCGATCTCGGGATTGTAGTTGGTATTGGCTATAACTTCTAATTAAGCCTTAGAAACTATTTAAGAATTACTTTCTGTATTTAAAAACTCTAAGAGATCCCCCTCAATCCCCCTTAAAAAGGGGGAAAGATTAATTCTCTTCCGAGATGGGGAGATTCTAGAGCAATTCTTAAATGGGTTCTTAAAGAGATAAATGTAGTACTTCGGATTGCATCTATCTCCTTAGATCGATATTTGGGAGCTACTTATACAAAGTATACGCTCTAAGACCTTCTGCAACGCTATCTCCACCATGCATGTGTAATTCTATTAGTAGTCAAGAGACTAAGTAAATTTTTGAATTTCGGAGCAAGTACTATGCAAACTAATACACCACAGGCTGAAGCAGCAAGAGTAATGAGTCGTAATGCTTGGATTTCAGGATTCACACCGCAAGCAGAACTATGGAATGGTCGCCTAGCCATGATTGGCTTTATATCAGCGATCGCGATCGAACTATTTACCCATCAAGGAATTCTCCATTTTTGGGGTATCTTGGCTTCTGGCGTAGTTCCAGTTTCGTAGATCTGATTCTTTGTGCTATTACAGTTTATTTCTTAATCAACCAACTCATTCAAGAAATCAAACATTCACTTGTCATAGTAGTTTTAGCAACACTTTGCGATGCTCAATTAGATTAGGAGAAACTCTATGAAATTTACTCAATTTTTAAATCGTTTACTGGTCATAGTTGCTATTTTGGGATTTGTGACGTTTGGGAATGTTGTACCAGCGATCGCAGCTCAGGACAGCCCAAATCAAATTACTGACAATCTGACTATGCCTAACATTCAGAAGAAGGCTGAGGAGTCATTAAATACCACTGCTTACGATACTAATCCAGAATACACATCTGAAGATAATTCAAATCAAGGTTTAAACGAAATTCAGGGAACTGCTGATTTTGACAAAATGAAGCGGAGTTCAAACGAAGATACACCTCCAATTGTAAAGCAGGTAGAAAAGTCACTAAGTAACGTTGGAGACAAAGTGAGTTTGGCTAAAGAAGATACCAAGAAAGGGGTTGACTCGGCTTTAGACAAAGCTGGAGACGCCGCCAGTTATATCAAAGATAAGACTGGAGATGCAATTAACTCACTCACTGAGAAAGCATCAGATACAGCTAAGTCTATTAAAAATAAGATCAAATCCTAACTAAAAAAGAGAAAGCGGTGCTTTGCACCGCTTTTCTGACTAAATAACAAAAAATTATCAACAGGATCGATATATGAGTAGTCTGATTGCAATTGGCTTTAATGACGAATTTACTGCTGACGCTGTTGTACTAGAACTCCGAAAACTTCAGCAAGAACACTTAATCGATCTCGAAGATGCTGCGATCGCCATCAGAAATAAAGAAGGGAAAGTGCAGATCAAGCAGACTCAAGAACTAACCGCTAGTGGAGCCTTAAGTGGAGGGTTATGGGGGCTGCTATTTGGCTTCATCTTTTTTAATCCTCTCTTAGGATGGGCAGTCGGGGCATTAGCGGGAGGAGTCTCAGGAGCATTGACTGACATTGGAATTGATGATAATTTTATTAGAGATGTTGGCAGTACAATTACCCCTGGTACGTCTGCCATCTTTGTATTAGTAAGACGAGCCACCTCTGATAAGGTGCTAGAGGATCTTAGTAAGTTTAAGGGCAAAGTAATCAAAACTTCTCTATCGAACGAAGACGAAGCAAAGTTACAGGCAGTTTTAGCAAAGGCGTAATTTCATTATTTGGTATGCAACACAATGTGTTGCATACCTCAACTCTAAAATTCATAGGGAGAATATATGTTTCTAAATTCTGTTAACGCCAAATTATTAGGAATTTTAGGTTTACTAATAAGCTTATCTTTTGTATCCTCTGCCCAAGCAGAAACTTGTACTGCACTCAATGTAATAGGAGCTACAGGTACTAGTGTAAAAAAGACGGTTTCTCCATTTAGCACCTTGGTTACCAATAACAACTGGAATACTGACTTTGCTGTGCCCAGCGATCGCTCTTTCAACCGCTATGTGGCAACTATTATCCCCGAAAACAACGCCAACTTCGATGTAGAACTAAATCTCAAGTACAGCGACAATAGTTCTAGTAGAGCTTACAAAAAAGATAATGTTGCAGTTAAAGTTGGTAAACCATTAAGACTAGTCGGCTCACCTCAGCCACAACTAGATCCATTTCAAGTGAATGTATTTATTGGCGGTCTTAATGCGATCGGCAATACCTATACTCTGTCAGTATTGGGATGCATTTAGACTTCACAACAGTTTTGTAGTTTTTCTATAAAAGCTGAGTATCAATTCTATCTGTGGTAATAAGGATAGAACTGTTTTAGCATGGCAATCAATCAAAACTTATGCACTACTTAATATTAGCAACAGATTATGATGGAACCTTAGCACAGGATGGAAAGGTTTCGGAGACGACTCTAGTTGCCCTCAAAAAATTACAAAAATCTGGACGAAAGCTAATTCTAGTGACAGGAAGACAACTGGAAGATATTCTTCGAGTATTTCCTGAAGTTAATTTGTTTGATTGTGTTGTTGCTGAGAATGGAGCCGTAATCTACTTTCCCGCAACTCGCGAAGAGTTATTGCTAGGTAGCTTACCGCCTGAGAAATTTTTGCAGACTTTGCGATCGCATAATATCAATCCTCTCTCGATCGGCAAAGTGATTGTCGCAACATGGGAACCTAATGAAACTGAAGTACTAACTACAATTCGAGAACTAGGACTAGATCTACAGGTAATCTTTAATAAAGGCGCAGTAATGGTTTTGCCAGCGGGAGTGAACAAAGCGACAGGACTGCGTGAGGCTCTTGACAAAATGGGATTATCTGTCCGTAATACAGTGGCCGTTGGTGATGCGGAGAACGATCTATCTTTTCTTAAATTATGCGAGCTTTCTGTCGCTGTAGCTAATGCTCTACCATCGGTCAAAAGTGAAGTGGATTGGGTGACTCAAGCAAGCCGAGGTGAAGGTGTAGTTGAATTAATCGAGAGATTATTAACTCTAGATCTAACAGAAGATCTCCGAGAATCCTCAATTTTGCCAGATCGTCATCGCATTTTATTGGGTAAACTTGATGGCGATCGCGATGTCTATATTCAGCCACTCAATCGCAATATTTTGTTGGCGGGTATCTCTGGCGGAGGCAAATCAACACTAGCGACGGGATTAATCGAGAGGTTTATTGATAAGGGCTATCAGGTCTGCATTATCGATCCTGAAGGAGACTATCAAGAGTTTGAGCAAAGCGTGATCTTGGGAAATGCTCAACAGATTCCTAATTCCGCTGAAGTATTAACTGCTTTGAGTAAGCCTGAACAGAATCTAATCGTCAATTTAATGGGAGTAAAAATTGACGATCGCCCCTTATATCTTGCTCAATTATTACCTTCTCTCTTGGAAATGCGCGTGCGAACAGGGCGACCGCATTGGATTATCATTGATGAAGTACATCATATGTTCCATGCTGATTGGAATGCTGCGGTTACCTTGCCTCAGTCTGTGAGTGGTACTTTGATGATTACAGTTCATCCCGAACACGTGGCGACTTCAGCTTTGTCTTTAGTTGATACGATTATTGCCGTTAAGTCACCTTCGCAAACAATTACAGATTTTTGCAAAGCTGTTGGACATCAGCTTCCTACTGACTCTCTGGCTTCAGAAATTCTTGCTGGAGAAGGAGTTGCATGGTTCTTAAAAAATGAGGATCAGCCATTTCAATTTCAAGTAATCCCTCCTCGCCAAGAAAGACAACGACATATGCGAACCTATGCTGAAGGGAATTTGGGCAACGATCGCTGTTTCTTTTTTAGAGGCGAAGACAACCAATTAAATCTCAAAGCCCAAAATCTAATTATGTTTATCCAACTTGCCGCAGGAGTGGACGATCGCACTTGGTTACATCATTTGCATCTACAAGATTATTCGAATTGGCTCCAAAATTCGATTAAAGATGAATCTTTAGCAAAGGAGGTCAGCGAGATTGAAACAACTACAGATCTATCACCTATAGATAGTCGCGCTCGCATTAAATCAGCGATCGAAAAACGCTATACCTTACCTGCTTGAGACAATTAGAATGATTGCATGTCATAATCCTTAAGCTAATCTTAAACTTATTTGTAATCAATCAATTTATTCACGAAGTCAAACACGACTATGTCAAGTTAGTAACTATGGTATGTACAAGTATGTACAAATCTTTGCTATCAGAACCTAATATCTTATTGAGATCTTTGCATTGCAAAGATCTCAATAAGATATTAGGACTTTTCTCTAAGTAAAGCACTTTAATCTAGATTTTTTGCGTATAAAAGATTTGGGTATTTTGGTTGGTTTTGGCTATAATTTTTAAGTATTGAGAATGATCTGAATCAACTTCCTAAATCAACCTCGTAAAGGTAGTGAGTATGTGATCGCTCAAGTTTATCAAGTGCAAGATTTTATTACTTCCCCGATGAGTTTCGGGTATTACAGTTCTGAACCCAAGGTAAGACGGAGAATAGCCGAACCGCAAAAGCATGGTAAAGCTTTTTATTCGCCAAATATATATCCTAGTGGGTGTTCTTTTCAAGAAACACCATAATTTGAAAGCAGTTTTGTCTATGGAATTAATTATGATAATGACTGCATTGTAAATGCCCAGTAAATGCCTATCTCTCTGCAATCACTTCAAGCCTTTTCTATAAATGAAATACCCTATAGATTTATCCTCAGAGAATTCTGTCCCTTCAGTTCATACCGTATTTGATGGCTCGAAAATTGGCATCACTGGAGCAGAGATTGCTCTATTAATTATTACGATTTGGGCAATAGGTTTTTGGTTCTTATTAAATTCCGTATCTGTGGAACAAACTTCCTTATTTTGGGTATTAGTGACGATATTATGGCAAACTTTTCTTTGTACTGGGCTTTTTATCACAGCCCATGATGCTATGCATGGAGCAATTTTGCCGAAGCATCATCAAATTAACGATTTTATTGGTTCTCTTGCCCTCTTGCTCTATGGTTTTTTCTCTTATGAGCAGCTATTAAAAAAGCATTCGCAGCATCATCATGCTCCCACTAGTGAATCCGATCCTGACTTTCATGACGGTACACATAAAAATGCGATCGCTTGGTATATCTGCTTTATGCAAAGGTATTGGAGTTGGTGGCGGTTGGCATTTTTACTTATGACCTATGAAAGTATGCATAGTTTTCTGAATATTGCGTATGCCAATTTAATTCTATTCTCAGCAGTTCCCACGATTTTAAGTTCGATTCAGGTTTTCTACTTTGGGACTTTTCTACCTCATCGAGAACCAATTGATGGTTATCAAAATTCTTCTAGTGCTCAAAGTATTTATCGTCCTTTACTTTGGTCATTCATCACTTGCTATCATTTCGGCTATCACCAAGAGCATCATCTATATCCCCATCTACCTTGGTGGAAACTCCCTTCAATTATTACGGATAAAAACATTGTGAAGCATCGTTAAAAATGTACATCTCTTTCTTTGGCGTTGCACAAATGAAAGATGAATGAGTAAATAAAAGATAACGAGTTTAAGCA
>QBML01000022.1 GCA_003242085.1 Pseudanabaena frigida | reverse complement strand
AGCGCCGCCTCTATTTATTTGGGTTTTATGTCCATTTCTATAAAAGTTATTGCAAAAATCCCGATTCTATTTTTTAGGCTTTAATTCTATGCAATGTTTGGCTATCTCCAAAGGAGAATTAACAATTAAATCTGCGCCATGATTATTTAGCTCTTCTTCAGTGCCGTATCCATAAGTTACACCGATCGCTAATAATTGATTTTTTTTAGCACCAATAGTGTCATGACTGCGATCGCCAACCATTATAGTTTTTGCAGGTGCTAGATTTTCAGTAGAAAGAATGTGATGAATAAGTTCGCCCTTATCGGTATGAGTGCCATCTAATTCACTACCATAGATGCCATCAAATAGAGAAGACAACTCGAAATGTTCTACAATCCTCTTTGCAAAAATATGAGGTTTTGATGTGGCGACATAGGTTTGATAGCCCTCGGAGCGAATAGCTTGAAGAGTTTCAGGAATTTGCGGATAGAGAACATTTTCAAACAAGCCAATTGTTGCAAAGCGATCGCGATAAAAAGTTATTGCCCGCTCTATTAAAGATGCATCGGAAGTTTGCATCAGATTCGCAAAGCTTACTTTGAGCGGTGGGCCAATACACCAGAGTAATTTATCGATTTCTGGGGGATGATAGCCGAGGCAATCCAGAGCATACTGAATACAGGTAGTAATCCCAACTTTTGGATCGGTTAAAGTTCCATCTAGATCGAATAATACTGTATTCATTGATTAATACTCTAGCCTTAACTGTTTTACGTTCTCACATTCTTACTGAGGGTTCTGCAATTTAGATTTTTGATGGCGCTGCAAAGCCGCGCCATCAAAAATCTAGTTCCTTTCTCTAGGCTTGCCGATTGATTTCTTGTAACAGCCATTCATCAACGGGTTGTCCATCTTTGCGAACGAGTTCTATCTCAACAATTACTGAAGAATTTGAGCCGACGGGAGCCATTTTTTGATGAAAGCGAATTATATAATCCTTAGGATTATGATTGCGATCCTTAAGCCAGTCTTGAACTTTGAGCTCGGCAAATAGTGATTGCCCTTGCTCAAACATTCGCGTAATCTGCATTCTGACCGTAAAAGGATTAACTGGCATAAAATTATCTCTTTCTTGAATCGGCGGCACTTCACACCGCCCACTACAAATTACTTTTTACTTTAATACAAGATAATACAACTCGCCGTCACCTTTAATTAATCCAGCTCGTTGTTTTGCCCGATCGCCTGTTCCCATAAAAATATCTACACGTCCTGCACCTCGGATTGCACCGCCAGTATCTTGATCGAGGACAAAGCGCTGAACTTGACGGAGTTCGAGCTTCCCTGTTTTAGGATTTTCAAAGGGAATTTCGGTGCGGATCAGTGCAATACCGCCAGAGGGGAAGATTTTTTTGTCAGTAGCGATCGATCGCTCTGCACTTACAGGCGCACCTAGGCTGCCTGTTGCAGGTTTCCCATTAGTTTCACGGAAAAATACAAAGCTGGGGTTACGGTTGAGATAAGTTACTAAATCTTGGGGATTTTTTTGGAAATACTCGATCAGGGTTTGTAGAGTTACGTCTTCGAGACGCATCTTGCCATCTCTGACTAGCTCTGCACCAACCGAGCGATATTGTTGGTCAGTTTTGCCAGCATAACCAACGGTTAATAAATTCCCATCGGGTAGTTCAAACCTTGCCGATCCCTGAACATGGACTAAAAAAGCTTGGAAGCGATCGCTCAGCCATGCAATCTCTAAACCTGCTAACTGTTTGCTACCTTCGAGCATGGCACGGGTCGGATGTGGCGATCGCCATTGGTCGAAGTCAGGCGGCAACCGATAGAGCGGATATTGAAACTCCCCTGTACGAACTCGACTAGCTTTGTACACAGCTTCGTAATAACCAGTAAACTGTACGCCACCAGTACCATCGCGCCCCACTGACTTATATAGATTGAATTCGCGGCTCACAGCTTGCTGTAAATCTTTGGCGGTGCGAGACACTTGCACGAGGCGGCGAAATCTTACTAAGCTGCGCTCCATCAGATCGCGACTGATTCCCGCTACAGGATAACGTCGTTCTGCTGATGGGGTGCGAATATATTGAATGCTGTTGTCTATCGCCTGCAAGAGATTAAGGCGATCGCTCTCTAATAGATCGTCAGTGAGATCGAGGTTGAGCGGATTAGTCGCTTTCGTTGGGATCGGAACTATAGCTTGAGCGAGTTTAAGTTCAGCAATTTCGGCAGCTTCGGCGGGCATTTGAAATTCTGTCTGCATATAGCAAGGCGGCACAGCGCAAATTAGCCCCACCCAAGTTGCAAATAATACATCCCCACCGCGATATAAAAATGCTTGCCAAGATGCTTGTTGCCTAGCTGATTTTTTAGTTTGTGGCGATCGCTTCGCTTTAACTAATCTACCTTTGCCAAAACTGTGGGAACCAATCACCCTTAAAAACTCCTCTGTAAAATGGTCTATCAACACAAACAATAAGCTAAAGCCTATTACTCATATTATTCAATATTTCGATTGTTATGCCGATCTCCATACTTGACGTTAATACTAGCGTTTTGTTCGTACATGCGATCGGTACTCTAATTTTTGACCTACCCTAAACTGTTGCCGAAAGGATATAAAACTATTAATCACCCAGAATTTTTAGACTCAAATACTGCTGAGACTAGTACTTAACATTGATGCTATAACTCTTTTCATACAAGCGATTGAGATACTTCGGGTCTATATTAAGCAGATAGCACAACTTGAGTATCTGGTTCAATACCGCATGGCGATATATGCCTCTTTGATGAAATCGTCGTGCTGAAGTAACCACTTTACCCTTTGCTAGAACTGGCTTTGAGAACTGGCGTAAACGATCGCTTAACACCGTGTCCTCAAAAATATCGAGATCGGGGACATTCCCAATTTGAGCTAAAACTCGACGGCTGATAAATGGACAGTGATCGAAGTAAACGATTCCCTTTTGTTTAAGACGTACGTTATTGGAGTACCAAGATGTAAAGTGCAATAACCAATGTGAAAAATCAAAGGAATGCTGAAATGCACCCCAATCACTGCCTGATAACAAAGCCCGATCAATTAGATCTAAGCTATTTTGCTCAGGTAAAAGAGTTGCAGGATGGTGTAATAAGACTATGTCCCCCGTACTAGAGGAAATTCCCTCATTTAGTCTCTGGGCGCGATTTTTAGCAAGCGATTTGATAACTTTAACTTCTGAAAATCTCGATGCATAGGATTCTAAGACCAAATCTGTACCATCATCGCTGCTACTCAAAACCGCAATAATTTCCTTTTCACCATTTTGAGCAATTAAGTTGGCGAGAATGCGGTCTAAATACCCATGCCGAATTTCATTGAGGCATGGCAGAATTATCGATAGTCGCATAGGTGACTTTGCAGTATATACAAAAGAGTATGATGTTAAGAATACTCAATATTTTCTTCTTATGACTAATCAAGACTTAAGCCAAAGTGAAGAAGAAAGAAATGCTAATAATTTCTCAATCCTTATAGTTGACGATACTATTTACAACATTCAACTTTTATCGTTAATGCTAATCAGACAGGGCTATGAGGTTAAGCAAGCTGCAAATGGTTTGCAAGCATTAGATATCGCGCATCAAGAATTGCCAGATATAATTCTGCTCGATATTCGGATGCCTGACATGAATGGATATGAAGTCTGTACAAAATTAAAGGCAAATCCAGCTACTAAAGATATTCCAATTATTTTTATTAGTTCGATAGAAGAACCATCTGAAAAAGTAGAGGCTTTTTCAGTCGGGGGTGTGGATTATATTAGCAAACCATTTCAGCTAATTGAAGTATTAGCAAGAATAGAAACTCATTTACGTCTATGCTCGCTACAAAAAAGATTACAAGTACAAAATGAACAATTGCAAATAGCGGCTTCTCTATTAACGCGATCGCTACAGCAAGAACGCGAACTCAGTCAAATGAAATCGGACTTTATTTCAGTTGTTTCCCACGAATTTCGTACACCACTTACGACAATTCAAAGTGCATCAGAACTGCTCGAATATTACGAATGGTCAAAGGAAGAACAAGTCGAACAATTACATCAAATCCAAACGGAAGTAAAGCACATGACATCTCTAATGGAGGATGTGCTTTTTCTCAGTCGAGCTAATGCGAATAAGTCAAAAATCAATTTAACTAAGTTCGATCTGATTAACTTTTGTAGCCAGTTATTACGGCAAATGCAAAGAACATTTGCTAGAAACTATACAGTACATTCATCCGTAAAGGCCGTCTTAGAAAGTATTTCACTTGAAAATATTCATCTTCAAAATAATCTTCCTAATGTAATCGTTAAAATGGATGAAAAACTATTACGTCAAATCCTCACAAATCTGATTACCAACGCGATTAAATATTCCCCTCAAAACAGTATGATTAGTTTTGGATTGACAATAGATCGCGAATCTGCCACCTTCTCAATTAGCGATCGAGGTATTGGAATTCCTGAAGAAGATTTAGGAAAGCTCTTTAGTGCATTTCATCGTGGTAAAAATGTTGGAATATTACCTGGGACTGGATTGGGTTTATCGATTGTTAAAAACTGTGTAGATATTCATAATGGGTCAATATCCGTTGAAAGCCATTTGAATGTCGGTACAAAATTTATAGTTGTCTTACCTATTTGTGACGATTCTAATTCGCGATCGCTTTAACTTTTACTTATGCCTCTAGATTATCCTTCAAAATCATGTCTAGAAAATTGATAATGTCCGCTCTCCACTCGCCCTAAATCTTAAGTCTTATGCCTTATTTTTAGAAGCGATCTCTGTCGTTATAATGTGCTTAGAAATAATGGAAAATCACCATGAAAAAAATTCTCCTCATTGAAGATAATCCCAATGTTTTGCTAAACACCACCAGAATGTTGCAATCTGAGGGCTATATGGTTATTGGGGCGAGTAATGGACGTGATGGTTTGGAAATGGCTCAGCAGCATATTCCTAGTCTGATTATCAGCGATATCATGATGCCTGAAATAGATGGCTATGGAGTTATTAGTGCACTCCGTAATAATCCTGCTACAACCACAATTCCTTTTATATTTCTTAGTGCCAAATCTGATAAAACTGATTTTCGGCATGGCATGGAGTTAGGCTCTGATGACTATCTGACTAAGCCATTTACTAGAGATGAATTGCTGGGGGCGATCGATGCACAGTTTAAGAAGCAAGAAATAATTAATAGTTATTACAAACAAGAGTTAGATAACTTACGCGGAAATATTTCCAAGTCGCTGCCACACCAATTGTTGTTTCCCGCGATCGAGGTGATGGGTTTAGCTGATATTTTGGTCAAAAACTATCATGCAATGGAAGCTCACGAGGTTCCAGAACTCGGAAAGCGCATTCGTAAGGCAGGAC
Organism: Pseudanabaena frigida; assembly: GCA_003242085.1. Taxonomy (GTDB): domain Bacteria; phylum Cyanobacteriota; class Cyanobacteriia; order Pseudanabaenales; family Pseudanabaenaceae; genus Pseudanabaena; species Pseudanabaena frigida. The sequence continues at coordinate 86,987 of QBML01000022.1, read as the reverse complement.
GAGATATGCATGAGATGGTGAAAAAGTTTCTGCTATATGCTGAGCTAGAGTCAACGGAGAATGATACCGAATGGCTAAAACAAATTCGCAACAGTAAAACCACCTTTGTAGATATTGAAATTTCAGTTTGTGCAAAGAAAATTGCGGAAAACTATAGCCGTGTTTCTGATTTGCATGTTGACATCAAAGATGCAAGCATTCAAATTTCAGACTCCTACCTAAGTACTATTGCGAAGGAAATTATTGATAATGGGTTTAAGTTTTCTGCTGAAGGCTCTTCGGTCAATGTATCGGGTAGTTTTGACGATAAAGAGTTTTGTCTGAGTGTGACGGATCGCGGTCAAGGCATTGAGCCAGAACAGCTTGCTAATTTTGGGGCATATATCAAGTTTGAGAAAAAGCTATATATTCAGCAAGGTACGGGTCTAGGCTTAGCGATCGCCAAACGACTTGCTGAACTTCATGGAGGCAGGTTAGAAATTGACAGCATTCCCTACGAGCAAACGATAGTAAGAGTATTTTTGCCGCTAGTAAAGGTACTGTATAACGATGTATGAAAAGAGAGGTGTAGCGCTTTGCGCTACACCTCTCTTTTGGGAATAGCTATATATCGGTGATTTCAGTCACTTTTACATTTGATCCAGTCACGTACAAATACTTAGAACTATCACAAATAAGCCCATTTCAGTATCACTATCTGTGGAAGGCAATTAGTCGAATATAGGAGATGTGAAGAACGACCTGTGTTAGCTAGTTATGATTATTCTTTCGCTATCTGATATTCAACCGACAAGTTTTCAAACACCTTGGGGGCGAGAAATGGGGATTTGTTATTTGGGGAAAACTTTTTTGCCTATCGATGTTCATTCGAACCAGCAAGAGGCGATCGCAGCTTGTCGTCAAGATTTGGATGCAGGTATGATGTCGATAGTCGTTGATGAAGGCGATCGCGTTTCTCTATGGTGGTACTTTGCGGAAATTCAGAAACCCGATGAGACCAAGTTTAGCTAATGTTAGCTGTGCGTAGTCAGAGCCATATAGCAATGTAAGTTGGACATAAAAAATATGAGTGGCGGCGCGAAGCGCCGCCACTCATATTTTTTATGTCCTAACAATACTGGCGACAACTATAAGCAAAGAAGGAAAGGCGACACGAAGCGCCGCCTTTCCTTCTTTGGTATAGAGATAATTATTTAGTATGTAATCTCGCCGCGGAGAAATGTGACAGCTTCACCTTTGAGCAAAATCCTTGTGTGAAGATCGCAAACTTCGAGTTCGCCTGAACGTGCTGACAACTGTTTTGCCTTGAGGGTACTTTTACCGAGGCATTTTGCCCAGTATGGGGTAAGACTACAATGGGCTGAGCCTGTGACAGGATCCTCAGGAATGCCTGCCTTGGGTGCAAAAAATCGCGACACAAAATCATAGGACTGATGGCGATCGGCGATCGCTGTCACAATAAATCCAAAGCCATCTAACTGTGCAATAAGATCGTATTGCGGTTGAAAATATCGGACAGCAGATTCAGACTCTAAAGTTACAGCTATGTAATCTTCGGCTTGTCCGAGACATTCATAGGGTCGATCGCAAAATATCTCTGCTAACACTTGCTGCGATCGCTCTGAGCAAGTTCGATAAACAGTAGCAGGAAAATCCATCACGATCAGACGCTCTTCGAAGCTAATTTTTAAATCGCCACTCAGCGTAGAGAAAATGAGTGGCGATTTGGTATCAATTACCTCTAGTTCGCGCAAATAATGTGCGATCGCAAGGGTGGCATGACCACAGAGAGGGACTTCCTGCTTCGGCGTAAACCATCGCAACTGGAACCAGTTTTTTTCTAAAGGTTTGACAAAGGCAGTTTCCGAGAGATTCATTTCAGCAGCAATTTGCTGCATTTGAAAATCTTCTGGGAATCGATCGACTAATATCGTTGCCGCAGGATTACCTCGAAATGTTTGATTGGTAAATGCATCAATAATCGCGATCGCCAGTTTCATATCGTCTTTTTTAAATATTGATGTCCAATAAATGATTTGTAGAATAGGCTTCTAGCTTCAACTCCGCTCGGTCAGAAGTTTACTTTGGCTGAGCGGAGTTGAAGCCTTATCCAATACGCATAGTCTTAGTAGATATACATACGATAGGTTTATGGAATAGCTACGGCAGGATCGACCTTGTAACTATTGACAACGCGATCGAAAGATTCCTTCAGCGCAGGGATTTGATCGGCAACACCACCTGTGGTAATTAGCGAAACTTTGTCACCGTTGCGGCTGATAAAGCTGTTACCTTGCACTTTAGCAGTGATATTTTTGATCGACTCATCATAGCCCCATACAATTTGGATACTGCCATCCTTTTGCTTTACAGGCTTTTCAAGAGCAAACCCAGGTCTAGTACCAAAAGTTGACTTGAGAAATGTTTCCAAAAGCGTAGTCAATTGTTCAGGTGTAGTCTCTGCTGGTGCTTTGAAAACATCCACCGTCAACAAAGCATTTTTAGTTGGGTCAAACCATAAAACAATTACTTCGTTTGGTTTTTTGTTTTCTGTAGGCTTCCAACCCTTAGGGGCATCGATTTGGAACAGTCCAGAAGGATGTTTATAGGTTTCTAAACCGTCAATCTTAACTTTAATGATCCTTGCATCAGACGGGGCGGCAGATTCAGTTTTTGTTGCAACACTTTTGGCATCAGGTGTTTTTGGTGCGCTGCTGGCACTAGATGCATTAGGACTAGCAGGTGTATCACTAGCTTTTTTATCAGGAGTACAGCTTCCAAGTAAAGTTCCTAAGATGGCGATCGCGCCAAAAGCCGCAGCTATCGAATTAGTTTTTCGCATTTGTTTTCAGTATTTTTCCCGATTTTTAAGGAATAGTAAGACTAGCATTTACAATCTGACTGTTGGATATTTTAGCGAAGGAATCTTTCATTTCCATAAATTTAGGTTCGATCGCACCAAAAGTTAAAATTACAAACTTGTTATTAATACGTTGCAGTTTACTATTGGCTTGAAACTTAAATTTTTTATTAGCAATTGTTACGGTTGATGTCCATTCGATCACCACATTTCCTGTTGCTTCAGGTACAGGCGATCGCATTGAGAAATCTGGCTGATTGCTATACATTCCCTTGAGAATCACTTCAAAAACATCCACAAGACGATTTTCGGGGATTTCACTTGGTGGAACAAAAATATTTACAGCAATAGTGGCACGCCCCGCTTTTTCATTCCAAGCGAGCAGCAATTCGCCTGATTGACTATTGTCAATGGCTTTCCATCCCTTTGGGACATTCATTTCCAAAATACCCGAACGATGTTTATAAGGCTCAAGTTCGCCTATTTCTAGTTCTGGTAACTTACTCAAGTCGATCTCAGGACTAGGTCTAACCGTAGATGAGTTTGCTGGGGTTGGGAGCGGTGTAGCGTTTGTAGGTGTGGCAGTAGGGGTAACTTTAGTAGTGTCGATCGCTGGTATTGACAAATTATTATTGCCCTTATTTGAGTTGCTACAAGCAGCAAATAAGCCTGTAGCGATCGCTGACAGTAATAAAATCGATACCCTATTAGATATCTTTGGCGAAAGAAACATAGTGTTACTTAATTTTGCGGACTAATTAAACCCAGTTAACTTAAAAGCCTTGTATTGCAAGGCTTTTAAGTTTATTTACTCATTGTGTCGTGAATTTAGCCAAACTGCAATGCTTGACCACGTACATCAGGATTGACTTTGCCATTTGCAAATACAATCTGACCACCGACAATCGTTGTCACTGCCCATCCTGTGAGTTCCCACCCTGCAAATGAACTCCAACCGCATTTAGTCAACAAATCTTCATTTCGTACGGGTTTATAGTTATGGAGATCGACCAAAACTAAATCCGCATCCCACCCTACTCGAATCTCCCCCTTATTCGCAATTTTGTAGGCTTTAGCCACATTACTACTCATCCATTGGCTTACCTGATGGACTGTACAACGTCCTTTCATCGATTCTGTAAGCATCAGAGATAACGAAGTCTCTACCCCAGGCATTCCCGATGGTACATTTGCTGGCTCTAGCAATACCGTATCTTTAGAGGATTTTTCAGACTGGTTGGCTAGATTATCTTCACTGGCGGCTAGTCCTTTCTCCGCTAATGTATGCGGTGCATGATCTGTCGCAATAAAGTCGATTACACCATCAAGCAAGGCTTGCCATAGTATTTCTTGATCGCGGGGCGATCGCAGTGGTGGATTCATTTGGGCGAGGGAACCTATTTTCTCGTAAGCACTGATATTCATTAGTAAATGCTGCGGCGTAACTTCCGCCGTGACCCATTCAGGCTTATCTTGGCGTAAAAATTCCGCTTCTTCCCCTGTGGACATATGCAGAATATGCAAACGTCTCTGATATTTTTTAGAAAGCTTGACCGCGAGTTGGGTGGCATTAAGCGCGGCTTGATTATCTTGAATGATCGAGTGCAGGGCAGGCTCTTTGCTTCCTGCAAATTCCTTGCGGCGTTGGGCAATTCGTGCTTGATCCTCGGCATGAACCGCGATAAGGCGATCGCCTTGCGAAAAAATCCGATCCAAAATCTCCTCTTGATCGACTAGCAAAGCCCCATGCATCGATCCCATAAATATTTTGATGCCACAGGTGGGATTAGCACTAAGCAAATCAGGTAAAACTTCACCAGTTGCACCGATAAAAAAGCCATAGTTAACGACACATTTGCTAGCCGCCCGACTGAGCTTGTCATCCAGTGCTGCTTGCGTAATTGTGAGTGGTCGCGTATTTGGCATTTCTAAAAAGCTAGTCACTCCCCCCTTAGCACAAGCATGACTAGCCGTTTGTAAATCCTCTTTATGCTCCAGCCCAGGTTCGCGAAAATGAACTTGCGGATCGATTACGCCCGCCAACAAAGTTAAGCCTGATGCTTCAATGATTTCTATAGGTTTGTCATCAGCACTTAGTTCTGCGGGATTTAGTTGTGGAGCGATCGCTGCAATTTTGCCATGCTGAATATAAACATCGCCCAGCAAAGTCTCACCGTCAGGCAAAATAATCTGGCTTTGTCGAATTAATATGCTCAAAATAAAATTCCTTTAACAATCTAGCAACAATGGTTTTAAGCCCATTGCCTGTACTAATGATCCTAGAACAATTTAGTTAAGTCATCGATTTCAAAATATTGATGAAATTTGGTTGTTACCTGTAAAACCGACGATCGCCCCCCATCTGCTTGCCTTTTCTTTCTCACAAATCCTTGTTCGACCAGCTCTTGCACATGTTGATATGCCCCAGCACCGCGTAACTCGATCAACTCCGATTGCACAATATTTTTTTTGAGCGCGATCGCTGCCAAAGTTCGTAAAGCTCCGCGCCCTAAATCCACAGGAATCAGTTTATGCACTAAGTCCGCAAACTCCGATCGCAGTCTTAACGAAAAACCCACATCGGTTTCCACAATTTCTAAGGCACTATCGCGATGGGCATATTCGGTAATTAAGTCAATCAGCCCCATCTCTGCATCCTCAATCTCGCAACCCAAAGCCTCGGCGATCGCTGCCAAATTCATCGGCTGCCCCTTTAGATACAAAACTGCTTCTACTTTTTGCTTGAGGTTATTGGCGATCGGTAGTTCTGTCTGCTCAAATCCATCCATGGATAAAGACAGTGGCTCAGCCTCAAGGTTTTCTTCAAGCTCTAAATCTTCTTCAGGCTCTAGTTCGGCTGCGTCTACAGGATCGAGAGGTTGTTCAAAAGGCAATACATTCGTCATGCTAAAATTTTAACCGAGTATAGGCGGTGCGTAGCGCCACTTTTACGCTCTTTTTATACTCTTAAACAAAAAATTTCACAAGCTGAGAAACCATATGCCAAGCAGCATGATGTACTACGAAGACACTTATGTAGTGCTGCCTCCAGATATGCAAGAGCAGTTTGTCACTCAGCCAGAATTAGAAAAAATTTTGCACGATCTGCTTGTTGATATTCAACATCAAGATCTCCCCACGGATTTACAAAATCTCCCCACAATTAATGAGCGAGTCCAGCGACTAATTAAAACTGCTTGCGATTTAGATTGTGGCGATCGCGGCACATGGCAATGGTATGTCGTCCGCCTCGATAAATAACTAAAAAGAGGCGTAAAGTGCCTCTTTTTAGTTATTTGTTACAGCATAAATGTGCGCGAATCACTTGTTACAGAATCATTTACCACATTGTCTGATTCGAGGTTGCCATCGACTAGGTTGATAATGCGATCGGCGACATCGAGAATACGATTATCGTGAGTGACCATCAAAATCGTGATGTTTTCCTCTTTTGCCATTTTTTGCATCAGCGTTACTACATCGCGCCCAGATTTTTTATCCAATGCTGCCGTCGGCTCATCAGCGAGGATTAACTTCGGACGATTGACTAAAGCTCGCGCGATCGCCACCCGTTGTTTTTGACCACCCGATAGGGCATGGGGCTTATAGTCTACCCTCTCACCTAGCCCAAGCTTTCCAAGAATATCCGCAGCTACGCTCGCAGGTGCAACATTACCAGCAGCATGAGGATAAAGATCGGTTGACATCATCACATTTTGCCGAGCTGTCAAAGAATAGAAAAGATTATGAGCCTGAAAGATAAATCCAATGCTCTTGCGAATCTGCACGAGTTTCTTCTGGCTTAAACCTCTAAGCTCTTGTCCCAAAACTTGCAGACTGCCATCCTGAATCGTGCGTAAAGCGCCTATTAAAGTTAAAAGAGTAGTTTTACCCGAGCCAGAAGGGCCTGTAAGAATGACAATCTGCCCAGGAAAGACATCTAAGTTGATGTCAAATAAAACTTGCTTAAATAAGTCACCTTCACCGTAATGAAAGTTTAAATTACGGATCTGAATTGATGGCTCAACGTTGTTAGATAGCGATGAGGTTAGGGCAGAAGTATCAGAGATGTCGAGCATAGTCTAATAACCTATGGACAAAATAAATAAACCTACGGACAAAATAAAAGTTTTATTCAGATTATTGATGAAGCTCTCAGACTATATTAACTATGGCAGGGTCAATAATTTATGGTCTGCCTAATAAAATTCTATTGATTATTTATAAAGGTTCTAACCTATGGCATCTCGAACCTTAGTTAAAAATTATCTCGCTCAATGGATGCAAATGGGCAAAGCAGTAAGTTTATCTAACAACGAGGAAGTTTACATTTCCAAAATTGTCCAAGGCGAAAAGTATTCAGCCGTATTCAATAAGCTTTGGGATGAAATTAGTACGACAAAAGCCCATGAAGCACATTTGAGCGGTACAGATCAGACAATCAGCAATTTACTCAGCGGTCAGTGGGACATAATAGCTTGTGCCCGTTGTAGTTTACTCGTACCGATCCTAGATATGGGTGCGCGTGCCCCCGTTTGTTGTCCGTGTGACGATATTCCAAACCATCCTAATCTTGATTCTGTTGCGCCCCATTTCCCCATTAAGATGGCAACATATCTAGGTGACCTATGCGATCGCCTAGATCGGAAGTCAGAAGATCAATCCCAAGAATCTAATCAGACAAATTCAGATGCAGCTTATACATCTAAAGAAGAAGATGCACAAACATTACATAATCTTAAAGATTCAATTTTAAAATTAGTAAAGCGATCGCCACAGCCATAGGAAAATATATTACTTATGTCCGACACGGTAATTAGAGTAGAAAATCTAAGTAAAAAATATATCATCGGTCATGAGAAGGAAAGATATACAGCTCTAAGGGACGTTATCGCTAACAGTGTCAAGTCCATAGGACGAAGATTTTCTAAACAGGAATATCAAGATCCAAGTTCCGAAGAGTTTTGGGCACTTAAGGATGTAAGTTTTGAAATTAAACAAGGCGATCGCGTGGGTATCATTGGACGAAATGGCGCAGGTAAATCCACATTACTAAAAATCCTTAGCCGTATCACCGAACCCACTTCTGGCAAAATATCGATCAGAGGCAGAGTTGCTAGCCTTCTGGAAGTTGGTACTGGCTTCCATCCCGAACTAACTGGCAGAGAAAATATCTACCTCAATGGCGCAATCTTAGGAATGGATAGATCTGAAATTAAGAAAAAGTTTGATGAGATTGTTGCATTTGCCGAGATTGAAAAATTCTTAGACACCCCTGTAAAGCGTTATTCTTCAGGGATGTATGTGCGCTTAGCATTTGCCGTAGCAGCTCATCTAGAGCCAGAAATTTTGATCGTCGACGAAGTCTTAGCTGTCGGAGATTCTCAATTCCAGAAGAAGTGTCTTGGAAAAATGGAAGACGTATCGAAGGAAGGTAGAACTATTTTATTTGTTAGCCATAACATGCAGGCAATTACAAGCCTAACTGAAACTTTGATTTTTCTTTCTCTTGGTCAATTAATCAATAAAGGCAAAACCGAAAAAATGATCAGTGAATATCTACGGTATGGTAACGATCAAAGCTTTACATATACTGACAAGCCCTCAGACACTAATCCCAAAGTCACAAATGTTAGAGTTTTGACTTCAGAAGTCTCTAATACTCATATGCATGGAGAGCCTCTTAAAATAGAGATAGAAATAGCAACTCCTTTTGCTATTAATGGAGGAGCAATTGCAATCAATATAGTTAATGGACTGCAACAGACTATTGCTCACACATGGCTATTCGATTCGGAGGTTCCAATATTACGAGAAGCAGGACTTCATCGGTTACAATGCATCTTTGATAAAATGAGATTATATCAAGGGAATTACACGCTCAATGTTTTTTTTGCATCACACAAAACAGGAGAGATGTTTCAATTAATAGAAAATATTTGTCCATTTGAAGTTGTGATGTTTAGCAAACAGCGAGATTACGAATGGCAAAGCAACCTATGTACATATTTGGAAGACTTTAAATGGGAAGTATGATGAATTTCAAGAATTTTCTTAAACAATTCCTTCCATGGAAGAATAGAAATATTTTGTATAAAGATGAAAGGATAAAAATTGGGGATAATGTATTTATTGAGGAAAGTGCAAAGCTTAAAATCATACAAGGGGGTGAAATCGTAATCGGTAATAATTGCGGAATATTAGATGGGGTTTTGATTATGACATATGGAGGGAATATCAGTATCGGTTCTAATTGCAGTATCAATCCTTATACAATCATTTACGGACATGGAGGAACTAAAATCGGTAACAACGTTTTGATCGCAGGTCACTGTATGATTATCCCTAATAACCACGTCTATAAGGATCGCAGTAAGACGATTTGGGAACAGGGAAATATTAGTAAAGGAATTAATATCGAGGATGACGTTTGGATTGCACATAACTGCTCAATCCTTGATGGAGTTACTTTAGAAAAGGGAAGTGTTGTTGCAGCAGGAGCAGTCGTTAATAAAAATGTTCCTGCTTATGCAGTAGTAGCAGGAGTACCTGCAAAAATAATCAAGTATAGAGTTTAAGTTAAGCTAGTGGAGGTCTTCAGCCAATCTTTTTTGTGATATAGGAGCAAATTTATGTGCTGTAGTAGCATGTATGTATAATTCTTAATTAAAATTTTAAAACTATCAAGCCACATTAAGATTGAAAGAAGTTTGTTAGGGAGTTAATTAATTAAAATGCTGAAATCGCTAATTAAAAATACTTTAAGATCTTTTGGTTTTGATATAGTTAAATACTCAAATAGAAACCAAACTAAATCTACTGAAAATAACTTTCCAGCAGATTTTGACAACCAAGATATACAGCTTATTAATGAGGTTTCGTCCTACACAATGACTAGCAAGGAGCGAATTCATACTTTAATAAATGCTGTTAAATATATCACTACGGAAAAAATTTCTGGTGATATTGTCGAATGTGGAGTGTGGAAAGGAGGAAGTATGATGGCTGTTGCAAAGACACTCCTGAAACTTGGGGATCAAAGCCGAAATTTATATCTATTTGATACATTCTCTGGCATGTCAGAGCCAACAGAGAAAGATATAGACTTTAATGGAAACAATGCAGAGAAGATATTAAAAAACTCTAACAAAGAAGACGATCGCTCATTTTGGTGCAATGCAACTTTGGACGAAGTCAAATCAGTCATATATAGCACAGGTTATAATCCAGAAAAAATTCATTTCATTAAAGGTAAAGTAGAAGATACACTTCCAGAACAAGCACCAACACAAATTGCACTACTTCGTTTAGATACAGATTGGTATGAGTCTACTCACCATGAGTTAATTCATCTTTTCCCGATCCTTAATCAACATGGAATTCTCATTATTGATGATTATGGGTATTGGCAAGGAGCAAAACTTGCTGTAGATGAGTACTTTCAGCAGCAGCAAATTAGGATTTTCTTAAGTCGGATTGACGATACTGGTCGAGTGGCTATAAAGCTTTAAAATCTTCTTTGAGGGCTATTATTGTTAACATAGATCTACTATTTAATGTTCTCGAAATTTAACATGCAGCTTTAACGAGAAAATAGCACATTTAAATATACATCAAGAAAATCTTCAACTCTATAATAAAAATGACTAGATCGGAATCTGCAAGACGTTCTAACTATCATGCTTATGCGCCACCAGAAGAATTTATAGTCCCTTTACTTAAAACTCATATTGAGGAAGTTTTATCTAAATATTTAAAGCCACTTGAGTCAAACAAACGTGTTTTAGATGTGGGTTGTGGTGGTCAACCCTTTAGGAAAGCTTTAGAAGAACTCGGTTATAAATATATGGGCATTGATATAAGCCAAAACTCAAATGGAACTGTAGATATTATTTGCGAAATCGATAAAGCTTTACCTGATGAAATTATTGAACTAGGTTCTTTCGATCTTATTTTCTGTACTGAGGTTATGGAACATGTCGCTGATTGGAATATGGCTTTTTCTAACTTTTCAAAATTGTTGAATAGTGGAGGCAAGCTCTTTATTACCTGTCCACACTTTTATCAACTTCATGAGGCTCCCTACGATTTTTGGCGACCCACACCTTTTGCATTGCAATATTTTACAGAAAAACATAATTTTAGGGTTTTACATCAAGAAAATGCAGGTGATGCATGGGATGTTTTAGGAACATTACTAGCAAGTGTTTACTCTCTTCCAGTGAGTCAGAGATTTAGAGATCGATTGTTAAATCGTTTTGTCAAACTAATCAAAGAGATTCTTTTCAACATATTACGCGATCGCAAACTACAAAATTCCGTGCAACTTAAGGGACTAGTCTATATGTCTAATATCTTCCTCTGTCAAAAGAATTAGTACTTTAAATAAATATCTTATGATTAGCGTTGTATGCACAATTGATAATAACTATATTCAACACTGTGGAGTGATGCTCTGTTCCCTTTTGAGTAATAGTCAATATAAAAATTTTTTCTTTTACATTATCCACAATGGTTTGAATGCGAAGGGAAGAAAGCTTTTAGAAAATTTTCTTAAAGAATCTACTCACAACTTTTTATTCTTAGAAGTTGACAGTACCCTTCTTAAAGGCGCTATTCTGTCCGATCATGTCTCTATCGCAACATACTTCAGACTTTTTATTCCAGAATTAATTGATGCCTCTATGGAAAAAGTCTTATTTTTAGACTCCGATATTATAGTCCGTCATGATATAGCTCAACTTTGGTCAAATGACATCTCTAATTACACTCATGCTGCGATCGAAAATCCATTTATTTCAGAGGATTACAAGCTAAATTTAGGAGTTAGTGATGCAAACTCATATTTTAATGCTGGTGTAATGTTGATTAATTTGAAGAAATGGCGAGACTTAAATATAACAACTAAAGCACTTAAATTTATTCGAGACCATCCTGAAAAAATTATATTTTGGGATCAAGATATTTTAAATTACTTACTTCAAGCACAATGGTTAAAAATTGAGCCAGAATGGAATGCTCAAGAAGTCTTTTTTAAAGACTTCTCTTCAGTAGAATTAGGGACGACAGAACAAGAATTACAAAAGGCTAAGCTCGATCCTTCTTTGGTGCATTACACTGGAGGTGGCTCTTGCAAACCTTGGCATTTTTACTGTACTCATCCGTTTAAGCATGAGTACTATAAATACATAGAAAAAACACCTTGGAAAAAAGCCAAACCTATTGGGAAAATATCCTTTATTAGTCAAGTTAAGTTGAATTTAAAATCTATTTTGAATAAGTTATTAAAATCATAAAAATTCAATTATTGTAGAAACAAATTTGTCATATATCATTTTGTTATGCTTGAAAAGCAGCCTTGATAGCCTGAACAAGAAAATTTATATTGATTTTCAAACATCTACATAAATATTTAAAAGCCAGTATAAATCGATCGTTATATGAAGTTATTCTTTAGAATGAATTATAAACATGTGTGGCATTATAGGAATTATTAGTAAAGATTTAATTACAGTTAACAATTTCTATAAATTGTTAACTGTAATTAAATCTCGTGGCCCTGATGATTGTGGAGAGTGGCATGACGATCGTGTTTATCTCGGTCACACAAGACTCTCAATACTCGATCTGAGTTCGCTTGGACATCAGCCCATGTCTTATCAAAATGAAAGATATTGGATTACTTTTAATGGGGAAATTTATAATTACTTAGAAATTAGACAAGAATTAATTGATTTAGGATATTTGTTTGATAGCAAGACCGATACAGAAGTCTTGCTAGCTGCCTATGCTCAATGGGGTAAAAATTGCTTAGAAAAATTGAGAGGCATGTTTGCTTTTGCGATTTGGGATACCCAGAGCAAACAATTGTTTTTAGCTCGCGATCGCATTGGTGAAAAGCCTTTGTATTACTGGTACGATCGAGATAAGTTTTATTTTGCTTCTGAGCTTAAAGCATTAGTGAAAATGCTTCCTCATCAGCCGAAACTAGATCCGATCTCAATAGATTTATTTTTACATTATCAATACGTTCCAGAACCCAGAACTCCATTAGCAGGAGTATATAAACTGACTGCTGCTCACTATCTATTGATTGATTATCAAACTTGGGAAATACAACCACAACCATATTGGAGCTTGAGTCAAATCCCTCCAATTAGTGGCGATCCTATCGAATTAATTCGCCAAGAACTAGATCGAGTCATCGAGCTGACTTTGCGTTCAGACGTGGCAGTAGGAGTTGCTCTAAGTGGCGGCATTGATTCTGGTGCGATCGCTGCTTTAGCTGCACCAAAATATAAAGATACTTTGCAATGTTTTAGTATTGGCTATCCTAATCGCCCACCATACGATGAACGCAAACAAGCAGAAGAATTAGCTAAGTCTCTGGGCTTACCATTTGCTGATATCGAATTAAAGACAGAAGCCTTAGTCGATTTTTTCCCAGATTTAGTCTCGGCAATGGACGATCCTATAGCTGATATTGCTGCTTTTGGGCATTACTCAGTGATGAAACTAGCTAGCGATCGCGGTATTAAGGTAATGATGAGTGGTATCGGCGGGGATGAGCTTTTTTGGGGCTATGCTTGGACTATTGAAGCTGTTCAACTAACTCAGCGCAAACAGCAAATTTTGCAAGGTCAAATAAAACCCAGATTTGGTTTAGATTTAATTAGTAAATTTGCCAATCATCGGCTATATCGTAAATTTGCCTATAGTCATAAAAGTCCGCAAGCTTTGCGATCGCTGCTTAGTCAAGGCATCGAGCATAGTCTGTTAGATCTGCAACACCCCGAACAAGCCGTATATCAAAACCTAGTTGGCAATTTTCAATTAGCTTTGCAATATAGCAAACAGCTATATACCGATGAATTTGCCGCATTAATACCCTACAGAAATGCTTTTCGTCCCTATGAGATGCATTCACAAAATATTGACGAAATTCCCCAACAGATTTGTCAAATTTTATTTGACACTTGGCTAGTTTCTAACTGTTTAGCTTTGGGCGATCGCGTTAGTATGGCATCCTCTGTCGAAACAAGACTGCCATTCCTCGACTACAAACTAATTGAGTTAGTGATGGGATTGCGCCAAACACAACCAGATCAAGAGTTAGGGCTAAAATACTGGCTCAAGCAATCTCTAAAGGGCACTATTCCCGATGAAGTGCTAAATCGTCCCAAACAAGGCTTTCAGCCTCCAGTACAAGAATGGATGGAAGGTATTTTGGATAGGTACATAAACTATTTAATTGATGGACATTTGCTTGAACTACAAGTTATAGATGCTAGCTATTTAAATAAGATTTGCCAAGAGTTTACAAATAAGCGCGAACATACTTTTATGCTTTACAAGCTGTTATTGCTAGAAATTTGGTATCGTAAAGTTGTGATGTCAGAATTACTATGAATCTAGCCCCGATCGCATTTTTTGCTTACAAAAGACCTGAGCATACTAGACGATCGCTAGAATCTCTAGCTAAAAATCATGTTGCGGAATTAAGTGAGTTATTTGTATTCTGTGATGGTATCAAGAAATCAGAAGACAAGGAAGCTATTCAACAAGTAAGGGAAGTTGTTAAAAGTCAAAAATGGTGTGGACAAGTTCACATAATTGAGCGTGAACAAAATATTGGGCTAGCGAAATCTATTATTAATGGAGTAACAGAACTTTGTAATAAGTATGGCAAGGTTATCGTTTTAGAAGATGATTTAGTTTTGTCTTCTACCTTTCTAGAATATATGAATAAAGCTTTAGACTTTTACGAAACAGAATCTAAAGTAATTCAAATATCTGGGCATATGTTCCCTGTAAAGTTAATTTCAGCTAATGACACAGTTTTCTTACCATTTACAACTTCTTGGGGCTGGGCAACTTGGGAGCGGGCATGGCAGCATTTCGATCCTGAAATGTCTGGATACAAATTGTTAAGTAATAATAGAAAACTAAAATATAAGTTTAACTTAAACAACTCATATCCATACTTCAAGATGCTAGAGAGTCAAATCAATGGAGATATTGATTCATGGGCTATTCGCTGGTATTTAAGTACATTTATAATTAATGGATTAACTCTATATCCGATTCGTACACTTGTGGAAAATATAGGATTTGACGGTAGTGGTACACATTGTGGGACATCTTTACCGCTTAGCATTGAGATAAATCAAGAAAAAATATTGTCTATGCCGACAAATATTAAAGTTGACTATGAAGTTATGAATGTAATATTTAAGTATTTACGTCAACTAAATAAACCATTGAGTTGGTTGCAACGCATTAAGAAAATACTTATGAAACTACTTAACTAAATTAAATACTTAAGAATACAAACTATATAAATTTAATATATTATTTATATGATTAAAAGGTTAAAAGATAGTCTTTTACAAAAAATATTTATGTTCTTAAAAAGAGGTATTGCAATTGAAGAAGAGCGACAAAGACACGCACAATTTTTAAGCAATGCCACTATTCATACCTCTGTAAAAATATTGCCGAATGCGGTGGTTGCAAATCTTAGCCAGCGTCCAGACTTAATAAATATTGGTAAAGATTCAGTTGTTCGTGGTGAATTACTTATATTTGCTCACGCAGGAAAAATATCCATTGGAGAAGGCTGTTATGTAGGAGAAGGGACTAGGATATGGTCATCTGAATCAATTGCAATAGGTAGTCGTGTTTACATATCTCATAACGTCAATATACATGATACAAACTCACACTCTACTGATGCTTATCTAAGAAGTCAGCATTTCTCATCAATTATGTCTACAGGTCATCTAAAAGAAAATATTTTTGATATTAAGGCATCACCAGTAGTCATAGAAGATGACGTTTGGATTGGATTTAATTCAACGGTTCTAAAAGGGGTTAAAATAGGAAGAGGCTCCATAATAGCAGCTTGTTCTGTCGTAACTAAAGACATTCCTCCTAATGTTGTAGTAGCTGGGAATCCATCCAAAATAATCAAAACAATCTAATTTTATTCCCCATTGTTATGAATTTTATAAGCAAAGTAATATCTAAATTTCAACAATTAAATAAAATTGATGTTCAGCAACAACAAATAAACTTAACTCTACATAAAATTCAGGAATCTCTTGGCAGAATTGAGAGTAGGCAACTAGACATATCCTGTAACAATGAGTTGGCAGGGAATGAATATAGGGTATTTTCTCAGTGGGGTGAAGATGGCATTATCCAATACTTACTAAAAAATGTTAAAGTGTCCCGCAATATATTTGTTGAATTTGGCGTTCAAAATTACACCGAATCAAATACAAGATTTTTATTAATTAACAATAATTGGTCTGGTCTAGTTATAGATGGTAATTTAAAAGATATTACTTATATTAGACACGATCCCATTTATTGGCAGTACAATCTTAAAGCTGTTCATTCATTTATAACCACAGACAATATCAATCAAATTATTTCAGAGAATGGTATCAAAGGAGATATAGGGCTGCTCTCTGTTGATATAGATGGAAATGACTATTGGGTATGGCAAGCCATAAATGTTATTAATCCAGCAATTGTCGTGTCTGAGTATAACTTTAGGTTTGGTGCAACAAAAGCTCTAGTTGTTCCCTATGACTCAAATTTTGTGCGTACACAAGCCCATCACTCAAATGCTTATTTTGGAGCTTCACTTAAAGCTTTATGTCTCTTGGCTAATAGAAAAGGTTATGCTTTTGTTGGCTGTAATACTGCTGGAAACAATGCTTTCTTTGTGCGAAAAGATCTAAAACCTGATGCATTAAAAGAACTCACTTCTGAAGAAGGATATGTCGCTGCACAGTTTCGGGAATCCCGTGATGAATTGGGCAACCTAGCCTATCTGTCTCTCGAAGAAGAGCAAAAAATCTTAAATTCTCTACCACTCGTAAATATTGAATAAATTAATTAGTCATGATTGGAATAGATGGCATACTAGAAACATCATTTCCTCCCAAAGATCCACATAATTACCTGAGCAATCCAAACTTTGTTTATATTGAAATATTAGAGGATTTGTTAAAATGAACAAACTACTAAATATTTATAACCTCAGCTTGGATTATCCAGACGTAAGTGGTGGAGAACAGTTAGAACTCTTAGCAATCAGAGATCAAATTGCTACTTTAGAATCAGAATTCAGTTTAGATGCACAAAGGATATTATTTGAGGCAGACAAAAAACTAATAGCTAATGCTGCCGTTTTTTATCAAGAAATTTCTCATTTTATTAACCTGTCTGAGCATCGAAAGAAAAACAATATATCATCGCAAAAATGGTGGTGGTATTTAGATGTCTTAGCAAACCTCTCTAATTACCTAATTCCTATGGCAGCTTAAAAATAATAGAAAATCATTAGAAAATGCTCGAAAAATTTTTGACTTGGGAAGAAGCAGTTCAATGGCTAAGAGAACAGCCAGACAAAAGCGAATTAGTCAAATATTGTTACTATGACGATCCATTAGAAACTGCTGCTGAAAGATTTTTTCAGAGCGAAGAATGGAGTGAATTAATTAGCATTTTAAAGACTAAAAATTCTGGAAAAGTATTAGATATTGGTGCAGGAAGAGGAATTTCTAGCTATGCTTTTGCTAAATCAGGTTACGCAGTAACCGCTCTAGAACCTAATCCTAGTAATTTAGTCGGAGCAGGAGCTATTCAGAACTTAGCTAAAAGTTCAGGTTTAGCGATCGAAGTAGTACAGGACTGGGGTGAAACTTTACCATTTGGCGATCACACTTTTGACATTGTTTACGGTAGAGCCGTACTTCATCACGCCCAGGATCTTAACCAGTTATGCCAAGAAGCCGCTAGAGTTTTAAAGCCGAATGGTTACTTCATTGCTACACGCGAACATATCATTTCTCAAAAAGCAGACTTACAAAAATTTCTCGATTCTCATCCACTTCATCATCTCTATGGAGGAGAAAATGCTTATCTATTAGAAGAATATATTACAGCTATTAATTTATCAGGACTAAAAATACTTCAAACCCTAGCACCTCTCCAAAGTGTTATTAACTACTTTCCAATGACCAAAACCCAACGCCAAAATTTAGTCAAACCTTTTTTAATCAGAAAACTTGGCAATACAATAGGGTTTAATCTTTCCAAACTTAAGGCTTTGCAAGAGCTTTATATTTGGTATCAATCACAAAAAGACAATACTCCTGGTCGCCATTATTCATTCTTAGCAATTAAGCCATGACAATCTTAGCCTCTTGATCGCTACCAATTTATGTAATTCGCTAAATGAAAACAGTATTAATTACAGGCGTTGCAGGCTTTATTGGTCGTTATGTAGCACGTTATTTCTCAAGGCAAGGCTGGAAAGTTATCGGCACTGATAACTCCCCACCAGAAAACGCTCCCCTTGCAGATCTATCGGCATACCAACGTCTACAATTACCAACCCCAGAATTTCATAGCTTACTAGCAGCTCATAAGCCACACACCCTGATCCATTGTGCTGGACGAGCCTCAGTGGCTCTGTCGGTTTCCGATCCAGCCGCTGACTTTTATAGCAACACATTACTGACCTTCAATATCCTTAACGCACTGCGTCTCAACGTCCCCACTTGTAAATTTATTTTTCTCTCTAGTGCCGCCGTCTATGGCAACCCATCAAAATTACCCATTGACGAGAAACATCCTGTAGCCCCCATCTCACCCTACGGATTTCACAAGCTCCAAAGCGAACAAATATGTCTAGAGTTCGCCAGAATTTATAATCAACCAACAGCAAGCATTAGAATCTTTTCGGCCTATGGTGCAGGACTGCGCCGCCAGGTAATGTGGGATATTTGCCAAAAAGCCATATCTCAAAAAGAATTGATCCTCCAAGGTACAGGCATTGAGAGTCGAGATTTTATCCATGCCCTTGATATTGCGAGAGCATTTGATATAGTTAGCGATCGCGCACCCATGCAAGGAGAAATATATAATCTGGGCAATGGTCAAGAAGTTACCATTGTCGAACTAGCGAAGATGGTGCTAGAGTCATTAGACAAAAAATCTACACCCCTATTTAATGGTGTTGTTCCTACAGGTAACCCCCTCAATTGGCAAGCCGATATTACTAAGATAAAATCTATTGGTTTTATCCCTACCGTTCCATTCGAGCAGGGTGTTAAAACTTTTGTAAATTGGTGCAAAGCCGAACTTTTAGATATATGAAAAAGCCTCTAAGAATCGGTTTGATAATGTTAGGTGGCAAAGAATGGATTGGCGGATCTGAGTATATTAAAAATATTATTTTAGCATTAATTAATTTGCCTTCTGAAGTTAAGCAAACCTTTGAAGTTTGTTTGCTCTATAGTAAAAAATCTATCAATCCTGATATCCTTAATCAATTAGAACCTTTTTTAAATACTACCTATGATTTAGATAGAGAATTAAAATCTCGCAATCTAATCGATCGCTTACGATGGAAAGCAAGAAATATTTTCTTGAGAGAAGCTAATCCTCGAATGTCAGACTTTTTGCAAAAGGTTGGTATTGATTTTATTTATCCATATCAAACATCAACAAGAGAAGAAAAATTAAACCTACATGGATGTCCTTGGATCGCTGATTTTCAACACAAATATTTACCGCATTTGTTTACAGAATCAGAAATTATCGATAGGGATAAATCATTTAAAAAGATAGCCACATCAAGTCAAAGAGTTGTCTTAAGTAGTAATAGTGCAGCTAAAGATTTCCAAACATTTTTTCCCAATTCAAAAACTAAAGTTGAGGTTTTACAATTTAGAACTTCTTTACAGGAAGCTTGGTATAAAGAGGATGCGATCGCAATACAGCAAAAGTATAGTTTGCCAGATCGGTTTTTCTTAGTAAGTAATCAATTTTGGCAACACAAAAATCATGGCATAATTTTTGAAGCTCTGAAAATATTAAAAAGCAAATCGATCTATCCAGTTATAGCCTATACAGGTAGTACTGAGGATTATCGAAATCCTAACTATATGGATACTATTCTTAAAACAATTCAAGAATATAGTTTAGAATCTCAAACATATTTATTAGGTTTAATACCTAAGCAGGATCAAATGCAGTTAATGAGACGCTCTATTGCCGTAATCCAACCATCGTTGTTTGAAGGTTGGAGCACGGTTGTAGAAGATGCTAGATGTCTTGGCAAGACAATGCTTTTATCCGATTTCTCCGTACATTTAGAGCAAAATCCACCTAATAGCAGTTTTTTTGAACGGCATTCCCCTCAGCAGTTAGCACACTTAATTGATGAATGTTGGAATAGTCCGATCGTCACACCCGATCTGGAGCAAGAAGCTTTAGCAAGAGATAGAAATGCTCAAGAAACTCAAGAATTTGCCTACCGTTTTTTAGCGATCGCGAATGGAAACAAATAATTATTTATAACTCAAACATATAATTATTATGTTACTGTCTATTATTCCTTATTTGAATAAGTCCATTTTAGAGATTTTTATCAACAGGATATCTCCCATCAGTAACTCCTTCAGAATATTTATATTAAAAGAAATCGGCATAAAAATTGACTCTGATTGCTTGGTAGGAAAAAATGTAACAGTGAAATTAGGGTTATCTCAAGGGAAGAAAGGGGAAATAAATATACGTGCAAAATCCGAAATTTGTAACGGGGTGAATTTGGAATGTTGGGGTGGAGCGATCGATATAGATGAGAACGTTTTTATAGGGCCATACACAATAATTTATGGCAATGGAGGAGTCAAAATTGGTAGAGATACTTTGATTGCAACTCACTGTAAAATTATCTCTTCAAACCATACTATTCCTAGCAAAAATACTAGAATCAGATCGCAACCTGACATTCTTTTGCCCGTTACTATTGGCGACGACGTTTGGCTTGGAGCTGGGGTTACCGTTTTAGGTGGCATAACTATTGGAAATGGATGTATAGTTGGTGCTGGAGCAGTTGTAACAAAAGATTTAGCTCCATACTCAATCGCTGTTGGGATTCCTGCAAAAGTTATAAGAACTCGTCTATGAACCCTCTTATTTCCGTTATTATCTGCACTCATAATCCTAACCAGATGTATTTTCAAAGAACACTTAATGGGTTACAAGAACAAACACTTATAAATAATATTTGGGAGCTAATTATCGTTGATAATGCCACTCCAGATCCTCAATATATTCCAAGTTTTGATATATCTTGGCTTAATTATTCAAAGATTATTATTGAAAAAAATTTAGGACTGACCCGAGCAAGATTGGCAGGAATTCAAGCTAGCCAAGGTAACTACATCGTATTTGTAGATGACGATAACGTTCTCGATCCAAACTATTTAGAAAATATAGTTAGTATATTTTCTAAATATCCTAACTTGGGTGCGATCGGTGGGAAGTCGTTACCCGAATTTGAAATTTCTCCAGAAGCTTGGATTAAAGACTTTTGGGTTTGCTTAGCGCTTCGAGATTTAGGCGAAGATGTACAAACATATTTCTATAGTCACTCCCCTAACCAAGAGAAATATTATCCATCATTTGCCCCAATTGGAGCGGGTATGACTCTACAAAGAGAAGCAGCAATATACTATGCCAATAGTGTTGCAAAAGATCCTAAGAGACTGGAATTAGATCGAACGGGTAAAAGCCTACGTTCAGGCGGAGATTGCGATATTAACTTGACATTGTTAGACTCTGGCTGGGGTGTTGGATATTTCCCTCAGTTACAATTAAGTCACCTAATTTCCGCCAATCGTCTCACAAAAGAGTATCTCGCTCGATTAAACTATGCTGCGTCTCTTTCTTGGATTCAAGTATTAGATTCCCATAACATTAGACCTTGGGAGAAAATCCCTAGATGGAGCGTTTTGCCAAGAAAACTAAAGTCTTTTTTTAATTGTCAAGCATGGAAAAGTCCTAGTGCTTTTGTAAGCTGGAGAGGTACATGCGGTACATTTGAAGGACTTGCTGATTTAGATGGCTGAATACTGAACTACTAAAAAATTCCTAGATAGAATTTACTATTCATTTATTAGGTATAACTGACCCTTGCTACCTATATTAATTTCTATGAAATCTCAAATCATCCGCAATCTATCAAAAAAATTAAAGCTTGGAGTAATTGCTTATAAACTTTACTACGCCCCAAAATCTTTCATACAAAAACTAGCCCATAGAAGTGTGTTTGATATGTATGCAGATTTTCAGGGTCAACTGCAAATGGAAAAATCAACCTATAATTTAACAACCAAATTTGATGTTACACAAAAGGACATAAATGCATTAAACATACATTTTTTAACTGGGAGAAAATTCTGGTATCAGACTTGTTTCTGTGCTTACTCAATGTCGCAGCAGACCAATAATATATTACGACCAGTTATATATGATGATGGCTCGTTAAAGAAACAACATCAAGAAGAGATTGTTAGAATTTTCCCCAATGCAAAAATTATTCTTAATTCAGCGATCGAAGAGTACATAGATCGATATCTTCCACAAAACAAGTTTCCTTATTTAAGAGAACGTCGTCTTAACTATCCTCACATAAGAAAAATTACGGACATTCATATTGGTTCGCAGGGCTGGAAACTAGTCCTTGATTCTGATATGTTGTTTTTTAGAACGCCTCACGTTTTGATGGATTGGCTAAATAATCCAAGTCAACCTTGTCATATGGTGGATGTACAAACTGCCTATGGCTATTCACTAGATTTAATGACTACTCTCGCAAATTCAGTAATACCTGAGCGGGTAAATGTAGGAATTTGTGGACTAAAAAGTGAGGATATTGATTGGGAAAAACTAGAATATTGGTGTAAAACTATGATTGAACAGCAAGGAACTAGCTACTACCAAGAGCAGGCTCTTGTGGCAATGCTCATAGCTGGTAAGTCTTGTGTTATTGTTCCTGCTAAAGAATATATTGTTATGCCAAGCTGTGCTGAGGTGATCCAGCCTAAAGCTGTACTACATCATTATGTTGCAGATTCTAAATCTTGGTACTTCCGATATGGATGGAAGCACATTGTGCAACATAATTGCAAAAGCTTATTTTAGGTTGCTAAGCGGAAGTTATATATCTAATAGCTAATAAATGTTAACTAAACATCCAATATCAGTACCAAATTTAAAAGATTATCGTGATTATTTTGCATCACAAGGCGTGAGTACTCCATTGCGAAATGTTCCTTTCTCCGAAGTAGGATTGTTAAAAGAATTACCATCACCAAAAGATAGAACTGGATGGCCTTGGACTGTAGAAACTAAAATCAATTTCGGAGAAAGCTTTTTGGCTCCTAAAATCTCAATTGTAATGCCCAGTTACAACCAAGGTAAATACGTTGAAGAGACAATTCGTTCCGTTCTACTACAAAATTATCCGAACTTAGAATTTATTGTCTGTGATGGAGGTTCTACTGACAACACGATTGAGATATTAGAAAAATATAGTCCTTGGTTGAGCTTTTGGCAAAGCAAAAAAGATCGCGGTCAAGGACATGCAATTAATCTTGGATTCAGTCTTGCTAGTGGTGATTACTTCGGTTGGATCAATAGTGATGACTTCTATTCTCCTAATTGTCTTTATAAAGTTGCGAAACAGTTTGTCGAAGTCAACAAAGATTTTATCTATGGAGATTCTTTAACACTCGACGAGAACAAAAAATGGCTGAGCTATACCCAAAGCTTCCTTGTCCTTGATAGATATTTACGGTTTGGAGGAATTATTCCTTCTCATGCTGCGTTCTGGAAGAAAAGTATCCATCAACCTATATGGGAAGACTTAAACTGTGCCGTTGACGCAGAACTATGGTTAAGATTAGTGGTTAAAAGATCGAAGAGTCATCTTCGTTATCCACTTGCAGTTTCTAGGGTGCAACCAGATGCCAAATCTGTAAATGAAGGTTATCAAAAACTTTGGGAAGATGATTACAACAAAAAAATCTGGAAGGCTTATGAATCAGTCAACTTTTGGCAGTTGCGATGTTATGAATTTAGATATATTCAAAAAATATACAAACATTTGTTTAAACCAATCCCAAAACAAATCATACAAGGTTTACTGCAAAGAGACGATCTAACCTTATTTTGATAGCGATCGGTTAGGATAGATGGCGCTTTGCGCCGTCTATCCTAAATCTAAAATCCTGACATCTTTAGCACTACTCTTGTTTTAAATATCTATTAAGATGAAAAAATCGTTAGTCTCAATACTTATTCCTTGCTTTAATGCAGATAGATGGTTGCCTCAAGCTTTAGAGTCTGCTCTCAGTCAAACATGGGAGAATACGGAGATCATTCTAGTGGATGATGGCTCAACGGATCGTAGTTTAGCGATCGCTCAAAATTTTCAATCATCTAAAGTTAAGGTAATCAGTCAACAAAACCAAGGAGCTAGTGCTGCTAGAAATAGAGCTTTAAATGAAGCTCAAGGAGATTTTATTCAATATCTAGATGCTGATGACTTATTAGCTCCTGATAAAATTAAACAGCAACTAAAACTTTTAGAGTTTGATTGCAATTCAGAGTATGTATTATCTGGTGAATGGGCTAGATTTTACCAAACATCATCTGAGGCATTGTTTACGCATCAAAGTCTCTGGTCAGACATGAATCCAGTTGACTGGCTAGTTTGTGCTTGGGAAAATAACTTAATGATGCATCCAGCAGCTTGGCTTGTCCCGCGTAAAATTTTAGAGAAAGTTGGTTATTGGAATGAAGATATTTCATTAAATGATGATGGTGAATACTTTTGCCGAGTTATCCTCGCAAGTGAAGGAGTAAAGTTTTGTCAGGGGGCAAAATCCTACTATCGATCGGGAAACCTCCATAGTCTCAGTGATTCTCGTTTTCAAAGGGCTAGGGAATCTCAATTTCTATCGTTGAACCTATGTACAAATAATTTATTAAATGTAGAAGATAGTTTTAGAACTAGAAGAGTCTGCGCTATGGTATTTCAACGTTTCGTATATGAGGTTTATCCTGATGCGTCAGATTTACTACAAAAAGCATCGATGAAAGTTAAAGAATTTGGTGGTAGCAATTTAAAACCAGTTGGCAGTCCATCTTTTGAATTATTAACATCGATTTTAGGCTGGAAGCAAGCTAAAATCTTGCAATCATTTTTATATCGGTTTGGATATAGAAAAATAGCTATGGATCGCCTTAAAAATAAGAAGGTTAGTTCTCTAACGTAGATAAACAGGAAAAAATGACAGTCCAATATGTAAAAATTCATGTTGTAACCTACAGACGAACTCACCTTCTGGCTAGAGCATTACAAAGTCTAATTGGACAAACTTATAAACATTGGATCGCTGAAGTGATTAATGACGATCCTCTTGACGGAGGGGTTGCAGAGTTAATTAGCAGTTTGAATGAGCCTAGAATATCTCTTGCTGAGCCACAGGTTCATAGGGGTGGAACTGAAAACTTTAATTATGCTTTTCGCTCTTCAGAGACTACTTATGCTTCATTACTAGAAGATGATAACTGGTATGAAGAGGATTTTTTAGAATGTATGATTTCTGCTTTGAACGGATTTCCTCATATTGAGCTCGCTTGTGCAAACGAAAAGATATGGAAAGAGCAACAGAATGGAAGTTGGTTAAATACCAATAAAACTATTTGGTGCAACGATCGCGATTTTGATGTATTTGAATATAACTTATCCGACAAATGCGGCTCCGCTAAAATCTGTAATAGTTCGATGCTTTGGAGAACAAAAAATGCATCTGATTGGCAGACTCCGATCTCAATCCCCATAGACGTTACCGAGCATTTTCGTGAGCGAGTAATTCCTCACCCAATTTTATTAGTGAACAAGCCCCTTGTTAATTATTCAGAAACAATCGATTCTTATAGATCTGTTGATAAATCTAGATGGGGTATTTATCAAGTTTTATTAATTGGTTCTATATTTGAAGTTGCCTCTAATGCTGAGAGAGAACACTTAGCAAATTCACTTTGGCAACGAACCTTGTATAGTCAAAAACAGCTCTATACTTCTTTATTATATACAGCATTAGTATTTTCGGAAGCTAAACCTCTCTGGAAGCAAGGCTCCATTATTTTAAAGCTAAGATTTCTTTTAACACTTATTAGAAGACCACTATCATCATTTTTTATACTGCAATCAAAAAAACGCCAAAAAGAAGCTTATTCTTTCTTAAGAAACAGCATTAGAACTTTGTAATGTCCATTGCAAATTACTGTACATTACAATATAAATTTTTAGAATTACTATAGCAATTCTAAATGATATGAAAGAGGCATCTGTTTTGCTCAGCTAGAAATAATAATTGTTGACTTAGCAAAGCAAATGCCCTAACTTTTACGAATGATTTAGGATTCCTATAGTCACTATTAATTATGATAATTAATACAACATGTTAAAGATTCTTATCTTGATAGGTGGCCATTTATGTAGTGCACCGCGTGCCCAAAAAGAGGCCCGAGTTTTAGCTAATGCTGGCTATGATGTTATTATTGGGGGCTTTTGGTTTGAGCCAGTATTTATTGAGCGCGATCGCTTGTTATTAACTAACCAAAAATTTCGATTTAACGCTATTGTTGATTTTCAACCTAACCGACGATTTACTAACTATTGGATTAGACTACAAACAAGAATAGCTAAAGAGATTTTCAGAAGGTTTGGAGTTTTTTTGCCTGAACTATTAAGCTATGGAACAAGAGCAATGTTAAAGTATGCTCAAGAAGTTAGTGCAGATATTACTATCGTCCATTCAGAAGGAGGAATGTGGGTAGGAAAGCAACTATTAGATCGAGGATTTAATGTTGGAGTAGATTTTGAGGATTGGTTCTCTGAAGATCTGTTACCAAATGCGCGTATCGATCGCCCAATCGATATATTAAAAAGTCTTGAAAACCAATTAATAAATGAATGCAAATACTGCCTAACGACTTCTCATTCCTTAGCTGAAGCCCTAGCAAAAGCCTACCAAGTGCCGAAACCAACAGCTATTTATAATTCCTTCCCTTGGTCGGAACGATCGCAGATTGACGCACAAATTCGCGATCGCCAAAATTTAGACTTAGCTTCGATTCACTGGTTTTCGCAAACTATTGGACAAGGTAGAGGTTTAGAAGTTCTTTTTCAATCACTGCCTTATATTAATAAGAGCGTAGAAATTCATCTGCGAGGTAATTATCCAGAAGTCTCTCGTCAATGGCTAGAGTCACAAGTTCCTCCAGAGTGTCGAGATCGCCTATTTATTCATCCCACAGTTCCTAACGATGAATTACTTTCTCGAATAGCCGAACACGATATAGGATTAGCCTTAGAGTGTAATAGTATTTCCAGTCGAAATCTTACTATTACAAATAAATTTTTTCAGTATCTACAAGCGGGTTTAGCGATAGTCGCCACTAATACGGAGGGACAGTATGAGATACTCTCTCAGTATCCTGAAATTGGAGAATTAATTCCCAGCAATGACTTTATGGCACTGGCAGAGGCTATAAATAGCTTGATCGACAACATGCAAAAGCTAAAACACAGACAAAAAGCCGCTTTGGAAGCAGCGCAAGAAAAATTAAATTGGGAAAATCAAGAAGATACGATCTTGAAGCTAATTGAAAAAGCAATTTCTAAGTAAATGCGTATAATCCTTACCGCCGATCCCGAGCTTCCAGTACCGCCAAAATTCTATGGTGGAATTGAGCGGATTGTTGATTTATTAGTAAAGGGGCTACAGAAAAAAGGTCATGAAGTCGCGCTTATTGCGCATTCTGAATCAATATCACCTGCTTCGAAATTTTTTCCTTGGCGAGGGAAGCGATCGCAAAGTAAGTTTGATACTTTACAAAATACGATCGCTCTATGGTCAGCAGTACGGGAATTTCAACCCGATCTCGTTCATAGCTTTTCACGCATTTTTTATATGCTACCAATTCTCAGATCGCCTTTACCCAAGATCATGTCTTATCAACGCAAGCCTAGCGATCGCACGGTCAAGCTAGCAGCTAAACTTGCTGGCAAATCTCTCACTTTCACAGGTTGTAGCAACAGTATTTGCCAAATTGGGCGAAATGCTGGCGGAGCTTGGCAAACTATCTATAACTGCGTGGAACCCGAAAAATATACATTTCAACCAAACATTGTCTCCGATGCCCCCCTAGTCTTTCTCAGCCGTATTGAGCGCATTAAAGGAGCGCATACAGCGATCGAGATTGCTCAAAAAAGTGGTAGGCGATTGATAATTGCAGGTAACTATAGTGAAACAGGTGAATCAGGAAGATACTGGCGAGAAGAAATAGAACCACATCTTGGAAAGAACGGAATTGATTATGTAGGAACTGTAAATGACGAACAGAAAAATAATTTACTAGGACAAGCTTTAGCCTTACTAGTGCCAATAGAATGGGAAGAGCCTTTTGGTATCGTCTTTGCAGAGGCTCTAGCCTGCGGCACTCCTATAATTTCTTGTCCAAGAGGTGCCTTAACAGAAATCGTTACAGAGGGAGTAGATGGTTATTTAGTTAAGAATATAGGCGAAGCAGTTAATAGAATAAATCAAATACAACAGCTCGATCGCAACCACTGCCGTCAAAAGGTAATCGACCATTTTTCAGCAGCCAAAATAGTAGATCGGTATGAACTACTATACAAAAACTCATTAAGGGACATGCATTAAAATGAAGAACTGATTTTTTGTGGTGCAGCAAACCGCACCACAAAAAATCGGTTCTTCATGAAGTCGCATAATCCTAAATTGTAAGTAATTATTTCATCATCAACTATCAAACCTGTGATCGATTCATTCCTGCGTACTTGGCGATTTATCCATTCTCATCCACTAGCATCACGTAATTTACCAAATGCCATTAGCCGCTGGCTCAAATGGCAAATTGGATCTCGAATTTTAAAAATGCCAGTTGTTGTTCCTTTTATTGGTGAATCTCAACTCATCGTTGAATTAGGAATGACTGGAGCAACTGGGAATATTTACACTGGACTGCACGAATTTGTAGACATGGCTTTTTGTTTGCATTTACTGAGATCGGGCGATTTATTCGTTGATGTCGGTGCAAATATTGGTTCCTATACAGTACTAGCCTCAAAAGTCGTTGGAGCTAATAGTTTTGCGATCGAACCAGTGCCAAAAACTTTTCAATGCCTACAGCGTAATATAAGCATTAACAATATAAATTCCCTAGTAGATAGTCATTGTTGTGCCGCAGGAAAAAATAGTGGCTTACTAAAATTTTCCACCGATCTCGACACCACAAACCAAGTAGTTAATTCTGATTACTCAGGCACATGGATAGAAGTTCCCGTTGAGTCTCTCGATCGTATGCTTAAGCAATTGCAACCAACACTAATTAAAATTGATGTAGAAGGCTTTGAGCCAGATGTAATATTAGGAGCATTTCAGACCCTAAAATGTGATTCTTTGCTAGCTATTTTATTGGAAACAGTTAATTCTGACATAAAGAAATCTCTTCAAGATTCTGGGTTCCAACCTGCAAGCTACGACCCATTTAATAGAGCATTAAATTTATCAGATATCAATCAATCAAGTAATAATTATTTATGGATCAAGAATTCACAAATAATTATAAATCGTTGTAAATCTGCTCCTAAGTATCGAGCCTTGGGAATTTATTTTTAATATTTTGAGTACAAATAACTAGTTTTTATATAAATTCAGAACAATCTATTTTCAGATTTAAAACTAATAAATGAATCATCGAGTTCTGATCGTTAGTCCAAACTTCCCACCAATCAATGCTGCCGATCATCAGAGAATCAGAATGTCCTTGCCATACTTTGCAGAGTTTGGATGGGAGTCTATAGTATTATGTGTAGATCCTGACTTCATTGAAGGTGTAGTCGATCCTTATTTAAGTTTAACTATTCCATCAAACATAGAAATTATTAAGTCTTACGCGATTTCACCCAAATTTTCTCGCAAGTTAGGAATGGGGGATTTAGCATTTAGGTCAACACCTTTTTTAATACAGAAGATTTCTAAATATTTAGAAAAAAATTCTATCGATTTAGTTTACTTTTCTACTACTGTATTTATAACCATGGTGCTAGGTCGATATTGGTTAGAACGATACAAAATACCCTATATTTTAGACTTTCAAGATCCTTGGCTAAATGATTATTACGATCGCACTAACATTACTCCACCAGGTGGAAAGCTTAAATACAAAACTGCTCAGACATTAGCTAGAATTTTAGAACCATTCGTTCTAAAAAAATCAAGCCATATAATAACTGTCTCACCCGAATATCCCAAAACACTAAAGCAACGATATTCTTGGTTACATGAAGAAAAATTTACTGTTTTACCCTTTGGCGCACCCGAAAAAGATTTTGAAATATTGCCCAGTTTGAATATTCAACAAACAATATTCGATCCAAATGATGGATACAAGCATTGGGTATATGTTGGGAGAGGGGGAGATGATATGTCATTTAGTCTCAAATCTCTTTTTTCGGCAATTCAAACGCATCGTCAACTATTGCCTGAAGCATGGCAAAAAATCAAGCTACATTTTGTTGGCACTAAATATTCGATTTTCGATCGTAATAAAGAGATAGAAGCGATCGCTAAATCTTACAATCTTGATGAAATCGTAACTGAACATCCTCAACGGATTCCCTATTTTGAAGCACTACAAGTATTAACAGACAGCCATGCCATTTTATTAATTGGCTCTGACGATAAAAGCTATTCTGCGTCAAAAATTTATCCATGTATTCTTGCTCGCAAGCCAATTTTAGCAATTCTGCATCAACAGAGTCTCGTAGTAAAAGTGATTGAGTCTTGCCAAGCAGGACAAATAGTTACGTTTAACGACCATGCTACTACTAACATTCTGGAGCAACTAATTGCTAAACTCGATTGGCTATTATCTCAGTCTCAAGACTATACTCCAACTACTGATTGGCAAGCATTCAATCCCTATACAGCTAGAGAAATGACTCGACAGCAATGTGCTATTTTTGATCGATATATATCTTCTTGAATATCTATGCTTAAGCAATTTCCCGCGCCAACCCATGATACTCAACAGACAAAGATAAATAATCGCAATAGTCAACGCAATCTATTGCCTTTTTTCTGGCTTCTCTTAGGAGTGTATATTGCTTTCGCAGTTTTCAAAGCTTTTAACAGTCCATTAATTGCGGCTGAAGATATATTTGGAGCTTTCTTTATCTCGGTATCTTCTACACTTTCGGTTTATCTTTGGTGCACTGGAAAAGCTTTTGGCATTCCAATTTTCCCACTTTTTTCAGTTACATATATCTGGACTTGTGCTATCCCTTTAATGTCTGGGAACCCTTTAGTATTTACTTACAATACTTCTGAAAGATTTTTTGCCAGCACAACAGTTGCAGCATTTCTTTTATTATCAACATTAATATGGTATCAGTTTGTTAATAAATTTCCACAATCTAAAACTCACTATAGAACCCTAGATATTAGAAAAGGCGATAGTATATTTATCGGAATTTTATTCCTAGGCAACTTATATAATTTATTTAATTTAGCTGGTTGGATATCTATAGATGTAGGTTCATTTTCTCTAATACGGGGTGCGATTTTAGGTCTAACAGCGATCGCTACCTTCGCTATGTCCTACAGATTTGGGGCTAATAAATTAACTCAGATCAAAAAAGTTTTTTATCTTATTCTCGTAACATCAAGTTTACTAATCAATTCTATCTCTCTTTTACTAGTAGCTTCTTTAACATTATTCTTAATTGCAGTTGTAGGTTACTCGTTGGGAAAAGGCAGATTTCCCTGGATCTCAATTGTGATTGTGATGAGTTTATTTGCTGTATTACATGCAGGAAAAGCTTCAATTAGAGAATTATATTGGCAACAACCTATACAACCTTGGCAGTACCCATCTAGGTATATAGAGTGGATAGATTTTGGTATTAAATCATTGTCTGCTAAAGAGGAAGATCGTACAGAATCAGAACAGTCAATTCTCGATCGTGCTAGTGTTTTCCAACAAATTTTATTGACACAATCAATGACAGAAAAAGGTTTGCCATTACTTGATGGTTACACTTACGCACTTATTCCACAATTACTCGTTCCTCGTATTTTAAATGAAAGCAAAATCACTAGTCACGAAGGAACGTACATATTAAATATTTATTATGGTAGGCAAACTCGTAAGGATACACAAACTACAACTATTGGGTGGGGGCTACTAGCGGAAGCCTACGCAAACTATGGTCTTTTGGGATGTGGTTTATTAGCTTTTATTTGTGGCGCAGGATATGGATATGTTTCGCTACTTAGTATCAATGCTCCTATATTTAGCGATCGCTATTTGTTTGCAATTTTAGTTCTGAGTTATGCTTTCCAAACTGAGTTTACAGCAGGGGTATATGTAGCTGCTTTATTTCAATCCACAGTAACATTATTTGTATTTGTATTCTTCTTTATGAAAGTGCAAAAGCTAGAAACTATAGAGAGTTAATAGTTAGTCAGTGGTTAACTTAGCAATTGTTGCTTCACATCCTATTCAATACTATGCACCACTTTTTCGGTGTATATCTCAGGATAATTTTTTTAATATTAGAGTTTTCTATCTATGGAATTTCGGTATTACAAATCAATTAGATTTAGGGTTTAATCAATCTGTAAAGTGGGATATTCCACTGATGGATGGATATGAATTTGAGTTTGTACATAATACTAGTAAAGATCGAGGCACTCATCACATATTTGGCTTACAAAATCCGAGTCTTGCCAAACAAGTATTAGACTTTAAGCCCGATGTCGTATTACTCACAGTTTCCTATAACTATGCAAGTATTTATAATTTTTTGTGGCAGCTACGACAT
The DNA here is from genome assembly GCA_003242085.1 of Pseudanabaena frigida. Classification (GTDB taxonomy): domain Bacteria; phylum Cyanobacteriota; class Cyanobacteriia; order Pseudanabaenales; family Pseudanabaenaceae; genus Pseudanabaena; species Pseudanabaena frigida. The sequence goes on along the minus strand of QBML01000022.1, from coordinate 54,330 downwards.
ATAGATATTCCAATTATATTTCGTGGTGATTCTCATCGAATTTTACCTAAAAATGATTTAAAAAGTAATTTAAAACGTTTATTTATAGCAAAAATATTTGAAAAATTTTCTGCTTGTTTATATGTTGGCAAAGCAAATCATGATTACTTTCAGTATCATTTTGTGCCAGCAAACAAGTTATTTTTCGCTCCCCATGCGATCAATCGAGATCGTTTTTCTGCCCTTAGCAGTGCAGTTGAGCAAGCAAATATTTGGAAACAGGAGCTTGGTATTCCTGAGCGAGATGCAGTAATTCTATTTGCGGGAAAGTTTGAAGAAAAGAAATGTCCTTTGGATCTAATTAAGGCTTTTATCAATGCGAAGTTAGATTCGGTATCACTGCTATTGGTTGGTGCTGGGAAATTGGAACCAGAAATACGAGATTTAGCAAAGCATAGCGATCGCATTTATTTTGCCCCATTCCAAAATCAGTCGCTAATGCCACGCACTTATGCTGCTGGAGACTTATTTGTTTTGCCCAGTTATGGCAGCAGTGAGACATGGGGGCTGGCAATTAATGAGGCAATGTGTATGGGGAAGCCAGTAATAGTAAGTAACCATGTTGGATGTGCGGCGGACTTGGTTAGACCTTGGGAGAATGGCTTAATTTTTGAGGCAGGAAATATTGATGCTTTGGCGGCTTGTTTGCAGGAGGCAATGAGCGATCGCGATCGCCTAAAACTTTGGGGCGAGGAAAGCAAAAAGATTGTGGCAGATTATTCCTATGAGCGCGTGATTATTGGGCTAAAACAAGCTTTAGCCGCAATTTTATAAATCAAAAGGGGCGCGAAGCGCCCCTTTTGATTATGGATCGACCCAGCGATCGTCGGATTTAATTAAAGCGATTAATTGCTCTACCCCTTCTGCTTCAGGGACGCGCTTAATTTCTTCTTTACCGCGATAGAGCGAAATAATCCCAGGAGTTTTACCAACATAGCCATAGTCAGCATCTGCCATTTCACCAGGTCCATTGACGATGCAACCCATTACAGCGATATCAAGTCCAACAAGATGACTGGTGGCTTCACGAACCTTATGCAACACTTCTTCGAGGTTAAACAAAGTGCGCCCACAGGATGGACAAGCAACATACTCCACCATCGTTTTGCGAAGTCCGAGAGATTGGAGAATGCTATAGCAGACTGGGATCTCTTTCTCAGGGGCTTCAGTGAGGGAGACGCGGATGGTATCACCAATACCTTGAGAGAGTAGTGTAGCGATACCAGCAGTGGACTTGATCCGCCCATATTCACCATCACCTGCTTCAGTCACACCTAAGTGCAAAGGATAGTCCATCCCAAGAGCGTCCATGCGCTTAACCATCTGTTGATAGGCTGCGATCATCACGGGAACGCGCGAGGCTTTCATGGAAATAACAATATTTCGGAAGTCGAGATCTTCGCAGATACGGATAAACTCGATCGCTGATTCCACCATACCCTGAGGAGTATCGCCATAGGTAAAGAGCATCCGTTCGGCTAGAGATCCATGATTTACGCCGATTCGCATCGCCTTACCTTGTTCTTTGAGAGACAAGACTAGAGGCTTGAGGGTATCACGAACTTTTTCAGCGATTTCGTCAAATTCTGATTGGGTATATTCGGTACGATTAGCTTTAGGCTTCTCGAATACATATAGCCCTGGATTGATCCGTACTTTGTGAATATGCTTAGCGACTTCGAGGGCAATTTTCATGCCGTTGTGGTGGACATCGGCAACTAGCGGCACATCTAGGTAAGTACGTTTAAGCTTTTGGCGAATTTCTGAAAGGGCGGCGGCATGAGCCATGCTTGGGACGGTGACACGCACAATTTCGCAGCCTATTTCATGCAAACGACGAATTCCTGCGACGGAGCCATCGATATCTAGGGTGTCTTCGTTAATCATCGATTGGACGACAACGGGTGAACTTCCCCCAATGGTGATATTACCTACTTGCACGGGGCGAGTTTTGCGTCTGACAATTACACCAAGATTTTCGCTACCATCATTACTGGTTGTTAAATTAGTCTCGGCTTTGCCGTTTTGTGTGCTTTTTGTATTCTCAGAAACAATCGCCATAACACTTTTAGTTACTTTCAGTTATTAGTTTATCTGAAGTCGGACATCCTAGCTTTGTTTTTATAGCGATCGCTATAAAAAACAGAAGAGAGTTGCGGTGGTTTGCGCCGCAACTCTCTTCTAGTTTTTGGATAACTTATGCAATGCAAAGAATTAAGTAGCTAGACGCAAACCCAAAAGACTGTGTGGCGCACGCTACGCGTGCGCCCACACAGTCTTTTGGGTTTTAATTTATTTAGGCAAGAACTACTTGATTGCGCCCCCAATCTTTAGCTTGATATAGCGCCCTGTCAGCTCTGGCAAAAAGCTGAATTAAATTTTCATGGGGTTTTAAAATCGCAACCCCAAAGGAAGCCGTCACTCTGCCCACCTCAGGTATTTGTTGCTCGGCAACAATAAACCTTAAACGCTCAGCTAAATTCTCTAATTCTTGTTGGCTGTCCCCTGTAACCACGATTACAAATTCTTCTCCGCCCCAGCGAATCAGAATATCTTGCTTGCGTAGGTGCGCCTGACAGCATCGAGCAATAGTTTGGAGAACGCGATCGCCGATCAAATGACCGTAGTTATCATTCACTTGCTTAAAGCGATCGATGTCACACAAAATGATGCCAATACTTTGCTCGCGTTGATCGATTAAATTTTGAAGTATTTTTTCTCCTGCGCCTCGGTTAAAGCTACCAGTTAGCGCATCTTTTTCTGAAACCTCTTTGAAATGAAATCGCTCCATACAAATCTGATTAAACGCATCTTGAAGCCTTGCATAAAAGGTCACTAAAAATATATTGATACCCATAGCAGGAACGAGCGTAACAATTAGATCGATCCCTCTAGGTGTTTTTAATTCTTGGAAATGAAAGATCAAATAGATAACAATTGGAGATGCAATAACTACCCATAGCAAAATTATCAATCCCAGCAACCTCTTCGGACGCAGGAAAACAATCATGCTTGTAGTCAGTAGAAAAATGCCAGATGAAATTGGCGGTAAAGAATCGATTAAAAGCTTGTCGGGATTTAAAAAAGCCTCAATTACAAAAAAATATTCTGGAAATACAACAATAAAACTGCTCCATCCCAAGATAATTTTTATTGCTAAATAGATCTTCTGGGGATGCTTAAGTAGATAAATCAGGGTGCCCAAGCATATGACAACAGTGACTGGAGGAATTATTAATGAAATTGGGTGAGTTTTTGCCTCTAAACTATGCAAAAAGCTGGCGATTATTCCGCCGACAATCATAACCCCCAAAATAAAAATTACAGCTTTTCTTTTGAGGATTTCTATAGGATCGTCCGTCGTCAAAGTCATGGCAGTTGGGGGCTAACTACATAAGGATTATCAATCTGATTGACAGTCATCAGTACCTCGGTAAAGTCCAAAACCTGCACCTCACGTACAGTGCACGGTGTAGGTTTTGGACTTTACCTATAAAAGCAGCAGAAATGTTCGTTTAGAACGATACAATCGTTTAAGTACTGGGTAACGAACTCAAAGAAATTTAATAGCATTTTATGGCAGTAATTATTGATGGCAAGGCACTTGCTAAAAAGATGCAAGCAGCGATCGCTGAAGAGGTAGCACAATTACAACCCAAATATGGTCGCCCTCCGGGTTTAGCAGTATTAATGGTGGGAGACAATCCAGCTAGTGCTGCCTATGTACGAAACAAAGAAACTGCTTGCCATAAAGTTGGGATCGCATCTTTTGGCAAACATTTTCCTGCTAGCGTTACTCAGTCGGAACTAGAGCAGGTTATCGATGAATTGAATGCCGACGATCGCGTAGATGGCATCTTGATTCAGCTACCTTTACCTGAAAATCTGGATTCGATCGCCCTCTTAAATCGTCTCGCTCCTGATAAAGATGCTGATGGACTGCATCCTAACAACTTAGGAAAATTAGCAAGGGGTGAAGTTGGCTTGCGGAGCTGCACACCTGCGGGGGTAATGGAGCTATTAGCCTCAGCCAAAATTGATATTGCTGGTAAAAATGCCGTTGTGGTTGGACGCAGTATTCTCGTTGGTAAACCCGTTGCTTTGATGCTGCTCGAAGAAAATGCCACAGTCACGATCGCTCATTCTCGCACTAAAAATCTTGCCGAGATTACCAGTAAAGCTGACATCTTAGTAGCAGCGATCGGTAGACCTGAATTTATTACCGCCGAGATGGTTAAGCCTGACGCAGTAGTAATCGATGTGGGCATTAATCGCATCACCGACTACGAAGGCAAATCCCGACTAGTCGGCGATGTCGACTATGCCAATGTCAGCAAAGTAGCCTCCCACATCACCCCCGTCCCCGGTGGCGTAGGGCCGATGACAGTGACCATGCTTCTACACAATACGGTGTGCAGCTACAAGCAAAAGCATCAAGCCAACAGCTAATTGCTAACAGCTAATTGCTAAAAAACAAAAACATAAAATCTTGGGCAGAGACACAAGTCATTGCATAATATACATTCTGGATACTGCCCTTACAAAGTCTGGGAATTCTCCCCAAATCCAGCCATTAGTTATTGTCGAAATCACTGAAGCTAGCCATGCCACAAACCGTCGCATTTAATTTAGATAAGTATTTACGCGATCTCAAACAAGAGGTTGAAACAGCCCTTGATGCTTCGATCACAGTTACCTATCCCGAAAAAATTTACGAATCTATGCGCTACTCGCTAATGGCTGGTGGCAAACGTTTACGTCCGATTCTATGCCTCGCTTCTTGTGAATTATTAGGTGGCGATCGCGCATCAGCCATGCCTACAGCTTGCGCGATGGAAATGGTACATACAATGTCCTTGATCCATGACGATCTGCCCGCTATGGACAATGATGATTTTCGACGCGGTAAGCCAACTAATCACAAAGTTTATGGCGATGATATTGCGATTTTGGCGGGGGATGCTTTACTAGCCTATGCGTTTGAATATATTGCCGAACATACAAAGGGCGTACCTGCCGATCGCATTTTGAAGGCAATCGCGCATTTGGGACATGCTGTCGCCGCAACAGGTTTAGTCGGTGGTCAAGTAGTCGATCTAGAATGTGAAGGTAAGCAAGATGTGACGGCAGAAACCCTCACATTTATCCATATCCATAAAACAGCAGCCTTACTTGAGTCCTGTGTCATCTGTGGTGCATTACTAGCAGGTGCAAATGATACTGACATCACGCGCCTATCCACCTATGCTAATAACATTGGTTTAGCTTTTCAGATCGTTGATGACATCCTAGACATCACGTCTACTTCCGAGCAACTTGGCAAAACTGCTGGCAAAGATCTCGTTGCCCAAAAAGTTACTTATCCTAGCTTATGGGGTATCGAAGCGTCTCAGCAAAAGGCTCAGGAGCTTGTAGAACAGGCTAAAGCTCAGCTTGTTAGCTATGGCGATGCGGCTTTACCTCTAATGGCGCTTGCCGATTACATCACTGCTCGTAAAAACTAAACTACATTGCCCCACTATTCCTTGCAATATTTTTTGACCCTAATTCCTGCAATTGATATGAACCTCCATCCCGTTGGCGAAATCCTCGATAATCAAGTTCTGCTAATTGCTTTATGTTCTAGCCTGACCGCCCAAATTCTCAAAATCTTAATTGAGTTAGCTCAATTCCGACAAGTCAGGTTTAAGATCCTGTTTGAGACAGGGGGAATGCCTAGCTCTCATTCAGCTTTAGTATCAGCACTGGCTACTGGGATTGGTCGTACTCAAGGATGGGACACCCCACAATTTGCGATCGCTACAGTCTTCGCTTTTATCGTCATGTACGATGCCGCTGGTATTCGCCGCGCCGCAGGTAAGCAAGCTAAGGTTCTCAATCAAATCATGGTGGAAGTGTTTGAAGAAGAACACGATCCTCTCAAAGAGCTATTAGGTCACACACCTGTACAAGTTGTCGCTGGCTCTATCTTAGGCATATCGCTCATGTGGTGGTTCTTGTAGATTGCGATCGCTATTTTCAACAATAGAGAGAATCAGCATCTGATATTCACTTGACAACAAAACAAAAAAATATTGAGGAATAGGAAATGTCATTTCATGCTCCAATTACAATTGCAACAGCTATCCAAAATATTGAGAAGAATCAATATTTACTGCCAGCAATTCAACGTGAATTTGAATGGGGTCATGAGAAAATTGAGTGGTTGTTTGATTCAATAATGCAAAACTATCCGATCAGTTCGTTTTTATTTTGGCGAGTTGAAGGAGACACGAGAAAAAAATATAAGTTTTATCAGTTTCTGAGAGAGTATAGACAGCGCTATAAGACTCATAACAATGAGTTTCCAACTAATGTTCATAATGATTTCACGGCAATACTGGATGGTCAGCAAAGACTAACCTCTCTGTATATTGGACTTCGTGGAAGCTACGCCTATCGAAGACCAAAAGTTAAAGAGGAAAATACTGAGAGAACTTATCCAACTAGACATCTGTATTTGAATATTGAAAAACCTCTGGCGAGTCAGGAAGACGGAAGAATATATGAATTCAAATTCTTGATAGAAGATGAGCTTAGATCAGATGCAACGAAATGGTTCAAAGTTTCTGAGATTTATGCTATTTCAGGTTTTGCTCAGTTTAGCAGATATTTGAGAGAGCATAATATTATTAGTGATTTCTCCCAAAATACTTTATCGACTCTACATGAAGTTATTCATACAAAGCCTCTTATAAATTTCTTTCTTGAAACAGAGCAAAACATTGATAAGGCTCTAAATATATTTATTAGGATTAACAGTGGCGGGGTGAAGTTGGACTTTTCGGATCTAATTATGTCTATTGCTGTTGCTAATTGGAAACATAAAGATGCAAGGAAGGAAATTTACGATCTAGTTGATAGTGTAAGAGATAAAGGTTTTTCAATTTCAAAAGATTTTATATTGAAAACATTTCTATATTTACATAGCAAAGATATTAAATTTAAAGTTACGAATTTCTCTGTAGACAATGCCATCGCATTTGAAAACGAGTGGGAAAAAATCAGGGATACAATTCTATCTATGTTTGATCTTGTGAAATCATTTGGGTTTTTCGATTCAACACTGACTTCCAAAAATGCGCTCATACCCATAATTTATTACCTTTATCATAAGAACATATACCAAGACTTTAGTAAAAGAGTTGAATATTCTGCCGACAGGGAAATTATAAAAAAATGGTTGCATGTTGTTCTGATCAAAAGGGTTTTCAGTGGTACATCTGACAGTATTTTAAGTCAAATCCGAAATGCTTTTACTAGTGATATATCAACAGAAGCAATTGAATTTAGTACCCTGAAGTTTCCGATTGACAGTATTAATATAAATATTAAAAATATAGGCATAACTGATGAATTTATCGAAGATATCCTGTTAACACAGATAGATAATGCCTATGCTTTCTCTATATTGGCACTGCTTTACCCCAATCTTGACTATAAGAACAATGATTTTCATAAAGACCATTTGCATCCAGCTTCTAAGTACAATGAACTGGAACAAGATCTCCAACAAAAGTATGGGTGGAATACCTATAACTCATTGAAAAATCTTCAAATGCTTGACGCAAATGAAAATATGTCAAAGAATAAAAAAGATTTAGCCCCATGGGTAAAGAAAGAAACTGACGAAAATAGAAAGGATAGAATTTCATTTTTGGCAAGCCACCTAATACCAGATGTAAGTTTAGAGTTAAGTAATTTTGATGAATTTATAACTAAGCGTAGTGAAATACTTAAGGAAAAGCTTAAAACTTTGTTGGCATAACAACACGCTCTTCTTGATAGCAATTCATTGAGTTTATTCATAAATTGATTGTCGATCACCATTTTTTTTCATCATCAATAATCATTAGGTGATCGCTTATCAAAATAGCGAATTTACACATAAAAATAGAGAGGTAAGCAATGATCGAACTAACTCTTGAACAGAGACAAGCAGTAGTAAATCAAGGAGAAACACCTCCTCGTGCCATAGATCCAGACACAGATATAACCTATGTACTGATTCCAGAAGCATTATATGCAAGGGTGAAAGCACTTTTGCTGGAAGAACAAAGTATCCAATTCCTTGAAAATATGTATCTTCCCACTATGGAAGTTTTTGGAAGAGAAGGCTGGGATGATCCCGCAATGGATATCTATAACGATCTCGATCCCCGTAAAGAGTCATGAATATTCAACGAGGTGATGTGGTATTGGTTGATTATCCCTATACCTCTGGTAATGAAACTAAAGTGCGTCCTGTCCTTGTGATTCAAAATGATCTCGACAACCAACGACTCAAAAATACAATCGTCGCTCAAATCACAAGCAAGACCCAGAGATCTTTAGAACCGACACAGTTATTGATCGAGATTGCAACCCAAGAGGGGCAAGAATCTGGTTTGAGACAAGATTCTGTCGTTAACAATGTCAATCTATTGACTCTGAACAAAGAAAAGATCTTGCGTAAGCTGGGGCAACTGCCTGATGCTGTTATGCAAAATGTGAATAACTGCCTAAAGACTGCGTTGGAGTTACCCTAGCTCTTTTTTGATTTACCACACTAATTTGCTTTCTTTATCCCAGTTGCGATACATCCAGATCGCATTAGGCATCAATTATGGATTACGCTATCGATAACCCATCCTACATTTAATTCCAACAACTTACTTATAATTTAGGCAGGCAGTAAACGATCGCCACAATCGCAGGAAATACAATAGGTAAAAGAACCCCACCCGAAATATAAATCTCGATACTCGCTAAGGTATATAGACTCAGGCTAGCACCTAGCAAAATATAAGACTGTTGACGCGATCGCGGCTGCCAAGTTGCTACAAGAATTGCACCACCAGTGAGAAATAAAAGTATCATCCAAGAGTCAGGAATTGGCACGACGTAGCGATCACGCAAAAAATGGTGGATCGCATATGCTTGCACTTCTCCTCCTGTATAGGTTTCACGTTGTCTCGTTGATGTAGATTGCTGGAGCCAGTAACGAATTGCAGATGGTTGTGCAAATGAATCTTCACCTTGTTTGAAGACTCCAGCTTCAGCATAGTTAGCCGAAATAAGCACGATCTGAGAGTCTGATATTTGCAGCCTATTTTGCGGATTATCCTGTAGTAATTGCCATGCAGAAATAGTTCGATAAATGAGATCGGGGGGAATGGAAAAATCGACAATTGGATGTAGCCATGACTGCTCGATCGCCTCTTGAGCAAAGTCTGTAATCGGTAGCATTTGTGCAGTCGGAGAAAGCAAATTGCGTAAGGTTTTGCCATGTATGCGGAGGGTATCGTTTATTTGCGTGAAGAGGATTTCATTGTTGGCTAGAGGCGATCGCAAAATCTTAGTTGCTCTAAATCGATGTATTCCTGCTAATAGATAGGAAAATGGCAACTTTTGCACATCGGTTTGTACTAGCGGCAAATACTGCACCGACATATGAATATGACCATCCACACTGCCATTTTTGCTAGCAATTTCGGGTAAAGTCTCTAACCAATTACCTTCACTATAGACAGATGCTAAAACAAACCAAGTTCCATTAGCTTCTCGATTTACAGCATTTTGAATGGATTCTCCTAGGATGCGATCGCTTTGTCCATCATCTTTATCATCCTTACGGCTATGATGGGAGCGATCTAGTAAATAATCAATTCCGACGATCTGAGCATTTTGACTAGCTAGACGATCGACTAATTTAGCTAAGTAATGGCGATCCATCGGATGCGGATCGGCGATCGCGGCTTTTTGTAAGGAAGTTTCATCAATTTGGACTAGGAGAACTGGGGGAACCTCATTAGGAATGCGCTGAGTTTGCTGGCGATAGATTGCTTGCAGCCAAACGCGCCGATCTAGCATCCATTCTTGTAAGGATGGAACTAGGCTAACTGCTAGCAACGTACTGAGAGCGATCGCCTGTAATGGGGATGGCAAAATTCGCTGTAAGATCGACTTCCAACCTGTTGGCAATATCTGAAATAGCGGTGCATCGGGATAGCGAAATAGAGAGGGGATTAGGTAAACAGAGGGGAATAGTAAGCGTTCTTCTTGCAAATAGCGACAGGCTTCTAGCATAGCTGTGTGAGCATCTTTATGCTGCGCCAGATTTTTGAGAAACTGGACTAAAAAGCCTTGTGCAGCTTGGTTATGAATGGGTTCACGCATTGCGATCGCTTGTGGTATTCCCACTTTAGCGATCAGCCAAGTGGCAATTTCAGTTCCATTACAAGAATTAAAAATTGCAATCTGCAAACCATGTTCTTTAGCTTGCAATAGATAAGATTCTAAATCGCTCATAGTCAGCGAACTGTTAGGAGCAACTAGCAACTTACCGACTGTTAAATTGGTCTGGTCGCTATGTCCTCCAAAATAGAGAATGTCCCACCCCTTAGTATCGGCGATCGCATCGCAGATTTTTTGTTTTTGGTTGATTCGATTAGATATATCGTCATCCCAGCAAATCGTATGAATTTCTGCTAAACCCGATAAAATCTGCATTGCCTCGCGATCGTGCTGAAAGTCTAAACCTGTCTCGTCACCAAAAATCGCTAATACTCTAGGGCGGCGACGCGGCTGAGGTGTTAATACTTCAGCACTGGAATAAACAGATCTAGCAATTCGCACCGTATCGAGGGACGCAAATTCATCTTGTAATTTCCATGCTTCCCAAGGTAAATAGAGCAAATCTTCGGAACATGCGATCTGTAAGTCGATATGTGCTGAAGGCAAATCTGAGGATTTAGATTGAATGGATACCAGACGTGCCGATCGCTTCACTTCTTCCCAGAGTTCATAAAGCTCAGGACTTCGCAACCAAAAGGTAAATTCTCTAAGTAGTTTCTCCTCAGCCTCTCGCAATTTCTCATACCAATCGATATTAGGAAGCGAAAAACTACCACTGCTTTGGACTCTGCCGCGTAAGTTTTGGTTTAGTTGCGTATGAGGCTTCTCTGGTAATAAATCAACATTGCGATAGTAGTTGAGATATGCAAGTTGCCATTCCCCATAGCAGGTATCAAGACGGTTTGAATAGGCGATCGCGACTATAGGCAAGCGTTGATTCTTTCCCCATCTCAACAGAAATCGGCATTGAGTATCGATTTTCTCAACTTCTAGATAGTAAGTCTGCATTTAGAGCGCATCTGGGTGGAATGCAAAAGCTGGTAAGGTTAACATAACACCACTAGGCAAAGAAATCGACACTGAAAATATTTCGTCGCGATCGCCTGTGACACAAGCATAAAGATAAAGATCGTTAGTATTTGGCTCTAGCCTACGATCTACTAAAATTTGATGGCGATCGCGAATTCGCATTCTCACGCCATCGGGAATCTCGCCGATCGTTTGACTACCCAACACAAATAATAAAGACCATTCAGATATTCCAGAGCGATTATCATCAGTCCACACCGTCGCATATAAACGCAAATAGCGATCGCCTAGTTGAAAGTCTTGGTAAGCCGACCTTGCACGATCTGGAATATTTAGAGCTAGTAGAGCTACTTCACTAAAAATTGTTTGAAGTTCCATCGCAGGCGCGCGCATTGCTGATACATAGTTGGGCTGACAAGTAGGCAATAGATACCAAGATAAAGTTTTGGCGACTTCATCCAGTTGTTCTTGTAGCCATAGCCCAGTATTGAGGATCAACTCATTCATACTCACTGGAGATGATTCCTTAATTGCTTCTGGCTGCAATGCTTTCACAGGTTCTAAATGTTGGAGGTATAATAATAATCGTTCAGGTTCATCATCAAACAGCGCTAAAGGAACTTGGAAGGTATTTCGCTCTCGCTTAGAAAGATACTCAATTAACTGAATATGACGAATAAATCCTAAAATTAAAGCTTGCTCAATTTCTTCTTGAATTTCCACAACAACAATAAAGAGATTGCTGTTGTTAGCGTAAGTTTTATCCAGATCAATAATGTTTCTAGGGATTTCTACCAAATCACCTGCCGATTGCGTCATCGCTAAAACATAAACTGTAAAGCCATTGACCTGTAGGCAATTAGCATTCGAGATATCTAGAGAGTTGTTTGGTAATCGATCGCGTAGCCATTCACTAACACTCAAATAGGCGATCGCATCTAGGTAAGCTTGCCATTGGTTATTTGCACTTTGTGATAGGGCGATCGCTTGACGGAGCAGCTCAGGAGATAGGGCGATCGCTTCAAGGGGTATGGTGTCAAATTCGCTAATCATTGGCTTTCCCCCAGAGCTGAGTAGGTGGAGTGTCATCATGACGTTGATTTATTCTAATTCGTTGTCTGTTCATAGTGCTAGGTATGTATTAGTTATGCAATCATTAGCATTTATGCACTTGCCTTAAATACTTACAGAGCTTCATTGCAAAACGACTTCGGAGTGGAGTTCCTTTATTTTTGATACTTTCAGTTTCTGCTCGATCCATTTCCTCATCCACCAGTTCTTGTAAAATAACTTCTAATTTTCGATCTAGTTCACTTAATTGTGAAGGATTAGCATAGAACTCGACTATTCCAATCACATCTTCACATAAACTCCCCAAAATTTCACGACGAATATCCGATCGCAATTCTTTTAATTTGAGTAATCGCGTTACCTGATACTGAGCTTCTAGTCCAACTTCGGTAGCAATTTCCGACATAGTTTGACCATGACAGTGAAATAAACTCAGCCCCGTTAGAAAATTTACAGCGTTATCAGACGATCGCTGTTTGAGTCTGATATAACGAACTTCTGTCACTTTGGCGATCGCTTTCTCTAAGCTTTGCTCGAACTGTTGACGGTATGCTTCTAAAAAATTAAAAGCTTCACGATCGTCTTCAGGATTAGCTAATAAACTAGCAGAATTAATAGTTAGATTCGGCTGATCGAAGGAAATTTGATGAGGTTTCCCCCCTCTTGCTTGAATGCGATACTGACGCAGTTTGCCTGCCATCTCCTGCAATCTATCCAGAATGGTAGTTAGGGCTATGCTTGTTGAGTAATTCAGAGCTAAATATTCGCTGATTTTCTGCAACTGTTCTGGAGTTGGAGGAGGACATTGACCTTTACTTCCATTTAATCTTGACTGCAAGCGATCGACCCGATAAATGGCATGATAGCTCTCTAATAAATTTTTTGACAGTTGAATGGAATGTAGATCCGTTTGATAAAACTCTGTATAAATCCGTTCCAATTGCTTTTGACTTGTATCGTTGAGAATCGCCCAATCGCTGACTAGATAAACGCCATGCTCTAACAGAAACGCATTTAATTCACGATTTTGTTTGACCTTTCGACTTGTCCAAGTGGCTAAGTTACTGCGATCTGGATCGAAGCTATCCAAGATTTCACGGGAAACTGATATAAATCGGCTTGGGTGGCGATCGCGTAATGTTTCGATATAATCATTCAGTACAAAAAGCAATAGATCGTGATGCTTAAATCCATGATTATTTCCAAACTGATTGGCGATTTGGTAACAGGTTTGCTCGATTTGATTAGAAATAAAACATCGCAAACAGAGTTCAGCGATCGCCTCGCCATTTTGTGACAATTGCCATAGTTGCCGTTGAACTTGTAAATCTGATAGTTCCTTAGTATTAGATTCACTATCATCTATGGCAGGAAATTGTTGCAAGAAAAATTCTCTAGCATTGGCGATCGTTTCGCGAATGCATTGACCTGTCGCCTTTAACTTTAAAAATTGCCAATACTGGCTTGCTTTCATAACAATTTCCGTAACTATCCCAACCTATTCCTACTTCTCGTATACTTTGACCTATGCATCAATTCTATTCTTGAGCTAAAGTTTGACCACAGAAACCGCAAAAACAACCATTTTCCCCTTTAAATCCTTTAGTTATCTTGTTACAAGAGAGACATAATTGCATTCCTTTAATATTTGCTTCGACTTTTAAGAAAGATTTTTCCACCTTAGCAATCGTTTCTACTACACGATCACAATACTCAAGTTGGTTATAACAAAATATTTTTACTAGTTCATCGCAAAGAATCAATTTCCCTTCATTTTGAGGCACTGTAATTACTCTACCAAGAAAATTTTGACATAACTTTAGATTTGATGCAACTTGCTTAGATTCCCATTCCGCGATCGCACTAAGCAGAGAGTTAATATAACTCAAAAAATTTACATGATGATTGTGAACCTCAATTTGTGTAGTTGCTTCTAAGCAAGAAGGATCTTGTACTTCTCGTAGCAAACTAACAATTTTTTGGGTTTCAGAAGTATGCAATTTGAACCCGTAATGCTCTGAAATTTGTTCAATAGCCATTTCTAATTTTCGGTCGTAGGAATTCTTGGTAAGTTCCATTTCTATTCACTGACTTTGCTGGGATTTGGGTGAATCAATCATTTTCATCTGAATAAATTAGATCTTATCCGAAATTTGTTAGATGCCATAATTCGACGAACTGCTGTTAGGGCTAAGTTTGAGGTTAAAGCAGTAAAAAATGTTTTTTGAGAAAGTACAGATAGCCACCAGGTACTACTTTTCTGACTAGCTTCATGCCACTTTCGCACCTTTTCTTGATTGGGGCTTCCCACAACTATCGGTATCAGTGCATGACTGGGGGTTAATTCTATTGGTATTGCAACACAATGTCCTAGCTTGCCTTTAGCAATAAACTCATTAGGTGTGGAGCATAGATGCACATTTTTTTGACAGGTCTGACAGTATCGTTCGGTTTGATTTGATGTTTCGGTCAAACCTGCCCAACTTTGGGGACAACGAAACTCAAGCAATTTATCACAGTTCCAAATCTCAGAATTTAACAGATCAAACTCGGTGTTAGACATTTTGCTACATCCTTGTAGATAATCATTTCTGTAATATTATCTATGTCATGCATCATATATCTAGGATAAGTAGAGCTATGCAAAATCTCGAAAATTAACCTAACTCAATTAACTACTAATGTCCACGCTCAAAGCATCAAAACAAGGTCTTGAACTAGCCGATCGCGCAAGGCGGCGTAAAGGCTGGACGAAAACTCGGACTTTGGCATGGTGGCAGGCAGCCCATACATCACAGGCGACGGTGCGACGATTTTGGCGGGGAATCGCGATCGATCGCGAGACATTTATTGCTATTTGTGTGGCGGTGGGGCTAACAGATTGGCAAGCGATCGCTGAAAATATTTTTCTAGAAGATGAGGATACGCCTACAGCCCCAAAACTAACAAATGCTCAAGCACAGCAAGATTGGGATCAATCTCCTGATCTGATCGATTTTTATGGGCGCGAAGATGAATTGACGTTGCTAGAAAATTGGTCGATCGGCGATCGCTGCAAAATGGTGGCGATTTTGGGCATAGGCGGCATTGGTAAAACGTCTCTAGCTGTGGCTTGCGCCGATCGCTTGCAGGATAAATTTGACCGTTTGATATGGCGATCGCTTCAGTCCGCACCGACACCGAAAGATTTTTTACAAGATTTACTGCGCTTTTTTGCTAATGCTAAGGAGACCGTAAGTATCGATAACTTGCAACAGGGCATTAATCAACTCATCGAGTATTGTCAGCAGTATCGTTGTTTGTTGATTATTGATGGTTTGGAAGCCATATTTTTGAGTAGTGAAGGAAAAATTAAGCCGCAGACAGGATTCTATCAGACGGGTTACGAGGGATATGGAGAAATCTTAAATAGATTAGCTAGCGATCGCCATCAAAGTTGTTTGCTGTTAACTAGTCGCGAAAAACCTGCAGAAGTTGCTATGTATGAGGAAGCGTCTTCGCCTATGCGATCTCTAGGTTTGCGTGGCTTAGAGATTGCCGAAGTAACAGAACTATTCAAAGCAAAGGGTTGTCGTGGTAGTGAACGAGAACTGCAAGAGATTACAACGCTGTATAGCGGCAATCCACTAGCACTAAAAATGATCGCCGCCACAATTTGCGAGGTGTTTGGGAATGATGTGCGCGCATTTTTGCAAGAAAATACGATTGTGATCGGCGATCGCATGAGGTCATTACTCAAGCAACAAGTGGATCGACTTTCTGAGCTAGAGAAAGAGATTCTATATTGGTTGACTATCGAGCGCGAACCGTTGACTTTAGCAAGGTTGCGAGATGCTCTACTGATGCCTCCACCTTTTTCGCAGATTTTTGAAGTTCTATCGGCACTCGAAAGGCGATCGCTAATTGAGAAAGTAGTCGATGAAGTAGAGGTATGTTTTACGCTTCAGCCATTTTTGATGAAGTATTTGCTAGAGGAACTAGTGGAGCAAATTTTAGAGGAGTTTTTTGAGGCGATCGAGTCACAGGATATTGACTGCTTAAAGCTATTTCGTACTTGTGCGTTAGTCAAACCGAAATGTCAGAATTTAGAAGATCTTAACGAAGCCAGATTACTTTCACGATTGCGAAATGGCATTTGGAGAGCCTATCGCAGTGAGAAGAAAATTCAATTGATTTTCGACTTTTTTATTCCTCAGTTACAAGGTAAATCAGATCGGATAGTTGGTTATGCGGGGAGTAATTTTCTAGCTTTGGTGAAGGTCTTCGGGGTGGATAGCGATCGCTATAATTGGGAAAATATCTATCTGCAATAATTTAGAAATTGAATCGTCTAAATTAAATCTTTAATATTGCGACAATCCATTGCATACCAGTCATTAGATAAAATCCTCCCATTAAGATTAAGCCAATGCTACCAATGCGATTAATTGTTTCAGAATGCTTCATTAGCGATCGGGCTTGCTTCACCAAACCCGTAAATAAACTGGCTAAGAAAATAATGGTGGTGTAACCCAAGGCATAACTAATCATAGCCAAAACACTGTAAAGCTGAGAGCCTGAAGTGGCGGCAGCAGCCAGCACAGCAAATAGAATTGGACTCGTACAAGGAGAGCTTAGTAGAGCAAAAGTTAGTCCAATTCCATAGGAACCCAACGAAGGAAATCTGAAACTAATTTGTGGCAAGGGTAAGCGAAAAATGCCCCATAAACTCAATCCCATTAGAAGTATAATCATCCCTACTATCGCATGGATATATCCTTGATATTTGATCAAGATTAGACCAGCAAATGAGGAGAACAGTCCAAGCAAACTAAGAACCGTTACCACTCCTAATACAAAAGTACCAGCCTTAATGAAGGCTTCTTTTTTGGATGTGATTTCGCGAGTTCCGATATAACTGAGATTTACTGGAAGCAAAGCTAATATGCATGGAGAAATACTAGCGACCAGTCCGCCCGCAAATGCAAGAGGTATTAATATGAATGGATTTGTCATTGCTTGCTTGCTGAACCAACGGTAATAGTTAGCATCCATCTCAAATGACAAATTTTGGATTGGTTGAAACAACAATGTCCAATTTACTTTACTAATTAATAAGACCGTAATTGTCGTGACAATAAAAAGTAGGCATGGAAGAAAAAATCTTCTTGCATAAATACTTGATGGAGCTAAAAGGAATTTCTTGATTCGTGACATGAGCCTTAATTTCTAAAGTTTCGAGAACCTTTATAACCAGATATTTCGGCAAGATCGCTTAAATAGTAGCCGCCAACATAAGACTTCCCATTGATTTGCCAAGTAGGGTAAGCAGTTACCCCGAAGCTATTACACATCTCAGGTTGGGGATTATTTCCTCTTGGATCGCATTCAACATATTGTATTTCTGTAAATGCGTCTCCAAAAAGATTCTTTTGCCAACTACAGCTTGGACACCAATAAGTACCGTAAAAAACTGCTCCTATCTTCTTGAGATGCCTTGCAAGTGATATTTCTCCAGTGTCTGGAACCGTTTTGTTGACGGGCTGGTTGACAGATTGGCTAACAGATTGACTAGGTGATTGATTGTTATTAGGCTTTGGTTGTGGTGCTGGTTGGCATGATTTCATCGCTTTATCTATAACGGGAGGAATTTTACCTTCTAATTTAAAAGCTTCACCAGCTTTGTCAAATTCATCTGGAGTGAGAACTGTCTTAATTGTGCCTATAAAGCAATTGCAGTATTCCTGTGTACCACCAGATGCATTGCAACCATCAATATATGCTTTGACAAGTTCAGGGGTAAAGGTTCGTTTAGCTTTATTCTGGCTAATGTTTGCTACATTTGAAGCCGTCGGCAAGGGAGGTTCGCTAATTGCTGTTGTCTTTGCTTGAGATACTGACTGACTACATCCCGACACATTGGTTAATGTAAAGTATGTGAGTAGATAAGCGATCGCCGAATTATACTTCTTTATAGATTTCATAAAGCTTTTTGATAAAGAGTAAGTAAACCTGAAAATAGCACCTTGGATGCAAATACAGACTTACATATACAATCCAGTTAATCTAAGTAAAAACTAAGAGTTTTTTGTGATTATACTTTAGCTTTTAGATCAATTAACTTGAATATTTTAGATAACTCTACATATTTCTATAATTTGGACAGCTATGCAATAAAAACTAACCTTCTTCTAACTTTAGTTTTTGTTTTTCTACAAAGTCTTTAATCTCATCACTTAACCACTGTTTCTCTTCGTCAGAAAGAAATGGAGCACAGCAAATATTGTAGCGTTTTATCTTTAAAGAACTTACAGTGATTGGAGAACCTCGCCTCATGAATAGAAGATTCAATTACATCCTAATTCATGCTGATATTGCTGCGCGTTTCAGCCTATTTAGACTTTATATAGCAATCCTAAATAAGTTGTGAGAGGCTTTGGCTTCGCTCAGCCAACGTATATTGATGGCTGAGCGAAGTCGAAGCCCCATTGTTCCACAAATGATTTAGGAGTGCTATATAGTGCAATAAATTTTAAAAAGTGTTGTGAATCAACACTTTTTAAAATTTCTATAGTTATCAAATCTATTCCCTTTCATAACCCTCAAGAATGCCACAAGATCTGCGTTAGGATAATTAGTTGTGAAATTTTGAGTTTGAAATAGCGATTATATTTAGGTTTCCCTGTAGTTCCTCCAGTAAATCGACTAGAATTAATTGCTTCAAATAAGGTCTATAGTAAAACAATTTGTAATCATGTTGCATTAAATATTCAGCAACTTCGATACTATTTTCTTGCTTGCCTTCAATATTTTCATAGAGTATATTTGGCTTGAATTCTTGCAAAATACGGTTAGAACCAGCCAAAACCTGCATTTCATGCCCTTCAGCATCGATTTTAAGCCAATCGACTCGATTTAAGTTTTCCTGCTCAATCAAGCTATCAAGTGTGAAATAAGCAACTGTTTCAAAAATGTCTGTTGGGGTTACTTCATCGTCTTCAGAAATTAGTTTATTTGCCTCGTTAGATGATTTAAGGGAAAGTCGAGCCTTACCATTATGTTCGCCAACAGCTCCAGCAATTATCCGAACCCAATCGAGCTGATTGACCCGACGAGTCTCCTCAAGGCAACGCACACATCCAGAAAAAGGCTCGATCGCAATAACTTTGCCCAATTTGCCAACACGCTGAGCGGCACTATAAGTATAAACACCAACATTTGCGCCGACATCAATTATAGTCATGCCAGCGTAAATATTATCTCGCCACAATTCCATTTCTACTTCAAACCAATCGCCTTGGGCAATAAGTACATTGGTGACAATACTATGTAAGCTAGATTCAACAGCTAAAAGTAAAGTATCTTCAAAAGGAACATAAGTAAACGGGCTATCAACATCTAACTCTGTCCATTTCCATTGAATATCTTGAGGATTATTTTGAGCATAGGTTGTGGCGATCGCTTTCCATTGCTCAGCTATCAACATTTGTTGTAAATGTTGGCATACTAAGTATAGAGATTGTAGGATAATTGAAGAGTCAAGGGATAAGATCCTAGCTCGATATATGTAAGCTAAGTTTTCCATGTGCTCATGACAGATACCACAAAGACCTAACTGGAGGTTGAGCATTGCGGAATTAGTATTAAATTGGACAGCTAGTTGCAGTAACTTAAGTCCTTGCTTATTTAAAAAGAATAGATGTGAATGGCAAAGAACTTCTGTACTAAGGGTAAGTGCTTGTGTAACTCCATCAGATGCTTGCAAAATAACTGGAAGTTGCTCTGAACAAATGATTGACCACTTTTTTAGATGTCGTGGTAAATAAACAAGTCCCAAAGGCTGCCTTGAAGCGGGAATGCTTAATGCTTGCAATGTTTCTAAAAAGCAATTGTCTGCAATATTGGTTGAATCCTTCAAATTATTGATCAAACTGTAAGCTACAGCTAAATGTGCTTTGCAAAGAAAATTATTAGGAAGTTCTGCACCTTGATTTAGTAAATCTAGAGCAAATTCCCAATAAATTAATCTCTCAGATAGGTCTTCAGCGTTATCTGCGGCAACCAACGCCATGACTGCAACATTATTGAACTCAATAGCTGAGCTTGGTTCTTCCCAATTTGTTGTTTGTATATCTTCTTTAAGCTGAGACAGCACATTAAGATTAAAATGCGGACAACATTGTTGAACATATTGCCAATAAATATTCTCAGAAGCGTCAGCATGAAAATCATCGACCATTGAATGACCCTAATTCAATAATTCCTTTACGTCTGAACAATATGTCATGGAGTTCAAGGCATGGTAGAACATCTTAAACTTATTTTAGCTAACATTTGCTAATGTTTTAATTAATACAGATCTTTGCGCTTTCTCAAAACCCAATAAATTTTTGAAAAGTGTTGCGAGGCAACACTTTTCAAAAATTTATTGTACTATATGAAGCCTAAACAGCCTGTATCACAACTTTTACAAAGTTATTAATTCGCTCAAGTTATCCATCAAGGTAATTATATATGGCTTTTTTCCTAGACAATTTAAAAAAGAATGGATATTTAGAAAATATTCATATCACGATTTGTAATGTCGGATCGCGCAAGCTATATATTCAGGATGATTATGCTAGCCAAGGATGGCAGATATTTGCACCCAATTTAAGTATTTATGGATTTGATGCAGATGCAGACGCTTGTGATGAGGCTAATGCAGACATTGAGGCAAGACACATTAACTGGCAAGAAATACATATTCCTTTGGCACTTGGGAAAGCGATCGAAGAGAGAACTCTCTATGTCACCAAACATCCTATGTGTAGTTCTCTATATCCCCCCAATGAACCATATTTAGCACGTTTTGTGAGACTTTCAGAGCTGGTTGATTTAGATTTTAGTTTTGAAATTGATACCACAACTTTAGATGACTTCTGTCAAAATGAAGGGATTAATGAAATTGATTTTCTTCAAATTGATGTCCAAGGTGCGGATCTAGATGTTCTAGAAGGTGCTAGCCAGATTCTAAATGATACTTTAGCGATCCAAATTGAGGTGGAATTTTCACATATATACTCCAATCAACCTTTATTTGCTGATGTTGACACCTTCTTGAGGAAGCATGATTTTACATTGTTTGATATAGCTCAGTCTTATCGACTGCGTAAGCGATCGCCAATTCGTTCAACATCAAGAGCTGGTCAATTACTTTGGGGCGAAGCCTTCTATTTTCGCGATCTAATTTGTGAAAATGTTGATAAAAAATTGCAGTCCCCAGAGCGATTGCTAAAATTAGCTTGTATTGCTGACATCATGAATTTTCCTGATTACACATTAGAGATATTGGAGTATTTGACTCTGCAATATGGTGAGGACTCAAACTATAATTTCGCAGATACTATTATTGAGAGTCTAGCTCAGGTTCCTGATTTAGTTAATCAAGGTCTAGACTCTCTACCTGTTGTAGCTAAAATTCGAGATTACGCCACCAATTCAGATACTTATTTTACTCAGAAGAATGTGATAGCAGAAGATTAGGGCTGCCCCTGTACATCAGCCACCATAAAATCTTGATTCAAAGATTGGCAGATTTGGAGTATCCAAATCTAACCTTCTTCTAACTTTAGTCTTTGTTTTTCTACAAAGTCTTTAATCTCATCAATCAACCACTGTTTTTCTTCTTCAGAAAGAAATGAAGCGAAGCAAATATTGCGGCGTTTTATCTTTAAAGAGCAGACAGTAATGGGAGAACCTCGCCTCATGGATAGCAGAGTATTTTTGAGATTTGCTTGTAATATTTGAGCAACTTGTCCTATTACTCTAGTATTTTGAATTCTCCAACCAAAAATGCTACGTCTAACAATAACTGAGTACGCATCAATCTCAATATAGGCTTCTATTAAGCAAGCTTTAAGAAATGCTGATAAAATCCATAAACTAATTAATACAGTGAATATTATAGTTACAAAGGAGTTAATATCTAGTATTAAAGTAAGATCTCCACTTTTTATTGTTTTCTCGAAAATCACCCAAACATAGAACAAAAAGAAAAAGTTCCAAATTATTGTTACAACAGAGAAAAGGCGGCTGTAGTTGCTGCGTAAAAGGATTGGCGGAATGGAAATAACCTGCTTGGTTTCACTCTCTGTTATAACTATTTTACTATTCGCAGGACGAGCATTTTTTCTGCTATTGAAGCTTTTATATGTTTTTTCTCTTCGTAAAGCAGCTAATGCTTCCTCAGCCTCTATAAATCTTTCTTCAATCGCAGGTTCGATCATCCTATCTAACCAAGTTTCAAAATGTTTATCGAGCTTAACCTGCGATCGCCAATCAATTTTTAATTTTTTTAGTGGGAGTTCAGATGGATGCTGATGGGTTAATAGAAAAATCAAGGTTGCTCCCAATCCATAAAGATCCGTACTGAGTTTTCCCTGACCTCGAAATTGTTCGGGAGCCATGTAGCCATAAGTACCAACAATTGTACTACCACCCGTAAGAGAGTTGTGGTAATTATCTTGCACCGCACCAAAATCCACCAGAAAAAGTTTGTGCTTGTCTTGGGATTCGGCAGATTGATGATAGACAATATTTTGAGGCTTAATATCTCTGTGAATGACTGGCGGGACAAAATGTTGAAGATAAACGAGAATGTTTAAAATCCTCTCAGCAATTTGTTTTACTTCTATTTCATCAGGATTCCATCCTTGTTCAATAAGATTAGCTAAATTTTTACCCTCGGCTAATTGCTGAACTATATAAAAAAGTCTTTGTCTCGGTCTATCAATTTGGAAATAGTCAATATACTTTGGAATATCAAAGTGATCAAGTTGAGATAAAGTTTTGGCTTCTCTCTCGAAAAGTTCTAACATTTTAAAATTTTCTAGAGATTGTAAAGCAATAACTTTGATCGCAACTTTTTGAAAATTATTTAGAGATATTGCACTATAGGTTGTAGCAATACCACCTTGTCCAAGAAATCCAGTAATTCGATACTCTCCCTTTACTACATCTCCTATAACGTGAATTGATTTCATTGATTCTCTGTCCTTTAATCTAAAATTTCGCACCTTTCTTAATTAGAAGATCTGCGATTTCTTTTTTTCCTTTAGATATTGCTATCGCGAGAGGAGTCTCTCCCTTACTATTTCTAGCATTAATGTCCGCACCATTTTCAATTAAGATATTTACGATTTCCATCTTTGTTTCTAGATTTATTTCAAAAAATGTAGCAAAAAGAGGAGTGCTGCCATAAAAATTAATTTCATCATTGTTTCCGATATTAACGTCTGCACCATTTTCAATTAAGATTTTGACAGCTTCTTTATTTCCATACATTGATGCCATAAAAAGAGGAGTTTGTCCATAACCTCCTCGATTATTAACATTCGCACCATTTTCAATTAGGATTTTAATAATTTCCTTATTCGCATACCTTGCCGCATTATTGAGTGGAGTATTTCGATTATTATCTTGATTGTTAATACTTGCACCATTTCGAATTAAAAATTTTAAAATGTTTATATCATTTACTCTGTTAGCAAGATTAGCAAGAGCTGTTCTGCCATCTTTGTCTTTAGTATTTATGTCAATATTTTTGGATAGAAACCATTCTAATGTATCTTCAGACTTTGCATAAAACCAAAGTTGTTCATTGTCAAGTTGAAAACCTCGTTGACTAAGAATATCAAGTATTTTTCTATTAAGGTTTAATCTTACGCAAATATCTCCTTCATTAGATTCGCTTGGAAACTTGTTAGATAATTTTTTGCTTTGCTTAACATAATCAATTAATTCTTGAATATCAGCAGAACTTGCATACTTATCTTTCCAGTATAATTTCGCATTGCAAATCTTTGGATATATTTGAAAGTATTCTAAGATAGCCCATTTGTTAGAAATGCTGAAAGCAGTCAAAATACTACCTATACCAAATATTACTAACCAAGCTTGCCAAGAAAGTTTCTTCGTCGGATTCCAAACAATTCTTTTACTCTTTAAAGTGCTTAAAGAGTCACTTGCACTAGTAAAGCGATCATCAAGATCTGGCTCGACCATCTTCTGCAACCAATCAGCAAACTGTTCCGAAACTTGAATCTTAGAACGAAAATCGTAGCGCAATCTCTCTTGTGGAAGCTCTGAAGGAGAACGATGAGTCAGGATAAATAGAATCGTTGCACCCAAAGAATATAAATTCGTTGCAGATACAGCCTGACCCCGAAACTGTTCGGGAGCCATATAGCCAAACGTGCCAATCACCGTACTGCCCCTCGCCATTGTGCTGCGATAGGTATCCTGTACTGCGCCAAAGTCGACTAACGACACCTTGCCATCATCACCATAAATCAAATTATGCGGCTTAATATCGCGATGAATTACAGGAGGACTTAGCCCATGCAAATAAATCAGGATATTTAAAACCTGTTCGGCAATTTTTTTAACACCCTTCTCATTAGTACGCCATCCCGCCTCAACTAATTTCGCCAGATTTTGCCCCTGCGCTAACTCCTGCACAATATAAAAAGCACGGTCTTCCTCAGTATCAATAGTAAAGAAATCAAAATACTTAGGAATAGCTTCATGATTGAGCTGAGACAAAACTTTAGCCTCTCTTTCAAAAAGCTCGATTTGCTTCCAATCATGCATATGGCGTAATGATAGAGCCTTAATTGCCATCTTTTTATTTTGCTGTAAATCCGTTGCTGCATAGGTAATGCCATTACCACCCTGTCCTAATATTTCCAAAACCCGATAGCGATCGCGAATTACATCACCAATTGCATGTAACCCATCTTTGGGTTCTTCTTCCTCATCCATTGCTAGAGACAGATCCAGTTTAGGCAATGGCTTGGGATACTCCAAATCAAACTCAGCTTGCCAATCAAAAACCTTTTGCCCCTGTTGTCTAGCGCCCATCCGCACCTTTGTAATACTTCTCGACTCAAGATCGATTAGTTCTTGTCTTACCACATTTACCAAAGTCTCGCGATCGGCGATTTGCTCAGAGGCGATCGCCAATACCAAACATTCCTGATTGCGCTTAGCTTGGGTGGTGATACCTTGCCTGCTCAGTCTTTCATTGAGATATATAGCGATCGCATCTGGATCGCCCTGCTTGGCTAGGTAGAAGTTTGGGCTAGTCATGGAGATGGGTTAAAATCTGATTACTACTTGCTTTCAATACTTATATCTGAGTGAAAATGAGGTATGCATTACAGCTATTTTAGTTAACCCAAAAGAGAGTTGCGGCGCTTAGTGCCGCAACTCTCTTTTGGATTTTGGGTTTGTTCTAGCATAACTAGCTTTAGTCAACGTGCTAGAGTACAGATTGAAATGCTTCCAAACTACGCAGACTGTACATATAATCAACAAGTCTATGAATAGCCAACTTCCAACTAATCAAGAACCTTGCCAAGAAACGAAGGAAGAGACAGTTCTATGCCCGCATTGTCTACGCACTGCAACTAACGGTATTAAATGCAAGGGAATTTGTGTTGCAGACAGTGGCTATTGATTTTTATTGCAAGTTGATTGGAATAACAACTTTTGCATCGTTATCTGGATCGACAATTTGTAATTCGGGCAGAGGGTGAGAAAGTTGGGGTCGATCGGCTGCGATCGCAGGGATTAGATTAGTTGTTGATACTGCGATCGCTGGCTCTGGATATAGCCACCATGAAAACAACTTGGTCATTTGCGGCATTAGCAGATATGTCATAGTCGGCACGGCGATCGCCGTTACAACAGCAACTCGCAATATCAAGTGCAACGGCATTAGAAACTGTTGAAACGTTGCAGAAATTATCGTAATCAATGGAAAGACTGCTAACCAACTAACTAAAGCCATCTTGTATCGTGGCGGTGGCGTAATCGCTGGTTTGCCTGGGAGAGTGAACCAAGTTTCTAAACCTGTAAGCACCTGAATTTGTGGAGGACTAATAGTAAGAGGTTCGGCTATAGCAAACCATTGCTGACGCTCTGCCGATTTTTCCCAGTGGCGTAAGTTACTGAGGCGATCGAATTTAAAAATGATGCGATATTCTGGATCGTCATCGTTGACAGGACGGAAAATATTACTGCCCAGATGACCGGGAAATTTACCACAGGCAAGGGTGATACCAGCTAGAAACTCTTCAAATTCGGCTTTACATTCAGGCTTTACCCGTCGTGAGATCGAAATAGTCACTGAAGGATCGTTAAAGCTCTGCTGGTTCTCCATTTTAGTTTTGATTTGTCGTAATAGGCTTGGTGACTGTTATCTAATCACAAATATAAATTAGTTTTGTATAGCAATTTTTACCATAGTTATATTTTAGCGATCGAGATCACTAAAAAAATGCAAATTAATCACAAAGTTTATTAGCAACAAAGGCGAAAGTAGATTGGTACATATTTGTATGTGGTAGAGATAGCTATGAAATGTCGATTTTGTAAAAACTACGACCCAAGGGGCAGAAATGGCGGACATTGCAATTTATTATCAGTGCCAGTTCAAAGTAAGTGGGATGCTTGTAGCTGCTTTTCAAGTAAATTCTCTGAAGTACCTTTATTTGAAAATAGTAATCTGACATTCAATTTGACGCTGTCTACTTCTTCTTGAAACTGCAATACAATCTACAGCCATGCAAATGTGAAAATAAAAACCGTAATTCTCATACCTCGTTTGATAGCTTTATCGATTGTATTTTGAGTGTTTTCAATCTTTAAATTTGTTTGTATCCTACAGTTCGCGATCGCTATCCATTTAATCAACTACACTCTTATCCTAAGTTTAAAATCACTAATTATGTTTTGCTTGTGGATGCCACTTTACTTAACTAGTGAAAATCAATCATCAATCGGCTTCACTGCCTGAAATTGTCATGTCAGGTCTTAATTTTTTTACAGAAGCCAAGGAATTTCAAAAAATATTGCGAAGTAATATTTTTTGAAATTCCTTGGCTTCTGTTTCAGTACAAAGCTATAAGTTGTTAGAAGATTTTGGTTGATTAAATGTATAGATTACGTATTTGGAATCGTCATTTGGCAATTATAGTAGGGATTCTAGTACTAAGCATTGGTTTATTTCTTAACATAGCCTTTTATCCCTACGCCATCAATACCGAAACTATCAATCTACCGCGCGATCGGATCGCTCATTCTCAAAGCTATATTTCTAATAGCCAACCCCAAAAATCACCTAATAGCAATTCCGATCGCAAACTAGTTGGCAGACTATATATTCCTCCACAAGTTAAATCTCCCTATCCCACAATTATGCTCTGGCATGGAGTCAGCTCCACCAAAGAAATGGTCGAACCACTCGCGATCGAATTAGCTCGTCATGGTATCGCAGCTTTATCTTTTGATAGTGGAGGCTTCGGCGAATCTTATTCACGAAACTACAGCGTAGAGGAAAACCTTGAAGACGCTAGAGCTGTCTTTGCTTATGTGAAAAAACATCCTGAACGTTTCGATCCCAATCGACTTGGCATTGGTGGTCATTCGATGGGAGCAGCCACAGCGATCGCCTTTGCCTCCGATCCGATTGATGCGTCCAAAGTTCGGGTTACTCTCGATTTAGGTATGAGTGCTGATGTTAACCTTACGAGACCTAATAATTTATTTATGGGGATAGGATTGTACGAAGAGTTTCATACACCTGATGCAATGCGCGAAATGTTGAGTCAGTCAACTGGCGTTAAAGCAAAAGAATTTAAATTATATGGCAATTTCTCAAATGGAACGGCGCGAAAACTAATTATTTCTGGAACATCCGATCATTTGATGGAACCATTTGACCCAACTTTAATCGGAGAAGCAGTGCAATGGTCTATGCAAGCCTTTGAACTAAAAGAAACCTCTGTCAACCCAATTACACTTTGGGTAATTTCAGGATCGTTCTTGACTCTAATTGGCATGGTTATGACGATTGGTTATGGCATTCGCGATCTAACGATTGTGCATACTAAACCACGATTGCTTGCTTTAGCAATAGTTGCGATCGCGGCTTTGATTCTCTTCTTAGGAATGTCTGAACAAATTTCGCCACGCATCGCAACCAGTTTGGTTTTAGTGAATGCAATTATCCTACCTGTTACCACCTACGCAATTAAAAGACCACATTCTCTCACTCCATTTTTTCGATTATGTGGGCTATATATTGGGGTTGTCTCAATTGCCTATGCGATCGTGTTAATAGTCATACGTTGTATGGAAATTTTTAACTATCCTCTCTATCTGTTAGGAGTGCCTCAGTTTATTTTGCAACTTCCTATTTTCCTGATTTATGCGCGAGTTCAAGAATTTAGTGCAGCAATGTTCCCAATTTACAGCAATGGATTGGTTCCTAGTTGGCAAATAACTCTGCTATTTTTACCAGAACTTGTTTATCCGAGCATAGTGATAAGTTTTGGCGTAAGAGTTTCAGCATGGCTAATTAGGTGGCTGCGACAACCCTTAAAATTAAAATGGATAGAGCGACCTAGCCCCAGATCTTTTCAATTATTAGGTATTTTAATAGTCGTTCTAGTTATTGTTATCATCCAACAAGCGCAGGCAGGACTTGTTTCTATAGAATATGCGATCGGAACAATGCAAATTTTATTGCAGATGATGTTCTTACCAGCTTTAGTAATGATACTAATTATCAGATCGACTCAGTTTCAACGATTAGAAAGAAAGCTAAGTTAGGGCTTACGCAAAAAGAATGAGGTAGAAAGTAAGAATGATTAGAGGAAGAGCAGTTACAAAAAATGTTGCCATCCAAATTATTATCTGTACCTTATTGCAGTCTTTAATTGCATCCTTCAGCAACAGACATCTCGTCTAGTTGGACAAAACTCTTGCCTTTTCCAAAAAGTTAGAAAATCATATAGCAATCCTAGCTTTATGCTCAAACCAACACCAAGAAAAAGTCTAAAAGCATGACGAAGCAATGCTTTTAGACTTTTTCTTGTGACTTATTTAATTGGTAATTGCTGTAAGTGATATGACAGAGACCACAACAGCGATCGGACAACCGTCTACGCAGGCCGAGCCTATCAGCAGATAGAGCCTTAGACAGAATTTAGAAACTCATGCCCGAAAATCTGTAGATGCAACCGACATCAAGAACTGATTATTTGCTGACTGCATCAACAAATCTGCTCCATTACCACCGCTAGCATCGACAGCAAACAATTGCCCTTGCGCGAAACTTCCTTCAAAATGTGCAACTTGCTGTGTACTACTAAAACCTGTACCAAGTGAGATAGATTCCCAAATCTGATTGTCATTGCCCTGCATAATCAGGTCTTTCTTCCCATCACCATTGAGGTCGGCATACTGAGCCTGTCCCGCGACAAATCCTCCTCCATGCTGCATCCACGCTTGTGGCGAACTAAACCCACTACCTGTAGACAGAGACACCCAGAAACGATTGTCATTGCCCTGCATAATCAGGTCTTTCTTTCCATCACCATTGAGGTCAGCATACTGAGCCTGTCCCGCGACAAATCCTCCTCCATGTTGCATCCACGCTTGCGGCGAACCAAAACTGCTACCTGTAGACAGAGACACCCAGAAACGATTGTCATTGCCCTGCATAATCAGGTCATCTTTGCCATCGCCATTGAGGTCGGCATACTGAGCCTGTCCCGCCGCAAATCCTCCTCCATGCTGCATCCACGCTTGCGGCGAGCCAAAACTACTACCTGTAGATAGAGACACCCAGAAACGATTGTCATTGCCCTGCATAATCAGGTCTTTCTTCCCATCACCATTGAGGTCAGCATATTGAGCTTGTCCCGCCGCAAATCCTCCTCCATGCTGCATCCACGCTTGCGGCGAGCCAAAACTACTACCTGTAGATAGAGACACCCAGAAACGATTGTCATTGCCCTGCATAATCAGGTCTTTCTTCCCATCACCATTGAGGTCAGCATATTGGGCTTGTCCCGCTAAAAATCCTCCTCCATGCTGCATCCATTTCTGAGGAGATGTAAATGCATTCCCAGATGAAAGCGAAACCCAGAAACTGTTATCGTTTCCCTGCATAATCAGATCGGCTTTGCCATCTGCATTGAGATCGGCGTATTGAGCTTGCCCTGTTATAAAAGATCCACCATGCTGCACCTCTGTAAATGCTACCGCTTCAACGGAGGAAAGATAATTACTACCAATAGATCCATTCGCAGCAAAAGGATTGAAAGTGCCAGCAGAAAAAGAGCTTCGACCAGCTCTCATAATGGCTTGATCGAATCCAGAATTGCCGTTGAGAGAGTCTGACTTATTTGAGGTGGAATATAGAATGTCATTACCCAGACCTCCATCAAGATAATCAGAGTAGCCACCACTACCATCGAGAACGTTAACAAGTGAATTACCGTATATATAGTCGTTTCCAGCCCCTCCTACTGCATTCTCGATCTGGCAGTTGTATGCTATGGCAATATTATTAGTTCCACCGATAGAACTAAATGTGCCAGAAGAAAGATTAATCGTTACTGAATTGAACTGGTTGGATGCATTAATCGTATCAATACCTCCAGCATCCCAAATAGTCTTAACCTGCGTGGTAGTCGAAAAAGTATAGGTGTCATTTCCAGTGCGTGTCCGAGTATTTGCTCCATAAAGATATTGCATTGCAGCAATATCATAAAGTTGAGGAGAACTAGGATGGGTACCATAGTTATAATTACTATCATAGTAGGACATTACGGTAAACTGTTCGCTGTCCTCACTAGTTGGAAGATAAGGTCCTACCGTACCTCCACCCCCAGCATTGTAGTTCCCAGGATGCTTCATCCCTAAGGCGTGACCGATTTCGTGAATTAATGTAGTGTAGGCATAGTTATTTGAATTTGGCGTAAGATTATACGCATAGTAATTGTTGAACCATACATCACCACCATAACTTGATGAGCTTGGATAGTAAGCATGCGCCCCTTCATCCACTCCAAAGTTTCCAGTACCAAATGTTAGGTCACCCACACCTGAAACTTCCACAAAATTGATATTTGCGATTTCAGAGTAAAGGCTCAATATAGTGCGTGCTGCTGACTTTTGAGCTGCATTAAATGGTACAAAGTTATTACTCTCTTCATCGGAACTAGAATAATATGATGGCAAGCTTGATAAAAAGCTGAATGAGACCGTAGCTGGAGAGCCTACATTAGAATTACCCCACTTGGTTCCAGGATTAATCAATGCGTCAATGTAATATGCAGCCATAAAATTCCTCTAGAGTAAGTTAATTACTCAATATAAGTTCGAGATAAAGAGAAGAACAAAAGATCACCCCCCGCAGTCAAGCTGAAAAAACTTACAATGTTATTCAGCAGAAGAATTATATTTATTGATACAATATATTATCTGCTGTTGATAAAAAATATGTCAATGCTATAGGCTTAAAAATAACTTTTAAATAACATTATGAATATATGTAATAACCTTATATGTCTATATAAGGTTATGCTTTATCCTTTAATACTCTCTCCACTTAATAGTCTGTAAAGCAAACTTTAAGTAAGCGCAAACCCATTTAAAAACCCAAAATCAAGCTCAGGAAAGATTTTGGGTTTTTATTTAGCTTACGACAAAATAAAAATCACTGTATTATGATTAGTAAACGATGTGACGTGGTAAGTTTGAATAGATGTACGGCGGAATACAAGCAGTCAACACTTTAGAATCTAAGATATTTGTCTTCTGTAGGGTTGAATTTGAGTAAAATCTTCAAGATTTCTACGTAAAATCAATAAATATTAATTTAAACTCAATTAAAAGACTATGCGATCGCTAAAAATTAATGGGGATGAGTTTCAGGCGGAAACATTAGTTGAGAAAGTTGTTGCCTATGGCATGATGCCTCAATTAGTCAGAGAGATGACCATCGATCGTTGTACGGATGACATATCATTAACTCCTGAAGAGAAAAAAACTGCCTACCAACAAGCTTTTCAACAGCTAGGAATCAATACAGATGAAAAGTTGCAAATATGGCTTAAAAAGCAGGGAATGGTTTATGTAGATTTAGAAAATCGTATAGAGAGAGCATTAAAGTTAGAAAAATTTAAACTGGCAAAGTGGGGGCCAAAGCTAAATTCCGCATTTCTAGAGCGAAAACAACAACTCGATCGCGTGATTTATTCTCTGATTTGTACTAAAGATTTTTGTATTGCCCGAGAGCTATATTTCCGTATTAAAGAAGACGAGCAGTCATTTGATGAACTTGCGAGAGAATACTCACAAGGGGCAGAAGCTAAAACGGGCGGATTGGTTGGACCCATAGAAATTGGCGCAATCTATCCGCCCATTTTAGCAAAAATGCTTTTAGTTAGCGATCTTGGACAGGTGCAACCACCGACAAAAATCGGTGATTGGTTTGTGCTAGTTAGACTTGAAAAGCTGTTACCAGCTACCCTTGATGAGACAATAAAACAAAGGCTGATTGATGAAAGTTTTACCAAGTGGCTAGAAGAAACTGTATCGCAACAAATTGAAACATTTGAGATTGCATAAAATTATGTTAATTCTGTTAGTTAAAAATAAGTTACACAATTGAGAAAGATTGCAATAGCAATCCTTAATTACTAATACAATGTGTTTAAGCACTAACCTAAATCATTATTTTGGAGGTTTATAACATTTTCTTTGTTCGGAACTTACATTAATTAACTATTTCTATACTTGACTACTAAGCAATGCAATCCTTAAACTTCTCATAGTTTTATAGACGGCTTCATGACATCTACAACAAATTTTATTGAGGACTTTCTACTTCGAGTCCCAGAGTTACAAGCAATCGATCGCGTTACTTTGAAAGAGTTATGCGATCGCCTTCAGCCATTACGGTATCGAATGGGACAAGAAATTTTGCTGCGGGAAACGATGCCAACACAAATTCTATTCTTGATGGAAGGGCAGGCAAGAGTACTCGGACAACTTCCCAAGATTACTTCACCGACAACTCTAGAAATCCTCAAACCTTGTGCGGTAATTGGCTGGTTGAGCCTCATGCGTAACCTGTCTTGTGAAATGGTTATTGCGTCCGTGGAAAGTACTTGTTTATCATTAGAAGCTTCGGATTTTTGGCAATTTTGCGATCGCGATCCTGCATTTAAATCTGCTTTCACAAATAAGGTTGGCTTGGTAGAGGTATTTGACCTCATGGCATTAGAAATGGAGCGACAGGCACAATCTCTAGTGAATCTTGTGCAGCTAGCGCAGGAAGCATTGCCCAATGCGAGAGTTATGACTTTAGCGGCTGGGAAAATGCCTTTGTCAAGGCTAGATCGAGATTTTATCTGGTTAGTGAGTGGTAGTGATAATTTTCCCGCGCCAGTGGGTAATCGGATCGAGCCTGTAAGCGAGAATGACGAGATTGAAGTTCTACAGGGTGGTTATGTTCGTTTAATTGGTTTACGAAATGCCTTTGACATGAAGTCGGAAATTGCAGAAGAACAGCTAATTCAAACTGCTCTTGATATTAATATACCCTATGCTCCCGATTTACCACCTGTAGGCGAACGTTCAGAAAGTAAGAAACTAGATTATCCACATTTTTATGGCAGAGGCTCTGTTGAATCCTGCATTGCTTGTTTTCAGATGTTAGCAAGGTATTGGCAAATTCCTTTCTATAAGCATGTAGTCAAACGGGCGATCGATAGTCAACTTTCCCGATCGCCCAAGCTTTCATTGCATATGTGTGGAACGATCGCCGAACTGATGGGACTAAATGGTCAATTACTAACGATACCAGCTAGTACGATTGCTCAAGTTCCTACGCCTGCCCTATTAGCTTGGCAAGATACATTTGTAGTGTTGTATAAGACTAGCGATCGCGAACTAGTTTTAGGCATTCCCGAACAAGGAATTGTCACCTCAAAAACGGCTCTGTTCGCTAATTTATGGGGAAATTCAGTAGAGATTTTATTATTGCAACCGACTAAGGATACACCGAAAGAGAAGTTTGGTTTATCTTGGTTCTTGCCATCGCTCAAACGCTATAAAAACACATTAATCACTGTATTAGTAGCTTCTTTCTTCGTGCAACTGTTGGGTTTAGCAAATCCTTTAATCACACAGGCGATCATCGATAAGGTGATCAATCAAAATGCTCCAGCGACATTGAATACCTTAGGGATTTTATTAGTTACAGTATCAATATTTGAAGCCGTCATCAGCGCTTTGAGAACTTATCTTTTTGTCAATACTACTAATCGTATTGATTTAACTCTCGGTTCTGAGACTATCGATCATCTTTTGCGATTACCTTTACGATATTTTGAGAAGCGTTCTGTTGGTGAACTATCGAGCCGAATTGGAGAGTTGGAAAATATTCGCCAATTCTTAACGGGCACAGCCCTCACCGTAGTTTTAGATGCTATTTTCTCAGTAGTTTATATCATCGTGATGCTCTGCTACAGTTGGCTTTTGACATTGATTGCCCTAGGTACAGTTCCTTTATTTGCCTTGCTGACACTTACTGTCTCTCCAATTATGCGAAAGCAACTGCGAAAAAAAGCCGAGCAGAATGCCTCCACTCAGTCCTATTTAGTGGAAATGATTTCAGGAATTCAAACAGTCAAAGCACAAAGTAGTGAATTAAAATCGCGTTGGGAATGGCAACATCGTTATGCCCGCTATGTTTCCGATGGTTTTAATACAGTTGTAACTTCAACAACAGCAGCATCTATAAGTCAATTTTTAAGTCAGTTTTCTAACCTACTATTATTATGGGTTGGGGTTTATCTCGTACTAAGCAAAAATTTGACACTCGGGCAGCTCATCGCCTTTCGAATTATTGCGGGATATACCACAACTCCACTTTTAAGATTGATTCAGCTTTGGCAGAACTTTCAAGGTACTGCTCTATCTCTCGAACGTCTCAGCGATATTATTAATTATCCTCAGGAGCAAGAAGAATCAGAGCGGCTAAATATTCCCATGCCATCTATTAAAGGTGCAGTACGTTATGAAAATGTGTATTTTCGCTTCGTTACTAATGGCAATCTTCAATTAAATAATGTCAGTTTAGAAGTTCCTGCAGGTAAATTTGTTGGTGTGGTTGGAGCTAGTGGCGCAGGCAAAAGCACCCTCACAAAGCTAATATCTAGACTTTACGATCCAGAGTCAGGACGTATTTTAATTGATGACTATGATATTAGTAAGGTAGAACTTTATTCTTTGCGCCATCAAATTGGTGTGGTGTTGCAAGACACTTGGCTATTTGATAATACAGTTAAGGAAAATATTGCGCTGACTAATCCAGAAGCTTCTATCGAAGAAATTATTGAAGCAGCTAAGACCGCTTGCGCCCATGATTTTATTATGCAATTGCCCAAAGGTTATGAGTCGAGAGTTGGGGAGCGTGGCGTAGCGCTCTCAGGTGGACAGAGACAAAGAATTGCGATTGCGCGGACTGTTTTGCAAAAACCTCAATTACTAATTTTAGACGAAGCGACAAGTGCTTTAGATTACAACACAGAGCGTCAAGTCTGTCTAAATCTAGCTGAGGAGTTTCGCGGGCGTACGGTCTTTTTTATCACCCACCGTCTTGCCACAATCCATAGTGCTGACTTGATCTTGGTGATGGATAGTGGACGAGTCGTAGAGCAAGGAACACACACGGAGCTAATGGCAATGCGTGAGCGTTATTACACACTCTATCGTCAACAAGAGGCGGCAGGAGAATCTTAATGACATTTTTGGACTATACACCGCTACATAATTTTGACAGGAGTAGGATAGGCGGCTTCGCGCCGTCTATCCTACTCCTGTCATCTTTAGCACTACCAATTTTTGAATAAGGTTGAATTATTATGGCAAATGGAAATGATATTGAAAGTAAATCAGAAGTGATCGCCTCTCAGACATTCGATCGGCCTCTTGTTTTAAGCCAATCACCAAAGTGGACACAGTCAATTCTATGGACGTTGATTGGTTCTGTCTCCTTTGGCTTGCTTTGGGCATCGGTAGCCAAGATCGAAGAATCTATTCCAGCTCAAGGCAAATTAGAACCTTTAGGTACAATAAAAGAAGTAAGAGCGCCTGCTAATGGAGTACTAACAGAAATTTTAGTCAAAGATGGAGAACGGGTTGAAGTTGGACAGGTGCTATTGAAAATTGACTCTACTGCGGCAACCGCACAACTAAATTCTTTGAAGAAACTTCGCCAAAAGCTCCAAGAAGAAAATCAATTTTATCAATCCATAGTTAATGACGATCGCCCACCAATCATTACTAAAAATTTAACAGCAGTCCCTACCGAATTGCTATTACTTGCCCGTAGCCGCGAGGCGCTTATTTCAGAATCACAACTTTATCGAATGCAGGTGAATGGTGATGCGGCAAGTTTGTCAAACGATCTGCAGGATCTTCTGGCGGCAAATCAAGCTGAGCTAAATTCACGATCGCAAGCCGCTGAAGCAAATATTGCACAAACTATCGAACAATTGAATCAAACTCAAATTAAACGCGCAGGGCGTCAAGAATCTCTAGCTATCAGTCGAAAAATTTTTTCTGACATTAAAGATGTTGCCGATCAGGGTGGAATTTCTAAAATTCAATATCTAAAACAAAAGGACGAAGTTTTAACCACTGAATCGGAAGTTCGTCAACTCGTGCAAGAGGAAATGCGTCTCAAAGCCGCGATTGCAGAAGGTCAATCACGACTAAATAATACTTTTGACTCCACTCGCAAGGAGTTAACCGTGCAAATTGCCAGCAATACCAAACGAATTGCGGAGATCGATAGTCAATTTACGAAAGCAT
Organism: Pseudanabaena frigida; assembly: GCA_003242085.1. GTDB lineage: Bacteria > Cyanobacteriota > Cyanobacteriia > Pseudanabaenales > Pseudanabaenaceae > Pseudanabaena > Pseudanabaena frigida. The sequence continues at coordinate 17,334 of QBML01000022.1, read as the reverse complement.
TTGTGGATAACAATAAGCGTCTTGCTGAAATCGAAGGTCAAATTAGTCAGGCAGAAGTCACTGTTAAATATCAGGATCTTCGCGCTCCAGTTGCAGGAACTGTTTTCGATCTGAAAGCAGGTGTTGGCTATGTTGCAAACGCCAATAACACGGAAACTGTTCTCAAAATAGTCCCTGAAGATCAACTGGTTGCCAAAGTTTTTATAACTAACCAAGATATCGGCTTTGTTAAAGAGAATATGCCTGTTGATGTACGCTTAGATTCTTTCCCTTTTAGTGAGTTTGGTGACATAAAAGGGACAATAATTTGGATTGGTTCTGATGTGGTACCGCCCGATCAGATCAATCCTAGCTATCGCTTCCCTGCTAAGATCAAACTTGAGAAGCAGACATTAAGCATCAATGGTCGGGAGATTCACTTGCGATCTGGCATGTCTCTAAACGTAAATATCAAAATCCGAGATCGCACGGTTATTAGTCTGTTTACAGATTTCTTATCCAAGAATTCTGAAAGCCTCAATCATATCCGTTAGGATATAAAAAGACAAAGAAAGGCTGTACGAAGTACAGCCTTTCTTTGTTTGGTTTCTCTTGCACTACTATAAGGTTCAAATCTACTTATAACAACTCAAAACCTCTAGTTCTCGATGCGTGTGCGCTACAGGTTTTGCTCTATTTTCTTGCTTATGCCCTTAGTGGTAGAGAAGGAAATGGCGTCATTGGCAAAATTACACTAACAATTGTTCCTGCGATCGCTGAAGATGTAATCGCTAACTTACCATTGTGCGCCTCTACAATTTTTTTGACAATTGCCAAACCTAACCCATTGCCAGAGGGTTTAGTCGTTATAAATGGCTTGGTTAAATTGGGCAACAGTTCGGAGGGAATTGGCAACCCTCCATTTTGTACATGAAGACATATTTGGCGAGAGGCAGTTAAAGAAGAAAAATATACATAAATTTTTTCTCCATCTGGTAATGCTTCACAAGCATTTTGTAGTAGATTGATTAAAACCTGCGTTAACTTATCTTTATCCCCCAAGATTATTAGAGTTTCTAACAATGGGGCAAAATGTATTTGCTTACCAATTGCATCTTGTGTGCCAGAAAAATTTTCGATCAAATCTAAAGTCAATTCATTCAGATCGATAGGTAAAAATTGAATTGTTTCTTGTCTCGCATAGAGAAGTATTTCGTTTAAAAGCCTTTTTAGTCGCGCAGCCTCGTCTAATGCTAGCATCAACCTTTTTTTCGCATCTTCGGTTAGCTCCATCCGCTGAAAGAAGTTTAAGCCCATTAATACTGTGGTTAGAGGGTTGCGGACTTCATGGACGATTGTAGCTGCTAGTTCTCCAATTTCTGAAAGCCTTTCCATTGCTTTAAGCGATCGCTGTTGTTCCTGTTGACGCTCAGTAATGTCTTCAGCAATCCCAGCAACTCGATAAATTTTTCCAGTTTCATCAATAATCTGAAATGCGCGATCGCGAATGATTCTAATACTTCCATCGGGTCGAATAACCCGATATTCAAGATTATAATTCCCATTTTGCGTAAACACTTTCTTAAATGCTACTGATACATACTCTCGATCTTCAGGATGAATTGCATTTAAGCAAACTGTCCCATCCGCATACCATTGTTCGATAGAAATCCCCCATATTTTCTCGAACATAGGACTCATATATATAGGTTGACCATCGTGAGAATACATCCATAACAATGGTTCTAAGTTTTCAGCGATCTGTCGTAGCTGCTCTTCACTTTTTCTTAATGCTTGTTCTACTTCTCGGCGTTCTCTAATTTCCACCTGTAGGGCTAGATTCATTTCTTGTTGCTTTTGATAGAGATTGTAGTTGTCGATAGCTGTGGCAGCTCGTTCGGCAAAAATTTCCACCAATCTCATTTCCTCGATCGTGAATCGGCGTGGTTGACGATGAAAACAGCAGACCGTGCCAATAATCTCCCCAGATGGCAATTTTAAGGGTGCGCCTAAATAGGCGAAATATCCATCTGGAGGTTCGCCATACCTTTTGTCAATAGAAGTATCTTCTACAAATAGACATTGACCAGTGCGAATCACTGTTTCCGTAACCGTACCGTGCAGATCGGTGATATTGTCTTCCTCATAGCCTATGTCAAATGAGCTAGCTAAGATTCGCTCAAATCCCTCGCGACATAAAGTTACCACTGCCCAATCTAAGTCAAGCAATTCACTAACACTAGTTGCTACCAATTGCAGATATTTTTTTAACTCGCCCGTACGATAACTTAGAGAAGATAAAACTTCTAGAGTGTTCTGTTGTTTACTTCTGCGCTCTTGCTTTTGCGTAAATAATACTGAAATTTTACGTTTAATTCTTTTCAGGATTACTTTAAACACCTTTAGTATTTGGGAATAAAGACTTCTCAAGTAATGCATAAAGATATTCTCAGCGAAAACTCAGCTTTTATTAATTAATTACTTAAAGGTAAATCATATTGAATCTAACTAGAGAAGCAATAATTATTAATATAAATTTTCAATTTTTTTAACAATAGCAATTTATTTATTGCGTCTGCAACCTGACGTATTTTCTAAGCTATAGAGTACCTCCGCTCTGCTCATTTATTATCAATAGGTGGCTAAGAGAAATCTAAGTTGTATGCAATATACAAATTACTTGCGATCGCTAGCTATTCATAACCTATAGATTTTCGGCGATCGCTAATAAATTTTTGTATTACTTGATATTGACATGAGTGACTTTACCTTAACTTCTTCAGAAGAAATATCTGTAAAAAAGACAATGGTTAGTCTTACTGAAGTTCAAGCTCGACAGAGACAATTGATTGCGAACTTTTCCCATGAGTTAAGAACTCCATTAACTCTGGCATATGGATATATGCAAAGCATACATCGTCGTAGCGAGAACCTTACAGATTTCCAAAAAAATGCTCTTGAACTAGCTATGTGTGAGATGCAACATACGATCCAACTATTGCAAGAATCTCTGGAACTAGCGAGGTTAGATAGTCACAAAATTTGCCTGCGTCGGGAATCATTGCTATTGCATAGCTTAGTGTCAGAAGTAATTTCTATTTTCCCAAAAGTTAAAGATCGTGAAATTGTGATTGAGACAGAGGAATCCAATATTTTAGTTTTGGCGGATGCCGATCGTCTTAAACAAGTTTTATTAAAATTGATCGATAATGCCTTGAGATACTCTGATACTGCGATTAAAATCGTGTTAGAAAAATCTGGTGATTATGTATCTATTAGTATCTGTGATTGGGGTTGTGGTGTTTCCCTCCAAGATCAACCCAATATTTTCACCCCTTTTTATCGCGTCGATCGCTCTCGTAGTCGTGTTACTGGCGGTGCCGGATTAGGTTTAGCGATCGCTAAAGTTTTAGTAGATGGAATGGGTGGGACTCTAAATATATATTCTCAACTAGGAGAAGGTAGCATCTTTCAGATTATTCTTAAGTCTTCAGTTAGTAGTACATGATGTGCATTGCTTATTGCTGTAAATCATGTACTAAAACTTTATTTCATATCCCCATAAATTCATGTCAACTAAAATTCTCTTAATAGAAGACGATATTAAGCTAGCGCAATTTATTGAGATGGAATTGACTTGCGAAGGCTATCAAGTCACCACGGCGCATAATGGTTTTGATGGACTAACTCAAGCTAGGCAAGATCCACCTGATTTAGTGGTTTTAGACTGGATGATGCCCAGCCTATCGGGAGTAGAGATTTGTCGGCGATTACGTTCGACGGGTAGTAAAGTTCCGATTATTTTAGTTACCGCAAGGGATGAAATTAGCGATCGCGTCGCGGGTTTAGATGCTGGTGCTGATGATTATGTGATTAAGCCATTTAGTATCGAGGAATTGCTAGCTAGAATCCGTTCAAATTTACGCCGTACTATGGAAGAAGACAGCGACATACTGCAATTTGAAGACCTGAGCTAAATCATCGCACCCGTGAAATATTTCGAGCTGGAAGATTAATCGAGCCGACAGTGAGAGAGTTTGAGTTGCTGGAATATCTAATGACTCATCTACAACAGGTCATGACTCGCGATCAAATCCTAGAGAAGGTTTGGGGCTATGACTTTGGTGGTGATTCTAATGTGATTGAGGTTTATATTCGCACTTTACGGCAAAAGTTGGAAATTGATAATACTAGCCGACTCATCCAAACAGTTCGTGGCATAGGTTATGTCCTTCGCCTTAAAAAATAATCGCTAACGATATAGGTCAAGATAGCAAATTGACGACTTGGCGATAAACTCAATTGCTTTTTCTAATGCTTATCAAGTGCACAGGTATTTGTCCAATTATCTCCAGAAAAGCTCTTTTCACCCTTAAATCTTGCCTCTAGCATTTGATTAACTAGAACTTTACATGTTGAACTTGCTTGATTTTGTGCAGTTTGTTCTAGACCTTTTCCATCAACTAAGGAGCCAACGCTAAAATAAATTACTGCTAATACCAAAGTCCAAGATATTGCAGGAATAACGTTTTTACGTGACATAACTATTCAAAAATTATAAGTCTATTTTTTTAGACCGATCGAATCTAGATATAGTTCAGTAACGGTTAATCTGTTAGAACATATAATTTATAGCCGACAGGCATCGCGCTCTCCCATTTTTTGTCCTGTACTTAGTTTGTTGATATGAACTGCCCTAATTGTCAAATCGTCATACTTCCCACCGATCGCTTTTGTGAAGAGTGCGGTACATCCCTTGCAGAAGAATCTTTGCCTCCTCAAACTCAAGGTTGTAGTAAGTGCGGATCATCACCTGTGGATATTGACGCTGAAGGATATTGCTCTAACTGTGGATTTCGCAATCATTCCAGCAATAGCGATCGCTTTGAAGTATTGATATCAAATCAACTTGCGGGAGTATGCGATCGGGGGCTAAAGCACCGCCAAAATGAAGATTTTCTTGCTTTGCAGACTATCGAAAATCCCCATACCCATTTGATGATCGTTTGCGATGGGGTTTCAAGTTCGCAAACACCTGAACTTGCCTCACAAACTGCGGCAAAAACTAGCTGTGAGGTTCTTCGTGAGAATCTAAGTCAAGGCTCGGAGGATGCCATACGAGTGGCGATCACCTCGTCTTTAAAGACAGTATCGGCAATTCCCTATAAGCCAAACATCAATGCCGATCCACCTTCTACAACTATAGTTATGGCTGTTGTGAAAGAGAAAGTTGCAACTATTGGGTGGTTGGGAGATAGCCGAGCATACTGGATTGCACCCAGTTCCCAAAATTCGCAACAACTAACTGTAGATGACTCTTGGCTTACTGATATGGTCAAATCAGGCAAGATGTCTGAGGCTGAAGCCATGCGATCGCCTAATGCTCACGCAATTACAAATTGGCTAGGAGCTGATGTTAAAGATAGTGCTGAGCCTTCGATTATTAATTTCTCTATCCCAGCAGAGGTAGGTTATCTGCTGTTATGTACAGATGGCTTATGGAACTACGTGCCAGATGCTTCACAAATCTTAGCGTTGGTACAACAGGCTCCCATCTTTAATGCTGAAGTAATTAGCCGCCATTTAGTTGATTTTGCGCGATCGCGAGGCGGACACGATAATATAACAGTAGCAGTACTATGCTTTCCGTAGGCATAAAATACAGACATAAAAACTATCCTTTACATCCATACAGTTTAAAGCCGAAGTTTTTCAAAATCAATTCTTGCCAGAGGGAGCGAGAGAAGTTCATGCAATCATGACTGTCTCAGCCGAGGGAAGTGGGGCGATCGCCTCTACTGCTAACACTGGGCAGAATCTGTTTGGCATTATTTGTGATGTTTCTGGCTCAATGGATGGTAATAAAATTCAGGCTGCGAAGAATGCGATCGTGCAGTTGGTCAATTTACTACCAGAGCATGTCTTCTTTTTTATCGTCACAGGTTCTACCCGAGCCACTCTTACAGTTCCACTAACAAAGGCAAGTACTGAGAACAAACAAAAGGCGATCGCCGCAGTCAAAAAAATTCAAGTAGGCGGAACAACGGCGATCTCGACTTGGCTCGCCGCAGCACTAGAGCAGTTTAAGAAAATGCCCAATGCTCTACGTCAAGCATTATTGCTTACTGACGGGCAAAATGACAGACAAGATGAACAGTTTCTCAATCAAGTTATTCTTGCCAGTGAGGGAATCTTTCAATGTGATTGCCGTGGTGTGGGAACAGATTGGCAAGTTAACCAACTACAGAAAATTTCTAGTAAACTTTTAGGAACTACAGACATCATTCCCAATCCATCCGCGATCGAGGCAGACTTCCGCCAAATCCTCGATAAAGCGATGAGCAAAAGTGTTAGCGATGTGGCGATGCGGATTTGGACTCCACAGGGAGCAAAAATTCTCTTCTGCAAACAAGTTAGCCCTGAGATTGCAGATATTAGCGATCGCGCTCGTGCGGTAAAAGCCCAAGTTGTAGAATATCCTACAGGGGCATGGGCTAAGGCGGAATCGCGAGATTATCACTTTTGTATTGAGGTAAATGCAGGCAATGTAGGCGATGAAATGCTGGCTGGTCGGGCGAGTCTGATCTGTACAGTTGATGGTGTAGAGAACAAAGTTGCCGAAGCGCGGATTCTGGCAATTTGGACAGATGATGATGCTAAATCAACCAAAATTGATCGGCGCGTTGCCCACTATACAGGTCAAGCAGAACTCGCCCAATCGATTCAAGAGGGATTGGAGGCTCGTGCTAGAGGCGATATCGAAGCGGCTACTGTCAAACTTGGGAAGGCTGTGAAGCTTGCCTACAAATCAGGCAATGAAGCAACCGCGAAGTTATTAAGAACTGTAGTGGATATCGAAGATGCGCCGACTGGAACAGTTAAACTCAAACGAGAAGTTGCTAAAGAAGATGCAATGGCTCTAGAAACTCGCTCCACCAAAACAACGCGCATTCCTAAAGATCGCTAATTGTCATCGCTAATTATCTATGTCTATTTACACTTGTTCTAAAGGTCACACATCAGTTGAGTCAGACTATTGCTCTGAGTGTGGAGTTAAAATTTCTGGAGGCGGTGAGACAGCAATTGCCACTGGTCTAACAACTTCCCAGCGATCGAGTTCTCAAATTTGCCCAGATTGCGCCGCTATCCATGAAATTGATAGTGGTAACTTTTGTGAAATTTGCGGCTATAACTTCCTCACGGGTGGGCATGGAGAAGTTCCCATCGCAGTATCTTCCGTACCTTCTCTAACCACTGCTAAACAAACTGAGACTGCTAAACAAACTGAAACAATTGTTGAAGTAGTCAGCCCTTCTGAAATTGCTTTAACAAATAGTAACAACCAAAATATCGATACAAAAACAATCTTGGGGTGGGAATTGATTGTCTCCGTCAATCCCAAACTAGCTAGCCCAGATAGTCCATCGCCACCAATTGATCGCGCACCTATGACTATTCGTCTAGACAAGCCCAGCAATCTAATCGGACGTACCAGTGAGTTACGGGCAATTCATCCCGAAGTCCCCCTAGATTATGATGACGCTGTATCCTCTCGTCATGCCCTTATAAATCGTCAGCCCGATGGATCGATGGTGTTACGCGACATTGGTTCCTCTAATGGAACGATTCTCAATGGGATAGAAATCAAATCTTTAGTAGATATTCCTCTCAAAGACGGCGATCGTTTCTCTCTTGGTCACTGGACAAGTATTGAGGTAAAAGCCATATGGTCTGAGCAATGACGAAGTTGATGCACTATATTTTAAATCAGGTATATTTCTATGAGCCAGATCACTATCAATCAAAAAGCGATCGCCCGCTATAGTACGCCGCAGTTGCTCAAGGGAGGCTTATATATAACTTGGGGAACTAGTCTGATCCTGCTCATCACCACAATTACTGCCGTGCAGGGGCAGAGATATGCAATTAAGACCATCGGCAAAGATGCGGCTCCGAGTATCATTGCCGCTCAGCATATTAAATCAGGGCTTGCGGATCTTGATGCTAATGCTGCCAATAAATTGTTAGTTGAAGTTGGGAAAAATCCAGAAGCAGAAAAAGCCTATGACGATCGCCGCAAAGAAGTCGTCGAAGCCTCATTGTCTGCGGCGGAAAATATTACCTATGGTGATGCTGAGCGTACTCCCATCCTTACTTTATTTATAGCTCTGGGTGACTATCGGATCAAGATTCATGAGGCTCGCATCTATCAAAAGCAAAAAAATGACGCAGGGATGTTAACTGCCTATCGCGCTGGTGCAGATATTATTGACAATACGCTCTTACCTGCGGCGGATGCTCTGGATCGAACTAATCGAGAAGCTCTCAATAGCGTTTATAAAGAACAAAAATTTACTACTGGCAAATATTTGTTCTTTGTCTTTATATCGGCTATGGGATTAACAGGAGTGTTAATTGCCTTACAGGTTTTTCTCAATCGAAGAATGCGCCGTCTCCTCAACCCGATGCTTTTGGCGGCGACAGCGATCGCGATTTTATTCACTGGATATACAGTAAAATCTTTGTTTTCTGCTTCCTATCAACTTAAAGTTGCTAAAGAAGATGCCTTTGAGTCAATTCATGCCCTTTGGCAAATCCGCGCACTAGCCTATAGTGCCAATGGTGATGAAAGCCGATATCTCTTAGACCCGACAATGGCAGCCAAGCACGAACAAGCCTTTTCAACGAAAGTGTCACAACTTGCTCAACTACCTGATGGCACTACATTTAAAACAGTTTTGTCTAGCCTAAGTAGTACTGACTCTGATGGTAAGAATAATGTTGGGTTTAAAGGCTTATTTGCTGACGAACTCAATAACATAACATTTACAGGAGAGAGGGCGGCGGCGATCGCTACTCTTGTGGCGTTTAGCAATTATTTTGAGATCGATCGCCAAATTCGTCAGCTTCAGCAAAGTGGAAATCATGAGGCTGCGGTTGCGCTCTGCATTGGTAATAATCAAGGACAATCGAACTGGGCGTTCAATCGTTTTGATGATGCCCTCGATCGAACCCTTGCGATCAACCAACAAGCTTTCGATCGAGCGGTTGAGAAGGGATTCAAAGAGATGGAAAATTTTGAAATTATTGCACCAGTTACATTAATTGCGATCGCACTGCTTACGCTATTTGGACTATTGCCACGCACTAAGGAATATTCTAATTAATCAAAGTACTCTCTTCCCAGTGAATAATTAGGTGTGTGCGGCTTCGCCGCGCACACCTAGTTAATAAAGGCAGCGCTTTGCACCGCCTTTATTTGGGTATACTCGGCTTAACATAATTTATGTAGTCTTGAGCGATCGCAATGGTCTTAGAAGAAATCGATCAATCGCTTGCTGATTGGAAAATCAAACTGGAACTGATCAGTCAAAATCTGATTGATATGTGTGGACTGCTTACGTATCAGAGATTATCAGGAGCAGCAGGGTTTTCTCCAGTCAAACTCACGGGTATTAGTAAAACGCAAGTTGAGCCAGCTCTAGAAGCTCTTAACGAACTCTTTCAGCACTTTGATATGCTCACCCAAACTATTGATAAAGCCAAAAAACTCCGAGCTTCTATGCCGCGATTTTTAGGCTCAGAGCGTAATGCTCAAGAGATCTTGCAAATTTTGAATAGCAAATCGATTCACTTGCCTACTATTAGTACTCCTCTATCTCAAAGAGAACTACTCTCAGCCGCAGAGACTACTAACACAGTGTCGCCCTTGCAGTTGTTGGTCGCCATGACAAAAACTTTTCAAGTAGCAAAGGTTGCCATCTTAAATGTTGATTGCGTTTGGAATGACTTAGAGCCACAACTAGATCGGGCTGAATCGGAAATAGCCGATTTGCAAAGACAAAGTGCATCGCTAGGATTGTCTAATAGCAAGGAATTGGAACTAGCTCCCCAAGCGATCGCTTCTTTCCGCGATCGCATCGAGTCCGATCCGTTAGGGACTAATGCAAGTTTTAATGAAATTGAGCAATTAATCGCCAAAATCCGCGCCGAAATCGATCGATTTGTTCAAGTGCAAGAAAAACTCAAACAAGGATTTACAAATGCCCGTGCTCTATTGAAACAATTAATTGACTTGAATCAACAAGCGATCGCCTCCTTAGCAGAAAGCCAAGAGAAAATTAGCGATTGTGATACCTATTTACGAACGCCCTTAGCATTGGAACAAATTGAGGCAGTGGGGCAATGGTTGCAAAGACTAGAAACCAAATTTAAAGAAGGTTCGATCGGTTCTTTGCTTATAGGTCTAGATAACTGCACTACTAAAATCAAAGAATATATCGCGATCGAGACTCAGACTGTTAATGCTAATCGCCTACCAATTCAGACTCGACAAGAGCTACGCGGACGACTGGATGCCCTCAAAGCCAAGGCACTAGCTAAAGGATTTGCAGAAAATATCCAGTTGGCACAACTTGCAGAACAAGCAAAACAACTCCTCTATACAAGACCAACCTCGTTAAAACAAGCAGAAGAAACTGTTAAACAATATGAGACTATACTAAATTCTAAGTTCTAACTGATGTTACGTGAAATAAATATTCTCAAATAGGTTTTTAATTAGATTTTTAATCGGAAATGGAGTGATGGTGATGGACGGAGAATCTTGTAATCGCGGTAGTTGTACGGGCACTCTTGAAGATGGCTATTGCAATGTCTGCGGATTAGCAGCTCTAAGATCTTCAACGACAGGGCAAGCCCGCCAGTATAGCGCTGAGAGAATGACTAGCCCCAACTCGGCAACTTCATCACAGGGAACTGGTAGAAGTTCGCCAATCACCACAGGGACTGGTTCATCACCACTGACCAATCGCTCCAAAGGATCGCGCCGCACCAGTCCCACATCGGGGCGTAGCAGCCGCAAACAACTAGGCGCGGGATTAGTTTCTATTCCTGAATTACCTTCCACTGAGCCTGAAAAGGCAATTATGTTGGAAGCAAAAGTACCTGAGAATAAACGCTACTGTGCCAATTGCAATAATGCTTTAAAGCGAGAAAAGGGATTTTGCAGTCAATGCGGACAAAAGTATTCTTTCATTGCTTCGCTGCAACCTAACGACCTAATTCTCGATCAATATGAAGTCAAAGGTGCGATCGCCTATGGTGGCTTAGGTTGGATCTATCTTGGCTTTGATAAGACTCTATCGCGCTATGTGGTATTGAAAGGACTGCTGAATACCGAAGATGCCTCCAGCGCTGCCGTTGCTGTTGCCGAACGTCAATTCCTTGCTTCCGTCAAACATGCCAATATTGTCGGAATTTATAATTTCGTGAAGCATGGTAATGAAGGTTTCATTGTCATGGAATATGTGGGCGGGAAAACGCTCAAAGAGATTCGTAAAAGTCGTGGTGCTTTACCTCCTGCTGAAGCGATCGCCTATATCCATCGCATCCTCTCCGCCTTCTCCTATCTGCATCAACTTGGTTTAGTCTATTGCGATTTTAAGCCAGACAATGTCATGGTCGAAGCTAATGATGTCAAGTTAATTGATATGGGAGGAGTCAGACGCATTGACGATCTATCTGGCGACATTTACGGTACGGTCGGCTACAGCGCTCCCGAAGCAGGTGAAGGGCCTACAGTTGTTTCCGACCTATACACCATTGGTAGAACCCTAGCAGTCTTGCTTACCGATATTCGTGGCTTTAGTAAAGAGCATCTATACAGTTTACCTAGTCCTGAAGAGGAACCTCTATTCCGAGAACAGGAGTCTCTATACAGATTTCTATTAAAATCTACTGCCGAAAATCCCGACGATCGCTTTCAATCTGCCGATGAGATGGCAGATCAACTAATAGGCGTACTACGTGAAATCGTTGCTATTGAGACAAATACACCTCGTCCTGCTTCGAGTAGTTTATTTGGTGGCGATATGTTAGCGATCGCTGTCAGCAGTGATTTTGAACCGATTTTAGCTGATTACCATCAACTACCTATCCCAACTCTCGATGCTAGCGATCCTGCCTTTAATAGTCTTCTCAATGCTGGGGCGATTTCTAATCCAGCTAAGCGAGTCGAGAACCTAAGACAGATAGTCCAAAAATCTCCCAAATCTGCTGAAGCAATGCTGCGGTTAGCCAATGCTTTAATAGATACAAAAGTTTATACAGAGGCTGAATCAGTCTTAGCTAAAGTAGAAGAAATGGATGCTTGGGATTGGCGCATTCTTTGGTATCGAGGGCGATCGCTAATGGCTCAGGGCAAATTTCAAGAAGCTCAAACTACTTTCGATCAAGTATATTTCGATCTTCCAGGGGAACTAGCCCCAAAATTGGCAATTGCCCTTGCTGCCGAACGTGCCCATCGCTATCCCTTCGCTATTAAAATGTATGAATTAGTCTGTCACACCGATCCTAGCTACGTGACAGCTTCCTTTGGATTAGCGCGTTGTCTATTAGCATCAGGTAATCGCAATGGTGCGGTTGCGGCATTAGAACAAGTGCCTCAGTCATCGAGTCTATTTGCGCGATCGCGAGTGGAAATTGCTAGAACTCTAATTAATACAAAGCTTAATTCCCCAACTGGTCAAGAGCTAAAAGATGCAGGCACAGCGATCGAAACTATTGCGATCGAAGGTATGGAGCGTTATCGACTGACTAAACAAGTTTTAGAAACCGCACTCGATTTACTAACTACACAAGCGATCGCACCTATTTCTAGTCTGACCATTTTAGGAAAACCTCTAGAGGAACGTCATTTGCGGCAAGGGCTAGAACAAGCGCTCAGAGCGATGGCACATCTAGCTACAGGCAATGAAAAAATTCAGTTAGTAGATGAAGCAAATCGGGTCAGACCGAAAACTCTGTTTTGATATCTGTTTTGCTAGTTGTGAGGCACAAACTTAATTCACCCTAGTTAATTTTTGTAATGAACAAACAAGAGCACTTACTCCCATTTCCATATAAATTCCACCTTAAGATCTGTTCCTACATTTCCTCACTGATTGCAGGAGTAGTCTTGACTGTCAATCCTGCCAAAGCTGAGACAAAACTTGAGGCGATCCATCCTGCAAATGGGTGGATATTGAGAACAGCCCAGTATGCTCTTACATTAGAACCCAAAGACGGAGTAATACTGGAATGTCTTAGTTCTGGAGTATCCAACCTCAATAATGTTTTCCGTCCATTAGGATTGGGTTCGCCGAATACGAATCATAACTATTATGTGAATTGCGATCTTTATGGTCGTTCTGGTAGAGATTCCAGTCAGAAATCACCGCTGTTAACTCCAGTAAATTCAGAAAACTCTTGGCTGCTTCAATATGCCAACTATCGTCTGAAACTACCCTCAGATGCTGGAGTATTGGTTTTCTGTAAAATGGGAGAACCTAGAATCAATAGAGTTTTCCAGAAACTCGCTGATGGAAATTTTGCTACTCAACCCTATGACTATATTAGATGCGGCGAGTGGCATTCTTTTTAGTCTCTATGAAAAGATTGCAAATCCAGTAGAAACCCAAAAGAGAGTTGCGGCACTCCGCGCCGTAACTCTCTTTTGCTATATTGGTGCGATTGCTATGAATTTTTCTCAGCCGTCACAACTCCAAAAATTCCATTGGATTCCATTACTACTTGAAAATCATCAAATCCTGCTGCTTCCGCCCATTGGCGAATGAGTTCCCAAGAGCGGACTCGCATTACCCAAGGCAAACCTGTATGGGCGGGCAATGTTCGAGCAATCATTTCTAGTTGCGGATGCTGCGGCTGAATCGTGAAAATCAGCGTCCCTGATGAATCGAGAATTCGATAGAGTTGCTGAAAGTGATGCTTGATTAGCGCGTCATTTGGCAAAATCTCATGCAAACCCGAAACAATAATCACATTCGGGCTAGGCTGAACTCGCTCTAGATCTTCATCATTGAAAGCATCAGCCTGTTCGATCTGGGCAGTAACTCCAAATTGAGTCGCTAACTGATCTGCCTTGGTCACATTCTCTAATTTGTAATCGCGCAGGGTTGCAGCGATCGCATTAGTCTCAAACTCCCGTAACACCTCTAAATCATAACGACCTCCACCACAGGCAACATCCAACAAATGACAAGGGATATTTTGCTGTTGATAGGACTGTAATACACGGCGAAGTGTGGTTTTCATTAGTAGAGATCGCTCTCTAATGCCACGCCATCCTTGAGAATTGAGATAAAACCAGTCAATGAGCATTCCTAGAGGCGTAATCCCATTTGGTTTATTGTAGTAAACATACTCCAACATTACACCTGAGTCAAAGCCATACTGAAAGCCGATCTGAACCCCTTTCGATAGTTTGCCAATAGTTTTAAGTGAGAGATTCATCAATCCGTAGTACCAAGCTTTTGGATTCCAGACTGAGAGAGGGCGGAGAAGTTGCTCGTAAGTGGGAGGTGATTTTTGTAGTAACATTTTAACTCTCGAAGATAAGTAAAAGTGAGTAAAGAATTGCTTCAAATTGAAAGTAGTCTGTCGTCTGATAATTTCTGGATGCGCTCTGTTAGCTGTTGGAGAAAAATTTGTTTCTGACCATTCCAGTACAGCGATTCACCGATACAGATCCAGCATAGTAAGGGAACAGGCAGGAAGTCTCCTTTGGGTAGAGATTTGCCAAGACCATGCAGAAAAATGGGAATAATGGGCACATCAGGATGTTGTTTAGCTAGATGGGCAATACCACTTCTAAATTCACCAAGGCTTTCGGGTGTTCCTCTCGTGCCTTCGGGATAGAGAATCAGGATCTGATTTTGAGCGATCGCCTCAGCACAGTTTTTAAAGAAGTTGCGATGATGACAACTATTTTCTCGGCAGTTACCTGCTTCAGTCGTAACAGGAATGATATTCAGAATGTGACGAGCAAACCATGCTAAACAGGGGTTTTGTTGCAGGAAATACTGCTCGTTTGCCACGGGACGGAGATGCTGCACTTTTGATAATGGGAATAGTGACAAGAGTACGAGCGTGTCCAGATGACTATTGTGGTTAGCAACTAGAATTGCGGCTCCTGAGGTGGGTAATCTCTCTCGATGTTGGATGCGTAATCCCAAAAGAATCAAGACGATGATTTTTGTGGTCAGAAAGAAAATGACCCTAAGAATTCGTTTCATAGCAATTGTCCGTGGTAGTAGAAATAAACTGTAAAGTGAAAAAACAGGGGAGCCGTGTAAGTAAGACTATCAATGCGATCCAGAATGCCCCCATGTCCAGGGAGAATTGTGCCGCTATCCTTAATGCCTAAATCGCGTTTCAGTGCCGAAATATTCACATCGCCGATGAAACCCGTCAGGCTGAGGAGTAGTCCCAGACAAGCGGAATGGAGTAAATCAAAGGGAGTCAGCCAAGGTGCTAAGGCGATCGCTAGTCCTGTAGTCGTCAAAACGCCGCCGAGTAGCCCTTCAACGGTTTTATTGGGACTGACTTTGGGAATGATTTTGTGACAGCCAAACATCTTTCCGAAGATATATTGGGCAATATCATTGATTTCAGTCAGCAGTAATAGATAGACTAATAACCCTGTGCCGCCTGCAACTGGATTACCACTAAGGGGAAGCATGATTAAATAGGAGAGATGGCTAATTGTATAGACATTCAGCATTAGTCCCCAGTGAAGCGTGCCGATCGCATTTAAAAATCCTTCAGTTTCGCCATTAAGCAACATTCGCATTGGCAGGAGCAGAAACATATAGATAGGAATGAAGATCAGAAACATTCCGTACCAACCAATGTAAATCCAGAAATACTGGAGTACGATGGCAAGATAGGCCCAGAGTAAAACTCGGCGATCGCTAAATCGAGTGGGAATTAGAGAAAGGTATTCTCGCAGGGCAATGAAACTGAGAAACATAAAAAAGACGATGGAAACGGGGTGCTTGAGCAAGATGGCAAGACTAAAAATTGTGACCATCACCCACCAAGATTTAATCCGAGCATTTAGTTCGCTATAGTCTGTATCCCAATGACTCAAGGCTAAACCAAAGGCGATCATTGTCGCGATCGCTAGAAGTCCAAAGATTCCTGCGAGGGTTAACAGCACTGGTGTTGCAATGTTTATCCCTATATTTTCCATATTTATTCCCATGCTTCGACCTCCTGTAACATTCCTTGAATGCGATTAGTAATTGTCCAAATCTGAAGAAAGATAACTCCAACTAAAAGGAACGTTAGCCATTGATTAGTCTCGATTCCGAAACCTAATATCAAACCAATTACACCGAAAACTAGGGCGCGATCGCTTTTACCCATTGGACCTTCGTAGTGACGTTTATGGTCAATCTCATAGCCTAAGACCCCAACCATTTCTGAGGCGATCGCTAAGATCGCAATCCCGACGATCGAGGGAGCAGAAACGCCTGCAATTAGAGCAAAGGGTAAGTAGAGAAACGAATCAGATAAGACATCTCCCAATTCGTTGAGTATGCAGCCCAATTTAGTTGTCTTTTGATGTTCGCGGGAAAGCATTCCATCGATCGCATTGAGTGCCATGCGTACTAATAGGGCGATCGGCATAAAGCATAGAACCTGTTGCGTCGTGGGCAACCAAGGATTCGCGAATTGTGTACTTTGCGCAAGTGCTAATCCCGTCAATCCTGACAACAAAATCGCCGATACCGTAACTTGGTTTGGAGAAATTTGCCATATTGCCAATTGTTTGACTAATGGACGGAGTAGATTTTGAAATGTTGATTTGCATTGATAGACGGAAATCATTGGCTGCTCCGAAAACTCATAAGCTCATCATGCCGTCTGTACCTCTGTAATGAGAATGAGTTAAGCGAGTAAGCAGCGATCGATACGAAGACCAAAGAAGTAGATCGAAGTAGGGCGAAGTTTTCCGATCAATTCCAAATTATTTTTGTGAGCCAAAACAATAAAAGCCTCGCAAAGCGAGGCTTTTATTGTTTTGGTTTATATCCCTTAACCGTTAAGCAGTTCAACTTTTTTTGTTATTGCTTGAAGAAGCTTTTAAACCCATACAGGAAGCTGCTGTGCCTACACAAGATATTGTGAACAAGCTCCTTAATTGATTATTATTACGCTGTAACTCATCAGGATCGCATGGACCTGCCTTACAAAAACTAGTTCCTATCAAGAGGACAAAACTGAGTAGTAGTCCCATAACACTTCCAGTAAGTATTATTGCCCAAAAAAATTTCATCAAAATAATTACTTCTCTCAAAACTCATGGGCTAATTATGCAGCTTGTAACTCTGTAATGAGAATGAGTCGATCGAGTAGACAGCGATCACCACGAAGATCAAAGAAGTAGATCGAAGTAGATCGAAGTTTTTCTTGCTATAAATTCTTCGTTGGTATATGGTTAATTTGGGAATCCCTGTAGTTTTCGTTTTGATTCTAGATCTAAAATTTTCAATTCTGGATCTCTATTTT
>QBML01000021.1 GCA_003242085.1 Pseudanabaena frigida | reverse complement strand
TGGAAAGAGCAAAATCTGCTCTAAACATTGCTTTTGTTTCCCAACAGGTCTAATATTCACACATACTTAAAGATGTAAAAAATTGTGGAAAACTCGAAAAATGTCGAAGAATGGAACGACTTTAATTCTAAACACTATCAGAAAGGCTCTGAATTTATAAATTACAGCTTCTTGAGCCAATTATTTGAACAAGTAATCGCGAAAGGGAATGTTCGCGATATTTGGTTTCCTGGCTGCGGTACATCTATTGTGCCCAAAGTTTTTGCCGAGCTTGGATTTAACACATGGGCAACCGACGTGTCCGATTTTGCAGTTGCAATTCAGCACGAATTTACTGAAAAATCGGTCGAACAAATCTTGGAATATGGTAGGCGAATATCTGTACAGAACGAACAAGGTGAATTGGAAAGTCAAACACTTGTTAACTACCTCCTTATGTATCATTGCGCCGATGATTATAGTTTTGAGAAGCAAGGGACATTCGAGGTTGTGAATCATGATTTTCGGACATCATTTTATCATGCAAAATTTGACTGTATCGTTAATATAAAAGCATTTCAAGTGTTCTTAAGTAACGCGCAAAGACAGATAGCTAGAGTTCATTATGATGCCCTCAAATCGGGAGGATTGGCTGTTTTTCAAACCCAAAATATTGTAGGCAAAGCAGATCTAGAACTTAAAGCATCGTTACTTAATGCTGGATTTCATATTCAAGGCTTTAAGACAAGTAGTTGGTTTTGGAATACTTTAAGCGAAATGCTACCTCTCGATTTATTACATAGTTATGGTGTATTTGAAGATTATTTTTGGTCTGATTCAGATCGCCAAAAGTATAGCAAAACATTAGAAAGTCTTAGACAAGAATTTAAACAACGTTCGGAACGAGAATCCGAAGAGACAGCACATTTACTCAATGATGGAGAAACAAAAGTGGCAAAAGTCTTTGCTTGGAGTGGATAATCAAATCTCGGTTAAATTTGTACTTATCGGTTTATAGATTTATATCTTCTGTGAAAGTGAAACTTATCATTTGCTGCCCTTTTTGCATTAGGAATGAAACTTTTGAGATAGATTCTCCTTTGGCTCTGCTCTGATTTTGCAGCTGTTTGTCCTGCACTTAGACGGCACAAACAAAAAATCAGGCAGAACTCACGATAAAGTATGTATATCGTTAGGATGATATCTATGCTAGATGCATTTCTCCAAGGACTATTGGCAGCATCAAGTTCGGGACTAGGCGCGTTATTAGGCATTTTTTGGCAACCTAGTCGAGTTCTGTCTGCGGCAATTATGGCTTTTGGCAGCGGTACATTGCTTTCGGCACTCGCCTTTGAAACTACAATCAGTGCTTATCAAGAAAGTGGCTTTTTACCTTTATTTATCGGCTTTTTAATCGGTGGATGGTTATTCATTACCATTACCAGATTTGTTGATAACAAAGGTGGTTTTTTGCGGAAAGTTTCTTCCCGTCGTCGCTACTTATTTGAACATCGCCAAGAGGAAACAGGAGATGTCCTCGATCGCATTGCCAATGTCGAGGTGATGAAAAACCTTCCTCCATCTGAGGCACAGGCAATTGTCCCTTTGCTCAAACCAATTTCTGTTAAACAAGGAGAGACTATCTTTGATGAGGGGGATCGAGGCGACTCATTCTACATGATTGTTTCTGGGGAAGCCGAGGTTAAGAAAGGGGAAAAAGTGATGACAACTCTTGCTACAGGTGAAGTCTTTGGCGAGATGGCTCTGCTCAATAGCGAACCGAGATCGGCAACGGTAGTCGCCCATACAGATATGGAAGTCTATCAACTGAAACAAGAACATTTTGATGACGTACTACGCAAATCTCCCAATATTGCCAATTCCCTTAGTCGCGCCTTAGCGAAGCGCCTTCGCACAACAACAGCTTCACAAGCAGAGGCGCAACAAAATTTAGATTTGTGGCGGCAACAGGCGATCGATAGCGTCGAGATCGACCTTTCCCCCTCAGAAGAGCAGCAACTGATTCAAGGATTAGTCAAAAGCTCGGCTCCCTTAGCAATCTTAGTCGGCACGCTAATTGATGGGATTCCCGAATCAACCGTGATTGGCATGACTGCTCACCCAGGACAAATAAGTTGGTCTTTTTTGCTAGCAGTATTTATTTCTAATTTCCCTGAAGCACTTTCTAGCTCTATTGGGATGAAACAGTCTGGTACGACAAAAGCGAAAATTATGTTTCTTTGGCTGGGGGTAATTGGGCTAAGCGGTCTATGCGCTCTTTTAGGAAATGTACTTGCTGCCAACACATCTGACTTCTTTTTGGCGTTAGCGCAGGCAGTATCTGGTGGCGCGTTGCTTGCGATGTTAGCCAGCACCATGATGCCTGAAGCCTATGAATTAGGAGGTGGTTCAGTGGCTTTCTCAACAATCATGGGCTTCTTGACAGGATTCTTTATCTCTGCTCCCCACTTGCCACCATTCACAATCAAGTAAGTATAGTCGCCGCTTCGAGCCGCCAGTCCTTACCAATTTTGTACTAAATTTTGCATAAATAAAACCTATGTAGCCGCAATGCTACATGCGAAATTTGGCGATCGCCGAAAGCGATATCGCTTAATAGCACTATAATAACCACAAGCTTTTTTAGAACGAAACATAGCAAACTCCATAGATGTGCTAAACACAATACTTAGAGGGCATTACAAAATTATTAAACACCTTGGTGGTGGTGGGTTTGGTCAAACATATCTGGCTGAAGATATTGACCTACCTAAACATCCTATCTGTGTAGTCAAGCAACTTAAACCCACGTCAAAAGAACCTTTTGTTTTAGAAACTGCTAAGCGCCTCTTCGATCAGGAAGCAGAAGTACTTTATTCTCTTGGTTCCCACGATCGCATTCCCCGTTTACTCGCCCACTTTCAAGAAGGCGAAGAGTTTTATCTAGTCCAAGAGTTTGCGGATGGTCGCGATCTCACCCATGAGATTGGGAAAGGGATCAGATTACCAGAGAGATTTGTCATTGACTTGCTCAAAGAAGTTTTAAAGATATTAGTATTTGTCCACGAGCGAGGTGTAGTGCATCGCGATATCAAACCTGCGAATTTGATTCGGCGGAAAGCCGATCGCAAAATTGTCCTGATTGATTTTGGTGCAGTTAAAGAAATCGGCAGTCTCGCAGTTGATTCTCAAGGGAATACTAATTTAACGATCGCGATCGGTTCCCCAGGGTATATGCCGACTGAGCAAATTCATGGCAAGCCTCGCTTTAGTAGCGACATCTATGCTGTGGGAATGATGGCAATTCAAGCAGTTACAGGCGCGGAACCACGTCGCTTTGCGGAACATCCTGAAACCGCAGAACTAGTCTGGCGCGATCGCGTACCGCCAGATATCTATTCCCCTCATTTTCTCGATGTTCTCGACAAAATGGTGCGTTATGATTTCCGTCAACGCTATCAGACTGCTCGAGAAGTGCTAGAAGCGATCGCCTTGCTAGCAAAGGATACTAGTGAGTTACAAACCATCGTTAATAACGACACAAAACAGCAGGCAGTTTTATCAACTACTGCACAACCAAATAAAACAAATCTTCATTGGGTAAAATTTGCGATTGGTGGAGGCTGTGCGGTTATTGCCTCAACTATTGCAGCGATCGCTATATTTTATAAACCACCTATTGCCAATCAAGCTACTAATAATTCTGTCCAAACAACTCCCCAAGCTAGACCAGTTTCGTCTCCTTTACCTTCTATTTCAGCTACTGCTTCTCCAACTAAATCCGTGGAGAATGATTATATTGAAACTTCTAAATTTTACTATCGCAATAGTAAGTACCCTGAAGCTTTGACTAATATAGACCAAGCTTTAAAGTTAGCTCCTAATAGCGCTATTGCTTGGGAAAGGAGGGGCATGATACAAGAGAAGTTGAGTAGATATAAAGAAGCCTACGATTCATATAATAAAGCTGTTGAAATTAAACCTGATTCTCAAGTTGCCAAGAAAAGAATTGACGATCTTGTTCGTGTTTTGAAGCTCTCTAAACCAAACAAATAGCAATAACATCAATAACTAGAGCTTGTGCTATCTACTCAGTAGCACAAGTTTTTAAGTTTACAGCGCTTTGCGCTAAAAAACAAACTAAGAGATTTTGAAAGTGTTGCAAAGCAACACTTTCAAAATCTCTTGTGGTTCGTTGGATCGAAAATTGCTATAAGTTTACTTATGCTGAGCTATTTATTGAGAGCGAACTACTATGATTTCTTATCCATTGCTTAACCTTGACATGACAATTTCCATGCTTTGATGAACTCATCAAAAGGTTACAGCCCAGTATATGTGAAATTGCATGATATTGAATTTCATCCTGATTTCATTTTCTTGATTTAGAATACAAGCATTAATTTTAAGATCCATATTAGAAAAGCTATCAATCACACGCATGGGATATAAATCGAATGGATGTGATACTTGTATAAATAATAACAACATGGACGGAACGAAGTACTGCTTATCCTCAAGATTGAAAATCATATGAGAATTTTGCTAGTTGAAGATGAAGAAGATCTTGGTAAAGCTCTACAACGCAGCTTGAAGCAAGAAAAATACATTGTTGATTGGGTACAGGACGGTGCCGAAGCATGGGGATATCTTACAAGTCCTGAAGTAGATTACGTGCTGGCAATTGTAGATTGGATGTTACCAAGTTTATCAGGGCTAGAAATTTGTAAGCGATTGCGATCGCAGGATAATCCGCTGCCAGTGTTAATGTTGACAGCGAAAGATCGGATTGAAGATCGGGTGATTGGTTTGGATGCAGGGGCGGATGATTATCTCGTTAAGCCGTTTGGGATGGTTGAACTGATGGCTCGGATGAGAGCCTTGCTACGGAGACCAACTCAAGTTCAACCGCAAATCTTACGGATGGGGAATTTGAGTCTTGATTATGGGAAGTCAACAATTGCGATCGCCAATCAGAGCACGATCGCCGAAGGGATCGTACTGACAACTAAAGAATTTCAATTATTAGAATACCTTATGCGGCATCCCAATCAGATTCTTACGCGCGACCAGATTATGAATCAGCTATGGGAATTTCAATCCGAACCTGCTAGTAACGTCGTAGCAGCACAGATTCGTCTGTTAAGAAAGAAATTAGCAGAATATAGTTGTGATATTGGGATTGAGACGATTTATGGTTGGGGATATCGCTTGAATTCATGAATCACAATAAAATCTTTTTTGGTGCGCGGTTACATCTTGCAGGTTGGTATGCAGGAGTGATGGGAATCATTTTGACTCTATCAGGGGTTTGCATCTATCAGGTGATGGCTCATGCTCATTGGCAAGCGGTCGATCGCGAGTTAGAGTCCGTAGCTGGCACATTGCATGATAGTTTAGAGCCGTTGCTAATCGAAAGCGATCGCATTTCTCCCAGCGTCCAGCAAATCCTCCCTAATCTTTGTGTAATTGCCGAAAAATGCGATCGCGAATCTTCGACAAGGCATATTTTAGGAGCAATCCAGCAAGAAAGTTTCTATGCATTATTCCTTAATCGTTCTGGAACTCTGATTGCTACTGTCGGAGAGCCACCAATGGGAATTGTTCCTCAGATTGGACAAGATGCTTGGCAAACAATTGAGGATCGAGAGGGAAATCGCTATCATCAAATCTCACTTTTACTTAAAAACAATAGTGGGAAAGCATGGGGATATCTCCAAGTAGGGCGATCGCTTGCTGACTATGACCACCATCTCGAACAATCAAAATTGATCTTGATCGTGAGTTTGCCGATCGCTTTTCTGATTGTTAGCATTGCGAGTTGGTATTTAGCAGGATTTGCTATGCAACCAGTCTACAACTCCTATCGCCAAATCCAGCAATTTACAGCCGATGCAGCCCATGAGTTGCGGACTCCCCTTGCGGCAATTCGCGCTACGGCGGAATCAGCTCTTAGTAGTAATTCAGAACTAGAATCAAGAGATATTCTCCAAACTATTAATCGGCAAACAATTCGGCTTTCGCAACTAGTTCAAGATTTACTTCTCCTCTCGCGCATGGATTTACAACTAATCCCTTCCCAAAAACAGCCCTGTTGTGCGAACGAAATAGTCAGCGATCTGGTCGAAGAAGTCGCGGCTTTGGCTATTCAAGCAGAAGTCAAACTAACTCTTAAAGTTATTAGTGATGCGCCACTCTACGTCACAGGCAACGAAGAGCAGCTTTATCGACTCGTTCTCAACGTTCTTATTAATGCGATCGATTACACTCCAGCTCAAGGAAAAGTTGAGGTATTTCTTAATCGGCTAGATCGTTATGCAATCATTCAAATCCAAGATACGGGAATTGGCATCGATTCTATCGATTTACCGCATATTTTCGATCGCTTCTATCGAGTAAGTAGCGATCGCTCTCGCAAAAAAGGTGGATCGGGTTTAGGGCTAGCGATCGCCATGGCGATCGCTAAAACTCATGGGGGGGATATTCAAGTCAAAAGTGAGCTTGGAGAGGGTAGTACATTCACAATTAAGATTCCTCTGTTAAGTCATGGATTATCTCATACTAATTTGTGAGGCAAAGCTATCAAATCCAAAAGCGAGTTGCGGCGCTTCGCGCCGCAACTCGCTTTTGGATTTTGGGATTTCATGCCTATTTCATTTTGTTGTGAGATGCTTGATATCACGGCAATTGCGATAAATTTTGAGTGTAAAAATTAGATTAAGCAAATGAGAATACCCCCAAGACTTTGCGCTCCTACTGTTAAAGTACTTCTTAGTTTGATTTTCCTATCTAATCCTGCGATCGCCTTGGCTCATGCTGGACATGGGGATGAGTTTAAGGAAAATAGCACAACTCAGACTACGGGAATTACAGTAGATGATGAAGTTGCCAAGTCCCTGGGAATTAAAGTAGAAACTGTCAAACAACAGCTACTAAAGTTTGGTATTCAAACCACAGGACAGATCGAGCCTTTACCGAATCGCCAAGTAAAAGTAACTACTCCGATCAAGGGAACAATTGTTAATTTGCTAGTAGAGCCAGGGACTTTAGTCCGAGCAGGTCAGCCTATTGCGATTCTGTCTAGTCCAGAACTAGCGGATTTACGAGTTAGTGCGCTAGAGAAAAAAGCAGATGCAAGTGGGAATGTGCTAACTTCTGAATCAAATTTACGTTTAGCCCAACAAAATCTCGAACGTCAGAAGCTACTGGTTGAAGCAGATATCCGTCAGGCTCAGACTGAATTAAATTTAGATAAGGAGCGTTATGAGCGCGACAAAGAATTATTAGAAAAAGGTGCGATCGCCCGACGACAATTACAAGAATCGGAAGCAAAATTTGTCTCGGCAAAGGCATTTCTAGCCAAGGCAGAAAGTCGCTTACCTTTGCTAGAAGCTCAAGCGCAATTAGAAAGGGCAGAAGCTGATGTGCAAGTCTCTGTGACTAAAGTCGATCTCAGTACAGCCGCTTACTCAGCACGTTTAAATCAGCTAGAGGCTAGTGCTAACTCTAATGGCACGATTACGATCGCTGCCCCAATTGATGGAGTTGTTAGCGATCGCGAAGCAACAATTGGTTCGTCAGTCGAAGAAGCGGGTAAGCCTTTGATGACAATCATTAATGACGATCGAGTTCTCGCCAGCGCGAATATTTACGAAAAAGATATAAGTAAAATCCGTATTGGTCAATCCGTACAGGTGAAAATTACAGGACAGCTCTCAACAACAGTCTTTCAAGGTAAGGTGACAGTGATTGGTACTACTGTAGAAGGACAAAGCCGTATTGTTCCTGTAAAAGCTGAGATTGGCAATATCAAGGGGCAATTAAAGGCAGGGATGTTTACCAATATCGAAATCCTCACGGATAGCGTTCCTACCCCAATCTTAGCAATTCCTGCTGCGTCCGTAGTAGAAGCCAATGGCAAGCAGTTAGTATTTGTGCAAAATGGTAAGTCTTATCAGCCCGTTGATGTGACTTTGGGAAGGACTTCGGGAGATTTAGTGGAAGTTACAAGTGGATTGTTTGAAGGCGATCGCATTGTCACTCAACGTGCTAATCAGCTACATGCCCAATCTCTGCGTGGAGATAATAAGCCCAAGGACGATCGTAGCGAGGCTGTAAAACCTGAAGTGTCGGCTCCAAATAACTGGTGGCTAGTGCTTCTCGCAGGAGGTGTTGGCGGCGGTGCGATGGTGGCGATCGCTTTTTGGTTAGGAAGGCGATCGGGTACAAAAATGGTGATATTGCGGGAGCCTTCCCGTGAGAAATCTAATACAAGCGATCGCCTTTAAAAGATAGATTTTTAATGCGATCGCCTAAAAATTACGACTCATAGTAATAGCGATCTGGTTTGTCTGATTTTTAAAGATGTCTAACGCTATAATAAAATCGCTGTCATTAAAGCATTGCACATACGGTTTAGTTGCCTATGGAGTCTTCAAACTTTGAAAGCTTCTAATTGTAACAATCAAGAATATACACAAGGGTAGTAAATATGATTACTCAAACAATGGTGCAACCTTCTTTCTGGATAGAGGTTGGCATTCAAATCCAAAAGGTAAGAGGTCTTAACCTTTTTAAGTTCAATGATGATCTCCAATCGCGCCTCGAAATCCTTATCGAGCGAAAGAAAAATAACATCCTCACTGTAGAGGAAAGTGCTGAGCTTGCTGGCATCACTGAACTCGATCGTATTTTCACACTTATGAATGCTCGCATTATTGCCGAGTCATGACCATCAGTTTCGCTAGTCGTCAACGCATCCGCGATCGCGCTAATTTTCTGTGTGAGTACTGCCATTCTTTTGAAGAAGCTAGTAGCTCACTATTTACACTCGATCATCTTATTCCCCAATCCCTTGGTGGAAACGATACTGAAGATAATCTTGCCCTTGCGTGTCATCGCTGTAATGGTCGTCGTTACAACTTCACGGAGGGTATTGATCCTGAAACCCAAACAATCGTTTCAATCTTCAACCCTAGACAAAACAAGTGGTCTGAACATTTCATCTGGTCTGACAATGGACAAAAAATTCTCGGCATTACAGCCATGGGACGCGCCACGATTGAACGGCTCGATATGAACGATGAGCGTCATGATGATGGTGCTATTCAGCGTGCGCGTCGTTTCTGGATTCGTGGCGGCTGGCATCCACCTTCTCACGATCCTCAACTGTAACCTATTGAGAACATTGAAGCGATCACCTAAAAATTCACGACTTGTAGTAGTGGCGATTGCCTTCAGCAAATCCTTTAGTAGTATAGATAATTAGGGCGACTCGTTTGAGGTAAAGTAGGATCTACGGTAACTTGTTTTTAGATGCAAAATTAAAATTCAGTCTCCTTGAAAACTGTAGTTAAAATTCAAAAAAGAGGTTTGCTTTGGCAACAATCTATGCAATCAGAGGATTGTTACTCGAAGAAATCCTTTTAAATTTACTGAGTGCGTCAGGATATCTAATAGTTGAAAAATCTAGTGATGATATTACTTTGGAAACTAGAAGTCCTGGCGTATTAGAAGTTAAAGGACGGGGATCAAATCATCAAATAGATGCAATCGCTAGTTTTTCAATATCTCCTCCTTTTTCATATCCAGTGAGACTATTGTTAGAAGCTAAATTTTATAATAAAAAAGTAGGAATTGACATTGTAAGAAATGCTGTAGGTGTTCTGAAAGATGTAAGCGAATTTTCGGCAGTTGTTAACAATAAGATATTTAAACCTAAATATCACTATCAATATGCCATATTCACATCTTCATCTTTTACAAAACAAGCTCAAGAATATGCTTTTGCTCAGGATATTTATTTAATAAAACTAGAAAACAATCAATATTTTTACCCAGTAATTGAAGCCCTCAAAAATCTTTCTTATACAGATTTTAGTGGCGAAAATGATAAAAATATAGAAATCGATTTAAGTGGGCTAAGGAAAAATATACGCTCATCTCTAAAAGGAAATGGGAAGCAAGGGATATCACGATATTGCAGTAGGTATAACTTCAATACAGAAAATATATGTGACATTATTGATTTAAATTTGGAACTACATAATTCATATCTAGGAGTATTATGTAATAGATTTCC
This sequence comes from Pseudanabaena frigida, assembly GCA_003242085.1. Classification (GTDB taxonomy): domain Bacteria; phylum Cyanobacteriota; class Cyanobacteriia; order Pseudanabaenales; family Pseudanabaenaceae; genus Pseudanabaena; species Pseudanabaena frigida. The sequence continues at coordinate 84,642 of QBML01000021.1, read as the reverse complement.
AATATTCTTGACTGCATCTAGAGACTTCAATATTGAGTATCTAATTCAAAATCCTACAATACGGATATACAGGGATAATAATAAATGGTATATCGTTAAGAACAATGAAGAATATTTGAATTTAGACGAAAGGGATATTATTTTTTCATTTGATCTACCAGTTGACTTGTTTAAATTATATGCTGACAATAAAATGCTGTCTAAAAATAGAGCTTTAGATCTAAAGCAAGAATTTATGAATAGTATTCAAATTATTTTCAAAGGTAGGGACAGGGATAGGAATATTATGTCATCTTTAGAGTTAAAGCTAGATAATGATTGGCTAAATGGTATGAGAGCATCTTTAGATAATCGGTAAATGTTCATTCCACACTCAACATTCAGGGATATTTCCGTGCAAAAATTTTGTTATTTCACTTATTAGTTTCTTGATTTGACAATTTATGTAATATTTATCTTGTATAAGTATTTATCCTTTAATCTACAAAACAATACATAGTTATACAGCAACGTGCGTACACTCAAAATCTGATGATTAAAATTCAAACTTTGGGACAGAAACCAAAATCCGTAAATATTTCGGCTGAGAAGTCACTGCTTATAGCGGCTTGGGCGTATGGGCTTAAAGAGAATGAATCAATTCATAGGTTTCCTTTGTTTGCTTTCGTACAATCTCATATCACAAACGCATTGGAAGAAAACTTGCAAGGATTGATTGAAAAAAATCCATTAAACTGGACTCCCGTTGGAAAAGGTAATTACAAATTAACATCTTTTGCTTTTAAACAGATACTTGATTTTGGTAGCCCCCCTAATGTTATTTTGCCTAAAAATATTGTGTATACATTCAAACGTCAAATTGAAAACTCTGAAATTAGCGTTACTATCGATGAAAGATATGTTGTTAAAGAAGACAATCGTTTAGCAAAAGCAGATGTTGTTGTAGAGAATATTGTTAGAACAACAAAAGATTATATTCCTACAAATCGCACCTCAATGCCCAGAAAAGTATTCAATTGGGTATTATCGGGTGATGAATACTATTGGACAATCGACACAAAAATTGAGGAAAGGATTTCTTTAGAAGATATTGAAAGATTTAAAGATTTAGATGAAGAAGAAGTTTTCCCTGAAGGGAAAGAGAAGTTTAGCGTTCACAAGTCAAAAGAAAGAAATCAAAAACTTGTAGCTATAAAAAAGCAAAAAGCACTATTAGTAAACCCAAATCTGCCTTGTGAGATATGCAAATTCTCTTTTAAGGAACAGTATGGGGAACTTGGAGACAAATTTATAGAAGCCCATCACATTTTTCCTATTTCAGAGTTGACAGAAGCAACAGAAACGAAATTAGAAGACTTGATTTTGGTATGTTCTAATTGTCATAAGATGATGCATCGCAGAAGACCTTGGTTAGTGAAAGAAGAAATAGAAAGGTTGCTAAAATAAATGCGATCGCCTAGAAATCACGACTCACGGTAATAGCGATCGCCTATCGCCGCTCTAATTTCATAGTGGTTTCATAATTCTATGACACTATAGTTTGACGTTTAATCTGCTGTAATAATCGAATCATCATGCTAAGTGCCATCATAAAATGGGTGATCGCCCGCCGTTGGTTGGTGATTGTCGGAGCGATGATTCTTAGTATTTGGATATTTCGTACTATTGTCCAAATGCCTTTGGATGTATTTCCCCCCTTTGCACCACCGCAAGTTGAAATCCAAACCGAAGCCGCAGGATTAGCGCCCGAAGAAGTGGAATCACTGGTGACATTGCCGATTGAGAGTGCGATTAATGGCACTGCTGGAGTGAGTGCAGTGAGGTCTTCGAGTGCCGCTAGTATCTCAGTTGTGCGCGTAATTTTTAATTGGGGAACTAATATTTATCAAGCGAGGCAGTTGGTAACGGAGCGATTACAGTCGGCTCGGAGCAAATTGCCAGCATCAGTCGAGACTCCACAAATTGCTCCCATTAGTTCGCCCATCGGCACAATTCTTACCTATGCATTCACATCGAAAAATAATGACTTAATGGAAACTCGGCGACTTGTGGATTGGCAAGTCACTAACCGACTGTTAGCCGTATCAGGAGTAGCACAGGTAATTGTTTTCGGTGGTGATGTGCGTCAATATCAAGTGCTTGTCGCTCCTGAAAAATTACAAGCCTTTAACGTCTCACTGCAAAATGTATCTGATGCAGTGGTGGCGGCAAATGTGAATGCTGCGGGGGGATATTTGATTACACCCGATCGCGAAAAGTTGATTCGCGGTATTGGGCGCATTGAGGATATTGAGTCGCTTAAACAATCAGTGATTAAAGCTCGTAATGGAGTGCCTGTAAGGATTAGCGATGTTGCCGATGTAAAAATTGGGGCGGCGGTGAAGCGTGGTGATGCTAGTGTCAACACTCAGAAAGCGGTAGTGGCGATCATCAATAAACAGCCGCAAGCGGATACGCCTACCGTCACCCGTGCCGTAGAAGCTGCCATGAATGAGTTAAAAGTAGGATTACCTGCAAGTATTCAAGTTGAAACTACTTTCCGTCAAGAAGCTTACATTGATGCATCGATTGAAAATGTCAAGGAAGCCTTAATCGAAGGCAGTATTATTGTGGCTCTGGTTTTAATTCCATTTTTGATGAATTGGCGAAACTTAGCCGTATGTTTAGCAGCTTTGCCTTTGTCTTTGTTGATCGGCGTGTTAGCGCTCAACTGGCTAGGACAAGGCTTAAACACAATGACCTTGGGCGGTTTGGCAGTGGCGATCGGTTCGGCAGTAGATGATGCGATCGTTGATGCCGAAAATGTGTACCGATGTCTACGCGAGAATAAACACTCTGACAATCCCCGACCTGTTTTAGATGTGGTTTTTGATGGCTGTCAGGAAGTACGCGATTCCGTATTTGGGGCAACGATTATCACAATTGTCGTCTTTTCGCCGATCTTTGCGCTCACGGGTGTCGAAGGTAGTATTTTTATTCCGATGGGTTTGGGGTACTTAGCGGCAGTATTAGCATCTAGCTTTGTGGCGCTCACGGTTACGCCTGCTCTCTGTGCGATTTTGCTGCCTCACGGACATCTGCCCGAACGGGAACCTTGGGTAGCGCGATTTTTCAAAAAGCTATATTTACCGCTCATCAAATTTGCGATGCGCCGATCACAGATGATCATTGGTCTTGCGGCGGCAAGCATACTACTATCCGCGATCGTGGTTCCATCCTTTGGGCGCATCTTTTTGCCAGAATTTCAGGAACAATCTCTAGTTAACACATTACTGCTCTACCCAGGCTCATCGCTAGAAGCAACCAATAGCGCAGGTTCAGTCCTAGAGAATAAGCTAAAAGACAATCCCAACTTCCAAAATATTCAAGTGCGTTCTGGAAGAGCAGAAGGTGATGCCGATGCCGCAGGGGTGAACTTGGCACATATTGATGTGGAGTTGAGTGAAATTGGGCTGAAAGATCGTAAAGCAAGTATCGACTTATTGCGCCAAGAGTTTGGGAAGGTGATCGGTGCTGCGCCTAATGTGGGTGGATTTATTTCGCATCGTATGGATGAAGTGTTGTCAGGGGTGAGAAGTGCGATCGCTGTCAAAATATTTGGTGCGGATTTAGCGCAACTGCGGATACTTGGGCAGCAGGTAAATGATGTAATGCGATCAGTTGAAGGTGTAGTAGATCTACAACTGGAACCGCAGATTCCTGTGGAACAAGTTCAGATTAAATTCGATCGCATGGCGGCGGCAAGGTATGGATTAACGATTGGGAAGCTTTCGGAAACCATTGAGACGGCTCTGAATGGAAAGATAGTTTCTCAAGTGTTAGAGCAGCAGCAAACTTTTGATCTAGTCGTATGGCTGAAGCCTGAAGCCCGTCAAAGCTTAGATGCGATCGGTAATTTAATGGTTGATACATCTGATGGTAATAAAATCCCCCTAGCTCAAGTTGCCACACTGATCGATGGCAAGGGAGCCAATACTATTAACCGCGAGAATGTCTCTCGATTGCTAGTGGTTGCAGCCAATGCACAGGGGCGAGATTTGCGATCGGTGGTCAGTGATATTCAGGCAAAAGTCAAAGCCCAGATCCAAATCCCTACGGGGTATTACATTCAATATGCGGGACAATTTGAAGCAGAAGGAAGAGCTTCTCAGAATATTCTGCTGTTTAGCGCGATCGCCTTTGTTGCCATCACCATAATTATGTATCTTTCGGTGAAATCCGTCGCATCGACATTGATGATTATGATTAATTTACCTTTAGCCTTAGTGGGCGGCGTAATTGCTGTCGCCCTAACGGGAGGAGTTTTGTCGATCGCTTCATTAGTCGGATTTGTGACCTTGTTTGGGGTTGCTACTCGCAATGGTTTATTGTTGGTAGATAACTACAACACCAAATTTGCATCAGGAATGCCCCTGAGAGACTTGTTGATTCAAGGCTCAATGGAACGACTTAACGCGATTCTTATGACTGCATTTACTTCAGCATTAGGATTAGCGCCGCTAGTGTTAGCAGGTGGTGCTGGGAAGGAGTTATTACAACCATTATCGATTGTCGTTTTGGGGGGGCTTTTTACATCTACCACCTTAACCTTACTGGTTTTACCAGCTTTGTATTCCCAGTTTGGGAAGTACCTCATACCTAAACCTAATTCCCCTCAGCCCCCAGCCCATTCTCCTGTTCTGGGAGAATGGGAGTAAGAAATCCTCTTGTTCCCCTCCTCCTTTTTGGGAGATAGGGGTGAGGGTCTTAGCAATTTCTGCGTAAGTCCAAACTTTCTAAATAAAACCCAAGGAAATCTATGCAATTATTTCAATCGATTCTTCTCAGTTTGGCTAGTTTAGCTGTACTAACAGCCTGTAGTAACAACATCCCAACTACAAGCTCAACCACTGCAACTACGGTAGCTAAGCCCGTTGAGATAGTTAAAGCGAGTTCTGCACCTAGCGTGGCAAAATCTGAAGCTAAGCATGGCGATCCTCAAAAAGGAGGGCAGGTGATTGAGTCGGGAATCTATCATTTAGAGTTCGTTGTAGCACCTGAAGAGAATGGAATTCATCTGGACTTCTTTTTACAAAAGGGTGACACCCATGAAGCAATTCCCGATGCTAAGGTAACGGCAGCGGTACAGATGCCTGACGGTACTCAAAAGAGTCTAGATTTAACCTATGATGCTTCTGGAAAACACTATGGAGTGTCGTTACCAAGTAAAGCGATGGGCGAATATAAAGTTGTAGTTTTGTCAGATATTAAAGGTGAAAAGGTGAATGGGAGGTTTAGTTTCAAACGATAGATAAGAAGAAGGATGGGATGCGATCGCGGCAAGTTAGCAGAGCGATCGCAAAAAATCTGAGCGTCCTGAGCTTAAAAAGCTAGCCGATGAGATCGTCAAAGATCAAAACAAAGAAATTGGAGAATTACAGACTTGGCACAAACAGTGGTATGCCTCTGCTGCGAAAAATCCTATGGCTTATGATGCCAAAATGGGACGCATGATGGAGATGAGCAATGACCAGATGAATGGAAAGATGATGAGCCAAGATTTGGGGAAAAGTATGCTGACTTCGATAAATCTCAAAAATCAAATTGGAGATTAAGAAATTTTAATTGTCTTCAGCACTCTGTTTATATTGCTTCAATTCCAGTTTTACTATGGCGAGCGTAATTTTACCTTTGCTAAATCAATCTGTTATTGCAAATTAGGTCGATCAAGCTATCTACAATATTTTGAGAAGGAAGTGGCATAATTTCTTTGCCGTGGATGATTTCCTGCACGACCACATAGGAGACCAAAGAACCAAAGAAAATATGGGCTGTCGCTTCCGAGTCTTTAATACCTAATTCGGGATGGGAATCGAAATATTGGCTCAATAATTGCCTACCACGTTGAATGACAGTCTGGTAGTAAAGTTTCGCCATTTCAGGAAACCTTGAAGACTCGGCAATAATCACTCGTAATAGACTCAGATATTCCCGATCTTCGCCTACTTTAAGTAGATAGACTTCCGCTAGCTGACGCAATAATTGCTCGGGTTCGCCACGCAATTCCTCTGATGCAAATAGGGTATGAAATCTAGCGATCGTGATTTGTTCGATCAAGGCTTTGAATAAACTCTCTTTATCGTGAAAGTAGCTATAGATAGTTTGCTTGGAAACCCCTGCCTCGATCGCTACTCGATCCATGCTCGTCCCCGCATAGCCATCCCGAAAAAAGACCTGCATCGCTCCCTGCAATATTTTGTCTTGCTTCTGATTACTAGTGTTATTGATAGTCAGGGAGAGGCTTTCGGTAAAGGTCATGGAATTAGCCTAAAAACTTAATCTTATTATACTAGACTGTCTAGTATGATGTAAAAATATTATACTTTGGCGATCGCAAACAATATGTCACAGGCTGCCCCTAATTCCTCTGAAGCGCCTCAGATACAGCCCGACTCGCACAATTCTGAGCGTTCAACTGCAATTCCAAAATCACCGAAAAAATTCAATCCTCGGTTAGCGATCCCGATAGTGCTGGCGATTGGGGCGATCGGCTATGGGATATGGACAATTTTGCCAAAGCCTGCGGAAACTGTTTTGCATATTAGTGGGCGATTGGAATCCGATGAAACGGATATTGGTGCAAAGACGGGCGGACGTGTGGCGGCGATTTTGGTGCGTGAGGGCGATCCTGTCAAAAAAGGGCAAGTCATCATTGAGATGGAAGATGAAGAAATTCCCGCTCAACTCAGTGGCTTAAATGCTCAAATTGAATCAGCACGCCAAGAAGAAGTACAAGCCCAAGCTGAAGTTGCCGTTGCCGAAAGTCGCATTCGTGAGGCAACCTTGAATCTAAAACAATCAGAGGGTGATGCCGTTGGACGTATCGATCAAGCTCAATTTACAGTTTCCGCGACCGAGTCAGATTTGCGGCAAGCGGAAGCTCAAGTAAAGCTGTCAGAAGCACAAGTCCAGCAGTCACGAGCCGAACTAAAGTTGGCTAAAATTGAACGCGATCGCTATGCTGAGTTGGTGAAAGAAGGAGCCGTCAATCAGCAGCAGTTCGATCTCAAACAAACGACTTTTTCGACGGCTATGGCGAATGTAGATACAGCCGAAGCAAAGTTGGTGGCTAGTCGGGCGGCGGTGAGGGCTTCTAGCGATCGCTTCCGTGCGGCTCAAGGTGGTTCGATACAGGTGCAATCTACGGGCTTAAATCCTGACATTCGTAACGCTCAACTGGATACCTATTATTTGCAAAAAAGTCAAGCACAGGCGAAATTAGTCGCGGCTCAGGCAAAGGTCAAGAATGCTCAGGCTGCCCGCGATCAGATTCAAAAGCGATTGGATTCCTTTAAGGTGAAGAGTCCGATCGATGGTATTGTCCAGAGCCGTCCGCTTGAGTCAGGCGCAGTGGTAGCAACTGGAAAAACTCTACTCACTGTCCTCGATCCCAATCAAGTCTATCTCAGGGGCTACATTCCTGAAGGTCAAATTGGAAAAATTCGCGTGGGACAAACCGCTAGAGTATTCCTTGATTCCAGCCCCAATAAGCCCTTCATCGCCCATGTTTCGCAGATCGATACCAAAGCTTCCTTTACTCCCGAAAATATTTACTTTAAGCAGGATCGCGTTAAGCAAGTATTTGGAATTAAGTTAGCGATCGACCAGCCTGAAGGCTTTGCGAAGTCGGGTATGCCTGCCGATGCCGAGATTGATTTGAAATAGTTCGTTATACCAAAACACAAAATGGCGTAGCCATTTTGTGAATTAGGTGAGGCTAGGAGTGAAAGCAACAGACTACCTTTACTAATAGGTGTTACGTGGAACGATCACTCAGTCAGGCTATCGTGTAAACAGTAGGGGCGGGTTTAGTTGATAATTCTGTGCTTAAGGAAGATCTATAGGCAAAACCCGCCCCTACTTTAGAAATTTCCTCGTAACGTCAGTTACTAAGAGAGATTTTCCAGAAGCTTAGGAGACAAATCATGACCAGTATTTCACCGATATTTTCAGAACGAGAGGCGATCGCCCAATCTCCTAACGCTCCCGTCATTTCTGTGCAGAATTTGAGCAAGCGCTACGGCAACTTTACGGCGGTTAAAGGCATCGATTTTGCAGTTCAACAGGGAGAAATATTTGGCTTGATTGGTCCCGATGGCGCAGGAAAAACCACTTGCTTCCATATCTTAGGTGGCGTAATGGAATCTTCTGGCGGAGAAGTATTGGTACTAGGAGAAGCCCCTCGCACTGCTCGATTAAATATTGGCTATCTCACACAGCAATTTTCGCTCTACTTAGATTTGAGCATCGATGAAAACTTACGCTATAGTGCGGGACTGCGACAAGTTCCCGACGACCAGTTTCAACTGCGGCGCGATAAGTATTTGCGCTTGATGAGTTTAGAAAGGATTGGCGATCGCCTTGCAGGTCAATTATCAGGCGGCATGAAACAAAAGCTGGCTCTCTGTTGTGCCTTGGTATCACAGCCCCGATTGCTATTGCTAGACGAACCGACTACAGGAGTCGATCCCGTATCGCGCCGCGAGTTTTGGGATGTTTTAGCTGCCCTTGCCGATGATGGGATGACAATTGTGGTAGCAACACCCTATCTCGATGAAGCCGAGCGCTGCAATCGCATCGCCCTGATGTACGAAGGACAAATTAGCGAAATCGGCACATTACCGCAATTACGCACCAACATCGGATTGCAGCGTTTAGAGGTACGGACATCGGCGCTGGCGGCGGCGGAAGAAGTGCTTTTAGAAACCGCAAGGGGGCGATCGAGCATTGCTGATGTGCAGACTTTTGGCGATCGCTTAGATGTGCTGGTAGAAAATCTAGAAGCGGACGAGAGAGCCGTGAGACAGGCGTTTAGCGAAAGTTTAGTCCCAATTGATAGCATCCAAGCCAGCGACGCAACCCTTGAAAACGTATTTGTCACGAGACTGCGACAGCAAGGCTCCGATCCCTTATTTCTGCCTTTCCCGCGATCTAAAGCTCAGAATTTGAGTGATGCAAGGATGGATAATGTGGCGATCGCAGCCAGAAATCTCCAAAAGACTTTTGGCAAATTTCGCGCCGTGAAAGAAGTGAATCTAGAAATTCGCTATGGCGAGATTTACGGACTGTTGGGCGCGAATGGCGCAGGTAAAACCACGACGATTAAAATGCTCTGTGGTTTGCTAGAAGCGACAAGCGGCAAAATGACCCTAGCAGGACAGAGCCAGAATTTACGCAGTAGCGCTTTACGGAAACGGATCGGCTATATGAGCCAAAAATTTACGCTCTATGACGATCTCAGTATTCTTCAGAATTTAGAATTCTATTGTGGCGTTTACGAAGTTCCCAAACATTTGCGCCCACAAAAAATAGCTTGGGTCTTAGAAACCTGTGGGCTAATAGGGCGCGAAAATATGTTGACGGGCAAACTTCCGGGAGGATGGAAACAGCGCGTATCCTTCGGGGCTTCGGTGATGCATGAGCCAGAAATTCTCTTTTTAGATGAACCAACTTCTGGGGTCGATCCTCTGGCGAGGCGGCAGTTTTGGCGCACGATTAATGATTTTGCGCGACAGGGAACGGCGATCTTAGTAACAACGCACTATTTAGAAGAAGCAGAACAATGCAATCGTATGGGTTTTATGGTGGCTGGTGAAGTGGTCTTGGAAGGTTCGCCCACGGAGGTCAAAGCCGCCCAAGTCGGTCAGTTAATCGAACTGAAGGTCGATCGCAATCAACAAGCCGCCAATTATCTAAAAACAATTTTGGAGCCTTGGCGCGTTTCGATCTTTGGCGATCGCCTCCATGTGGTACTAGACGATCCATCGGTCGAGTTGCCAATTATGCGATCGCATCTTGCCGAAAATCACATTCAAATTTTTAGCGATCGTTCCGTGCCTTTTTCTCTTGAAGACGCTTTTATCGGCACGGTACAGCGATCGGAAGCAGGGATAGCTCATTTAGATGAGTAACAGCTAAAGTAAAAACATTAGTATAAACTCGCAGTTAATATCAAAGAGACTTCTTATGGTTAACGACCTTACCAACTCCCAACGCGATCGGCAAAATATTCTGAACAATCGCTATGCGATCGAAAAAGTAGAAGAGCACCTTGCACTTGGCGGCATTGCTTATCAAGATACTGTCGTCTTTACGAAACAGCAATTAGTTTCTCTATTTGAGATTAGTGAAAGCACAATTGAGAAATATCTAACAAGTCATACTGAAGAACTTAAAGCAAATGGCTATACAGTGCTTAGAGGTCAAGCCCTTAAAGATTTTCTAAACACTACTGGTGGTGTCGTAATTGATTACGGTAGCAAAACGACAGCTTTAGGCATATTTACTTTTCGAGCAGTCCTGAATATCGCGATGCTTTTAACTGAGAGCGATCGTGCGCGACTAATCCGCTCCCGTATCCTAGATATCGTGATTGAGGTCGTAGCAGAGAGATCTGGTGGACACACTAAATACATTAATCAGCGTGACTGTGAATACTTGCCATCCACTTATCACGAAGTTAGCTATCGCAAAGTCTTTACTGATGCTTTAAATAGCTATTTGGATATGGGACAAATCAAATATGCAATCTATACCAATAAAATCTATCAACTGGTTTTCAAAGAAAATGCTCAAGAATATAGTCAGATCCTCAATTTAAAAAGTAAAGATAAAGTGCGTGATACCTTGTATGCCGAGGTTCTTAAGGCGATCGCCAGTGTAGAAAGTGGTTTAGCAGAAGATATGAAAACCAAATCTGCCCAATTAGGGCGCAAACTCCAACCGTCAGAATTGGATGAATTGATTAACTTTGCTGCGAGTAATCATTACCTCAAGCCCATTATTGACGATGCTCGCACAAAAATGGCAAGTCGCGATCTTGGCTTTAGAGATGCCCTACATCAAAAGTTAGAGGCTTATATTCAAACTGTACCCGAAACTGATTTTGAGAAGTTCTTAGGAGAAGCGAGTAGGTCTCTAGAAGAACAACTAGCCGATCCAGAGATTTTAGCTGTATTTAAACGCCTCAAGGATCGATAGTCAATGAGTAAACAATTCTTTTATTTTAATATTCGTTACACTATTGATTTACATGATTGGATTATTAGTAATTCAGGTGGTCTCGCTGGAATCAATAATTTGGGCTTGCTAGAAAGTCCACTAGAGCATATTCAGAATGATCTGTATTATCCAAAATTTGAGGATAAACTAACCCACTTAGTTTTTTCGATTAACAAATCCCATGCTTTTGTTGATGGGAATAAACGCTCTAGCATTGAATTGGGATGTTATTTCCTAAAAATCAATGGCTACGACTATATCGTAGAGAAGTTTGTATTAGAAATGGAAAATGTTGCTGTTTGGGTAGCGGAAGGAAAAATCAATAAGGATCTATTAAGAGAAATCATTAAATCTTTAATCTATGAAGATGACTATAGCGAGTCACTCAAGCTAGAGATTCTGATTGCAATATCTAAAGAATTATAAAAGTATGAAACGAATCCTGTCTCAATGTGCTAAAGAACTATCGCAATTTAAGCGCGATCGCTTGACCTTGGCTTTAGCATTTTTACTGCCATTGATTACGCTATTTATCTTCGGCTTTGCCATTCGTCTAGAAGCTAAGAATATTCCCCTTGTGATTCAAGATTACGATCGCAGTCCGATTAGTCAACGCTATGTCGCTAAGCTATTTGCCACCAATCAATTTATCTTTGTGCCTTGGAATGTGAATGACTCAGTAGAAATAGCCCTCGATCGCGCGATCGCCAAGGCAGGCGTAATTATTCCCCCTGAGTTCAGCCGCCGCATTGCCGCAGGAAACATCGCCGATGTCCAAGTGCTAGTCGATGGAACTGATAGCAACAATGCCAGAGTGATTAAGAACAGCATCAAGGCAACAACCAATGACTTTATGCAATCCGAAGGCTTAATTCCTGAAACAAATTTGCTAACCACGCGATCGCGCCTATGGTTCAATCCTGCTAGACAGGAATCGCTCTATATCGTCCCTGGGGTCTACGCGGTAGTATTGTGGATTTTCCCTTCGCTACTGTCTGCGATCGCGATGGTTCGTGAAAAAGAGCGTCAAACGATTTTGCAAGTTTATGCTTCTAGCATGACTTCTACGGAATTGATTTTAGGCAAAGGTTTAGCCTATCTGATTGTCAGTCTTGGGATTGCACTTGTTGTCATGGGTATTGGGGCGATCGTCTTCGGACTCAGTTTTGCAGGCGATCCCACGCCTTTGCTCGTAGCTATCCCGATCTATCTTTGGGCGAGTGTGATGTTTGGCACGATGTTGGGAACGCGCACCACCAATCAAAATGCCGCAGTGCAGGGAGTTGCCCTTGTGGGATTTCTCACAGCCCTACTTCTATCAGGCTTTATCTATCCATTAAGTAATATTCCTTTTCCTCTATCTCTATTACCCAATGTCATTCCTGCTCGATATTTTATTGAAATTACCCGTGATGCCTATGTACGTGGCACTGGTTGGATTGGCGTGTGGTTTGCTGAGGTCATGATTTTTGCGATCGGGATGTTCTTCTTTAATGTTGCTCGAAGAGTTTTAAGTAGAATGCAATTGAATGATTGATATAGGTTTTGGCTATTTATTGAATATTGAGTATGTATAAACAAAATGTATAAAAATATTTCTATTCTCACGGATATACAAGTAGCACAGCTTCATGACCTTTATCAGTATGCTTGGTGGGCGAAAGAAAGAGCATTAGATGATATTTATCAGATGCTCAAAAACACTGATTACATATTCGGAATTTGTGAATGGGATTCTGAGAAACTGATTGCCTTTGCTCGCGTCCTTAGCGATCGCACCTATAGAGCAATAGTTTTTGATGTAATTGTGGCAGATGATTATCGCCATCAAGGATTGGGGGCTTTGCTGATCGAGCAAATTGTTTCTCATCCAGATCTTTCACAGGTCGAGTGTATACAACTATTTTGCCTGACAGAGATGATACCTTTCTATGAAAAATTTGGGTTTGTTCGAGCTGAACAATCTCTACTAGTGCGCCAAAGGCTTATCCCAAGCTAGCACAATGTTCGATAGAAGAATCTTTTACTAAATCTGTCAAAGCTAATTCAATTAAAATAGAAATGAGAATTTAAAAAATGTTTAACTGGTTCTTTGAAAGTCGCTTTTGGGCTTTGGTGCAAAAGGAAATCAATCAAATTTTACGGAATAAACAGTTAATTATTTTGTTGGTTTTTCCGCCCACTGTGCAGTTACTAATCTATGGATTTGCGCTCAATCCCGATGTGCATTTTCTGAAAATGGGTGTTGTGGATTATGCTCGATCGCACGAAAGCCGTGAATTAATATCCTCATTTACGGAAAACCGTATTTTTAATCTCGAACAAATTCTCTCTAGCGAAAAAGAATTAGGGCAGCAGGTGGAGCAAGGTAAGCTCACCGTTGGTGTGGTAATTCCGCCCGAATTAAATCGCAATCTCGCGAAAGATAAGTCTACCGAAATCCAAGTACTTATCGATGGTGTGGATGCCAACACTGCGGGGATTGCTAATGGTTACGTTAGTCAAATTGTGCGCCAATATAGCTTAAAGCTCACAGGTCAGTCCCTTTCTCCACCCATAGACACCCATGTGACTTTTCTCTACAACCCTGGTTTAGCCAGTAGTTGGTTCTTTGTCCCAGGGGTAATCGGGCTAGTGCTAACCCTGATTGGCTCGATTGTTTCTTCCATCACACTGGTGCGTGAAAAGGATACAGGAACCTTAGAACAACTGCTCATGACTCCATCGGAACCTTGGGAGATTCTAGTTTCTAAGATTGTGCCTTTATTCGTACTGCTGATGGGTGATGTGTTTCTGGCTTTGGGCTTAGGAAGATTTGTCTTTGGAATTCCCTTTCAAGGTAATTTCTTTCTGTTTCTAATACTTTCAGGGCTGTATGTATTTGTGGGTATTGGGGTGGGGATTATGCTGGCTACCCTCTGTCAGTCGCAGCAGCAGGTAGTTCTCACTACTTTTTTTATTAACTTACCAATGGTGCAACTTTCAGGCGCGATCGCCCCCGTAGAAACGATGCCTGAATTCTTCTACTATCTGTCATGGTTTAATCCTTTACGTCACTATGTAGCGATCGTGCGAGGAATCTTATTAAAAGGTGTAGGTTTGGAAGCTTTATGGATAAATGTGGTGATGCTTGCCATTTTTGCGGTTTTATTGCTAAGCATTAGTGCCAAAAAATTCCGCAGTCAATTGAGTTAAGAATTTTAATAATAGTCAGTAACTTTACTACTTGATTGATACTTAGAAATTCAGCACTGTTGGGCTTTATCTAAATTTGATTACCTTGCAAAATTGCTTTTATGAGCTGAGTCCCCAACTATTGTTCTAGTTCAGACTTTACACATATCACTTTACACTCTCTCATGTGAGCTAATAATTTTACCAACCTCAACACTATAAGGTTCTTCCATCAGATCAAGATGATCGCATGGGATTTTAGAGGCATAGACTTCACCTTTCAGTAAATTTCCCCAACCGTTATACGGAAATAACCAAGATAGATCGATGTACTTGATATTTCTTAGCCCATGCACAATCTGCTGGCTACCATCAATAAACAACACATTACCCGTATAGGCATTTGGTGTATATTCTTGAAAAGCTTTTATGAGCATTAAATCAATGTTTTGCTCCTGTTCGGGCTTATCATCAATATTTCCTAATTTAATTCGTTGGAATAAGTAATTGCACTTATCTTTAAAAGATAGCGTTGAAAGATTCAATAAATGAAATCTTATAGTTCCTAAATAAAGATTTAATTCGCGGCACAATTTATACATTGCAGATCTACCTGGCACATCAATCAAGGTCACTAAATCTACTTTTTTACTAAGTCTTGTTAACTGTTGCGCCATTTCCATCGCAACTAAACCGTTATAACACCATCCTCCTAACGAATAGGAGCTAGATGGTTGCAGCGTAAGCAACTCATCTACTAACAAAGACGCAATGATGCAAATATAGTTTTGATGAGAATTCATTGATGCCGATAAACTAGCTCCTGGCATCACATACAAGGGCTGATTGAGTTTGAGGTTTTTGCCAGTTTTGACTTCTCCAATCCACACAAAGGGTTGCGACGAAACTTGAGATTCGGTCTGAATATTAATAATTAAGCCACGCTTGCCAAGCCTTATCCCAGACTTACCTGCACTATGGGCTAATAAAGCTCGATAGTCCTCCAGACTAAGTCCTAAAGTAATATCTTCAACGAGGATGTTCTCAGGTGCTCTTTGACCAATCGATTTCGCTATTTCAGCAATAGTATTAATTTGAAACAACGATTTTAGAGGGAATTGATAATCAAAAGCTTTCTCTATTTCCGATACCAATCGCACAGATAAAAGTGAATGTCCACCCAAATCAAAGAAATTATCATGAATACCAACTTGCGGTACATCCAAAATATCTGACCAAATATTTGCTAAAACCCGTTCTATAGAATTACTAGGAGGCGTAAATTCACGGTCTAACGAGATACCCGATGAGGTTAGGAAATCTAATGCTCGCCGATTTATTTTCCCATTAGGATTCAAGGGTAAGCTTTCTAGGAACACAAAAGCATTGGGAATCATGTAGTTAGGAAGATGTTGTTGGAGGAAAGATCGCAAATCATGAGTTTTGATCTGTTCCTCCTGAGAAATACATTGAGGAACAATATAAGCAACAAGACGTTTATCATCAGGAATGTCTTCTCTAACTATGATGACTGTTTCGCGGACATCGGGATGTTGCTTAAGAATAGTTTCAATTTCACCTAGCTCAATGCGGAAACCGCGAATTTTTACTTGGCGATCGATGCGTCCTAAAAACTCAATATTGCCATCGGGTAAATAACGGGCTAGATCGCCAGTTTTATATAAATGCGAACTATGGATATGCGAATGGGCGCTGGCAAATGATTCAGCACAAAATGGATTAACAATAAATTTTTCACTAGTTAGCTGAGGCTGATTTAGATAACCTTGAGCTACGCCTGCTCCGCCAATATAAACTTCACCAGCAATACACACTGGTAAGGGTTGGAGTTCTGAATCGAGAATATAAATACTAGTATTAGCGATCGGACGACCAATGTTAGGTTCTTCCATCTTGTGTTTGGAGCGATCTAATAAAACCGCAACGGTACAATACACAGTTGCTTCTGTAGGGCCATAAACATTAATTACCTTTGGCACATTCGTATGAGTCGTTAATTTCTCTAATAAAGATTTACTGACCGACTCTCCGCCTAAAATAAGTGTTAATAGCGAGTCGGGTAATGGAAAATCATCAATGAATTTATCAATAATTGATGGGGTTGTCCCGATGCTGGTAATTTGCTGAAATTGCGGACAAGTCGGTAGAGCAAATAAGTTTTCGACAATGACTGACGTTCCTCCTACTAGGAATGGGGCAAAGATTTGACTTGCACTTCCGTCAAAGGATAATGATGCTGTCAACGCAACAAATTTTAGAGACTCTGGCTCTGAAATATTCGTAATTCGATCGAACATCACATTAACTAAGCCTTGATGTCGAACTTTCACTCCTTTAGGTTTACCTGTCGAGCCTGACGTATAAATCACGTAGGCCAAGTCTTGGGCGGTAACATTAATTCCTATAATATTTTCCTGTTCTGCGGTCATCAGTGCATCTTCAATGCAAACTCTATGAATCCGTTGTTGCGAAAGAGATTTGACCAGTTTCTGCTGAGTTAAGAGAATTGGCGTTTTAGAATCTGAAAGCATATAGACCAAACGTTCTTGAGGATAACTTGGATCTAAAGGTAGATAAGCTCCACCTGCTTTGAGAATGCCTAACACGCCGACAATCATTTCAATGGAACGTTCCATTAAGATGCCAACGATTGCAACCCGATCGCAACCCATACTTTGACAGACTTTCCGTAAATAATGGGCGACTTGATTAGCTTGTTGATTCAGGCTTTCATAGGTTAACTGGTTATTTTTACAAACAACAGCGATCGCGTCGGGAGTTCTCAGCACTTGTTGCTCGAATAAATGATGAATGCATAAATTATCTGGATAATAGGCATTTGTCTGATTCCACTCCACCACCAATTTATGCCGTTCTGTCTCGTTAAGGAGAGATAATCGCGAGATCGGAAGATCTGGGTCGGACAGAATGCTCTCTAACAAGTTCTGATAATGCTCCGCCATAGCGTCAATAGAACGTTCGTCAAAAAGTTTGGGATCGAATTGCCAATTAGCTTGAAGGCGATCGTCAGACTCCATAATATTAAGGAACAAACTGAAAGGAAGACATCCCTGATGACCGATCGACATGAATTCCATTTTTAGTGCGTTATTTATTTGCCGCCAAGTTGTTTTTTGCCAATTAAAGATAACTTTAATTGGTTCGTAATTATCGAGATCGCTAGAATTTTGCAATTGTCGAATTAGATGAGAAAAAGGATAGTCTTGATGTAACTGAGCCGAAGAAACAATTCGATCTGCTCGGGCTAACAGCTCTCTAAATGTTGGATTGTCCGCTAAATTAGTCCGTAAAACTACAATATTAGCAAATAAGCCCACAATATCCTTAAATCTTTCCAGACCAAAACGACCAGCCATAGGGCTTCCAATCAAAACTTCTTCGCAACCAACGTAGCGATATATGAGAATAGTAAATGCAGTCAGCATTACTTTATAAAGTGAAACCGTATTATCTCTAGCAAACCTCTTCAGCCTCTCGGCTAAATTCAGGTCGATATCTATATAGGAATTACAGTTTACTGCTCTCGAACTGAAACTTTGCTTTTGAAAAGGCAGATCGACCATTGGCAGTTCGCCATGCAATTGATGTTCCCAATATTCCTGTAATTGTTTACCTTGACTCCCCCCAAGCATTTGAGATTGCCAATTCACGAAATCACTGTAAGACAAAATATCTGGCAACAATTTCAACTCCTGCGTCGCACGATCGGAATCATTTTTTTGAATTTGCCAACTGTAAAGTGACTGAAGCTCTCGCAACAAAATGTCAAAAGACCATATATCTCCTGCGATGTGATGCATGGTAATTAACTGAATACTCTCATAAAGAGAACGCTGGAACAAACATATTCGGATAACTGGCCCTTGCGTCAAGTTAAAAAGACGATCTGATTCAACAAAAATTTGCGATTGCAGATATTCTTCATTCCAATCCTTGGTATCAATTATAAAAATAGGAGCATCCAAATGAGCGTGAATCTGTTGTACCAGATTCCCATCAATCGTTGTATATGTTGTCCTTAAGATGCTGTGGCGATCGAACAATTCTTTCCATGCTTGATACCATGCTGTAATATCAAGTACAGTTCTGATCTTGACAGAAGAATAAATGTTGTAGGATCTACTTGGTGGATCGATCTGAGAAAGGAACCAAAACTCTTCCTGCCCTTCGGAAAGTGGATGGAACAATCTCGAAGAATCAGACTGATTTTGCTCTTGATGTTTGTCTTTCATCTTTTTCACCAACGTTACGGCAAGTTTTAACCCGCTATAGACAACTCAAAATAGTAGACTTAACTGATTTAACAAATGTTACGTGGAAGGAGTTTCTGCGATGTCAGAGATCTAGGGCTAGCCTAGTGGCTCTGCTCTACGAAATCGTTTTTTATCCACAGTCTCCAAAATTATGTAGGGGCAGGTTTTGTTGATAGATTCTGCATTCAACACAAAATCATCACCTAAACTCGCCCTTACAAAATCCAGATTTTGTAAGGGCAATTCCTCCGTGATTACCCTTCCTCGCTATTAGCAAGAGATTTATCATCTATATTCCACGTAATATCAGTTATTTAACTTGAATTTATACTATATCGATCCTAAATAATTCATAAGAATTTTAAATTTCTAAAATTTCTTAAAATAAGCGGTTAGTCGAGATACTCTCTCACAACTCATTTAGGGTTGCTATAGATAGAGACTGTATGCTGCTAATTTTGACTGTTTACTC
Organism: Pseudanabaena frigida; assembly: GCA_003242085.1. Classification (GTDB taxonomy): domain Bacteria; phylum Cyanobacteriota; class Cyanobacteriia; order Pseudanabaenales; family Pseudanabaenaceae; genus Pseudanabaena; species Pseudanabaena frigida. Next base: position 65,661 of record QBML01000021.1, on the reverse strand, counting down.
AGAAACTGCTTACTCAGAAATATCAATAAATCTCTAGGTGAGTCTTCTTTAAATTCAGAAAAACAGTCTTAAACCTAGCTTACTGGAATAAGATTAGCGTACGCATATCAAAAAAAATGTTTGCTCTAGTTGGCTGTAATTGTTTCTACGTTAGCTGTGAGCTAGTATTTAACTCATTGCTTGAGGGTAAACCCGTAGTCGTCCTGTCGAACAACGATGGCTGCATCGTCGCCCGATCGCCCGAATAAAAAGCACTAGGTATTCCAATGGGTGCGCCTTACCGCAAATATAAGGCTGTACTTCAAAATGCTGGAGCGATCGCCCTGTCATCAATTACTGACAGACGAGCTGCTCGCCGCGCACTGAACAATCCAGAGACCGAGGATATCTGGGGCATAAATCGAGGTTTAGGTGTAAGACTGCGATCGCTATTTCCCACTACACCTGTCGTTTCGAGTCGACTACAGTAAAACTCTCCTTACTAACCCGACGATAGTAGGCAAGCAGCTCAGTAGAGAGTTTTATGGTAGTTTTCACTGATACCGTTCTAGAAAATCTAATGCTTGATTGCGTAACTCATAATACTCTTTAGACTCTCGCAGTTCGTGGCGATCGCGAGGGCGGGGCAACGAAATATCTAACACTTGACCGATTGTTGCCTTTGGTCCATTAGTCATCATCACAACGCGATCGGACATAAAGATCGCCTCATCTACATCATGGGTAATCATCATTACCGCTTGGCGATGGTTCTCCCAAATATCTAAAACTTGCTGTTGTAACTTGGGTCTGGTCAAGGCATCTAGCGCTCCAAATGGTTCATCCAGTAACAACATTTTGGGACGGGTCGCCAAGGCACGCGCTACTCCAACCCTCTGCTTCATTCCGCCTGAAAGTTCATGAGGATATTTATCGGCGGCAGCAGTAAGATTAACCATTTCAATATGTTCGTTTACTATGGCGATTTGCTCAGCACGGCTGGCAGTTTTAAACACTTCATCTACCGCCATACGGATGTTTTCTCTTACCGTCAACCAAGGCAGCAAAGAATAGCCCTGAAAAACCATCATGCGCTCTGCCCCTGGCTTGCGGATGACTTTACCCTCTAATGTGACTAAGCCTGATGTTGGCTTTTCTAAACCTGCCACAATCCTAACTAGGGTTGATTTACCGCAACCTGAATGACCAATTACAGAAACGTATTCCTGCTCAGCGATCGTGAGGTCAATGCCATCTAGCACTACAAATGGACTACCATCGGGTTTGCGAAATGACTTGACGACATTTTCGATCGCCAAAAATGATTTGTCATGGGGATGGTTGTTAGATTGGAGGGTGCTTTGGGGAGTAGTCATACAATCTTTTTTGTTTCTAGGATAATGGGACTTATACCAAAATAAAAAATGTCGCAAACTTTTTTATTTTTAAAACCCTTATTGGTTTTGGTTTTTAATTCATAAAAGTGTTGGCAAACTTTTGTGAATTGTTATTAGACAAGGAAAAAGGATTGAGGAGCATTTGCTCGAATTTCAAAGCTGTTTAGATAGTCGATGGGATTGCTAGGGTCAAAGGATTTGCGATCGATAAAGGCTGAAGCAGGTTCTACTTTATAGTCTTCCGATGGACATTTAATTCCCATTTCGGCAGCAATTTCTCGATATAAATCAGTTCGCCATGCTCGACGGGCGATCGCTTCGGCATTCTTGGGGAATTCGGAGATTTGTCCCCAACGGCTTGCTTGGGTCATCAACCAGAGGCTCTGCGATTGCCAGAGAAAAGTAGAATGGTCGTTGGCAATATCAGAGACAGAAGTTGACATTTCAAAGAAAATGGTTGTTTCTAAGCTGTTAGTGATGCGTGGTTGATTATCAAATCCTCCATAGTTGTAGTTCCCTGAGATTGCAGGTCGCGTATATTTAATATTGGCTCCAGTAAAGGAACGTTGGGAGATGATTTTTGCGACTTCTTCTCGATTAGTAGGTTCACTGCAATACCGACAGGCTTCGATCATCGCTTTTACTAGCGATCGATAGGTTTTGGGATAGTCCTGAATGAAGGATTCGCGCACGGCTAACAAGCGATCGGGATGACCGTGCCAAATTTCTCGCCCTTGAGCAAAGGTAAACCCAACCCCTTCATTACCCTTAATCGCTCGCGTATTCCAAGGTTCTGCAACCATATAGGCTTGAATCGCGTCCATCCGCATATTACTCACCATCTGAGGTGGCGGTGTAATAATAGAACGTAATTCAGCAGATGGATTGATACCAGCCGCCGAGAGCAGATAGCGAATAAAATATTCATAAATAGAAGAACTCAAAACTGTTGCCCATACTCGCTCATCAATGGGCGCAGTTTGCCAATATCGTCGTAAATCTTTTCCAAATGTGTCTAAATCACCGTTATAGGTTGACAGGGGACGAATCCCTGCCTCCCACAATTTGCGATTGAAGGTGATGGCATTGCCATGACGATGAATAGTCATCGCCGCACATAGAGGAAATTGTTTTGCTCCTTCTGCACCGATGCGGGCATTGGTAACAGCACCTGATACGACGGGAGAGGCATCTAAGCGTCCAAAGATAATTCCGTCGCGGGAATTTGCCCAACTCGCTTCGCGGCTGAGCGTAACGTTCAATCCATACTTGCGGAAGAAGCCTTTTTCCCAAGCGATCGCAAAGGGAGCACAATCGTTCACAGGGACAAAGCCAACGGTTAGGTTAGGTTTTTCCAAACTGGCGGGATTAATGATTGGTTCTACAGCCAAAGCTGTTTCCGATAGTCCAGTGGGATTTCGTCCTTGCTCTTGAGCACAGGCAGAAAAGGCGATCGCTGAAGCAGTAGCAGTCATTCCCTTTAGGAATGCTCTTCTTGTACGTGGTGTGTACATGGAAATCTCCCAAGCTTAAGATTGTACGGGGCGACGAGTCATGATCTCTTGCAATTTGGCGAGGGCATAGTCCAAGATCAATCCCGTCACACCAATCACAAAGACTGCCAAAAATACTGAACTCACATTCAAACGGTTCCATTCATCCCAAACAAAGAAGCCAATACCAATACCCCCTGTGAGCATTTCTACCGCCACAATTACTAACCATGCGATCCCTAGGCTAATGCGTAAACCTGTAAAGATATAGGGCAAACTCGCTGGCAGAACTACCTTAATTAACTGCTTCCATCGAGGCATTTCTAAAACTTGGGCAACTTCTAAATAGTCCTTGGGGACGTTACTTACTCCTTCAGCAGTGTTAATGATCGTAGACCAAAGGGAAGTAATGAAAATCACGAAAATTGCTGAAGGTTCGGCAGCATTAAAGATAGCAAGGGCGATCGGTAACCAAACGAGGGGAGAAACTGGTTTGAAAACCTGAATAATTGGATTAATTGCCAGCCAAGCATTACGCGATAAACCAATCCAAACGCCGACGGGAATGGCAACCACTGCTCCGAGTAAGAAGCCAATGCAAACTCGGCGTAAGCTTGCCAAAAGTAGCCATCCAATCCCGATATCACCAGGCCCGCGACGGTAAAAAGGATTTAAAATAAAATCTAAATTCTTGGCTAATGCCTCTGGCGGTGTAGGCATCATTTCTTGGCGAAATAAGGCGATCGCCCACCATAGAGCAATCACTCCTGCAAATCCTGCGATCGGCAGCAACACATTTGCTCGAAACAAATTGCGAAAGCACCCATTTATAAAATTGCGGGTATTAACCGCCAAACTCATTAAGCCCATGATTTGCAGTACCTTGTTTCAGAATACACCGATCCAGATGAGAGTCGATCTGGCAACGGCACGAACCGTCAAAAATGTAAAAAGTATTCTAACTTATAGCGATCGCGCTTAACGGTCTTCCTCAATGCTCAGGCTGAGTTAGACGGCAGCAAATACATTCGTTAAATGTTGCTTTCAGTTAAACGCGATCGCCAGTACTGCAAGTTGCGATCTCTAGGCGATCGCCTATCAATTCCTTAACTTAGCGATCGCCAATAACTTCCCGAAATTCAATAACAAATTTAACCCCATTTTTGCTTGCCAAATCTTGACTAAAAATATAAAGCGTTGTTCAAACTCTAGTTCATTAATATTTGGATTTTAGTTCAAGTGCTGCACAAAAACTGTTGAGGCTATTTAGCAAGGCATTGTAGTAAGCATAAGCATCATCATGTTCGTTCTGAAGGTGGGCGTAAAGTGCTAGCTCTGGCTCTAATACCAGAGGAGCTTGTGGAATGTCTAAGCCTGCTGCGGTTAAGCGTATAGATGCGATCGCGATTAATAGTGATCCGATGGTATTATTTTTGCCTTGGTAAAGATCTTCTAGTCCAAGTAAGATTAAGTCCGATCCTGGTAATTCGTTTAGCTCCATTATTTCTCTCTCTCTGACATACTTTTACAATGCTCAATGAATTTTTCAATCCTATTTCTCAGGATTTCAGGATTAAGAGAAGGAAATCGGATCAATTCAGATGAGATCGCTTCAAAGCATTCTCGTAATTTTTCTAAAGAAAATAACTTCTGTTCATACATGGCTTGAACATCGTCAATGTCGCGGTTATATCCTCTAGATATTTTAGCAAGGGCTTGGGCTGTGAAATCATAATGATAAAATGAGATTTCACCGTATCTTCCAATAAAGATACTTCTGTCACGCCATCCTGGAAGTGGTGGTAAGAAATCCTGCGGAGAAGCTAGCTCAATATTGATGTCCAGTTCTTGTTTGAGTTTGGCGATCGCTTGAAAAATTCCTAGTGGTTCAGGATCTAGACGAATATCGATATCTACTGTAGAACTACGCCAACCAATGAGTAAAGCGCTAGCGCCACCTGTAAAGTAGATACAGCCAGAACCACGAGCTTCTCTACCTAATGCTTTCATAAGTTGCTCGATTTTCTGAGGATCGACATTTGAGCGCATAATTTGACATCAGTTCAAGTGAGCTTCTCTAATTTAGCAGATCGTACTTGGCTAAGTGGCGATCGCACTTTTGAAAATCTAATGCGATCACCCTAATGTATTTAAGCCCGATCACCTATCAATTGCTTAACTTTGCGATCGCTATTACTGTCAGTCGTGATTTATAGGCGATCGCTTATCAATTATTTGTCTTTGCGGCGCGACGCACCCTGAAAGGACTCACCAATAACTTATTGGAACTGATAGCTAATTCAAGGCTTCAATTGTAACGCGCCCACCTTCAATTACCTCAATCTGAAGTTTAAAACCATACAACAAGCCCATCCCCACTAATGGATCTGCATCAGAAGCCGCTACATCAATAATTTGCTCTTGACCATCCCAGATTACGGAAGCTTTGTATATTTCAAAAACGACTTCGCTCCCGTCAGCTAATGTGCCAATATCTCGATAGTGCCAAGGCAATCCAAGATCTGTGATGACAGAAAGCGGTAAAGACAAAAAGCTCGTGAATCCTGTATCAATGACAGCATCAACAGCTATTTTTTGGGAACCGATACGACCGACTGCAACTTTGATGATTGCTTCACAATTATTATTGACAAAACCGAACATCATACGGGCTTTCTCAGGCTACGACTGCCAAAACGGAAGACGGCTCTATGTCCAATCCGAATCACCCAAGGTTGAGCATCGGGTTTACGTTCATAAAGTTTATCAACTGCTAACATCGGTGAATTGGCTACCTCAAAATCTCCAGTCTCAATATCTATAGCAACTATTTTGCCATGATTATCTGCTTCGACCTGTGGGCGTATTTGAGTTTGATAAATTAGATCGCCTCGTTGGGCAAATTCTTCTTTGCTATAGCGCGGTTCACGGATTGCCATGATTGTGAATTCCTAGATCCTTATCTGGCATTATATCTGACCAGAACCTTCTCCGAATAGATTGCCTTTGTTAAGACAAAAATAAGGTGCGTTACATTGCTTTAACGCACGCTACAAGATCAGCGATCGCACTAATAAACATAATTTTACGGCTAAGATGCAATATTTTGACTGTACTGATTTGCGACATGGACTTGCCACTGAAGACATCCTTCACAATCTTTCATTAAATTGGGTATCTCTTCTTGTGAAAAGCCAAGTCTTCTTAATACAGATGCTTTGAGAAGGCAAACCAAACCTTGTGTTAGTATATGTAGCTCACTACCTTCAAGAATTCTCTTTGCTCTTCTATCATCCCGATGAGTGTAGAAATTACGATTGTCTCTGATGTCACTTAAGAATTTCTGACGATTTGGAGCAAGAGTACTTACGTAATCACCGATATTGATTACTAAGTCTCTTAGCAAATCGGATGAGTTACGTGAATTTGCATACTTCAGCTTTCGCTCAGCCCAATCACGAACTTTGCTGTCTTCTAACGAATTTAAGACAACTGAAAATCTGCGCTCGAACTCATCATCAGGTAGTTCATTTTCATTTGCATCAACGCGCGACATTGCTTCTAATGCTTGAGATGCCGCTAGAAATCTTAGATCAGAATAAAAGCTAGCAGGATCATTGTTAATACCAACAAGTAATGATATTGCTCGGCGCTCATCTCCTTTAAACTCAATCCATCGGCGTAATATCTCATCAGTGCGATTAGAGATTTGCTGCATCGATAGCAACATATTGCATTCCATCAAAAAATCCCCAGAGATTGCTGATTGTCTTTGGGATCTGCCAACCTCAATCCAATTCGTCTGTCCGAAGGGCAGAATTTTAAGTTCTTGTATATGTGTCCTCCGATCAATGCAGAACGACATAAATTGCCAGAGTGGAATCAGGAAGCGCTCTTCAACTTTATCAAACTGAAGAGGTTCATCTAGATCCAGTATCAGGTTGCAATCGTGCATAAGCCAAAAGCCCTTCATCGAAAATCGTGTCGTATCTGCTTTATGACGCAATCGAATTTTCCAACCATCCCCGACGGTAAGTTCAGTCTCCAAGGGCGGCTCATAATGGTAGTCAATGCTGATCAAAGTCTCGTTATCTTCTACCATCTTTGTCTTACCAGGACGCAGCCCAACCCAATCGCGCAAATGTGAGAAGTTTACCTGAAGCTGCTTTATTTGAGGATTTGATTCCGATTCAATACTACCGATAAAGCCTAATAAGGACTTGTATTCTTCGCTGCCAGCACCTGGGAAGTTGAGCTTCATGTTGGTCATCACTGCATCAACAAGAGTAACGTTGTTTCCATTGATGAGTATGCCTAGAAGAATAGGTACTCTTTCACCCACCTCAGTTGAGTGGGGTAAATTCCCAAGATTTCCAAACGGAATTTTAAGGGTAAAACCGTCCTCATCTGAGTACTTTATCAACCCTATCTTTCGTTCGTTAGGTGATTCAGGCAACCACCATTGACCCGCTAACTCAAATGTATCCAAAATTCAATATCCCAAAATCAAGTTGATACGATGCTCAGAAAGCTGTACGATTTATCTACCAGCCTTTAAAACTTGTTCGGCTGTCAGTTTGAGATTTGGAAATGTGAGAGAAATAATTGGTTGACTGCCGCGAAACTGCTGAATTTCATACTCTCCTTTCACTAACGTACAAACAGAAAGAGTAGGTTGCTTCGGTTTCCCAATATGACGAGTCCCACCTAAACCCGCATAATCCGCAATCCAATATTCAGGAGTACCTAAAACTGCGTAGTCTTCGACTTTACGCGCATAATCATTTTGCCAGTTGCTACTAACCACTTCCACCACAAATTTAATCGAACTACCCAGCGTCAGGATTGATTGGTCATGCCAAAGCAGTTCTTTCTCAATTTCATTGCGATCGACAACCATAACATCAGGTCGAAATGCCGTCATGCCTAAGTTAGAAGGACGTAGTAATCCTCGCTGAAGGACAAACCAATTCAAAGCGATCACATCAATTTGGGCGCAGGCTTTTGTGGTGATAAAAGCCGAAACTTCTTCGTGGTAGCCAGTTAGGTCCAAATCAAACACCTCTCCATCAATCAATTCGTAGCGGTTACTGTGACCATATCGGGCAATAAAATCGCCAAAACTTAGTAACTGCTGTTGTATTGGTCTTTCGGTTGCAATGGTCATAGGTCAACTTAGCCCAATCAATATCTTTCAATATAACATTTTGCCTAATTTCTTAAGTGGAACGCTGAGATTGGGGCTTGGAGATCAAGCCCTACCTTTACAAATACGTGGGGATTTGGTCTCCAAATCCTCTTTTAATTCGATGCGATCGTTGCGATCGCTTGGGTCATTAGATTTAAGTCCACAGATTAAACTAATGGGATTCCTAAAGCTAGGATTTGTATAACTAAATATATCATGTGCTATTAAGTAGAGAATATCCCCTTTAACCTTGATTTTACCCAGTCTGCAAATCTATTGTTCTGTTCTGTCATACCCAATAGACCAAGATCTTGCAATTGCTGGCGGATATCTTGATAGATTTTCTTTTCCTTGGTTAGTTCCTGAGTGAAAGTTTCCGCCAAATCTGGATGCAACCGCAGCAAGCGATCGAAACTATGCTTATTGATCACAAATACACTAGTATCCTCCAACGCGATCGCCGTACTCGTATAAGGCAAATTCAGCATAATTGCTACTTCGCCAAGGATGTCTCCTGATTTATAAATTTTGACATGTTGATCGAGCCTAGTTACAACAGTTTCAATCGATCCTGATAGCACTAAATAGAAGTGAGTACCCATATCATTCTCGTTGAATACTACTTCTGACTCTGCAAAAAACTTACGATAGCCAGTCTCGATGAGTTCGCGGAGATGGATATCCGAGCAAACATTGAAATGAGGTAATTGTCGGAGCGAATCCCGAATTGAAATAGATTGGCGTAAACTTTTAGCAAGAGATTGCTGTGGATTTAAATTAACGGAATTATTTGAAGTCTGCCCATTGCTTGAGAGTTGAGAGTCTTGCAATTGTGGTATTACCTGCTTGAGTTCGTCAATATTTCTTAGCCATAGATCTCTTTGTGGTAAAGGTATTTTGATTCCCACTTGACGTAGATTGTGTTCGACAATGAAATTTAGAGAACTTCTCACTAATACTCCCTCGTCAATTTGGGCGATCCATACCCACAATTCAAATTCAAGGGCACTTTCACCAAAACCTTTGAATATCACCCTTGGTGGTGGCTCATGGAGCACAGTTGATTCCATGTAAGCCGAATTTAATAAAGTTTCGGTGACTAGAATCGGATCGCTATTGTAGGCAACTTTTACGGGTAAATGTAGCTTGCCCGTGAGACTTTTGTAGCTCCAATTGAGAACGCGATTGCTAGTTAAGTTGCTATTAGGAACCACGACATCCCCACCATCAAAAGTCCGTATGACCGTTGAACGCAACGCAATTTCCTTAATATGTCCTGAAAGATTATCAAATTCAACATAGTCTCCCACTTGTAACTTACCCTCGATCAGCAGTGTCAATCCGCTAATCAAGTTTTTCGTGATTTCCTGAAACCCAAACCCAACACCAATCCCTAAGCCGCCCAAAGTCACAACTAGAGGCGCGATATTCAGTCCATTTACTTGCAAGACGATCACAAAGCCTAATGCCCCAATCCCATAGGTCGCAAGCGTAGCGATCGCCTCTCTTTGACCTTGGCTTGCGCCTAGTCTTGGCAACAAGCGATTTTTGAGTAAGCGTTTGCAAATTATTGAGAGCATCATTACTGTCAGGAATGACAGCAATAGCTTAAACAACCAAAGTATAGATATTGATTCATCACCAATCTTGAAGATCGGCGCTTGAAGAAACTGACCTGTAAGCGTAAAAAGCTGCTGGAGATGGGAATTCATTGCGTTTTTGTCAGTACTCAAAATTTAGAGTAATTCAAATATATGGTACCTCCATGCTGGCAGGTCTAGGTAGAGTCCAGAATCAAGGAGAGATTCTCCAGAGTGTTTGTACGTTGCTGTTCCCATTAAGTCTTTAAGCTGGTAGTTTTGATTGTTTAGATCTGCCCAAGGTAAGGCAAGATAACATTGGCTTTGATGGGAGGCATAGTTAACTACAGCGATCGCGCGTTTCCCGTCCTGCTCTTGCCAAGCAAAGGCTATGAAACTGTCCCAAGTCCAATTGTCATCCCAAGCTGGTTTGCATTGCAACAACTGCCAATTGCCCTGACGAAATAGACTTTGGTTCAGGACTTTAAGTAAATTTAGATAAAACTCCTGCAAACTTGGATCGCTTGCCTGTTCTGGAAAGCGACAGAGATGAACGGAAATCTTTGTCTTCCAACCTTGTAATTGCCCTTGATGGAAAAACCGCAGTCCAGAACTGAAAAAAGTGACGATCGCAGCCGCTTGATGAATATCTGTAGGAAAAGCTGCTGCTGCGCGAGACTCGTCGTGGTTTTCTAGAAAGCGGGTAGATTTTTTCTGATAATCCAGATCTGCCCAAAAATGTTCTCTTACCGATCGCGGATGTTGTGCGTGTAGGCGATCGTACAGCCGTTTATCGTAGGTGTAGTCAAATCCTCGCTGTTGTAACTTCCATTCTAAATCCCAATAAACTTCTGCCATGAATACAAAATTGGGATGGCTTGCTTTAGTTTTACCAATAGCTTTTTCCCAGAATGGCTCTATCCCAATTCCCCATGTTCTGTGGAAAATTTCTGGTAAAGCTAGCATCGCCATGTCACAGCGCAAACCATCGCACCATTGAGAAATTTTAAATAACTCATTTATAAGAGCGATCTGTAAATCAGGATTACCATAATTAAGTTGTAACGTATCAACCCAGCCATCAAAATAAGGATCACGACCATAGGCGAAAATAGTTGAACCATTGGATAAATCTAACTTGATGTAATTTTGCGGTTGTTTCGCAAGTTGCGCTTCTGTCCCAGAGACATAGTAATCAGGATGTGCGGATACCCAAGGATGGTCGATCGCTGTGTGGTTTGGCACAAAGTCCAACATCAATTTCAGTCCCCTTTGATGTAGGCGATCGCGTAGTCGCGTTAAAGACTCTGGCTCTCCTAAACTTCTATTCAGGGTATAGTCACTAATCGCAAATCCAGAGCCACAGATATCTTCTTCTTGCAAATCTGGAAAAGTTGCTTGATATTCCGCTAACCAGATGGGATTGGAGCGCGAAACTTTGCGACCGACTTCTCCTATTTGCCAAACACTCAGGAAATAGACCCAATCAAATCCTAAGTCTGCCAGTTTATCCAGTTCTAGATCGGGAATATCATCTAGAGTTGCAGGACGATCGATTTGGGTAGATAGTTGACTTAGCCAGACACGAGTGTTGATTTGGTAAAGTGAAGGATAAAGATGGTCACTCATATTTTTGATTATATTAATGGCAGCTCAGCAATATTAACTTTTTACCCTACCTTCATAATGATTGGGAATAAACAAACTGAATAAAGATTAAGGATTCTCTCAGGAAATGTTAAGGCTTCACTTCTAATAGTGTAATGATCATGTACTAATCTTTACCTATCTAAAGAAACAGGAAACCCCCATACTTAAATTCAGGTTGGTATTAGTGATTTGGGTAAAAGAATTGAAGTGTGTTTGCCATAACATTGTGTACATTCTTTAAGTGAATTCTATATAGCAATCCGAAATCATTTATGGCTTTTTAAGAGTTGTGAGAGTCGTACCCGCAGGGTGCGACTCTCACAACTCATTTCGGATTGCCGTATCACGTTACTTAAGTAAATGGGTAAAAAGAATCAACTTTAGCGCTTCTCGTATATCTCATATCCGTGATGTCCAGAAAAAAGTACAATCCCTAAAAAAATTAAAATAGGGAAAAAGATTTGCTGCTGCTTTGTCTTGGAAAAACCTTCACGTTTTACTAGCTAAGAGATTGGAAAAATGAACTACAAAATATTTCGTACCCATTTGCCTGAATATTTGATCGAGGCTTGGGGATTAGGAAGTTTTATGATTTCTGCTGCATTTTTCAGCACGATCGTTGCTTATCCTGATTCTTTGATCAGTAAGTCTATTCCCAATCCTTTTTTGCAGAGAGTTCTCATTGGGATTGCGATGGGTTTAACTGCGATCGCGATTATTTACTCACCTTGGGGTAAACAATCGGGCGCACATATCAATCCTGCCGTAACATTTACCTTTACGCGACTAGGTAAAGTTAATCCCCTTGATGCTCTGTTCTATATTATCTTCCAAACCGTGGGAGCGCTGATTGGTGTCTTAATCGCAGCACTAGTTCTTGGTCGGATGTTTACCTATCCACCGATCGCCTATATCGTCACAGTTCCTAATACAGCAACAACAATCGCCTTTTTGGCGGAAATGGCAATCGCCTTTGTAATGATGACGATGGTTTTAGTAACTAGCAATAATCAAAAGTTAGCGCCCTATACAGGGATATTTGCAGGTTTTCTGGTCATGCTTTATGTGATCTTTGAGTCGCCAATTTCAGGATTTGGCATGAATCCAGCACGAACTCTTGCTTCTGCTATACCATCAGGAATCTGGACAGATATTTGGATTTATATTTTTGCCCCAACTTTAGGAATGCTTTTAGCATCAGAATTTTATGTGCAAACATTTACTATCCACAAAGTATTCTGTGCTAAATTACAGCACCGCAATCAGCAACGCTGTATTCATTGCCAATATCAAGACCAATTTCTCAACAAAAGATCTAAACTTAGGAATGAAAAACTAAAGGGATGAAACTGAGGATTACCCTCATCGTTTTTTAATCTAATGCTAATAATCTATCATTTCGGATATGTATTAATTATTAGTTAGGATTGATAAATATTAATTTTCGAGATGAATGATGTTTGTCTGAACCTGAATAGCACAAGGAGAATCCTATGTCTGTTGAAAATTACGACATTATTATTATTGGCACTGGAGCAGGCGGTGGCACTCTGGCGTATGAGCTAGCTTCTACGGGTAAAAAGATTTTAATTTTAGAACGTGGTGGATTTCTACCTAGGGAAAAAGAAAACTGGAGTGCTGCCGATGTCTATCTAAAGGAACGCTATCACACCGATGAAATGTGGTTTGACAAAGATGATAAGGCTTTTCGTCCTTCCACTGGTTACTGGGTCGGTGGCAATACTAAAGTTTATGGTGCTGCACTATTGAGGATGCGCGATCGCGATTTTGAAGAAGTTAGCCACAAAGATGGCATCTCGCCAGCATGGGCGGTCAAATACGATGAATTTGAACTTTACTATACTAAAGCCGAGGAACTTTATACAGTTCACGGTCAGTCTGGGCAAGATCCTACGGAGCCTAGTAGAAGTGCTGAGTTTCCCTATCCTGCGGTTAGCCATGAGCCACGAATGCAGGAAATTAGTAATGGGATTCAAAAGCAGGGATTACATCCATTTAATTTGCCTTTGGGACTAAAGCTAAATGAAGTCGAGCGCTCTTTAAGTACTTGTATTCGCTGTAATACCTGCGATGGATTTCCTTGTTTGGTGCAGGCAAAAGGAGACTCAGAGATAAATGGGATTCAACCAATTCGTTCATTTAGCAATGTAACTTTGTTGACTAATGCAAATGTTCTCAAGCTACTTACTAACGAGTCTGGCAAACAAGTTAATGCTGTCGAAGTGGAGATTGCTGGTGAAATCCAGACTTTTTCAGGGAATATAGTTATAGTTGCCTGTGGTGCGGTTAATTCGGCGGCTTTGCTATTGAGATCGGCTAACGACCATCATCCTCATGGCTTGGCAAATAGCTCTGACCAAGTTGGGCGCAATTTTATGAAGCATCTCTGCGTGGCGATGGTGGCGATCGGGCTGAAGCCGAATCCTGCTAAGTATCAGAAGACGATCGCTGTGAGTGATTTTTATTGGGGTGATACTGAGTTTCCCTATCCGATGGGGTTAGTTCAGAATACGGGCAACGTGCTTAAGGACATGATCCCTGCGGAAGCACCCCCGCTATTAGCTCCCTTAGTGAAGTTAGTTCCTAATTTTGAATTGGAGCTAATTGCCGAGCATACTACGGGCTGGTGGTTACAAACTGAGGATTTACCCGATCCTAATAATCGAGTGCGGGTCGTTGGTGAAAAGCTATATCTGGACTATGTACCAAATAATCAAGAGGCAAGCGATCGCTTAACTAAGCGATGGACTGAAGTACTCAAAAATATCGATCGCGACGAGCAGATTATTCCCTTTGGCATTTATCCTCGCAATAATATTCCTTTGCAAGCAGTCGGACATCAATGCGGAACCTGTCGCTTTGGCGACGATCCCCATACTTCGGTACTGGATCGCAACTGTCGCACCCATGATGTCGAGAATCTCTATGTTGTGGATGCTAGCTTTTTCCCCTCTAGTTCGGCGGTTAATCCTACGCTCACGATTATTGCTAACGCCATTCGCGTGGCGGAACATTTGAAAAGTATTTTGTAGCTAATTTTTGATTATTTTGGAGAAAAACAATGAGATTAACAGGTAAAGTTGCGTTAGTTACGGGTAGTAGTCAAGGAATTGGACAGGCGATCGCGATTCGTTTAGCTAAGGAAGGCGCAAATGTCGTGATTAATTATCGTTCCCATCCTGAAGGCGCGGAAGAAACTCTTGCTAAGGTCAAAGAAGCAGGTGGCACATGTCATCCTATTGATGGCATTACGATTAAGGCTGATACTAGCACTGTCCCTGAAGTGCAGCGCATGATTGCCGAAAGTATCGACTATTTTGGGCAATTGGATATTTTGGTCAATAATGCTGGCATTGAGAGACATGCTGATTTTTGGGAGGCAACGGAAGCTGATTATGATGCAGTCTTGAATGTCAATCTCAAGGGTGTTTTCTTTGCGACCCAAGCTTTTGTCAAGCATCTGATGGCAACTAAGCGCGGTGGGAAAGTGATTAATATTAGTTCTGTCCATGAGGAGCTACCATTTCCGCACTTTACATCCTATTGCGCTAGTAAAGGCGGCTTGCGAATGATGACTCGCAACCTTGGCGTAGAGCTTGCCCCCTATGGCATCACGATTAATAATGTTGCTCCAGGAGCGATCGAAACACCGATCAATACAAAGCTTTTAAACGATCCTGAGAAATTGGGAGCTTTGCTACAAAATATTCCGATGGGCAGGCTGGGCAAGTCTGAAGATGTGGCGGGTATGGTTGCATTTTTAGCTTCATCTGATGCTGATTATGTGACGGGTTCTACCTTTGTTGTAGATGGCGGACTGCTCTGGAATTATCACGAACAGTAAGTATAGGCGGCGCTTCGCGCCGCCTATTTAAATTATTAAGAAGCTAAAAATCATGACCGAAGAAGAGTTAAGACTAGCAGCCGATCGCGATCGCCAAGCCCATTGGCGCAAGTGGGGATCGTATTTGAGCGATCGCCAATGGGGAACGGTGCGTGAAGACTACAGCAAAGATGGTGAAGCTTGGAATTATTTTCCCCACGATCATGCGCGATCGCGTGCCTACCGATGGGGGGAAGATGGCATTTTGGGCATTTCAGATAATCATCAGAGGTTATGCTTTGCGATCGCGCTCTGGAATGGGGAAGATTCCATTATCAAAGAGCGGCTGTTTGGATTGACTGGTCAAGAGGGTAATCATGGCGAGGATGTTAAAGAATACTATTTTTATCTCGACAACACGCCCACCCATTCCTACATGAAGGCTCTTTATAAATATCCGCATCAAGCCTTTCCCTATGCCAAGCTAATACAAGAAAATCGCAATCGCGATCGCTATCAACCCGAATATGAGCTGATGGATACGGGTGTATTTGATGGCGATCGCTATTTTGATGTATCGGTCGAATATGCGAAGGCATCGCCGACGGATATTTTAATTCAAATTAAAGTTACCAATCGAGGAAGTCAATCTCAACGCTTACACCTATTACCTAGCCTGTGGTTTCGCAATACTTGGTCTTGGGGTGATGATAGCGAGAAACCTCAGCTCAAAGAAATTAATCCTGATGGAAATATTCGGATCGTTGACGCTCAACATTCTACTTTAGGTAATTATCGGCTTTACTGTAATGCTTCTGAGCAGAATAGTCCATCAATTCTATTTACAGAAAATGAAACTAATTATGAGCGATTATTTAAAGTCAAAAATACTTCTCCCTACGTCAAAGATGGGATTAATAATTATTTAGTTAGCGATCGCCATGATGCGATTAATCCCGAACAAGTTGGCACAAAAGCGGCGGCGCATTACGATCTAGAAATTGGCGCTTACGAAACTAAAGTTATTCATCTTCGTTTAACTGACTCTCCGCAACCCCAGCCCTTTGGCAGTGATTTTGAGCAAATCTTCCAAAAGCGGCAGCAGGAAGCAGATGAATTTTACAAGCGCATCACTCCTTTTGAGATTTCTGAAGACGAGCGAAACGTCCAGCGACAAGCTTTTGCGGGAATGTTATGGAGCAAGCAGTTTTATTATTACATCGTCGAAGAATGGGTAGATGGCGATCCTAAATATCCATCGCCAAGACCTAATATTCGCAATCATGAATGGAAGCATCTGTTTAGTGATGAGATTATCTCCATGCCTGACAAGTGGGAATATCCTTGGTTTGCGGCTTGGGATTTAGCTTTTCATGCAATTCCCCTTGCCGTTATCGATCCTGCCTTTGCTAAGCTCCAGCTTGATCGGCTGACGCGAGAATGGTTTATGCATCCTAACGGTCAACTTCCTGCCTATGAATGGTCGTTTAGCGATGTCAATCCGCCCGTTCACGCTTGGGCAACTTTGCGAGTATATCAAATTGAACGGAAGATGTACGGCTATGGTGACCAACAATTTCTAGAGCGTGTATTCCAGAAGTTGCTTCTCAATTTTACTTGGTGGGTAAATCGCAAAGATGCTGAAGGGAAGAATGTCTTTCAAGGTGGATTTTTAGGGCTGGATAATATTGGCGTATTCGATCGCAGTAAAGAACTACCCACAGGTGGCTTTATCAATCAAGCGGATGGTACTAGCTGGATGGGCATGTATTGCCTGAATATGTTAGCGATCGCCCTCGAACTCGCCAAAACCAACTCTACCTACGAAGATATTGCGAGTAAGTTCTTCGAGCATTTCCTGTACATTGCCGATGCCATGAATGGGATTGGTAGTACTAATGTGGATCTGTGGAATGAGGAAGATGGCTTTTATTACGATGCGCTCAATTTGCCTGATGGTCGTCATTTTTCGCTCAAAGTACGTTCCGTAGTAGGATTAATTCCCCTTTTTGCGATCGCCACTTTAGAGCCAGATATCCTAGAAAAATTACCCAACTTTAAGCGGCGCATGGATTGGTTTATTCACAATCGCCCTAATCTCAAGGAAAATGTTGCCTGTATGGAAACTAAGGGTATGGGTGCAAGGAGATTATTGGCGATCGCCTATAAAGATAAGCTCAGAAAAATCCTAGCGAAAATGCTCGATGAAAGTGAGTTTTTAAGTCCCTATGGCATTCGTTCTATTTCCAGATATCACAAAGATCATCCCTATATCTTGAAAGTAAATGGGCATGAATACTCTGTAGATTATCAACCTGCGGAATCCAATATCAGTCTATTTGGTGGTAACTCTAACTGGCGCGGGCCGATTTGGTTCCCAATTAATTATCTAATTATCGAATCCCTTCAAAAGTTTCACTATTACTTAGGTGATGATTTTAAAGTCGAGTTTCCCACTGGTTCGGGTCAGGAAATGAATCTCTGGCAGGTAGCAACTGAGCTATCAAAGCGTTTAACAGGAATTTTCTTAGAAGAGGCTTCAGGCGATCGTCCTGTATATGGCAACATCAAAAGCTTCCAAAACGATCCCCATTGGCATGATTTGATTCTTTTTCATGAGTATTTTCATGGAGATAATGGGGCTGGGATTGGTGCTAGCCATCAAACGGGATGGACAGGATTAGTTGCCAAGTTAATCTTGCAATGTGGAGAGTATCAGTAGTGATAGAAGCGATCGCTATTACTATGAGTTCTAAGCAATATTATCAACATCTAGTTCCTCAAGGCGATCGCTATAAAAAACTGATGTGGTCGGTATCGAGCAAATATTTCACGATTATTTGTCAGCGTCATCAATAGGTTTGTCAGACTGCCGAAAAGCACGTCCATATTCTAGAGCTTCAAGAAAAGCTGAGTCATCAGAGATGGAACCTATGAGGTTTTCGAGCCAATTGTCGGAGCTAGGCTGACTTTCAAATTTATGTTGTAGATAAAAACTACTTGTTCAAGGGTTATCAAACGTTTCTCAAGAGTTGCTGTATCTAGCATGGGCTGCTCCTAGATTGAAAGTTATTACTCAGTAGTCTAACTAAAAAATTGTAACTGTGTTCAAGTCAGTGTCAATACGAACAAAAATAAGGTGCGTTGCACTTCATTAACGTACATTACAAGATCAGTGATCGCACTTGTATAATTGCTTCTTCATTGGCTTCAGATATTACATCATGATAGGGTAGGCGAAAGTTAATGTACCTCAATATATCGAGATACTTACGCATATAGGTTTGCAACTCTTCTAACGATCCAATTTCTTTGTCTTGATATGCATGAATGGCATTGCGACGAATTTGAATATGCTGAACCCAGCTATCTATTTCATTATCCCAGATTTTCTTCTTAAAGAAGATTCGCAGAGGTTCTAGCTGAAGTCCATCTGGATTTTGGAACTTGTCCTTTTTCTTAATCGCATCAATATCTAATTTATATGTCTCATGCCAAACAGAAAGAAAAAGCTTTAGGCTTCCTTCTAAAAGGCTTCCAAGATTAGCCCATCCCATAATAATCTGACCACTTTCAGCCCCATCATAGGGAGCTTGTAACCACATTTTAAGACAATGCGAAAGAGAGACCTGTCTATCCAACCGCGATCTACTGAGAATCTGAGCCGAGTCTTCTGATGTCCAACCGTCTGATTGGCTCCAAAAGATGAATATACCTTGATTGAGCGAGATAATTCTTTGAATCACAGACTCAATTGAAAGTGCTTCAGATGGAGGCATTGTCTTTACTCGATCAATGGCACTCAAGTGGTCAGTTCGTGAGATTGAAGTAACAATGCTGGTAATTTTCATTACGTATTAGTACTGTCAGGAATATTGTTTCTGAAGAAAGCCTTCCAATTAATTATACAAACTAATAGAAGAATTGATTGCGAATAGATGCAAATTCTGCCCAGATTTCCGATGACGATCGCTTTGGCTTGGATAGCGCCGTATTTAATCCGTTTTGGATAATTGCTTCCGCTTTGCTTAACTGCTCAACATCATGAATCAATGGAGTTTCTAAACAATACAAAAAACTAAGCACCTTCTCCAGATAAGACTCAGGGATGCGATCAAGTTCTTGAATAATTTGTTCTTTAATAGTCATAACTATAGGCTGTAACACTAAATATATTCTACATCAAACACTCTACTTCAACTTTGGGAAGGTAGGAGATGTTGGCGGTGGTGCGACTGTGGCGATCGCTATTACCGTGAGTCGTAATTTCTAGGCGATCGCCTCAATTATCAATCTAATAAAGGGTTTACAGTAGGCGATCACTATTACTGTGAGTCTATGTCGAAGTCCGTACTCGTTCCATAAACGAATTAGAAGCACTATGTGAAAAGCGAGTTCTTAAGTACTGACAATGCCTCGTTTGATAGCAATCATGGCGGTTTGGGTGCGATCGCTGACTGATAATTTACTCAAAATGCTATTGATATGATATTCGCTCGTACTTTCAGATAGATATAGCTTGGTTTGCTTGGGTTAGTTCGGTAAACCGAGTCTCGGCAGCACGTTCGTGTTCACGGGCGATCGCTGTTTGTTGTGCTTCGTTTGATAGCCGTAGCATTTCCACCGCCAGTGTCATCTGTTCAGCAAGAACTTTGAGTAGCCCAAAGCTTTTCCCCATGGGTGGATCTTCTTCCGCAAAGCCAAGCCCTAACCAACCGATTAGGCGATCGCTAATCTGCATTGGTATATGCCTAATAGAGCGATTATTATATTCTTGATGAAATGCTACAAATTCTGGTGGCATTCTTGAATCGTTAGGATTTACAACCCAAGCAGTTGGTGACTTAAGAATACTTAGAGCCAGATCCTTTGATTTTGGTGAGAGTTTTGATACATCGAGTCCACGAGATCTTTGGATTTGTGGATCTACCAATCCTTTATTATCAAATAGTACTGGATAACGAAGAAAATCCCCTTCTATTAAAACTACTGCGCCACTATGCGCTCCCGATATTTCTAGACTCACTTTTAACATCTCAACTAAAAAGTTCTCCAGATTTTCGAGCCTAGCCATACCTGCAATCGCATCAGCTAGGGCTTTATTGGCTTTTTCTAATTCGGTTGCACGTTCTTGTTCAGAGCGAAGCAATGATTGCTGAGTGCGATCGCGTTGGATTGCACTACCAATGCAATTAGCCGCTATTTTTAACAATGATAGTTCCACTGCACTCCGATGTTTGACTTCACGACAGTCATCTAGTCCTAAAACTCCCCACCATTTGCCCTCTACAAAGATGGGAACAATATGAGTTGACTTTACACCAATGGCGATTTGCTTGCTACGGAAGGGTTCAAGCATATCTCCAATTACATAACTGATAGATTTACCTTGAGCAAAAAGTTCTAGGAGCGATGGAATATCGCCATAACTACCCTGAGTATTATCTGGGTCTAAGAACTGTGATACGGCGTTAGAAGAATACCACTCATACTCTAAAGCTCTCCAATAAGGAAAAGAAGAGTCTAATGGATGATCGAAATTTTTGATCGCATTTACGCGATCGGTATCTAGGGCTTCTCCGATAATTTGTAATGCAGTATTAACAGAATCATCTAAATCACCTATGCTCTATTGAGCATTAGTTGGCATTACCGTAGCTTCTAAAAGGCGATCGCGCTTTTCGATTTCTGCTACTCGCTCTTGATTTGCACGCTCCTGACATTTCTCCAGCTCAACTTTCAGGGTTGCATTTTCCCGTTCTAGTCTGGCAAGACGATCTAGTAAGCCGACATTGTCTGTGAGTGACACAGTTCTATTAGCAAAATCTTAAGAGCAATCAGTTTCTCTAAAATCAAATTAATAAAAAATTTCAGTATAATCTCAACATCATTTTACGCACTCTGCGTTTTTAAAGTATGCCTCAGAGTTCATAGTTCCACTATACTTAAGTACGGGTCTAAGCTGTTAATTTAGTTGTTAACCTAAAAATGATCGACTTTTTTGTATAAATACAGCCTGTTTGTTACAGGTAACTCAGTATAATTAAAAACTAAAAGTGTGTGTTGACCGCCTAGCGGGAGATACATAACTTATCGGTTTTAAGTTTATTTATTATGAGCTACTTAGCAGGATGTATTTATCTAATCCATATCTCGTAATGAACTACTTGATGCGTAGTTAGTGGCAAGAGACTTGAACGCACTAGATCGATTTGAAGAAGATTTAAAACGGCAAAACACTCTTTTGCTGTCGTTTTTTGACCGTGTACCGATAATGCTAGTGCTTTATGATTGCGAGCATCGCATCCAAGCAATTAACCAAGAGTTAGTGAATGTCTTGGGCTGGACATTAGTAGAAATTCGGGAACGAAAATGGCTCGGAGATCGCTGTGATAATCGACAAAAGAACCTATTTGCATGGGATATCCTGAAGAAATTAGCAGGGGAATGGCAATATTTTCAGGCGATCGCCAAAGATGGTCGCAAAGTTGAAACCTGTTGGGCAAATGTCTGCTTACATAACAGTACGAGTCTTAGCATAGGCATAGATTTGAGCGAGCTTCAGACTGTAGCGCAGCGACTAGAGCTGTTTTTCTCGTATTCACGTGATGGCTGTTTCTATGCCTTGCTAGATCGACCAATTAAGTTGGATGAGACGATTGATCAAGAGGCTTTACGAAACTACATCTTTGCTAATCAGCAAATTATTTATGCAAACAATGCCTTACTGATGCATTACGAAGCTACGCGATTGTCCTTAATGCCGAATCAGCTTTTTGGTAGTAAGTCAGAGAATGACAGAAAAGCTTGGCGCGAATTGTTAAACACTGGACGAGTTTGTATCGAAATGGAGCGACACAGACTTGATGGCACAACAATATTTATTGAGGCGGAATATATTTGCTGTTATGACAATCACGGAAAAGCTATAGGATATTTCGGCATTCAGAGAGATGTAACGTGTCGAAAGCAAGCAGAGATAGACTGGCAGCAAATTGAAGCTAGAAATCGCGCACTTCTCAATTCTATTCCCGATCTAATTTTTGTGCTCGATCGTCAGGGTACTTACTTAGACTGTAAAACCTCTCGATATGAAGATTTAGTATTATCTCAAGCCGAATTAATTGGCAAAACTGTTTGGGAAGTGCTACCCCAAGACTTGGCAAAACTAGTCGTCAACTACATTAATCAAGCACTACTAACTCAGAAAATTGAGATTTATGAGTATCAATTACAGCTTAATTCGCGAGTACAATTTTTTGAGGCTCGGCACATTGCCATTGATAATGAGCGCGTCCTTGTTATTGTTAGGAATATTACTGAAAGTAAGCTAACGGAACAGGCTCTACGCGAAAGCGAGCAGCGGTATCAAGCTCTATTTAATAGCGACGCAGATGCAGTGTTTATCCACGGCATTGCCCCAGATGGAAAGCCTGGACAATTTCAAGAAGTGAATGACGCTGCTTGTATTAGCTTGGGATATACCAGAGAGGAATTGCTGCAATTGTCTCCCCAGGACATTATCGATCCTGACACGAGAATTTCTCCTAATGTTTTAGAAGCCTTTAACTCTAATTCTTTCCTAACGGTAAAAACTAAGCATGTTAGAAAGGATGGAAGCACTTTCCCCGTAGAAGCTAGACTGACCTTGATGGAAAAAAGTGGCGAAATGATGATTTTAGCATTCGCTCGTGATATTAGCGATCGCGTATCTAGTGAGGAAGCTTTAAAACGTAGTGAAGAGAGATTACAGTTAGCTCAAAAAATTGGTGGAATTGGTACGTTTGAGTGGAATATTCAAACAAATGTTGTAACTTGGACAGAAGAGCTGGAAGCTATATTTGGAATTTCTAAGGGGAGCTATAGCGGTAAGTCTGAAGATTGGCAAAAAGCAGTCTATCCCGAAGATTTACCAAAATTGCAGAGCGAGATTGAAGAATCTGTTCGCAAGAAAGTTGAATTAAACACCGAATTTCGGATTGTGCGCCCTGATGGGGCTCTAAGATGGCTGGCTGCAAATTCGCAAGTTTTTATCGATGAATCTGGTCAGCCGCTAAGCATGATTGGTGTGAATATGGATATCACTAAGCAGAAAGATAATGAATTAATGTTACAGCGTCTTGCCTCTCTGGATTACCTCACTCAAGTTGCTAATCGCCATCAGTTTGATATGCTTTTGAAGTCGGAGTGGCTCAGGTTAGGGAGAGAGAAGCAATTTTTGTCGCTGATTATGTGTGATGTCGATTATTTCAAGATTTACAACGATACCTATGGACATCAAGCAGGCGATCTCTGTTTACAGAAAGTGGCTCAAGCCATTCAATTGAGTGTGAAAAGACCTGCCGATCTAGTTAGTCGTTATGGAGGTGAAGAGTTTGCCATAGTGTTGCCGAATACTGATGTAGATGGAGCGATCGAAGTTGCAAAACAAATTCAGCAAGAGATAGCGGATACAAAACTAATTCATGAAGGTTCGGCAGTGAGTCATTACATTACAATGAGCCTAGGAATTGCTAGTATGATTCCTCTCGGTGATATTTCTGAAGATGTTTTAGTTTCAAGGGCAGATTATGCATTGTATGAGGCAAAAAAACAAGGTCGCGATCGCCTTTACGCTATTGGTTAACATCATTCCAAAATTTACGAGATCGTATCTATGAAACTCAAAATATTGAACTTGCTTAGTGATGAGCAAATGGAGGGTATCAAATCTAGTCTTAGCGATCTAATAACTTCACGATTAGCAGAAAAATATGAATTTGCGATCGCGCCATTAAAACGTGCTAAAGCAAGTTTGCATAATTGGCAGCCAGATATTATTATCATTCACGATCCTTGTTCTTGGGGAATATTGCCATATTTAATAACTCTCAAGTTTATAAAAGGGAAAGCAAAACTCGTCATCCAAGATCGTCATTATTCGGCTAACTTTGAACGAATTAAGATAACTTCTACATTTGTATTTCGACTGATGCTGCGGCTATGTCATTGGTGTGCTGATCGCTTGTTACTAGTCTCCCATGCCCAAGGTGTATGGATGAAGAAACATAAGCTCGTGCGATCGCATAAGGTAACTGTAATTCGGCAATGTCAAAACTGCGATCGTTTTCTCAGTCTTGAGCCTAAGACCATAGAAAAGCCTCTAACATTAGCAGCATATGGAAATTTTATCGAGCAAAAAGGATTTGATATCTTACTTCAAGCAGTAGGGCTAATTCCCTATGTTCAGTTTCAATTAAAAATTGCTGGTTCTGGTTCCGATGAAGCTGCATTACATCGACTGGCTGAAGGGAATTCAAAGGTTCAATTTGTCGGTCAAGTCGAAGATATTCCTGCCTTCCTTAACGATTGTGATGTTGTAGTAATCCCCTCTCGTTGGGAACCTTGGGGTGATATATGTTTAGAAGCTAAAGCCGCAAGTAAGTCTGTGATTGTTAGTGCTGTCGATGGCTTGGTTGAGCAGGTGCAAGACTTTGGATATTTAGTACCACCCGCAGATCCACAGTCTTTAGCTAAAGCGATCGCCAGAGTCTGTGAAATGCCCCCAGAGGATCTTAAAGCGCAGGGAATGGACGCCAGAGAATCAGTAATAAATGCATGGGATGACTATTTAGATGAATGGGAGACTTTACTATGCCAACTACTAAAAGAGTAAGGCGTTCATATGCTTGACACAACGTGAAAATTTTTATCTCCCTCAATCCCCCTTTCAAGGTGGGAAGTCTAAGTTCTCCCCCATCTAATGGTGAGTTAGAGGAGGTTCTAGAGATTTGGTGCGTCAAGTATGTTAATGCCTTTATACAGTACAAGACATTTTTAAAAGTGTGGCTTTGCAACACTTTTTAAAAATGTCTTGGGTTTTGAGAAAGCGCTGTATCGCTAAAGCTAAAAATTACCACTCACTGAAAAATAAATTCCTGAATCTTGGAGATTTGTTCCAGCATTGCCAACATTTATTAATGGAATACCATAATCTAGACGTAATGTGATGTTGCGAATCGGCTGATAAGTTGCGCCTACTCCTATTCCTAAGAGTGACTGCGTTCCCACATTTAGATTCCGTGAGTTCCAAACCGTTCCAGCTTCAATAAAAGGTAAGACCTTCACGATCGCAACTCCGTCAGGATCGCGCACTGCGGGAAACTGGAATTCTAAAGAACCTTGAACGCCATTATCGCCGACGAGTTGGCTCTGGCGATAGCCTCTTACTGACTGAGCCCCCCCAATGCTAAAGCGGTTTAAAGAAAGCAAGCGATCGCCAGAAAATTGAACGTTAAGCCGAAATGTCGCAAGAGTATCTTTGTCTTCTCCCAGTTGTTGTACTCGTAAAGCTTGTCCTCCCCAATAAAAAAATCTACCATCAGGCGAACCATCATTGCGAATAGTGGCTCCAAAGGTATTTAAACCAAAGTTAAAAACAGATCGAAATGCCCAAGCCCCAACATTATCGCGTCTGATATATTCTTGAGTAAGGCGTAATACGCGCGCTTGAGAATCTCCATCATCGAACAGGAAGTTTTGAAAGTTGAAAGATCTACCGCCAAAAGAAGATGAACTATTCTCAAACGCAAAGCTGAGAGCGAGAGCAAATTCTTCATAAATAGAACGCACAATCGGTTGGCGATATCCTAATTCGAGAGTTTGAGACTTAGTAGCGAGATTGAGCTTGTCAAAAGGTGGCTCTGTAATTGGACTTTGACCGATAGAAAAATTTAAGCTCAACGTGCCGCCTGCGGGATTAACAGGATAGCTGTAACCCAATCCATAGTTGTCCGAGCTACCCGATCGCGTGTAGCTAGCATAGATAGAGTCCCCGTTACCTGTCAGATTCGCTTCTTGAACTGACGTTCCGATGCGATAGATACCTGTAGAAGAGTTACCATAATTATCAAAGAATGGTCGAACTGAGAAGGTTTTAGCCTCACTAAAAGTAATCTGCAAAACATTTTGGTCAGATGTGCTGCCAGATGTCAGATTGGCTTTAATATCAGCGATTAGAGGGTCGGCGCGCAATAGCTGTAGTTCTTCTTCTAAGCGCGTGAAATTAACAGGTGTGGCTGCACCTAAAGCAGCGCGATCGCGTATATAGTTGGCTACTAGTCTACCCTCTACATCTCCAGCCCGTTTGATATCGATCCGTTCTAGCTTCCCTTCTACAACTTGAATTGTGACGATGCCATCCTTGATGTCCTGAGGTGGGATGAATGCTCTGGAAGTGATGAAGTTCCCATCCTGATAGATTTTGGTAATCTTGTCTGCTATTTCACGAATTTGTGAAAGTTTAGCCGATTTGTTGATTAGTGGTGACGTGAGTTGCTCGATCTGTGAGGCAGAAAGAATCGTACTGCCAATAATATCAATGCGTTTAACCTGAATTGGTACTTCGTCAGGATTAGGATTTGTTTGAGAAATTACTAGTTTGGGTTGGCGATTGATTGGATCGGAAATTGTTTCCGCAAACAAAGGATTACTAAGCTGAACTGCAAAAAATTGGCAAGTAAAAAGACTAACCAGTAGGAAAAAACTTTTTTTAAGGGAATATAGATGGACGTAATTCACACCTTTAACTCACAGATTTTTGCGTTAATGTAGCTAAGCACAATATGTAAAGTTTATCTAGTGCTAAATTTATCAAATCACTGTTAAATTGCTTTGCAATATATGTTGAATTATTGACATATTAGCTAGTAATTGATAGTAGGAAGAGTAGGTAAGGCAAATTAACTATACTATTTAATTGCTTGTTAATTGCTTATTCATTTACTGATGTCTTGAGCCAAAAGTTATGAGAAATCGCTTTCTTCTAAGCCTTGCTGTATTTTCTACTTGTGGCTACGTCATTCAACCTGCGATCGCCCAAATTCAGACCGATGGCAGCACGGCAACACAGGTAAATGGAAATGTCATTTCTCCAACAGGTGTGGGAACTGTAAATGATGGCAACCTCTTTCATAGTTTTAATCAATTCAATGTAACGCCATCGGGTGCTGTATTTAGCACAGGTAGTTCTAGCGTCAATGGCGCGCAGATTAATAACATCATTAATCGAGTTACGGGTGATACTCCTTCCAGTATTTTAGGAACGATCCAAAGTCGTCAAGCATTCCCAAATGCCAATTTGTATCTGATCAATCCCAATGGAATTGTATTTGGACAAAATGCACGATTAGATATTGGCGGCTCCTTTAATGCTAATACAGGGACGGGCATTACCTTTGGTAATAATCAAACCTTTAGCGTTGATAAAAACTCTACGATCTTCCCTAGTGGCGATCCCAAAAGTATCCAATTTGCCGTGACTCAACCCGCAGGAATTATTAATCAAGGCAATTTGCAGGTTGATACGGGTAAAGGAATTACTTTGACAGGTGGTTCTGTAATTAATACAGGAACATTGACCGCCCCGAATGGGAATATATCCTTAACTTCGGTGGCAGGCGGGAGCGTAGTTGAATTGCGATCGCCTAATGTCGTATTAGGTCTAACTGTAACTTCTGGAGCCGTACCACCTAATTGGAACGGCAAAATTACAGATCTACCAAAGCTTGCTGAGTTATTGACGGGGAAATTTTCTGAAGCTAATCAGGTCGTAGTTAAGCCCGATGGTTCTTTAGCATTGGTGGCTACACCGATCGCAGGAGATTTAACGGTAACGAATGGAATGACGGTAGTATCAGGGAAATTAGATGTTTCTTCTGCGCTTGCTACAGGTGGGAATATTGGAATATTTGGAGAGCGGGTTGGGTTAGTTAATGCTCAGGTTGAGGCTTCAGGTTGGACTGGTGGCGGAACGGTGTTGATTGGAGGAGATCTTCAAGGAAAAGGAATTGCACCAAATGCCCTCAGAACCTTTATTGACGCGAATTCAAGGATTAATGTCAGTGCAATTTTACAGGGAGATGGCGGAAAAGCGATCGTGTGGGCAGACCAATCGACGCGCTTTCTTGGCACAATTACTGCAAATGCGGGAGCAATTTACGGTAATGGAGGTTTTGTAGAGGTTTCGGGCAAAGCGAACCTTGACTATCGTGGCTCAGTCAGTACCTTAGCTCCAAACGGAAAAATTGGGACGCTGCTGCTCGATCCGACGGATATTAATGTGATCTTCACCTCATTTGGGGATTTCACTAGTTTAACGGAAGTTGATCAGTTCGCCGATCCCGACGTAGGAGGGGGCACAATTGCTTCTAACTTAATTAATGCGTCGGCATCGAATGTCATTTTGCAAGCAACTAGAGATATTAATTTCAATACATCCGTTACTATTTCTTCTTCTGGGGTCGGACTGACAGCACAGGCTGGGCGAGATATTAACTTTACTGACTCAATTAGTACCAACGGTGGAGAAATTAACTTCTCAGCAGGTAGAAATATTACTGGTAGCGCTGTGACTGGAAATCTTTCGGCATCTAGCCTAGCTAACGCTGGTAATATCAGCCTCACCGCTGGTAGTAACATCAGCGTTAACAGCTTGCAAGCAGGGGCTTTGGCATTTGGGAATGGGGGCAATATAACTGTGCAAGCTGGTGGTAGCATCCAAACTACAGGAACCACGATTTTTGCAGCTAACTCATACAGCATTGTCACAAATTCTCGAACTTTTGGTAGCGCAGGAAATATTTCCTTAACAAGTTCTAACGGTGCAATTAGGGTGATTTCGGGAGAAGTTCAAGCAGTTGCGACTAATGGAAATGCGGGCAGCATTCTCATACAAGCAGCAGGAAATATTCAAACTGGAACCATTCAAGCCGCGACTTCTGTGGTAGGGAATGGGGGGCAAATACGTCTGATTTCAGGCGGCACAATTGACAGTACTTTAGGATTTATTTCCGCGAATGGTGCTAATGGTAATGCAGGTAATATTTTCCTTCAGGGCGTGAATAACATTACGACTGGAGGATTAACGGCAAATGTTGTGGACGGATCGGGTAATGCAGGGCAAATTAGATTAATCAGTACAAGTGGTGCGATTGACACTTCAGCTTCCACTGTCCAAGCGAGAACTTTAACTGGGGTAGTTGGTCTAGGCGGAAGTATTAACTTTCAGGCAACAGGAAATATTAGTACTAATCAAATTCTGGCTACTGGATTGCTAGGAGAAGGGAGCATTAACTTAACTAGTAGTAATGGAGCCATAAATGCTGCTGGTTCGCTTAACACAAGTTCAACTGACAGTAACGCTGGGAACATTACCCTAACTGCCCAAAATAATATTACAACCAATGCAATTCTCACAACTGGCTTGTTAGGTGGGGGGAATATTAACTTAACCAGTAGTAATGGAACCATAAATGCTGCTGGTTCCCTTGATACAAGTTCAACCAACAGTAACGCTGGGAATATTACCCTAAATGCCAAAACTAGCATTACTGCTGCTAACCTCATTGCCAGTAGTTCATTAGCGAGGGGTGGGAATATTAACCTCGATCCTACAGGCGATATTGTTTTCAACTTTGCTGATACATCTGGAGCAACTCAGGGGGGTGATTTTCGAGCATTCTCCTCAGGTGGGAATATTCGGGCGATCGCTATTAATCCTGTCACTTTTGGTTCTTGCGCTGGTTCAAGCATTTGTACGGTAGGTGGTACTGGTGGTTCTATTTTTATCCGTCACGGAGGGTTGAATCCATTTACCATTGGTGATGCCAGCATCAATGGAACGCTTGGCTTTGTTACATCAGGAACTTCTATTCTTGAGTTAGGTAAAATTATTCCCGTAGGTACGAGTATTTTCTCTCAAGGAAATATTGCTGTTGCCCCATCGGGTAGCACTGTACTCGAACCACCACCGATCGTCGGTAAATTACGAGTTCCTGGAACTATCGAACAAAAATTATTGGGAATTCGGGAAGTCCTCAAAAAACAAGTTGATTTAGAGTTTCAAAAAGGCGATCTTGCTGCTGCTTTCGATCTAATTGAGAGAGCATACGTGTCTGAGTTAGAAGTCTTTTCAGGAAACTCGATTAAAGTCAAAGCAATTGACATTGAGAATGCTCAAAATATACTCAGTGATGTTTCTAAGCGCACTGGGAGTGCTGCCGTGCTGATTTATCCTGTGATTTTAAGCGATCGCCTTGAAATCATGGTTATTCCTCCTAAAGATAAAGGTAAACCATTTAACGTCTCTACTCGGGCTGCTCCCGAACAGGTGATTAATGGCATCTTAAATCAATATCGCGCCGATTTACTTGATAGCTCTTCCAACGACTATTTGCCCAATGCCCAAAAACTTTATGATTGGATTATGCGTCCAATTGATGCAGAGTTGCAAGCCCGCAAAATTGACACTGTAGTATTTGTAATGGATTCGGGGCTGCGCGTCATTCCTCCTGGGGCACTTCATGATGGCAAACAGTTTCTGATCGAGCGCTATGCAGCAGTTAATATTGCGGCTTTGCGAGTCACGAGACTAGAAGACCGCGATCGTAAAAATACGCGGATCTTAGCAATGGGGCTTACAGAAGCAGTCGGTGGATTTAGCGCGTTACCTTCTGTGGATGTAGAAATTCGCACGATTAGTTCTGAATTATTAGCTGGCAATCCCTTTTTAAACAAAGAATTTACTGTAAGCAATCTCCAAGCTCAAAGGCTGCTCAATGATTTTGGGATTGTGCATTTAGGCACACATGGCAAGTTTGTGAGCGATACAGACAAAGATTCGTTCATTCAGTTTTGGGATCGTCGGTTGACTCTAGACCGCATTCCTAAATTGCGCTTTGACAATCCAGTAGTAGAGATGCTGACTCTCAGCGCTTGTGAAACTGCAGTGGGAAATAACTTAGGCATTAGTGGCTTGGCAGTGGAGTCGGGCGCAAGGAGCGTACTAGCTTCGCTCTGGGCAATTTCTGATGCGGGCACGGCTCCCTTTATGATTAACTTATATCAGCTATTTCCTAAAGCAAAAACAAAAGCTTTAGCAATACAACAAGCTCAGCGATCGCTCTTAGATGGAACTATAAAAATTGAAAATGGCAAAATCATTGGTATTGAAGGAATTCCTGCAATCTCGATGCCGAAAGGAGTTGGTGCGGTCGATCTCCGCCATCCGTTCTTTTGGTCGCCTTTTATCCTTGTTGGTAATTGGTTATAGACATTGTTATAGCGCTTTGCGCCCAATCTAAAACCAAAAAAATTTAAAAAAGGGGTGTTTTACACCCCTTTTTTAAATTTTTTTGATTCGTTGGCTCGGAGATTTCTCTATTCAGTTAATGAGATTGGTAAAAAATTGCATTCATTCTCAAAGCTCCCACAAAAGTACCTAAACTATAAAGTGCCAAACTTAGGGAAATACTGAAAAATGAAACTTCGATCGCGATCGCATAAGTAAGAGGAACAAACAAAAATATTTTCTGAACAGCACGTACTAATCGCCGATCTAAATTTTCATCAATTAGGCGATTTTTGCGAGTGATATATTCCCAATCGAGATATTGAATGACTCCTACGATCAAAAGATTAGTGCCGTAGAAAGTAGTCGCAGAAGGGTGTTGAATATTTTCTCCTAATAACGACGCTGAGAAAGGAATCATAGAAATAGACATCAAAAACAGAAGATTTAGCCAAATATGCGTGCGATCCGATCGCAAAACATAATGTGACACCATCTGATGCTCAAACCATAGTAAGCCTAGGATTGCAAAGCTAAGAAAGTAAGTAAAAAACTTAGGAATAAGCAAAATTAAATGCTGGGTTAGTTCTCTATCAGAATCTACATGGAAAGTCTTAATATCTAGAACTAATAGAGTTAGCGCGATCGCAAAGAATGCATCAACTAAAGCATCGATACGATGATTGCTGATATCAGTATTTTCAGACTCTCTAGGAATCGTGTTTCTCGCACCTTGGAATAGATTCACAAAGCGAAGTGTAAAAAGCCGCATTTTTTCTCACTTGAAGTTATTTATGACTAATCCACTTTGAAGCGATCGCACCCAAAGCAGCCCCCACGATAGGATTGCTAAGAAATTTAACTAGTATAGGTTGATCGGCTAAAACTTCATTAAAAATGTCGGGATGAGAATGATAGGCGAACCCTGCAAGTTTAGCAACATCATCAGATTTCATTTGGCTAGGATTATGACTGGATAAGCCTAATTGCTTTTCTAGATCTCGATTACCTAGTCCTCGTTTTTTTAAACGACTAAAGAACTCTCTAGCAACATCATCTCGTTGACTGGGTTGAATGCGTTCGAGTGCTTTTTGTAATTCTGGTTCCATCTCTGCTGATGTAACTCGATCGGGATGGAAAAAATTGCTAAACAGATTACGACGTTCCTCTCGAGTCGATCTTTGAGCAAAATCATCAAAGTTTTGATAACTTTCTATCTCATCAGGTAGGGTTTCTTTGTTGCCCCCAGCCAAATCGTTCATAACTTGGCGTTTATATTCATCACTAGTATTTGGCATAGCTTTTATAGTTAAGAAAAATTTTTACAAGGAAAAGCTACGAGATAATTATGTTGTTCTCATCACAACATAATTATCTTGTAGCTTTTAAGTGGTTCCCGCTTGATCCCAAGCATCTCGAACCGCATCTTTGACTCTGTCCCAATTTAATCCTGTTGCATTTTGTTGGGCTAACGCCGCTTCGTAATCTCGTTTTAGTTCTGCTTCTGCTTCGTCAAAGCTCTTGCCAGGATAGCGATCATAACCTTCGTGTCCTGTCTGATATGCAGGTTGATAGGCTTCGTATTGCATCCCTTGCTCGACGTACAGGCAAGAATGATAATTCTGTCGCCAGAAATTATCATCAAAAGTGGAAAGTGTTTGAGTTTGGTTATTCATAGTTATCTCAATCAAATTTGTGTTGAAAAATCAATGTATTTTGTGCTGAGATGAGAGCCAAATATTTTGTTAAACATGTTGCGACGTAACATGTTTAACAAAATATTTGGCTTGGGATTTACTTAACTAGCTTGCTGATAATCAATTTGTTTGGATTGGCTATCATATTTAGCAGTTAAAATAAGCTTTTTATCTGGAGCATAGATTAAAACTGTTAAGTCCTGATTAGGGAAATTATGCCTAAATCCTTGAGTTAAAGATTGGGCTAGCGCTTTCACTTCGTTAGGTAGAACTCTTGGGGAAATCACAACTCCCAACTTGTTGCGATCGCGCACATAAGCATCCATAACTAAACCTTTACTGGCTTGAATTAACCAATCGCTAAAATCTTGACCTGCAGCTGAATTACCACGCGCTAATTGGCTATATCCTACATTTTGGGTGGTCTTAACTGGGTTAAGAGATTGAGTTTGAGATGAGCTGCAAGCGGTTGTGAAGATCAAAACCATCATTAAAGCTAAAGTCAATAAAACTTTCTGAGTGCGATAAAAAATGTTCATAAAAGTATCAGTATTTTTGCAAATAGTGCGGAGATGAAGTGCTTCGCCCCCATCTCCGATCCTCTACTTATCCAACACCCTTCTCAGCAAAGTACTTATTTAAGAAAGTACTACTAAAAGATAAAACAATCGGAGCGAGAATAAATGCCAATAAGCCGCTCATTGTAAAACCTGGAACTATAATTGAAGCAATCCAGAGTAATATTCCATTCAAAATGAATGAAAATAATCCTAGCGTGACAAAAGTCAGTGGCATTGATAGAAGTTGAAGAACTGGTCTGATGAATGCATTTACCAATCCAATTACGATTGCAGCTATTAAAGCTGAAGGGAAATTAGCAATATCTACTCCTGGTACAACCATATCAACAACGAGAAGTCCTAGAGCGGTTGCTAATATAGTTACAAAGTATCCAATCATTTTTTTCTCCTGAGTACAAATAGTCTTTTGAGTTTTTATCTAATTACTTGCTTGTTGTTCTTGATATTTAGAAATCGCCCAAACAGCATGAATAATGCCAGGGATCCAACCTAATAGGGTTAGTCCAATATTGATTAAAAAAGTAGAGCTTAAACCGTAGGTTAGAAAAACACCGAGTGGTGGTAAAAGAATCCCTAGAAGGATTTGAATGAATTTCATATTTGACTCCTCTTTCTTGAGATAAAAACTATGTGATGGGTAAATTGAAAGCCATTAAAGAGTTAATTAAGATCCCAAAATTTTTCTTAAACAAGAGAAATTTTGGGATCTCATGCAAGTCAATGCTTGGAACCAGAGATTTTATCCTCCCAACGCTCTTGTAAATTCTGTTTAATCTCTTTCTCTTTACGCGCAACAACTGAGCCAAGATCGCCCAAGTTTTGTTCTATTTCTAACTGCTTTTGCTGTAAAGGTATAGTTCCACTTGTCTCTGCTTCAGTCTTCTTCTGGTCGTACCAAGTTTTAGCGTTGTCCCATTGTTGCTTAACTTGGTTATAGCGATCGCCGTAACGAAGCGCTAACTTAACATCCAAACTAGCTAGTTTAGCTTTGAGCTTGAGATACTGCTCTTCCAACAACCCCGATGCCTGCCGTTCTTGCACTGTATCGACCGCTAAATTAATTGCTGCCGAATTGTCATCGATAAAATCAGCTGATTCAGAGGCTTTAATATCGATTAAAACATCACTGATTTCGCGATCCAACTGTTGCTGTTGCTCATCCAACTGCGCTTGAATCTCAAGCAGCCTTGCCCGTCGTTGCGCGATCGCTAGTTGTCGCTGATAAGTACCTCCTTCGATAGCACCCTCGATTGAAGCCGTAATTTTTTCAGTATTTTCTTTTTCGTTGTCTTTCAGATCGGAAATTACCGTAGAAATAGCGTCCTTAACAATTAAACGAATTTCGCTACTACCTTCTTGTAGCTCAGAAACTGTCTGTAAAACTGCATCTTTAACGATTTCTCGAATATGCTCGGCACGCATCTTACCCTCTCCCTTTGCTTTTTCGAGATTGGTTGTTATCTTCTCTTTAACTAGGTTAGACATACTTAATATTTCCAATATTACAAATAGAGCTTTAAAATGGATTACAAGTTTTTTGTTGCAATCCATTTTAGGAAAGGTGGTAAATTAATTACCACAAGCCTCGTACAGGAGCCGCAGGTTCGTTGGTGCTAGGAATTGGAACTTCGCTAGGCTGACCATTGGGTTGCTGCGCTACATTTAAGATTGGGTTGACCAATGCAAGGACTTCATCTTTGGTTGCATAGCCATCAAAAGCATCAAGTGGGAATGGAATAGGAGAATCAAGACGATTCTCGTTATAGATGACTTCACTATTGCTCGCGTTAGTAGAAATCCAAGGACGCACATCGGCTCCGAGTAAAGACTGACGTAAGAATCTAATCCCAGCCGCATGTCGAGCTTCTACACTATGAATTTCTAGGGCAGCAGCTAAGATTGGCTTACCTGCTTCACCTGCGGCAAGCAAATTCTGTACCTGTCCTTTATAGGCAGCGACACCGAGATCTTCTACATATTGTCCCGCTAATAGGAAGTCTGTAGGATTCGCAAAGGGATCGCGACCGAGAATAGCATTATAGTTTGGACTAGCAGGAATGGTAATTGCATCAGGATTTCCGCCAATAGAACGCAATGCTGATGAGAGATCGGTTACATGTTTGGCTTCATCGGCACCATAGGATGCGATCGCATCCTTCGCTATTTGTGGTGCAGATACCAATCCGCCATTCTGTGCAGCACTAGCAGCGCGGCGATAAAAATCT
This sequence comes from Pseudanabaena frigida, assembly GCA_003242085.1. Lineage (GTDB taxonomy): Bacteria > Cyanobacteriota > Cyanobacteriia > Pseudanabaenales > Pseudanabaenaceae > Pseudanabaena > Pseudanabaena frigida. The sequence goes on along the minus strand of QBML01000021.1, from coordinate 29,919 downwards.
GCTTCGATTTTTTCTAGAGTGAGCGCGTATTCGGCAACTTCTCTAGGGCTTAGGACTGCCCCTTGACCATAGGCTGGAGTAACAAGCCCAAAGAAAAGTAGTAAGGATAGTAAAGGGATAAAAGCTAGGCTGAGCTTGATAGGAAGTAATGTTTTACTAACTACACTTTGAAAACTATGGAAAATCTTTTTGAAACTCGTTCTGAAAATAATAAAGTAAGGAGTCATGGCGATCGCTTCCTGCTGGATGGCAATATTTAGATGAATTTAGGACAGTATTTGAAGGTGAGAGTCCGAGCATTTATACAGTTAAGAGACAAGGCCGCCATTAATTGGATTGTTGAGAATATTTAGCGAACTGACAATGGCTACAATCTGTTTGGGTGTATATAGCTCGTCGTAAGCTTTTCCTTTAAATGGATTGAGACTTGCATTTAAGTTGGCATCATTGACGAGGCGATCGGGATCGGGTTCTGTCGTTGGTCTGCCAAGTAGCGATCGCACACCAGCAGCATGACGTGCTTCCACAGAGACAATCGAACCAGCCGCCAGCAAATAGGTAGGGTTGGTCAAGCTTGGCCCCGCACCATTATAGGCGTGAACGCCTAAATCTTCTAAGGTAACTGCAGCATTCAGAATGCTATTGCGGTTGGTGAGAATGCGATCGAGACTTGATTGATTGAAACTTAAATCTTGAGTAGCGAACAGAGTTCGATCAGCTAAAACTTTACGCAGGAAGGTCACATGGGCAGTTTCTTGAGAACCTAGAAAATTCATGTATTCTAGTTCCATGGCATTTACAACTTTGCCAGAACTGACAACAGCAGCATAAAAAGCAGATTCTAGTTCTTCTAACAATAATGCAAAGTTAAGAATACCAACATCATCTGCATTAAATGTAAGAGTCTTGCCCCGACTCATTGTTTGGGCATTAAGTACGCTTGGCATGGCTGCAACGGCGATCGCACCCATGCCATAAATTCCCCATTTGATTAAGGAACGCCGAGAGGTTAAAGATTCTTTTCTATTATGCATAATTACGATCTCCTAAAATAGTGACGCATACAATTCATATACTTAATGGTTCTTTAACTATTGCTAGATAAATCTTGCTCTGGACTAATTAGTATTGCTAATATTCCTTTTTCTAGCGTTGCAGATAGATGTCTGAAATGATGTATACCAAAATGTCTAAGAATGCGTTTATTGCTTGACTTGTATAAGAATGTAGTAAATCTTTATTATTCTTATGTTCTCTTTTCTTGGAAGTGCCAAAGAGATTATAGACAGCGCAAAGCGTCGTCTATAATCTCCATATACAGCAATTTTCGATCAAACGAACCACAATAAATTAGTCAACAGCTTTTTTGACTGCATCTTTGACATCTTCGGCAGCATTACGCACTTTAGCCTCAGCTTGTTTTGCATTGCCCTGCACCTGATCTTTTTTATTCCCAGTCAAATCACCGACTGTTTCTTGAACTTTGCCTTCAACATTTTTAGCAGCTGCTTTAGTTCTATTTTCTAAACTCATGATGTACTCCTTAATTTGAGAATATTTACCAAAGATGAATTAACAACTCTGGTTTATGGAACTACTGTGACAGGCGATCGATTGATTTCCCGAATGAATTGATTGAATTAACTGAATAAGATACAAACCTTTACTTTTATTTCATCGCAAATTGTTCTACACCAACTAGTTGGGCTACTCGAAGCGCCGAAGTAATCGCGCCTTCATGTAATCCATCACCAAGGTAAGATCCTGCATGATAGGTATTATTCTCACCATTAGTAGCAACTACTTCATCGCGATACTTAAAAGCTTCAGTGGTATATAACGGCGTGTGATGCTTTTGGATATGAATAATGCGATCGCCAGCAATTATCTCTTCGAGTTGATAGGATAGAAAATATTTTTGTGATAATGCGATATCACAAAGCTGATTGAGGCAACTGTTATAGCCCCAACCTGTATCGGTTTGAAAAAAGTCGAATTCTGAAGGCTGTGTGATGCCGTAGCGATCGTACATAGAGCTATCCCCATGCACAATGCTATTCACATAATTTGCTCTCCATTCCGAAAAACGTTTGACTTCCGATTCAGTCGGATCGGCTAATAGTGATAGCACTTGGTCAGGTGGTGTCGCAAATACGACCTTATCAAATTCTTGAACTTTGCCCTGCGATCGCACAATTTTGATAGCATTGGAACTTCTGAAAATATGGTCGATCTCTTCATTGAGAACTACTTCGCCTTTAAATTTTGCCAAGATTTTTTGAATATAGGAATACACGCCACCTTTAATCCTGAACCATTTGACTGCAACATCGTCTCGCAAAACTGGCATCGCTAATTCGGCGGGAAAGTCGTCAATCATTTCCATCGGCATCGAGTAGCTATACATGACTAGTAACTTCAACCAAGTATTGCGATCGCAAGAGCGTTTCAAATATTGCGACAGAGGATGATTATCGAACTCTTTTACGTCTGCAAATTTGATTCTGAGCCATAATCCTATGGAACGAGCATAGAGAGTATCAAGATGCAAATACTCAATCAGGCGACGGATACCCGTGAAGTTCTTACGGATTGCGACTCCCGATAGATAGTGACTGCCATTGTTAAAAAACATGGCTGAGCCGATATCAACTGATTCAAGTTCTACACCCAGTTCTTCCATAAGTTGCATAAAGTTGGAAAACACGGATGGAAATTCGATTACTCCACATTCTAGATTTTCCTTGCAATCGGATTGATTCGGCTGTACATTTTGATTCAATGTCCGAATATGTCCGCCTAAACTAGGCTGTCGTTCAAAGACAGTGACTTGATGTCCTTGCTTATCGAGTAGGTAGGCTGTGACCATGCCACTAGCGCCACCACCAATTATTGCGATTTTCATAATAGAATTCTCAATTTATAAAATAGATATCGAAGAGATCCCCCTCAATCCCCCTTGTAAAGGGGGAAGAAGACAATGAATGAATGAATTCTCCCCCCTTTACAAGGGGGGCTGGGGGGGATCTAAACCTTAAAATGTAGAATAGAATTCTCAACTCATAAAATAGATATTGAATCGAAGAGATCCCCCTCAATCCCCCTTGTAAAGGGGGAAGAAGACAATGAATGAATGAATTCTCCCCCCTTTACAAGGGGGGCTGGGGGGGATCTAAACCTTAAAATGTAGAATAGAATTCTCAACTCATAAAATAGATATTGAATCGAAGAGATCCCCCTCAATCCCCCTTGTAAAGGGGGAAGAAGACAATGAATGAATTCTACAAGGGGGTCTGGAGGGGATCGCCCAAAATTACATCACCTGACAGTCTTTGATATAGCAATGCACCTGTCCAAATCGTGGGTGCAAACCCAGGGTAGCCAGATGACGCATTACAGAAATAGAAATGATCGAGTGAAGTTTCGTGATTCAATCGACCCAGTCCCATATTGCGCGGTGTTAGGCTAGAGCCATAGGAATTACCATTAGGACACCAGCAAAAACGCTCGTTTGTGGTCGGGCTACCCGTAATATGGAAGACCATATGCTTTCTAAAGTTCGGCACATATTTTGCTTCCACAACATCTAAAATGGAATCAAAAATCTCCTGCTTTTTATGGTTATAAGCCTTGCGATCGCTTCCTTCTAACTTCTTAAAATAGTCATAATTAGCTACGGTGAGAAATTCCACAATCTGACTATCTTCTGGACAGTCTAAACTTGCATCGGTAAGCAATGTGGGCGTAGTAATTGCAAAACTGGGATTAGAAAAATCATGGCGATCGTACATTTGGGCGAAGGCTTCATTGAGATTGTCATGCCCCGTATGGAAGAGATTCCACTTCCCAAATCCATAGTCTCGCAGGTCGATATCTTTGACGACACAATAAGCCATGTAGTTAGATGCCGAATATGTATAATCGAGTTTTCGGCGCACCGTTTTTGAGAATTGGGATTCGCCGATCATTTTGGCGGCTTTTTTGGGATCGATATTGCAAATCACCGTATCACCCGTAAATTCTTCGGTTTGGTGGTTAAGGAGATTCATTGCCTGAACTCCTGTAACCGTTCTATTGCTAACACTAAAATTCATAACTTCACGATTAAGCAATACCTGTCCGCCGTGAGATTCGATGACTTTGACCAATGAGTTAATCACATGCTCAAAATGCTGCGTGGGATAGAATGCGCCCGCTTGATAGCCTCGGAACAGCACTACCCAAGCATAGAAAGAGAGTTGATTGGGCGGCAACAAAAAATCTGGCCATTGCAGAGCTAGTAAGGTTTGAGCGGCTTGGGGAAGTTGAAACTTATCAAATACATCCTGCAGCGTGCTGTTCAGATACTGAACCGTAGAAAACACCTCAATGGGATGTTTGATTAATTCTATCGGATTAATTGGCGGCGATAGTTTCTTTAAGCCCTCGCCAGTTTTCTCGACTTCGTTAATGAACTCACAGAAGCGATCGCTAGATTCTGGAAACAGGCTAGATAGGCGCTGAATTAGCTCTTCTGGCTCTGAGGGAATATCCATCGCATATTCAGGCATTCGCATGTGGTCAAAGCCTTGCGGGTCGTAACGTTCAAAGGTGACTTCGCGTTCTAAGCCGAGTTTTTTAAGTACCCGATTGACGGTTTGTCCTTCGCCGCAATCCCAAACATAGTGAAATTGGGCGTTAAACTTATATTTTTTTGCCATCGTAAACGTATGTCCAAAGCCACCAGCGTGTTCGTGAGCTTCGAGAATTTGGACGGTTTTGCCAGAGTTTGTCATCAGCGCACCAAAGGTCAATGCTGATAAACCACTGCCAACGATCAAGTAATCGGTTTTCATATAGAGCGATCCGCGAACTTATGGCATTACTCTGACAGGTGCTTGTTTTGTTTCCTAAGTCATTTGGTTGAATACGATATAAAACGCAATCAAAAATCGATAAATTAGGTGTTTTTCTTACTAAGCAACGCGATCGCCTATTAATACATCTACAGTGCGATCGCCCAAAAAGGAAAATTGACTACTAACGCGATCGCTATAAATATGGTCAATCCATAGAAACTTCGGATTCACGATTCTGATTCAAATTGAACTATTTGCCATAGATCGGGATCGGGGTAGTTATCTTTTAAATAATCGAGACTTTTACGGATAGATTCTTTATTGTTGGATTCCCAAAGGTTAATCCACTTGAGGAAACGCTCTAAGCAATCTCGATCTTGTTCAATATCGAGTTTCTTGAGAACAATTAAGTTAATAAATCTTTTAAAATAAGGCTGTCTCTGATTGTTAGGATGTGTATTTAAGTTGCCGAAAGAAATAGGATTTTTTAGCCATTGAATGAAAAGATTGTCTACTTTGTCTTGAAAACTTTCTGTCTGAAGAGATCGCGCAGCGATAACAAAACTAAAGGTGCGATAAATTTGAGCTTGAACTCGTTCAAGTAAATCCCTTCTATCGATTAATAAAGTAAGAATCGCTTCGGCTGCTGAATATACATCTTCCGCTAGCTCATCTTGAAAAAGACGACTTCCCAGATGGTTGAATTGATATAGACTACTCTGGTTGTTTGGAAATTTCTGACACCACTTTAATGTACAGGTAAGTGTTTCAAATGGTAGACTCCTTTCCCTTAAAAGAGATTGCATCAGAAATGTCGCATTTTCGTTTTGCCAATTCCTGTTAAACCAATTGATAGCCGCTTCTCGGACTATCTCAAACTCTCCTCCCGCTTTTAGCCAAGCATTACAAATATAGTCAATTTCAGCATAATCTTGATTCTGTTCGAGCCATTGAATCAAAGGTGATCGGATTAACTGTAAGTCCCCTCCTGCATCTAGCCATGATTTGTAGACAAAATCAGCTTCTAAGGCAGTAGCATAAAGGGAGAGCCAATCAAAAAGGTGAGATTGAATCCGTTCCTTATCCCCTCCTGCATCTAACCATGATTTGTAGACAAACTGAGCTTCTAAGGCAGTAGCATGAAGGGAGAGCCAATCAAAAAGGTGGGATTGAATCCGTTCCTTATCCCCTCTTACATCCAGCCATGATTGATAGACAAACTGAGATTCTGAGGCAGTAGCATGAAGGGAGAGCCAATCAAAAAGGTGAGATTGGATCCGTTCCTTATCCCCTCCTGCATCTAACCATGATTGGTAGACAAAACTTGTTTCTAAGGTAGTAGCATAAAGGGAGAGCCAATCAAAAAGGTGAGATTGGATCCGTTCCTTACCCCCTCCTGCATCTAACCATGATTTGTAGACAAACCGAGCTTCTAAGGCAGTAGCATGAAGGGAGAGCCAATCAGAAAGGTGGGATTGAATCCATTCCTTATCCCCTCCTGCATCTAACCATGATTTGTAGACAAAACTTAGATGATCGTCTAGAGGAAATTGATCGCACCATTGTTGCACTGCGAAACTAATAGCCTCGCTGGGCAAATCACTTTCCAACCATGCAACCAGCAAATAGTGAGTTTGAAATTTGCGAGGATAGATAGTAATCCAATTGAGCGCTGCCTCCTGTACGATTTCAGGACAGAGCTTTAACCCCCAGTTCAGTAACAGATTAGTCCTTGAAATTTGAGGAATCGATTTTTCAATCCACTTAGTCAATGTGATGCTAATTGAATTGTCTGAATGGCTACCTGTCTCACTTAAATATTGCCGAATGTTCCAAGCCAAAGAGTTCTGAAAATCTATTTCAGTTTCAATGCCTTCCCATACAGGCTCATGTCGATCTAGCAAAGACAATGTTTGTATAGAAGAAAGTAGTGAATTTCTAATTAATACATCGCGAGTTTCTTTCCAAGTTAAGGGAGTGCGAAGCATTTGCTGATTTAGGATTTTGAGCCAATCGAGTCTATTAAGTTGCGGTAAACCGATTAGCCTTTGTAAGGTGTATAGGGTCGATCTCAAACTACCAACTTGCACGGCAAACTCCAGCAGTTCACAGACAAAGAGTTCAGTTGTCTTAGAATTACTCTCCAAGTAGTGAGTCAATATTTGATCCGCTAAAACATCATGAATCGTCACCCAAGTGCAATCAACGCTTAAATCCATTGACAATTCTTCTTGCTCAATCCAGCCATCATTAGCAAGATTGTTAAACAGTTGATGATAATCCCCTCGATAAATAGTTTCAGCCACAGCATCATTTAAAGGAAACTGAGCAATAAGGAAAGCAAGTTTCTTCTCAATTTGAGGTGTTTGAAAACTCAAGCGAATACGCTTTATTAGCCATTGTCCAAAGCTATACTCCCCAACCAATGAAGCCAAATCTGCATTTCTTTCACAGCTATGGAGATAAGCTAAAAAAACAGCCAAGATCGGCGTATCTCGACAAAGCAATAAATAGTCATCAGTCGCACCTAACCCACTCCCCTGAAGAATATGTCTTACTGTCTCACGTCGATAACGCTTGAACCAATCCAAAGCTTTGTCTGGTGAGAGATCTACTTGTTGATGTTTATAGATATCTCTAATGCTTGGATAATGGGTTGTGCGACAGTTAGCAATATATTTGAACTGAAAATCTTCATCCTCATTCAGTTCATTCATAGTTTCCAGTAGTTCTGCAAAATCCTGCTGAGTTTCTACATAGTCAATCAATAGCAAGACTTTTTGGGATGGTTCAATTGTCTCTGCAAGTTGATAGATCCCATCTGCTTTCAACCTTTCTCTCACTCGAAACACTAACCAATTGTCTGCTAAGGCTAAACGACCGATCTCAAGCATGAGACGAGTTTTACCAAACCCACCACTACCTGTAATAATCAACCCCGTTAGATCGCGACTATCTAATCTTTGCAATAGAGCTACTTCATCAGGGATAGCAACATTTTCTGGCGCAGGGTCAATGCTCAGATGTGCCGATCTACTGTAATACGGCAATTTCTCACTACTTAGATATTCCCGAAAAGCACCTTGAGCAATTTTTTCTCCAAGCAAAGTTAACCCTTGAATACGCGGAAACCTTTTGCCGCTATCAGATAATTGCTTTTCAAGGTTGGCAACCTCCTCACGCTTGTCGTCTAGCTCCACCTTTAGATGCGCTGGAATAGTCAAACTGCTATAGCCAGCCGCTTGTTCCTCAAGTACGCCCAGAATTTTTCTAGCTTTTTTTAATGCCTGTTCTAAATCTGCTCGTTCAATCATGAGCATCTTTTAATCTTGCTTCTAGGTTTGCCACTTCTAGACGTTTCTCCTCAAGCTCTATTCGCAGATGAGCAGGCATTTGGAGCTTACCAAAACCCGCCGCTTGTTCTTCGAGAATAGCCAGCGATCGCCGCGCCATTGCCAAAGCTGGAGTCACCACCTCCTCATTTGTAATCACCCTAGGCAAATTCCCACTCTGAGGTTGACTAGGCAAACCCTTGCCACCTCGCAACATCGCCACAGGAAAATCCTCCGTCGCCGTATCAAAAAATGGAGTTTGTTCCGCCTGACGTAGCGATCGCGCACTTTGAGCTACTGTTTTACCGAGATGCGTCATCACATTGCCAAGGGTGACAAGGCGATCGCCCGATTGATTTGCCGCTCCCTTTAACGCCTCAATCAAATGAAAAGTATAAACACTAAGAGCATTATCTGGACGTACCCAAGAACTTTGATTTCCCCTCGATGAAGTGAATACAGCCCCACCTTCCCCTTGCTTCAGCACATCAACTACACCCTTCGGCAAAGCCGTAGCTAAAAAGTCTGCTGGCAGATCGCCCTTAGCACTAGCCATCCCCCCCGCGTGACAACTATCAACAATCACCCAGAGCCTCTTCGCCTCGATCTGTTTTAATCTCTCACTCAAAGTTTGAGCAGAAAGCGCTGTATTGGGAATATCTTCGAGATCGAAGTCATGCTAGAGCAAATAGTAAGCATTACTGGAAAGGTCATAGGTTCCATGCCCAGAGTAGTAAATGACGATCGTTGCATCTTTATCGCGATCGGCACAGGCTTTTAACCATTCCAAACCATCCAAAATTGCCTTTCGATTCGCTTCCTGATCCTGTAATAACCGCACATGATCGGGCGTGTTCGGATATGCACAAAAAGTCCCATCAGTCAGCACAGCTTTAAGTGCTTGAGCATCCTTAACCGTTACTGGAAGCGACTAACGCGGATTAGCAGTAGTACCAACTCCAATCAATAGCGCGTAACCATGATTAAAAAGATCTGACATCTAGGTGAAAATTCAGCAGTTAGTTAAGACTCAGAATAACCTAAAATCTCGCTGAATTTCAAATTATCCATCTGAATGTAGCAGATGACGAAACAGCGATCGCAAAGTTTTGCCAACTTGATATGGCGCTTGTCCCATTGTTTCGGATACTTAAGGCGATCGCTCTACATCCTCGACCTCATTAAGTGCGATCGCGATGCCTCAGCATCTCGCCTAATCAATTTGTGAATTGGGACTAGTTATAGCCATATTTTTTGATGAACCAAGTCTTTACAAACTGGGTCAGGATGCAATAGGAAGTGAGAATGAAAGCTAACCAGACAAAGTAAATGGCTGGTAAAGGAATGAACCCTAAACTTGAGGCGAGCGGTGAAAAGGGTAAATATAAGCCGATACCCATGATCGTAGCAGTAATCATCAGCATCGGTAAAGAAGCTCGACTCTGGAAGAAAGGAATCTTAGAAGTACGAATGACATGGACAATCAGTGTTTGCGTCATCAGACTTTCCACAAACCAACCCGTTTGAAACAGAGCTTGACTGTCTCTCGTCGTTGCCCCAAAGACAAACCACATCAAGGCATAGGTAGCATAGTCAAAAATTGAGCTGATCGGCCCAATAAAGATCATAAAGCGCTGAATATTATCAATTTTCCACTGAGGGGGCTTGGCTAAGTCTTCGCGATCGACATCATCAAAGGGAATTCCCGTTTGTGAAAAATCGTAGAGAAGATTATTGATTAATATCTGGACGGGCTGCATCGGTAAAAAAGGCAGTAGCGCACTCGCGCCCAAGACGCTAAACATATTGCCAAAATTAGAGCTAGTACCCATCCTGATATATTTGATGATATTGGCAAAAGTTCTGCGACCTTCCATTACACCAGATTCGAGAATCAACAAATTCTTTTCCAACAAAATGATATCGGCAGATTCTTTGGCAATATCTACAGCAGTATCTACAGAGATCCCCACATCCGCTTCTCGCAAAGCCGCCGCATCATTGATCCCATCGCCCATATATCCAATGATGTTTCCTTTTTTGCGTAACACCTGAATAACTTTGGCTTTTTGAGTAGGGGAGAACTTCGCGAAAATAGTAGTGGTTGCGGCTACCTCGGCGAGTTTATCGTCAGATAAATCTTCAATGTCGCTACCTAATAAAATATTTTGGACTGTCAAGCCGACATCTTTACAGATTTTCCGAGTAATGATTTCATTATCGCCAGTTATGATTTTGACATCGACACCAGAACGTTTGAGGGCTTTAATCGCTTCCGCAGCGGAATCTTTTGGTGGATCGAGAAAGGCAATATTTCCCAGTAGAATCAGATCGCTCTCATCATTAATCGCGTAATGGGCTTGATCTGGGGGCATTACTTTATAGGCTACGGCAATTACCCGCAATCCATCAGTATTGAGAGCCTTTTGTAAATCAGCGACCTTAGTTCGGGCGGAATCATCCATAGCCTCAACGCGATCGTGGACTTTAAGTTGAGTACAAACCTTGAGAACTTCCTCCACAGCACCTTTACAAATTAGCACATGTTGCTTTCCCATTTCTTCGATGACAACCGACATCCGCCGCCGCACGAAATCAAAGGGAATTTCGTCGAATTTCTGATAGTTTTTTTCAATTTCTAAGGATTCAAGTTCTCGATCGTGTTCGAGAACGGCAATATCCAATAAATTCTTTAAGCCAGTCTGATAGAAACTATTGAGATAGGCATATTTAAGAACATCGGTACTCTCTTCCCCATAGGGATCTAAATGCCTCTGCAAAACGATCTTGTCTTGGGTCAAAGTCCCTGTCTTGTCCGTACAGAGAATATTCATCGAGCCAAAGTCTTGAATCGCATCAATATTTTTGACAATCACCTTTTTGTCAGACATCGCGATCGCCCCTTTCGCCAAATTTGCAGTGACAATCACAGGCAGCATTTCTGGTGCAAGTCCCACAGCTATCGACAAGGCAAATGTAAATGCCTCGACCCAATTCTTTTTAAAGATGCCATTAATCAAAAAGACTAAGGGCGCCATAACCAACATAAAGCGCAATAGCAGCATGGTTACGCCATTAACACCTTTGTCAAAGCTCGTGCGTGGTTTGCGTCTGCCGACAGTCTTCGCTAATGAGGCAAGATAAGTATGTCCGCCAGTTTCTAAGACGACAGCTGTTCCTGAGCCACTGACTACCGCCGTACCCATAAAACAGAGGTTGACTAGCTCTAGGGGATTTTTCTCATTGCGATCGCTTAGGTCTACGTGCTTTTCGGCAGGGAGAGATTCCCCCGTGAGAGTTGACTGACTCAGAAATAGATCTTTCGCCTCAATCAGTCTGACATCGGCAGGAATCATATCTCCTGCGGATAGAAAAATGATATCCCCCGGAACTAGCAACTTTACTTCAATTTCTGCACCTTTGGTTATGGCTTTGACATCTTTAGATGGAGAGGAAGTCTCTCTTTTATCATTTTTATTATCATTCTTGCGATTAACCGTTGCCTTGGCACTCACCATTTCCCGTAATTTTTCGGCAGCTTTATTCGATTTAAACTCCTGCGAGAACCGCAATAATCCACCAAAAAGCACCATTATAAAAATGATCAAAGCAGCGGTTGTACTGCCAGTAAACAACGAAACGATCGCCAAAACAATCAATAGAAGTGAGAGGGGATTGGTCACCGTTTTTAGCAGTTGGACATACCACGCAGTCTTTTTCTCACGGGCGATCTCATTCAGTCCATATTTATCTAACCTCTGCTTGGCTTCAGGTTCGCTCAGCCCTTCTAACTCAGTTTCAAATAAGTGGAGAACTTCATTCACATCGCTCTGAGCAATACTAATTAGTGCTTTCGATGAATCTATAGATGTGCTAGATTTTTGACTTTTGAATGAACTCTCAGTCTGGTTTAAAGTCTGCATAAAAATATTTTTTTTGATATAGATAAATCATCAGAATTTAGCAAAGTGTCGTCTTGTTTTTAAACTTGGCACTACCAATAGAGGCAATAACCAAGTCATATAGCGGTTTTCATTTTGCCTACGGCAAAATGAAAACCGCAAAGCCTTACTGAGATTGATTTTTTATTTTCAAATGTGTATACCCTCATTTGAAAACCGCTATATTGAGTTTGAGATAAGAAGATTTATGAGGAGCGAGAAGAAATTGGATGCCAAAATCTGTGATAAAGGCGATGATACGATCGCTACTGCGCTTTGGATCTAAGGTTCGTTTTTCCAATTTATTCATAGCGGTCGAGACTGATAGACCTTAAGTCGCGCCCGTAATTGAGAGATTTCTTGAGACATATCTAGTACCATAGCGGCTCCAACTAAGTTAAGTCCCAAATCTTGCCGCAAGCGTTTAAGCTGCGCAATTCGCGCAATTTCACGTAGATGTAGCAGATTTCCGATCGCTTCGATTATTCCTAACTGAACATACAATTGCACTACCGTAATCGAAGTTTCAGTCACAGAGGCGGCATATTCAAAGGTGTAAAGTTGCTCACCTCTGAACGAAATTACGATCGTTGAGAGGCTGGTGCAGGGTTGCTCGGTCATAACTTAATTTCCTCTAACTTAGCGCGTGGGTTAAAGCTGGTATTAGCTTGGATTTTTTCATAGCATTCTCGCTCGATCTCACTAATATCTGTTGGCGTGACTATCTGAAGTTTGGCAAATAAATCACCATATCCTCCTTTTTGTAATGTCCAGCCTTTGCCCCGTAGTCTTAGTGATTGTCCAGACCTTACTCCTTTAGGAACTTTCGTCACCACGCTACCATCAGGAGTTGGTACGTTGATTTCTGCGCCTAAAACCGCCTCGTCAGGACGAATTGGCACATCACAAACGAGACGATCGTTCTCAAATCGAAAGAAGGAATGTGGCAAAATCTCAATCGTAAGATATAAATCGCCACGCTGTTGAGTGAATGGACTAGGACGACCTTTACCTTTAAGTCTGATCCGACTCTCAGGTTTTGCGCCTGCAGGAATGCGGACATCGATCGTATCGTTGTCAAGTTGCAATCGCTTCTGAACACCATGATAAGCCTCTGAGAATGTCAGTGCGATCGCGGCTTCGGTATCTGGTGCAGGAGATTGAGAACGATATCCATCGCTGGGACTTCTGCGTTGCGATCGCCCTAGCAGATCGTTAATAAACGAATCAAAGTCACCGTATTGACCGAAGTCATTCCCAGTGGAAGTTTCCCTAGGTGGTGGCGCTTCAGCATAATTAGGCTGGTTCCAATGTTGACCAAAGCGATCGTACTTCTGTCGTTTTTCTGGATCGGAAAGTACTTCATTCGCTTCATTCAAGTCTTTAAATTTTGACTCCGCATCTTTATCACCAGGATTGAGGTCAGGATGATGTTTACGAGCTATCTTTCGATAAGCACGCTTGATCTCTTCAGGAGTTGCAGTTTTACTTACTCCCAAAACAGCATAAAAATCTTTGAAATCCGTTACAGCCATCAAAACTCAGTCCTTATGACAAGTATTGCACAGTCTTGAACTAGAGACATTGTCTAACTGGAACCACTATAGTTCCACTAAAGCCTGCTAAAACAAACATTGCAGAATAAAATATTGGTTCATCGCTATCCGCAGATAGAAGACTCGAGCAAAAAGGGCATCTAGGACTCATATTTATAGATGGATCGCGATTAATAGAACTAAATTGTCGATTTTCTTTGCTAAGAGATTGTTTGGGTAATACTGTTAAGGAAGTCATTAAATCACACATCTTTAGATAACCTAGATTAAGTAAATGATTTTTACACTTTTCTTAACTCTGAACGGAAACTATTTGATTTAATGTGTGAATTGATTGGTTACGATATAAATTGTGATGTAGTGCTCAAAGGATTTCTTGTAGTTTAGGTTTAATTTCAAAGTACTGTCACACCTAATGAGCGTTACTAGAAGCATCTGAGACTCTAACTTTCTTAAAAAATAAAACCGCCACACCACTTAACAACAACGCAAAACCGACAAAATAGAAACAGTCGTTAAAAGCCATCACATAGGACTCACGACTCACTGTATTTGCGATCGCTTGAAAAGCCTGAGACTGCGCCGTATTAAAATCTGCACCCTTACTCACAAACAACTGCGTCAAAGTATCCACTCGTTGCTGCGTTTCAGGATTATATAAAGATATCGCATCACCTAAACGATTAGAATGGAACTTTTCGCGCTGCGTTAACAAAGTCGCCAAAGCCGCAATCCCAAACGAGCCGCCCAAATTACGCATCATGTTAAATAAACCACTAGCCGAACCCGCTTGAGACTTTGGTAAACCAGCAGTAGCGACAGCCGATAGGGGAACCATAATTAGCGGTTGACCCATTGCTCTAACTAACTGAGACCAGCGTAACTGATCGATACCACTGAGATTGGTTAGATCGGAATTCATAAAACAGCTAATCGAGAACACAATTACGCCAACACCGATTACCAAACGGCTATCCACTAGTTGAATTAACTTTGGTACAAAAGGAATCAAAAATAATTGCGGAATTCCAGCCCACATCAATACTTCACCAATTTGTAAGGCATTATATTTCTGAATTTGGACTAGATATAGAGGCAAAAGATAAATGGAACCATATAGCCCCACTCCCAGTGAGATATTGACGATACTTGCCAGACCAAAATTGCGATCGCGTAGTAACCGTAAATTGATAAATGGCTGTTTGCGCGTTAATTCAATCCAGAAAAATAGGAATAGGAATGTAGCGGCGATCGCGCCGAGAGTGACAATTAATGACGAGCTAAACCAATCTTTGCGCGAACCTTCTTCTAAAACTACTTGCAAAGAAGCTAAACCGATCGCCATCGAAATAATTCCCCACCAGTCACCTTGCTTGAGCAATTCTGGTTTTGGTGTTTGCTGCTTGATTCCATACCAAACACCTGCAAGGAGTAATAATCCGGGAATGACATTTAAATAGAAAATATAGTGCCAGCTATAATTATTGGTTAGCCATCCGCCCAAGGTGGGACCAATTGAAGGCGCAAATGTGGCGGTAATGCCAAATAGTGCCATGCCTACAGGCTGTTTGGAGGGTGGTAAGGTTACTAGCATATTTGTAAATGCCATCGGGATTAAAATCCCTCCTGTTGCACCTTGAAGAGCGCGAAAGACAATCATCGATGACAAGTCCCAAGCGGAAGCACAGCAAATCGAAAAGAAGATAAATAAGGCTGCATTCACTAAGATGTAACGACGGATCGAGAATACCTGCGATAACCAGCCTGTCAAGGGAATCACCACAATTTCAGCGACAAGATAGGCAGTGGAAATCCAAGAACCTTCTTCTAGGGTTGCGCCTAAGGCAGCTTGGATATCTTGGAGTGAGGAGTTAGTGATTTGAATATCTAGTACTGCCATAAATGCGCCCAACATACTTGCCGCAACTCCAATCCAGATCCTAAACGGCACTTGATCTGGTGGAAGCGTAGAATTTGGGCGTTTAATGCTGATGGCTCTAATATTCGGCAAGGTTTTGACTCTTTAGGATGAATTGTTAATCAAACATTGACATGGGGGATAATTCCTTTCCGCTCATAGATTTTGTAAACAATCTTCTTTAACGCAGGTAATTTTCGGCTGAAGTAAATCGAACCTAAAATGCAAACGATTCCCGCAATGATTAAGGTGTCGGTAACGCCAATGCGATCGCCTAGGGTTCCGCCTAAGAGATTCCCAAAGGGAGTCATCCCTAAAAATGACATCGTGTACAGGCTCATGACACGACCACGCTTGTCATCATCGACAATGGTTTGCAGAATGATGTTTCCTGCGGAGATTTGGAGAATTGTGCCTAAGCCAATTAGGAGCATCGCGAATAGAGAAAGTGGTAAAACGCGGGATAGCGCAAAGATAATTAAGCCAATTCCTAAAATGCTGGGACTGATGACAATGAACTTCCCAAGTCCGATGACCGATCGCCTTGTGGCTAGATAAACACCGCCAAAGATCGCTCCCACTCCCGATGCTGCCATCAAAAAGCCCAATGTTTGAGCATCACCTTTGAGGATTTTGTCGGCGAAGACTGGCACGAGTACGGCGTATTGCATACCCATGAGGCTGACTAGTCCAGATAGTAGTAAAATGGAGCGAATGGGCGGACTGCTAAAAGTATAGGTGAAACCTTCGATAATCTTTTGGAAATGATTACCCGCGATCGCGGTGATTTCCTTCGGCACAAAGCGCATCGCTAGTAAAGCCATAATTACGGCAATATAGCTCAATCCATCAATGAGGAAGCAGTAGGCTTCACCGACTTTGGCAATCAGTAATCCACCTATTGCGGGTCCAATTAATCGCGCTCCATTAAACATGGTGGAATTAATCGCGATCGCATTCGCTAAATCTTCTCTTTGCTCGACCAGTTCAAACACAAATACCTGTCGTGCGGGTGCATCGACAGCATTGATAATGCCTTGGAATAGACTTAAGGCGAGAACATGCCAGATTTGGATGACACCAGATAAGGCTAAGGCAGCGAGGGCTAGGGATTGCACCATTGCCATGATTTGCGTACCGATCAAAATCCGATAACAAGGAAAGCGATCGACAAATGCGCCACCAAAAGGAGCGAGAACAAAACTGGGAATTTGGCTCGTAAATCCCACGATTCCTAACATAAAAGCTGATTGAGTGAGGTGATACACCAGCCACACCATCGCTATTTGGGTCATCCATGTGCCAATTAAAGATACGCCTTGCCCCGCAAAAAATAAGCGATAGTTTCGCGATCGCAGTGCAGGGAATAGGGATTTGTTCTCAGTTATTTGCATACAAAATTATTTGATTTCGACTGTAACTTCCGCAGACATCCCTGCGGTAATTCGTGATTCATAGCCCTTGAGACTTTGGGGATCTAAGGTGATTTTTACGGAAATACGCTGGACGATTTTGGTGAAGTTGCCTGTCGCGTTATCTGGTGGTAATAAAGAGAATTGAGAGCCAGAGGCGGGAGAAATGCTTTCGACTCGACCAGTAAATGTGCGATCGGGAAAGGCATCAAGCTTAACTTCTACTAGCTGTCCAGTTTTGATTCTATTGAGCTGAGTCTCTTTGAAGTTAGCCACGATCCAGTAATTGTTCTCGACGATCGCCATTAGTGGTGAACCAACTTGGATGCGATTACCAACTTCCACATTTTTCTTGCCAATCCGTCCTGCGCTAGTGGCGAAGACATCGATATAGGAAAGCTGTAATTGTGCATCTTTGAGCGCTGCTGCTGATTGGGCGATCGCCGATTGAGCCGCCTCGAATTCGCTACGATTTACGCTTGTTTGTTGTCCGCTAGCCGCCGCTTGCTCTAATTCACCGCCAGTTGCTGCAAGACGAGATTGAGCGCTGGTAATTCCCTCTTGAGCTTGGGCAACTCTTGCTCTAGCTTGTTGTACTGTTTGCAAAGCCGAATTTTTCTGAGCCTTAGCAATATCAAAAGTGGCTTTGGCTGAATCCAATTGCTGACTAGCGATCGCCCCCTCTTTGAACAAAGCATCATAGCGATTGTAATCAATTTGAGCATTTCCCAAGCTGGCATTGGCTTGTTCTACTTGCGCTTCGGCTAGGGGAACTCCCGCTTGAGCTTCTTGCATCACAGCCTGAGCGTTGGCAATTGCAGCGTAGGCGGTGCTAACATTTCCTTGCGCTTGAGTTGTCTTGCCACTAGTGGTTTCAGATGCTAAGTCAATATTCGCTTGCGCTGCATTTGCAGTTCGCTTCGAGGATTCCAAAGCAGCTTGGGATTGTTGGACTTTATTCTCATAGTCTTTAGGATCGAGCTTTATGAGTAGTTGCCCAGCTTGTACTTGCTGATTATCACCCACTAGAACATAGGTAACTGTTCCCGCGATTTTGCTACTAACTTGGTGAATATGCCCGACTACGGTGGCGTTATCTGTCGATTGGTGAGTGGAGGCATATTGCCAATAGCGATATCCAAAGATACCTGCGACGACTGCGCCAAGCCCTAATCCTGCTAAAACAAATGCGATCGGTTTGATGCGCTTTGGCTCTGGCTTTTCTGGTTGCTCTGACAAAATTACTATTGCTTCTTTTTTCCCATCCGCTGTTAATGGATGTGAGGTGTTCGATAGATTATTAATATGCTCTTCAAATTTATCCTTGTCCGTAATCACATCTACACTCCATAAGCACATAAGTAGAAAGCCTTAATTATTTGGAGGATGTGTTATTGCCAACGCAACACATCTATTAGGCAAAATTAGGCTTCCACCATTAATCTGACAGGTAGCTGTTTTGTTTGCTGCATGAATTGATTGATTACGATACAATTTGCAATTTTCGATTGAAAAACAATATTTATTACTACAAAGATTTAATCGTGATTACAAGTGCTAGTAGCCTTACCCTTAGCCCTCTCCGTAAAACATTTGGCTTGAGATTTGACTCTAGCGATCGCGTTATTCCTCTTTGGTTGCGAGTAGTTCATAGAACTCATTCAGTTTTCTTCTCAAAAGGGCTTTCGGGATGAGTTTGATTTCATATTCTGCAACAACCGTAGGACTGAGCGATCGGCTGATTGCATATTCGACAACTTCATCATCTTTGTCTCGACAAAGCAGAACACCAATACTAGGATTTTCGTGAGGTTTTTTGATGTCGCGATCGAGTGCTTCGAGGTAAAACTCAATCTGTCCAAGATATTCAGGTCGAAATTTATCGATTTTGAGTTCAAAGGCAACGAGGCTTTGGAGTTCGCGGTGATAGAAGAGGAGATCGATGAAGAAGTCACTGTTGCCAACTTGAAGGCGATATTCTTCTCCCAGAAAAGTGAAGTCTCGACCAAGTTCTAGAATAAATTCTTTGAGATAGGCGACAAGTGCTGTTTTTAGTTCGTTTTCGGAGTGGTTGGATGGTAGATTGAGAAAGTCAAGGACGTAGGTATCGCGAAAGACTCCAGAGAGCGATTTAGGGTGAACTGTTTGCGAAAGTTTAGTGTCAGCGAGACTTGTACGCTCAAAGATACCGCTATTGATTTGGCGATCGAGTTCGCGGGTGCTGTAGCGTTCGGTGGTAGCGAGTTGAAGATAGAAAAGTCGCTCGGCTTCAGTCTTGCAGCGCGAGATAAGGATTGAATGATGAGTCCAGCTTAATTGTGTCAGCAGTGACGACACAATTTCGGGATTTGGATAGGTCTCGTAAAATTGGCGCATTCTGTAAAGGTTGCGCTTTTCAAATCCTTTGAGACTGGGTTCTTGGCTTTGGATAAAGGTTGCCAGTTGTTCGATCGCTTTTTGTCCCCATTCGCTAGTCGATAAGCGATCGCTGATGTACTTACCGACGCTCCAGTACAGTTTGATGAGTTCTTGGTTAGCTGTGGCGATGACCTTTTGCTGAGCAGTTTTGATGAGGGTAAGAACTTCAGCAAATTAAGGTTGCAAAGGGTCTGACATTGAGTGATTTTACTTAAAACTTTAATGTTTAATATATCGCAATCTACACTAATCGCTTATGATAGATACATTATCATAGGTATAGGTTTGGGAGTTTAAACTATGTCTCTTGCGGAATTACTTCCCTTAGTGGACAATCTGAGTCAGCTAGATAAATTGTCACTCTTCAAACTTCTAGCCGCACAAGTCTCAGATGCTGAGTTACAAGTTATCTTTTCTGCATCAGAGTATCCAGTTTATTCGCCCCACGACTCAATAGAAGCTGCAAATATTCTAATGCAGATGATTCGGGATGACCAAAAGGCAGCTACTCATGCTTAGTACGTTCGAGTTTCCATTTTCTGACTTAGCAAATCATTTTTGAATGACTAATCTTAGCTGGGAACAGACAACTTTAACTGGCGTATCGCTTCGGTATATCGCTGCGCTATGGAAAATTTAAGAGCGCCAGCGAGTAAATTTTCCATAGTAGCGCCTTGTTATGTGTTTAGCGTGGCAGCTCCATAAGGAACTTATCCACTTTATCAAACAACAGCTCATTCGGATCATCACCTGAAATCTTGCTATTTATCAAGTCTATCACCATCTTCTCATCAAGATTCAGAATCAGTTTTCCATGTTCACGCATTGCCCCCTGACAAGCAATTACAGCGTTCTCTGACGGTCCTTTTCGTGAAATGAGAAAGCAAACTTTGCGCTTGGCTTTTTCATAAAGATATTTCTCTGTGGAATAGACTTGAGATTGACCGATCTCATCTTTGTAATTTTTAAATTCAAACAGAACATATCTGGAATCTAGATTTAAAGAAATAAATTTCCAAACAGTAGAATTATCTATAACTCTACAAATCAGGTCATAACGGTGTAAGTCATCTGTAGTTCTTTTTTGTTGATGCCAACCCGAAAGGTCGCCATCAAAAAGATACTTTAAAATATTACTGACAGTATCTTCAAAGTCATAGCAACCGTCTTTGCCAAGAGGAATTGCTCGAAGAGCATCAATAAAACTATTCCCGATTTTTTCATTTTCATCAGATGAACTTGAATCCAGCGATTGGTCGATTGTTGCAGGCTGAATTATATTTTTAATATTGCTATCAAGGTTCCGTTCTGACAGATCAATTTCGCGTAGTTTTACAAGCTTACCCAAAAGCTCTAAGTCTATACTCGCCAGCGACAGTAAGTCATCCAAGTTTAAAACTTGTATTTTATATTGATATTCAACTTCCGCTTTAATTTTTGGCTTTATATCTGTAGCAACAATAAGTACAGCTTTATTGATACCAGCAGCATGAGCGCTCTCAATAAGTCTTTCTGAGGATATACGTAAAGCTGAAGTAGGATATGTAGGACTGCGCGTATATTTAACTTCAAATGCAATGAGATCACTGCTAGTTGGTTCCGTAGCAATGATGTCAATTCTAGGAAACTCTAACGCTTCAACGTTCCAACCGTTAGCAGCTAGGATCTCTCGACAAAGGTCTTCTAGGGCAAATTCTAGCCTTGCACTTGTTCCAAATGTCATTTTAATGCTCAATATATATTCCTCTTATTAAATTCCGACCGCAACTTGACCGAAATTCAGACACATACAGCCTGTTGAGGTTTTGTGGGATACGCTAGGACGCACAACCTATTTGTAAGGTTTATGGTGTGATATTCTTTCCCTCAACAGGCTGTAACTATATTTTAACTTGCAAATTATAAGATAAATGCATACACAAGATAAAATCACATAAATTGTCAGATAAAGTAATCAATAAGTGTAATAACGAGATTTTTGCCAAATAACACCACTAAATAGAGTGTTATTCGGCAAGATTCAACCTTATTAGAGTGTCTTAGCGGAGAGTAATGCAAAAACAATCATCTCCATAAAGGTAATCGCTATTACTATGAGTCGTGATTTCTAGGCGATCGCTTAACAATAATTGATCTTTGCAGCGGGACACATTCTCAAAGGAATTGCCAATAACTTCTCGGAACTCAAAAACGATGTGAACTGTTTTTGACTGCCTAATCTCGGCTAAAAATAGACAACTTTAACGGGTGTATCGCTATTGATTAATGAGTCCGTTCAATCGCATTGTAAAATATTCTGTCCAATGATACGCTCTATTGTCATTTGTTGGGAACGACGCTTGTTTCGGTCTTTTCCCAAGAGCTTCTCGACTTTCAATTTTAATAACTGAAAGACGCTGACCATCTTTCAGAACCAACTGGACTTTATAAATATATTCATAATGAATATAGGAATTTATTGCTGTATCGTCAGTCGGAATGACATAGCGACCGTTAGACAGTAAATCAATCTCAAATCTTTGGATCGATTGAAACGAATGATTGAAGCTTTTATCTTGAGCATACCCCTCAAATTTCTTCTCGGAAAAGTCGAAAAACATTGAGCCGTATTCAGAGAAAATATTCAGCATTAAAGGTTGATTTAACATCCCACAAATTGGTTGAGCAATAGATGAGACAAACTCCTCAAAGTGCTGATACTCTCCACTGAATATTACGGGTTGCTTTTTATTAAATGGGATATATTCAATTGGCTGTCGATCGGATCGAAAGTTGAGTTTTATCCTAATATGGGTCGGATTGGAATCAATTAGAATGTCAGTAAGTTCTAATATTATCCCATTAATTTCTTCGCAAGGGTAAATAGTTTCTACTGAACGCAGACTGGTAATTTTTTGTCCCTTGACGATCATAGAATTTTTGTCAAAAGTCCAAATCCGTCTTATCGTCACAGTCGATGAAAATAGCAAGATCAGAAGGATAATCCCTCCAATATAACCAACACCTATCCAAACAAGAGTCGTTTCACCTGGAATAGACTCCTCTACTATGCGAGATAATTTGCGTTGTTGCTGGACAGTTTCAGTCTTTACGGTGATAGTCAAAAAGCTCTGAGTCTTGCGACACTCTACAATATTTTTGCTTGGTTGGCAGCTAACCTTAACTGGTAATAGGGGGAGACCTAGCCAGATTGAGATTAACCCTGGAATACAGATCAGCAAAAAATGCAAACATCTGAAGAACAGACTTATATTTTGCGAAATGTTTTCCTGAGTGCGAATACGATTAGGCGATTTCTCAATAATTGACCAGTAATAAGACATAAGCGAAATTATTTGCTTGATGACAATTTAAGCTTATTGCCAGTGTACCCAACAAATTGCGATCGCTATTACTGTGATGCGTGATTTTTAGGCGATCGCTTTAACGATATATTTTCTAGAGGTTTACTGAAAGCGATCGCCTGACTTCCCAAATGAGCTGATTGAATTGATTGAGAACGATACAAAAGATAATCTGAAATGCTTCATTTTAGGGATCTGCGGAAGAAAATACTTAGCAGAATTGTGGAGATCGGGAAAGCGAGAGACCAGATTCCCAATCCTGCAAATATGAGATATGGCTGGTCAAATGGAGCAACCAATACACCAAAGATTCCCACAGCACCACTGACAATAAATAGCGATCGCATCCAAATCTCTAACTTTCCACTAGTGAAAACCAAACTGACAAATAGGGTTGCCAAACTTAGAAATCCGTAACCAAGAGTTTCTAGTGCAAAAAAAATGGAATGTAAGTTAGGCTGAGCGAGGATGCTTAATCCTTCCAATGTGCCACTTTGGAGGTTCAGGCGCACTACAAATAACTGGAGGTAGTAATTGGTTGGGATAATGGTGGCATAGACAATCGTAAATGCTAAACCGATTTGGCTAAAGATCTTCTTCGATACAGGGACGATCGCATTGATACAAGCCATCAATATGACCATCGTTGGGGCTAAAAAGAAGGCGGGGATAAAGCTTGCCATATCCAGAAGGTTGAAGTTCTCTACATAAGTTTGTATTCCATTCCATGCTTTCATCGGGAACAGGAGAGAAGTTGCGATCGCGATCGAAACAAATAAGATCGCAAACATACTTGCTAATATTGCCGACCAAAAGCCCAAAGTTATTGCTGTTTTTTGAGGTGTAGTTGTTTCGGGTATAGCGTTCATTTTCTATCTCTTTAGAGTTGCCGATTATGTAACTCCACATCTACAAAATCGTATCAATACTAATGTGACAGGCGATCGCTTGATTTCATGAATGAATTGATTGAATACGCTACAAAATGGAACTGAATGAATGGCACTGAAATTAAATAATTCGTTGAGAGAATTTATATTTGTCAAGCGTTTCTGTTCCCTATAACCAAGTTATCGCGATCGCAGCAATAATTATCAAAATACTAAAATAAATAGGTATAGAGCGAATCATTGCATAGGAGTTGTTAAACCGTTCATTAAGGCAACTTCATGAACCATCACTCAACTTCTCGGATAACACGACAAGGGTTGCCGACAGCGATTACTCCTTCTTCAATATTCTTTGTTACGACACTACCAGCACCAATTACCGATCGTGCCCCGATCCGAACTCCAGGGCAAATAATCGTCCCGCCGCCAACCCAAACATCATCACCAATAACTATCTGTTTGCCAAGTTCTAAACCCAATTTACGCTCCTTCGAGCTTAAGGGATGTATAGCAGTATAAATCTGTACCGTAGGTCCAAATAAAACATCTGAGCCGATCTCAACACGTGCAACATCAAGCACAACACAGTTGAAGTTGAAATAAACTCTATTCCCTAATGTAATGTTGCTGCCGTAATCGCAGTAAAAAGGTGGTTCGATCAAGATGCCTTGTCCTATAGCAGGAATCAGTTCCTTAATGATACGATTACGTTCTTCTTGTTGTTCATCATTTGTGTCGTTCAGAGCTTTCAACAATAACCTTGCCCGTCGGCGATCGCCTAAAAGTCGTGGATCGAGAGGGTCGTAAAGTTCTCCTCCCAACATCTTCTCTTTCTCGCTTTTCATTATTTTCATTTTCAGGTTCTAAAAGTATTGTTTAACATTAAGGGGATTCTTACGGCTATACACAATTCCTAAAACGATAGATACTATTAGCTCAACCGAAAAAACTACAATTACTTTCCAATTCAAATTGAGCTTCAAAGATCCATCATTACCGAAATATAGAGCTAATCCAATACATCCATTAAACCAAGCGTGGCTTAAGACACAGAGAAATAAGTTGTTCGTGTATTTATACAAGGTTGTGAAACTAGCAGTTAAAATTATTCCTGAAAATAAATATAATCCAAAGGGGAATGAACTTTGAACTGAGCCTTTGATAAACCATAGCGGCAAATGCCATATACTCCAAATAGTTCCTACTATCAGGATAGAGGGCAAATAATTAATTACCTTTTCTAATTGAGGCTGTAAAATTCCGCGCCAACCTAATTCTTCTAATCCACCTAAAAGAATGAGCAGTGGGAAATTAATAATTATCGAGAGAATTGAGATAGGCTTATTGATTCCAAAAGCAATCCAAATCATCAATAAACGCCAAATTGTAAATAGTCCAAATATCAGCCATACTTTTCCATCTATTTTTTTACCAAAGACAAACTTCACAAAAGATGCTTCACTAAAATCTTCCTTGAACTGTCGATAAATAATGTAGGAACTAATGACTGCTCCCCAACTACCGATCGCGTAAGGTATCCAAAATAAAGGCTCACCATACCAAAGAGCGTTAAAATATCTGTTCCCAATGATAATAATCAGCCAAGATATCCAAGTTATCGAAAAAGTAGAAAGTAGAAAAAATCCGATTTGCTTTAGCGCTCGCGCTTTTTGACTTGTGATTTTCACTTTATTTTTGCTCTTTCCCTAATTTTTCCACTTCAGCCAACCATTTTCTTCTTTTTACGTCATCAGATGATTTTACAGGAGCAAATGAAGTGATTTTTACGGGTTTTATACCGCAGAATTCTAGTACACCAATTCTCATTGCATTGTGTCCAGCATTTATATTCATCAAGAAGTAATACCATTTTGGCGTATCCATTGTGACAATCATCCTTGCGGTTTTCCCTGTCAATAATTTGTCCCAAAATGAAGAATTCTCACGGTATTTGAAGGCAAAACTAGGTACAAAAGCCCGATCAATAGATCCTTTTAAAAGCGCAGGAAAAGTTGACCACCAATTCGGGTAAACCAAAACCAAATGGTCTGCCGAGAGGATTTCTTGTTGCATTTTTACTAGATCGGGTTCTAGCACACTTATTTCTCTGTATCCAAAAGTCAAAATGGGATTGAAATCTAAATCAATTAGATGCACCAATTTACAATCTGCTCCAGATAAATCAGCTCCTTTTTTTTATCTTTCTGCGAGTGCAAAACAGAAACTTTCCTTGTCTGGATGTCCGTTGATAACGAGTATTTTTTTCATTGTTTTATTTTTAAATTATTGTTTTGATAGCGATCTAGATATAAGGATTGGCGGCGCTTCGCGCCGCCAATCCTTATATCTAGATCGTTTTATTCATCAGATAACCGCCCAAGCCTGTTAACCATAATACAAGCGAATAAACTATCCATCTTTCTGTTCCGCCAACACCGATAAAAGGGAAAATAATGGCGGGGACAAACACGGCAGCAACCCAAGTAAGCAATGCAACTGAACCAAGTAGAATCCCAATATATTTGAAAGGTGCTGAAGCAATTTTGGCAGATGCGATCGCTGAAAATCCACCAGATAAAAATGTAAGCATTGCGAACATTCCATGATACGGAGTTTTATCTCCAGAAAAAATTCCAATACCCACTAAACCCAAACCAAATAGACCGAGCGGAATGCTGACAATCAATTTTCTGAAATATCTATGCTGATAAAATGTTGCTGTCAAAGTCATCAGCCCTGATAACAGCATTGTGGTATTAAAAATGTTTGAAGACGGCTGATAGATTATGCTGTTGGGCGGTCTGGTTGCGCCAAGATCGCTGACTTCGCTGTAAAAAGTTGTGTAACCAGTGCCAGATGGATAAAATGCTTCGGCGGTAATGATGCCCATTAAGGCAAATGAGCCAGCAAAAAAGAATAATAAACCAGAAAGTTTTAATTTATTCATAACATAGAGAACACATAGTTGTAGGGATTTTATGAATGTATAAACCAATCAACAGGGCGGCGTAGTGAAACTGGTTGCGGATAGTTCTTCAAATAACCCACTCGCAAAATAAATTGAATATTTTCGCTAATTCCGATCACTTGATTTAGCATTTGTCGCGTTGATGATTCTTCTAGGATCTGAGTCATCGGATGAATGGCTATATTCTTTTCCCGTACTTTTAGCAAAAGTCTTTCCATTCTGCGACCAGTCTCCAGCAATGTTGCTACGGAATTATCCTTACTGGTAATTAGAATCCAACCTGCCGATTCTGATACCTGCTGCTTAACCTTATCCAGACCTACCTCTCGAAAATCCTTGTTCATCACGCTATCTTTGTTGTAAAAATTCCTTACTATCCAACCAGAAAGCCCTTCAATTTCCATACTTGCTGTGGTCAGTCCATCGCGGTATTTCTCAGCATCTTTAGTGGAAAATCTAATCCAGTCGGCTAACTCCTGCTGTGCGGGCTCTCGGTATGTTTGTATACGATTGGCGACAATCGTTTGTTCGTTGATATATTGACCTTCTTTGCTAATAGCAGGGAGATAGTGAATAAACTCTGTTTCTGAATTAATCAGATATTGGCGATCTTCTATTTTTAGCTCATCCTTTAAAAAATTAGAACGCACAGTACGACGCTCTTTGATTTTGGAGATATCAAAGGGATTTTTTGATTCTATTTTATTTAGTTTTACAGCCACCACTTGTTCGTCCTGATTGGTCTTAGCAAGTAAAGTCCAGTGGCAGATATAGCCAAAAGAACTAGCAGCATATTCTAGATTTTGAATAAACGCTCCAATGGATAAAATTGTCTCTCGCTGAGTTGGGTCAGCCTCAGGTAGCCACTTACTTTTATCGTTGCCAATAATCCAGTTGTAGGGTTCGAGGTATTGGACAAACCACGGCTGAGCATTGTGAGTGCTGGATGCGAGCGAGGCGAGATGCAAAATCTCGGTTTCGTCTGGCTTTAGGATTACATTGTGAGAATCTATCAATTTAATATCCTTCCTTAAAAGATTGCTTTTATCGCTTAGTAAATAACCTGTTGCCACGGTGGTAACGATTGAGCCTCCAACAAGGCAAATAAATTTTGTTCTATTCATAGGTTAGTTTGCGATCGCATCGCTAATAAAATCACTGAATTTTCGAGGCAATCAAAACGCAAGCGGACATACACATCTGTTCCTTAAACAGAGAATGTGCTGACTAATCAGACAGCACATTCTCTGTTTAAGCTATTCAAGATAAGCAGAGAACATCATTGATAGCGCAAAACTCCCAATAAACACCAACATAGACCAGTTAGAATCCTGAGTTTGATGAGCTTCAGGAATAATTTCTTCAGCGATCGCTACCATCAACGCGCCAGTTGTAAAGGCAAGCACAATCAATTTAGGAAGTTCTTCTTGTCCTCGTAATCCCCAATAGCCAAGCGTTGCACCCAACCAAACAGGAATAATAAACGCCGCCAGTAATAAAAATCGCTCTCTTCTCGGCAAATTTTGACTCTTAAATCCTGCATTAGTCACAAATCCTTCGGGAATATGTGCCACGACTCGCGATGAGGCAACCACCACACCTAAATGAGGCGCGATCGTTATGCCAGTGCCGATCATTAAGCCATCGCCAAACAAATCGATCGCGATGCTCAGAAAGATTACCCAACTCACAGTACTGCGATCGATGCCACGCAGTCGATTCTTGCTTAAATTGAGAAGCTGATTAACCCACACAAAAAAAGCTCCACCTAAAAACAACGATAAAATAGTTGTCCACACTGGTTTAGCAATAACGACTTTAGGGATTAGTTCTGTTGAGGCGATCGCCAGCAACACTCCTGCCGCCGCATGTAATGCCAGCCCTAATGTTTGTTTGGATAATGGTAAAGCTTCAGCAATCATCGCTCCAATGAAGTTACTAATAACTGGCAAAGCTGACAATGTCAGAGCGAATAAAAATTCTGGCATTGTCAGACTCCACTAATTTGCTGATATCCCTTATGTTGTGGAACTGACAGCATTGCTTCAATTTGAGAATTTGCCCATGCTGCTAAGATTCTCAGAAAATCAGGATCGTCATTGACACAGCCGAGTTTTGTGTAAGTCACCGTTGGGTATTGATGTTGCAAAGATTGAATCGCATCATCTACTTCAAAAATAGTTTCATAATTATCTGTCACCCAGCCGAGTGGTTTAAATAGAATTGTTTGAGCACCTGCTTTAATCAAGCTTTTTGCTGCTTGTTTGAGATCGGGCTGCGACCATTTAATAAAGGGCATATCGTGATTCACCCAACCGATGGAGATCAGTGGATATTGATGTTGTAATTGTGCTTGGACGCGATCGTACAGTTCTTGTCCATCAATGACACCCGTTAATAGTCCCTGCGCCTGTTCGGGCCCACCATGAACCGTTAAGACAATCCCAATTCGCGACTCAAAAAAGAGGCTGGGAGATTGGTTTAAAGTTTCTCTAATCTGATGCACCATCAAATCGATGTAAGCAGGTTCCCTTGCAAAGGCGGGAATATAGCGAATTGCTTTGAAGATGGAATGATTCGGGTCATTCTCAGGTGTAGTTGCAGCAATAACTTCATTGACCTGCTCGACAGCAATTTTACCTGTAAAAGCAGAATCAACTACTAGCAAAGGATAGATTAGTAAATTCTGAAAGCCTTGCTCAATGATTTTGGTGACTACATCTTGCAAAAAAGGCTGACAGAAATAGAAGCCTTTGAAGACCTTTACAGATTCACCCCATCGAGATTCTAGCTGCTCTGCCAACCCCAAACGTTGTTTCTCAAAGATTTCATTTTCGGGCGATATAAAATGATGATGCTTAAATCCAAAACTGTATACATCTTCGAGGGCAAGAAGTTTGCCAGCAATAGGATATAGCCATTTAGGAATTGGCAAAAACTGTGATGCAATGTACTTAGTAGCAGCTTGGTTATAAAGGCTTAGTTCCCGAAAAGATTCCACTTCACCATAGCCAGCAAGTAAAACTGCCACGCGATCGCGCTGCGTTGTCTCAGTCAAATTGCTATTATGGTTTTCGACAAGTTCTGCCGTTTCACTAATAATCATTGTTTTAAACTTATATAGGTCGCTAAGTAGCTGGTTTACTAGAAGTACGCCGCATCGTGCGCCACATTGAAATTCCCGTAAAAATCAATATAAACAAACCAATGGCAGTCAAGAATGGATAAACGCTTTCTAAATTAATTGGGTAGTGATCAAGAGGGAATGGTATAAAAAAGAAAGCAAGTGAACAGGAAAAAAC
>QBML01000020.1 GCA_003242085.1 Pseudanabaena frigida | reverse complement strand
GGTAGAAGACAGTCTATGTAAGCTTTTTGGTTATTTCGCTTCATAATAACCAAAACCCAGAGGAGAGTGGTGGAGCAAAGCTCCACCACTCTCCTCTGGGTTTTGGTTTTGTCCTATAAATGGCTACTGCTATAAATTGCTATAAATATTAAATTGAGAAATGATAGAGATCTTTACGCTTTGTGGATTTTCGCTTTTAGCAGGGTTTATTGATGCGGTGGTCGGGGGAGGTGGACTGATTCAACTACCTGCGATGTTGATCGTGCTACCACATACAGCTATCGCACCCATCTTAGGAACAAGTAAGTTTGTCTCGATTTCAGGAACCACAATAGCCGTACATCAATACGCTCAACAACAAAAAATTGAATGGGGAACGACAATTCCCGCAATGGTGACGGCTTTTATTTTTTCTTTCTTAGGCGCAAGAACTACCAATCTGCTTAATCCCAATTTAATGCGTCCTGTGATTTTAGTTTTGTTAATCAGTGTAGCAATCTATACCTTTAACAAAAAAGATTTTGGACTATTACAAACCTCAAAACTTAGTCGATCGCAACAATGGTTATATAGTGTCGCGATCGGTTGTGTAGTCGGTTTTTACGATGGATTCTTTGGTCCTGGTACGGGCAGCTTTTTAATCTTTGCTTTTGTCGGCATCTTTGGATATAGCTTTCTCACCTCTTCTGCTTCTGCAAAAGTAATTAATTTTTCTACTAATCTCGCAGCTCTTCTTTACTTTGCCTTTACGAATAATGTCATTTATCAAATAGGGATTCCGATGGCAATTTGTAATATTTTAGGAGCATTTTGCGGTACTAAGTTAGCCATTAGTAAAGGTAGTCAATTTGTAAGAAAGCTATTTCTAGTAATTGTATCTTTACTAATTCTTAAATTAGGTTATGACACGATTTATCAATAATTATTTGCGAAATTTTGGGCTTCGGTTTCGCTCGGCCAAAGATTATTATTGATGGCTGAGCAAAGCCTAAGTCTCTTTTCTATAATTTAGAATCGTCATATTATTACTAAGATTTAAATACACAAATTAACGCGAAATAATAGGTATTTGTTAAGTTATTAAATCAATCAAATATTGTGATTGGTTTATCAGTTATTCATCCCCTTTCTACTGATTTCTTGGGATAGAATGTATTCAGTGAAACAAATGTAATGTTTCTTAATATAGCAATCCTCTATCAACGCACATCAGTATGAAATACCTCACACAACTAACTGTTTCCGCCCTGTTTATGGCAACTTCTCTAAGTATCGTTGCGGTAAGTAATAGCGCGATCGCTGAAGAATTAACGTCACTATCTGCAAAAACAGGCTTTATCCAAGTTCCCAGCTTAATCTCTACAGATACTAGCGATCGCGATCCTAATACTCGTAATGCCACCTATTCATTTCAAATATCTGTCCCTAAAGAAGCAGGTGCATCTTTACAAAAGGTGACGATCGCTCAAAAAGATCCCATTGAGCCAATTAACTTCGCCAGCGATCGTACAACTGCCTACATTCAAGAACCATCAGGCGATCGTACGACCTTAGAAACTACAACTGCGATCGATCCCAATACTAGAGACGTATCCGTTATTTTCACTTCCCCCGTTGCTGCAGGTAAGACTGTAATTGTTGGCTTGCGCCCAGTCAGCAACCCCAGTCTAGAAGGCGAGTATGTCTTTGGGGTAACTACATTTAACAATTCTCAGGAATCCCAAGGTCAGTTAATTGGCTATGGCAGATTAGGTATTTACAACACCTTCTTTTATGGAGCTTTAGCGCCTACATTTTAAGGAGATGAATCGTGCAAAGCTCTTCTATTTTGCGGTCAATGTAGGACATAAAACCCAAATAAATAAAGGATGAGCGAAGCTCATTCTTTATTTATTTGGGTTTTGATTTGTTCTGTCTCTTACACGTAGTAAAGCCAGCCACGAGGAGGTGTGACTGGCTTTGAAATTTACTAGGAAAAAGACTTTGCTAGTGAGTTAACATTACCTAATTTTTTGGGATATGCCTTCTGTCAAATTACAGAAGCGCTTCTACGCCATACAAAGTAGTTAGACAAGACTAGTACTAAACATTATGGCTTAAGTAGAAATACTAACGCTACGCTAAATCTTTACTCATATCTGCGTCGGACTCACCATAAAATCCTTGCGCAGGCTTAAACAAAGGGCGATTTCATCATCCTTTGTTTTTTAGTATTCAAGCACTGAAATTTCAAACATTGACATAGCTAGATGATTTACATAGAATTAATCTACGGTATCCCTATTGGAATTTAGGTGTATAACAGTGCGTTATGAAGTTAAGACAAACTGGCGAGCTACTTCGCGGTTTATTGCATTCGGTTTAGTCTCTCTGCTAGTCGTTTTAGGCATTCCCAATTTATTTTCAAATTCACTCAATGCTTCCAGTCTGGACTCAGCCCAAGCTGCAAATACGGCTGATGCGGTAATTGACTGGAATAATACAGCGATCGCTACCACCCAAGGCATAGCTGCACCTTTACAGGCAAGAAGCCTGAGTATTTCCCATGCCGCCATTTTTGATGCAGTTAATGCGATCGATCGTCGCTATACTCCCTATGCGATCGATACTACTGCTCCCACAGGTACCTCGGCTGATGCGGCAGTAGCCTCCGCAGGTTATACAGTTCTGACAAAGCTTTATCCTGCTCAAAAAGAAAATCTCGATAAGGCTCTCCAAGCCTCTCTAAAGAAAATCCCTGATGGTCGCGCTGAAAATGACGGCGTTAAGTTAGGAAGAGAAGTTGCGGAAAAGATTTTAGCAATCCGTAGTAAAGATGGTTGGGATGCTAAGGTCGATTACAAACCCGCTACTGGTGCTAGCGCATGGCAGCCTACTCCACCAGCCTATACGCCCCCAATATTTACCCAGTTTTCCAACATTACTCCTTTTACCTTCCAAAATAAGGAGCAGTTTCAAGTACCTACACCACCTGCTGTGACCAGCGCCGAGTATGCAAAAGATATTAATGAAGTTAAAAATGTTGGTGGTAGAAATAGCAAAGTCCGCAACGCCGATCAAACCTCAGTAGCAATCTTCTGGACAATTAATACACCAGTACTATGGAATGCGGCGGCGCGTTCAGCCGCGATCGCCAAAGGCAATAGCTTAATCGAAAATGCAAGATTATTTGCCCTTGTCAACTTCGCAATTACCGATGCTTACATTGCAGGCTATGAGGTCAAATACAAATATAATTTCTTGCGTCCTGTAACCGCAATTCGTAACGCTGAAAAAATTGGTAATCCTTCTATTACCGCCGATCCGAATTGGGAACCTCTAATTATCACCCCTGCCCATCCCGATTACATCTCTGGACATTCTGTAACTTCCGGAGCAGCTGAGAAGATCTTGCAAAAGTTCTTTAATAGTGATGATGTCAAACTATCTTTTACTTTCCCTGCGGGTGCGGTAACACGCTACTACACTAGCTTTTCCCAAATTTCCAAAGAAAATGAGAATGCACGGGTTTGGGGTGGTATTCATACTCGCGTAGCTGATATCCAAGGAACAGCCTTAGGTCATCAAGTTGCAGAGAACGCTTTCAACAACAGTTTAAAGCCACTCTAGTTTTTAGAGATTTATCAATCAAAAAGCGCCAGTTTTTACTGGCGCTTTTTTTGTATCACAGCTTTCAATTTACTGCTCCCAATGGGAAATCCTCTATCTCTGGACATTCGAAAGCAATTAAACATAATATTTAGATAGACTAATAATTAGTACTTCGTAGAATTGTAATCTAGAAGACATATGTTTGCGACACACCTATGGCAGACTTACAAAATAATCTACGACAAGTCAATCGGATAACGAGGATATAGATTTCGCCTTCTCATAGAATTTAGATCCTTTGCACAAAAGATTTTCCCCAATACTAAATTTCTCTCAATAAGAAACTTTATATATTACTGATATGAAATACAACAAACTTGGCGATAGCGATTTACAAGTTTCGGAAATTACCCTCGGTACGATGACTTGGGGAAATCAGAACACGATCGCTGAAGCCCACGAACAATTAGATTATGCCTTCGATCGTGGTGTGAACTTCCTTGATGCGGCGGAAATGTATCCCGTGCCAGTACAAGAGAAGACTCAAGGTTTAACCGAAAGCTATATCGGTGAATGGCTAGCAAAGCGTCAACGCGACAAAGTTCTAGTTGCGACTAAAATCGCAGGGCCTGGGCGTGGATTTGCTTGGCTCCGTAGTGGCGTGCAGAAGATCGATCGCCAAAATATCGAACAAGCGGTTAATGACAGCCTGAAACGCCTGCAAACCGATTATATCGACCTCTATCAAATCCACTGGCCTGATCGCTATGTGCCTCGTTTTGGAGAAACGGTTTATGACGTTACCAAAGAACATGAAACTGTTCCCATTTCCGAACAACTCGCCGTATTTGATGACCTGATTAAAGCGGGTAAGATTCGCCATCTTGGTGTTAGTAACGAGACTCCTTGGGGTCTTGCGAAGTTTACCCATGTTGCGAAAAAGAAGGGGCTACCAAAGATTGTTTCGATTCAAAATGCCTATAGCCTCTTGAACCGCGCCTTTGATGGAGCATTAGCTGAAGCTTCCCATCATACTAATGTGCCACTTCTTGCTTACAGCCCTCTTGCCTTTGGTCTATTAACAGGTAAATATCTTCATGACAATCCTCCAAAAGCGCGTCTTAATACCTTTTCAGGATTTGGCGATCGCTACCGCAAGCCCAACGTGACCAACGCTGTCGCGGCATATGTGGAAATTGCCAAGGCGCACAACATTAAGCCATCGGCTCTAGCTCTAGCCTTTGTCCGTAGTCGTTGGTTTGTGGCAAGTACGATCGTCGGCGCGACTAGTTTAGATCAGCTAAAGGAGGATCTCGATAGCGTCAATGTGGAATTAGATTCTGCAATTTTTGCCGAGATTGAAAATGTAAATTCTCTTTATCCCAACCCCGCACAGTAAACGTTTTTAGAGCGCTTCGCGCGCTCTAAAAACATTATTAAAACTATTGCTATGTCCAAAATCCAACTCTACAGTGCCAAAGCCTGTCCCTATGCTCATCGTACTCGTCTTGTCTTAGGCGAAAAAGGGATTGACTTTGAATATACGGAAATTGATTTACAGAACAAGCCTGAATGGTTCTCCACAATTTCCAAGTATGGCAAAGTTCCTGCGCTCCGTCATGGTGAGAATGAAGTTTATGAATCAGCAATCATCAATGAATATCTAGAAGAAGTCTTTCCAGAACCCGCATTACTGCCAAAGGATGCTGGTTCCAGAGCGATCGCTAGAATCTGGATTGACTATGCCAATACCAAATTCACAGCAGCTTTCGGTAAGTTATTACGCGGCAAGACTGCTGAAGAACAGGAGCAAGGTCGAGCTGAATTAAACGAGGCAATTTTATTCATTGAGAATGAAGCCTTAGCTAAGCTCTCTGGTGATGGTGCTTACTGGTTTGGCGAAAATATTTCCCTTGTCGATCTCACGTTCTATCCTTGGTTCGAGCGCATTCCCACCCTTGAACATTATCGCAATTACACGATTCCTACAGAAGCTGTGCGTGTAAAACTTTGGTGGGATGCTGTTAGCGATCGCCCTGCGGTCAAAGCGATCGCCAATCCTGTCAATTTCTACATTGGACGCTATTCACGATTTATTCAACAGCCTGTTGCTGCTTAGTAATTGTGTGGCGCTTCGCGCCACACAATTACTTTAAAAACTTTTAGAGAAAAACCATGAGTCAAAAACGTCAATTTCGATTAGGTGCATTTATTCAAGCTACTGGTCATCATGTATCGGCATGGAGACATCCTGACGCTCAAATCGATGCAGGACATAATTTTGAGCATTATAAGCAAATCACTCAAACTGCGGAACGGGGTCTATTTGATACAGTCTTCCTTGCCGATAGCCCTGCGGTCTGGGGTGGCGCACCTGAAACCCAAAGACGTAATGGAAAGATTGCTCACTTTGAGCCAGTAACCCTCTTTTCTGCACTTTCCGCCGTGACCATGCATATTGGTTTTGTATCTACTGCTTCCACTACCTACGAAGAACCCTATACCTTAGCTCGTAAATTTGCTTCTCTCGATCATCTCAGTAATGGTCGTGCTGCATGGAACGTCGTTACTACAGGCAATGAGAACGCGGCGGCTAACTTTGGTTTAGAGCATCATCCCGAACATAGTCAACGCTACGAAAGAGCTGAGGAGTTTATCGAAGTTGTTAAAGGACTTTGGGATAGTTGGGAAGATGATGCATTTATCGCCGATCGCGAATCTGGCATCTATTTTGAAGCAGAGAAATTGCATACTCTCAATCACAAAGGGAAGAATTTCTCTGTCAAAGGACCTCTGAATGTCGCCCGTCCCCCCCAAGGCTATCCTGTCATCGTACAAGCGGGTGCTTCGGAACCAGGGCGAGAATTAGCGGCGCGAACTGCCGAGGTAATCTTCACTGCTAACCAAACCCTAGCCGATGCTCAGGAATTTTACAGCGATGTTAAGGGTCGTCTTGCCAAGTATGGGCGATCGCCTGATGATTTGAAAATTATGCCAGGCGCATTTCCTGTGATTGGACGCACGGAAGAGGAAGCGCAAGAGAAGTATGAATTTCTGCAATCTCTCATTCATCCTGATGTCGCTTGGGGTATTTTGAAGCAATATTATCGCGGGGTAGATTTATCGGGATATTCCTTAGACGATCTCGCGCCAGAGTTACCATCTAACACCAATAACAATAAGAGTCGCTTGAAGTTGGTGAAGGATTTGGCTTCGCGAGGTTTGACTTTGCGCGAATTGTATCGATCGCTTGCCACTGCACGCGGACATCGTACAATTATCGGTACTCCTGAAAGCATTGCCGATCAGTTGCAAGAGTGGTTTGACAATGGCGCTGCCGATGGCTTTAACATCATGCCACCGATCCTTCCCACTGGCTTAGATGATTTTGTAAATTTAGTCGTTCCCATTCTCCAAGAGCGCGGCTTATTCCGCACTGCCTATGAAGGGAAAACTCTCCGCGAAAATCTTGGTTTACGTCGTCCTGCTAATCAGCACACGATTCAGGTTAGAGATAGACAGTTGGTGGCTTAAAGACTATTAGCAATTAATTTTTGGCTTTTTAGCGATCGCATTTTTCTGAATAATCATCAAAGGGAAGCTATGTAAAATATAGCTTCCCTTTTTGGCGTTACAGCTAAAAGCGGTATGATGTAGCTGTTTTGTGAAATAACAAGGTGACTCAAGGTGAATTCAATGGCGATCGCATTACCGAAAAAAATCATGCTGCTTGGTTCTGGGGAATTGGGCAAGGAGGTTGTTATTGCCGCCCAAAGACTCGGTAATACGGTAATTGCAGTCGATCGCTATGACAATGCGCCTGCGATGCAAGTTGCCGATTATCGGGAAGTAATCTCGATGTTGGATGGCGAGGCACTCGAAGCAGTTGTGAAAAAACATCAACCCGATCTGATCGTGCCAGAAGTGGAAGCAATCCGCACCGAGAAATTGCTGGAACTGGAAGCTCAGGGTTACAACGTCATTCCTACTGCTGCTGCTACCAATTTCACGATGAACCGCGATCGCATTCGCGATTTAGCAAGTCATGAATTAGGCTTGCGAACTGCTAAATATGCCTATGCTAATAGCCTCGACGAATTGAAAACCGTTGCCGCTGAAATTGGTTTTCCGAATGTGATTAAACCCGTGATGTCTTCTTCTGGTAAGGGGCAATCGGTTGTCAATTCTGCCGATGAATTGGAAAAAGCGTGGGATTATGCGATCGCTGGAGGTCGTGGTGATACTGCCAAGATCATCATTGAGGAATTTATCAATTTTGAAGTTGAAATTACCCTATTGACGATCCGTCAATGGCAGGGCGAGACTCTATTTTGCGAAGCGATCGGGCATCGTCAGGAACGAGGTGACTATCAAGAATCATGGCAGCCCGTTGGCTTAACTCCTGATCAAGTCAAGGATGCACAGGACATTGCCCGCAAGATCACCGATAAACTCGGAGGTGCAGGTATTTTTGGGGTGGAATTTTTTATCACTAAAGACGAAGTAATTTTCTCTGAACTATCTCCTCGTCCCCATGACACAGGAATGGTTACTCTCATCTCCCAAAATCTCAACGAATTTGAACTCCATTTACGGGCGATTCTCGGCTTACCGATTCCCACCATTGAATTGCTCAGTCCGTCCGCCAGTGCCGTCATTCTTGCCAGCGAAACCAGTGACAGAATTTCCTTTACGGGCGTAGAAGCAGCCCTTGCTATTCCCAACACAGAAATTCGTTTATTTGGTAAACCAGATTCTCGTCCCTATCGCCGCATGGGTGTGGCTTTAGCTAAAGGAAGCGATGCAACAGAAGCCCGTCAGAAGGCAACAGATGCTGCCTCCAAAGTCAAAATTGTTTGAAACACAATCCAATTTCTAAAGAAGTAATGAGGTGTCATGCTTTGCATGACACCTCATTACTTCTTTAGGGTTACTCCCGATTGGGAATATCCCTAACTCTGCAACATAAGGATAGTTTGTTGTTGTAGGTTATTCAAGATACTTAGATAAACTAATAATTAGTATTACGCACATTTGTAACCTGGAAGACATCGGTTTTGAAGATACCTATGTCAAACTTTGATTATTAATCTACGACAACCCAATCGGGTAACGAGTGTATTTCAAATTTAGTTTCTTCAACTTTGTTTGTCAGGGCAAAATTAGAGGAATTGAGAACTTGAAATCTAGGGCAACAGAACTATTGAATTCATTTCGTAATTCTAACCTTGCAATTTTTTAAGGACACCAATCAATGAGTAAATATAGCCGCTTAAGTACTTCGCCTTCCGCCGCATTGAAAGCGAAGCTTGACTATCCAGTAATCGATACCGACATCCATACTAACGACTTCACTCCCGACTTTGAGGACTACATCGCCAACTATGGCGGTTCCAAATTAGTCGATGAACTGCGTAAAGCAGAATTCGGTCGCCTCAACCCTAAGTCTGAAGGTAAAGACTGGTATCAACAAACCCCCGAAGAGCGTCAATATCACCGCACCTTGCGATCGCCTTGGTGGGCGCGAGTTACCAAGAATACTTTGGATCTTGCTACCTATACACTTCCTTCTTTGTTAGCTGAACGCCTAGCAGAACAAGGTTCTGATTATTCAGTTCTATTCCCTAACAACGTTTTGGCGGCGGCTGGTGCAAGCAATGAGAATCGCCAAGCCTTGCAACGGGCGATTAATCATTACCACGCTGATCTCTATCGGAAATACAGCGATCGCCTCACCCCTGTCGCTGGCATTCTCTTGAACGATCCTAAAGAAGCGATCGAAGAGCTAGAATTTGCGGTCAATGTTTTGGGATTGAAGGTAATCAATATCCCTGGTGGTGTCAAGCGTCCAATCAAGGCGATCGCTGAAAAATATCCCGCCGACAAGTATCCAGATATCGCTCGTCATGCTTCCTACATCGATTTCTATGGTATCGATAGCGAGTATGACTACGATCCATTCTGGGCAAAAGTTGTAGAACTAGGCGTACCCATTGCTACTCACTACGGTAGCCAAGGTTGGACGGGTCGCTCTTCCATCAGCAACTACATGAATAACCACATCGGACATTTTGCCGATGGTTCAGAAGCTTTTGCAAAGGCTTTGTTCTTTGGTGGTGTGACTAAGCGCTTCCCACAATTGCGTGTCGCCTTACTTGAAGGTGGTGCTGACTGGGGCGCTCATGTTTATATTCACCTTGTTGATCGCTTCTTGAAGCGTAACCTTGAAGGCTTGAAGAACTACGATCCAAATGAAGCTAATGCTGACGAACTACTCGATATCTTCGAGAAATATGGTCAAGAATTGACTAAGGGCAAATCCTTCACTAAGGAAGAATTGCTGCAAACTGTTCTTGGTTCTTCGTTCTTGCGTCATAGCCGTTCTCCTGTCGGTGATGAGCTAGAAGATTTCGGCAAGGCTGGTATTGGGAAGATTGAAGATATTCGCGATCAGTGGGTCGATAACTTCTACTTCGGCTCTGAGTCTGACGATCGCACGATTGCTACTGCTTTCAACGACAAGGCGAACCCATTGGGTGTGAAGATCAACGCGATCTACTCCTCTGATGTCGGTCATTGGGATGTTCCCGATCTTACTCAGCCCCTTGCTGAAAGTTGGAGTTTGGTAGAAGAAGGTGTGATTACGGAAGCTGATTTTAAGGCTTATGTATTCTCGAATCCTTACAAGTTCTACACTCAAGCGAATCCTAATTTCTTCAAGGGTACGCAGATTGAAGCGAAGTTGAACAAGTTTCAACCTACCACTGCTGCTGCGAAACCTGTACAGAAGGTAGCTGTTTCCGTCTAGCGATCGCTGCTCTTTGAACGTTTGTATATCTTGAACTCCAAAATTTTAATCAGTTAGGAAAAGCTTCTAAGAGCAGCGTTTTTCCTAACTGATTTTATGTAAAGAGATCCCCCTCAATCCCCCTTGTAAAGGGGGAAGAAGAAAATTTAATTGATTCTCCCCCCTTTACAAGGGGGGCTGGGGGGGATCTAAACTTCAAAACGTAGACAAAAACTCTTTAATCGACACAACAAATATGACTATTCCCTACACAAAATTTGGGAACACTGGCTTAACCGTCTCCAAGCTGGTTCTCGGTACGATGACCTTTGGACTGCAAACCGATGAAGAAACTTCCGTTAAAATTCTCGATACTGCTGCTGAAGCGGGAATCAACTTTCTCGATACAGCCGATGTTTATCCGCTAGGTGGTGGACTCGAAAATGCAGGGCGCACGGAAGAAATTATTGGGCGTTGGCTGAAAGGAAAACGCGATCGCTTTATTTTGGCGACCAAGGCAGTCGGAAAAGTGGGTAACGCCCCTTGGGATCAAGGCTCCTCGCGCAAACATTTATTTGATGCGATCAATCTTTCGCTACGCCGCTTACAGACTGATTATGTCGATCTTTATCAATTGCATTCTGACGATACGAATACACCCCTTGATGAAACTATCGAAGCTTTAGATGCGATCGTTAAATCGGGCAAGGTTCGCTACATTGGTGTTTCCAATTTCTTAGCCTATCGCCTAAGTCGCGCTTTAGGTAAAGCAGACACTCGCCAATTGACTAGATTTATTTCCGTGCAACCTCGCTATAATCTCCTATTCCGTCAAATTGAAAGAGAACTACTGCCCCTCGCTCAAGAAGAAGGCTTAGCGGTAATTCCTTATAACCCTCTTGCGGGTGGATTGTTGACTGGCAAACACGCCGCCAGTAAAGAGCCAACGGAAGGAACGCGCTTCACTCTCGCTGCCGCCGCAAAAAATTATCAAGATCGCTATTGGCACGATCGCGAATTTAGCACTGTCCAAAAGTTGCAGGATGTTGCGAAGGAATCAGGCATTCCCCTTACGACATTGGCTCTCGCTTGGGTATTGGCAAATCCGATCATCACCGCACCGATTATTGGTGCGAGTCGTCCTGAACAACTTGCAGATAATTTCAAGGCGTTAGAAATCAAGTTAGATGCTGACCTAAAAGAAAAGCTCGATCATATTTCGGCTGAATACCGCCTCGGTGATGCGTTGAGATAGATTTTTGATTTTGCCGTTGGCAAAATCAAAAATCAAAACTGCTATATCGTTAGAAACTTAAATGACCACACAAACTCGTCCGTCAAATCGTAAAAACCTAAAACGTGTTTTGCGATCGCACCTCAGATCACAAGCCTTCCAACGCGCCGCCGATGCTCCCGATTTGCCAGCGACTCCCTTTCGATTTGTCTGGCATTTTGTCAGTCAATTTCGCTGGTGGTATGTGGCAATGGTTTCTCTCGAAGCGCTCCATGCCATTTGCGGGATTATGCTCCCCTTTGCGATCGGCGAGATTATGCGTGGCGTTACTAAAGCCAGTCAGCATGGCGCAGGAATAGAAGCAATTTGGAATCCTTTTATATTGTTTTCCTGTTTAAGCATTGGCGAAGTAATTTTTGGCAAAACCTCTGGACTAGTGATGATTTTGCTACAACCCGTTTTGCGCCAGCATGTAGCGCGAAATCTTTATTGCTATTTACAGCATCATTCCCATCGCTACATTAGCAATAGTTTCGCAGGAGCCTTAGCCCATCGCATTGGTGAAACTTCTCTTGGCGTTGCCCGCACT
The DNA here is from genome assembly GCA_003242085.1 of Pseudanabaena frigida. Classification (GTDB taxonomy): domain Bacteria; phylum Cyanobacteriota; class Cyanobacteriia; order Pseudanabaenales; family Pseudanabaenaceae; genus Pseudanabaena; species Pseudanabaena frigida. Next base: position 83,127 of record QBML01000020.1, on the reverse strand, counting down.
CTATATTCTCTCATTTTCGATTTCATGCCTGTGGGTATCGTGATGACAGTGGCGATCGCCTTACTAGCTCGCGTAAATACTGGGCTAGCGCTATTTGTAGGGATTTGGGCTTTCTCCTTTGTTTCCGTATCCTATTGGCTTGCTTCCCGCAGCCGTCCCTACGAGCTAGCCGCATCCTCCGCAAGAAGCGAAACGATCGGACAGATTGTCGATACTGTCACTAATCTCAGCAGTGTGCGTTTGTTTGCCAGATTAGGATTTGAGCGCAAATATTTACGCGATCGCCATGCGGTCGAACTCAAGGATGTGAGAAGGGCAAACTGGTATTCTGAGCGCGTAAAACTGTTCCAATTTATCGCAGGAGCCGCTCTGAAAATTGGTACGCTCTATTATGCTCTGACCCTATGGAGTCAAGGCAAGATTGAAGTTGCCGATTTTGTAATGGCAAGTAGCATTGCGCTCTTAATTATTTCTGAAGCTAAGAATTTAAGTCGTCGCTTTTTGGAGTTTTTTGAGCATATTGGCAATGTCAGTAATGGCGTTTACACAATCATTCAGCCTCATGAAATTGTCGATCGCGATCGCCCGACTAACCACTCCATTACCCAAGGTAAAATCGAATTTCTTGATGTGGACTTCAGTTATTCCGAGGAAAGGAATGTTTTCGATCGTCTTTCAATTACGATTGAATCAGGTCAAAGAGTAGGATTAGTTGGATTGTCTGGTTCGGGCAAATCTACTTTTGTAAATTTAGTATTGCGCCTTTTCGATCCTCAATCTGGACAGATTGCGATCGATGGTGTGGATATTCGTGACATGACTCAAGAAGATCTTCATGCCCAAATTAGCCTCATTCCTCAAGATCCATCCCTGTTTCATCGCACTCTCCTCGAAAATATTCGCTATGGACGTTTAGAGGCGAGCGATCGGGAAGTAGTTGAAGCTGCAAAAAAAGCTAATGCCCATGAATTTATCGAACAAATTCGCGAGGGATATGACTCAATGGTGGGAGAGCGTGGCGTGAAGCTGTCAGGTGGTCAGCGTCAAAGAATTGCGATCGCAAGAGTCATTCTCAAAGATGCACCGATTTTGATTCTTGATGAAGCGACTTCTAGCCTTGATTCGATTACCGAACGTGCCATTCAAGACACTCTTGATAAAGAGATGAATGGTAAAACGGTCATTGTCGTGGCTCACCGTCTTTCCACAATTTCCCATTTAGATCGTATTCTTGTCTTTCATCATGGACAGATAGTTGAAGATGGTTCCCATGCAGACTTGCTAGCGCTAAAAGGTGCATACCATCGACTATGGCAAATGCAAGCAGGTGGATTTTTACCTGAAAATTTGAGCGATCGCGATTTCCCTAATCAAACTCAAAATAACGGTTCTAAAAACGGTTTTCAAATTGGCGCGATCGCCTCTCATGACAATTCTCAAACTCCAGTAGTTGCAGAGTTAATTCAAGATTAGAAATTTGATTAGTTACTGTTTGATTTCGATTTTTTATTCCTGTCTCATTTTGTATAGCAGTTAACTTGCCTTTTATTACAACCCGTGTGAGGATTGTTTTTAGAAACTACGACATTTACGCGTATATTTAGTAGATTATTTGAGATCTCTAATTTGCAAAGGATCTACAGGATTTCAATAATTTTCCATAACTCGCTAGACAAGTCCATGAAAGAACTGCCTCCATTGTTTAAGGTCCTCACTCGTCCAGACCAAGTCCAAAAAATTAAACGGCGATCGCTATTATTTTCTGCTGCCTATAGCCTCGTTTTATCCGCCACTTCAATTGGAAATAGTTGAAGAAAAAGTTATTTCTAAAAGAATCAACATTCAAGACGCTCTATTACCTACAGAAGTTTACGCCGTAATCCCCCTTGAGATCTTAAAGGAAGTCTAGTTATTACATGGTCACATCATTTCATCAAACTAAACAGCAACCAGCATCTATTTTACAAAGATTTACTCTATTTGTAATACCCAGTTTGCTAGTTCTCTCAACTGTTTTAACCAGTTGCTCTACTTCTACAAATCAAGCTTCAATACCATCCTCAACAAACTCTAAGGGTGAAGCAAAATCTACTACGATCAAACTCAAGGTAGTACGGTTGGGCTATCAAAGTGCTGGTGATATCGTCAAGGTTAAAGGAGTCCTAGAAAAGCGGCTGGAGCCATTAGGAGTAAAAGTCGAGTGGTCACAATTTGCGGCTGAACCTCAATTGATGGAAGCTCTCAATGTTGGCAAAGTCGATCTCGGTTCTGTCGGTGAAACGCCGCCAATATTCGCTCAAGCCGCAGGTTCATCATTGGTATATGTGTCAGCCCGTCAGCCTAGTGAGGGTAAGGGCAGCGCTATTATTGTCCAGAGGGATTCACCAATCAAAAGTGTAGCCGATCTTAAGGGTCAGAAAGTAGTCTTTCAAAAAGGTTCTGCTTCCCATTACTTGTTGGTCAAAGCATTAGATGAAGTGGGCTTAAAGTACAGTGATATTCAACCTGTCACCTTACCACCTGTAGATGCACGAGAAGCATTTATTCAAGGTCGGATTGATGCGTGGATAACTTGGGATCCCTATCTGGCTTTTGTGCAATCTAAAGCGGAAGCTCGTGTACTCAGAGATGCCAATAAAATTTCGACTCAAGGTGGTTTTTATATTGCATCACGTTCTTTCGCGACCGAAAATCCTGAGGTGCTAAAGATTATTTTAGAAGAGATTGACAAAAATGGTGAATGGGCAGAGGCAAATCGTCCTGAAGTTGTGAAGTTAGTCGCTCCGATTCTAAAGATTGATCCTGAAATTTTGGCTATTGTCTCTGGTCGTGCAAGTTATCGTTTACGGGCAATTACTCCTCAAGTACTAGAAGAACAGCAAAAGATTGCCGATTTGTTCACTCAAGAGAAAGTGATTCCGAAGAAAATCGATATCAAGGATACAGCTTTGACAACTGAGCAGTATGCGGCGATTACACCTGATTCGCTTAAAGTTGTAGCAAACAAGTAGAAAGATAATCCCCCCTCAATACTTCTTAAAAATGGGGAAGAAAATCCCCCCTCCTTTACAAGGAAGAGGTTCTGGTGGTATCTACACGCTCAAACATAGACAAATAGACTTATATATAAGGTAGTTCCTATAGAGGGAACAAGAAAAACTAAATCAAATTTACAAACTATGACTACTGCAACTATTAATCAAACTCAAGATAACTCCACGATTCGCACCTCTCGCGTGAAGATCGCTAATGGTGATTTGTTGATTGATGCTTATCTGGTGGAACCCGATCGCGTAGGTACTTTCCCCGCAGTGGTTGTCGTACAAGAGATCTTTGGCGTGAATGTTCATATTCGTGATGTAGCGGAACGTTTGGCAAAGGAAGGATATGTGGCGATCGCACCTGCCCTATTTCAACGCACTGCCCCAAATTTTGAGTCAACCTATGCTCCTGAAGATATTCAAGTAGGACGAGGTTTGAAGGATCGAACTAAGGCTGATGAAATCCTTAGCGATATTCAAGCAGCGATCTCCTATCTCCAAGCTTTGCCAAATGTCAAGGATGAGGCGATCGGCGCGATTGGCTTCTGCTTTGGCGGTCACGTTGTTTACCTGACCGCGACATTGCCAGAGATTAAAGCAACGGCTTCCTTCTATGGTGGTGGTATTCCTAGCTCTACCCCTGGTGGTGGCGAACCGACGATTACGCTTACCAAAGATATTAAAGCGCCAATTTTTGCATTCTTTGGTGAAGAGGACAAAGGGATTCCCCTTACGGATGTGGACAAGGTGGAAGCAGCACTGACAGAAGCGAAGATCTCCCATAAAATCTTCCGCTATCCTAACGCTGGACATGGCTTCTTCTGTAATCATCGCGGTAGTTACCATCCCGAATCGGCAGCAGATGCTTGGACTCATGTTTTGGAATTGTTTCAAGAGAATCTAAAGTAAAGAACCAAATTTTGATAGAGCGGCTTTGCCGTTCTATCAAAATAAATACTAATAAATAGCGAGCAAAATCAATGAAAGCGTTATTACCTAAAGAATTTGCCGATCGCTTAGAACCGCATTTGACAGGCGATCGCTACTAGACTTTAACCCAAAGGATGAAGAAACAGAGCGCAATCGCCATTACACTAGTGCTAAATATTCCCAAGTCTCAATGTCATCAGCTAAGACCGTAGATACGACCGATCGAGTTACCACCACGGTTACAGAGAATTTCACTACCGATAGAAAGTTGATTTTGCTGCTATCAATTGTTAGTGGTTTAGCGATCGCTAATGTTTATTACAATCAGCCATTACTAGCTCAAATGGGGCGTAATCTCCAAGTTTCCGAACATCAAATTGGGATAGTTCCTTCTATTACCCAAATGGGCTATGTCCTCGGCTTGTTGGTGCTTGTACCATTAGGAGATCGCCTCGAACGTCGTAAATTAATCGTCACGGTCTTGAGCTTGCTAGTTTTTGCGATTATCGGTGTAGCAACTGCTCCCAATCTCACATGGCTCACCTTGGCAAGTCTGACTCTGGGATGCTTCAGCATTGTTGCTCAGCTAATTATTCCGATGGTTGCACAGATGTCTAGTCCCTCAGAGCGCGGGCAAACCTTGGGCATGTTAATGAGTGGATTATCTCTCAGTTTAGTTTTTGCACGTACCCTTAGTGGCTTTGTTGGTGAGACTTTTGGCTGGCGATCGATCTATTGGCTATCCGCAGGATTGATCGTCACTTTAGCGATTACAGTACGCGGAAAATTACCAATTATCCCTCCTACTTCCCAATTGTCCTATTTCAAGTTAATGGGAAGTATTCTCCAATTGATTCGCGAACAGCCAGTCCTAAGAGAAGCCTCGCTAAATATCGCTCTCATCTTTGCTTCCTTCAATGCCTTTTGGTCAACAATGATCTTCTTTCTCGAATCAGCCTATCACTATGATGGTAAAGTTGCGGGTCTATTTGGCTTTGTCGGTATCATCGGTGCTTTAGTAACTCCTTCAATCGGTAGACTGGCAGATCGTTACACACCCAGAAAAATTATCAATTATTCGATCGCAAGTGCGATCGCTGCCTTTACAATTTTAGCGATCGCAGGAACTTATCTTTCGGGACTAATCGTTGGCGTTCTCTTCCTATTCTTAGGAATGCACTCTGCCTATATTCTCAACCAAATCCGCATTTACAGCCTCGTCCCCAATGCCGAAAGTCGCTTGAATACAGTCTATATGGTGACAAATTATACTGGCGGTGCGATCGGCTCTTTTCTTGGTGCTGTTGGTTGGAGTCTGTGGCAATGGCATGGTGTTTGCGCTGTCGCCATCACCCTTATTGGTCTTGCCGCAATCATTCATTTCAAGATATTCTCATTCTCAAACCGCTAATTAATTTGAACTCATCATGACACATCTATTTGCACCATTCCAACAACGTGGCGTAACCTTTCGCAATCGCATTGGTGTTTCTCCGATGTGCCAATATTCCAGTACCGATGGCTTTGCTAACGATTGGCATTTCACCCATTTAGTGAGCCGAGCGATCGGTGGTGCAGGTTTGGTATTTACTGAAGCCGCCGCAATAGAACCTGAAGGCAGAATTTCGCCCAAAGATCTGGGCATTTGGTCAGATCGGCATATTGAAACCCTCGCCAAAATCACTCAGCAAATCCATCAAGCAGGTGCAATCGCAGGTATTCAACTCGCCCATGCAGGACGTAAAGCTAGTTGTGCTATACCTTGGGAAGGTGGTAAACCGATTGATGAGACTCAAGGTGGTTGGCGACCAGTGTTTGCCCCAAGCGCGATCGCCTTTAATCATGCCAATAGTCAAGAGCCTCAAGCTTTAGATTTAGCAGGAATTGAGCGAATTAAAGCTGCTTTCATTAATGGCGCTAAACGTTCTATCGAAGCAGGATTTCAAGTAATTGAGATTCACGCAGCACATGGTTATTTGCTCCATGAGTTTCTCTCGCCTTTGAGCAATCATCGAGAAGATGCCTATGGCGGCAGTTTTGAGAATCGCATTCGTTTATTAATAGAAATTGTCAGCGCAGTTCGAGATATAGTTCCCGAACGCTATCCGATCTGGGTCAGAATTTCGGCAAGTGACTGGACGGAGAATAGCTGGGATATCGAGCAGAGTGTAGAACTCGCCCATAAACTCAAAGCATTAGGTATTGATGCGATCGATGCTTCTTCAGGTGGAATTCTCAATGGACTTGGCTCAAATATTCCCGTTGGTGCTGGTTATCAAACAGCTTTTAGCGATCGCATTCGCCGCGAAACAGGTATTAACACCGCCGCCGTTGGTCTAATTACTTCTCCCGAACAAGCCGATCATATCGTTCGCACAGGACAAGCCGATTTTGTCTTGATCGGGCGCGAATTTTTGCGCGATCCATACTGGGCTGCTAGGGCTGCAAAGCAGTTGAGGGTTAAGGACTTTAACTATCCAGTGCAATATCAAAGAGCTTGGCTTTAGGATTAGTGGTGCTTTGCTACAGAGTTGGAGAGCTAACAGTTAATGCCTTTAACGACAAACCAAATGTCGAATACCTTTGGCGATCGCCCAAATAGGTGCTTTGTTATGAAGGGAACATCTTTATTGCAAACTGATATGTCATTATGCACAAGACAAATCTATGATAAATCGATAGACAAATCGTAGTATAGCATTCAAAATTCACCAACATCTTCTTAAATATCACTATGACTGCATTACATCTTTATTTCGCGAAGGCTTCTACCTTTGCTCAACGCACTCGCGTGGTTCTGTTAGAAAAAGGAATTGAATTTACCTCTACTGACATTGATTTCCAAAACAAACCCGCAGAATTTCTCAAGGTTTCTCGCTATGGCAAAGTCCCCGCTATTGTCCATAACGGTTTTGAAATTTACGAATCGGCAATCATCAATGAATACTTAGAGGAAGTATTCCCTGAACCCGCACTGCTACCTAAAGATGCTGGTCAAAAAGCGATCGCGAGAATTTGGATTGACTATGCAAATACTCGTTTTATCCCTGCCTTTGTGAAGCTATTGCGCGGTAAAACTGTGGAAGAACAAGAGCAAGGACGCAGAGAATTTATCGAAGCTTTGCTATACATTGAGCAAGAAGGATTTGGCAAATTGTCGGGCGATGGAACTTATTTTCTAGGCGATCAGTTGAGCCTAGTTGATATCAGCTTCTATCCTTGGTTTGAGCGTTTACCAGTCATCGAACATTTCCGCAAATTTGAACTCCCCGCCGAAACTCCTCGCATTCAAAAATGGTGGGCAGCTTTACGCGATCGCGAATCTATTAAAGCAGTAGCAAATCCCACTGATTTCTATTTACAGAGATTTGCCAAAGTCCTTGGCGAACCTGCTCCTGTTGCTAAGTAATACCAATTCAAAAAATGGCAACGCCATTTTTTTTGAGCGTCAAAACTTTACTGGGTTTGTTTTTTAATTGACTGAAGTGTTAGCTCGCTTCAGTCAATTGGTACAAAAGGAAGAAAGAGAAAATGAGTTTGGAATTGAATCTCACAGGTAAAACGGCGATTGTCACTGGTGGTAGTGCGGGTATTGGTCTAGCTACTGCAAAGGGACTATTTAAAGAAGGCGTGAATGTAGCGATCGCGGCTCGTAATCCCGAAAAGTTAGAAAAAGCCGTTAAAGAGATTAGCGCCCTTTCTAATTCTGGCAATAAAGTCATTGCGATCGCTGCTGATGTCAGCCAAGTAGAAGGCGTTGATAAGGTTGTCGCCACCACATTGGAAACCTTTGGTCAAATCGATATTTTGATCAATAATGCAGGTTCCGCTAAAGCAGGAAATTTGCTAGATATTAGCGATGATTTCTTTGTTGATGCATGGAATCTGAAACTATTGGGATACATCCGTCTTGTCCGCGCAGTGATTCCCGATCAGATTAAGCGCCGTGATGGTCGCATTGTGAACATCATCGGTGGAGCTGGACGGACTGCTCGCCCCAATTTTCTCCCTGGTGGTACGACTAATGCAGCTTTGCTAAACTTTACTCGCGGTATTTCCAAAGAACTTGCTCAGCATAATATCCGCATTAACGCAATTTCCCCAGGGTTAACTGAAACCGATCGTGCCAAGGATCTTGCCGAGCAGCACGCCAAACTTGCCAACATTTCCGTTGAGGAATATCGAGCGCAAGCCCTCAAGTCAATTCCTTTAGGTCGAATCGTTCAACCAGAGGATATTGCAAATTTAGCTCTATTCTTGGTATCGGATTTAGCCGCTTCCATTACAGGAACTGAAGTTCAAGTTGACGGTGGACAAACTCCAGGGGTTTAGATATTCTAAGAACTTTGCTTAGCGAGGTTCTTAGAATACTCTGAAAATGTTATTGATTTCAATCGGATTGTAAAATATTTCTCCATGAACGATGAATTCTCGCTCTCGCCCAAAGCTATCGAGCATTATGAGAAAATTAGGGAAGCAGATAGACTCAATCGCATTGGTAGCCAAATTGAGCTAATCCGTACCCAAGAATTACTCAACCGCTATCTTCCACCTTCTCCTGCGATTGTGTTGGATGTTGGTGGAGCCGCAGGTATTCATGCTTTTTGGTTAGCTCAACAGGGTTATCACGTTCATCTGATCGATCCAGTGCCGCACCATATCAATCAGGCGCGAGAATTTGACAATCAAAATCCTACATATCCCCTTGCCAGCATATCTAGAGGCGATGCCCGTAAACTAGAGCATGAGAATGATAGTGTCGAAGCGGTTCTGTTATTTGGTCCACTCTACCATCTGACCGATCGCTCTGATCGTTTAGCTGTTTTACGAGAAGCACATAGAGTTTTGAGTTCTGGTGGTATTGTTTTGGCAGTTGGCATCTCACGCTTTATTTCTACTATCAATTGTCTAATCGATGGGGAAGTTAATAATGAAATTATGCTCTCTATTGTCGAGCAAGACCTAAAAGATGGACAACATCGTAATCCAGCAGATGACCAAAGGTACTTTACCACTGCCTTCTTTCACCTTCCCAATGAGTTAGCTGAGGAAATTGAGGAGATTGGCTTTAGGCTTGATGCAATGATTGCTGTGGAGGGACCTGCGCGGTTACTTCAGAACTTTAAAGAACGTTGGCAAAATATTGAAGAGCGTGCGTGGCTGTTAAAGATAGTAAGACAGGTGGAACGCGAACCAAATTTACTCGGTGTAAGCACACATATCATGGCGATCGCTTACAAGTAATTTTTAATTTTGATTTATGACTGTTTTAATTGATTTTTACTATGGTTTGGGAAGTCGCTATTCTTATTTAGCTGTTTCCCAAATTTCGCGTATTGAAGCAAAATTTAATTGCCAGTTCGTCTGGAAACCACTCTTTAGTGGCAAATTAATCCAACTGTGGCAGCGCAATCCATTTACTGAACAACCCGTTTCAGGGCAGTACGATCGCGTATATCGTCAGCTTGATGCTCAACGATGGTCAGATTATTACGGCATTCCTTTTTGCGAACCAAAGCTAAAAAAAATTGCGCCAGAGTTATTAGCGATCGCTGTGCTTGCGACTAAACACTATGATTTACAAGTCGCTTATAGTAAACTTCTATTTCAGAAAATATTTGTAACTCAAGTAGAAATTACAATTGAAGTATTAGTTGAATTAGCTACTGATTTAGAAATGTCTGAAGATAGTTTTCGGGAAGCTTTGCGATCGCCTGATTTATATCTAGAACTTGATCGAACCACTCAAGAAGCTTTTCAGCGCGGTGCTTTTGGTGTACCGACGTTTTTTGTTGACTCGGAGATGTTTTGGGGTAACGATCGTTTGGTATTACTAGAACATTATCTGTTGAGAAATTCATAATTCCGCAAGCTATTTCTTATCTAATCCCAATTCACAAATGGGCGCTGACGATACCTATAGCTAAGCTCTATCGACTTCCTTTGGGACGGGGTAAACGAGAATTATCACTATCAAGAATAGAGACACTTACCGAATAACTCTGAGAGAGTATGGACGCGTTATTTTCTTCATAAGTAGTATTAGCGATCGCTCCTAAAGGATGACTAAAAATTGAGGCGATCGCTATGAATATCCAAAATCTATTGTTTGATAGCAGCCACATATTTTTTCCTCAACTGATGTTTAACAGATTGCCAAAAAAATTGAATTCAAAAGGCTCATTTATGGACTCAGTTTTTGACTCACTAATTGAGTTAGTGCATATACCTGAGTTTCTGAGAGCTAATTACAAAATGAATTCACTTTATGTACTTGTCAGCAGTCACACTCACTCCTACGCATCTAGTTACAAAACTTAAAACTACGAACTTTTGTAACTAGATGCGTATTTCGTTTAACTAGGACTGAGAAATAGTAAGACAAACAAATTAAAAAGCAATGGAGGTATTTATGTCCGCAATTCAACTGAATGAATATTTTCGACTGTTGAATAAAAAACGCTATTGGCTTGGTGGTGTTTGCCTTATTTATTAGCTATAGTTTTGCCTAAGTCCTTTGTTGTAGTCAATGTTGGAGAACGAGGCATTGTGATGAACTTCAATAAAATCCAAGATATTGTTTTGGTTGAAGGAGTTTACCCAATTTTGCCCTTTGCATCATCTGTAAAAGTTGTAAATATCCGCATTCAAAGAACTGATATTGAATCAGGTACGCGCACCAAAGATTTACAGCGAATTACCACAAAAGTTGCGCTCAATTGGCAGATTCAGCCTTCAAAGATTCAGCAAGTTTATCAATAATTTGGGAATGAAGAAGAATTAGTCTCACGCATTATCGATCCAGTAATCCAAGAAACTGTCAAAGCGGCAATTCCCTCAAGAAGTCTTGAAAAGAATTTGCTGGAGCGCGCAGAACTCAAACAAGAACTAGAAATCAAGGCAAAACAAAGATTGGAACCTTATGGGATTTTAGTAACCGATCTATCAATTTTGAATGTGACGGCTTCTGACGAATTTACGAAAGCGACAGAAGAGAAGCAGATTGCTGAGCAGAAGGCGATTTCTGCCAAGATTGTTGCTGAACAAGAGTTGCAAAAAGCTGATTATGAAGCAAAAAAAGCTTCAAAAGATGCTGAAGCTACAATTAATCGTGCAAAAGGACAGGCAGAGTCACAAAGACTTTTACAATCGTCATTGAGTTCAGAAATTTTACAGAAGCAAGCGATTGAAAAGTGGGACGGTAAGTTTCCCGTTGTTATGTCTGGCAATGGCTCTTTACCATTTATAAAAGTAGATATTCCTACTTCCAGTACTCCTTCAAACAAATAAGTAGCAATGTAAGTTTTACTTAGGATCTAAAACCCAACTAAAGGCGGCGCAAAGCGCCGCCTTTAGTTGGGTTTTATTCTTGTGTTGCTATAGAATTTACAGCACCGAAGAAGCTGTAAATTCTATAGCAACCATTTAAGAATTACTTTTTGCGGTCAAAAACTCTAAGAGATCCCCCTCAATCCCCCTTAAAAAGGGGGAAGAATTTAATTCTCCCCCCTTTTTAAGGGGGGCTGGGGGGATCTAGTGAATTCTTAAATGGTTTCTTAGATAAATCTAGTCAAACCAGAACAGACAGAATAATTGGCTGGGCTAGAATGAATATTGGTTCTTTCGATCGCCTTTTCAAAAACTCTAATTTACTAAGTTTTAATCCCATGACACTGTTCGACATTCGTACCCCTTGGCCGCCTACTGCCGATCAGCCTAAAGCGATCGCCCAGTTACTCGATGGCTTACAAAAAGGACTGCGTTATCAGACACTTTTGGGTGCGACTGGTACAGGTAAAACTATGACTGTGGCTAATGCGATCGCCAAGTATCAAAAGCCAACTTTGGTATTGGCTCATAACAAAACTTTAGCGGCTCAGCTTTGTAACGAGTTACGTGAATTTTTCCCCAATAACGCTGTCGAATATTTCATTAGTTATTACGATTACTATCAGCCTGAAGCTTATATTCCTGTCACGGATACCTATATTGAGAAAACAGCTTCAATTAACGATGAAATTGATATGTTGCGTCACTCAGCAACGCGATCTTTGTTCGAGCGCAAAGATGTAATTGTAGTTGCCTCCGTAAGCTGCATCTATGGTTTAGGTATTCCCGAAGAATATCTCAAAGCTTCGATTCCTTTGGGTGTAGGTATTGAATACGACCAGAGAGAGCTGTTGCGATCGCTGACTAATGTGCAGTATGAGCGTAATGATATTGAGTTAGGTCGCGGGAAATTTCGAGTTAAAGGCGATATTTTAGAGATTGGACCAGCGTATGAAGATCGCACGATTCGGGTGGAATTTTTTGGCGATGAAATCGAAGCAATTCGCTACGTCGATCCTGTTACGGGCGAGATTTTACAAAGCTTGGAAGCATTGAATGTCTATCCTGCTAGACACTTTGTTACTCCTGCTGAACGTCTTGAAGTAGCCTGTGCAGATATTAAAAATGAACTGGAAGCTAGGTTGGAAGAACTTACTAGCGCTGGGAAGCTATTAGAAGCACAACGACTAGAACAACGTACAAAATACGATTTGGAACTATTACAGGAAGTAGGATTTTGTAATGGAGTCGAGAACTATTCGCGGCATTTAGCGGGAAGGCAAGCTGGGGAATCACCTGCTTGCCTAGTGGATTATTTTCCCAAGGATGATTGGTTGCTAATTGTTGATGAATCACATGTTTCGATCCCCCAGATTCGAGGGATGTATAACGGCGATCGCGCAAGGAAGATGACATTGATCGATCATGGATTCCGATTGCCCAGCGCTGCCGATAATCGTCCGCTCAAAGCTGATGAGTTTTGGGGTATGGTCAAGCAATGCATTTTTGTATCGGCAACTCCAGGGGATTGGGAAATGGAAGTCTCAGAGCAAGTTGTCGAACAAATTATCAGACCGACGGGTGTAGTCGATCCTGAAGTGTTTGTGCGCCCAACTGAGGGGCAGGTTGACGATCTCTACCATGAGATTCAAGAACGAATTAAGCGGAAAGAACGGGTGTTAATCACAACCCTAACCAAAAAGATGGCGGAGGATTTGACTACATATTTCCAAGAGCGGAATCTGGCGGTGCGTTATCTGCACTCAGACATTAAATCGATTGAGCGCATTGAAATCCTCCAAGATTTACGCAGAGGAACTTTTGATGTGTTGATTGGTGTAAACCTACTGCGCGAAGGTTTGGATTTACCCGAAGTTTCTCTGGTAGCGATCCTTGATGCGGATAAAGAAGGATTTTTAAGGGCTGAGCGATCGCTGATTCAAACAATTGGACGGGCAGCGCGAAATATTGGCGGACAGGTGATTATGTACGCCGATCGCATGACTAACAGCATGGAAAAAGCAATTTCCGAAACAGAACGCCGTCGCCGTATTCAAATTAAATACAACGAAGACAATAAGATTACGCCGACATCAATTGTGAAGTCGATTGAAGGAAATTCGATCTTGGACTTTCTCTCGGTATCACGCCGCCTTAATGAACGCCAACTTGAATATGCTGTTAATCATGCTAAGGAAATTCCCCTTGACGACATTCCCACTTTAATCGAGCAATTGGAAGTACAAATGAAAGATGCAGCTAAGAAGCAGGAATTTGAGCAAGCAGCAACCTACCGAGACAAGATTAAATCCCTGCGCGATCGCTTGATTGGCAAGTCTTAGTGAAATTTTTGCTGAATAGAGCGCGATCGCTTGCCTTGAACGAACTCAAATTTGAGGGAGGCTCTTAGTACCTCCCTCAAATTTAACTATGAGTTAAGCTCCTTACTTAAATACGATAAATTCTTTGGACGATAGCTGGAATCTTGCTGCCAACGTTGCTTTACAGTCTCATGCAGAGCTGAGATACCACCTTCTACTGTCCGCCAAACTTCTCCATCTAATTTGAATACACCAGAAGGTTGATTGTTAAAGGGAGTATTAAAATGGGGATTGAGTTTATATTCAAGATGTTGGCGATCGAGGGCTAGTCCTAATCCCTCAACTCGTTCCATCATCCAAGATAAGGTAATGTCCGACAAGCCATACGTAGCTTCAGTGCCACCACCGATACATCCATGTTCGCCCACAAACCACAACTGTTGAATTTTAGTGTCAGCACCGTCACTGTGATTCATTGGTGTTACCAAAAACGACTTACGGATTTCATCGATTGCGATCGCATGAAAGGCATTTTGGATATAGCGATTGAGTTGGGTGTCGAAAAATTCGTACTTTTTGTTAATCCAGTTATCTAAAGGAAAGTAAGGAATCAGATCGGGAATGCCCAAGGAACCTACAGTGTCCCAGCAGCACAATGCGCGAATATGAACGCGATCACCATAATTTTGGCGAAACTGAATAGCCTGCTCGCTACTGGGTTTGGCATCATCACCGCGATCGCGATAGAGCTCGTAAGCTCTAGGGGCTTTACGAATATATTGCCGCTTTAGCAAGCCAGAGCAGTAAAGGAACCCCGCCAAACAACGCACTGTATAAGCTCCGCGACTAAATCCAAACAGATAGATTTGATCGCCTTCCTCATAGTTCAAGCTCAAAAATCGATAGGCAGCCTTAATCTTTCGATCGATTCCCACTCCAAAAGCGCCACCTCCTATCTGATCGAGAAAATCGCCTTCAGTGCCAATACCTTCATCATAAAAAACAATTTGTGGCGTTCCTTCATCATCTATTGCTCGAATTGCTTGGGTCATTTTTACTACATTAGTAGCGCCAGCACTTTCTAGCTTTTGCCAAGTTCCATCACAGCATACAACGAGTCTTTTCATGGGGATTACTCTTGTTGGGATCTAACAGCTTTTGAGGGATTTAAAGTTGCAGTAATTTTTTAAAAACCTTATTTTACAAGGCTTTTAAAAAATTATTTGATTTTTAGTTAGCGTGCAAAGCGCTATAAAATAGTTGAAAGCTATTGTTTCACTTTGATAGTCGAAACAATTATATTGTAAAAATTCTTAAAATATACCGAATTAACTCATGGCGATCGCATTTAGTAAATATCACGGCTTAGGTAACGATTTTATATTGATTGATAACCGTCACCATGCTGAGCCAATTCTCACCTCTGAGCAAGCTGTGAAATGGTGCGATCGCAATTTTGGCATCGGTGCGGATGGGGTCATTTTTTTGCTAAATGCCGCAAACGGGGAATATCAAATGCGAATTTTTAACTCCGATGGTTCCGAACCAGAGATGTGTGGGAATGGAATTCGCTGCCTCGCTAAATTTATGCAGGATTTAGGAATTGCCACGATTGAAGGCAAATATCCAATTCACACTGGTGCAGGGCTAATCGTGCCGCAAATGGATGCGGATGGACAAGTAACAGTGGATATGGGTAAGCCATTTTTGACCGCAGCAGAGATTCCGACCACCTTAGGCGAAAGCGATCGCAAAGTCGTTAACCTTCCCCTTGAGGTTGGTGGCAAAACTTGGCATGTGACCACCGTAAGCATGGGAAATCCCCACTGTATGATCTTTGTCGATGATGTCGAGAGTATTCCTCTTGCAGAAATTGGTGTTCTCTTTGAACATCATCCTGTTTTCCCAAAACGGACTAATACTGAGTTTGTGGAAGTTGTCGATCGCGGCTATGTAAAAATGCGCGTATGGGAACGTGGCGCGGGCGCAACCTTAGCATGTGGTACTGGCGCTTGTGCAACGGTGGTAGCTGGAGTTTTAAACGATCTGTGCGATCGCCTTTGTATTGTGAATCTGCCTGGGGGCGATCTTAAAATTAATTGGTCAGCCGATAGCGATCGCATTTTAATGACTGGCCCTGCAATCCTTGTATTTACTGGATTAGTTGCTGGCGAATTGTAAACAAGTTTTTTGCTATTGTGGCGCAAAGCGCCACAATAGCAAAAATAATTTAGAGGTTCAAAATGAGTGACACTATTTTTAGCAAAATTATTAATCGAGAAATTCCCGCCAGCATCATTTATGAAGATGATTTAGCTTTGGCTTTCCGCGATGTTCATCCGCAAGCACCAGTACATTTTCTGGTAATTCCTAAAAAGCCTATTGTCAAGCTTTCAGAAGCTACTACTGAGGATCAATCTCTACTCGGACATTTGTTACTTGTCGCCAGCAAGGTCGCTGCCCAAGAAGGATTAACAGGTTTCCGTTTAGTTACCAATAATGGTGCAGAGGCAGGACAAACTGTTTTCCATTTACATATTCACGTACTAGGTGGACGCTCTTTGACTTGGCCACCAGGATAATAAATTTATGAAGATTGCTCCACATTTGTCAGAGCAATCTTCACGTTTAGGAAATGCCATAACATGACTGTCGTTGCAATTGATTTTGGTACGAGTAATACGGCGATCGCTATTTTCGAACCTGAAAGCGATTCCGATATCGCAAATCCGAAAACTTTACACTTTGCCGATATTTCTCATTGCTTTGAAACACCTGAAGGCGAAGCTTGGTTAATACCCAGTTTAGTTTATGTAAGCGGAAAGCATAAATTTCTATTCGGTACAGAGGCGCGATCGCAAGATCGATCCAAGCGATTATTTCAGGGCTTTAAGCGTGATATTGTCGCTAGTTTTCGATCGCCTGCGCATGAGATTGATGGAGAGCTTTATGATGCTGAAGCGATCGCTGACATCTTTTTGAGTGAACTATGGCGACGCTTAACATTGCAAGGTATTCAGCCAACACAACTAATTTTTACAGTTCCTGTTGGCGCATTTGAGGCATATCTTACTTGGTTTCGTAAATTTGCGGAAAAGCTCAAATTCCCTAACTTACAAATTATTGATGAATCCACTGCTGCGGCACTTGGCTATGCGATTACAAGACCAAATGCACTAGTATTAGTGATTGATTTTGGTGGCGGCACATTGGATTTGAGTCTGGTTCGGACTGCGCCGATCTCTCCAGATACTCAATTTATCAAAGCTGAGGCGATCGCGAAATCTGATGCTTACATTGGCGGGATCGACATCGATCGCTGGATTGCGGAGCATTTTTTACGTCAGATCGGGATTGCGCGATCGCAAATTAGCGAGGCTAGTTGGCTGAGCATATTAACTATTGCCGAACAGATCAAGATTAAGCTATCACTGGTTCGGGAAGTTCAAGCAAGTTGGCTCGACGATCGGCTAATTTCCTACGAACTTAAGCTCAATCAATCGGAATTAGCAGAAATCCTCGACCAGAATCAATTAATCGAACAATTACGTGAAGCTATTGATGAAGTTTTGACAATTGCCCTCAATAAAGGAACCAGCAAAGCCGCGATCGAGCAAGTTCTTTTAGTAGGCGGTAGTTGTCAAATTGTGGCGATCCAGCAGTTGATTATTTCTTATTTTGGGAAAACCAAAGTTAAATTTGGCAAACCCTTTGAAGCAGTGGTTCATGGCGCTTTAGTTTTAGGACAATCGATCGAGATTGACGATCATCTGCGACATAGTTACGCAATTCGACTTTGGGAACCATATCTTCATCAATATTCTTTCTACACATTATTTGAGAAAGGGACTAAATATCCTTGTCAACGTCCCGATCCCTTAATCTTGCAAGTAGCGATCGCAGGGCAGACTGAAATTTGGCTGGATATTGGTGAAGTTGCCGATATTTCGCAAGCCGAAGTAACCTATGACAATACTGGTCGAATGACCAGCAGCCAACTTCTAAAACAATCTGACTTTAGATCGCTTACATCAACCAAAAGTAACTCAGACATGAGTCAAGTTTGTATCGCTAGACTCGATCCTGTTGGAGAGTTGGGGAGCGATCGCATTAGCGTCACCTTTGCGATCGACGATCGTCGCGTCCTGATAGCAACAGTCAGCGATCTGCTCACCGAAAAAGTCCTGATCGACCGACAGGCGATCGGCAAACTCGAATAATGTGAATTGCTATATAGCAAAGCAAGTTTTGCTTAGGACATAAAACCCAAATAAATAGAGGTAGCGCTTCGCGCTGCCTCTATTTATTTGGGTTTTGCTTTGTCATAGCTAGCTCTTTCACTACTATGTCTATCAGAGTTATTAAAATTTAAGCTCATAATCGGAATTGCGCGCCTGAAATTTTGTAGAATTTAGTGAGGTATATCCTAATATCCTGATTCAAACTTTCAGTCGATAGCAGGCAGCACTTGTGACACACACACGATCCAAACATTCTCGACTGATGATTGCTGTCTTACCTGACGAATCCTCAGCTTTTGAAGCATACCGACTGCTTCAATGTCATGGCATTTCTCCTGAAAATCTAGCGCTGGTCGGTAAAGGATACAGCAGCCCAGATAGTGTTGGATTATTTAACCCAACTCGAATGACATGGCGTTATGCCAAGCGAGGAATGTTTTGGTTAGGTGCGATCTCCACTGTGATGGGAATTATCCTGCATTTGATCTTTAAATTAGAATTGCCCAACCTTGATTGGGCGCATTCATTATTGGCAATCTCTTCAACTTCAGGGCTTATAGGTATATTCATTGGTGGGGCGATCGGGACTTTATACGGTTGGTTTTTTAAAAGTA
This sequence comes from Pseudanabaena frigida, assembly GCA_003242085.1. Lineage (GTDB taxonomy): Bacteria > Cyanobacteriota > Cyanobacteriia > Pseudanabaenales > Pseudanabaenaceae > Pseudanabaena > Pseudanabaena frigida. Next base: position 64,651 of record QBML01000020.1, on the reverse strand, counting down.
GCCTCTCAATTTCTTGTCGTAGCTGTCTAGATCGCGGTCAGTATCTATTAATGCTTGAAGGGTCAGAGTCTCTGACGCGCCGAGGTCGGGAAATTCTTGATAGTTATACGGTTAAGCCTCACTAATAATCCTCATTAACCTAAGAAGCTTCGGACAACTGGAGCAATAGATTTACAAATTTGACTTTAAATTAACTTTTTGTATCCAACTATGCCCAAGGCTAAAACTATTTTAATTGTGGATGACTGTGAAAGCGATCGCGTGATTTATCATCGCTATCTTCAACACGATCCCGTCAATAGTTATAGCATTCTAGAAGCTCAGACCATTCAACAAGCGATCCAATTATGGCGATTGCAAAAGCCTGATGTCACTCTTGTAGATTTTAATTTGACTGATGGAAATGGACTAGAGTTTCTAGAATCAATCCGCGCTATCGTTCAAGAAAATAGTAGTAGAGAAATAATAGATTTAAAGTTGCCTGTAATCATGCTAACTGGGCATGGCGATGAACGGATTGCTGTGAATGCCATGAAGTTAGGAGCGTCCGACTATTTAATCAAAAATGATATTACCGAATTTACCCTATGCCAGAGTATCCATAGCGTACTCGACCGAATAACGCTAAACCAAAAGTTAAAGCGACTGCAAAGGCGCGAATTACTAGTTTCGCAAATTGCTTTAAATATCCGCCAATTTTTAAATTTAGAAGATATTTGTCAAGCGATCGTCCAAGAGATTCGTAAATTTATTAAAGCCGATCGAACGGTTATCTACAAATTTAACGAAGATATGGGTCGCAGGATTATATCTGAAGCTCTTGCATCTCCTTGGCAATCTTGCTCAAACGCGGTGTCTGAAGAAAATTGCCTAAGTCCCTCTAGTTTGGAAATAGAAGAATATAAAGAAGGCAAGATCAGGATTACATCTGATATATACAATGCCAACTTTTCTGAATGTCATGTCCAGATGTTGGAGAGTTTTCAGGTAAAAGCTAATGTGGTAGTGCCAATTCTCTTATCCCGACCTCTTAACAATGATCCGAGCCAGAGTAGTCAACACAGTAGTCAATTTTTATGGGGATTACTAATTGTCCATCAATGTTCTGCTCCACGTATTTGGGAAGATGAAGAAATTCAGTTACTTCAACAGCTTTCCGTGCAGTTGGCGATCGCCATTCAGCAAGCAGAAATTCATCAGAACTTGCAACTTCTCAATAGCAGCTTAGAGCGACAAGTCCAAGAACGCACGGCTGAACTTCAAGCTAGCGAATTTAAAATGCGCTCTATTTTAAATTCGATGCCAGATATCATTAACTTTATAACTGCTGATGGCATTTATATCGAGTCGATACTTAATAATGTCGCTTACGACATTGTTCCTTCACATATCAATCGTATCGGCAAACATCTAATAGAAATTTTACCAGCAGAAATTGCCATACCCCAGTTTGAAGCGGTGCAGCAAGCAATTGCTACTGGAGAAATGCAGACTCTTGAGCAAAGCTTTAGAATAAATGATTACTTGAAATACGAAGAGGTTCGCGTTGTTCCTGTTCGAGAAGATGCGGTGATCGTTGTTGTTCGCGATGTTAGCGATCGCAAACATGCCGAAGAAAACCTCAGAGCTAGTGAAGCAAGACTCCAAAAAATAGCCAAATCATCACCTGGAATAATCCAGATTTTTGTCCTACGTTGTGATGGCTCAGCTTGTTTTGAGTACTTGAGTTCAGCATTTGAAGAGATCAATGAGTTAACGGTTGAAGAGGTTATGAATAATCCTCAACTCTGCTTCGATCAAATACACATCAATGATATTGCGAATCTTTGGGAAGCACTGGGATATAGCATTGAAACTTTATCCACCTTTCGACATGAGTGGCGAATTGTCACTCCATCAGGCAAGATCAAGTGGCTAAAGGCTAATTTGCGTCCAGAACGACGAGAAAATGGTGATTTTGCTTTGTATGGTGTTGTCTCAGATATTAGCAATCGCAAACATGCTGAAGAAGAATTGCAAATCCAGTATCAGCGATCGCAGCTAATTGCAGAAGTCACGCTCGAAATTCGCCAATCTTTAAATATAGAAGAAATCTTACAGATGGCAGTTGCAGGGGTTAAAAGAATATTGCAAGCGGATCGAGTGTTAGCTTTGCAACTTAATGATGACGGGTCTTCAGACGTTTTAAGCGAAGCTATAAACGCACCATTTCAGTCCCTTATAGGGATGCATATTGAGATGCCCTCTTTTTATGATGAATATAAGCGACAATTTCTCTTAGGTAATTGCATTAAAGTTGACAATGTTGATATCGATAGTATTAATCAAGAACATACTGATTTTTTACGTCAATTGGGTATCAAATCTCATGTGACAATTCCAATCGTTCAAACTGGAAATCCTTGGGGATTATTGATTGTCGATCAATGCGATCGCTACAGACAATGGAATGATTTTGAGATCGATCTAATGCAACAGATCGCTAATCAAGTGGCGATCGCGCTTACACAAAGTCAGCTTATCGCAGCCCTACAAAAAAGTGAGGAGAAACGCAGGCTAGCGACTGATCTAAGTCAAATAGGTTGCTGGGAATTAGACGTAAAGACAGGTAAGGCTAATTGGAGCGAAAACCATTTTAAGCTAATGGGGCTAGACATTTGTGATTCTGAAAGTAGTTATTTAACATGGCACGATCGTGTTCATCCAGATGATTTGGAATGGGTGGAAAATACTTTTAATGATGCTCTAGAAAATCATACATTACTGGAAATAGAATATCGAATTGTTTACCCTCAAGGCGATATTCATTGGGTTGTGACTAAGGGAAGAGGTATATATGACAGCGCAGGTAATGCGTTGCGGATGGTTGGGGTGATGTTTGATATCAGCGATCGCAAACAGATCGAGATTGCTCTAGAACAAGAAGTAATCCGTAATAAAATGCTTTTAAATAATTCCTTTGACGGCATTTTTATCTTAGATAGTGAAGGCAATATTATTGAGACAAACCCAAGTTTAGTAACGATCTTAGGTTATACAATCGAAGAAATAACCAATCTCAGTATCTACGATATTGATGTGAAATGGACAAGGGAAGAGTTAGCGCAGGGTATTCGAGAATTCAAATCTGGCAAAAGAGCTATGTTTGAAACTCGCTATCTGCGAAAAGATGGTTCAATCCGCAATGTGGAAATCAGTGCTAACTCATTTGGGCAGGGTGATGATGTAATTCAATTCTGCATTTGTCGGGATATTACACAGCGAAAACTAGCTGAAGAGAAACTACGCAAGCAAGAGCAAGAAGTTAGAACGCTGATTGAGAATGCTCCAGATATAATATGTAGGTTTGATCGTGACTTACGCTATACCTATATTAATCCTGTCATTGAAAGTATTATAGGTCTTTCCCCTGAGAACTTTATTGGTAAATCGAATAGAGACTTGGAGTTTCCCAACAATTTTGTTGACTTCTCTAACCAGAGCGTTGAAAGGGTGTTTACATCAGGTGAAATGAACATCGTAGAATTTAAATATGCTGGATCAGATGCAACCAAATATTTTCAATCTAGACTTATGCCAGAATTTGATGCAAATGGAGTTGTTGTCTCTGTGATCGCAATTTCCCGTGATTTTACTGAGCAAAAGCTTGCTGAACAAGAATTACGGCTCAGAGTGCAACGAGAGCAAATGTTAAATCAATTTATCCAAACAATTCGGAGCTCTCTAGATTTACAAATTATATTTAATGCAGCAACTCAGGCGATCGTTAATTTGTTAGACCTAAAACAGTCAGGTATTGTGCAGTATCTTGCGGAGAGAAAAGTTTGGAAACACATAGCTGTTTTTCGAAATCCTATAGATGTTGTTGAACCTTTTGAAATTATCTTAGAAATTCCCGATCATGGAAATCCTTTTGCCGAAAGACTCAAACGCATGGAGATTATCCAAGTAAACGATACTGATAAGATCGAAGATGAAATCAATAAAGAAATAGCAAAACGAAAATCTGGGGCTTGGCTGCTAGTTCCCATTATTGTGAATGAGAAAGTGTGGGGTAGCTTTAGTCTAGTCAAGTCTCATAAAGTCGTACTTTGGGAAGATGATGAAATTGAGCTAACACAGACGATCGCAAATCAACTTGCGATCGCTATTCAACAAGCAACTCTCTATCAACAGTTACAGCTTGAACTAGCCGAACGTAAGCAGACAGAAGTTGAATTAGCACAAGCAAAAGAATTAGCAGAAGCCGCTAACAAAGCAAAGAGTGCTTTTCTTGCTAACATGAGTCATGAAATTCGGACACCGATGAATGGAGTACTTGGCATGGCTCAATTACTCGCGAATACCCCTCTGAATGACGAACAAAAGGATTTTGTCAGTACTATTTTAGATAGTGGTGATTTGCTGATTACTGTAATTAATGACATTCTTGATTTCTCGAAAATAGAATCTGGCAATTTGCATCTGGAAACAAAGGATTTTAACTTTACTGACACTTTAATTTCTGCCTGTAATCTATTAAGTAAAGAGGCTTCTGACAAGAACATTAGTCTGCAATATCAAGTTAACTGTAATATTGCCTCTAAAACGATCGGCGATAGTTCGCGGTTGCGACAAATATTTATCAACTTAATTGGTAATGCTATCAAATTTACTGAACGAGGCTTCGTTTCAATTACAGTTGATGGAGAATTTATTACGGCTAACACTTATAAGTTTAGATGTGCGATCGCCGATACAGGTGTTGGCATTGACTGCGATCGGATAAATAATCTATTTAAACCATTTGCTCAAGCAGATGCTTCCATTAACCGTAAATTTGGCGGTACTGGTCTGGGGCTAGCGATTTGTAAGCGCCTTGTTGAGTTGATGGATGGCACAGTCTGGGTGGAAAGTCGAGGAGTTGTGGCAGGTAATCCGCCCCCAGATTGGTTCGTGAGAGCTGCTCACCATAATATTCAAGGTTCAACTTTTTATTTTACGGTTGCCTTGCCATTAGCCAGTCAAAATCAGTTAAATGAGAAGCATGACTCTCTCTCTGTGATGGATTTTGAGATTAGCCCTGAGCGATTACCAATCAAGATTTTAGTGGTTGAAGATAATATTCTCAACCAAAAGATTGCTCGACTCATGCTCCAACGATTGGGATATGAAGCTGACGTAGTTGAAAATGGTCATGAGTTTCTAGTTGCTATGTCTGATCAACAATATGACTTAGTGTTTATGGACGTGCAAATGCCTGTAATAGATGGACTGACTGCAACTAAAACGATCAGAGAAAACTTGATATCTTCAACTAAGCCTTGGATTGTTGCGTTAACTGCTGACGCTTTGCCTGCCGATCATCAGGATTGTATAGATGCAGGCATGAATGATTACATCAGTAAGCCTTTTACACTTAAAGAGATTGAAAGAGCAATATCGGACTATAGCAACGCGGTTAGTATTGTGACTTCTTTAGATGCATCTCAAAACCCAAAGAAATAGAGGTGGCGCTTCGCGCCGCCTCTATTTCTTTGGGTTTAATATCCTGTTCTAGTCTTGATCGAATACTTTTCCTAGCGATGCGGGAGGAGTCGTTCTGACTATATTTAATACTGCTTGTTTGAGCGATCGAGGGAGCGCTGATATTAATTTATCGAGCCATTCCCCAGAAGTTAGTGCCAACATCAAGATCATTAATACAAAAGGTGCAGTATTAAATACTTGAGTTGGTACATCGGGAATAGCACTTTGAGCCACGCTAGCAAGTGATTGCAAAATGCCAAATAGATAAGCGCCTAAAGCCACCCGTAGAGGATTCCAGCCACCAAAAATGACGATCGCTAGAGCGATCCATCCATAGCCTGCGGTATGTCGATGGCTCCATCCTGCTTTAAAATCCAACGAAAAAGCTGCTCCTGCGATTCCCATTAATGCACCACCGATAAGCGTATAGATATAACGTCTTTGGATCACATTAGTACCTCTAGCAAAGGCGGCGGCAGGCTGTTCGCCTACAGTTCGCAAAATTAAGCCGCCTTGGGTACGATAAAAATAGAACCAAGAGAAGAGAATTAATATATAGCTGCTATAAACTAACAAATCACTTTGAAATAGCAATTTACCGAAAATTGGGATGTTTTCTAAGATCGGAATTTTGAAACTAGGAACGGTAATTCCTTCAACTCTAACCACAGGATTACCCAAAAAAGAAGATAAATCGCTACACATTAAAGCCAGTACAAATCCGATCGATACTTGCGATTGTTTAAGGGTAATTGCCCCAAATGCTACAACTAAGGCGATCGCCGCTCCGACGAGAGCAGCCACTGCAAATCCTAAAATCAAGCTATTGGAAAACTTCGCGACCGCAAATCCTGTCATCGCCGACATCAAAATCGTACCTTCTGCGGATAGATTGATCACTCCTGCGCGTTCGGTAATTGTTTCGCCAATACTGGCAAAAATTAGAGGTGTAGAAGTTGCGATCGCTGTAGCCAGAATTGTGATTATATCCATGGGTTTCATTAGTAAAGTGGGCTGGCTTCGGCTTCGCTCAGCCAACGTGGAATTATCTAGAGTGGGCTTTGACTAAGCTCAGCCATCATTGACTTGGTGGCTGAACTTAGTCGAAGCCTTAGCCAATCCTTCACCGAGAATTGCGAATAATAGCAACGCGCCTTGAATGATGCCTGAAAGCGACGAGTCTAAACTTAGAGATATAGGTAACTCTAGACTGCCAACATTGAGCGAACTAAATAGAAAAGCAATCGGCAGAATCAAGAAGGGATTGTAGTTAACCAACATCACAACTAGAAGTGCTAAAAAGCCTAAATTGCTAGAAATATTAGGGATTAAGCGGTGAAATACAGCCACTACTTGCAAAGAGCCAGCAAGTCCTGCTAACGCGCCACAGATCGCAAAACTACTCAGCATTTGCGCGATCGCAGGAATACCCAACACATAAGCAGCTCGGAGATTATTGCCAACAGCCTTGAGCTTTAATCCGTAGTAAGTAGCTTTAATAGCGATCGCTGTCAAAATTAAGGCAAAGATGGCGATCGCTAAAGCAATCGGACTAAAATCGGTATTGCCAATGGTGGGCAAGGCTAAAGCATCACTAAATGGCTCAGTACCACTCATGGAGGCAACACCCGATCGCTTCCAAGGACCAAATACTAAATAAAGCGATAATCCTTGTGCCATGAAGTTCATGCCTAAACCCGCAAAAATCTCGCTGACTTTGCCATAAACATTTAGCAGCCCAGCTAATAATCCCCATAAGCCACCACCCAGTATGCCGCATAACATCGCCAACACGATCGCGATCGCTGGTGAAAATCCTTCAGGAATTAGTCTCAGCAAAAAAGTTGAGGCGATCGCCCCAGCAATAATCTGACCTTCAATGCCCAGATTGTATAAGCCTGAGGTAAAGGTAAAGATCAGACCACAGGCAGCGAGTAATAGTGGACAAAGCGTAGAAATAACTCTAGCAAAGCGATCGGTACTACCAAAAGCTCCAGTCCACAAACCTGCTGCTACTTGTACTGGAGATCCGCTTGATAGCAAAATCACTCCAGTGATGAATAATAAAGCTACTGCAAAAGCCCCAATCCGAAAATAAGTGACCCTTGGCAATCTTTTCAGAATAGATATGTCGAGCAAATTATTCAAACTTGCCTCCGATCGCTTGACCGAGCTTATCGACTGTTAGGGTTTTAGCATCCAGTGGTTGCGAAACTCGACCACCACTAAACACGAGAATGCGATCGCTATATTGCAAAATCTCGTCTAGATCGGAAGAGATAAAGAAAATCATCATCCCTTTTTCACAGCGTTCCATCATCTGTTTCCAAATCCATAATGTCGATTCGATATCCAGACCTCTGGTGGGCTGCTCCATCAATAGTAAGCTCAAGAAATCTGGTAAAAGAGATATTTGGGTTCTTTGCTGATTGCCACCTGACAATTTTTCAACCTTAGTTATGGGCTTACCACGAATGTTAAAAGTTTTAATTGCTTGTTCCGTAAGTTTCCTTGTATCTCGCCAATTAATAAAGAATCCAGCATTAGATCCCGAATTTGGCTGACGCAGCATAAAATGTTCGTGAATTGAAAGCCCTCTAATTAAACCATCCTGCAAGCGATCGGCTGGCAAATAGCCTATTCCTGCCTTGAGGAAATTACGATAATTGCGATGAACCATCTCTAACCCATTAATCCGAATCGATCCAGTTTTGGGCTGTAATAAGCCTGCACAGGCAAGCAGAAGTAATTGTTGTCCATTACCCTCTAACCCTGCGAGTCCGATAATTTCACCAGCGGCAACTGTCAATTTCTCAATCTGCAAACTTAGGCGATCGCCTTCTACGTGCAAGTCGTTAATTATCAAAGCTGGTTCTTGGTTATCCAGACTTGTTTCGTGTTTGGCAGGGATTGATAGCTCTCGTCCAAACATCATTTCTACTAATGATGAAGCTAATTCGGCTGAGTCCCGTCCTTTCACATCAGCTTCACCAACTACCTTCCCTTGGCGCATGACCATCAGGCGATCGCATAATTCTTCAACATCCTCCAGTTTGTGAGAGACAAAAATTATTGATTTTCCCTCTGAAGCTAACTGTTTTACGGCTGCAAATAAGGCGGTTTTCTGAGAAGCGGAAATACCTGTAGTCGGCTCATCGAGAATCAAAGTCTTCACACCAAGTGACAAAAGCCTCAAGATCTCTAACTGTTGTCGTTCCCCGACCGTGAGATTAGCAACGCGATCGCGAGGATGCAATTCAAAGCCAAAAGCTGTGGATAATTGCCGAAGTTCTTTAACTAAATCTGAACGATTATCAGAATGCTGCTTGTTGCTTTTGATTTTCCTTAATGTACTTCGACCAGCCATGAAATTATCAAGTACCGATAGAGAAGGAAAATCCAATGGATCTTGATGGAGCATTCCCACACCAGCCGCGATCGCATCTGCGGGATTTTGAATATTCGCTTCAATTCCATTTAATAAGATTTCGCCCCGATCCTTGGTGATAAAACCACTTAAAATTTTCGATAAGGTGCTTTTACCTGCGCCATTTTCACCCAATACCCCATAGACAGTTCCTGCCTCAACTGTCATTGAGATATCGTGATTGGCATGAACATTACCAAAGGATTTGTAAATGTGGTTCAGTTCAACTTTCATTATTCACACCTTCATATAGCGCCCAAATAAATGTAATTAGGTGGCGCTTTGCGCCACCTAATTACATTTATTTGCTAGCTCCTTCAATACCTTGCAATAGTTTCGTGAAGTACCAAACTTGTTGTGGAGTTGCGGTTTCGCCGTCTTTTAGAAATGGTGTCCCATCTTGATAGTTGAGAGCGCCTTTATAAAGATTAATACTGCGATCGCCCAAGCCTGTAATAAATTCAGTTAAGAACTTATCATTTTCTGGAATCAAAGCCTTACCTTTCTCAAAGCCAACTGCTGATGTATCAGGATTGTTTAAATCTTTCCAATTTGGTTCTGCGGAAACAAATTCTCCAGTAAACTTACCATCTTTTGCTTTTTTGACTTGATCGAGATAAGCAGGCCCCCAGTTATAGTAGGGAACTCCTACACAAATTTCGGGCGCTAGACTACAGCCAGTTTTAAGGTCGTAATGCACGAATTTAACTTTTTTCCCTGCTTCGGCAGCTTTTTTAGCTTGCACCGCCACTTCGGGTGTATCAATGCCACTCATGACGACATCATAGCCACCGTTATAAAAATCGTCAGCAACTTTGGTTGGGTCAAGTGTCTGCCCTGGAATGTTGAACCAGAAACCAATCCAGACAACCTTAAATTTTAGATCTTCGGGATTCTTTTTGCGGTAGGTTTGCCAGCAATATTTAGCCCCCAAGTAGCTAGCAGATACAAGTCTGCGAGTCTCGTCATTAATTAGTGGACCCACATATCCAATTTTGCCAGTGTCGGAGCTGAGAGCGGCTGAACAACCAGCAATCATTTTGCCATATTCTATTTGAGGCATAATGTTGCCAAGATTCTTCTGATTCTTGAAATTCTTTCCTTCTTTCCAAGCATAGTCACCACTGGCATGAATTACCGACACATTAGGATGCTTTTTAGATGTTTCCAGAGCATCATCTTTAAAGTCATCAGAATTGAAGATAATTAATTTAGCACCTTTGGCAATTAGATCATCAGCTACCTGAGAAGCCTTGACGTTTGGGCGATCGCCTGGGTTGACCTTGTCTACATAATCAAATTGAATGCCCGACTGCTTTTCCATTACGTATTTTGATGCTTCGTAATGCGCTTGGTTCCAACCTGAATCATTTTTGGGACCAACTAAAATCATCGCCGCCTTAAATTCTTTCGATGTATCTGCGGTAGAAGTTGTTGGTGAAGCTGTAGTATTAGATGCTGAAGGTGTTGGAGTGCTATTGCAAGCGCCAGCTAATATCCCAACTATTGCGGCAGTCCAAAGATGTTTAATGGAAACTACAGAAGTAATTCTATCGATTATTAGTCCCATGGATTAATGCAGTTATGATTTTTATGTTTTGTCGTCAATTAACGTCAATCTGGAAAGTGCAAATATTTCCTAGATTTAAGCTTTTAATTGTCTTTTTGCTACTGTATTTAAGGCGATCGCTTACTGAGCAAAGGTATTACAGATTACAGTTTTTGGCGATCGCTTACGAATTGAAGCTACCAGTAATATATATGCTGTCCTGCTGCAAAACTTTTTTGAGTGCCTCCAGTCTAAATTGTTTTAGCATATTCAGAGTAATTTTCTGGTCAACAAAATCATCTTGAGCTAGAAGGATTTGTAACTTCTAAAATGACGGCAAATTATTTAATGTTGTACTATCAATTATTTTGTCGCCTAGATTATCTACGGTTATTGAAGTAGGGAAATCTATAAACTCATCATCAACCAATTGCGCTAAGATATAGAATTGGAAGATTGAGCCTTTGTCTAGAATGCTTGATACTGATATATTTCCACCCATTAATCTAACGAATTGCTTGCTAATTGCTAATCCTAGTCCAGTACCTTCATGTAATTGCTTTCCAGATTCAGACTGAAAGAAAGCTTCAAATATATTTCCTAAATCTTCTTGGGGAATTCCTACTCCTGTATCTTCAACCTCAAAATATATGTAAACACTCTTATCGCAGCTATTACTACCTTGCTCAGCATTATTATACATACTTGATACTCGCAGTATTACCCCACCTACTGAGGTGAACTTAATCGCATTATTAAGTAAATTAATTAAAACTTGTCGTAACTTCAATTCATCTGCTCTAATTAGGCATTGTATATTTGCAAGATTCTCGATTTCAAGATATAGATCCCTCTCTTTCGACTTAAATTCGATAATTTCTCTGACACTACTCAGTAAATTATCAAGACTAAAGCTATTTACATTCAATGTCTGTTTGCCTGACTCAATTTTAGATATTGCTAAAATACTATTAATCAGATCGAGTAAATGTTCGCCACTCCGATTGACTATACGTAGTTGTTCTTCTACTTCAGATGAAACATTTCTCTCTTCAATTATTAATTGCGTGAAACCCAAGATTGCGTTTAGTGGAGTTCTTAATTCATGACTCATATTTGCTAAAAAAGAGCTTTTTGTCTTACTTGCTTCTTGAGCTATTTCTTTTGCTTGCTGTAGTTCAATATTTGTAGCAGTCAGTTCGGCAGTTCTAGCAATTACTTTCAATTCTAAGGATTCACTTAATTCCTCAAGTTTAGTATTTATCTTACGTAATTCTTCATTCTTAGAGTACTCTATCTCTTGTAGTTGAGAAATCGCTATAACTAGTGTATTTGCTAAATAGCTAATTTCATTAGATGGTAAAGATTGTGGTAAGACTACATTTCCTGTAGTTTCGCTGGATTTAATTGCTGCATTTAATTTTTTTAATGGTTGCAGAACATATATCTGAATAAGAGATACCATCAAAAATAAAATCGCTAAAGTGCCAGCAATCATCGTAATCGTTGAAGTTACAAAAGTTCTCCACGCTTCTTGCTGAACCTGCTGTAAATCAATTGCTGTAATTGCTAAACCACGCTTATTAGAATATCTTTGACCAGATTTTTCAAATAACTTACTACTAAAAGGTAAAATTTGAACAATTGCAACTTTACTGTTAATCTTTGTTTCTACAGTAATTTCTAATCCACTTGTTGAAGCTTTTTCTAAATAAGGAATTAGTTCGGGATGTAAGGCTGCATAGCTGACATTATCATCTAAATTTTGATTAACAATAGTTTTGCCGTCTGGAGCAACGATCGCAATCTCTATGACTGTGGGTAAAGTAGCGTAGTTTTGTACCATACGTTGCAAAATGCCAACGTTGCCATATTCAATTAATCCCTCAGTTGCAAACTCCAGACTTCGCGCGATCGATTGGGCGCGGTTGCGTACTTGCTCTTGCAAATTATTTTGTAGCAGACGATAGTTGAGCCAAAGAGTTGAAACCCCAACTACTACTAGTGATATACCGAAACCACCCAAAAGTTGTTTGGATAAACTATTCTTCATGGTTTCCAATTTTTAATTGCGGTTAGCAATGGTTCTGAATTAATTTCAATATCTTCTCTAATTACTCTCCCATGGCGCAAATCTTCACGCAACAAATTTGCAGATTCTTGAATTGCATTGAGTAAACGTCCTTTTAGAGCGAACATTCTCTGATTCATGGGAATATCTCCTTTCTTAAGCCCTCTATAATCCCTAGCAACTGTTTCCACAGGTTGTTTAATTTGTTTGCTAATAGATTCAAACACTTTTTCTGGAGTGGTTTCTACTGCATGAATAGCGTCAAACCAAGCCAAGATAAATTTAGTTATTTCATCTTTATTAGACTGTAAAGAATTAGCACTTATTACCAAACTATCGATCACTAAACTGTCGACATCTTTTGTAGTAAAAATAACTTTTCCCCCAATCTCTTGAGCAGTTTGACTGAGGGATGGTTCCCATAACACTGCTGCATCAAGACTTCCCAACTTCAACAATTCTGCTCCTCTTTCGTTAGAAATATCATAAATTTCTATGTCAGTTGGTTTTATTTGATTATGCTTGAGGGCTTCCAATAAAATTAGATGGGTTACTGTACCGAGTTTAAGACCGACTTTTTTGCCTTTTAGATCCCTAATCGACTCAATCCCCTTACGCGCAACAATTCCATCTGAACCTGCCGAGATATCGGTTACGAGAACAATTACAGGTTTGTCATTGCTTGGATCGACTTGCATTACTTCCCAAAGTGGAACAAAGCTCATATCTTGTGAGCCTCTGATTGTTGCTCGGATACTATCTTGCTGATTGTTAAAACGAATCAATTCAACTTTAATTCCTCTTTTCTCAAAGAGCTTAGCTTCATTAGCATACAGCGCGATCGTGTAGCCAGGCCAATTATTTATACCCACCCGTAAAGTTTTTAACTCCTGTGACTGCGAGCAAGCATTAACTAAAATCGTTAATACTAAAGCTATAACAAATACTGTCCCATATAATTTCTTGTTTATGTTGCTGAAAATATTAGTTGTTAACATCACTAATTGAATCAAAATTATATAAATTTAGAGTAATTAACAGAATTACCGAATTCATAAATTTTCTAAAAACGGTATTTCCAAAGATGGCATGATTTTAAAGCTAGGATGAGTGTTGCTTAGCTCTGCGCATCCTGGCTTTGCGATCGCCACCCTAAAAATTTCAGCTTGAATATTTTTCAAAATTTGAAATTTGAAACCTACCTTAATCTATTTAGTGAAATATTATAAGTAGCTGGGAGTAATTAAAAAACTATAACCCAAACCTGTAGAGTGATTGGGATTTTTATTTAACTGTCTTATCAGCATATAACCACAAACAGATCGATTTTTGCAGAGGCCGTCGGAACTTGTAGGAGAATTCCCTCAATAGGCTAAATATTTCTAGGGGTAGCATTAAATACAGCCTATTAATAGCTATTAGATAGTCTTAAATATAGGCTTTACATTGAAATTTTTTGAGTATTAACCTCAAAAAATCTTGAGACTATTTTTCAATGATTTGCTGACGCTTTTTTATAAAAATTTAATTTTTAGCTCTATTTCTTAATCAGACTCTCAATGAGAATTCTTAACAATGCTTCAGGACTCAACCGCTAGTTACAAGATACTTGAGCCTTCTAACTCATCCAACTCAACCAAGTTAGTTCGCAATCTGAGCCTTATAGAAACATGGGGGTTTGGTCTAACAGGATTGCTGTTATGGATGGGTGTTGCTCCTGCTACTCAAGCCGAGTTAGGCTCTCAGTCTATCTGGGTATGGATAACTGGAGCAATTGTTGGAGTTTTGATTAATTTACAAGTCAGGCAATTGGGGCGGATTTACCCAGATGTATCTGGTGGAACTCCTAACTATGTTACGCAGCTGCTGAAAAACTATCCAAAACTGACAAGTTACGCAGCAGTTGGATACTTTGTTAGCTGGGTTGCCGTTTTACCAGTTAATGCAATTATTCTAACTGACCTGATTAAAGCTATTTTCGATCCAATCGGTATTAACTTACCTGAAACTGTTTTACGGATTGGATTTACGGTTTTAGCTTTCATTGTTGCCTTTAGTGGAAGTCATACACTTGGAACTCTTCACCTCATCTTTCTCTTGCCTGCTGTAGGATTTCTACTTACGTTCTGTCTACAAGGCAGTTATTCAGTAATTACTTCATCACCTACTATCGATTTATTGCCAAATGATGGCACAGCATTTTCTTTTTTAGGATGGGCAAAATGGTATTTAAACGGAACCTACGCTTTCTATGCCTGTGAAACTGCATCTGTCTTTGTGTCTGATAGTAAACGTCCGTTTGGGACTCTACAAAGCTTATTAGTAGCGGCAATTTTAATTCCAGTAGTTTACATTGGTGGCTCATGGGTACTATTGCATCTAGCAACCGAACTGGGTTTGGGTGACAACACCTTTTTGAGTTTGTTTGCGGCTGCTAAAGCATTTTGGGGGCAATCAGCATCATTTTTAGTAACATTTTTAGTAGTTTCTAGTAGCCTGTTGTCTTGTGCTACTGCTGTTGCGATTTGTCCGAGAATACTCTATCAATTGTCTCAAGATGGACATCTATCTCCTGTATTTGGGATTACATCTCGTCAAGGAGTCTTTACACCAGGTTTGATTTTGACTTTAATCTTGAGTCTAGTCTGGCTCATATTGGGAAATGTGTCTCGGATTGTGATGATAACTGGGGTTGGATGGTTGGTATGTTTCATTATCCTCCATTGGGGTTTGTGGCAACAGCGCGATCGTCCAGAGATACTATTTCCTAGATTATCTTTAGGATTGTGTGTAATGGAGGTGATAGTTCTCATCGTTGGGGGATTTGCTTGGGGGATACAAGATTTAATGCTGGGATTATTACTACCGATCGCTATTTTGATTGGGGATCGATTTATTCAGAGATCTACATGGCTTCCGCTCCAACCTCAATGGTGGATCGATCGATACTTTATTCGAGAGCAGCAAAGAGAAAAGCAAAATCTGCAAGATTTTATTGCAATTCAGGTATTTGTACTAGTTTTATTTATTTGTGGAACGACAATAATTAGTTGGTCGAGTAGCGGTTTAGTTGCCAAAATACCAGCAACAATTCATGCTAGTTTGTTGGTGGTGTTGATTTTATTTCTTTCATTTATAGGAATTGCGATCGCTTGCTGGACAATTTTTCCACAGATAGTTGCTGTTGACGAAGCCCGAGAGCAAGCTGAAAAACTAACTGAAGAACTGCAAACTGCGCTCCAAGAACTTCAACAAACGCAATTAAAAATGGTGCAGCAGGAAAAAATGTCTAGTCTAGGGCAGATGGTTGCAGGGATTGCCCATGAGATTAACAATCCGATTAATTTTATTCACGGTAACGTTAATCATGCAAAAAACTATGTAGAGGACTTGCTAAGCTTTATCCATCTCTACCAGAAGCATTATCCCATTCCGAACGAAGAAATCGATGATCGAGCAGATACCATCGATCTAATTTTTTTACAAAAAGATATACTTAATCTGCTTAATTCCATGCAAGTAGGATCGGCTCGTATCCGTGAAATCGTGCTATCACTTCGTAATTTTTCACGTATGGATGAAGCTGAATTTAAATCAACTGATATTCATAGTGGTATTAATAGTACTCTTATGATCTTGCAACACCGCCTCAAAGCAAGTTCAAATTATCCAGAGATTACGGTAGTAAAAAATTATGATACTTTGCCACTGGTTGATTGCTATCCCGGACAACTAAATCAAGTTTTTATGAATATTTTATCCAATGCTATTGATGCTTTAAACGAGGCAGATGAAAAAAGGGATTTAAAGAATGTTAAAGACAATCCCAAACGTATTGATATTAGAACTTCTATAATTGGTTCTGATTGGATTCAAATTGCGATCGCTGACAATGGTATCGGTATTCCTGAGGATATCAAAAAACGGATTTTCGATCCATTTTTTACGACTAAACCAGTTGGTAAGGGAACGGGTTTAGGGATGTCTATCAGTTATCAAATAATCGTTGAAAAACATGGCGGTAAGCTAGAATGTTTCTCTAATTTAAATCAAGGTACCGAGTTTGTCATCCAGATTCCTATTAAGCAAAAAACTGCGTAGACATCAGAGCCAACGTAGATCGAATCTAAATCGCTATTTTTAGTGATTATTTACGTAAATCTTCTTCAACAGATCAAGAACGAGTATTTAATGCTCTTGCCCATAGTTTTTCTACAAAATCGCCTTATAAAATTGAATATCGAATTAACCGCTTAAATGACGGAGTGCATTAGGTAGCAGTAAATGGGAAAGTAGTTCAAAATGCGGACGGCACTTGCATCATTGGTGTGGCAATGGACATTACCAAGCGAAAACAAGCTGAAGAGTCAATCAGCCGACTTTTGCAAGAATTATCTCAACTGAACAAAGATCTCGAAACAGCCAACCTTCAACAATTCGGGCTTTCATTAACTTAATTGACAATGCCTGTGATGCGATTTATTTTAAAAAGTCTGAGCTTGATAAAGATACTTTTCATGGAAGTGCAAAATATATCCCTACATTTACGCTTTCAACGCAGCTAGTTGCAGAACAAGTTGAAATTCGTATTCGTGATAACAGCTGCGGTATCGATCCTGAGATCCGCTCTAAAATTTTAGATCCCTTCTTTACAACCAAGCCCCCAGGTTCAGGAACGGGATTAGGGCTTTCTCTTGTCTATGACATCATCGCTAAGTAGCATCAGGGAACGTTAGAAATTGATAGCAAACTTGGTGAATTTACTGAGGTTGTAATTACCTTGCCTTATAGACAAGGTAATTACAACCCGAATAAACAAAGGCGGCGCTTTGCGCCGCCTTTGTTATTGCTATAGCTGCTGCTACTGGTCACGTTTTGAAATTATTGAAATTTGCTTGGCGATCGCTTCAGCCAATCCCATCGATCCGCCTTTTGCACCAACTCTTTCTAATCCATTCTGTTTGCAACGTTCTAAATAATCGCGATCGCCTAAAGTACGTTTAACACATTGAGCAGCTTCGACTAGGATTTCAGGTGTTGCTGCCCCTTTGCCAATTGTTTGCACCGATAAGCCAAGTAATCGTTCCTGTGCTTCGGCAAAACGATAAGAGAATTGGGGGCCATTTCCCATAATCTGGACAACAGGTTTTCCAAGTCCTACTGCCTGCTCGACAGCAGTTCCCGCCATACCAAGCGCCAAATTACATTGCTGTAAAATATCAGGAAAAGCATCACTGAAGCAGAGAACACCAATATCTAAATCCTGATGATAAAGCTTCGCATCGGCATATTGCCAACCTGCTTGGTCGGCGATTTCTGCTAATTTAGGCATCAGACTGGGTACGAGCGCAGCGCGAAATTGAACGGGATCTGGAGCAAAAGATTTGGCTATTTCCACACATAACCGTAATTGCAACAACAAATTTTCGGCGGCTTCAGGTAAGCGGCTACCCGCAAGTAAAGCGATCGTCGGTACGTGAGGAATTAAGCATAGGTCTTTGCCCGTTGGTTCCAGTACATCCATAATTGGATAGCCTACAAAACTGGTATTTTGATAACCTCTTCGCTCAATCAGTTCAGCACTATAGGCATCACGGGTCAAAATCTGTCGACATCGCGGCGATCGCATGATCGAAGCTTGCAGCAAATTAGGTATGTAGCGATTCTCGTAAAACCCTGATGAAGATACCAAAAATATGGAATAGGGCAAGCCTGTCAAATAAGCAAAGATAGCTGGAAGAACATCACCAGTTGCAAAGACAAAATTGCAGGTTTTACTACATTCACGTACTGCTTTGATTTGTTGCCAAGTTAGACTCAATAACCCAGATTGAAAATCTTCAATCTGCTTCCGCAAACTCATGTAAGCAAACCCCCCCGATGGCAAAGCCTTGGTAGGAGTGGCGATCTCTACACCTGCTCGACGATAGGCATTTCCCTCCCCAACAAGCGGAAAAGCGATCGTGTCTACATCAGGATACTTACTTCGCAAAGCTTTTAAGACCTCGCAAGCATTCAAATCTTCGCCATGACCATTACTGATAAATAAAACCCGTTTTCTCTCGCTTTCTTGTTTCGTTAAAGAATTACTCATCTAATATGCTGGGGAGGTATGTGCTTGATCGTGGTGAAGGTGAATTGCCATAAAGTATAGTAAGGCAATCAGAGCTTAAAAGTTAGGGGTATTACAACGATGCAAGTAAATCCCGAAAACGAGAGATAGTACATTGTGTTGTGTTGCCCTGCATTTTTGGGTTTTATGCAGATAGATATAAATCGTATATTTCAGCAGTCTTTTCGAGCATGATTTCGCTAGAGAAAAGCTGACGATAGCGGCTGTAACCATTCTTGGCAAAGCGATCGCGTAAGTCTCGATCGTTAATGAGTTCAGTAAGCTTTGCGGCTAAACTCTCAGGGTCGCGGGGCATAACGATATAACCTGTTTGGCGATCGCTGACCTGTTCCGCAATACCACCCACACAAGTACCGACTACGGGCTTTGCTTGAGACATCGCTTCCGCACAGGCAAGGCTACAAGCTTCTTGGAGAGAAGGGAGTACGAAAATATCAAATAACTGCATCAAGTTGGGCAAGCCTTCAAGATAGCCAGTAAAAATAACGCGATCGCCTATGCCTAGATCTTGAGCTTCTTGCTTGAGAGACGCTTCTAAGTCCCCATTACCAGCAATTACTAAACGCAAATTCTCACCTTGTAACTTTGCAAAAGCTTGGAGTAAATAAGTTAGTCCTTTGGCTTCATCAAGGCGAGCGGCTGTACCAAGAATAATTTGGCTAGAAGGATCGAGATGGAATTTTTGGGCTAGTTCTAAGGATTTATCAGCATCGAGAATTGGTTCTTTAACGCCGTTATAAATTAAATGGAGTTTTCTCTCTTTTAGCCCATATTCACGCAAAAGATTATATTCTGCTTCACAAACGCTAATTACGCGATCGGCAAACCAATTACTAAACCAGCATGATGTTTGATAGCTAAATTTTGTACCAGTTCCATGATAACCATGCACCGTAAAGACAATCGGAACTTTACCTACCGTCCACCGAACAGGTAACATCAATTCATGCGCCCCATGAACGTGGACTAGATCGATTGCCTGTTCTTTTTGAATTTCTTTAATTCCTGCAATTAATTCTGGTAAACCCTTAAAAAAATTAATCTCCCATTTTGTATATTCTCGTTGCAAAATCGGCAATGCTCTAAATTGAGGTGCGCCTTTACCATCGGGGGCTAACAGCGAAATTTTATAGCGATCGCGCAATCCTTCGATCAAGCTTAGAGCTTGTTTTTCGGTGCCACCTTGATTGAGGTAAGGCAAGATAAATAAAATATGTTTTTTCACGTTATTCACTACAAAATTGGAGCGATCGGGTCGGCGTAAAGCGCTAACCCTGTCTGGGGTAACTACGACTTAAGGGCATCTCTAGAGAATGTGCTAACAAAAATTCGCGATCGCTTAATACCTGCTCGGTTTTACCGTCATAGACAATTTCTCCTTCACTTAATACAACCGTGCGATCGCATAGCTCTAATACCAAGTCTAGATCGTGAGTGGCGATTAATTGAGTTTCAGGTAGAGTTCGTAAAAGTTGGATCAATTGACGGCGCGATCGTGGATCGAGTTGGGCTGATGGCTCATCAAATACTAAAACCTGCGGTTGCATCGCCAATACTCCAGCGATCGCCACTCGTTTTTTTTCGCCGCCAGAGAGATTTTGGGACTGGCGATGTCTATACTTATCTACGTCTAAGCCAACTGCTACTAGGGCTTCGGCTACTCTTATTTCGATATCTTTTCCTCGCACTCCTTGATTCATCGGTCCAAAGGCAACATCTTCCCAAACCGTTGGCATGAAAAGCTGATCGTCTGGATTCTGAAAAACTACACCGACAAAATTCCTAATTGCCAGCAAATTCTTTGGAACTATTAGCATTTCTCCAATGACAATTTCACCCTGCTGTGGCATGAGAATGCCATTAAGATGCAGTAGCAAAGTCGATTTGCCCGAGCCATTCGCACCGACGATCGCTACTTTTTCGGTTGCGGCTATCTGGAGGTTCAGCTCTTTTAAAGCCTGATTGCCATCAGGATAGATATAACTGAGGTTCTCGATAGAGATGGGATTATGGTGCATATATAGTTTTACTTACAGTGCTTTACGCTCAAATCAGAACCAATAAAATTTTTAAAAGCGTTGCTTCGCAACGCTTTTAAAAATTTTATTGTGGTTCTTTCGCTCGAAAACTGCTGTAGTGCGCTAGACGCACTACATAACAAGGATTTGACCGATTAAAATTACGATCATAATGCACCCAATTGCAAGGCGATCGCGCCATCCGCCAGTTTCTACTTCAATAATCATAGGAATACCCTGATAGCCTCGTGACAGCATTGCCTGATAAATGCGATCGCCGCGATCGTAAGTACGGATAAATAAAACACCCAACATATTGCCCAGCACTTGCCTTTGCCACACTCGATCTGGTCTTTGGCGATCGTAAAGATTGCGAGCTGCAAAATTACGAGCAGTTGCCGCACGGCGCATCGCATTAAACTCATTGGTTAGTACACCAATATAACGATACATTGAAGCAAGGATGCTCACTAAAAGTGGTGGCATTTTAAGAGTAACTAGAGCTTGTAATAATAACGGAATAGAAGTACTCAGCGTCAGAATATTCAGTAGAAGTAAAGAAAGAAATGCTTTAATGCTCACGCTACCCAATACGACCAAACCATTGCTAGTAATCTGGAATATTCCCCACTGCCAAAGAACTTCCCCGCCGCCACGAAATAGAGTTCCTAACAAGATGACGCTAATAAATGCTGACTCGATCGCCATCCGTCTAGCGAGTGTTCCTAAACTAACCTTACTCCAATAGAAAATTGGTAAACTAACAATCCCATATAGTGCCCATGTCCACCATCTCCCAACTGGCGTTAGCGCGATCGCGAATACTAGCATGAAGATGCAAAGCAAGCGCGTATGAATGGTGAGGCGATTCCATAGATTTAAGCGATCGTTTTGTGATAAGCGATCGCAGACTTCAATTATTGGAATATGAAACAACATAGTTCTAATATTTAGAGAAGGAGCTTACTTTTCCCTCTTCTGATTTATTCTTTTGGAGATGATTTTCGTACTGTTAGTTTGCCGATTCCCCATGCCAGACCAAAAACAACTAATGTTCCCGTAGCACCTGCTAGCGCAGTCGAAACTTTTGGATCGGAAACACCTTTGATCGAATATTCTTCAAAAATCCGTGAAAATGGAAGTTGTTTGGTTGGTGGTTCGGAAGCAGCTTTTTCTTCAAATTTCAAATCTTGGGAAACACGATCTAATCCATCAGGGGCTTTGCTGGCAAAGGGAGATAGAAATGCCGCAATACTTAAAGCTAAAGCTAATCCTGAATATATAACAATGCGATTCTTATTCATACCACTTCTATTAATCATCTTGACGGATCGACGCTTTTGGAGAATCGTAAATTAGATCGGGGCGAGTGCGCCAGAGAAAACTGGTTATAGCTAGGGTAATGAATGCTTCGCCAATACCAATCATGAAATGCCATGACAACATTGCTGCCAGTCCTAAAGTTAGAGGAATTGTATCTGATAGAGCTAACAGTACGGCGCAAACCATTGCCGCTACAACTACACTAGTCCATGAAGCGATCGCCGTACCAACGCTCATTCCCAGCCAAGTATTTTGACCAACTAAAGCTCGGATTAACCGATAAAGGTAATATCCCCCAAAGGTTCCAATTAAGCCCATGATCGTGATGTTTGCCCCCAATGCTGTAAGTCCACCATCTTGAAACATTACAGATTGCACGATAAAGACTACTGACATTACCAAGGAGCCAGCCCAAGGCCCCAGCAAAATGCCTGCCAGCGTCCCACCGAGTAAATGTCCAGATGTACCACCTAAAATCGGAAAGTTAACCATTTGGGCAGCAAAAATAAAGGCAGCACAAACTCCCATTAAAGGAACGGTACGTTCCTTATATTCTGACTGTACTCGATTGAGCGAAAGTGCAATTAAGGCGATCACAACGGCTCCTGTGACTAAGCTTACTGGCAAGCTGAGATAGCCATCAGGGATATGCATAGCTAAATGCACGGGAAATGCAAACATCTCTACCTCATAAGTTTCTAAAAATTATAGTAATTGCGTATTGAGTATTTCGCATCCAAAAAAACAAAAAGTTAATTAACGCATCGATTCGCGATGAACCTTGACTAGTTTGATTTCGTCTTCTTCAGCTAAATACTTATTCATCATGTACACCACATACTCAGGTTTGAGGTTGCTGTCTGGCTTGCAACTGCCCATGAAATGGATTTTTGGAAACTCAGGATCGGGGTTAAGGACATTAATTGCAAAAATGCGATCGCGCAATTCCAACATTTGATTGCGACCCGATTTTGAGACTTTTGGCATTTGGATGGAAGTTGCCGCGAGTACACAGTAACCCGCACCTTCGAGTAGATCCATGATGTCGGCAGCGTTACGCTCTTTGGGAGTGATAAATGCACAGGTGAGAGTATATTCGGCAACTTCGAGAATTGAATCTAAAGATGGCGAATGTACTTCCACTTCTTCGATCGCATAAATCGGTAAATCAGCATCTAGTTCCGCTTTAAAGCGTTGTTGAAATTCCTCAATGGGAATAGTTGCAGTCAGCTCGAAATCGACAAACTCAGCACTGCTGGTTTGACCAAGAGGCAATGCTTTGGCAATGGAAATGCGGGGCAATGGATTAAACCCCTCTGTATGAGCCACAGGTAGAGCCGCACGTCGAGCAGCCCGCTGGAAGAAACGATGTAAATCTAGATGGGAAATCAGGCTCATATCGCCCAGTTTGCCAAACTTCAACCGAATGCGCTGTACTCTCGGAGGAACGATTGGCTTCTCTAAGGAAATAGCAGGGATTTCTGGTGGTGGTATAACGACATTATGTCCAAATTCGGGGCCACAAACACCACATTCCGAGCAACCACCAAAGGAGCAATCAGGAATAATTTTAGCTGCGATCGCCCTTTCCCAGTCTTCGATCAACCATTGTTTATCGATGCCCGTATCAATGTGATCCCAAGGTAAATCGTCTTGCATTTTTAGCGATGGTGCATCCCATACCAGATCGGCTTCCGCGATCGCTTGAGTCCATGCTCCAAAAGCTTTCTCAGTATTCTCAAACCATGAGTCCATACCTGCACCCAGTTGCCATGCCCGATACACGACTTTACCCAAACGGCGATCGCCACGTCCGACAAAATCTTCCATCGCACTGATGCGAATATCGGTGTAGTTGACCTTCACTCCACTCAAGCGGCGAAACTCTTGGCGCAATAGTTTCTGCTTCTGCACAAAGTCGCCGCTAGAAACAGTGTGCCACTGGAAAGGAGTGTGGGGCTTGGGCGTAAAATTAGAAATGGTGATATTAACCGATAATTTCCTCCGCCCTTTTTCAGAACATTCATTCTGCAACCAAGCCACCGTATCGACAATCCCAATTACATCTTCATCGGTTTCCGTCGGCAAGCCAATCATGAAGTACAGCTTTACCTTATCCCAACCTTCGGTATAGGCAGTTTTAATACCTTGCAATAACTCTTCATCGGTCAAGCCTTTATTAATCACATCGCGCAAACGCTGTGTACCAGCTTCGGGCGCAAAGGTTAGCCCCTGTTGTTGACGACCATCACCACTGCGTAACATATGGGCAATGTTCTCATCAAAGCGATCGACTCTTTGGCTAGGCAATGAGAGAGTTATATGCTCATCTTTAAAGCGATTTTTAATCTGTACGCCCACCGATGGCAGCGCTAGATAATCGGAACAAGAGAGAGAAAGTAAAGAGAACTCGTTGTAGCCTGTTTCCCGCAGCGCTTTCTCAATCGTATCGACAACCTTCTCAGGATCGACATCACGGGCGGGGCGGGTGAGCATCCCAGGTTGGCAGAAACGACAACCGCGAGTGCATCCGCGCCTAATTTCGATGGTTAGGCGATCGTGAACGGTTTCCACTAAGGGAACTAGCCCAATACTATGCTCTGGCATCGGTGTGGCGACCCGACGCAGGGCGCGAGGTGAGACATCATTGCGATTGGGTGCGATCGCGCCAGTCTTGATATCCATATCATAAAATTCAGGCACATATACGCCATCGACTTCATTAGCAAGTGCTAAAAGGGTTTCACGGCGATTTTTACCTGCTAATTTGGAATCTTTAAGAACTTCACCAATTTCAGGCAATAATTCTTCTCCATCACCGAGAGCAAAGAAATCAAAGAAGTCGGCATAAGGCTCAGGGTTAGAAGTAGCAGTCTGTCCCCCTGCAAAAATTAAAGGACATTCTTCAATACTCAATTCACTCCTTTCTCGCCATGTCATCGGAATATTTGCCAGATCCAACATTTCTAAAACATTGGTTGCGCCTAGCTCATAGCTAAGACTAAAGCCTAAAATGTCAAATTCCCGTAGCGATCGCTTTGACTCCACCGCAAACAAATCTGTTTTGGTTTCACGCAGTTTTGCTGATAAATCAGGTGCGGGTAAATAGGCGCGATCGCAGAGTTGTCCTTCTTTGGAATTAATAATGCTGTAAAGGATGATATGCCCCAAGTTTGACGCACCCACCTCATAGATTTCGGGATAAGTCAGCGACCAGCGCACGATCGCATTGTCCCAAGGTTTTCGCACTGCCCCAAACTCGTTACCTAAATAACGGGCTGGTTTGAGGATTTCGGAGGTAAGTAACTGTTCGACGGGTACGGGCATAACTTTTTTCAGGGGGCAACTGCCTACATGACAATTTTAGCTATAGCTATTTTACCGTTAGTGCGATCGCCGTCTCCCCAAAGTATATATAGCGTTTTGCCTACGGCAAAATGAAAGCCACTATAAAAGGGGGGTAAGTAGTCAATATTCCCAAAAGGTATGAAGATATTAGGATTCGATTTCACAACTCTGAAAGAAAGAGATTTATGGAAGAATCAGGAATTAAGTGGCTAGTCGCACTACAAAAGCCGTTAGATAGTAATCCTGCTGTAAGCGGTCAAACAGCAGACACTATCCCTGAAGTAGTTATTATTTTGATTATTCTCCTGATGATCGCAACGGTAGTTGCACTGGTATCTCAGCGATTGCGAATTCCTTACATTACAGGTTTAGTCCTAGCTGGGTTACCGATCACAGAGGTTTTCTCCCGTCGAGTTGGGCTAGACCCGATCTTAGTTTTAAATCTTTTCCTGCCAATTCTCATTTTTGAAGCGGCGATCAATACGGATATAAGTCGTCTCCGCAGCACCTTTAAGCCGATCGCCTTACTAGCAGGGCCAGGTTCGCTCATCTCCTCGGCAATTATTGCCACGTTGGTGAAGTATGGATTGGGGCTGGAATGGATTCCCGCCTTGTTGATTGGCATCATTCTGGCGAATACCGATACGGTCTCAATGATTGCCGTCTTTAAGGAGATCCGCGTCCCTGCTCGTTTATCCACCATTGTTGAAGGAGAAACCTTATTTAATGATGCAGCAGCTCTAGTTTCCTTTAATTTGATTTTAATTATCTATACAACAGGCTCGCTGAGTGCAGTAGATGGCATCAAGGAAGTACTGATCGTAGCCTTGGGAGGCGTGCTTTTAGGCGCAGTTTTAGGCTATGTGTGTTTACCGATATTTACACGTTTGAACGATCCCTTGAGCAGTCTGCTACTCACAGTTGCCTTAGCCTTAGGCACGTTTCAGCTTGGACAGTTCCTCGGTGTGTCGGGTGCTGTTGCAGTAGTTATTGCTGGGCTAGTCTTTGGCAACTTTGGTCTGAATCGCAGTGCGTCTGCTTCCGATCGCATCAGCCTACTGAGCTTTTGGGAATATGCGGGCTTTGGCGTGAATACTTTTATTTTCTTGCTGATCGGCATTGAAATTAATCCCATCTCACTTTGGAAAATCTCACCGTCCATCTTATTCGTCATCATTGCCTATCAGCTGGGACGGGTTATCTCAATTTACGTATTGTTGGCAGGGCTGCGCCGATTCGATCGCCCGATTCCAATCCGATGGCAGCATATTTTATTTCTCGGAAACATTAAAGGTTCGCTTTCAATGGCGTTAGCCGTTGCCATTCCTCTAACTCTCACAGGACGCGATCTGATCATCGAACTAGTATTCGGATCTGTTTTGTTTTCTCTAGTAATTCAGGGATTAGCACTACCTTGGATGATCAAACGTCTTAATGTCGTTAGTACTTCTGATGCCATGCAAGAGGCTAGGAAGTTACAGCTTCAGTTAATTGTGGCTAAAGCCGCTCAAGAAGAGCTAGATAGTTTATTAAAATCTGGTATATTGCCAAAATCAGTCTATGAAGAGCTTTGGGCATCTTATCAAGCTAAAGTGGCTCATTCCGAACGAACGCTTCGAGATTTTTACAATCAATATCGGGAAAGTCAATTCAACAGCGATAGTAATGGACTGGATGCGATTCGCCGACAATTACTTTTGGCTGAAAAAGGAGCAGCTAGTGATGCACTGCGTAAGTCCATTATCCCTGAAGATTTAGTACAGGCTTACATCAAAGATTTGGATGAGAAACTTCTAAACTTGAAAGATGACTAGCCTGAATGCCTAAGAAATCAATCATTTGATGGACTGACTCAGGACGTGTCACCACCAAAATGGTTGAACCTGCTTCCAATAAAGTATTGCCATTGGGAATTTCTAGACTCGCTGATGCGTGTGATTGATATCCAATGATCAGCGATCCTGTGGGAAATCGAGGATCTTGAGCAATCTGGGCAATGGCACGTCCTACTACATAGCAACCGCTTGGAACGGGTAGCTTCAGTACTTCCACCTGTCCCTGCTCAAAATGCATCATTGACTCAACTTCAGGGTATTCGATCGCATTTGCCATAGTTGCTACAGCTAAGTCCACTGTATTGATAATGTGACTGGCTTGAGCCAGACGGTAGGCTTCCAAAAACTCGCGATCGCCCATCCGCACAACAATATGAGAAATGCCATAGCTTCTAGATAGCGTAATCAATGCTAAATTGAGAGCGTCATTTTTTAGAGCTGCCACTACTGCGTCTGCTTTTCTAATACCTGCTTCCAATAAAACAGTCGTACTAACAGCACTTCCTTCAAAAGCCATTACACCAACTTTTTCACGCGCAAAGCGGCAGGCTAGTGGATCGATATCAATAATGGCTACTGTATGTCCTTGTTGCAATAACTGCTGAGCTAGCCCCAGCCCTATCATGCCTGCTCCACCAATTAAGACATACATTACTTATTACTATCTCCGAAATACTAAATCTAGTCTAGATTTAAGTATAAGAGTAATCTTGATGTGGCGGCGATCCCTACTGAGTTGCTAGGTCTAAAATCCATAATTCATGTCTATCCAATATTGCCAGTCTGCTAGCGCTTCTTCGGTGTTTGGGTCTGGGTGTATGGCTTCGATGTCTGATAGTTTTGCTGTAAAGGTGTCATCTTCTTCGCCAATGTAGGCTACTTCAACATACATGTTACTTTCACAATCTTCTGCTGAAGCCATGTCTAATACTTCAACTTCTTTTTCAGCGATCGCGCCTGTTTTTTTTGTTTTTTTCTTCCATTTAGCAAGAAATGGGAAAGTGATTTTGTCTTGGAGATAGCAGTACCAACCCATTGCTCTTTCTGATTCGTCGTAAGCATCAACTACTATTTCATAGTCAATTCGATTTTCTCTGATGGGGTCTGTTTCTCTGTTGGTCATGGGTATGTTTTGAGTTTGTGAGATAGAGGAGAAATTTAAAGGCGGAAGAATGAAGGCTGAAAGTTAAGAGGTCGGTTTTACATGACGACAAATACTCTATACTTTGTTTTTTTGTATTTTCTTCTGTCAGTCAAGCCGCCATATCTAAATAACCAGCCAATTGGATCTCACATTGCAGAAAAATGTAATTAACCACAGCAAACAATCGATCCAACTCAAAAATACTATAGGTTGCAGGATGGTGGGTAAAATTTCGCCCCTCCAACATACCAAACTCCCAAGTTATGCCATTAGACACAACTCCAAAAATAGTCACAGCAGACTCACCATGCAAACGATCAGCCGCCGCCATCTCCGCCAAACATTGCCCCCATCCCCAATCAAAATTATCCTGCTTCGCCTCTACAATCAATAAATAAGGCCGATCAAAAACCACTTTACCAAGAGGCGATCGCCTTGCCAAAATATACTCAGGAAAGCCAGACAAAGCCTCATCGCAAGCTAATAACTGATGACTCCACAATGTAAACTTACTACTATAGGACTTCCAAACCTCCTTCAGCACAGGGTAAATCAAGTTCTCACAAATCGCAAACTCCGAATTATTTACCACCCCCTCCCGCATCACATATTCCAGATCTTGCCGAAAGTAATCAGACACAGGAAAACCCGACTCTAAAATAAAATTCGCTTCTGAATAAATTATTTGTAATTCTTTAACCGTCTGTCCAATACTTTTAAAATTACTGAAAGCCATACAAATTCCAAGAATTGGGTTACTGCTAGTTTAATCCAATAAAGACTTTTTGATATCAATCAGCGATCGCTCTAGCTTTCTCCTAAATTAAATCACCTAACAAACTTGATACTTCGCCTTGCATATTAGTGCGATTGTCGTCATAGAGCATGAGCGTGTCCAGTTTCTTATGACGCGAGAGCTTCTGAACTTTGCGAACGTTGCCATTAGTGGCATCAAGGGCGGCGGTGATAGCAGAATGTCGGATGCGGTGGGGCGACATTTTTTTGGAAATGCCTGAGTCTTTGGCAAGTCGATCGACGATTTGATAAATAGCAGTGCCAGTTAGCCGATGTCCGTGATTAACGGGATCGAGGGAATGGAATAGTGGTCGATCGCCATTTCTTGTCTTATTTTGAGATAGCCAGTCTTGAATTGCGTTAGCCGTTCCAATACTAAGACTAATGAGACTCTTTTGAGAGCCTCGTCCCTTACCTAAAATTTGCAGCGATCGCCCTTCATAGTCAAAATCACTAATATTTGCGCTGACCACTTCATTACGACGCAGGGCGTTGTCCCAAAGTAGTCTCAAAATCGCAAAATCGCGCTTACCTTTAGTGGTATCACGATTAATGCTGAGCAACATTGTGCGGATTCCATCGGGCTTAATCCCAGTCGTATCGCGATAGGTTTGGACAGTCTCAGTTTGGACATCATCAAGATTCCAAGTGCATTTTCCTAACTTGGCAGCGAAGTTTACTAATGATTTGAGTGCAGACAGGCGGCGGTTAATGGTGGATTCTTTTAAGCCTTTGGCGATTAAGTCTGATTTGTATCGCAATGCGATCGCGATCGCTTCAAATCGATTCAGTTGCAAAAACTGCGCGATCGCTGCCTCAGTTGGCTTCTGTCCATAGGCAGCAAGGAAAAAATATCGCAAGTCCTTTTCGTAAGCGCGTCTTGTATTGAGACTTCGTTTGTCAGAAAGGAGCGCAGTTAAGATATCTGGGCTAAATTCTCTAAGAGCATAGGGAAGGTTGGCATCTAATTGGGAATCTATTGGGGCGATCGCGTTTGCTCTTATCTGAGTCTCATAACTCTCTATTTGAGTCCTACTTTGATTCTCGTATTCTAATTTAGATACAACCATCATTCTCGATTGAGTCTCACCAGTCTCAACCAAAGTCTTATTTAGAGTCTCTAATCCTTGATTTAAGGCATATCTTTTCTGGCTTAATCGCAACTGTTCGGGGGCGATCGCTTGCACAATACCAGCATTCATCGCGGCTCTCTTGACAATGCCATATATGGCAGTACCAGTTAGCCGATGCCCATAACTAGCGCGATCCAGAGATATAAATAGGGGGACTTGAGCCGCATATTCATCTGCTTGAATGTTGCCAGATTCACTGGGAATATGAATTAAACTGAGCCAGTCTTGTAATGCGTCGGTTGTGTCTAGACTGAGACTAATAATTTCTTTCTGATTTAGCTGACCTTGTCGCTTATATCTGCGGTCAATTTTTAGCGATCGCCCCTCAACATCAAGATCGCTAATATCGATTGCTGCAACCTGTTGACGCTTGAGCGAATTTTCTGACAATAGACGCAAAATTGCATAGTCTCGCTGACCTGCCAATGTATAGCGATCGCAAGCAGCTAGAATTTGCTTAGCAATGTCATCTGTCATATTGCATCATGATTTAACGACTTTGTAAGCGATTGCACCTACAAATACAACTCCTAATACAGGTAACCAGTTATATCTAATGAAGTAAAGCAAATTATTAAAAAAGTAGCTAGCATGACTAGATACCCAGTAAGCAATTAGAATCGCACCAACAAACATCGCAAAATACATAAATATTTTTGTCATTGTTTTACCCCTCAAGAATTTAATCATTACAATTCTTTCGCAATCATAACAAAAAGCTTATGTCGCAAACTACACCGTATCAGCCTGTTTTACTCCGCCTATTGCATAATGCGATCGCTTTACTTGTATTTGCTTCCTTAATTACTGGCTTTATGGTCTATGACCGATATGACAAGCGATTTGGCACGCTTAACTTACCTGAAATCCGCAATACACAGGGTATTCACGGCACGATCGCGCTAGTGTTTTTAATACTTTTACCGATCTTCGCTCTGTATTGTTTTCATTTAGGCTATCGTCGCCTCGTCCAAAAAGAATCTCTAAGCCATCTCAAAGACGTTGGCAAACCAATATGGTGGATATCAATTCAGCGGATTACTAATACTACAATCCTTCTATCTGGAACCTTTGCTGTCATTACAGGCAGGATGATGAATGAGGAATGGTTACCAAGCGGAGAGTTCAATCATGCATGGTATATCGGTCATTTAATCGCATGGTTATTGATGATTATTGGTATAGCAATGCATCTATTGATGAGTGCAAAAGTTGGCGGAATATCATTACTACTATCCATCTACAACTGGAAGATTCGTGCAGAAGATACTCCTAATCATTGGTTTCGAGGATTTCATCTCAAGCCCGCTAGCATAGTTCTATTCGTTTTTGAAGCTCTAGTGATTGGCGGCATTGCGATCGCTTTTATATTGCCAGCCTTCTCTCCTCAATAAATGTAAGGAGACACTTCGTACTCCCTACGTTTATTGAGTTTTATAATGACATTAGTTTTTAATCTGGATAGCAGTATGCGAAAAAAGGACTTAACATTACGCAGCGATCATGGTTGGGAATCAGAAGAGGGATATAAGATATTTGTCGCCGATCGCGGTGCGGTAAGATTTGATTTCCCCAAAGACTGGATCGTTAAATTTAAAGAAAAGTCTGTCAGCTTCCACGATCTAGAACCAACTGATGATACTGGCGCGTTAGAAATGTCCTTCAATCGCTTACCCCCTAATGATTGGACGACATTTCCCCTCAAAAAAGCCCTTCAACAAATCCTCGATGATGACGATCGCGAAATTACCCATAGAAGCAAAGTTACTAGCGCTAATCGTGATGGTATGAGACTAGTCTGGGCAGATATTCAATATATCGATGCTACTGAGAAAAGACCCGCCACATCTCGTATTTTGGTAGGTATTGGTGGTAATGTCCAAGTCCTGTTTACCTTTGACTACTGGACAGAGGGCGAAGAACAAATGCGTGAAGTCTGGGAAGCTATGTTGCGATCGCTCCGCCTCGGCTTATTTATTCCCGATCCAACAAGAGGTC
Organism: Pseudanabaena frigida; assembly: GCA_003242085.1. GTDB lineage: Bacteria > Cyanobacteriota > Cyanobacteriia > Pseudanabaenales > Pseudanabaenaceae > Pseudanabaena > Pseudanabaena frigida. Next base: position 32,369 of record QBML01000020.1, on the reverse strand, counting down.
ATGTCGTTAATCCAAACCTCAATTAAAAAAGACAATCTCCAGCATTTCATCTGCTTTTTATAATTAAAGATGACTTAGTAGTTCAATGGTGTATTGTTAACTGACAAAAAATGATTTACGATAATCGCCTCAAAGAGACTCATCGAATTTTGTTTAGTCGGTATTTAACTGGGTATTTATTGGGTATTTAAACAATGGGTAAAGTGATAGCAACGGTCAATATGAAAGGTGGAGTAGGAAAAACCACCCTCACTGTAAATATTGCCACCTGCTTGGCTAAAATCCATCGTAAAAAGGTCTTAGTCGTAGATTTAGATACCCAGATCAGCGCTTCTCTAAGCATGATTTCACCAGCCGAGTTCGCTAAGTGTCGTAAAGAAAATCGTACTCTAAGGTATCTCGTTAGTCAGGCGATCGCACGTTATGGGGTACAAGTTAACGATCCCGAAGAAAAGGTATATCAAATCAAAGATATCGTAATTCCCCATGTTTGCAAGGTGCAGGGATTAGATCTTTTAGTAGGGGATATCGATCTATACGATGAGTTTCTCGTTTCGGAAATGCTATATAACCGATCGCTACTATACGAAGAAAAGCAAAGCTTTCAGCAGACTTGGAGCAAGTTTGAGCAAACTCTAATCAAAGGTATTCTCGCTCCTGCTCTAAAAAGCTACGATTACATCATTCTCGACTGTGCCCCTGGATATAACCTCATCACACGCAGTAGTATTGTCGCTAGCGACTTTTACCTAATGCCCGCTAGACCTGAGCCTTTGTCTGTAGTCGGTATTCAGTTATTAGAAAGACGCATCGAGAAATTGCGCGAAGTCTACCGAGAAGATAACTCAGTTAATATTCAACTTTTAGGTATTGTATTCAGCATGTCGGCTGGCTTTACGTTGAGCAGATATTACCAAAAAGTAATGGATCGAGTAGCGGCGGACTTTAGCAGTGCCAAGATTTTTAAAACCAAAATTCCCAATGATGTAAACATCGCGAAAGCTGTAGATAATTTCGTCCCCGCATCGTTAGCAAATCCCAATTCTGGCGGCGCAAAAGCTTTTGCTGAGGTAACTGTAGAGCTTTTGAAAAAGCTAGAAGTTTCGCTAGGCAAGAAAGAGCAAACCTCTAGATTGAGTTTAGTTGATTTAGAATAAAATAATTTTAATTAATTCATGTTTGTGCAATCTTTATGAATCTTGCTTCAAACAACCCTAGAGTTTTAGGAAGGCTTTTAGAAGAATTATCGTGGGTCGGTAATACAATTAAAGACTATCGGGAAGGAGGGCGTGGATTTGAGAATGTTCTTACTGCTGAGGTGCTTCAAGCTCTTGATTTTCTCCCTCGGCAATCTTTTTTAGGATCTGTAGTTGAGGTTTCTCAAGGTGCAATGGAAGCGCGTAAAAAACTGCGAGAAGAAATCGAACAAGCAGAATTTACTCTTTTACCTGGAAATTTTTATCTCATTCCAAGTGCAAAATTGCATCGAAATAGTCTAGCTGTTCAACCTGATGGGATTATTCAAACGCCAAGCAACTTTGTCGTAATTGAAGCTAAAAGGATTAAAAGAAGTTCATTTCAAAAAGAGCAATTAGCACGAGAGTTTGTTTTAGTAATGCAAGAAGCTTTGCTTAGGAATCGTCAGCCGATATTATGGCTTATACTAGGTTCCGAGCCCCCTATATCGGTCTTGGGGCATGGAAGATTAAATCCTGTTGATGCAATTGAAATTTATCTTGAATCTGTACTACAACGTACCGAAAATCATGATTTTGATAAGTCTGTACTTTTAGAAAAAGCTCATGAAGTAGTTTGCTGGACAACTTGGAAGGCGATATCTAATGTAGTATCAGAACAATTCAGCAGTCTTTCCATTCCTGATGCATCAGTTAAAGATTGTGTGCAACGACTCGTTAGCTCAATTGTTCAATCAATCGAGTGGCATTCATAGCTAGTTTTTCGATAAAGCTTAGCTTCTCGACTCGATTCAATCAGCAAATTTTGATGTACATAACAGAATTAGGAGTTTGAGTTATGTTGATTCAGAAGATTGTTCAAGAACTGCTAGATATACCTGAAGATAAACTTGCCGAAATTTATGATCTAATTCATTACTTTAGAATAGGTTTAGGAAAAGAACCTTTAAAGCCTCGCACCCCTAGTTTACTAACAGGAAAACTTGGTGAGGCTTTCTTTGAGCCACTGCCAGAAGAGGAACTCCAAGAATGGGAATGAGTTATCTAATTGACACCCATATTTTACTGTGACCGAAAACTTACCTGCGCTCGCCTATGATGCAGCTTTCCAAACTGGACTAATTCAGGTAATTCCTAGATAATCCTACACTTTTACTTTTTATCAAATATGTCAGAAAAATTAGAAGGCGATCGCCTATCATCTCTTCCACAAAAATCGAAACCTTGTCATCACTGTGAAGGCAAAGGCTACATTGAACTGCGAGACTGTTCTGGAGAGATTCAACGAGAGGAAAATTGTTCGTATTGCAAAGGCACTGGCGAAATCGAAATAGATATAAGCATAAAATACACTTGATTGATGGGGACGACTATGCAAACATTTATCTAAATTTCAGTCCAGACTTTCGTTGAGATACCCTAATGAAAAGTTCTCTATTAATGGTTGCTGTTACTCTCTTCATATTTGGCTGCGAATCACAACCAAATTCTGCGCCTCCGTCTCCAGTAACTAGCTCTACACCTACGGCAGTAAAAGAACAAGCGATCGCAAAGGTATCATTAATCGAAGAAAAGCCTGTATTCGTTCAGTCTAAGCAAAAAGCTACCTCAAAGGAAAAGGAAACTGATGCCAAAGTTGGTATGGGACTGTATTTGGCAGACACGATCCGCACTCAAGGAAAAGGCAAGACTCAAGTTGAATTTAACAATGGGGTAGGCTTTCGGATTGCTGGTGATGCCGAGTTACAGATTCAGCCCAATAATCGTCTTAACCTAACATCAGGAAAAATGATTACTTGGGTTAATCCTGGTCTAAAAGTACCAACAGAAATTTCTACATCCTATGCCACAGCCGCAATTCGTGGGACAACTGCCTTTGTAGAAATCCCCAAGGATATTAATCAAGGTATTAGATTTTTTTCTTGGGAAGGAACTGTAGTTGTAAAACTAGCAAATCAGTCAAAGGAGATTACTTTATTAACAGGCGAAGAAATTATTGTTAAACCCAATTCTCCAACTCCGCCAGTAGTCCGCCGCCTAAATCTGGATGAATGGAAAGATACTTCTGCAAAAAGTTCGTTGTTACGAGGCTTTAAGTCGCCTCTACCTACTCAAGCGATTATCGATAAACTTACTCCTGGACAAGCCAGTTTAGAGAAAACGCCCCCAGCTAATTAGATTTATTTGAGTATCTAACTTAAATTGTCTATCAAAAATTAACCCATAGTATCAAAGCCTAACCGTATAAAACTTTGATATTGTGGGTTAAATGTTTTTAGCTTACTAAATCTAATCAGTATGCTTAGCTTGCGTAAATAACCATTATCGCAAGCTATATTACACGACAAGGATTCTAGGTAAATTCGTAAGCTTATATCTGCTTGCAATGTTGTGCTATTGCTTAATATTTATTCATTCAGTCAAATATTACAATGGGATTCCCATTTTTTTGACTTCTATTTAGTATCTAAATGAGATAGAGAGTCTATTTATAGGACTATTTATAAGACTTGAAGTCTCAACTTTAGGCAAGGATTTGCGATCGCAAATCCTTGCTTTCTAGCTAAATAAACGATAGATCTGCCATATCCAAAGCTGCAAGAAATTCGTTAAGATAAATAGGAACTATTTGCAAGTAGAGTTAATGGATCGGCAGCGTAGAAAAATACTGGAGTGGGGAATTGGTGGACTGGGACTGCTTGGGGGCGCGATCGCTTGTAGTCCCATAGCTTCAAATAAATCAGCAAGCGACACTCCAAAAAAGATTGTGATTCCGCCAATAAATCTTAGTGAGGCATCGAAGGACAGAATCAAAATTAGTGGGCTCGATCCGACCGCGGCTTTACGAGAATTTGACTATGGCAAAGTTACTCAAGAAAATGGACGGACGGTGCGAGAGTTTGAACTAACTGCAAAAAGTAAAACAGTTAAGTTAAATGCTTCTACGGATTTCATTACTTGGAATGTAAACGATCGCGTGCCAGGCCCGACGTTGAGAGCCAATGAAGGCGATCGCATTAGGATTGCCTTTGCTAATCAAGGGGGACATTCACACTCGCTGCACTTTCATGGCGAACATCCCTCGGCGATGGATGGAGTCAATCCAATTCGCAATGGAGCCGCGACTATTTATGAATTCGATGCAATGCCCTACGGTGTGCATTTATATCATTGCCATGTTGCACCTGTGGCGCGGCACATTGGCAAAGGTTTATACGGGATGTTTATTATTGACCCACCTACTCCCAGACCTCCTGCGGATGAGATGGTGTTAATCATGGCGGGATACGACATAGATGGCGATGGGCGTAATGATATGTATGCCTTTAACGGATTACCACATTTCTATATGCAGCAGCCGATCGCAGTGCAGCAAAATCAGTTATTGCGTTTATATGTCCTTAATATGATTGAGTTTGACCCTGTGGCTACATTTCACGTCCATGCCAATATGTTTCAGGTTTACCGCACGGGACGCACCATGACCCCTAGCGAAGAAACGGATGTAATTACGATGGGAACAGCCGAACGTCATATTTTGGAGTTGACCTATCGATTTACAGGTAAGTACATGTTCCATCCGCACCAAGATGTAATCGCGGAAGCTGGTTGTATGGGATTGTTTGATGTAGTTGCGAGTTAGTCACTAAGAGCAAGGGGGATTAAAACCCTTGCCAAATCAACCTTGCAGATACTTGAATTTTTATTGATAATTATTTGCAAGTTTACGTTCCAATATGCTTAAATCAGTTATTGCAAATTACTTGCATTACCCATTTATATTTTCTTGATTTATATTCATGCTCGCAATTATCTCTTTCATCAGTAAGACTTTTAAAAATCTAGTCAAAACCAAAGCATTTTTAATGCTATTCACGCTCTCATTGGTTGGCGCGATCGCTATCTCAGCCTGTACCAGTGAGGTAAAAGTCTCAAACCCTCCTAACTCTAATCCTGCGACTACTGAGTCTAGCTCTAAGTCCAAAACCGAGACTCAAAAAGACTCAATGATGGCTGGTCATAGTAAATCCAAAATTAATATTAACGAAGCAATTTTATCGGATTTAGATAAAGTTGAAGCAAAGTTAGGAATAGCAGGTTTATCTAACAAAATTCAAGCGGCTCGTCCCTATGTCAAAGCTGAGGATTTAGTTACGAAAAAAGTAGTAACTGCTGAACAGTTTGACCAAATCAAAGATATGGTTGGCACAGAAACTGTTGTGCTAACAGGCGAAGCGAAAGACGTTGACTACTTAACTAAGTTAGGTCTGATGAAAGGACACATGATTGTGGCTAAAGAATTGCTCGATCTTCAGAAACCCGATCAAGCGCTCCCTCACATTGAACATCCTGTTGAAGAAATCTACGCTGATGTAGAAGGTCAGCTCAAGGAGCGTAACGTCAAAGAATTTAAGCAAGTGTTGATGGATTTACAGCAGTTGGTTAAGTCGAAGCCCAACGATCCCACGATTGCTGCGAAATATAATGAAGCGATCGCCAGTATCGATATGGCAATCTCGGCAATTCCTGAAACTCAACGCCAATCGCCGAAGTTTACGCTGCAAGTGATTAATACCATCCTCGATACGGCAGGTACAGAATATCGAGCGGCGATCGCCAACAACAAGATTAAAGAAATCATTGAATATCAAGATTCACGCGGATTCACTATTTATGTAGAGCAGTTGTATAAGAATATTGCGCTAGTTATGGAAAAGGAACATCCAGATGCTCATAAACAATTTACGGCAAGTTTAGAAAAACTCAAGACCGCTTATCCTAGTGCGATCGCCCCAGAGCAACCTGTCCTGTCCGTTGCTGATATGTCAGAGTTGATTAAAGGCAACGAACAATCCGCCGCCAAAGTTTATACAAAATCTTAGATTTGCCTCAATCCAACTTAAAAAGTGGGAAGAATTAAATCATCCCCTTTATTAAGGGGAACTAGAGGGATATCTAGGATTTAACAGCATAGATTCTTATTTGAAAACTTTTTAAAAACTTTATGGACTTCAGTTTAACTCTTCCAACTTTTGTCATTACTCTGCGCGAAGGAGTCGAAGCTGCCTTAGTAATTGGCATCGTCATGGCGTATCTCAAACGCGCTAAGCGATCGCATCTTAATCGATGGGTATTTGCAGGGATTGGCACGGGTTTGGTAATTAGTGCGATCGTTGGCATTTTATTCAATTGGTTCATGCAGAGCGTTGGTACTAGTAACCCAGAGTTATCGGCAGTATTCGAGCCGTTGCTTGAGGGCGTGTTTAGCGTTGCAGCGATCGCCATGTTGACTTGGATGTTGATCTGGATGACCAAACAAAGTCGTGCCTTGAAGGGAGAAATCGAAGGCTCGTTACATAATGTTTTAGGTAAAGGACAAAAAGCAGGATTAGGAATTTTTGGACTGATTCTGGTTGCGATTTTACGGGAAGGGTTTGAAGTTGTTTTATTTATTTCCGCTAAGTTTCAAGAAGGATTTATGCCAGCTCTCGGAGCTGTAAGTGGTATTGCAGCTGCAACCGCGATCGCCATTGCCCTATTTAAATTTGGCATCCAAATTAATATCCGTGCTTTCTTCAAAATTATGGGCTTTATGCTGCTAGCCATTGTTTCAGGCTTGGTAATTTCTGCCCTCGGACATTTTGATACGGCTCTACGGATTTTGTCTCAAAGCGATCGTAAGTCCGAAGCTATTTGTTTTTACTACGAGCATTTTGCCCGCGAGCATTCCTGCGTCCTTGGCAATATGGTCTGGAATACAAGCAAAGTATTACCCGCCGAAAAATTTCCAGGTATAATTTTTAGTTCGCTATTTGGCTATACCGATAAGCTTTATTTAGTACAGGCGATCGCCTATATCCTATTTTTTGCGATCGTCGGCACAATCTATTACCGCAGCTTAGGCAAGCAATTAAAATCTTCTCGCTGATACATTAGGCTGATGCATTAGTATGTTAAAAGCCCCTATAGCTTTAGCAATGGGGACTTTTAGCATACTAATAAAACAAACCTCAGCTTATGCGATACCTTGATTTAGCGATCGCTATATCTTATTTTGTGATCCCATTTTTATTGTTGCCATTATTAGGAGTAATTAAAAAGGAAGCGCAATATATTGCGGTACTAATTTCTCTTTTTATAATCTGTTGTGGCATTGGACATCTACTTGATTTCTTTGGATTGCATACTCTTTGGCATGGCGTAACCGCGATCGTTAGTTGGCTTACGGTATTTGCACTTGCTGCAAATCAGAAAAAAATTCTATTGATTTCACAAACCTCAGAACTATTTGATACCGCGTTCGATCAAGCATTATCTGGAAAAGCTATATTTCAACATATACCTGAGGGGAACGATCTATTGATCTTAAAAGTCAATCCTAAAGCTGTTGAACTGTCAAACAATCAACTAGTTGAAGGGAAGTTATTGACCGAATCACTACCTCACCACAAAGAGATTTCCTATCCATATAAAAAGCCGTTAATTGACTTATACCTAGAGATTAAAGAGCCAACAGAGCTAGAGTTCATGTATCGGGGGGATAGCATTACATCTTGGTTTCTAAACCTCTGTGCGCCACTACCAGACGGACTTCTATATATGAATTTTATTGATATATCAGGGGTCAAGGAAGCATCAGTAAAAGACTATCTTACAAATATGTATAGTCGCCGTATCCTTGAGTCAGAGCCAACTGAGGGGAAGTGGAAAAGTTGTATCTATTTAGATTTAGATAAATTTAAACAGATAAATGATACAAGAGGTCATGCCATTGGCGATAGGGTTTTGGTTGATGTTGGTCGCGAGTTAAAAAAGATTGCTATAGAAAATAATGGGATTGCAATTAGAGAAGGTGGGGATGAATTTGTATTCCTATTTGAATATACTGAGGTTGAGGAAGTAGCAAAAACGATATTAGCTAAAATTCAAGGAATTCACATTGATAGTGAGAAAGCAAATATTAGTGCTTCTATTGGCGTTGCTTATGGCGAGATTAAAGTTTTTGATGGTTGTAGCGATCTTGCTAAATTAATGCAAGCTGCGGAGACCGCTAGCCGAAAAGCAAAGACCAATAAAAAATCTGACTTACCTATCGACAGGATTGTTGTGTGGGATGATAAGCTCTCAGAAATTGAAGCAGCTACTTCACAAATTGAAGTGGGATTAAAAGGCAATATCGAAGGCGAGCTATGGCTTGCCTATCAGCCTATAGTAAATCTGCTTACAGGTGAGATAGTAAGTGCTGAAGCACTTCTAAGGTGGCAGTCCCCCGCTATTGGTTTTGTGTCCCCTGCTAGATTTATTCCCATCGCCGAAAATAATGGAAGTATTTATAGGCTAAGCAACTGGGTGGTCAGAAATGCGATCGCCCAATTAGCTGAATGGAGGCAAATAAAATCCTCATTGGCAGTTGCTGTAAACATTTCACCAGTCGAGTTAGAAGATGGTGAGTTCCTATCAAATCTAATCAAACTTGTTGGACGTGAAAATATTGAGTCTCAATGCGTTGGCGTAGAAGTTACTGAAAGGGGCATTTATAGCGACTTAAACCACTATTTAGCCGCATTAGATGAACTTAGGCTTCTTGATATTAGACTGAAAGTCGATGATTTTGGAACTGGACAAAGTGGGTTGGCTCAGCTTTTGCAGTTCCCCTTTAATGAGGTAAAGGTAGATATGAGCCTAGTTCCTAGACATCGAAATGATGAGAAAAAGATTGGCATTTGTCGAACAATCATCGATCTCTCCCATACCCTTGGATTTTCTGTAATTGCCGAAGGAATTGAAACGAAAGAGCAGATGGATTTACTTATAGAAATGGGCTACATCTATGGACAAGGCTATTACCTTGGAAAACCTGTAAACGCCACAGACTTTGAGACAATGCTTATTCGCAACATAAGCATCTAAGTAAATAAAAGACGTGCTTTGCACACCCTCTTTTTTTGAAAGGTTAAATTTTAGCTGTTGCTTCTCAAAGCTAGCAAAACCTATGATGAAATCTAGGTGAACTTTAATTTGCGAGCAAATTTTTATGACTACTATCCGTGAAGTGACTGGCGATCCTAATGAATTCTGGAGTGAACTGAGTTGGTCAGATCTTTCTACTGCCGAACAAGAGCTGTGGACGCAATTAGGTTGGAATGAAGATAACTGGGATGATGCAGTAGATTTTCCAGAATGGGACGATCTATCTAATGAAGATAAAAAACTCTGGGGAGTTCTAGGTTGGACTCAATCTAGTTGGGAAGGAGAAGATGATATTCCCGAATCGGCAGAAAAACTTTGGGATGACCTTTCCAGTGAAGAGCAAGCAGCCGCGATCGAACTTGGATATACTCAAGAGAAATGGGACGACGAGGATATTTAAATAGATTCAGCTCAATAAGCAGTCCTAAATCATTCGTGAGATTCAGGGCTTCGACTACGCTCAGCCAGCAGTCTACGTTGGCTGAGCGTAGTCGAAGCCTTTTTCATTAAATCCAACCTCTTTCTTTCTAATTTTTTCTTTCTAAGTACAAGAGAATATTTATTTGCATCATTTTAAAAATAGTACTTGACTTAGAGTGCACTCTAACGTTTAGAGTTAATTTCATGGAAAGGACATTTACCATTCAAGAAGCCGCCCAAATCACAGGCGTAAGCACGTATACATTGCGCTACTACGAACGCATGAATCTACTTGATTCAATTAATCGAAATGATAGTGGGTATCGTAGATTTACAAAATACGATCTTGATTGTGTAAAGTTTCTGACTAAGCTTCGTTCAACCAAGATGCCTATTCGGCAAATGCAGCAGTTTTCGGAACTCCGCCGACAAGGAATCACTTCAGCTTATCAAAGACGTTTGCTATTAGAAGAGCACTATGAATCAGTTACTGCTAGCCAGCAAGAACTTAACTATAGTCTTGAAGTTATTAGCAAAAAGATCGCTTACTATAAGGAATTAGAGGAAAAAGAGATTACTAATGAAGCAGATTCATATCACCTTTCTACTTATCTTGCAATGGGTCAAGAAGGAACAAAACATCGCTCCATCAATCTTCCTTTAGAGCCAGAAACTGCTGCTCAAAAGTTAATCGGGCACTTCGATTCAGACAGTATCTCGAAACTGATCGAATTATTACAGAAATCAAAATGTTAGGACAATCAGCACAAAGTGCTACTCGATCCTAACTCTAAATTCTTGCGCAAAACAAAATAGGAGTCATTCCATGAAAATGAGAAAACTGGGTAATCAAGGTCTAGAAGTTTCAGAACTAGGGCTTGGCTGTATGGGCATGTCTGAGTTTTACGGTAATGGTGATGAGCAAGAAGCGATCGCTACGATTCATCATGCCTTAGATCTCGATCTGAACTTTCTTGATACTGCGGATATGTATGGGCCATTCACCAATGAGAAACTAGTTGGGAGGGCAATCAAAGATCGTCGCGATCGCGTAGTTTTAGCAACCAAATTTGGTAATGTTCGTAGTGCTGATGGTGGTTGGCTTGGCATTAGTGGCAAACCTGAATACGTGCGCGAAGCTTGCGATGCATCATTGCAGCGTTTGGGCGTTGATGTAATCGATCTGTATTATCAACACCGCGTTGATGTGACGGTTCCCATTGAAGATACTGTTGGTGCGATGGCAGAATTAGTCAAACAAGGCAAAGTCAGATATCTTGGTTTATCTGAAGCTGCACCCGCAACTATCCGCCGCGCTCAAGCAATCCATCCCATTTCGGCTCTGCAAACTGAATATTCGCTGTGGAGTCGCGATCCAGAAGATGAAATATTACCAACCTTGCGAGAATTGGGAATTGGCTTTGTGCCCTATAGTCCTTTGGGCAGAGGCTTTCTAACTGGGGCGATCGCTAGTCCCGATGATTTTGCTCCTGATGATTTTCGACGGAGATCGCCACGTTTTCAGGGTGACAACTTTACCAAGAACTTGCAGTTAGTGGAACAGGTAAAAGCGATCGCTTCTGAAAAAGGAGTTAGTGCTGGACAACTTGCTCTCGCTTGGCTTTTAGCTCAAGGTAGTGATATTGTTCCGATTCCCGGAACCAAGCGCCGTAAATATCTCGAAGAAAATATTGGCGCAACTACCGTTATCCTAACCGCCGAAGATATCAGTCGCATCAATGCTGTCGCACCTCAAGGAATTGCCGCAGGCGATCGCTATCCTGCTCAAAATATGAGTGCGCTGAATCGCTAAAGTTACAGCAATTACCGATCGAACGAGCCAAAAGAAGAATTTTGAAAGCTTTGCAAAGCTTTCAAAATTCTTCTTGGTTTGGGTTTGAGCGCAAAGCTTTGTACAAACAAACAGATAAGATGCGGTGCTATGATCTGCATCTCTTAAAATCAAAAAAGCATCCTAGTGGATGCTTTTTTTTAAATCTCATAATGCCATTGCTCAGATAAATCAGATAGAAACAGCAGCTTGCGACCTTTACGAGATACAAAACCAATCTTTTCTAGATCGTTAATAATGCGTGTCACCGTAACGCGAGTTGAGCCAATTAATTCAGCAATTTCTTGGTGGGTAAGTTGTAAACCAATTAGCTTTCCATTGCGATCGTCTTCACCAAACCGATTTGTTAACCAAGCTAATAACTGCCTTACCGCATCATCTTTAGATCGGCAGTGAGCAATTTTCAATAAAAATTCATTAGTTTGGTTATGGCGAATAATTTCATTAATATAATCACCCCAGTTTGAACGGGGTATCTCAGTCAATTGCACATCGGTTAAACATTCCATCTCGTAGGGGTGTAAATTTGACAGTTCACCACCGATCACGTCACCCTCAGCCCAAAGCCCCGAACAAATTATTTGCCCATCTTCAGTCCAAGTAAGCGATCGCACTACACCAGACTCAATTTTCCATATATAGTTGGCTCTTCGTGGCAGCATATCTCGCCGCTTACAAAGCCGAGAAGTAACAGTTTCGAGATAAATCATCAGATACCCAATCGGAGAACAGTAGATTTTATTTGTATTGCACAGAAAAGTATTGTATCTTACTAAGTACGGTATTCCCACCAAGATACCGTACTTTTTATTTGTAAAATATTTCTGACACATTTGGTCTCTTATGAAAGTTGCTCAAAATATCACCCATTTAATTGGTAATACACCACTTGTTGCTCTCAATAACATTCCGCAAAGAGACGGTTCTTTAGCAAAAATTGTCGTCAAACTAGAAAGCCTTAATCCATCTTCATCGGTGAAGGATCGGATTGGACTAGCCATGATTGAGGATGCTGAAAATAATGGCTTGATTTCTCCTACTAAGACGATTTTAGTGGAACCAACTTCTGGTAATACAGGAATTGCGTTGGCAATGGTGGCGGCGGCTAAAGGCTATCGTTTGATTTTAACGATGCCAGAAACGATGAGTTTAGAGCGTCGTGCCATGCTCAGAGCTTATGGGGCAGAATTGGAGTTAACTCCAGCCAGTGAAGGAATGCGGGGTGCAATTCGCAGAGCCGCAGAAATCACCACATCAACGCTAAATGCTTATATGTTGCAACAGTTTAAGAATCTAGCTAATCCAGCGGTGCATCGTAGAACTACGGCTGAGGAGATTTGGAATGACACCGATGGACAAGTAGATATTTTGATCTCAGGAGTTGGAACGGGCGGCACAATTACGGGCGTAGCCGAAGCGATCAAACAACGCAAACCTAGTTTTAAAGCGATCGCCGTTGAGCCATTGAATAGCCCTGTACTTTCTGGTGGATTGCCTGGAGCTCACCGAATCCAGGGCATTGGTGCAGGATTTATACCTGAAGTATTACGCCAAGATTTGATTGATGAAGTTATTGGTATTTCTGATGAGCTAGCAATTATCTATGGTCGTCGCCTTGCTCGCGAAGAAGGTTTACTTTCGGGAATTTCCTCAGGTGCAGCATTAGCCGCCGCGATCGCTGTGGGTAAGCGAGAAGAAAATCGCGATCGTCTAATTGTAATTGTGCAGCCAAGTTTTGGCGAACGCTATCTCAGTACTCCTCTGTTTCAGGATGCCGAATTTATTGCAACTGCATCAGCTTCTACTAATCACTAATCACTGATAAGGAAGGATGGACAAGCGCCACCCATCCTATATTTAACATCAAAATATATGGAACTATCTTGTAAGGTTGATTATGCTTGTATTGCTCTGCTTGAGTTGGCGGTACGTCACAAACAGGGCAAGCCTACTTCTGTTAGTGAAATTGCAATCAGTCAAAGTATTCCCATTCGCTATCTCGATCAAGTAATGGCAATGCTAAGGCGATCGGGAATCATTAAAAGTCAACGCGGTGCGAAAGGTGGGTATCACCTCGCTCGTGAGCCTTGGCAAATTAAACTTACTGATGTGGTAGTTGCTTTAGATGGAGAAAGTACTCAAGAACAAAAAAACTCCGAGTTACTGACAATTGAAAAAGCAGCAGTTATTGATATGTGGGAAACTGCGAAGGTAGCATCTTTCGAGATTTTACATAAGCATACACTTGAGGATCTCTTAAGGAAATGCGAGGAGAAAAAACAAGCAGATGTAATGTTCTATATTTAGATTACTAAAGCCTCAAGAACCGAAGAAGCGAGTGGGGGGGGAAAAGCCAACGCCACTCGCTTCTTCGGTTACACCCTAACTATGAGCTAGAAAGAGGCAAAATTAGACGACTGAGAATGCGATTATCTTCTAATTGATAGAGCGACAACTCTCCACCAGCTTCTAACATGAGACTTTGACAAATCGCAAGATGTAATCCCGGGGGCTGATCTAGCAACGACGGAGATAGAGGATCGATCGCTCTACCTTGATGTAGCTCTTGGAGTAAAGATGCATCAACTACACCATAATCAGTAATCGATAGTTCTAAAAGTTTTTCATCAATCTGACGACACCAGAGATCGATGCGACCATTAACATCCGATCGCCCGCAAGCAAATAACAACAACTCATTTAAAATCATCTCCATTTTGGCGATATCACCACCAACGACAACATTCGCTTGATTGTGAACCTGCGACCAAATCTGGCGTTGCTTGATTAACGGATCGACCCGCTCTAAAGCGCGTTTGAGCATACCCGCAAGAGGAGCGGTTTCGTAATTGGGACGCAAACGCCATTGCTCTTTGCGGATAATCTGTGGCAAAGGTAATAGAGAACCCTGTAATTGCTTCAGAGAGCTTTGCAACGTTACATTATTAATGCCGCCAGTACCGTTAGCACGAGCATCAACATCTAGTAGTCGCTGCACGCCACTACTGACAGTTCGATAGATATCTTCCAGACGACGGTGCTTATACCAGTTAAGGCGTTCTAGTTCTTGACGGTTATGTTTGAGATGATCTACCAGTAGTAAGTGACGCCGCGACCATGCAAGCTGATTTGCCAGCATATTAAATGCTTGCAACTGGCGATCGACCCATCGCCGCCCTGCGCGATCGGCAACCAAAATCATTCCCGTCGCTTGGTGATCTGGTGTTGTTCGCAATGCAGTCACCATTAAATGACCGAGCGCAGGGGCATTAAGCCAAGCCTTGGTTTGTTCTGGCAAATCATGAATACTGAGCGGTAAAATCCCTTCACTTTGGATCGTCCATTGCACAAGTGGATCTTCTTCGATCGCAATTAATGTTTCGTTAATTGATAGTTGATAGTCATCTCGGCTGGCAAATACCGACGCGATTTGTCCGCCTTGACGACCTGGTAACCATACAACAAGTACCGCAAGGGGCGACTGCGTAACCTGTGCCATTAATTGAGTAGCGGTATGGTGCAATTTTTCAAGAGTTGTGGACTGTTGCAAAGCAACTAGACCAAATTGCACGGCTTGGTGAGATTTTTGACGCTCATCGGATATCCGTTGTAATTCATTTTGGTGAACGATCAAACCGATTTGCTGGGCGACTGCCTGTACCATTTCGCGCTCGGGGCGAGACCATGTGCGCGGAGCCTCATGGGCAACTGCTAGAATAGCTTCGAGAGATTTTCCAGTAGCAGTGCTACTTACAATCATCGATCGCACATCAAGATCGATTAGAGAATTTCGCCATGCGAGAAACTTGAAATCACTATCGAGATTTTCTACGGTTGCGGCATCGGGAGATTGCTCCATCATCTGCACATCTACAGCAGCCAATCCTGGCAGCATATTTGGAATGGGGCGACGGTTTTTGGGATGATATTGAAAATCGATTCGAAAAAAATCATTATCTTTATCGTAGGTTGCCACCCAAAATCGCTCTAGTCCCAATCGTAGGCATAACTGCTCAGCGGCTTTATCAAGCGCACTTTGCCAATCACTATCCGAGTAAATTGCCCTAGCAATCCCTGCGGTGAGAATTTGATCGGAAGCAATGCGATCGACAGTAACTTCCATTTCTTCTAAGGGAGCAGTAATTGCGGCTAGTTGAGCAGCTCCAAGTACAAAATTACGTTCATCATCTGTCCACAACCTCGGTTCGTCACCTTCTACAGATAAAAAACCTAACAGCTCAGATTGAAAGAATATGGGCGCAATAATTATGGAGGTTGCCCCAAATTGTTCCATTACGCGATTGCTAACTTCGCCTTTGGTCATGGACTTTGCATCAACCACTACCACAACCTGATCTCTAGATAATGCCTGATACAAACTAGGGGCATTTTGCACTGTTACCCCAGCCGTATTGTCAACCGCTTGCTTGGCTTTAGGCCCTGCTTGGCGGTTCGCTACACGCCGCCAAAAGTATTGGTGTTCGCGCTCAAACCAATAAATATTGGTGTGATCGGGCATTACATAGTTATGAGTCTCCTGCACGATCTCTTCAAGGCGATCGGTAAGAGTGTGAATGTTGCGGATTTTAGAGAGTATTTGCAGTAATGGTTCGTCTGGACGCTTGACGTTGTGATAGCGCCACTCATCATCGAGGCGACTAAGGGTAGAGCCAAGAGTGCCGAGAACGACTGAAAGCCTCGCTCTCTCTTCATTTCTTGGTGTAACATTCCATAGGTTTGAGCCTAATAGAACTACCCCAAAGCTACGATCGCGATGGTAGATTGGCCATAGCAATGTGCCTTGAATATCAAACTTTTGGGCTACTTTCTGCCATTCGCCACTACGTTTTTCTTGCCGCAGATCGGCGATCGGTACGGGCTTACGTTGCAAAATGACCTGATCGAGCAAATCACCCGCATTAAGTGCAAACCGTTCCTTTAAGAATTTAATTTCTCCTGCTGGCGTAGTACCGCCTTTGCCTGTAAGTCGGTGATTTTCTGCATCGTAAAGCCCAATCCAGATTAATTTGTACTCGAAATTATCTCGAAGATAATCGAGTGTCGCAGTCAACAGGTTGTCAATACTATCTTCATCACGCAAGAACTGCATGATTCGCCCAAGGTTAACAAATTGGCGATCCCATGGGTTAGCTCCTGCTTGACTCATATTTTTACCCTGACGTTTTTGACTGAGGAGGTATGGTTAGCGGCGTACCGTAGAAGACTGAAAGTTTTTTTGAAGAAAATTTACAAAAATAGATCAACAAACAGCTTTGCATCATAAGCGTACAATCTTTAGCCAAGAAAGTCAGCAATACGTCACACTTTTATCAACTTTTATAGCATTCTTCATAAAAAGATAGTGTGCAGCATCATTTCTATGTTCTCGTCTACTCGACTAGCCATTCTAGCGCTCTCTCACCAATTTGCAAAGGAATACTGACAGCTTTACCTAGACGCGGACGTTCTTTGGTGCTTTCGATAAATTTTTGCACTTGTTCTACTACGCCCCAATCGCTTAAATAAGAGGCGATTACGTCAAGATGCTGGATAAATTCTAACTCACTCATAGAGAAAGACTGCTGCTCTTGATAACGCCACATTACTTGCAAGAAAATTTTTCCTTGAGTTTTGCGAAGTTGCACGTCATAGGAAAAGTCCCACTTATTAGCGATCGCTTGACGAAGTTCTGAGCCTGTCATAGTTTCTACATTTTTGGTTAACACATCTTATCTTAAGTGTCTTGCAGGTTTGACTTCGGCTCCACTCAGCTAAAACAAGCATTAACGTTGGCTGAGTGAAGCCGAAGCCATCGCCTCACCTAAATTTCCTTTAGTATCAAGCAGCAATCGCTCTGCGGCAGAGACATCCACGCTTTGCCAATACATTAACAGAGCTAGTTTTACCCGCTTGCCCGATCGCTCTAGTAGTATGGCAGCATCCTCGCGGCTTATCGAAGTGAGATCGCTAATAATTCGAATCGCCCGATCTTCAAGCTTGCTATTGGTGACCGATACATCGATCATCCGATTGCCGTAAACCTTGCCAAGTTTCACCATTACGCCAGTAGAAATGGTGTTAAGCACTAGTTTGGTGGCTGTGCCTGCTTTGAGTCTGGTCGATCCTGCTAAAATTTCTGCACCGACAAGAGGACGAATCTCGATATCGTACTGAATTGGAAATTGCTCTGGTGGTACACAGCAAAAAAAGATAGTTGTTGCGCGGCGGAGTCTTGCTTCTCCTAGCGCTCCATGGACATAGGGAGTGGTTCCTCCTGCGGTAATTCCAAATACAACATCGCGATCGCTAATATTTTTTTCAGCGATCGCTTTTGCCCCATCATCTTCGCGATCTTCGAGTGCTTCTGAGCTTCTGACCATGGCCTTCATTCCACCTGCCAAAATGCCTTGAATCAGTTCTGGGTCACTGCAAAAAGTGGGTGGACATTCGGCAGCATCGAGGACACCGAGTCTGCCACTAGTTCCTGCACCAACGTAAAACAATCTGCCACCCTTGGCGATCGCCTCAGCAATAGTGGTAATTGCTTTAGCGATCGCTGCTTTTTCATGCCCAACAGCTTCAACTGCTTTGGCATCCTCTCTGTTGAAAAGTTCAACTATTTCTAAGGCATTCAGCCGATCCAAATTTTGGCTGTGGGGATTTGCTTGCTCTGTCAACAAATAACCACGATCGCCAGTTAATTTTTCTATCACTGCCCGAACTCAACCCTTGCTTTTTCGACAATTTCTGCGGTAATCGTATCACTACCAGCGGCAATTGCTAGTTGTTCGATGCGTTGACGTGCTTGCGATCGCACAAAGTAGGGAATATTTTTGTACTTGACTTTTGCTTCTGTTGTCCAAGCCAATCCTTCAAAACAATCTGAATTTTGCATGATTTTCTCTGTTCGAGCGATTTAAAACAGCGATTTGATTTGAGTATTTCTGCCCATAGAATCAAATCACGGCTTCATTTAACTACCCCTAGTATGCCATCACCTTAGTTTTCATTAAGCTTGGCTTTGCTTAGATTTACAATCATGTTTTTTTAGGGCAGAGCTGCGGCGCTCCGCGCTGCAACTTTCTTTGTCTAAGAATCAAGAGGCGATGCTTTGCGCTACTTCCCGTTCTTGAATGATCGATTAGGATAATTGCTATCGCGCTTATTTTGTGATTCGATTCGGCATGAAAAAAATTACTGTTTATGGTGCTTCTATTAGCACCTACGTCCGTACTGTTCGATTGTTACTTGAAGAAGCAAACGCTGAGTACGAGTTTAAAGAAGTTGGTATTTTTAATGGTGATAATGAGTCACCAGAATACTTGGCAAAGCATCCATTTGGTAAAGTCCCAACAATTGAATTTGATGGGGAAATACTCTATGAAACAACGGCGATTACGGAATATCTTGATGCCATGGTTGCAAGTAGCAAATTCAGCCCGTCTGAACCACTGCAACTAGCGCGGATGCGTCAGATCTTTTCGATTGTTGATAGTTACCTATATACACCTGCGATTAGCAAGATTGTAGTTCAGCGTTTGATTGTACCAAGTCAGGGTGGTACAGCCGATGAAGAGCTTGTGAACAATGCGATCGCCCCAGTTAAAAAATCAGTAGAAGCGATCGAGACACTTATTGTTGGTAATCCATATCTGCTAGGTAGCGAAATAGGTATTGCTGACTTCTATCTAATTCCTATCTTTATCTATTTGTCTCTAACTCCAGAATTTGATGTAGTCACTTTACAAACACCTAAACTGAGGACTTGGTGGGATCGAGTAAAGGATCTTCCTACCGTCAAGAAAGTCGTTTCCTAGATACACATACATAAGGTCTAAATAAAGGAAGGCAGCGCTTTGCGCCGCCTTCCTTTATTTGCGATAGATCTGGCTTCTAAAAGTCCAAAAACATCTTGTTAAGCTAATAAAGGATCGAGCTTACCTTGACGATCTAGATCGTGAATCGCGTCACAACCTCCGATATGTTTATCGTCAATGAAAATCTGCGGTACGGAACGTTTGCCATCGGAGCCTCTGGCAACCATTGCCGATCGCGCGGCATCGTCACCATCGATTACATATTCAGTATAGTTAACTCCCTTCTTATCGAGTAAATGTTTTGCTCTTATGCAAAAAGGACACATTCGCCATGTATAGATTTCGACCTTTGCCATAAAATTTCTCTAAATACGTTAAAACACTTTTCAATTTTAACAAATCTTAAAGACCAGAAAACAAAGGTATTGCTATGGCAACCCCAAATCATTCGTCAGATTCATAAAATCCTTTAAAAGTGTTGCTAAGTAACAATTTTAAAGGATTTTATGATTTTAAGTTCTAATTGCGATCGCGAGATGGATTGGGTTTTGGCGATGTATTCGGCGAAGGTGATGCAGTATCTGATGGTTGCGATGATGGGGATACTGTTGGTATGGGCTGAGGGTCAGGCAAAGTAGGTATTTTGGAAGTGACTTCCTCAGGATGGCTTGGTGGAATACCTTCGCTAACAATAATATCTTCGATGACCGTCTTAACGATTGGCGCCGCCACAGTTGAGCCAAATGCATCAGAGCCAATGGGTTCATCAATAACTGCCAGAACCACATAACGCGGTTCCTTGGCAGGGAATATGCCGACAAAACTAGTGATTTTGGCATTAGAGTAACCACCTGTAGGGGAGGCTTTTTGTGCAGTTCCCGTTTTACCAGCAATGCGATAGCCAGGAATACGCGCAGGTAAACCTGTACCTTTTTCTACTACTCCAGTCATCATTTCGATCACCCTTTGGGCTGTTGCTGGCGAAACAATTTGTCGAGGCGTAGGTAACTTGGACTGATAGAACTCTTCTCCCTCTTCATTGATTAAGCCTTTGACGACATGGGGTGTCAGCAATTTACCACCACTCGCAAGAATGCCATGCAATTGAACCAACTGAATTGGCGTAAGCGAAAAGCCTTGTCCAAAGGCTGCGGTTGCTGGCTCAATTACATATTCATTGAACTGATCTTGGGGCTTAAGAGCGCTAGCTGTTTCCGAAGGTAGATCGATGCCTGAAGTATCTCCCAGTCCAATTCGTTCTAGCCAACCGTAGTAAACCGATGGCTTCATCCGTTGGATAATATGTACCATGCCAACATTGCTCGATCGCTCTAGGATTTGACCAATACTCAGAGGACCGACTGCGCCAACTTGTTCGTAGTCAAAATTTGCCACAGGCCAGCCGCCAATGGTAAGCGCTCCTTCATCATTAAAAACTGTGTCGGGTTGGATCGCCCCTGCCTCTAGAGCGATCGCTACATTCAGTGGCTTAAAAGTGGAACCTGGTTCGTAGAGATCGGAAACCGCCCAATTCTTAAATAGTTTGACATCAGCTTCGTAATAGCGATTGGGGTCATAGGTTGGCTCAGTAACGAGGCTGAGTAATCCACCATCTCTAACATCCATAACGATTACTGCGCCACGTTTGGCACTAAACTTGACCATTTGCTGCTTCAGGATTTGTCTTGCCGTACGCTGAATGCGTGAGTCAATCGTCATCTGTAAACTAGTGCGATCGCTGCGAATCATACCCGCAGGAATTCGATTGGGAATTAACTTGCCATTGCCATCTTGAGCTACTTCAGGAGTCTGGTCAGTCCTCTCTAATAATTTCTCTTGACTGAGTTCGATTCCTGCCTGTCCGCGATGATCGACATTTACATAGCCAAGTAATTCCGCCGCGAGATCTTGCTGCGGATAAAGACGATGGCGCTGCTGAATTAGATCGAAGCCATCAAGGCGCAAATTATAAATACGATCGGCATTTTCTTCAGATAGCCAATATTCAACTTGAATGGACGTTGTGTCGCGAGTGAGGATACTGAGCAGTCTTTCTGCTGGTTTGCGGAGAATTGGTGCGAGCTTTGCTGCAATATCTTCAGG
Source organism: Pseudanabaena frigida (assembly GCA_003242085.1). Lineage (GTDB taxonomy): Bacteria > Cyanobacteriota > Cyanobacteriia > Pseudanabaenales > Pseudanabaenaceae > Pseudanabaena > Pseudanabaena frigida. The sequence continues at coordinate 11,010 of QBML01000020.1, read as the reverse complement.
CTTTTCTTTGTAAAGATGTGGATGAGCAAATAGGGTGTAGACAGGACGATCTAGGGCTAAAACAGTACCTTTGCGATCAGTAATCGTACGACGGGGAATAAAGGGGCGTAGCGTAAACATTTGCTGCCTTCGCGCTTTTTCCAGCAGATCGTTTGAAGTGAAAACTTGCAAAAAAACTAAGCGCACAACTAAGCCAATCATTGCCAGTGCCAAAATCATCCAAATCAGCACAGTTCGGCGTTTGAATAGATTAACGGTCGTTAAATCTCTAGATGGAAAAGATGAGGTCATGAGAGTTCTTGACAAAGTTGGCGGAAACGATCACCCCGTTGCTCGAAATTAGCAAACTGGTCAAAGCTAGCACATGCAGGGGAGAATAGCACAGTTGGCAAAGGCTGGCTAGGGTGATTATGGGCACGACTGTGGGCAATGCTTGCTGCTTGCTTTACCGCTCGATCGAGGGTTTCCACAATCTCATAATTTTTAAATCCCGCATCATTTAACATTTCTGCAAACAAAGGTGCAGCTTCACCAATCAATAATACGGCGATCGCTCTTTGGCGAATTTGCTCTAACCACGCGCTAGCATCGCCCTGCTTAGGCTGACCACCTGCAATTAAAACAACAGGTGGTTTCACAGCTCTCAACCCCACCTCTGCTGCATCGTAATTAGTTGCCTTGCTATCGTTAATCAGAGCAATCCCTTCATAAAAACAAATATGTTCGAGTCGATGCGGCACTCCTTGAAACTCAGATATAGCAAGATCGATATGTTCAGAACTAATCCCTGCTAACTTTGCCGCTGCTACGGACATTAATAAATTTTGGCGATTGTGCTTGCCCAAGAGATGCCAATGCGCGATCGGAAAAACTTGTTCGGCACGAAACTTCACCCAACCATTTTCAATACAAGCTCCATCGGAGATCGCCTCGACGACTTGTTCATCAATCCCCGTCCAAATTGCTTTCGGCCACATTGCTGCGCCAAAGTTGACCAAATAAGGATCGTCACCATTAAGAATAATATGCTCTGCACGATCGATCAAACTAGCTTTGATATTGCGATATGCATCAAGCGTATAGTGACGATTGAGGTGATCGGGGGTGAATGTTGTCCAAACACCAATTTTGGGCTTTACGGTTTGGGTAGACTCGATCTGATAGCTGCTTAGTTCGGCAACGATCCAGTCGGGATGAATTTTTTGTTGCAAGACTTGTAAAGCAATTTCGCACGCAGGAAACCCAATATTGCCACAGGCGATCGCCTTCAGTCCTGCTGCCTGAAATATGGCTGCCGTCAATGAGGTAACGGTTGTCTTGCCATTGGTTCCCGTGATGCCCACCCAAGGAATATGTTTGAGATAGCGCCAAGAAAGTTCAATCTCACCAACAGTATCAATATTCAGCGATCGGGCTTGGACGACTTCCTGCAGATCCCAAGGCACTCCAGGACTAACCACAACCAAGTCAACCGTCTGGTTTGCCTCAAGCAATTTGGCAAAGTCAGGAAACCCACCCAGTTCAACGGTAATCCCTTCTGCTTCTAACGCCTGTTTCCGCTTTTCTAGACTAGGACTAGTATTACTATCACTAACTATCACCTGCCAACTATCAGCTTTGAGTAATTTTGCGGCAGAAATTCCAGACTGTCCCAGTCCCAGTACATACGCTTGAGGCATCGCGATCGCTTTGTATAAGAGTTTAGTAAAAAGTTAATAGTAAACGATACATGAACATGAGCCTCTCATGATTAACTAACTATGTTACCGATCTTTTTATCAAACTCTTTTGCGTCTGATTTCTAATTAGCGATCGCCTCGGATTAAGAGCAATTGTACGAGCTGGAGAACTGCGTAAATTGCCGTCGCCACATACGTCCAAGCTGCCGCATTAAGGACACTTCGAGCGCCACGATTTTCACTTCCTTGGAGAATGCCTAGCTCATCGATCAGTTTAAGGGCGCGGCTAGATGCGTCAAACTCTACTGGCAAAGTAACAATGTGAAATAGGATAGCTGCTGCAAATAAGGCAATACCGATATTGATAAAAACTGTGCTTAGACTTCCTAGAGCAGTTAAAAACAATCCCGCCATTACCATCATCGGACCAAAATTTGCACCAATATTGGCTACAGGCACTAATGATGCACGGATATTCATGAATTTGTAACCACGTACATCTTGTAAAACATGTCCGCATTCATGGGCGGCGATCGCAGCAGCAGCTAGTGACGCGGAAGAATATACAGATTCAGATAAACGTACTGCTTTTGCAGAAGGGTCATAATGATCGGTCAGTTCGCCTGCGATTTGCTCGACTGTAACATCATAAATACCCATGCGTTGGAGGATTGTTTTGGCAACCTGTGCACCTGTCATTCCCAGACTAGATTGGATATCTGCATATTTCTCGTAGGTCGCTTTCACTCGCTGTTGCGCCCAAAACATCAAAATCATCCCTGGAATTAAGATTAAATAAGATGAATGAAAAAACATTAGTTTCTCTCCTTCAAGCATTGCTATTAACATAGAAATTGGATAAGGCTTCGACTACGCTACTAGTTGATGTTGGCTGAGCGAAGTCGAACCCAATTTCTATGTAATATTATGACTTCACTTCCATAGACTTTGTCAGTAGTGAAAACACTACATTTCGTAAGGATGAGAGCAACACTTTCAAGATTTTGCTTGGGTTTTGAGCCATCTTTAGCAGAGTATTTAAGTTTGTCGAGATATTCACAATGGAAGAGTATTTAAGCGTAAGCAATGTAATTAACTGGAAGCATCCAGAAATTTTGCAGCTTGCAAAAAGCATTGCATCAGGTCTGCGATCGTCTGAAGCGATCGCTAAAGCTTGCTTTAAATGGGTGCGCGATGAGATTCGTCATAGTTCTGACTACCAAATGAACCCTGTAACTTGGATAGCCTCGGATGTACTTCAGTGCAAAACAGGATATTGCTTTGCCAAAAGCCATTTGTTGGCCGCGTTGCTACGCGCAAATGGTATTCCAGCTGGGTTTTGCTATCAGAGATTGAGTATTGACGATCGTGGTGCTCCTTACTGTTTGCATGGATTGAATGCGGTCTATTTGCCTGAATTTGGTTGGTATCGAATTGACGCGCGAGGAAATAAAAAGGACATTGACGCTCAATTTACTCCACCGCAGGAAAAGTTAGCTTTCAAGATTCATTTTTTTGAAGAAGCAGATTTTTTAGGCGTACTATCAGAACCACTTCCAGCTGTTATCAGGGCTTTACAAACTCAAAAAACATGGGATGCAGTGCTTAGCAATCTTCCAGATATTTCCTTGGAGGACGCACAAAATTATGGACTTGAAACAAAAAAAACTTTATAGATTTTCATTGCTATAGCAATGAACGCCAAAGAGAGTTGCACAAAAGATAGCTTCGACTCGGCTCAGCCAGCGTAAATCTTTGGCTGAGAGAAGTCGAAGCCCTGAATCTTAGGAATGATTTAGAACTGCTATAGCAATGCAGGTTGTACTTAACGCGAGTTCGGGATAATTTGAAACGCGCTTTGAGAGGGTGTTTGCTACGCAAACACCCTCTCAAAGCGCAGAAGTAAAAGCCTTGCTTAGCAAGGCTTTTACTTCTGTGCCTGTAAAATTTGCAAGCTTAACCCGAACTGACGTTACTTAGACCAAACCCAAATAAATAAAGACAGTGCTTCGCACTGTCTTTATTTATTTGGGTTTGGTTTTAAATTTAGACGGGGAAGATCAAGCGATAGGACTGAGCTTTAAAAAGAATAGAGAGTCCTAAATAAATCAAAACAAGAGGGCAGATTTTGCGACCATATCGAGCAACAAGAGTAGAAATACCTGGGAAACGGGTTAGGCTATAAGAACAAAAACACCAAACCCCAACGGTCATGTAACACATAGTCAAAATAACGCCAAGACTGGGTAAACTGCTGCTAGCAAATAAAGGGACATAGACTGCAATATTGTTACCGCCATTAGAGATATGTACAGCCGTGACGCGATGGGTCTTGGGATCCCGTACAGTTGACCATAATGATTGCTTAATTCTTGGTCTACCAACTTCTGTCTGTACTTTTTCTACTTCTTCAACGACATCATTTCCATCGTCTTCTTTACTTATTAATTGATTAATTCCAATAATGATCGGCAAACAGCCAAGTAAACCGATCCACATATCTGGAACTACTAGACCGACAAAAAAGCCAATCATGCTAATGCCCACTAGTATAGTAAATCCAAGAAATTCCCCAACTACCACATGACGGGGACGGAAAGTACGACTTACTTTACCGAAGAATGATGTGAGATAAATATTGTCGTCAAGGGTTGTTGCCACTGCAACTGCGATACCTGTTGCGACCGTTCCTTCTAACCAACTCATCGTGAGTTCTCTCCTTTCAGTTCACTTATTGAATTGATAGTATCTGCTCCTTCCAATAGAAACAAATATTGTTTCTTGTTAAAACGATAACTAAAAGTTATTAGTTAATGATAATTAAGTGAAAAACTTTATACAGGTAGGATTAACCGATAAGACTGGGCTTTAAAAAGAATAGATAGACCAAGCCAAATTAAAACAAAAGGACAGATTTTACGTCCATAACGGGCAACAATAACTGAAATACCAGGAAAACGGGTTAGGTTGTAGCAACAGAAACACCAAAAGCTAACCGTCACATAACACATGCTCAAAATAACGCCAAGGCTTGGTAAGCTGCTGCTTGCAAATAAAGGTATATAGACTCCAAGGTTATTGCCACCATTAGATATAGTTACGGCTGAGACTCGGTGGGTTTTTGGATCGCGGAGCGTTGACCATAATGATTGCTTAATGCGAGGTCTGCCAACTTCTGTCTGTAGCTTATCAACTTCTTCCGCAACATCACTATCTTCTTCTTTGCTCATTAACTGATTGATCCCAATCATAACTGGTAGGATGCCAAGCAACCCTATCCACATATCAGGGATCGCCAAACCCACGAAAAAGCCAATCATACTAATACTAACTAACACAGTAAGTCCAAGCAATTCTCCAACTACTACGTGGCGGGGGCGAAAAGTACGACTTACTTTCCCAAAGAATGATGTGAGATATAGATTGTCGTCCGAGGTTGTTGCCACTGCAACTGCGATGCCTGTTGCGATCGTTCCGAATAACCATTCCATCTTAGTTCTTTCTCCTTTCAACTTCTTTATTTGTTGAATTCACAGTATCAACCCATTTCGATAAAAACAAATATTGCTTCTTGTCGAATCAATAACTTTAGGTTATTGATGTAGACGAATTTGTGTTCTTATTCCATTTCCCAAAATTTGGCAATACTTCAGTCAATTAAAAAGCGACCCCAATAAGAGCTTTCGATTTAGAAAATGCCGTTGCGATTGAATGTGAATTTGATTAGGATGAAAGAACTTACCTTTTTTGATCACTTTTTGATTACTTAAAGTTATTGTTCTAAAAAGAAACAATATTTGATTTTATTGATTGCGATCGCTATATTGAATATATTCCCAACAAAACTCTAACTCAAAGCTTGAATTTAACTTCAATTCCCATAGATTCCATCATTTTAACGAGACAATTCCGTTAATTAGCACTATGAATCCACTACTAACTTCGATCCCCACAGCTCTAACAGCCTTTACTGCCACAAACCTTGATGATGTTCTTATTCTGTTACTCTTTTTCTCCCAAGTAAGTACTACATTTCGCAAGCGGCATATTGTGCTTGGTCAGTATCTCGGTTTTGGAGCGCTGGTGGTGGCAAGTTTGTCTGGATATTTTGGTGGACTATTAATGCCTCGTGACTGGATTGGTATGTTAGGAATTATGCCGATCGCCATTGGATTGAATCGCTTGTTTATTCCTGAAACTGAAGAAATCGAATCAGAAGAAAGTCAACCAGAGCGAACAAATTCTTGGTTTTCCAACCTGCTTTCCCCCCAAGTCTATAGCGTAGCGGCTGTCACTTTTGCTAATGGTGGCGACAATGTGGGAATTTATGTTCCCCTCTTTGCCAGTGCTACATGGGAAAGCTTGCTTGTGATCCTGAGTGTGTTCTTCGGAATGGTGGGGGTATGGTGTTATGCCGCCTACCGATTGATCCAAGTCCCTGCGATCGCTGATGCCCTCACCCGTTATGGAAATTTACTAGTTCCTTTTGTATTAATTGGCTTAGGTATTCTCATCATGATCGATAGCCACACCCTCGAAAATCGTGGTTTAGCAGTTCTCAGCTTACTAATTGGCGGATTAGTTGTCTTAAATCTCGGTCGAAATCTTGCTGAACTTAACGCGCTCAATGCTGAAGAGCCCCTTTCCCCTCAACCCTAGCCTTGACCCGCAAAATCTAGAAATAAGAAATATCAAGAGTAAAACTATGAAAACGATTCACATTCTAATTGTTGCTTTGGTAATGCTGTTTAATTTAGCGATCGCTCAACCATCTTTCGCAAATAAGCCCCCTGTAGCCAGCAATCCTGACTACATCGCTGTTACTGAAGAACTGGCCAATGCAACCGATCCTACTGAAATTGCTAAGCTCCAATTTGAGAAATACATCATCGAAACAGGTGACTCCTTTGCCGAATGTCGTAATCTCACTGCTAGTCCCCTAGTTGTTTATGGCAAGAAGTCTAAACTCGATCAGTCTACCTTTGACAATGCTCTCTATGTATTGCCTAGCGGTAAAACCACCAATGAAGATTGGAACTGTCAAGGAATTTATTTGCCAACGGGCTTAAATAATGATGGCTTGCCTGTCGCGGTAAAACTGGTAACTGGTACTCAATTAGTTGCCACTTCTAGCCCTGAAACTGGGCTTGTGGAACTGAATATTCCTGCTGCTAAAGTTTTTAAAGCTGGTGAAGTAAATTGGGCTATCCCTGAGAATGCGGAAGCACTAGCAGCTATTCAACTACCTCAAGCGCCTTTGGATTAATTTCACGCTTTAAAAGTGTAGTTTAAATCAACTAAATCTCCTGTATGAAAGGATTCTCATCTTTTTGCACAGGAGATTTTTTACTATATAATCTGGAGAATAAAGACTTGCTCAACAAGAAATATCGTAGATCCCGAAATCCAATAATGCAGCTATTATTTAAACCGAAAAAAGATCTAGAAGAGTCTGCCCTGTTAGGAAAGAAAAATCCTAACCGCGTGCGCGATCATTTAGCTAACGAAAGAACTTATTTGTCGTGGATGCGAATGGCGATCGCTCTACTAGGGGTTGGAGTGATTGTGGTGCGCCTAAGAATTTTACGTCCGCCGATGCAGGCTTCACCTGGTAATGGTTGGAAGTTAGGATTAGCATTCGCCATCATTGGCATGTTGACGGTTTGGCTCTCGACTCATCATTATTTTGCTGTTCGCCACGACATTGATGCTGATACATTCGACCCACCCGATCGCTGGGTAGTATTGTTTAGTCTGGCAATTACATTGATTGGTGCAGGCGTTATCTATTATGTTTTTGCCGCCCCGCTTGAACAAATGAATATGCTGATCCCTGATTAATCTTTTCTCACTTTTTTCTTGATTTTTTGGGAGTGATTTATTCTCAAGGCTATTTCTTATTTATCTCCAAATTTATTCTGGTTTTATAAAGCTATTATTGATGTGATTGGTCGTCAGTGCCATCTAGAAGTGGCAATCACTGAGGCTAATTGCAATCCACTGGAAGATATTTTGTTGCAGAAGGATGGGTGGGATCTGTCATTTATCTGTGGATTACCGTTAATTAGACACAATCGCACTGCGAAGATTCCATTACAAGTTTTAGCTGCACCTGTAATGTTAGGCGATCGCTATCAAAATCAGCCCACCTATTTTGCAGATGTTGTTGTTAATGCAGCTAGCAATCTCAAGAAATTTTCAGACTTAAAAGGAACGAGATTTTGTTACAACGATACAGGTTCCAACAGTGGTTATAACCTGTTGCGCTATCGTTTGCTACGATATTTACAAGCAAATCATCTCGATTATTCTCAACATAGATTTTTTGAAACTGCTCAACAATCTAGCTCTCATCAGCGATCGCTACAATGGATTGCGAATGGATTAGCCGACTGTGCCGCGATCGATAGCATAGTCATGGAAGCTGAATTGCGAAGAAATCCTGAACTTTCGCAGTCCTTCCGCATAATTGAGTCGATTCCTTCGCCAATGCCACCGATCGCAGTGTCTTCACGATTAGAGACGAATACGATCGAGCAGATACGTCAGGTTTTACTAAACCCCGATTTAGAGTTACAAGCAGCAATGACCTCAGCCCAAGTTAGTCACTATGTGGAGGTTTCGGCTATTGATTACGAACCGATCGCAATTGCCTATGATGCCGCGATTGGCGTTGGCTATGAGGCGATCGCATGAGGGTAATCGAGATGGCTACGGCTCGTGATTTGAATAGCTAGTTTTTGATTTGCATCTTCGTAAATTTGCTCAAATAATTTGCGCTGTGCATTACTACCTCCAATTTCTGAAAGACGATGAATAATTGGTTTTAGCTCTTTAACAGTTTTTCTCCAGTCATAGATGGAATGGGCGATTACACCTCTGGCGGCGGGAAGCGCAACATCTTGCCAAGTTTTCTGTAAGCAAGTCGGAACCTTTTGAGAATATTTTGTCATGCTAACTAACATCTCTGTGACTAAGTGCAAATAATCAGCACGAGCTAGAGCATAGACGTAGTGGAGATCTTGAAATGGTAGTGCGTGTTCGTGGACGCGATCGCGTAGATAGAACGATAGATCTTGCCAACGATCGCCCACATCAATACCAACTAGCTCTAGACGCATTAGCAGAGAGATCGCCCCAACTTGATCCTTTGCCGATGTCTTATCTGCCTTTCCCCAGACATGGATATCGTAGATTGATAGAACTTTAGAAATTTCACCATCTGCTAAATAGAAAAGCGCAACATGCCACCAGTTGTGGGTATAGAGCATGGAATTGCAATTTCCCCAAGTATCGGCAAAACTCTCCATCCAAGCAATTCCTTCTCGATAGCGTCCCTGAGTTTCCATGACATGGGCTACGGCGTGCTGCGCCCAAGGATCGGCACGATTAATTTCTAGGGCAAAGCGCGCTAGACGTTCGGCTTCGGCAAGGCGATCGCTTTGCTCTAGTCCAAAGGCAAGCATTCCCATCAGATAATGATTGCCTGCATTAGCATTCAGAACAGTTCCCGCAATGCAAGTCAGCCCCGATTTATCGCCTTGGTAAAAGTAATGATATTGTCCTTGCTGGACTGCCAATAGATCTTGAGGATATCGAGCCACAATTTCCTCGCAATAGGCGATCGCCCGATCGATTCTCTTGTTTGCCCATGCTTCCGTCGCTAAAAAATGTAATTTTTCACGCTCATTTGCATGAGTAAAATAATTTCTTGCCCTGTGAAGATAAGAAACTGCTTCTTGTGCATCTGCTACATTTTCTTGACTGAGATAGTAGGCGGCTGCGTAGGTATTGGCAAGAATACAGTGAGGCTCGGCGTTAACTGCCGCTAAGATGCTCGACTCAGCTTGATTGCCATAGCATAGGCATTGCTCAATATAGATATCGATCGCGGCGATCGCTAATTCTGAAACAGTGCTTACATCGAGTCCTTGAGCATCTTTGAGCATAAGTATTCCTTTTGACCTTGAACTAAAGTTATGCGTAACCTTAATTCAAGAATTTAATCTACGTTATCTTGATAGGTGTACCGTAGATTAATTTAGCTGATGTGCAAAGTCAAGTGCTCTAGAAGACATTAGCCAATTGCATTAGAAGAAAAGGACATCGCAAAGCGATGTCCTTTTCTTCTAATGCAATTGGCGACATTATTTTTACTGAAGGAGAATCTCGCCAAATACTTTGGCTATGCGCGTTTGAAAACGCTTGTTATGGGTGAGTTTGAGAAATGGGCGGGTAATCTCTAAAGACGTAAGACGATCGCTATCCAAAACCTTAACTGCGCGTAGGGTTCCGAGTTGAAATTCTTTTTGTACCATTAGTTCGGAAATTGCTGCTGCGCGTACACTACTTTCTAATGCTGCTTTCACCATTTCGCCACTGCTCAGAACTAACATAATTTCTAGATCGGCTGGATTAACACCCCAACTTTGCAAAGCTTGCTCAAATACTTGCTGCGTTCCCGATCCTGATTCGCGCATCACCCATGCAGTCTTAGCTAGATCGTCTAAGGTTATTTCTGGAATATCGTACCAAGGATGCATTTCTCCAACAACAATCAATAGGCGATCGCGACCAATTTCTTCTTGGTCTAAGTTTTTTTGTAATGAGGGCTTAACATCAGCTTCAATCAAACCTAAATCGAATAAACCTGCCGCCGTTCCATCACAAATTTCCTCGGTATTGGCGAGCGTACATTTAATCGAAATATTTGGATATAGTTCCTGAAATTGGCTGATTTTTGCGGGTAGCCAATAATTGCCAATAGTGAGACTCGTACCCAGCTTTAGTTCACCACGCTGCAAGTCATTTAATTCACGCAAACCTCGCTCCATCAGTTTGATGCGATCGAGAATATCTTTAGCTTCAGTTTGGAGTAATATTCCTGCATCGGTAATTTCAATGTGGCGACCAATGCGATGAAAAAGTTTTACGCCATACCCTGCTTCTAAACTCTGAACGGCAGCACTAACTGCAGGTTGAGTAATATATAGCTCTTCAGAAGCACGGGTGAAATGTAAATGTTCGGCAACTGCAAGGAAAATCCGTAATTGTTCGAGCGTCATTCAATCTCTAAAATCTTAAATAGATCGATCAAAATTCATCTTACAGTACGTTCAAATAACGTTGATTTTACGTTATTTGGCAATTCGATCTGAAATATATTAGATTGGAATTAGGCTTTGACTTCGCTCAGCCAGCGTACACTGATGGCTGAACGAAGTCGAAACCCACAGCTTTTAATGTTTTAAATAGAACATTGTCAAACTGACGATAAAATTAATACAAACTAGAGAGGATAGGATGGGCGGCGCTTCGCGCCGCCCATCCT
>QBML01000001.1 GCA_003242085.1 Pseudanabaena frigida | reverse complement strand
CAAGTAAGTTAAGACATAAAACCCAGAAGTGAGTTGCGGCGCTTCGCGCCGCAACTCACTTCTGGGTTTTGCTTTTGTCCTAACATAACTGGCTACTGCTATAGCTATGAAAGAGATAGCTAGGACAAATCAAAACCCCAATAAATAGAGCCAGTACTTCGTGCCGCCTCTATTTATTGGGGTTTTATGTCCTAATTAAAAATTGCATTGCTATAGTTCTGAAGATAGTAAGAATTTAAGTCTAGGATGTGTGGTGAAAAGCGCTACTTATCCATCATTACTGAATAAAAGAAAAAGAGTACTTGATGTCACTATGTACACCTAAAGCACTCTTTTTCTCAACTACTAAATCCAAAATATCTCAAATATAACTTGAGACCAATCATCTTAAGTTTAAGAACACTTAAAATGATTAAAAGCCAAACTCAGTAAGGTTTTTAATTCCTAAAATAGAGTTGCCATTTTGAAAATTGGTATTAATATTTCGGAATTGAAGGATCGATTTGATCGCTCCATGCATTGATACCGCCCTGTACGTTGATACCATCAACGCCAGCCTGCTTCAGAATGCCCAAAGCCTTCATCGATCGCCCACCCATCTTGCAATGCGCGATCAGCTTATGCCCATTCAGCAAAGACTTGACCTTCTCCACGCCATTACCGTTTTCAATTTCTGGCAAAGGAATAAGCACCGTATTAGGGATCTTACCAATTTCCCATTCATTGGGGTTACGCACATCAATGATCAGATAATCTGATGCACCTGAATCAATGATTTCTTTGAGTTCTTTAACGTTAATTTCAGGGATCGCCTGTTGTGCTTCCATTTCGTTTGCTTTTTGTTGAGGAATACCACAGAACATCTGATAATCAATCAATTTTTCGATTACAGGACGGACTGGGTTTGGACGAAGCTTTAGTTCTCGGAACGTCATCTTTAGGGCATCGTATAGCAACAAACGCCCACTCAATGTATTGCCCTGTCCGAGAATGATTTTGACAGTTTCCGTTGCTTGAATTACACCAATAATTCCAGGGAGAATACCTAAAACGCCACCTTCAGCACAGGAGGGCACTAGCCCTGGTGGTGGTGGTTCGGGATACAGATCGCGATAGTTGGGGCCACCTTCATAATTGAAGACTGTTGCCTGACCTTCAAAACGGAAAATGGAGCCGTAGACATTGGGCTTATTCAAAAGCACGCAAGCATCATTGACTAGATAACGAGTAGGAAAGTTATCCGTACCATCGACAACGATGTCATAGGGAGCCATGATCTCCAGAGCATTTGCTGAAGACAAATTAGTGTTGTAAAGATCGATCTGGCAATAAGGATTGATTTCCAAGATGCGTGCCTTGGCTGATTCAATCTTCGGTTTACCGACCGAGCTAGTGCTGTGAATGACTTGACGCTGAAGGTTAGATGTGTCTACCACATCGAAGTCTACAATGCCAATGCGTCCGACACCTGCGGCAGCGAGATATAACAACAATGGCGACCCCAATCCACCCGTACCGATACACAGTACGCTTGCAGCTTTGAGGCGCTTTTGTCCTTCTACCCCAACTTCGGGCAAGATCAGGTGACGCGAGTAGCGCTCGTAGTCATCTTGGGTAAGTTGAATTGTATTTGGGTCTGGGTTGAGCATGATTAAATGAATCGCACTTTTAAGTCGCACGTTACTGGCATAGGCGATCGCTGTGAAATGATCGCCATAGCGATCGCTTTTGCTTATTTTTGTATTTCTATTGTAGTTTCCTAGTTTACGCTTTATTGCAATGTTGTATCTTTGTTGCAGTCAAGCTAACCGACCTAACTCTAAACTAATAACAGTCTGAAGAACAATCCTAAAGGATATGAGAGCGGCTTCGACGATGCTTAGCTAACGGTCTACATTGGCTGAGCGCTTGAGCCTACTGAATCGTACGAATGATTTTGGAATGCTATATACCGTTCTTTAAACCTCAAACTCTTTTCTAACGAGATTTGAATTTAAATTGGTATAGCATTTACAAAAATTTAAAAAGTGTAACCAAATCTACGGAGTATTATGGAGTTTATGGAAATCCCTTACATCTACTACATTCCCATCTATCCTGACGATGATAATTGCGAAACCTTAATGCACTTATTTATAGGTAAACCAGGATTGGATACTGAAATTTTGAGCTTGCTCGAAGTCCTTGACAATCGCGAACATGAGGGTGAAGCCGTAGACTACGTCCACGAGCTAGAAGCTAAATTTGACCTAAAGCGAGTTTCAGTCAGGTTTTTGCCACGCAAACGCGATCGCGCTGTACCAATAATGACTTAAGCAAGTGTCGCGCTGTGCGCGACGTTTGCTTAATGGGTGATATCCCCACTTCGGTTAATTTCTGTAAAGGTGAGTCAGCTTGTAAAATTAGAATAGATGTAAGTTAACCAGAGCAACAAACATGGCATTTTTTGATTCTGAGATTGTTCAACATGAAGCTCGCAATCTATTTCAAGATTATCAAGCCTTAACTCAACTCGGCGGAAGTTATGGCAAGTTTGATCGCGAAGGCAAAATTCTCTTCATCGAAAAAATGGAAGAGATGATGGATCGCTATAAAATTTTTATGAAGCGATTTGAGTTGTCTGACGATTTCATGGCGCAAATGACCCTGAAACAATTGGAAAATCAGTTAGGCAATTTTGGGATTACGCCACAGCAAATGTTCGATCAGATGAATATGACACTCGAAAAAATGAAGTCCGAACTCGAACTTCAAAATTAGTTGTTGGTAAATTGGGGGCGTGCAAGAACGATTACACCGCGCACTGCAATATTGCTGTCCGAGAGGGTGGCGATGGCTTCGCGGATAGTTACACCAGTCGTATAAATATCATCAAATAGAATCACATTTCGATGGTTAGATTTTTGGTTTGATGGAACTGCAAAAGCGTGAGACAAGTTTTGTTCGCGCTCCTGTTTACTATTGGTCTGCATCTGTGCCTTAGTTTCCTTAACCCGTTGCAACAATTGTGGCTTTAATGGCATTGTGGTTAAATCACAAAAACGACGGGCAAGAATTTCGGCTTGGTTAAATCCCCGCGATTTTAATTTGTTGGCATGAAGGGGAATGGGAATTACTGAGGCTTTTTGGAGATTTTTGGTTTTAGTATGTGCCGATCGCTGCCAAGTATCGGCAATTTTTACAGCGATCGCTTCCATGATTTCGGGATGGTTTTCGTATTTACAAGCAGCGATCGCCCGTTTCAATGCACCATCATAAATTCCCCAACTATAGAGCGGAATCTCTAATGAAATAGGATTATCTTTCTGCAAAAACTCCCTAGCTTGATAAGCGGTAATTTGGCGATCGCAATCTTTACACAGAATTCCATCCGCAGGACGCTTGCACAATGGACAATTTGCTTGCCAAAGTGAGTCTTTAACAGCATTTGCTAAGCGTTCAATTTTTAAACTGCTACCAAGAGGTTTAAACCATTGCATGACTTTTAGGGTTTTTCGTTGAATTATAGCTATTGAGAGTCAAAGGAATGTTTCGCGGTAAAGCGCCATAAATCTCTTTCGCCCTTTGGCTAAGTTTAGAAAGTTAGATTATTTATCAATTTTAGCGATTCTGTTGGCTTCTCTTTCACCACTTAAGAAAGCACCATGAACTGATCCTAAATATTTCCCATAGGTTGCCTCACCCGCAAAAAATAGCCGATCGCCTATGGGTTCTGCTAAGCGATCGCAATCTTGAAGACTACCATTTAGCGAAAATGTGGAATAGGAACCATAGGTAAAGGGATCGTTGTGCCATTGAGTCAATAACGTAGCTGTTGGTAACGCAATATCTTTGCCAAACATCGCTTGTAAATCTGACATGATGTTTTGAGTTGCCTCTGATAGAGACATTTGTGATAGCGATCTCGAAAATCTACCACTAACTATGGCGACTAAAATTGGCTGCTTAACATACTTCTGCCAGTTCCAAAACTCAATATAGCGATCAGAAATAGGGTGATCGCGATTGCTATTGATATATGCGAAGCTATGGGGTTCCGACGACCAAAACGGCTGCGGAAACTTTAATACTAATTTATTGAGCGCTCCCATACCTAATTGTTCCATTGCTTTTAACTTAGATTCTGGCAACGCTGGTAAAAACTTAATAGAACCGCGTTTCAGCACACCCAATGGAACGGTGACAATCACTCGCGATCCTCTAAAAATCCCGCGATCTGTTGTTACTTGTACGCCACTATCATCATAGGCAATTTGCTGCACAAGATGTTTGGTACGAATATCTAAATCTGCTGATAGAGCCTGTACAAGTTGCGTGTAGCCTTGCGGAAAAACTACATTTGCTCCTGTAAATTCTGAGTCTTCATTAAAACCTTTAAGTCCCAGATTTGCGAGATCGTCGCCCATTTCACTCTCAATCGTCGAAGCCAATCTTGCTCGAAAGCCGTTGAGAGTAGTTCCTGTGATTTTTTCTGATTGAATTACTTGTTGAGCAATATCAGCTAGAGTAACCTGCTGTGATGATGGAGTTTCATTTTTTAACTTGGCGACCATATCCATAAAAGATTGAAAGGCTTGATTTACAAGCTTTTCTTCTGATTCGCTTATCAATTGATTGACACCTTGATAGTTCCATTGCGAATCATAATCAGATACAACAGTCTGGATCGCAAATTGTTTGGCTAGAGACGATATTGGATTACCATTAACTTTCTGAATCCAAGCTGCACCTAAATCTAAAGGAGTACCCAAGGAATTGTCTGTCCAAATTCTTCCTCCAATGCGATCGCGCCCCTCTAGGACAATTACACTATATCCTTGAATTTGTAATTTTTTAGCGGCAGCGATACCTGAGATGCCTGCACCAACAACGATAATCTGCTGGCTATCTTCGCTACTATTTGGTGATTGATTAGCTTGGAGATTGGATTGTTTGCTAAATACCCCGTCGCATCCACAGAGCCAAGCTGTTGCCCCAGCATAGGTGACATTTCGAGCCTGAAGTAAAAATTTCCTGCGATTGTATTTATCCATAAAAGTTTCTGACTGCTATAGCAATGCAAGTTTAGCTTTGGGCATAAAAATCAAATGAGGAAAGGTGGCGCGAAGCGCTGCCTTTCCTCATTGCTATATTCGCTTACCAACTGCGATCGAATAAAAAAGGTGGCGCAATGCACCGCCTTTGCTAATTATTCAACAGTTACAGATTTTGCGAGATTTCGAGGTTGATCGACATCTAAGCCACGGTGCGCTGCTACGTGATAGGACAGCAATTGCAAAGGGATCACCGTGAGAATCGGTGAGAAAATTTCATCAACGACAGGAATCGGCAAAATGTAATCAAACACCTCATTTGCCGCAGGATCGTCAAGAGGTGCGACACCAATCAATTTTGCATCCCTTGCCTTAGCTTCTTGAGAGTTAGAAAGAACTTTCTCGTACACAGCCCCAGGAGTAGCGATCGCTACGACAGGTACATCTTCATCGAGTAAAGCGATCGGGCCATGCTTCATCTCGCCTGCGGGATAGCCCTCAGCATGAATGTAGCTAATTTCCTTGAGCTTGAGCGCACCTTCAAGGGCGATCGGGAAATTGATACCACGACCTAAGAAAATAAAATCTTTAGTATGTGTAAACTGTCGTGAAAGATCTTCAATGTAACGTTCTTGGCTTTCAAGAATGCGTTCCATATAAGCAGGCAGTTGGCGCAATCCTTCGATTAGTTCTTGAGTTCTCTCTTCAGACAATTTACCATTCGCAATACCAAATTCTAGAGCTAGTAAATAGAACATCAGTAATTGAGCCACAAAGGTTTTTGTCGCTGCTACACCAATTTCAATCCCTGCTTGCGTATCGATTACCGCGTCTGCGATACGTCCGATTGAGCTTTCCGTTCGATTGGTAATCCCCAAACAGCGATCGCCTCTCGATTTAGCGAGTTCCAAAGCTGCTAATGTATCCGCAGTTTCGCCCGATTGAGTCACACCAACTACTAAGGTGTTTTTTAGAGAAGGAGGTGGTGAATAGCGATATTCCGAAGCATATTGGACGCTAGTAGGAACACCTGCAAGCTGCTCTAACAAATACTTACCAACTAGAGAAGCGTGCCAACTAGTTCCACAGGCAATAATTTCTACTCGTTCGATTTTGTCAATAAACCCAGTTGGTAAGCCTAGCTGAATCCAATTTTTTTCATTGATATAACTAGCTAGCCCTGTGCGGAATACCCCTGGCTGCTCGTAAATTTCTTTGAGCATGTAGTGTTTAAAGCCTTGCTTCTCAACCATTGTTGGATTCCAGTTGAGGGTCTGGGGCGCACGACGGAGGCGATCGCCTTTGGCATTGTAGACTTGTACTGATTCTCTAGTAAGTCGAGCAATTTCCCCGTTTTCGAGAGGTATTACGGTGCGAGTATAGGCAACTAATGCAGGTGTATCAGAAGCGCAAAAGTTTTCATCTTTGCCAATACCAATCACGAGAGGAGCCTGTTGGCGCACCACGATCAGCTCATCGGGATAATCAGCATGGACAACCGCGATCGCATAAGCTCCTTGCAACTTGCCCACAGCCAATCTTACTGCTTCAAATAGTACTGAAGGAGACTTTTCAGGAATAATATTGCCTTGCTTTTCCAACTGTGTCAAAAATTCGGCAATCAAGTGAGGAATTACTTCGGTATCAGTTTCGCTGACAAAAATATGACCGAGTTGTTTTAAATCAGTCCGCAGAATGTGATAGTTCTCAACGATGCCATTTTGGACTACAGCCAAGTTGCCCATTGTATTCGTATGCGGATGAGCATTATGTTCTTCAGGTTTGCCATGAGTTGCCCAGCGTGTGTGACCAATCCCAATTGGTGCTTGAGGGGCGGTATCGGCATTTAACTTTTCTTCGAGTTGGATTAGTTTTCCCTTAGCTCTAACCCGATGCAAACTGCGATCGCCTAAAGGAATTGTGGCAACGCCTGCGGAGTCATAGCCGCGATATTCAAGCTTGCGTAATCCTGAAATTAAAACTTCATTTGCCGAGCGATGTCCGATGTAGCCAACAATTCCACACATAATGTCAAGTTGAAATAAATACGATTACAGTTTTGTATGTTTTGCAAACAAAATTATGATCGTATTTAACCACGTGAGGTTCCAACATTTTGCGAAACCATTTCTAACAAAATACCAATAATTTTGCTAGGGTTTTCAATTGAATATTCATCTAGATCTATGTACACATCATTTCTATCAATTGTTAGAAATTTCCATGCCGTCCCCGTTGTGACAACACCATATATATTTTTTACACTTTCATCATTTTCACGTTCATTAAAAATTTTTGCTGCCACCATTTCCGCTATACATTGACCTAACCCACCGATGATATTTTCATTCTTAGCCTCAACTACCGCAACAATAGGACTGCTTAACATTAATTGTTCGGGTGATGCACTAACTATAAAATCACAAAACCCATTCAGCCCTTTTTCTTTATCAACATTAAATTCAATTCCAGAAAATAGGCTGATCTTGCGATCTAATTTTTTTCGCAGTTCCACTAAAACATTGGCAATGATTAACTCTGAACGCGCTTTTTCGGTATTAATTGCCCTTGCCAGAGGAATATTTTCTGCTAGAGTTTCTTTTAAATAAGCAGTAATCTCAGAGCACTTAGTATCTGCGAAAAGATTCTCTTTCTCAATCAAATTTATACCAAGTTGTTGTTTAACCTTTTTAAGATCAAAATCGCTATATGCCATTGTGTGATCCTCTAAATAATCCTAATAAAAACAAAGAAGCACCCGATGGGTGCTTCTTTACTTAATACGCGTCTTGTAACTCGTAAAAGTCTGGCGTGACGTAATCTTTTCGCATCGGATAGCCAATCCAGTCTTCGGGCATCAGAATCCGCTTGAGATTGGGATGACCCTCGTAGATGATACCGTACATATCGAAGGTTTCGCGCTCTTGCCAATCAGCAGTTTTCCAAATCCAGTAAACCGACGGACAACGGGGATCGAGGCGAGGGAGAAAAACTTTGATGCGGACTTCCTCAAGGCGATCGCTTTTGTTAATACCCTCATCGCCTAGCTTAGCGAGATGATAAACACTCACCAAACTATCGCCAGCACCAGCATCATAACCACATTGATACATCATGTAGTTAAACCCATAAGCATAAAGCGCAGTCGAGAAAGGAAGTAAAAATTGGCGATCAATTTTGAGAATGGGAACACCTTGCTTATCCAAGCCCAAAAACTCATGCTCAAAGCCATTACTAGTTAGCCATTGCGAAACGGGAGCAGTTACTTCCGTTGTGACTAAAGCCGCTTCTTGATTTTCTGATTGATTATCTGCCAACGGTTTCTACCTCCTTCTGAGCCATTTGTAACGCAGGTAACGGAATACCCGAATCCACTAACTCCTGTGGTGGAGACATGCGACTAGGCATTTCTAGATATTGTCCAGTCAGGATTGGATTAACTACCTTCATTTCATGCTTCACCGCATAATAACGATGGGTGCGATCAAGGGTAGCTCTTTCTTTAAATCCTTCCGTACCGATTTTTTTACGTAACTTGATGATTGCGTCCATGATTGCTTCAGGACGAGGAGGACATCCAGGAATATACACATCAACAGGAATGAGCTTGTCAACGCCGCGAACTGTAGTGTAAGAGTCGGTACTGAACATGCCACCTGTGATCGTGCAAGCACCCATAGCGATTACATATTTCGGTTCTTGCATTTGCTCATAGAGGCGAACCAAAGCAGGAGCCATCTTCATCGTGACCGTACCTGCGGTGATGATTAGGTCAGCCTGACGAGGGCTAGAACGGGGCAACAGACCAAAGCGATCGAAGTCAAATCTGGAGCCAATCATTGCGGCGAACTCAATAAAGCAACAGCTAGTGCCATAGAGCATCGGCCAAAGGCTAGACATTCTCGACCAGTTATAGAGGTCATTGAGAGTCGTCAAAACGACATTATTAGATAAGTCTTGGGTGACTTGTGGCTTTTCAGCAGGATTAATGAGTCGTTGCGTTTGTTCTTCAATGCTGAAGTCCAGAGCGACGTTTTCGGATTTCATGACCATTCTAAGGCTCCCTTTCTCCAAGCGTAGACTAGACCTAATACAAGAATACTGATAAAAATGAGTGCTTCGACAAAAGCAAGCAAGCCTAGTTTACTAAATGCGACCGCCCAAGGGTATAAAAATACCGTTTCTACGTCAAAAATAACGAAGGCAAGCGCGAACATGTAATAACGAATATTAAACTGTATCCAAGCTCCACCAATGGGTTCACAGCCAGACTCGTAGGTGGTTCGACCTGCGGCTCCTGATTGTTTTGGGCTTAAAAGAGCTGATAGTGCTAGCCCCGATAGGGGAACAAGCGTACAAACAATGATGAATACCAGTAAGTATTCGTATCCGCTTAAAACCAAAATTTATTACCTCTTCAAGCTAGCTTGACTAAAATCTAATTTGTTACGGTCAGCTTTGCGATCGCTTCAAATTAGGAGATGCTGACTACATTATATGGGAGCTATGGTAGATGAAAATTTGTTACAGACTAGAAATTTTTCTATACATAGGCTTATATACTGGAATAAGGTCTCAGATGCTGCCGATCTAAGGCTTTAGAGCTGATTGCAGTTTTTTGATTAACCGCGTAATTATCCCGCAATTATATTTATATATCCACCTCAGCATATATTTCCATAATCGCTTTTATTGCTGTTTTTACTACTAATTTAAAATTCAAGCTAAGTGCCGCTCTACGTCACTTAGCTTGATTGACAACAATATTTTTATTTAAAAAAGTTTAGGAGAACCCATGAGTCAAGGTTTGGCAACGCTTTTGCGTGTAGGCACACAAAAATCTCACTCGGCTGCCGAGAGTACCGATTTTATTAAATGCTTTTTAAAGGGCGTAGTTGACAAGACATCCTATAGCAGACTCGTCGGCAACCTTTACTTCGTTTACAAAGCGATCGAAGCAGAGTTTGAAGTCCACAAAAACGATCCTGTTCTCAGCAAACTCTATTACCGCGAGCTATGGCGCGAGAAGAGTCTAGAACTCGATATGCTGTTTTACTTCGGCTCCAACTGGCGCGAA
Organism: Pseudanabaena frigida; assembly: GCA_003242085.1. GTDB lineage: Bacteria > Cyanobacteriota > Cyanobacteriia > Pseudanabaenales > Pseudanabaenaceae > Pseudanabaena > Pseudanabaena frigida. Next base: position 273,105 of record QBML01000001.1, on the reverse strand, counting down.
GACTTCAAGCCTACACCTGCTTGTGAAAAGTACCTTGCGCGCATTCGCGAAATCTCAGCTAACGATCCTGTATTGCTAGTTGCTCACGCTTACACTCGCTATATGGGCGATCTGTCAGGCGGACAAATTCTTAAGAAAATCGCTAAAGAAGCAATGGGTTTGCAGGATGAGAATGGTACTGCTTTCTATGAGTTCAATGATATTCGCAATCATGGCGAGTTCAAAAAGCGCTACCGTGAAGCTCTTGACACACTTCCTGTAGACGCAGAAACAGCCGAGCGCATTGTTGATGAAGCTAATGCTTCTTTTCATATGAACATGGCGATGTTCCGCGAGCTAGAAGGTAATTGGCTCGTTGCTCTAACTAAGTTTGGTTGGAATTCTCTGCTCACCAAGATCAAGGGTGAACCCAAAAACTCCTCTGTACGCCGCGAATCAAATGTTGCTAGCTAAACAAAAGTAAAAAAGGGAGGTGGCGCAAAGCGCCACCTCCCTTTTTTATTGAAAGATTTGTCCCCTTCCTAGCCATATCTCTAGGAGTAGGATCAGAAAACCTAACATGGCTAAGCGACCATTCCAAACTTCGGCGGATTGGGTCATCCCCCATTCCCAACGCTCTTGAGGATAGAGCTTGGTATTTTTTTGAGGTTGGATTGTTTCACTAAAGGCAATGGGGCGATCGCTTAAAGCCTTGGTAACAATATCGGCTAATGCTTGAATAAACGTTGGATCGGTATCAGGAGCAGGTACTCTTGCAAAAGTCTCAATTCCTGCATGTTCGGCAATTTCGCGATATTCCATATCGATTTCTTCAAGAGTCTCGATATGCTCGGATACAAAACTAATCGGAACTACTACTAATTCTTTTACGCCTTGTTCGGCAAGTTCAGCGATCGCCACATCAGTATAGGGTTGCAACCATTCAACGGGGCCGACACGACTTTGGTAGGCAAGTTTGTAAGGATTGGCGCGCCCAAGTTTTTGCATAATTAGCGCCGCGCAGGTTTCGATTTCCTTTTGATAGGGATCGCCTGCTTCCTCAATATAACTAACAGGCACGCCATGAGCGCTGAAGAATATATAGGCTTCACTAGGATTTTTGACTCGATCGAGCTTGGTGGCAATCAAGTTTGCCATTGATTGCAAATAGCCTGCATTGTCGTACCAAGAAGGTACAACGGTATATTTGATTTTTTGTAATTCAGGATCGGTTTGCCAAATGCGATCTAACAGTCGAAAACTCGAACCTGTAGTACTAATCGAAAACTGGGGATACAAAGGTAAAACTACTAATTCTTCGATCTTGTCTTGTTTGATTTGGGCGATCGCTTCTTCGGTAAAGGGATGCCAATAACGCATCCCAATATAAACTTGGACATCTTGTCCGCTTTGCTGAAGCTGCGATCGCAATGCTTGAGCTTGCGCCTCTGTAATACGGCGTAACGGTGAGCCACCACCGATTTTTTTGTAGTTTTCCTGAGATTTTTTGGAGCGCAAGGTTGAAATCAACCAAGCTAGAGGAGCTTGCAACAGTGGGGAAGGCAAGCGAATAATTTCTGGGTCTGCAAATAAGTTGTACAAAAATGGGCGGACATCCTCTAACTTATCGGGTCCACCGAGGTTCAGCAGTAAAACTCCTAATCGCCCCATATCAATCGCTACTTCCTTACTTTAGATTTTTGCCAGAAATGCTGAACAGCATACTGACTAGTAATACTGATATTTAAACAATACATTTATTTGGCAGAGCGTAAAACTAAATTATTGCTATTTATTTTCATTATGCTGATTAGTCTACTTGTAAGTAGTTGGGCATAATAAAAAATCCAGAGCTAAAACCTGTGGCGCACGCTGCGCGTGCGCCACAGGTTTTAGGGTTTTATATGTAATTGTGCCCAGCCACTTAGCGCATTTTTATAGTGAACTGCTAATCTTCCTTTAGACTAGGGAATATAAAAAACTTTTATAAAATCCTGAAAACTTTGAGTAATTCATTAAAAGGGAGAATGCTGCTCTCCCATAACTTTGATGTTTCGCCAGACATTGTGCCAGCCCTCAGTCGTGAGGAATTTACAGCAGTATTTCAGAAAGGCTTAGGCGATCGCCCATCTTGTCAGATCCGTTTAGTAAATCATTTCCATTGGATTGTGGAAATTTTGTTCGATCTCGATCTATTTTCACCTCAGCAAATAGGCGAGTTTTGCGCTCAAGCTCTAGCCGATAAACGTCTTGACCAAGGCATAGAGCGTAATGTATTACCTGAGATTTTGGTCTTGGGTGGCATTAAAACCACATCGCCCACTAGCGATTCCCCCGACACGTTGCAAACTGGTGATTGGGGTGTAGATGTAGTGGAGACATTGGCAAGCAAAACCTTTTTACAAAGTATTGCTTGGGATGCCACGATCGCCTCAAAACCAGTCGATGCGATTTTTAAGGTTGAACTAAAGGATTTGCAATCGTGACTGTCACCCGTTCGCTTAATGAAGAATTAATTAGAGCCGTAATCAGATGTGAGGCGATCGCTGTCCAAGACTTACTAGAGCGCGGGGCAGATTCTAGCACTACTGGTGGTGTAACTTTGCTCGATCGCAACTGTGTTAGCGATCGCAATAATTTTCAGGAAACAGTACTCATGACAACAGCTAGGCATGGGCAGACCGATCTCGTCCAACGCTTAGCCCAGATGGGTGCAGAACTCAATGCTACTAATAAAATAGGTGACACTGCCCTGTATTTAGCTGCTGAGCGCGGACACTTATATAGTGTCAAAGCTCTATGTGAATTAGGTGCTGAAGTTAATACTGCTAATCTTGGTGGCTGGACACCTTTGATGATGGCATCAGCTTTAGGCAGTATAGAGATCGTGGAAATTCTGCTGAAATATAAAGCCGATCATCGTCCTAAGAATAATTGGAATGGCTCAGCTTTAAGCGAAGCCCGTAAATCCTTTCGTTCAAATCAAGCCGTAGAACTATTAATTCGTGCAGGAGCATCAGAATAATGGATAACGATCGCATCGTCCAATTAGAACTTTCATTTCTCAGTGGCTCTGTTTACGATCGCAAGTTAGCTCTAGATGAACTAGCAAAATGTCCTAGCGATATTGTAGTGCCAATTTTGCAACGCTTAACCGCTAGCTCGGATTTTTTATGCCGTCGATTTGCAGTGATGGGTTTAGGCAATCATCTCACCGACGAATCATTTCAAGTTTTAACCGACCTGTTGGCGAAAGAACATGATGACAATGTCTTAGCTGAGATCGCAGATACTTTGTTTGGATTTGGCGATCGCGCTCTTCCTTTATTACGAGATTTGTTTGTACGAAATCAGAACTGGCTTATTCGTCAAACAATTATCTCAATTTTTATGGACAGCGATCGCGAAGATATTTTGCTTGAAATTATTCGTCAGGCTTTACTCGATCCGACCCAGACAATCCGAGAAACTGCAATTTTGGCATTGGGGCAACTGCTAAATGGTCAGTATGAAGAAGAATCCTTAGATCTACTCACCGAATTAGCTAATGCCGAGGTTTGGTGCGATCGCTGGCGAACAGCAACGGTACTCAGCAAATCATCTAATCCCAGAGCAAAATTATTACTTGCCAAATTGCGCCAAGACGAAAATCATTCTGTCGTTGCTGCCGCACTGGAGGCTGACTTGCCCTAAAGCTGATACTCCCTTCCCACTAATTATTCACTAAAAAAACAGAGGTGGCACGAAGTGTCACCTCTGTTTTTTTAGGTTGTTCACAAAATTAGATTGTGTAAATATTGTGCAAAATTAGGCAAAATTAATAAATCTTGATAATTAAGGTAGCGTACTTGTACGAAAATCGATTATAACAAAGCGTATAAATTAATACGCCAACCATATTTAAAGGCAAAAACAAGCTCTATTTGCTTAGTCTAGCCTTTGAACTCTGCAATTCATAAACACTTTTATTAAATCCTTTCGTTAAATCAGGAGATATTGTGTAATGCCTTTTGGACCAGCTTCACGCTTGGGTGTCAGCCTGTTTGATGAAACTCCTCCCATTGAATGGGTACTTGGTCAATCTGCGGATGATGTCGAAACCATTATTCGTGCAGTTTATCGTCAAGTATTGGGCAATGCCTATGTAATGGAGAGCGAAAGACTCGTCGTTCCTGAATCACAATTTAAGCGTGGCGAGTTGAGCGTCCGTGAATTTGTTAGAGCAGTAGCCAAATCTGACCTATACATGACTCGCTTTTTTACAAGCTGCGCTCGTTATCGTGCGATCGAACTTAACTTCCGTCATTTACTCGGTCGTCCACCACTAGATTTGGAAGAAATGCGCGGACACAGCACTATTCTTGATACCCAAGGATTTGCGGCTGACATTGATTCTTACATCGATAGTGATGAGTATCAAACCACTTTTGGCGAAAACTTTGTTCCTTATATTCGTGGATATAAGAGCGAAGCTTGTCAAAGCATGGTGCAGTTTACTCATACCTTTGAATTGGTGCGCGGTGCGTCTAGCAGCAGCCTCAAGGGCGATCTAGCAGGCATTAGTCCTAAGCTGAATTCATTGGTAATCAATCCCACCGCTACTGCTGTAATTCCTCCCTCTGGCGATGGCGCAGTCTTCCGCAATCCTGCTGATGCACCACTTACCCGTCGTGGTTCGTTTGGTACTCCTAGCAGCAAGGTTTACCGCATTGAAGTTACTGGTTACCGTGCCAAAACTGTCAATAGTATTTCCAAGTTCCGTCGTAGCAACAAAGTATATTTGGTGCCTCTCGACCAACTTTCTCAAGAATATCAACGCATTCACCAGCAAGGCGGCGTAATTGCCAGCATCACGGCTGTGTAATTTTCCCCAGTTATAGATGGCGCAAATCACTATCTATAACTGGATTTTATAAAAAATTATTGGTACAGGATTAGGACAATCGGTGCTTTTCACCGCTTATCTTGACCCTAAAATTCTAGTAACTATAAAAAATTTAAGAGAGAGGAATTTACTATGACGACTTTGTCAGCTATTGAATTGTGGCCAAATAGTAGCGTTGAAGAAATCCAAACTGCGATCCGTGCTGTTTACAAGCAAGTTTTGGGTAATCCTCATGTTATGGAAAGTGAGCGTTTGACCTCAGCTGAGTCCAAACTTTGCGATCGCTCGATTACCATCCGTGAGTTTGTCCGCATCGTTGCTAAATCTGACTTCTATCGCGATCGCTATTTCACCGCTTGCGCTCCTTACCGATTTGTAGAGCTAAACTTTTTGCACCTACTCGGCCGTGCGCCACAAGATCAGCGTGAAGTTTCCGAGCATATCGTTCGCACTGTAGCTGAAGGTTATGATTCAGAGATCGATTCCTACATCGATAGCGATGAATATCAGGCTGCCTTTGGCGAAAACGTTGTTCCATACAATCGCGGTCGTAATAGTGCCAGCAACCCTAAGCAAATTGGCTACAACCGTATTTTCGCCCTCGATCGCGGTGCAGCTCAAGTTGATAGCTCCGTACAAGCATCACAACTTGTGTATGAGGTTGCGACCAATAGCTCCAACGCTATCAAGCCATCGACCTCAACCGTAATTGGTTCTGGAACTGAGAAACGCTTCAAGATTTTGGTGTCAGGTTCCAAATTTGATACCCGTCGCCGCATCAGCAACACTGAGTACATTGTTTCTGCAAGCAAGATGACTCCTCAAATCCAACGGATTAACCGTACCTCAGGCAAAATTGTTAGCATTACCGAAATTGCCTAAGAATCTCGAAATGAGAGGCGTGTTGTAGCACCTCTTATTTCGATTGTTTTATATAAAAAAAATTTTGATTTTTAGGATAAATACTATGTCACTTTGGATTGAAACAGAATCTATTGAACTTCGCCCTAATGCATCCGAGGAAGATTTGCAGGCTGTAATTCGGGCTGCATATCGTCAAGTATTGGGCAATGCTCATGTGATGGAAAGCCAACGTCTGATCTCGGCTGAATCCCAACTCCGCAATGGGGACATTTCCGTTGCTGGATTTGTCAGAGCCATTGCTAAGTCGGAACTTTATCAAACTCTATTTTTTGAAAACTCTTCTCCCTATCGCTTTGTTGAGTTGAACTTCAAACACCTGCTCGGTCGTGCTCCTCAAGATCAAGCTGAAATTGCAGAGCATGTATTGATTTACAACACTCAAGGTTACGAAGCTGAAATCGATTCCTATATCGACAGTGATGAGTATGTCAGTAACTTTGGCGAAAACACAGTACCTTCTGCTCGTGGCAACCGTACTCAAGTTGGCAGCAAGAATGTGAACTTCAATCGCACTTTTGCTCTAATGCGCGGTTTTGCGTCTAACGATGCAGGCAAATCAGCAAAATTGATTAGTGACATTGGTGGTAACTTGCCAACCAAAATCGTTACTCCTACAGTTGGTTCTGGTTCTGCTAGCAGTACTAGCAAGCGTTTCCGAATCTCAATTACCAGAGCTAAATTTGGTAGTCGTGTAACCCAGAGTGCATCAACTTTTGAGGTCGGTTACAACCAACTGTCTCAAAAAATCCAGAACATCCAGAAGACTGGCGGCAAAATTCTGAGCATTACTGAAGTAGCTTAGGCTGGATCTGAAGTGTGGTGTATTTTTTCCGCCGCACTTTAGGTTATTGGTATGGGCTGGGTCGGCAATTTGCAAAAATAATTAAGAAAAGATTATTTCATTCTTTTCTTAATTATTTTCAGCTTAGATAATTTGTTCTCAGATACATCTTTACGGAATACTTATAGAGATTATTGAAATAAAATATTTTGAGTGCAATCGTAGAAATGCGATCGCAAGGATTAAGTTGGATATGACAAGTTTAGAAATTGATTTTGTAGGCACAAATTTCAGTGTTTCCAGAAGTCACCGAATCATTGTTGAGTATACTGGTGGGCAGCACACAGGAAGGATGCAAGGGGGAACTTATACAGTTAATGTACCCTATAGCTCTCTTTCAAAAAAGCTGCAAACCATTCATCGCTTCGGTGGCAAGATCGTAAGTGTATCTATTCCTCATCTCCAGCTTAATACAACTGAGAATGACGCTAAACAATGCGTTCATGAGCCTCATGAGCAAATCACTACCGTCATTCCTGAAGAAATTCCTGCGATCGCAATTGAACATTCTATTGTTGAGAATTCAGAAAGTCCTATAGAAATAATTTCTCAAGAGACTCCAGAAATAGATTCAGAATCTATCCCTGAAAATATTTCTATAGTGCTTCCTGATATTATTTCAGAAAGTATTCCAGCCGTAGAGTTGCCAACAGTCACTGCTAAGAAGAAAAGAACTGTCTCTGAGACAACAGCTAAACCTAAAAAAACTAGAGCATCTGCCAAAAGCAGTCATGGTTTTAATAAGCCAGAGAGTAACACTCAATCGCTAGAACGATTAGCCTCTGAGTCAGTTATTGTTTCTCATCAAGTTGCAGATACTTCTTTTGAGGATGTTGTAGAGACAAGTATTGGAGCTAGTCCCGAGCATAAACTTGAGCTTATAGCTGAGATTGTGCCAGAGATTAATTTACAAGAAATTTCTGTAAATCCTCAAAATGCAGTCACAGAAACAGTTGACGAAGAGATTTCAGAGCTTATCACTGAATCTTCGGTCGAGAATTTACCAGAGAAAGTTCTTGAGGTAATTACTGAGAATAGCTCTGAAGCAAATATGCTAGCTGCTCCATTAAAAGAACCAATAGAGGCTCCTACTGCATCATTGCCTAAATCGAAAAAGCCAAAAAGCTCAAGTAAATCGGGCAGTGGTTTTAACAAGCCTAAAGATGATACCAAGGAAAAAAGATCGACACGGAAGCCGAAAAGTTAATGGAAATTAGGGAGTTTGTAGAAAATTCAATTGGGCATTGGCGATCGCAACGCAGTGCCCATCATATGGCATTCGGTCACTTTGAAGCCGTCCAATCTGAAATTGATATTACTTCTCTTTCATTGGACGATCCCGAAGTACTAGACCTCTGTAAAGCCTATGGAATCGATCCACAAACTGCCGTATCACCATTTCGCATGGCTTGGGAAGGTCAATCAGATTGGGAAGATAGTGAAGCGATTAAGGGGAATTGTGTTTTGATACCTATTCCAGATCGCGATCGACCCAACTGTGGCAAGCTCCTCCGCGAACGTGGTTATGCTGAAGAGATGGCTGCTATAGGTGAGTATCACTTTACTGATGATGGCACTTTTGTGATGGTCACATCCTACGATCGTGCTGCTGCCGAAGAGAAAATCTGGTTTGTCAATCCCAACGTCCGATGTCGAGTGTCTTTGATTAAAACTAGTGCTGGCTCTGGTGTGGTTACAGCTTCCTTCTCTTCAGAAATTCGTCAAAAGCCCAAAGATTAGGGTTAGTAAAACTTTGTGACATTAATCTCTTAATCTTGAAATCTCAAGATTAAGAGATATCAATGAATATGATGGATAAATCTGAAGTGATATCAAATGATTTGCTTACCCTTGCACATTGGATGGCAGGAGATTTCAGCAACTACAAACAGGCGTCGGCTAGTCCCAAGGATTACGCCCATATCCATGTATTCTTTCGCCCTTTACCCTTTGAGTTTTTCTCGGGTATTGGACTCTATTCAGAACAGGTTTATGACTACGATCTATGGACTCCCTATCGGCAAGGGGTGCATCGTCTAGTCGATCGCGGTGATGATATTTACATTGAGAATTTCAGTCTCAAGAATGCCATGTTTTATGCTGGCTCTGGACGCAATTTGGATATTCTCAAAACAATTTCAAACGATGCGATCGAGCGTCGTTATAACTGCTCAATGGTGTTTAGAAGAGATGGCGATCGCTTTCTCGGTGAAGTGGAAGGAAATAGCTGCTTTATTGAGAAGAATGGCTGCAAAACCTATTTAGATAGCTATGTCGAAATTACTGAGACTACTTGGATAAGTCTCGATAAAGGCATGGATGTTAATACCCACCAACAAGTTTGGGGTTCCACAACTGGTCCATTAAGGTTTGAAAAAAGGGAGAGCTTTGCCCATGAAGTCCCAACTGTCTTATAAACTTCCTTCTATCCAATTAGAATCAGATGAACCCAAAATGCTGCCACCAGAAGCACAGAAAAAGATGCAGTGCTGGATTCGCAGCAGACATTTAATATGTTCGGGTAATTTCTTTGTATTTGAAAGCGTAGACTATAGTGCTGTCGAACGCTTTGGGGAATGCGTTACTGCTCTTGGCGGAACAGTAATATCTGTCGAACCTGTTGATAAAATATGGATGGGCGATCACCGTCAAGTAATTCTTTATCGTTCTAAAGCTAGCTTACACACGCCTCATCATCAACTTAAGCAATATTGGATTAAGTACGGCAATTTCCGCACTAGGTTTGATGAGCAAGTCTAAAATATTTTTAGGAACTAAATTCTTCATCAAACAAAGCGATCGCCTAATCCATAATGCTATTTCATTTTCTTAAGGTTAGTGAGCTAATTCCCTTATGCAAAACTCTTAGCATATAGCCTAGAGATCTTTCTTCAGCATAATCAAATTTTTCAATCATTTTCCCCAACAATTTATTTAGCTCAATCAGAGTTTTGTCTTGCAACATCCTACAAATATCTTGTCCGAGTAAGTAGATATTTGCATCAGAAAAATCCACGTCTCCACTAGAAAGCTCTTCTTCTAATTCATTGTAAACTCGATCATTATCTTCATACTTCGATAGAATGAATTCAATATCTTCTAAATCTTTGTTGGTTCTTTCTCCGCGATCACCCCAAGCAAAAACTTTAAGAACTATCAAGGAAGGGATATAAATTACTTGGATTTCTAAATCATCAATATTAGTAGTTACGGCATGAGAGAGCGCTTCATCAAAGTCCAGAACGCTCATGGGATTGCCAGTATCAGTCCAAATAATTTCTTGATCGGGTTCACCAATTTCCCCAAAAGGCACGATATCAACGTCAATAGCAGTTTCAATATGCCTGAATCTATGAGCAGTTTTTGTAGATTGAAAGATTAGAGGATTGCCATTTATTAAAGCTTCACCTAGTTTTTGATAAGTTTCCCAGCTATCTACAGATATTGCTACGTCCCAGTCTTTTGTGCCTCTTCCCTCCCCGAACTTTTGATCGAATACGATCAACCTAGCTCCCGCTCCAACTAAAATCATTTGTAAATCAAGCGTTTTAACGATGGCTATTAGATCGGCTAAAACCTGCTTTTCTCTAGAGTCAATCATTACCTTTGCGCTATTTCCTCAATATATTTATCGAAAATAAGTTGAGCAGCTTCTTTCAATCGACTATCCCCAGTGCGAACTAGCTCTGCGTGAACAAGTAATGGATGAATAAGATTATTCAATTCTTCGTTGCGACCGTGCTGATCACTTTGTCTGTAAAATCTTTGATAGATTTCTATATTTCCATCAGGATCGGGTTTTAGCCTTAGATCGACTACTAGCGGAAAGTAATTATGATCTTTGTGAATGTGTAGTGTCGCTCCTACAGGACGGAGATATTGAGTCATTATTGAAGCGGCAAGTTCTCCACCGATTAAATAGCCATATTTGTGAGCATATTGAGTAAGTTTATTCTCAATCTCCAAAAAGCTTTGTCTCCCTATATATCTAAATGTTCCTATTAATAATTTTGAACGTAATCTTTCAGCATATCCTAACTCCCATCTTTCAAGGAGTTTGATGTAGTCAATGATCTCATATCCTTTACGAGTACGTTTGATGTAATCAAGTTCTTGAAGTCTTTCTAGTGTATTTTTTACTGTTTTAGGGGTAATACCACTTCCAAGGAGACAATCAATTTTTTCATAACTTCCATTAATTCCATCACTTGCAATAATTGAGGGATCTTTAAGAATAAAATATATGACCTGCAATACAGAGGTTGTAATCTCTAAAGATTTATTTGTATTTTCTTTTGAAGTTTGATTGCGAACAACCATATAAATTCCTGAACTATTGAGATAGAGATTGCCATCAACATCAATAAATTCAATGTTTCTCTCTAATAGTTGATCTATAACCAGATTAGATAAATTACGAGTAACTAATAAAGGTCTTTGTTTGCCATTCAGTCTTTTCCCTAAATTGGCAAAATATTCAGCAACTTGCTCAACTATGTCATTTGTTATCCCAGTTTTGATCTCACATATATAATTAGCAGTCTTATTAGATGTACTAATTATTAACTCTCCATCAGCTAAAACCTCACTAGAAAAATAAGGCTCACCTTGAATAGTTGCCCTAATATTAGGTAAAGACTCAAGATACGCTATGCATTTTTGAAATAGTGGATTTTTGGGATGCATAAAGTTTTTTTCACGTGACCTTAAGGTTGAAATTAATTATAACCCTCAAAAAATATTGAGTATACCTACGTCATTTTTGACAAGATGTGATAACGTATTGGCACTTTCGTGCTGTCAAAAACTAGGATAGCCCGATCGCCATTCACCTAAGCACCACACACTGATCAGCCTCAGTTCGCCATTATGTACATTAAAAATGTAGAACTCACCAGATTTAAGTCCTTTGGCTCAACCGTGTCGATCCCACTATTGCAAGGGTTTACAGTGGTTTCAGGTCCCAATGGTTCGGGTAAATCGAATATTTTGGATGCATTGCTGTTTGCGCTAGGGCTGGCAGGTTCAAAGGGGATGCGGGCGGATCGCTTACCAGATTTAGTCAACCAAGCACATAGTAAAAAAGGGCGGATGGTCGAGGCGATCGTTACCGTGACCTTTGCCTTAGAAGAATCAGAAATGGCAGCGCTGCAAAGTGAAGGAGTGGAGATTCCTACTGCTGAAGGACAGACCATTGGTGAATGGACAGTAATGCGGAAACTGCGCGTTACAACACAGGGGACTTATACTTCTACTTATTACATCAATGGAACGCCATGTAATTTGAGCGAATTGCACGAGCAGCTAGCGAAGTTCCGTATTTATCCTGAAGGTTATAATGTTGTATTGCAGGGGGATGTTACGGGCATTATCTCAATGAATTCGCGGGAACGACGTGAGATTATTGATGAATTAGCAGGTGTGGGCGAGTTCGATCGCAAGATTGCTACTGCCAAAGATAAATTAGATGATGTGAAGGCTCAAGAAGAGCGCTTTCGAATTGTTGAGCAGGAACTAGTTGCTAATAAAGAGAAGCTAAAAAGCGATCGCGTTAAGGCAGAGAAATATAAGGCACTGCGGTTAGAATACGAGCGCATGGAAGCATCGGAGGCGGTGCTACAACAGCGGGAGATTACTTATCAGCAATCACTGCGTAATGTTGAATTGATCAACAATCGCGAACAATGCGGAAATATTGAGAAGTCCTTAGTAGAACTCTCGCAGGTAATTGAGATAGGTACAGTCCAACTCAATGAACTTAGCGATCGCGTCCATACTCTCGGTGAAGAAGAATATCTTTCAGTTTCTAGCAATCTATCGGGACAACAGGCAGAATTGCGCGGCTTGCAACGTCAACAGCAATCGCTGACTAGTTCTTATCAAAACAATCAAAATCACATTGTTAGTACTCAAGAAGAAATCGATCGACTCCTACGTGAGTCTGAGCAACTAGAATCGCAAAAGCAATTTAAAGAGGAATCAGTTGCGACTAGCGAAAAAGCTCGCGATCAACAGTCATCAATTGTTTCGCAATATCGTAAGGAAGTACAAGCGATCGCCTCTGCTTCATCGGAATGGGTGCGTCAACAAACGCAACTACGTCAAGATGTTGATAGCGCTCAAGCTTCACTCGATCCCCAAAAGCAAGAGCAAACTAGGATTAGAGAAGTACTCAATCAGCGATCGCTACAATTAGAAACACAGGAACGGGAATTACAAGAAGTTCTAGCAGGGGAAGGTCGCTATGCGGTTGATATGCTTTCCAATCAGAATCTTGAAGATGCTTTGCGGTTGCAAGATTCTGAAGTAAGCAGTGCAGAAGCTCTGGTACAGACATTAGCAAAAAATCTGGCTGAAGCCCAATTAGAAGTACAACTTCAGAATGAAACCATCGATCGCATTACCCAAGAGCAACGAGTCAAAACGCGCCAACTCGATAAATTGGAAGCGCAAGTCCAAGCAAGTCGCGAAGTCCAAGGCACTAAAGCCTCGCAAGTAATTCTTGAAGCAGACATGTCTGGCGTGTATGGCTTAGTTGCTCAGTTAGGACTAGTTGAGCCGCGGTTTCAATTAGCCCTAGAAATCTGTGCGGGTGGGCGCTTAGGTAATCTTGTAGTCGAAAGTGATGAAGTTGCTTCGGAAGCGATCGCCTTACTGAAACGCGAGAGGGCAGGACGCGCCACATTTCTACCGTTGAATAAACTGAATCCAGCTAAGTTCCCTTCACGGGTAGAAGCTCAAAGATTGGGCGCGATTGATTATGCTTTTAATCTCGTCACCTACGAAGACCGCTATCAGGATGTGTTCTCCTTTGTATTTGGAAATACGCTCGTATTTGAGCATCTCGATCAAGCGCGATTTCATATCGGCAAGTATCGCATGGTCACACTCGAAGGTGAAATTCTGGAAACTTCGGGTGCGATGACAGGTGGTAGCGCTCCTCTGCATAGCAGTCTGCATTTTGGTAATGCTAAACCTGCGGAATCTTCGGAAACTAAGCAATTGCGCGATCGACTGTTAGAAATCGACCAGATGTTAGCGCGTCTCAATCAACGTTTGCGCGGCGCATTGACTGGTATTGCCAAATATGAAGAGCAATTACAATCTGCCAGAACCACCCATCGGGAAGCGCAACTCAAACGCGATCGCATCTACGAACAAATCGAACGTAATAGCCGCGATCGTACACGTCTGCAAGATCAAATCCAGAAAACTCGCGCTGCGATCGAAATCGGTCAATCGCAACTTAACACTCTGGACGGCAATATTGCGGAACTAGAAGCAAAACTCCATGTCAAACGTGCAGAACTAACTGAACTAGAAAAATCAGGAACGCATACCCGTTGGCTTCAAGCTCAGGATGCATTGCAAGGTCAAGAAGCCCTGCTCAATAGTGCTGAAATTGAGCTGCGAACCGCTAAGCAACAACTTGGAGAATTGGAGAATCAGCACAAGCTGGCACTTGAGAAAATGGCACAGCGTCAGATGCGCCTCCAAGAACTTCGCTCCACCCAAGCCGAGCTAATCAACAGCACATCGCAAATTCAGCATCAAATTAAGCAAACCGAAGCCGCGATCGCCTCTTTCCAATCGCGCCTAGAAGTTCTCGAACAAACCATTGGCGCAGCTAAGCAAGAACGGGATGCCTGTGAGCGATCGCTTCGTGCCCAACAGCAACAGCAACAGCAACAGGAATGGCAATTACAAAAAAATCGCGAACGTCAAACCGAACTCGAACAGCAAATTGCTCAGTTTACAGAACAACTCAATCAAATTGAGCTTCCCGATATCGTTCCTGAAGTTCCTGAAACCATGACCCTCGAACAGTTGCAACTAGAGCAACGCCGCTTACTCAAGCGGATTCAGTCAATGGAACCCGTAAATATGATGGCGATCGCTGAATATGAAGCCACATCGCAACGTCTCGAAGAACTCAGCAGCCGTTTAGAAACCCTGAATCAAGAACGTACCGAACTCTTAATTAGAATTGAGAACTTTACCACGCTCCGTCAACGTGCCTTTATGCAAGCTTTTGATGCCGTAAATGGACATTTTAAGGAAATCTTCTCTGAACTCTCTGATGGTGACGGCTATTTGCAACTCGAAAATCCTAACGCACCTCTTAATGGCGGACTCACCCTCGTAGCTCACCCTAAAGGCAAACAGGTACAGAATCTGTCATCGATGTCTGGAGGTGAAAAATCCCTGACTGCGCTCAGTTTCATCTTTGCGCTACAACGTTATCGCCCTTCGCCCTTCTACGCTTTTGATGAAGTCGATATGTTCCTCGATGGCTCAAATGTGGAACGTCTCTCAAAAATGGTACGCAAGCAAGCCAACCTCGCTCAATTCATCGTGGTCAGTCTCCGCCGCCCCATGATTGAAGCATCAGAACGCACCATCGGCGTAACTCAAGCACGTGGAGAGCATACTCAAGTATTGGGCTTAGAACTGCGATCGCCTTCAGTAGCAACTTCATAAATCTAGACGAGCATTAACGAACCATAAGAAAAAAATTGAAAGCGTTGCTTTGCAACGCTTTCAATTTTTTTTGGTTTGGGTTTAACAAGAGCCTCAATCCATCCAACCAATATTTTTGTTGTTTACACGCTGTAATTGTTCGTTGGAGCCAGTGGGTCGCGCATAAGGAGTGCGATCGCGGTGGGGATATGGCTGTTCTACAGGTTGTTTGCGGGGAGTCGCTCTATTTTGTTGCTGAGGACTTTGAGATACTAACTGAGAGGAAACAGGTGGTTCAATGGCAGCAGGCGTTGGGACTGACTCCGAAGCCTTGATCTGCTCTGAAAGTTGAATATTCGCTTCGGCTAGGCGCAAATTATCGCGTTTGACTTCTACCAGTTGTCGGTCTAATTCATTTTTGACACCTTCGATCGCTGTCAGCGACTTTTGTAAAAGCTCGACATTAGTTTGGCTAAATTTCAAGTCTTTTTGCAGATCGGCGATCGTCTGTAGGAGTTCAGTTTCTCGCTTTTGAAATTGTGCTAATTCAGAATCTAAAGCAGAATTTTTTGCTTTTGGCGATTTTTCAGCGGCGTTTATCGCAGGGGAAGTTACAACTTTGCTATCTGCCTCGGCAACAGTCTCTGCCTTGACTTCGATAGTTTTTTCACTAGAATCGTTACTAATTGGAGATTCTGTCCCCTTCTGTACTTCATCTCGCAATAAATCCGAAATTCCTACTTTCTTTTTAGTTGTCATAGTTTTTCAATCGTTAATTAATTGGATAATTTGTGATGCAAAGCTTCTTATAATCATCACCTTAGAATATCTCGACGCAATTCGTCGACAACGCGCCGATAGTCTGCCTCTGCTTCTCTAGCGTTTTTGCCTTTCCACTCCGTAACCAGTTTTCCATCTAGAGCAGCACGTTCGTGGGCTTTGTAGGAGCGTACAAAAGCATGAAAAACAGGTACGCCGACCTCTAGTAAAGTATTTTGAGCTTCAAGTGCCTCATTGAGGCAGCGTGGATCGACTCGGGTGAGTAAAACTCGATGCGGTACTTGTGCGGGACGGACAGTACTTTTGACAGTGTCAATCAGTGCAGTTAAATCCATTGGTGCAGGTGGACTGGGCAAAACCAGATAATCAGCGATCGCCACAACCGTGGCTAGTGCATGAGAGTGCAAAGCAGGCGGAGTATCTACCAATACTAGATCGTAACTGCTAAGTTTCGGTAGTTTTCGCAAGTGTGTCGGATCGATCTCTTTGGCAATATCAAAACCCATACCTTTATCACTGCGCCCAACCCACCAAGACAAGCTTCCCTGTATATCAGCATCAACAACTAATACCCTAGATTCCAGTGCCAAAATCCCTGCTAAGGCGATCGCAGTTGTTGTTTTACCCACACCACCTTTGCCATTGGTGACGACAACGATTTTTGGGGAATTTGCCATGCTTAGTCTCCTAATAAAAATAGGCTAGGTGCGATGCAAAGCACCACGTCTAACTAATAAATCACTTTTTGCCTGAAGGTCTAGTTACAAATAAAACTGCGATCGCCAGACAGGCTAGACCGACATTAATTGAGACATCGGCGATATTAAAAATCGCAAAACGAATAATTCGGAGATCGATAAAATCGACTACATAACCAGCGACAAAGCGATCGATGCCATTACCTGCTGCGCCAGCCAGAATACAACCATAGCCAACCTGTTCCCATCGGGTTAGATTTTTGCTAAAAAGCCCAAATAAAACCAATCCAACACTCACAAGCATAGATACCCATTTAAGCCAATCAATTTGACCGCTAAATAAGCTAAATGCCGCTCCCGTATTGGTTGCATAGGTAAAATGAAGCACACCACCAATTACAGGGAAGGAAGGTGCTCCCTTGAGATACTGCACGACTAAATATTTGGAGGCTTGATCGAGAACTAATCCCAAAATTGCCGCAATCCAGTAGAGAGAGTTCTCGATTTTGCCAGATGTCATAACTAGAAGCTAACTAAACAATAACTATAAACAAGCGTTACTTTTTAGCCTACATCTCTTGTGTTCGCAAATGCTCAGAAATCGAACAAAAACTACATTTATTTCAACTTTATATCGGCTAGGAGATACAGAAAATCAAATTTAAGTTTCTGCTAATTAACCGATATCGATAATACCCAGCCAAGACAACAAACCTTTGTGAGTAACAAATTCGATCGCGATCGCGATGATAAAACCGACCATTGCCGCCCTACCATTTAAGCGTTCAGCATAGGTATTAAATCCCATCTTCGGATCGGTAGCTTGGGGTAATTGAGTTGGTTCAGTCATAATCGAAAAATCCTTGTTTTGTATAATTCGTTATTCAATTTTAACCCATAGAGTAAAAGCACCGATCTTCGCCCCTACTATTCCAAGGACTTTATCTAAATCAAACCAAGAAGTAAAAGGGGGATTTTTGCTGAACTCGCTGACCTTTTGATTTTTTGACCTTTTCTGAATTGCCAAGCGATCGACTTAAAGAATTGGCAATTATGTTTATATTGTGTTTATTCTGAAACTTTAAGTTTTGTTTTCGGATTGTAACGACCAATTTCTTGTAAACTTAGCTAAATAAATATGTAAAACTATAAAATTTTACTGAATTGCAGCTAGCAACATAGTGGAGTGTAAACTGGCTTGGAAAACCATAAGGAAAAAATTCTAGTTGTAGACGACGAAGCAAGTATTCGTCGGATTCTGGAGACTCGTCTGTCGATGATTGGTTACGAAGTGGTCACCGCCGCAGATGGCGAAGAAGCGATCGAAGTTTTTCATAAAGAAAACCCTGATTTGGTGGTTCTTGATGTAATGATGCCAAAGCTCGACGGCTACGGGGTGTGTCAAGAGCTACGCAAAGAATCGGATATTCCGATTATCATGCTGACTGCTCTAGGCGATGTCGCCGATCGCATTACAGGTCTGGAACTAGGTGCAGATGATTACGTTGTTAAACCTTTTTCGCCAAAGGAATTAGAAGCTCGGATTCGTTCGGTATTGCGTCGTTTCGATCGCAATGGCACATCAGGCATCCCTAGTTCTGGTGTGATTCACATCAATACGATCAAGATTGATACTAACAAGCGTCAAGTCTATAAGTCCGATGAGCGTATTCGCTTGACGGGTATGGAGTTTAGTTTGTTAGAGCTATTAGTTGGGCGATCGGGTGAAGCATTCTCAAGAGCGGAAATCTTGCAAGAAGTTTGGGGTTACACTCCTGAACGTCATGTAGATACTCGCGTTGTCGATGTACACATTTCTCGTTTGCGTGCCAAACTCGAAGAAGATCCTAGTAACCCTGAACTCATCTTGACTGCGAGAGGTACAGGTTATCTGTTTCAGCGCATCATCGACGGTTCCGAATCAAAACAAGC
Source organism: Pseudanabaena frigida (assembly GCA_003242085.1). Classification (GTDB taxonomy): domain Bacteria; phylum Cyanobacteriota; class Cyanobacteriia; order Pseudanabaenales; family Pseudanabaenaceae; genus Pseudanabaena; species Pseudanabaena frigida. Next base: position 254,606 of record QBML01000001.1, on the reverse strand, counting down.
ATAAAAAAATGACCTCCATAGGAGGTCATTTTTTTATGCTTAACCTATTTGGAGCTTAATCTGTTTTAAGACTCGAAACACTTCCGCTAAATCTTGACTGCCAGTAGGGAAAAATATTGAATACGATCGCGAAGCACTGTAGAGGGGTGTTGGTTGAGCGATCGCTTTCAGAAAAATAAACTCATCACCATTTGTAATCATTCCAAACGATGGAATGTTAGGTTGTGGATTACACATCATATAAGACAGAGCTTGTGGCATTGCTAACGAAGCCATAATCGTGCGTTTTGCTTCAATCACTAATATCCAGAAGCAATTTCTCACAATTAAGGTATCAATTCTACCGCGCAGAATTTCTTCATCACCTTCTAGCGCAAATTCAACTGATTCTTCAGTTCGTACCTCGTATTCAGGCTCATAAAATCCCACTAAATCCAGCAGTGGCGAGATCATGAGCTTATCAACAGCACCTTCAGCTAAAATGCCACGCCTTCTATGTGCTGCAAATCTTACTAATAGGCGATCGAGTGCAGCTTTTTCAATCTCGGTGAGTTCTGGTAAATTGTCCTGCCACTCTCTAAAAAATGTAGGTGCGGTGCATGGCAACAGTTGAAATTTATCTTCAACATCCGCTATAGACAGAATTGTTTTAGAAATAGGGAGTGTGACAGCCATAGGAGTATTTTCAGCTAATCAATATTGCTATTCTACAAGTTGCCTAAAAAATTTGTATGAGTTTTTCTGTGATCGCTTCTAAAGGTTAATTTTTTAACCATTCTTGATAGTGCTGTACCTGTATTTTGAAGGTGATCGCAACTTCCGTCACATAGACATATTTTCAAAAAATAAGAGAAAATCTTTATTCTTGCCAATCTTCAAGTTTTAATCCTTCAATACGCTCAAATTCTCTAGTGTTATGGGTTACAAGGATAAGATTATTGGCTAAAGCGATCGCAGCTATCTGTAAATCATAGCTTCCAATCGGAGTTCCCATCTTTTGTAATTTGGCTCGTATTTGTCCGCAAATTAGAGCGGCTTTTCCGTCAAACGGTAAACTGGTTAAATCGGCAAAGAAGTGACTGAGACTTTCTAGATTCTCAGTAGTTCGTGAGCCTTTATAAGCACCTTAATAAAGTTCAAATTTTACAACGTCACAAATACAGACATCATCAGGTGAGGTTGCCAAAAAATGCTGATAAATAGCTGGATTGCGGCGATTGATATAACCAATACAGGTGTTGGTGTCGAGGAGATAAATCATAAAATTTCATTACGTTCTGGTTGTTCTCCTTGGGGTTCTCTTTCCAAAGGTTCTCCTTGCCATGCTCCAAATGCACTCAGAAATCGCTGTGACCATTGGCGCTTTTGAGTCTTCTGGACGATTTGATACACCAATAAAATATCTAGTTTTTCTCCTGAATGTTCGGGAAGTTGAATTTGGAGTATGCCTTTTTCATCAACTTGGGCTGTCGTTTGGATTGTTTGCATTGTCTTAACTTCCTATGGGTATTTTCTGATAACATCTTGGATTCTAATACGATGACCTTTAATGCGGATGTCATCTGGGCTTAGAAAATTGAAAATAGTCTTCTAAAAGCACAGGCATCTCCTCTAATACTTGAATGTTATCTTAGATTCTAATTTTAACTTTGGTTCGTTTGTATAAAAAAGTTGGATGAAGTAGCAAAATCTGTATTAATCAAGATGTTGATCTATACATTAAGGTGCAATTTGAAGATATCTAATACGTTGAAGAGATTGACCGAACCAAGACATTAATTTTTTTATATGTTGCAAATCAATCATAAACTCACCTTTATTACCTGTACTTTTTGAAAAAATACCTGATTCACTAAAGCGAAATGTAGTGGAATTTGGGTCAAAATCATGGAATTCATAAACCAAATTTTTAAACCAATCAGGTATAACCGTGACATTTTTATTCTTTAATATTTCATTTAATTCTTTAAACAAAATTTGCAAGTTATGATGCTTTTCTTTTTGTGCTGGCAACACTGCTTTTAGATAAAGCTCTACTGAATGTCTGTAGTTATACATAATTGGGTAAAGAATTTCGCAATGTTCATCATTAGATAATGAAGACTCTAATAGTATGTCGCCAGCAAGTTTAAATGATTCTGCCAAAGCAAATTCATCGATTAAATTTTCACACATGCCGCCGATAAGAAAAACGTTCTTCCAAGTTTCGTCTAAATTCTCATATGGTTCTTGAAAGATGGGCAGCAGAGAAGTCAGCATATTCTTATAGATAGATGAATCTATGTGATTACCACAGTTAAGACCTATTTTTATGCTTTCAATATCTGGTTGTTCTTCCCAATATTCACAGACATAAATTAGAACCTGAAGATCTAGCAACGTAAATTGTCGAGAGGTTCCTTTTTGTGGATTAGCACCACTACTTAGATACTCTTTGAAATGAAATGACCATTGCTTTAAAAGAGTCCGATCTACATCCAGTAAACGTGCAATTTCTCCAACACCCAAATTCATAATTTTGATAAGTTTCAACTTTAGTAAATACCTTAAGGTTAGCTTTAAAAGAGCAACTAATCTAATTAATCAGTCTAAAATTTGACAAAAAAAAGGGCGCGATGCGCCCTTTTTTTTACTGTGCAGTTGTCGGTAAGACTGCTACTGATTTTGCATTTGGTGCTTTAGCTTGGAGAAATTGGGTTTCTTTTACGGCTTGATTTGAGAGCGAAAAGAGAGGATTAGAAGCAATACCAGCGATCGCTGTGAAGATCAGTGTAAAGACGATCGCCGCTTGGAGAGGCTTCATACCTACTTGAGTCCATGTGATTTCTGGATAATTCTTCACCGAGGCAGACATTTCTTGAGGCTCCTTGACTACCATCATCTTGACGACGCGGATGTAGTAATAGAGAGAAACCACACTCATGACTAGAGCTAGTAAGACCAAGCCGTAGGCTTGAGCTTGCCAACCTGCCCAAAAAATGTAGAGCTTACCAAAGAAGCCAGCGAGGGGAGGAATACCACCAAGTGATAGGAGACATACGCTCAAGGCGAGCGTCAGCAAAGGATCTTTTTGGTAAAGACCGCTGTATTCACTGATTTGATCGGTTCCTGTGCGGGATGCAAACAGGATCATGCAGGCGAATGCGCCCATGTTCATGAACAGATACAGGATCAAGTAAAATACCATGCTGGCGTAACCCGCTTCGGAGTCGATCGCCATGCCGAGCATTACAAAACCTGCTTGACCGATGGAGGAGTAAGCCAACATCCGTTTCATGCTGGTTTGCGCGATCGCTACCACGTTGCCCAAGACCATACTCAAAACGGTCAAGACCACAAACACGTAATGCCATTGCTGAGAAGCCAGAGGAAAAGCAGTGATCAAAAATCTGAGCGCAAGTCCGAAGCCAGCAACCTTAGAGCCAATCGACAAAAAGGCAACTACAGGTGTTGGCGAACCTTCGTAAACGTCAGGAGTCCATTGGTGGAAAGGTACTGCCGAGAGCTTGAAGGAAACCCCAGCAATTACAAATACCATTGAGATAATTAGGGCTGTGTTGCTAACGGTAATTTTTGAGGCGATCGCCGACAGAGAGGTTTCGCCGCCCGAAAGTCCGTAGAGCAAAGACATACCGTAAAGGAAAATAGCTGAGCTAGCCGCACCAACTAACAAATATTTAAGCGCCGCTTCATTGGAGCGCGGATCGCGTTTTGTATAACCCGACAGCAAGTAAGACGAAATACTCAGGGTCTCAAGGGCGACAAATACCATCACCATTTCATCAGAACCAGTGAGGAACATGCCGCCGAGGGTAGCACTGAGCAAAATTACTAAATATTCGCCAACTACTACACCTGATTGCTCTAAATAGCGCACTGAAACGAGGATCGTAAATAAAGCAGACAAGGCAATAATGCCGCGAAAAACAATGCTGAGTTTGTCACTATTAAAACTGCCCAAAAAGGCGATCGGATTTTCTAAGCCCGTCCATTGCCACACTAGAGCAGCAGTGGATGCGACTAAACCAGCGATCGCGATATAAGGCAAAACGTTGGCAGATTTGCGTCCCGATGCAATCAGATCGACGATCAGTACGATTACCAATGTCCCAATGACAATGAGCTCTGGCAAAATCGCACCACTATTTAGTAGAGCATTGAGACTTGCTGTATCCATACTTAATTCATATATTGTTGCTATGGCAATTGTATAGCAAAAATAGGATGAAGCACTTTGTGTCTAACTAGGGAGACCATTGAATAATTTGAATACTGATGATGTTTTCTACCACAAGGTTTCATTCAGCCCACACTAGCTAAATTTTCAACAAACCAACTTGTTAAGCTGCAAATCCATGAGCGATCGCCCTACTCCCTACAACAGTAAAAACACAGAAGCAGGCGACTTAAGTCCCTTGGAAAGGTTAACAACTAATTCATACAGTTATGAGCAGGGATCGCTCTTTAGTGAAGAAATTCAACGAAATTCACGATTCCATGATAGTGGTGCAAGTTATGAAATGAGCAGTCAATCTTTGCAGACTTGGAAACAGGCGATCGCTAAATACCAAAATTCAATCTCTACAACGATCCCAGTCACACAAACCTCTCTATTTGACATGCCATCTAATCATTGCAATCCCCATGCAATTGATCCCTTTAAACTGCCGATTCAACCTGCGGAATTCTATCGCTTGCCAAGTGCCGATCGCGGAGATGCTTGTGTATACTTCGTTGTCGATTTAGATGCTTCTTTACATTCACCCGTGCTATTGTACATAGGTGAAACATGCCGTTCTAGTAAAAGATGGAAAGGTGTTCATGACTGTAAGAGATATATTCTTCGCTACCGAGAACTTCACAACACTCATAGTCTAACGACTCAAGTTATCATGACTTTTTGGTGGGATGCTCCTTTAGCAACTCGCCCCCGACAGCAGCTAGAACGAAACCTCATCGAAAAATGGCGATCCCCGTTCAATAAGGAGAATTGGTCTATTTGGGGGACTCCTTTTGTAAATTAATTCGTCTGTAATTACGTATCTTCAATTAACCTTTCAAGTAAGAACATTATTATGTCGTCTCACAATTTAAACCCCAAACCTGATTCCAGCGAATTATGGTTTGCCAAGTTTTTTATTGGTAGTATGGTGTCGATCACTCTGTTGACTGTGCTTTTATCTTTCTTGCCATCTCCAGCGGTATTACGCAATCCCTCACAAGTTAAAAGCCATGTATTTGAAGGAAAGCACATCCTACTTTCTATTTCCTAAGTTTTAAAAAGGTCGCTTCAGTTTGTTCTGCGAGTCGATCCCATGCAAAGCGCTCTTTTAATTCAGATTGAGCATTGCTCACCAAACCTTGGGCGTACTCCTGATTGCATAAAATCTCAATAATTCCTGCTGCTAATGAGTCAGAGTTATTAACTTGAGTGACTATTCCTGTGATTCCGTGGCGCACAACTTCGGGTAAACCTCCTGTATCTGAAACAACAAGAGGGACTTTTGCAGCAAAGCTTTCGAGGGCGACAATTCCAAAGGGTTCGTATAAACTCGGAAAGACGGCACAGCTTGAGATCGTCTGGAATCTCCAAAATTCATCATCTGCCATGAATCCCGTAAATAGAACCTTGTGATAAATCCCTAAGTCCCAAGCTTGGCGTTGTAACAAGATTGAATAAGCGTCACCAGTACCGATAATCACAAGACGTACCCGATCGTTCATGGCGGCGAGTACTTTGGGCATAGCATTTAGTAATACATAAATGCCCTTTTCGTAAGTGATGCGACCTACGTAATAAATAATGTACTCTTCATACGATGCATATTTTTCACGTAGGGCTGCACGATCGCATTCCAGTTGATGTGCGTTAGTGATTTTTTGCCAGCGCTCTCCACTCAGACCGTTATAAACCACATCAGTTTTTTCTGGGGAGCAATCAAGCGCACGCTTTAACTCGTCGCGCATATACTCAGAACACACAATTACTCTTTGGGATGCTTGCGTCAGCCGAATTTCTTTTTGGTGAATGTATCTTTGTGTATCGTTATGAATTCCATTACAGCGACCATATTCTGTTGCATGAATGGTGGTTACTAAGGGGATCTGAAACTCAGCAGTTAAGGCGATCGCGGTTTCTTCAACTAACCAATCATGGGCATGGATTAAATCTATGGAATTTTCTGGCAAAAAAGATCGTGCAAAGCTCAGCATATTTGCATTCATCTGCGTAATCCACTGAAAAAAATCATGGTTGGGATCGACTGGAATACGATACAAATGAATTCCATCGATAACTTCTTCAAGTGGTCGATCTTCAACGGCAACGGTAACTAGATATACTTCATGCCCGCGCTTAACAACTTCAGGATAAAGCTCTGCTACATGACGAGAAATTCCTCCAATAATACGCGGTGGAAACTCCCAAGCTAGAGCGAGAATACGCATAGTATTTAAGTGATATTTGAGTTTAAGGAGAAAATGAAAGAAGCAATGATAAGTATTAAGTAACTAAGTTTAATTAACTATACCAACTATGGATCTATCACAATACAGTTCCTAGAAAGTAATAGCAGTGCTTACTAATGTTTCTACTTTCTAGGCGATATGCTGAGAAACAGCCAAGATATGTTAACCTCACTGCATAAATTTGTGATACTTTACATGGCAATCATGTGAATTGTGACAGGAGGCAGATGTGACAGAAAACAAAACTAAAGAGGTAATTGAGGGCGTTTCTAAGCAGGTTGGGCAAGCTTGGGTAAAGGCGCAGCCACAGTTGCAAGCGTTATTACTTAAGCTGGTTAAAAGTTTGCTTCCTGCACTGCATAACCTGCAAGCTAAGTTAACCTCATCGGATGTGTCTGCAACTGACGGCGAAACGCCGAGTGCAGCTCCAGCCAATCCAAATCTAGATAAAGCCTTAAAGACTGGTCGCGTGCTATCTGCAAAGACGATTGCTGCTTTGATTGTTGCCTTAACGAAACTTCAACAAAGTTTAGAGAGCGAAACAACTCTAGATTCAACTGGTGAAGCAGCAGCTTTGTTAAATGCATCAACCGAACCTAGCTCTCCTTTAGCAGCACAGGTCAAGCAGGAATTTGGAATTGCTTGGAAATTTGTCAAAGAGCAAGTTACCCCGAAGATTTTGGCATTTTTACAGCTATCTGTAGATAAGCTCGATCCGATCGCTACAAATATTTGGCAAAAAGCTTCAGCTAAAGCAGCTTCTACTCCTTCCTTGGTCAACTCTTGGGAAAAGTTACAGGAAAACGATGCTTGGAAAAAGACTGTAACGGCTACTGCCCCAATTTGGCGCTCAATCAGCGGTATTGCAGTGCAGGTTCCACTTTCTGATGAAGTTAAGCGCATTCTTGATAAGCGTGCTGGGACTATCGCTTTAGTCACTCTATTTTCACTATTGTTAATTCTGAAGCCTTCCCATGCTCATAGTCAAAACATTAAGAAAGTAGCTGCAACTCCAGTTCCTGTTAGCAACATTTCAAAGAAGGCACCAACATCTGTCAACGATTTGGTAAAGCCAGAACGTGGTGATACTCCTCTAACTTCTGAGCAAATTCAGATCGCTAAAATTCAAACTCAAGTTTCGGAAGTTGCAAATCAGTACGGTGAATCTCTACTTGGTTCGGTACAGACTAACTTTAAGCGCGGGCGCTTGATTGTAGCGCTTAGCGATGGATGGTATCAATTAGAGCCTAGTAAGCAAACTCAATTAGTAACCGATTTGCAAAATCGCTCGCGATCGCTCAATTTCAAAAAATTATTAGTTGCTGATGCCGAAAATCATTTGATTGCTCGTAGCCCAGTAACTGGTGATGAAGTAATTATTTTGAGGAATTAACAAAATCAGTGCAAAGCACTGATTTTTGTGTTCGAGTTATGGCAGAAACAAAAGATCAAAGACATCCTCAGTACACCAAAGATCGCCAAATACTCAATGAATTGTTGACTCAGACTAAGCCAAGTAATCGCGATTTTGCTGAACTCGCGCGTCTAATAATTCGATATAAAGGATTTGTTGGGGCGCGAGATATTCAGTCCGATCTCATCAAAGTCGTGAATAACTGGCAATTAACTGAAGAGAGTCTATTTTCTAAAACTAGAGCTATTCATGCGATCGGTAAAGTATATATGGCGCAAGATGAAGGACAAGATGATTGGGCTTAACAAGCATTTGTTACAGCGCTTTGTGCTTTCTCAAAAAGTTTCTTGCACTACATAAAGCCTAAACAGTCTGTAGTTGCCAGACATGTTAGGACAAACTCAAAACTCAAAATAGGGTTCGGTAGACTGCAACCCTATTTTAGGTTTTGAGTCCTGATTATCAGTTTAGCTAATAAGCCAAGCTAAGAGAGACGATGTGAATCGTCTCTCTTAGCTTGGCTTTGGTTTTGTCCTAAGCATTGTGGCGATGGCTATGCATAGGATAAGTGTTTATAATGTAATTTATTGGACATCCAGTTCTTAAAACCCGTCAATGTCTAGCACTTTAAATAGTCATGTCAATAATTCACAACTATTACACAGCCAAGTAAAAGTTTTGATTGTGGAAGATAATGAAAGCGATCGCGCCATCTATCGTCGCTACATTCAATCTGACAAAATTAATGACTATCAGTTTTTAGAGACGGACAGTATCAAAGAAGGTATAAATATTTGGCGATCGCAAAGTCCTGATGTAATCGTACTTGATTTTGATTTGCGCGACGGTAACGGGCTTAAGCTTTTGGAGATAATGAGCGAAGGCGTTATCGATCCCAAACTACCAGTAATTATGCTTACTGGCTATAAAGATGGGCTCTTAGCTGCAAAAGCGATGAAACTTGGAGCCGCAGATTATTTAATTAAAGACGAGATTAATTCAGTCTCATTCTGCAGTAGTATTCATCGACTTCTCGAGCGCATTAGCTTATTTCGGAAATTAGAGCGATCTCAGCAACAAGAAGCTCTCATTTCCGAAATTGCACAGCATGTTAGGCAGTCTTTAGAACTAGATAAAATTTATGAGGCGATCGTTCAAGATGTCAAAACTTTTTTGAATGCAGATCGCACCGTTATTTATAAATTCAATCCCAGTATGAGTGGCACGATTGTTGCTGAATCTGTCGATCATCCTTGGGATGCAAGCATTCATGCCAATATTATTGATACCTGTTTTCGAGATAATTTAGGTAGTGCTTACCGAGAAGGCAAAATTTTTGCTGCAAACGATATTTATAATGCCAATTTAAGCTCTTGTCATATTCAACTATTGGAACGGTTTCAAGTAAGGGCAAATCTAGTAGTTCCAATTCTTTTACCCGAATCTTTGCCATATTCTAATGATACGAAAGCTCGTAATGATTCATCTCTCTGGGGGCTATTAATCGTACATCAATGCTCGAATGTCCGTAATTGGGAAGATGTAGACTTGCGACTACTTCAACAATTATCAGTGCAACTTGCGATCGCTCTCCACCAAGCAGAACTATATCAAAATCTGCAAAAGCTTAACTCTTCTCTAGAAGAAAAAGTACAACAACGCGTTACTGAGTTGCAGGATAGTGAGCTGAAGCTACGCCACAGTGAAGACTTGCTCCGAATATCTTTTGATAATGCTCCTGTGGGGATGGCAACCCTCAATTTAGAAGGAAAGTTCTTAACTGTTAATCAAGATATTTGCAAAACATACGGCTATTCTGCAGAGGAGCTACTCCAATTAAAAGCTGTGGAAATTACTCATCCTGATTCTATCGAGCTGACTATATCTTGCTTAAATAAATTGATTGCAGGTGAATCATCAAGTGCAATCTTAGAAAAAAAATATATTCACAAAAAAGGGAACCTAATTGAGGCAATTAGTCGGGTTAGTCTAGTGCGGGATATCAATAACGACCCTGTTCAGTTTGTTGTTAGTGTAGAAGATATCACTGAAAAAAAGCAGAATGATGCAAAACTGGCAGCTGCGAAAATAGCTGAAGCCTCAAATAAAGCCAAAAGTGAGTTTTTAGCAGCGATGAGTCACGAGATTCGCACTCCGATGAATGCTGTAATTGGGATGGCTGGACTTTTAAGCAGTACATCGCTCTCTTCTCAACAACAACAATTTGTCTCAGGCATTCGCCAAGGAGGAGAAGTATTACTATCGGTGATTAATAAGATTCTTGATTTCTCTCAAATTGAGGCTGGTAGTATAGAGCTAGAAGAGCATCCCTTTGATTTACGCAACTGTATTGAGGAGATGCTCTATTTGATGTCATCTCAGACTGCTGCAAAATTTTTAGAACTATCAGTCTTAATTGATACAGAAGTGCCTCAACGTATTATTGGCGACTCTACTCGCCTAAGACAAGTTTTAGTAAATCTAATTAGTAATGCGATCAAATTTACTGAAAGAGGGGAAATTGTGGTTACGTTAAATTCCACTGTGGTGGAGTCTGATTCAAATATATATCAATTAAATTTTACAGTGAGCGATACTGGTATCGGTATTGCACCTGAAGCGATTAGTAGGCTATTTAAAGCTTTTAGCCAAGCAGATAGTTCGATCACTCGTCAATATGGTGGTACAGGATTGGGATTAGCAATCTGTAAGCAGCTTTGCAAGCTTATGGGTGGGGAACTTCAAGTTGTAAGTGAAGTTGGTAAAGGAACGACTTTTAGCTTTTTCATTCGTGCTCGAGCGATCGCAGCAGAAGCGCAAGCGATCGCTCCTGAACTAGATAAAAAGTGTATTCTCGTTATCAATGACAACGAAACAACTCAACGGGCTATCCTTCTGTATTCGCAAGAGTGGGGGATGGTGATTCAATTTACACGCACTGAAGTAGAAGCTCTAAAATATTTGGAATTAGTCTCTTTTGATGCTATTTTAATTGATTGTAAACTACTATCTATAGATATAGTAGGATTTGTTAGCAAAATTCAAGAGATACTCCCTGATTTACCGATTATTCTGATGACTTCCATTGCAGGTATAGATATTCCGCCGAGACTTCAATTCTCTGGATATTTGACAAAGCCAATTACTTCATCAAAGCTTTACAAAATGTTTTTGGAACTGTTCACAAGTTCAGATACGCAAAAGGCTAATTCATATCCATCTTTCAATGTAGATAGTAACTTCGCTAGCAAGCATCCTTTTAAAATTTTAGTTGTTGAGGATAACTCTGTAAATCAGCAGATCTTTCTATTGATGCTAGAACGTTTAGGGTATCAAGGAGATGTGGTTGGCAATGGATTAGAGGCAATAAATGCTTTAGAGAGACAACCATACGATCTAGTCTTTTTGGACATTCAAATGCCGATTATGGATGGTTTAACGGCTTGCCAGCATATTAGACAGCGATCGGAGCATAGCCCTTGGATTATCGGTTTGTCAGCTAATGCCTTTAGCGAATCTCGTGAGACTGCTTTATCTGCTGGAATGAATGATTATTTGACTAAGCCTTTAGAAATTGAGGAACTAATCACTACTTTAAACCGTGTTTCCGATCGCCTAAAATTAATTAAAAATCCAGTAGAGCGCAGTAGTAGACAGATCTCCGAAGATCTAGATGTATCAAAAGATCGATTGATCGAACCAACAAAAGCTCGATCTGATGATATTAAGGAGTTGATTGTTCCGCCCAATATTGATTTTCAACATAAAAATTATGCTACTGAGCTTTCAGTAATTAATCCTTCTACTCTGGCCATGCTAGAGCAATGCATTAGTAAAAAAGCTTTATCCGAAATCATTAAGTCGTATTTGGCTGAATCAACAAGATCGATCGCTAAAATGCGAGATTCATTAGTTCAATTAGAGTTTGAAAAAATTAGTTTTGAGAATCATTCCCTTAGAGGTGGAAGTGGTACTTTAGGTGCGGATAGACTTGTCGTGATTTGCAAGGAACTGAGCCGCGTTTGTAAAACTGATAATTATGCTGGTAAGTCTAAAGATGTTGATGGAGTTCTGCAACAATTGGAACTTGAGTTTATGAGAACTGCTCAATTCCTCCAACAAAAAATTGCTGCTTAAAACTTAAAGTGTCAGAAGATAAGCAGATGAATTTAGCAGCTTGATTTCTATAGCAATAAATAGAGGCGGTGCAAAGCACCGCCTCTATTTATTTGGGTTTTACGTCCTGAGCAAAACTTGCATTGATATATACTCTAAAACAATTTTTTAACACAGCTTGTTTAGGCTTGATGTATTACAAAAAAAATTTGAAAGTGTTGCAAAGCAGCACTTTCAAATTTTTTTGGCTTTGAGAAAGTGCAAAACTTTGTATAGGGACTTGCTATTAATTAAAGTAAAAGTACCTGTGGCTCCGACACTTTGACAAGCTTTGTGTATTGCTACGCTTAACCAACGTTAGCTGAGTACAGTCGAAGCTATAAAACTTGGCGGGACATTTTTTCTCAGCAAGTGCCGTATCACCAAAAATGTTATTAAAATTATTCGAGCCTAGTCAGAGCGCAAAGCGCTATAGTTATTTTCAGAGCCATAATATTTACATGATTATCAGGTGCATTAGATTATGTCAGCCGCAACAAAAAAATATCGACTAATTACTCGTAGTGATTTTGACGGTGTTGTCAGTGCCGTTCTGCTTAAGGAGCTAAATATGATCGACGAGATCTTATTTGTTCATCCTAAAGATGTACAAGACGGTAAGGTAGAGGTTTGCGAACGCGATATTTTGACTAACTTGCCATATATCGAGGGTGCTCATTTAATTTTCGATCATCATATGAGCGAAACCATGAGAATCTACGATACACCTGAGAATCATATTATTGAAGGTGAATGCCCATCCGCAGCGAGAGTTGTTTATAACTATTATGGTGGCAAATTAAAGTTTCCCCAGATTTCGCAAGCGATGATGCAAGCTGTGGATAAATGTGATTCTGCCCAGTTCGATCTTGAGGATATTCTCCACCCTAAAGGATGGGTATTGTTGAGTTTTCTGATGGATTCACGCACAGGACTAGGGAGATTCCGTGAGTTTACGATTTCTAACTATGCATTGATGATGGAGCTAGTAGAAGCTTGTCGGAATATGACCATTGAAGAAATTATGGAACTTCCGAATATTAAGGAACGGGTAGAACTTTATTTTGTTCAGCAAGAAATCTTTAAAAAGCAGATTCAACATTGTGCAGAAGTCCATGACAAGTTGGTCATAGTTAATTTGCAGAATGAATCAACAATCTATGCTGGTAACCGCTTTATGGTATATGCGCTGTACCCTGAGTGTAATATTTCTATACATATGATGTGGGGAAGACAACAGCAAAACTCTGTGTTTGCTGTTGGTAAGTCGGTCATTAATCGCACTTGTCCAATTAATATTGGTGAGCTGATGTTGAGATACGAAGGCGGCGGACACGCCAATGCAGGTACTTGTCAAATTGAAAATGAGCGTGCAGAAGAAGTTAAACAAGAGCTAATTGATATTATTACAAGGAATAATGTGCAGCAACCAGTGACTCTAATTTAGAACGGAGAATTTCTAGAGCTTTGGCGCGATGACTAATTTTAGCTTTAACTTCAGGAAGAATTTCCGCAAAGGTTTTCTGAAGTTCTGGCACTAGGAAAATTGGATCGTATCCAAATCCACCAATGCCTCGTGGTAATTCTGCAATCTCTCCTTTACAGATTCCAATTGCATCTGCGGCGATCGCTCCATCTGGGGAGGCGATCGCGATCGCGCATACAAACTGAGCAGCACGATTAGAAGTACTGTTAAGTTCTTCTAGGACTCGATTGATACGATCGCTATCTGTATTTGCATATCTTGCGGACAAGACGCCTGGTGCACCGCCAAGGGCTATTACTTCTAATCCCGAGTCATCGGCGATTGCCCATTCATTAGTAGCGATCGCTACTTGGGAGGCTTTGAGATGGGCATTCTCAATAAAAGTTGTGCCTGTTTCCTCGACATCAATGCTATCGGGTTTTGCTATAAGAGTAACTCCTAAGTCAGCTAGATAAGTACGAAACTCTTCTACCTTGCCAGTATTACCACTTGCAATTACTAATTTTTGTAGTTGAGCTGATAAATCAGACATTTTTAAAACCAACATTTTCACCAATCTTATCGTAACTACAGCGCTTTGCGCTCAAACCCAAACCAAGAAACATTTTGAAAGTGTTGCTTAGCAACGCTTTCAAAATGTTTCTTGTGTTTAGATTGGTCGGTAATTGCTGCAAAACCCATAAATTGGAAAAAGCATAAAGCACTATTATTCCTTAGTACCCAATTTCCTATGGCTTAAGACCGAGAAAAGCGTCTGATTGGAAGCGATCGTTAGTTTCGGAATAAACAAAAACAGCGCCACCTAGTTGATTTATAAACTTCTGGACTGGTTCAGGTAACTTTGGTTTCGATAATGTGTTGGGACTATCAGAATTTGGAGGAAGATCGGGTGAAGGAATTAACTCTGACAAGAAGAAGTTAGCGCCAAGTTTTGCGATCGCATTAACATTGAGGTAAAAATAACCAAAATTGGGTTGTGGCATATCAGCGATCGCCTCACGAAAATCTTCTGATTCTGCAAGAGAAGGCTTGGGTATAGGGATAAATGCTGATGCTGTACTCGCACCCAATGTGAGTATTAAAGTCTGTCGATCTCGCCAACCATACGCAAAAATACTCTGAGTTTTTCCACGTTCACGTGCATCAGGGAATTCCAAACTGGTCATCAAAGTAGTCCCAACTTGACGCTTTTTGACTTGAATAAAATCTTTCCCAAAACTAGTAGCGTATTTGGTCAATTTATCGAGAACTGCATTTGCGGCTTCGGGTTTTGATGTACGGATTAATGAGCCAATTGTGAGATCGACTCCAATCTCTTTAAAAGGAGAGCGATCGCTTGGAAATACTACAACCGAATACTCACCATCAATCCAAGAGATAATGTCCTTCTCAATATCAATATCTAAGCCAGACCCCGCGATTAAAGGCGCGAGCATTCGCAATCCTTCGACAAAGATTTTGTAGGATGGTTGCTGTTTTGATTCTTCGACAAACCACTGCCATTGACGATTGAGATCGCGACTGGTAATCGAGCCATAAATTTTTGATGGCAAGTATGATAGCAAACGATCCCGTGATTTTGTGTCCTTCGGTTGGGGCGATCGAATCTCTGAGAAGTAGCTACTGCTCTGGCTTCGTACGCCTTTAGGTGTTATCCAAGTAAACAAATCAAAACTACTGTATTGACTTAAAGTGTATTTCAAGCCTTGAAGATATTCATCACGACTAAATCCTGGGATTTCTGAAGTCTCTGGTAAATCGGCAGCTAAAAGTTCTGAAATCTGTCCGAGCTTTTTATAATCTCCATACCCTGCAAGTAGAGAGCGATTCCATAATGGATTATTAAGCGATCGCAAAAACAGTTGATTATCAGCTAGAGATGACATTTGTCCTTGAGCATCAATAACAGATAGATCGATCATCTTCTGAATTGCTTGGCGATCGGTAGCAATTACGGCAATTCCACTAGGCAACTTAGCAATTACAAATCTCTTTAAGCTAAAAGCTGAGAAGTTAGGCTGAATTCGATCCAACTCTTCCGAATTGGGATCTGCATCCTTTTTTTGCGCTAACTTGTTTGCATTTGATGTTTGAGATTGTTTAATGCGTGCTAAAGAACGCATATCCCTAGACACAGTCTGTTTTTTGGGGATTTCAGGTTTAAGATCGTCGGTTTCTTCTAACTGCCATTCTAGAATTTTTATATTTTGATAGAGGGTTTCAGTTGGTTTCGGTAATTCAAGTTTTTTTAACTTCCTGATGAAGAGCTCAAATTTCCGATCGTCTATGACGGGAGAAAGTGCCGCAAATGAGATATCGGTTTTGTTATCGGTATTAGCCAAAAAAGCGATCGCAATTTCCGACCCCAGCCAAGGTTGAACGTCATTAGCAATCGAGAATTGAGAAGGCTTCCCTAAGAATGCAAGCAATTTGTCAATTGCTAAGATTGGATTTTGAGCATTCAATTGCACCTGTTCAAGATCTTTCCAAGCGCTTCTATCTAAGTTAAGAAACACTATACCAATTGTATCGTTAGGTATTTGTTTGGAAATGTTGACCGAACGTTGCGCGAATGTATATTGGTCGTTACCTTTAACCTTCAGCGGAGTAGACAAAGTACTTAGATGTTTAGCAGAATCGCGGCTAGATGGCTCATTTATGGAAGAAGCGGTCGCTGGTAAAACAGATGTACTGGCACTAATAGCCAAAATTGCGGCAAACAAACTCCTCACTTAAATCCCTCTTTAAAAATATATACGTGCTAGTAGGTTTAGAGCAGAGTAATCCACACATTAGTAGTCTATTCAAGGTAAATTGCAGCTTGCAATTTTAGCTAAAAGTGTTGCGTACTGAGACTGAAACTCTTTAGCTTTTGTATCTTTAGTTTGGTGCCATGCTGCAAGCCAAAGAGGTGTTGGGAAATGTCCGTCAGGAGCAGGCTGAGATTGTATAGTATTGGATGTAATCCAAGATCCATTTTGTTTCCATCCGACGCGATCGCCGAAGGTTTGCCAACCTTTCATTGCTTTATCTTCTTCAATCACCGCACCAAAGATCTTACTTACTTCGTCAGATGATGTATTACCAGAAGAACCAGTCGTAGCACCAACCGCGACTTTTGGAGTTGAAAGTTTTCCAGAGATATCCGCAGATATCAGTTGCAGTAACTGCTGTGAAGCCCTAATATCGTTTGCTCTCTGCGCTAATACCTGCTCTTGAGCCTGTTTTATTTCTTTAATCAGGATTGGCGCGAGAACGCGAAATTGATTGTTAGGATTGGAGACAGCAGCACTGACTGACTGAACCATCGTCGTCCAAGGTTCTAGACCAAAGCGATCGCCTATTTCCTGAAGCTGAGAGCAGATACCTTCTAGGTTTTGGCGACTGCGAGGGCTATCTGGCTGCTTGAATAACTCAAGCATATTCCGTAATTTGAGAGGAACTTCAGACTGAAAAACTCCCAACATTACCCTTGTATCGGGCTTATTGGTTGCCTTAGCTGTAGCCTTAGGCATAACCTGCGTTTTAGTTTCGGTTTGTTTGCCAGAAATCAAATTTTGAAGATGGGCTTTAAGATTAGCAAAAATTTGATCTGAACCTGCCATGATGCCATCGACAGCATCTTTCGTCAGTCCATAGGGACTTTGGAGAAGTTCTACCAGCTCTTGCAACTTATCAAATGCTTGTAAAAAAAGTGTCTGGAGATGCTGGTCTACCTGAAAATTAGTATTCTCACGCATAACCTTGAAATAATCTTCAAAGTTGTGAGCAACATGTTGAATGCTACTAAACCCAAGCATCGCTGCGCCACCTTTAATCGAGTGAGCTGCGCGAAATATTTCATTGACCGATTCAGTATTCCCCATCAGCGATTGCAAATCCAGGAGCCCTGATTCAATTGTTTGCAGATGTTCCTTTGCTTCTTCAATGAAGTACATCGTAATCTGCTTTTGCTTATCCTGATCCATGATGTTAACCCCTTAAAATTTGCAGTTTTGATTTATCAAGACTAGTGGCAGTGACATAACTCGCAACCAATCTTGGTTTGTTTATCCGAGAATTGATGACATATAGATTTGATTTTGAGCGCTAAATCCATAACGATCTTGACTGTGCTGTTTCCACAAACTATCGATGATTTGCAAATCATCACAAGAAACTTGCTTAATGTCATCAGGTGATAATACCGAGCCAATATTTTTGCGGGCGGCTTGACACATCACATTCCATGTTTCTTGGTTTGCTTCCTGCCATTTTGCATTGGATAGCAAAGCTTTTAACTTGGTGTAGTTTACCCCTGAACTAGATATGAGTGATGGCGCTGAAGTTGATGATATCTCTCCACTGGCAATAGCCGTACTGCTAGGGCGGCGAAATCGTAAAGTCATTGTCCCATTGCTTTGTCCGTTACCCAACAAAATTGCTTCACCCGAATCTGTGAGCTTAATCGCAATTTCGACTTCATCTAAAGCGAGCCCATTGGCTTGACTGGGAGAACTTTCAGAGGCAATTTGTTGCACTAGACTAGCAAGTCGCTGAATGCTGTCTTTGACCTTACTGGTGCTAATCGCTTTGATCGATTGACCATTGGCAAGATCGGCATTTGCCACAAATTCAATTAGTATTTCTTCGCTATTCATGACATCCTTGTTTGGGCTAGTTACTAGATTAAGACAATTGCTGACTAAATTTTAGGAGGAAATCGTCTCAGAGCTATGAATATCTAATTCTCTCTTTAAATTATTTTTTAGAGGATTGTCTTTATCAATGCTTTTGTCATTACCATTGTTGCTAGAACCATTATTTGCAGAGTTTTCATCTTGCTGCTTGTCATCATTGCGCTGGTTATTACCATTACTAGCATTAGTATTAACACTAGCATTAGCGCTATTTAGCGCATTGGTGACTACTGGGACAACATTTGATAGCGCATTCGGTTTGATCGCTGTAATTCTAGCAGCGATCGCTCGTTTTGTTAGCGCTGTGTTATAGGCCGTTGTAATTGCTTGACGATCGACCATGCCAATAACACGCTTAGGATGGTTGCGATCGACTACTGGCATCTGTCTTAAATCCCTAGTTGCCATACGTTTAAGCGCTTCTGCAAGGGATTCATCCGCAAATGTGTAGATTACCTCACTCGTACAAATGTTTTGCACCGTCATTTCTTCTAGTGGTGGTTCACTAGTAGATACAGATATAAGTCGTTTAATATCTTGAGTTGTGAGAATACCCTGTAAATGGTTGGCATCATCTAATACTAGAGCGCTGTGATGATAACCACTAGTGATAAATTGTGCGGCTTGGAGTAAGGGCATTGAGTATTTGACAGAGGCAGGATTGAGAGTCATTACTTCTGCAATTTTAATTTTTTCGAGAACTTCAATATCGGCTGGTAAGTCTGACCACTGCATAATCATCCGATCGCCTCTAGATGCATCGATCTGATCGAGTACCCATGCACAAAGTCCTACTGCCGCCATCAAAGGTAAAACGATACGATAGTCTCGAGTCATTTCAAATAACAACAAGACTGATGTTAATGGAGCGCGGACAGTTCCAGCGAGAACTGCTGCCATACCTACCAAGGCATAGGCAGGAGAGGCAGCGATCGGAATTGAAGTTGGTAAAACACTAGCGATCGCCTGACCATATAAACTACCCAGCACGGCACCTAAAAAAATCGAAGGTGCGAAAATCCCTCCCACAAAACCACTAGCGGAACTTATCGCTGTTAATAAAAGCTTGATTGCTAATAAAATAGCTAGCAAAGGAATGGTGAAGGGGGTATCTTGCAAAATTGATTCCACCGTTTCATAGCCAATCCCGATTGCTTCAGGAAAAGTTAACGCAATAATTCCTACGCATAGTCCGCCAATTAGCAGCTTAACTGGCATGGGAAGATTTTTCATGAATGGGGCGATCGACCATTCTCCAGCAAAAAATTTCTGGGCTAGTTTAACTGCACGGGTAAACATCAGCGCAACAGCACTAGCTAGTACCCCCAAACCCAAATATAGTGGCAATTCCCAATAGCTCCTCACCTCATAGACAGGTAAGCTAAAAGCAGGACGCTCGCCTAGGCTAATCTGAGAAACTAATGCTGAAATGACTGATGCGATAACTACAACGCTGACATCAGAATTAGGACTAGATTTATTGGTGCGATAGGAGTCGCGCAGCAACACCTCCAGAGCAAAAAATACACCTGCGATCGGCGCATTAAACCCAGCCGCTAAACCAGCCGCTCCCCCTGCACCAATCAACAGCCGAATCCGTTCGCTAGAAAATTGCATCATTTGCCCTAGCAAAGAGCCAATATTACTACCGAGTTCAACGCTGGGGCCTTCGGGTCCAAGTGAAGCGCCAGCCCCAAGTGATAGTGCCGCCGCCACAGTTTTAAGTGGAACCTGTGAAAAAGACAATTGTCCAATATCACGAGCGGATGATTGTAATTTTACAGAAACTGAAGCTTCTGCCCGATCTAGTCTGTATCTTAAGACATTGACAACTAATGCCCCCAGCATCGGAATAAATAATATTAACCAATGCAATTTTGCACTGAGAACAATTGCTAACTCATGCCAATAGAATTCTTGAGTGAATAAAATCAGCTTTCGAAATAGGGTTACCCCAGTACCGCTGATTACGCCCACAGCGATCGCAGACACGAGCATTACCGTCTCCGCAGATGGCTGAAGACGATTTAAGACTGTCACCAGTAGGCGGGAAAGCGACATGGTGGAGAACTCGAAGAAATGAGTAAATAAACTGGAATACTAACTAGAATAATCTAGCTTGGCTGGAGCATTACTCCAGCCAAGCTAGATTATTCTATGCTCTCTGTATCGATTTCCTCAGGGATTTCTAAATCAACCTCCGAATCATTAACAGTCGAATCACGTTCGAGTTCGGGAACTACAACTGCAACTAGATCGATTTGCTGGCGATAGTAATCTACCCCTTTCACCTGCACTTCGACGCGATCGCCCAAACAGTATTGACGACCGCTACGACGACCAACTAACAAAGTTGAAGCTCTTGCTCTACCCTTACCGTTAATTAATGGAAACTCATACCAGTCATCTTTAAGGGAACTGACATGTACCAATCCCTCAACTAATAGGGACTCAATTTCCACAAAGAAACCATAGGACTGAACGCTAGTGATGATGCCGTAGAAGTTTTCACCAGTATGCGATCGCATAAATTCCGCTTTACGCAATCCATCGAGGTCAGAAATTGAACGGTGATACAAAGCATCAGCTTGATTGAGCTTTGGCAAAACTGATTCCAAATCCTCAATTAACTGCCGCTCGGTATCTGGAGGTAAAACACTCCAGTTTACTTGACCGTGAGCGCTAGAGCTTCGAAGATTTACCCCATCCTTAATACGAATACTACGCCGATCGCGACCCTCTTCAAATACTGTATGTAAAGTGCGTTGAACCAGCAAATCTCCATAATGATTTTGTGGAAATACCCCGTGAGCATAAGGTTGGTCGAGCAAACCCAAACCAAAATGGAGCGAAGGAGTAAGCACATACTCATTAGTCTTAAACATTGACAGCAATAAGTATTTGAGAATATCTCGAGTGGCATCTTGTTCGATCGAATCGATCTGTTGCAAGATTTGATGCAAATCTGAAACTTGAATCTGCTCGGGATTTTCTAACTGAGCAGAAATACCCATGCTTTCTAGTAACTTCGTCCAATCGTCAATTTTTCCTTGATCGGGTGGAATTTGGCGTAGGTAGATAGCAGGAATTGCTAAGGATTGCAAATGAGAAGATATCGCTCTATTCGCCAAAATCATTATCTCTGTCACAGTGCCAGAGATCGGCAAGGAGAAGGGAACGACTGTGACCCCTCTCACTCCCTCATCAGCCTCCTGAGAAGGTATTTGTGGCAATACTAGTCTGATAGCATTGGAGCGCTCTTGTAGTAGCCCTCCAATCTTCGCAATCAAATGAACTAACTCTTCAACTTCAGTATCAATTTCTTGACTGGGTGCATCCTCATCAACAGTTACTTTGCCATCAAGGATTTGTTGTGCTCTCTGATAACTCAAATTGGCACGAACCAAAACCGCTGAAGGTTGAATTTCGAATGAAAGCATATTGCCTTCATCATCTAATTTAATCAACACTGACATTGTCAGGTATTCAGGTTGATTAAATACATTCATTTCAGGGAGCATCGGCAAGATCGTGTCGCCCAAGAAAAATGACCGTAGGCGTTTGCGCGCTTCTAAGTCCAGAGGCGATCCAGAAGTAACATAAGTTGCTACGTCAGGAATATGTACGCCCAATTCCCAGCCAGTTTCCACTCGAACAATCGAAATCGCAGCAGCATTGCCAATTCTTACCGTTAGAGTTTTACGCAAATCGAGGCGATGTTTGAGATCGGCTTTTCTGACCCCCCTCGGTAAGCTTGCTGCCGCAGTTAGAGCCTTAGCGCTAAATCGTCTTGGCAAGTTGTGTTTGCAGCATACTAAGTCGATATCATTAGTTGATTCGGCATCATCCCCTAAAATCTGTAAGATTCGCCCCATAGGTAAATGATTGCCTAAGGAAAATCTCACCATTTCCAGATGGACTAATTTCCCATTTGCCACGCTGAGATCCGGAGTTTCCTCGTCTGGAACTAGCTCAACTTCAAATAAAAGTCGATCGTCCAGTGGCACTGCCCGATAACTATCATCGGTTAACTTTACCGTCGAAAGTAAAGTCGGATTTGAACGTTCGAGGATCAGGCGCACTTCACCCTCAGGAGATCTTCGCCTTACGCCGTCTTTGGTAACTCGTACTAATACGCGATCGCCATTCCAAGCATTACTCAAACGACTCTCGCGAACATATATATCTTCAGCGCCCTCTACATCTTGAATTGCAAAGCAAAAACCTTTGCTTGAACAGCGCAGCCGACCCTCCACCAAACCTTCTTCGTGAATGCGGCGGTAGCGTCCTTTGTCTTTTTCAAGAATGCCAATTTTTTCGAGAGCATCAAGGGCAACTTGGAGCTTACGAACGCTTTTATTGTCGTCGCCAATTCCAAGTTTTTTTTCGATTGCTTTAGGCGTAACTAGCTTGTCATCAGAGAAGTTATCTAACAGTTGATTAATCGAGAATTCCATGAGGCGAATGTCGAGCGATTGTTTAAGGTGAGCAAATTAGATCGAACGAGAGGGTAACAAAAACAACGGTCTACAAATACAGATCAGAAATAGAGACTCAACGTCTTGACATATCGAAAGTGAAGATTTCGATACAAACTACAGACCATTGACTCCGCAAGATTCGACTCATCAAAACGAAACCTAAGGAGTCGATCTATCTATCTTGAGATGCCCTTGATAGTTTGTAATGTCATTACAGACTCACATTACAGTATGTATAGGAGATATGGATCGAGACGCATATTTACTTTTACAGACTGAAGAGTAACATTCCAAGGGAAACTTCGACGATCTCTACAGAAAGTCTAGATCTACTTTGTTGCTATGTTCATGGGATTTGGGTAGCTTACGAATTTGCAGAGTTAGCTTGTATCGTTTTCCCCTACTCAACAGTATTTTAGCCCAATTGCTACAGCAAATATTTTCTAAATTGATTTTGTTTTAAAGTCTAAAAACTTTGAGGTTTCGAATTTTCTATTCCTTGGTTTTAATTTAGGATTGCTGTAGCGTTAGGATTGTCATCTTAAATTATTTTGTTGATTTTTGGTTTGTGGAAGCTCGTCCAGAAGAGGCGCATTTTTACAAAAAATTTGGAATTACTGTATGAAATAGATGATTAAGGCTTGTTTGTATTTGTAATGCTAATGTGTTAGACAACACTTAACTTTTTACTGCTATTCTTGCTACATTTATTCGGCATAAGTGTATAGTAATTATGTTGTGAGGAATAATAATTCTAATGTCTAAGTTTTTAGGGAAAAATTACAGCATTGTTACTCCAGTAGTAATTTCTGCTGCTATTGCAGCTTCTGCAATTATCAGCGGATCTGCTAACGCAGAAACACAGAACTCTACAAAATCTGTCAATGCTGACGCTCTTGTCGAACAAGTACAGTTACGTCCTAGCGCTGTTGCTCAAAACGTTACCTCAGTATCTCAACTCAGCGACGTCAAGCCTACTGATTGGGCTTTCACCGCATTGCAATCCTTGGTAGAGCGCTACGGTTGTATCGCTGGTTACCCCGATCGCACTTTCCGTGGCAAACAAGCAACCAGCCGCTACGAGTTTGCTGCAGGTTTGAATGCTTGTTTAGACAAAATCAACGAAATCATTTCCGCAGGTTTGGCTGACAAGGTTAGCAAAGAAGACCTCGCTACTTTACAAAAGCTTCAAGAAGAATTTGCAGCTGAACTAGCAACTCTTCGCGGTCGTGTAGATGCTCTCGATGCTAAGACCGCTAAGCTCGAAGCACAACAGTTCTCCACCACCACCAAGCTACGCGGCGAAGCAATCTTTGGTCTAGCTGCTGCTTCAGATGGTACTACCGCAACTGGCGTTGACAAAACCAATACAACCTTCAGCTATCGCGTGCGCCTTAACTTAGACACCAGTTTTACTGGTAAGGATTTGTTGAGAACTCGTTTACAAGCAAGTAACACAGGTCAATACAGAGATCTTGTTGGTCAAAATGCAAACGGTAACAGTACACGACTTTCTTTTGATGGGTTTGGATATAGTGGTAGTGCTGCTAATAACTTTGAGATCAATCGCTTGTACTACAAGTTCCCAGTTGGGGATAGCATCACTGCTTACATTGCACCAATCGGCGCTCCTGAAGACGTACTTAGTCCATTGAACCCTATAGAAAGTGATTCTCAAGGTACAGTTTCTCGTTTCGGACGTTTTAATCCTTTGATCCGTATCGCTTCTAGTAGTCGCGATAATGGATTAGCAATCGCTGGTTTGACCTTCAAATTCAATGATAAAGCTAGACTTGAATTACTGTATAGTGCATCTAATCCTGCTTCCGCTACTGGTCAAGGTGGTGTAACTGGTCAAGATACTAAACTTGCTGCTCAGCTTGTTGCTCAGCCTATTGACTCACTCACTCTTGGTATTGGTTATGCTCGTGCCTACACTGTTGGTAATACTCTAAGCTCTGGCTTAAACGTTGACACTTTTGGCTTGAGTGCGTTGAATGCACTTGGAGTAAGTGGTATTAACACTGATACTGTAGTTGGCAGTTTAGTCTGGGATATCACCAAGAAGTTCTCATTTAATACATGGGGTTCGTACACTTTTGCTAACGCTACTGGTACAACGACTGCTGGTACAACTTTTACTAGCTGGTTAGCAGCTATCTCTGGTAAGGATTTATTCACTGAAGGCGATCTTGCTGCGATTTCTTTTGGTCAGCCTTTACTTAGAACCAGCGTAACTGGTTCTGCACAAGGTAGTGCTAATACTCCTTATCAACTCGAAGCTTTCTACCGCTTCCGTGTTTCTAAGAATATTAGTATCACTCCTGGTGTATTCTTTGTGTTCAACCAAGGCAGCGATAGTGCTAATGGTACTGCTACTGTTGGTGTTATTCGTACCACATTCTCCTTCTAGAATTTGGTTAAACAAACATCCAGCCTCTCCGAAGTTGGATGTTTACCGCATTAGTTGAATAAAATTAAAAAACAATGAGAGGTGCAAAAGTACCTCTCATTGTTTTTTGTAAGTGATTCGTAATAAATTTCTTCGTAGTTTGGCGAAAATTACATTGAGGCTAGTAGCGATCGCGTTGCTTCAGAAACCTGGGGCATCGGATCGTTAGCTAGTTTCTCCAAGCCAGCCTTGGCTTCTGCACCGCCGAGATGAGCAAGAGACTGGGAAACACGATGTCGAACTTGCCAATCAGGATCTTCAATTAGGGGCAGTAACAGCGGAATGGCTTGTTGATTGCCTAGATCGCCTAGGGAACCGATCGCTGCTATTTTTACAAGCTCATTAGGGCTTTGTAAAGCTTGGGCTAGGAAATCAAATCCTTGAGGTGCTCCCAGTTCGCCGATCGCGGCAACAATACTAAACTGAAACATCCAATCATTAGTGGACTCGTACGCAGTTTTGAGAATATCAAACGATTGAGTAAGTTGTAGTGAGCCAAGTGAAGCCGCAGCTGCTGCCCGTACATCAAGTTCGGGATCGACAAATAAGCGATCGCTTAAAATTTCAAAAGACTTTTGTAAATCTACAGTGCCAACTGTACCAATTTGGCTAACGGCATCATAACGAATACGGGCATAGGGGTCGTTTGCCGCACTTGATAGTAAAGTAAATCTCTCAGAAATGGGAAGAGAGCGACTAGCGTGAAGGGCTTTCATTCGAATACCCATGTCATCCGCACCTAGTTGCTCTCTTAAAGTTTCAAACTGAGTTTCTAATGTTTCGCTCACAAGAAAATCTCGCAATTAATACGCTAACGTTTCTAGTGTCTCACGTAAGTAGCTACGCACGAGGTCGTCTAGAACGCTCTCTTGTAGAGCTAAAACATCTTTAGGTTCGACAAGGCGGGATCTCTGCCATTTGTCAAATCCTGAACTTGTGGCGATCGCCTGTTTGAGATGACTCCAGACCTTAGGGTCTTTTGCTGCTTCGTGCAAAGGGAGAGTCAATTCATTCGCTGTTGAGGATAAGTTCATAGACATTTCCTAAGCTTGTTTAGATATTATGGTAGCTTGCCAAAGACACACTAAATTAAGAATAAACTAACTAAAAGTGCGTTATTTTGGCTTAATAGTATTCATCGTATCACTTCAATAAAGTAGCCATAGATTTAGAGTTAAATGTATATCTATAGATAGAAATAAATCATTGAAATCACTATGACTGCTTCAAATCCATTTGTAGATCCAAATATTGCATCACAGACTACAGAATTAAGCCCAAACTATGCAATACCTGCCGTACTTGTGTTTGCAGGATTACCACTTATTTTGGTTCAACCAATTGCTGCTGGAGTGGTTTCAATTTTTGGATTGTTTTTAGTTTATCAAGCTGCAACCATTCGTTTAGTGTTTACCGCAACAGATTTAGAGGTTTATCGATCTCAAGAAAAGTTTCGTACTTTCCCATATCAAGAATGGCAGGATTGGCAAGTCTTTTGGTTTGCTTTTCCTGTTCTATTCTATTTTAAAGAAGTAAAAAGCATTCATTTCTTGCCAGTTTTATTTGATGTAAAAATGCTAAGAACTTGTTTGGAAAAATATATTCCTCTCAAGCACAAATAATTTTTTGATGGCTTAGTCTATGCCCGATAAGTGCAAAGAGATGGCTGTTCATAGGCTAAGACATACTTCAAGATTTATATAGCTGTTCTAAATTGTTTGTGAGAATCTTGGGCTTCAGCATTGCTCAGTCAACGGAGGCTTAGTCTTTGTCTGGGCTAGGCGATGCGCTGAGTTTGCCGAAATGTCGAAGCCTTTCATATATTATTTAAGATTGCGATATGAATTACTTTTTAGGAATTGATTTTGGGACTTCAGGGGCAAGGGCGATCGCTATTGATGAGCAAGGAGTAGCCCGTGCGGTCACTCGACATGACTATGAAATTCGTGACTGTGAAACATGGCAGAATTCACTTTATGAAGTTATTTCTGCAGTTCCGAATGAAATCAGACAAAATATACGAAAAATAATAATTGATGGGACTTCGGCAACAGTTTTAATATGCGATCGCACTGGCAAAGCGATCGCGCCTCCAATGATTTATAGCGATGCCTGTGAAGTTGAATTTATAGAGCATGTAAAGAAAATCGCACCAGCTCAACATTTAGTTATTAGTGCTACTTCGAGCTTTGCGAAATTAATTTCACTAGTTAAATATTTTGGGAAGCCCTCAAGAAAACTTTATTTTTTACATCAAGCGGATTGGCTGGGTTATCTGCTGCACGGCAAGTTAGGGATAAGTGATTATCACAATGCCCTGAAGCTTGGCTACGATCCGCTACTTTTGCGCTATCCCGATTGGTTACAAGATTGGGCTTTAAAAAATCCTGCAATAGTTTTACCTGAAGCTCTTACTCCTAGTATCTCTGTGGGGATTATTCAAGAAGAGATCACCTTGAAGTTAGGTTTACCATTAGATTGCAAGATTGGTGCGGGAACAACTGACAGTAATGCTGCTTTTTTAGCTTGTGTCGGTACAGTGACACCTGAAATCGGTACAGCAGTTACTTCGTTAGGCTCGACGATGGTGCTGAAAATTTTAAGCGATCGCCCAATCAATGATGCTCGTTATGGGATTTACAGCCATCGCTTTGAGCATCCAATTTTGGGGTGTCTATGGTTAGTCGGTGGGGCATCTAATGTCGGCGGGGCAGTGCTACGCCAATTTTTTACGGATACGCAATTATTAGAACTCTCAGAATCATTAGGCGATCGTATCAATCCCAATGTTCCTTGTCCGCTAGATTATTATCCTTTACCCAAAGTTGGCGATCGCTTTCCGATTAACGATCCTAATTTACAGCCTTGCTTAGAGCCAAGACCTGACGATCCTGTAGAATTTTTGCATGGCTTACTTGAGAGTATGGCAAGGATCGAAGCACGAGGCTATGAACTTTTACAAGAGTTAGGAGCTTCACCAATTAAGCAGATTTATACAGCAGGTGGTGGGGCAAAAAATCAGATATGGACAAAAATACGCGATCGCTATTTACGAGTTCCCATGCAGGATTCTTTGCAAACTGAGGCTGCTTATGGTGCTGCATTACTCGCAAAACGATTTTAGGGTTTTCAACAACTGCGGTGCTGAAAACCCTAAAATCAATTCAAAACCCAAAAGATGAGTGGCGGCACTTCGTGCCGCCACTCATCTTTTGGGTTTTATATGCTGAGCAAAACTTGCATTGCTATATTAGGTTAGGCGTAGCCGTAACCCACACTAATAGAGATTATGATTACCCCACTCAAGCGTAAAAATTTTGACGAACTAATCCCCGCTGTACCCACTTCTGAACAGTATCAATACTATTGGGGCGATGGTCAGAGTGTATTCCGTCGCATTGCCATTTCGATCGCTAGCGTGATTATTTTCACCATCCTCTACAATCGGGTTAATGAAAATAGTCCTAGTAGCTTTGCCGCTTTAGCGATGTTTGTATGTGCTGCTTTGGGAGGGGTGTACTGGATGTTGGAACCCGTAGTAATGGCTAGTATTCGCAATGCTAAGTTGCGGCGCTTTGCTTATTGTGGTTTCTGGCAAGCTGAAGTTTTAGATGTTTACGTTTCTCAAGAAGTGCTTGCTCGCGCTGAGAAGGTCAATTCACGGGGCAGAATGGATGTTAGTTACGATGCTGAAAGCTTCTTGAATATTGAGCTTGGTGATGAAACTGAGTTCGTAACTACTTTACGATTACCGATGAGGAGAGAACTTAAGCGCATAAAGGTTAACCAAACAGTTTATATGCTGCTGTTTTCCAACGATCGCCGCTTTGGTAGGGTTAGCCGCCAAACTTCAGACGCTTATATTCCACAATACAATTTTTGGATTGGTGATTATCCTTATTTGCGACGCGACTCGTTTGTGGATTTGACTAAATATATGGTTAAGCGATCGCAAAAAATTGCAAATTAACTTAATTATTTTTGAGCGTTACGATCGCAAATAAATCAAACTCTAGAAAGTAAAAGCGGCATTAAATGCCGCTTTTACTTTCTAGAGTTTGATTTGCAGCCTCGATAACTCAATCCGAATCAGCGATCCCAAAGGTTAAGAAACTTGGAATATGTGCGCTATATCACTGATAGTCATGGGACGATAATTTACTCTGGGATCACGAAATGTCAAAGTTTGCGGCTAATCAAAGGTTAAAAAAATGTTTAATATTCAATCGCGTAAAATTAACTCAAAAGCCTTAGAAGATCAACTTAATCAATTAACCTGTATTTATCGCAACGAAAGCGAAACTACTCAAATTATTCGGATCTCTCAAACTAATGTATCTTTTTTTGAGAAATCTGTCTTTCCAAATCAATGCATTCAGTTTATGGCATTGGAAGACTCACTGTTAGAAGTTCACGAAAGTTCAATGTGTGGTTCAGTTCACGCTGACACAATTCCTTGCCAGCAACTAGCCATTACAACAGGCATAGATAGAAATCAAAATCTAATGACCGCTAAAGAAATAGCCAGAGATTCTCAAGACGTATTTGCTGTAGCTGCTTAAACCTAGACTTTATCAAAACCCAGAAAGTAAAAGGGGGCGCTTCGCGCCCCCTTTTACTTTCTGGGTTTTAAAATTCATCGCGTCCCCAAAAAAACTACAATAAAAGCTAATAGAAATTGAAGAAAATCAAAATAAATTAAGACTGTGACATATAAAGTTGGACTTCTCGGATTAGGAACGGTTGGCTCTGGTGTTGCCAAAATTTTTCAAGACCCTGCGGGGCGTCATCCCTTGCTTCCTGATATCGAAATTGCTCTCGTAGGCGTGCGATCGCTATCTAAGCAAAGAGATGTAGCGATCGCTTCTAGTACTGTCACAGATGATTTAGAGTCAATTGTTAGCGATTCTGAGATCGATATTGTGGTTGAAGTTATTGGTGGGATCGAACCAGCGAAGAGTTTGATTTTGAAAGCGATCGCCAACGGTAAGCATATTGTCACAGCAAACAAAGCAGTGATTGCCAGACATGGTAATGAAATTTTCACCGCAGCCAAACAAAAAGGCGTATACGTAATGCTTGAAGCTGCTGCATGTGGTGGTATTCCAGTAATCCAAGCTCTAAAGCAAAGCCTCGGTGGTAATCGTATCAGTGAGTTGACGGGAATCGTCAATGGCACGACTAATTACATTCTCAGTCGGATGTATTTTGAAGGAGCGGATTTTGATGCAACCCTTGCTGAGGCACAACAGTTAGGCTATGCCGAAGCCGATCCAACTGCGGACGTTGATGGCTATGATGCGGCGGATAAGATGGCAATTTTAGCTAGTCTGGCTTTTGGCGATCGCGTCAAACTTGAAGATATTTATCGCGAAGGTATCCGCTCAATCACTAGTGCCGATATTGGATATGCAAAAGAGCTAGGCTTTACGATTAAGCTATTAGGTATTGCGAGACGAACCAAAACGGAGGATGAAAGTAACCTCGAAATTCGCGTACATCCCACTTTGATCCCAATTCAGCATCCTCTTGCCAATATTCACGGTGTGACCAATGCCGTTCGGATTGAGGGAGATCCTATCGGCGAAGTCGTATTTTCAGGGCCTGGTGCTGGCGCAGGAGCTACAGCTAGCGCGGTAGTTGCCGACATCATTAATGTTGTAGCAGCATTGAAATCGATGCCCAATCAAGTCAATCAATTAATGGGCTGTTCCCACGAACATTATGCCAAAATCGCACCAATCGCAAAGACCGTGACTCAGTTCTATGCAAGGTTGCTTACCCATGACAAGCCTGGCGTAATTGGCGATCTTGGTACTGCCTTTGGCAAGCATCATGTGAGCTTGAATGCGATTTTACAAAAGACAACAGTTCATGATGGCTTAGCCGAAATTGTCGTAGTAACTCAAAAAGTGAGCGAGTATAATTTCCAACAGGCGATCGCGTCCATTCGTGAGTTACCAACATTACATAGTATCCCTACTGTGTTGCGCGTTTTATAAACTTCTCTATTTGGTGAGTAAGGATGTTGGATTCAAATAAGTTCAATCATCTGTTCCCAAATCATTCGCAAAATCACCACGAGCAGGAATTTGATACGCGGACGTAGGAGTAAGCTCAATTAATGCGTCTGGGTAGATTTCATGCTCTTGATATTTCCAAATTACCTAACGCGGGCGCACATGCGATCGCTCAAATTGTCGTTTTACGGTTCTATCTAATCTAATATTGCAATCTGAAATGAGTTGTAACAGCCTTCGACAGATTATTGAGTCTTTTACAACTCATTTCAGATTGCTATAGGACTTTGCCAATTAACGATCGCCCTATGTAATTGCTATTGTGGGCTTGGGAAGCGATCGCTTTAGCATCAGCTAACCATTCCAAGTTTGGATCGAACATAGTTGCAAGTTGCGGTTGAGCGAGTCCAAGGATTTTCGCAGGATTAATGCTTAGAGCCTTCCATAATTCACGCGCAGTTAGTAATCCTGTGGTCACTAAACTTTGCCAAAGTACAGGAATTGCAAATTCCAAACCGATCGCACCGACAGGCGCAACCTCAAAGGGAACGACTTTTTCCTCATAGGCACAGGGAGTGTGGTCGATCGCGATCGCATCAATCGCTCCCGAACGAATACCTGCAATTAGCGCGAGGCGATCGGCTTCGCTACCCAAAGGTGGCATGAGGCGCAGGTTAGGATCGTAGGTATCTAAATCGCGATCGCAATGGCAGAGATGCAACCAAGTCGTACTGGCTGTTATGGGCAATCCATCATTTTTAGATTGAGCAATTAGTTCTACACTTTGAGCTGTGGAAATTCGCATGAAATGTGTGGGTGTTTTGGTAAGGCGTACCAACTCAATTAAAGCGGCTAGAGCCGAAGTCTCGGCGGCAGCGGGATAGCCAGTCATGCCATATTGCAATGACCATTTCCCTTCTCGAATTACACCGCTACCAGCGAGGTCGGGATTTTGGGGAAATAGGGCGATCGGCTTGCCCAATGGTTTGATATATTCCATTGCTCGACGTACTAACAGAAGATTAGATATTGCTTTGCCGTCGGTAAAGCCAATCACCGATTCTGCTAGCTCAGACATATCTGTAAGCTGTTTGCCTTCTAGACCTTTGGTAATTGCACCCCAAGGTTTAAGAATATCAGCATGATTACGACGCACATTACGCCAGAATTCTAAGGCTGCAATATCATCGATCGCGGGTTGGGTATTGGGCAAAATACCGACGGTGGCGAAACCACCATTTTGAGCCGCGCGAACAAGCTCAGGAATAGTTTCTCTAGACTCATGCCCTGGCTCTCCGCTGGTACTATAAAGATCGATCGCACCTACACCTAAAACGATGCCTGATTGCTCATAAATACTTGTCTGTTGGGGAATCTGACTGCGATCGAAGTCAATATGAATTTGGCGATCGCGATCTATGAATACATCTGCAAAAGCTTCTGAAATAGTTGAAGATGAATCTGCGTCAAGAATCTGAACCTGTTTGTAGAGAACAGGATACGCAATGGAATTTTCTAAAGGCATAGCAAAACGATTTTCTTTTTACTGTATAGCGCGATGCGCCTAACTAACGTAAAAAAACAGCACTTAGTGCTGTTTTTTTATTGGACAATATTTAGCGATCGCTGATTTTGATAATAGCTGCGCCATTGCCATTTGCCTTGTGTGTCTATATTTGGTGTAAGCACTCTTACATCTAGGGAATTTAAGCCAATTTCTTGGACAACAATCTCAGGATAGAGATCGCCATTTACTTCTTGAATGCCATAGAGCGCGTAACTACTAACACTGTCATTAACATAGGAAAGCGCTCGCGTATGAGTCAAAATCGGTTCCGCATTCCAATCGCCGTTTGGAGATTTGCGTAGCATTACTAACATGCTGTATTCTTGTCGCTCTAAAGCAGGGCGCGATAAAAAGTCTTTCCATAATTGAGGATCGTATCCTGCGGGACGGAGCGAATTATCAAGACGCAATCCTGCGACGATCTCAGGCTGGTTATCACCGTCAATATCGGCACATACAAGTGAAGCGATCGCCACTTGAGAAACTGCGGCTTGATTTGCACCCAATTTAAGAAATAAACTGCGCGATTTTTCCAGTACGAGAGGCTGAATTTTATTGGGACAGTTAAAGAAGTACGTGCGATCCTTAGTATTGCTAACGCGATCGCTTGCCACAATCGTTAAATTGGGCTGACGCAATACCGTAGGATCGAATCCTTTGGCAGATTGATTTTTTTCGCCTTCATTAGGTGCTTGCACCTTAAAACTAGCGATCGCTCCAAAAGCATCTGAACCTCGCACCGAGCTAACTTGAAACTTGCCTAGCGGTTTCCCAAACTGCATCAACGAAAACATACTTCCCACAGGTATCGATTGAATCACCCGATCCAAACTACCGAATTGCTCTACAAGATCCGATGGCACAATTCCCTCAATAGTCTTGCCATCGGGAGAAGATTGGATAAACAAAAAAATTGGAACAGGTGACCTAGCCTCTTCAGGCTTTTTGTCATTACTAGGATTAGGACTAACGCAAGAATGGATACCAATAGCAATTCCTAAAATTACGCAAGATATGAATAAAGAACGGTGGATTTTTTTTGTGAATTGTCTAAATGGCATGATATGCGAGCAGTTTAGAAATATTTTTTCAATCAATAGAATGAAAGTGGGCATGAACCGCCCACTCTCATTCTATTTGGATTCCATCACTTCAGCTAAACGTTCGACTGCCAAAGTTAAACGCTCTTGAGGATCGGGCTTGACTTCAGCGATCGCTTCTTCTCGCACTTCTTTCCGCTTCATTGACTCAAAAGAACGAATGATTAAGAAGATTACAAAGGCGATAACTAGGAAATTAATCACCGAGGCAAGAAATACACCATATTTAATACCGTTGATTTGGAGTTTTGCTAAATCTTCAACATTGGCAGCCTTGAGTGCTGGATTCAGAAGCAAAGGGGTGATGATGTCCTCAATCAAAGATGTAACAATTTTGCCAAAAGCGCCACCAATAATCACCGCAACTGCTAAGTCGATCACATTTCCTTTCAAAATAAATGCTTGAAAGTCTCTGATAAAACCACCAGCGGCACGTCTAGTATTTTGTGAAGCCATAGAATATTTCTCCTTAAATTACATCTGGTTGTAATGGGAGGTGTGAAGCACAACCTATTACAACTCTAAATAAATAGGTTCTAATTATCGTGCTTTTGATCCCTTTTTGTTAATTATGGTTGCTTATGTTCTGAATTTTCTTTTAACCAAGGTAGGGCGATCGCTTGATGGCGATATAAGCGATACATCAAATACATACAGAGCGCAAAATAGCCCGAACTCAATGATGCTTTAATCAATTCCGAGGTAACTTGAATTGCTTCGCCTTCTGTTGGCGCACCGCCCATCGCACTATAAGAGATCGCCCAAGCAATCATCAAAGCGATCGCTACTTGGCTGACATCGCGTACCTTACGACTGCTTCTCTGACGGACTAAGGCGATCGCCGAGGGGATTAACCCAAACACAGGTATCAAACAAAAAAACATCTCAATTCGCTCTTTTGTAGAGTCGCGAGATATCTGATCTGGGGTTTCGATTTTGCGATCGCGTTTAGAGTAACGGCTCATAAATTTACCTCGGCATCTGTGATGATGTTATCGCTTTGTCAGCACAAATGGGGCAACGCCAGCGGGATAACTATTGTGTCGCCCACTTAGCTAGCGACACAATTTGGTTTTGGGTTTCAATTATGCTGAGCTATAGCCAAGTAAGTTAAGACATAAAACCCAGAAGTGAGTTGCGGAGCGAAGCGCCGCAACTCACTTCTGGGTTTTGCTTTTGTCCAAACATAACTGGGTACTGCTATACCTAATAAACTAATGAAATCCATAAAATTGACCCCAGCATAAGTCAGAATCTATGATTGTCAATGAATAATACCGACGCATACCTTACTGATTTAAAAGGAGAAACCCCGTATAGTATGGATCCCACAACGATTTAAAACGTTATTACAGCTAACTTAAATCTGCTGGCTGGAGCTGCATTTAAAGTTATTGCCGCGATCATCCTCTGGTTTGTTGGTCGTAAACTCATTGATATTGCTGTCAATCTCACATCTCGCGCCCTCAAAAATCAGCGTATCGATCCCACGTTGATCAGTTATCTAAATTCCAGCATCGCCGTACTATTAAATGTCATTTTAGTAGTCGCAATTCTTGGTTACTTTGGTATTGAGACTACGTCTTTTGCAGCGTTGTTAGCTGCGGCTGGTGTCGCGATCGGGGCAGCTTGGAGTGGCTTATTAGCTAACTTTGCCGCAGGCGTATTCCTGATTATTTTGCGCCCATTCCAAGTTGGTGATTTTATTTCAGCCGCAGGTATTTCAGGTACTGTCGTTGAAATTGGTCTGTTTGTAACTACCATTAATACTGCCGATAACGTTCGCACGATTATTGGCAATAACAAGCTTTTTTCCGAAAATATTCAAAACTTCTCAGCTAATGATTATCGTCGCGTTAATATTCAGGTGCAATTAGATCACTCGGTCAATCACAATGAAGCCGTGCGCGTTCTTCAGGAGCGGATTGCCAATATTCCCAATGTGCTCAGTAATCCAGCGCCCGTAATTGAAATTCTCCACTTCACTCCGATGGGGCCAGAGCTAGCAGTACGTCCTTTCTGCAACAATACTCACTACTGGCAAGTTTACTTTGACACCAATCGAGTAATTCGTGAATGCTTTAGTGAATTAGGATTTCCCGTTCCACAACAACATTTCCAAATTCGTCAATCTTAAAAGAGAAGAAGCCTCGCTTTGCGAGGCTTCTTCTCTTTTAAGACGCAAGAAAATTTATTGTCTTCTCTTCTAATTTGTAGGTAGAGGAGAAACTATACCTTTGTCAATTGTGAATTCAATTTATTACTTAAAGCACGATCACGATAATTAATCTTTTATTACCAGCGATAAACACAGCAATACTCTTACAAGATACTTAGTGATACGATAAAAATATTAAATGGGATCAGCTAATTTCACATATTTTAGGATGATTTTATAATATTACTGAGGTTTAATTTCTATGGCTTTTACTGAAGATATTGCCAAGCTATCGGAGCAAGTACGCAAACGTCTTGAGCACATACAAGGAGAAGAAGCGACCAAGCAAGCGCTCATCCTTCCTTTTTTTACTAGCCTTGGCTACGACATTTACGATCCAACTGAAGTAAAGCCTGAATATATAAGTGATGCTGCCACTAAAAGAGCGGGACAGTTTGAGAAGGTTGACTATGCTATTCGCCTAAATAATGCTGTAGTTATGGTAGTTGAAGCCAAAGCTGTCAACGAAAAATTAGTTAGTCACGACGGACAGCTACGTCGTTACTTCACTTGGACAGAAACTGCTAAAGTCGGCATAGTCACAAATGGTAAAGAGTATCGTTTTTTCACGGATCTACGTGCAGAAAATATTATGGACGAAGATCCTTTTTTCTCTTTCAACATACTTGACTACACACCTAAAGATCTTGAAAACCTTAAGTTCTTTCACAGAGATAACTTTGATCCAGCCGCTATAACTTATCATGCTGAAGAAATTGTTTATACCAAAGGCATAACCAAGCAAGTTAGTGAACTATTACGCAATCCGTCTGAAGACTTTATTCGCCTCTTACTTGGTGCAGCAAACCTTACAGATAGTCGCATCACTAAAAATGTTATTGAGAAATTCAAGCCAATTGTTAAAAAGTCAATTCAAAATAGCTTAGTAGATTTGATTTCTATATCGCTAAACCAAGAAATCCAAGCTGAACCAGAAGTATCCCTTACAGAAATAACATTAGATCCTCCGATTGACTCTACAGAAACATCCGCAAGCAAAATCATTACCACACCTGAAGAACTAGAGGCTTTTGCAAAAATTCAATCTTTTTGTAAGCCAGAAATTAGTCACAAAGATACTGCTTCCTATTTCAGTATTCACCTTGGTAATTCAACATGGTGGTTTGTTCGTCTATACTTTTCAAACAAAAAGAAAAATATCATTGTTAGGCTGCCGTTAGAGGAGACAAAACCACTCGCCAATAATTTAGAAGTGCAAGATTGTTCAGGTCACATTGGTAGTGCTGCAACAAGAGTGTATATATCATCAATCAACGATCTCGATCAGCTTGCTCCGCTCATTCAAAAAGCTTGTGAAACTGAAGCTAGCAAGCACTAGTTATATATTTTTTTACTGATAAGTTAGCTATTAAAATAGGATGCGAGCAAAATCTTCTTCTCTTAGTTATATAGCTGTAGCTAGCCATATCGGGACATAAAACCCAAATATTGTGAGGCGGCGCGAAGCGCCGCCTCACAATATTTGGGTTTTGATTTGTCCTAATACAAGTGGCTATAGCTATAAAAGATTCACTGTTAAAGTAGGTGACTATTCTCCAAACAAAAGAAACCTTAACTAAAATCTAGTTAAGGTTTCTTTTGTTTGGAGTTATGTGATAGTTGGTGCTACTAATTTAGGTTGCTACACAAACCCTTTTAAGTAATTAAGCAGTAACTAACTCAGGACGCTTGCTGTTGCGAATACCTTTGATTGCTTCAGCATAGTCAGGAGCATTAAACACTGCCGAACCAGCCACGATCGCATTAGCACCAGCTTCCAAAACTTGCCAAGTGTTATTTGCCTTCAGACCGCCATCAACCTCGATCCAAGGATCGAGACCGCGATCGTCACACATTTGACGCAACTTCGCAATTTTAGGAATCACGTTAGGAATAAAGCTCTGACCACCAAATCCGGGGTTAACGCTCATGATCAAGACCAAGTCGCAAAGATCGAGAACATACTCGATAAAGCTCAAAGGAGTCGAAGGATTGAGCGAAACACCTGCCATTTTGCCGAGTTCTTTGATTTGGCAAAGATTGCGATGTAAGTGAGGGCAAGCTGTGTGCTCAGCATGAACAGTGATGATATCTGCACCAGCCTTCGCAAAGTCAGGTACATATCTTTCTGGCTCAGTAATCATCAAATGCACATCTAAAATTTTAGTAGTGACAGGACGAATCGCCGAAACGATTAATGGCCCAATTGTGATATTTGGGACAAAGTGACCATCCATCACATCAACGTGAATCCAATCTGCACCCGCCGCATCAACTGCACGAATGTCGTCGCCCAAACGGCTAAAGTCAGCAGACAGGATCGAGGGGGAAATAACTGTGGACTTTTTAGGCATATGATTTACGGGGGGCTTAGCTTAACAAAGATCTAAAAAACAGCAGATAAAGGTAATTTTAATTACACTCTTACCTTAATTATTAATTAAATTTAGCAGTTTTGATCGTTAGAATTGCAACTTAAAGCCAGAAAATAGCAAGTATGCTAAAGCCTTTTCTATTTTTCGGCTTTAAATAAATTTCTGAGTCACAAATAGACCAATCGAGTAAGTTGCAAAACCAAGCAGAATGCAACTTGGTAAAGTTAATAACCAAGCCAGCAATAAATTTTTTAAAGTATCAATCTGTAAGCCAGCTCGATTGGCTACCATTGAGCCTGCAATACCTGAAGAGAGTATGTGTGTGGTGCTAACTGGCAGTCCGACGTAGTCAGCAGCAACGATAGTTGTCATTGTGACTAGCTCGGCGGTAGCTCCTTGGGCATAATTAAGATGCTCATTCCCAATTTTTTCTCCTACCGTTACGACTATTCGTTGCCATCCAATCATCGTTCCAAGACCTAAAGAAAGAGCAATCGCTATCTTTACCCAATAAGGAATAAATTTCGTGATTTTGTCTAGTTGATTTCTATAGTCGATTAATAAGTCTTGACGATCGAAAGTATTTAATTGGTTTTGTTTTTCTAGTTTGGTAATTGTGTTAGCAATGAGATATGCATCATTCCTCAATTGACGGCGATCGCTTTCGGAAATGAGTTCAAAACTATTATCTACAGAAAACTGATGGGCGATCGCTTGACTTTCTGATATAAGCGATCGCCAAGTATTTTCATTTAGTTGACCTTGAGGCTGCAAAAATCTCGTAAGTTCTTCCAAGCTATTCTCAAAAGATTGCCGATCGGTAGAAGTTCCTTTTATCTGTGTCTCTAATATGGGAATAACTGAATGCGATCTGGCTACTAGTTCAGCGATCGCTTGTGGACTAGTATGCATATTTAAAGCAAAAAAGCTTGGTAACAGCCATACTAAGATCAACATCATTAGTCCCATGCCCTTCTGCCCATCGTTAGAGCCATGAGCAAAGCTAACCCCCGTGCAGGTCAAAATAAGTAATGCCCGAACACCAAGAGATGGAATATTTTCTGCGGGTGCGGAATAGAGTTCTTCTTTCTTAATTAGAGCCTTTGCAATAAGAAATAATATTGCCGCTCCGCAAAATCCTAACAATGGAGAAATTACAAGAGACGTTAATATTTCCTGCATCTTGCTCCAATTGATGCTGCTCCACCAAATACGATCGTCTGATAGGTTAGGATTCGATAGAGAATTAGCGATCGCAATTCCCGTAATTGAGCCAATCAAGCTATGCGTGCTAGAAACTGGTAACCCCAAATACCAAGTTCCTAAATTCCAGATAATTGCGGAAATCAGTAAAGCTAAAACCATCACTGTACTTTGCTCTACATTTCCATTAATCACTAATTCCACGGGTAATAGAGAAATAATCGCAAAGGCAACTGCGCCGCTAGAAGTCAGAACCCCAAGCAAATTCCAAATTCCCGACCATACAACTGCATAAATAGGTTTTAGAGTATTCGTGTAAATAACAGTTGCAACTGCATTAGCAGTGTCATGAAATCCATTGACAAACTCAAATCCAATTACCAAGGCGATCGCTAAACCTAAAAATAGATGTTCCATTTTTATTCATTATTTCTGTAGAGCGATCCGAGATTATTGTTGGAGGATTAGATTAACTACTCGGAGTAAAATCGTTGACTGAGCGAAGCCGAAGCCTACTCTTCTTTTCTTTCTAGCGATCGCCACCAGCGGCTGAGAGGAAAGTAAATCGCAGGTGACCATAAACTACTCAAAATCGCGGAACTGAGAGCAATTCGTTGTTGTAAAGTCCAAACATTACTCATTCCTGCTCCCATGAACGTTAGTTGTATAGCGTGCATTGTTTCAACAATTACAGCCATTCCAAACACGATTAAAGCGACTGAAATAAAATCTTCTTGTATGTACCTCTGCTTTTGTAGAAGCGCAGTAATGCCTCCAGCGATCGCTAAACCTAATGCATGTGTGGGGGCAACTTTGCTATCAGTAAACGTCATCCCATCCTGTAGCATTCCCAAAGCAATCCCCG
Source organism: Pseudanabaena frigida (assembly GCA_003242085.1). Lineage (GTDB taxonomy): Bacteria > Cyanobacteriota > Cyanobacteriia > Pseudanabaenales > Pseudanabaenaceae > Pseudanabaena > Pseudanabaena frigida. The sequence goes on along the minus strand of QBML01000001.1, from coordinate 214,123 downwards.
CCATTACTGATAAGATGACAGGACGATTTACGCTCCATGTAACCAACCAGATTAGCAACCAATTTGGGGCAATCCCCATCAATGTCATTCCTGGGAATCGCGTATACATCGCCAAAGTACATATTGATACCGAACCGATTGTCACCGCCCAGTTCAAAAACTTCGTTGATAAGGAAACCTTGCGATTCAACATTGTATTGAGATTTATTTATTTGACATGGCAAGCGTTTCCTTGCAAGACCAATTTTGGAGTTTTTAGCTCTATTTTATCCAGCTTTAATTTATAGCTTCTCTTGAAAAGGATATACCTTTACATACTCTAATAGCCCTAGGGGAGTAGAAAATTCAACGATCGCTTCGGGAGATGGCTGCTTATCGAGATTAATCGATTTGATCCGACCAACTGGTACATTCTCTGGAAAAAGAGTACTAAATTGCGAAGTATGGACAATATCTCCGACTTTAACGTCAGGATCTCGCTCAAAGAACTCTAATATAGCTGTATTTTGACTCTGTCCTTTCAGCATTCCAGTGTAGCGACTTCGGCTCACAACAACCCCAATTTGACTATTAGGATCGCTAATTAGCAAAATTTGACTGCTATGAGGTGATACATGGGTGACCCGACCTACTAACCCTCCAGGTGCTACAGCGACTGCGCCCGCCTTAATACCATCGGAGCTACCCCGATCGATTAGAATCTGATTCCACCAAGAATCAGCTCCTCGACCGATTACTGTAGTCCAAACGCCAGCTTCAGTGGGAGTAACTCGCACTTTCAGAAGCTCTTTCATCTGTTGGTTTTGCGATTCTAGCTCAGTCAACCTATAGCGCAATTCTCTCACTTGAGCATCTTGCAATAACTCCTGTTTTGATACGCTTGACTGGAAAGGGCGACTTAGAAATTGATAAGTTTCCATAATCGCTACACCTTGAGTTTGGCGTATAACCCACGCTAAACCGATCCCAGCAGTAACAACAGCAGTCTGAAAGCTGTAGCGCTCCCACCAACTACGAATTGAATCCATGAAAAATTTACCTATAAACTTTTCAAGCGACTAGTTAATACACGACCGAGATTCTTGTAGTCTTCTAGTACTCGACCAGCTCCAATGACTACGCAGTCGAGGGGTGCTGGTGCAATGTGCGTAACAATACCTGTTTCGTGACTAATTAAAGTATCAATGCCATTAAGCATTGCTCCACCACCAGCCAGCATAATGCCGCGATCGATAATATCAGCCGCAAGTTCAGGCGGAGTGCGCTCTAGGGTTCGTTTGACAGCTTCAATAATTACTGACAAAGGCTCACTCATACTTTCACGAATCTCGGATGACTTTACTGTGACTGTGCGGGGTAATCCCGACAGCAAGTGCAAGCCGCGAACTTCCATAGAAGTTTCTTCTTTGATTGGATAGGCAGATCCAATTTTGATTTTGATTTCTTCAGAAGTACGTTCACCAACAACTAGGTTGTGTACTGTTTTCATGTACTTCATGATTGCTTCGCTGAGTTCGTCGCCAGCAACTCTGACCGACTCACTCAATACGATCCCCTGCAAACTCATTACTGCAACTTCGGTTGTGCCGCCACCGATGTCAATAATCATGTTACCTGTTGCTTCGGTCACGGGAAGTCCTGCACCGATCGCTGCGGCAATCGGCTCATCAATTGGGTAAACTTCACTAGCCCCAGCACGACGAGCAGCATCCATGACAGCGCGCCATTCAACTCCTGTTACACCGCTAGGAATTCCGATGGCTATGCGAGGATTAAAAACACCTTTTTTAACTTTCTGAATGAACGAACGCAACATTAACTCAGCCGAGTCAAAGTCTGCTATCACACCGTCCTTAAGAGGACGGACTGCAATGATGTCACCGGGTGTGCGACCGATCATTTTATTAGCTTCGTTACCAACTGCATAGGCAGTTTTATCTCGTTGATCGATTGCGACAACTGATGGCTCTTGCAGAACAATACCTTCACCAGACACATAAATGAGTGTGTTGGCAGTACCGAGGTCAATGCCGATGTCTTTTGTAAAATGGCGTAATAAACCCACAGTAAACTCTTCCAGTGGTCAAACTAGCTATATCGTCATAACATTTTATTACGATTGTTGTCACTTAGTCTAGTCTTCTTAACTATTCCGAAAGTCTTGTATTTTTAATCTAGGAAAAAACTTAAACCTCAAAGGGAGTCGCAGAGCTTTGTGCCGCTTCTCTCTTTGAGGTTCGCCGATCGCTAAAATAACCTTTACTTTGGCTGGTAGCGATCGCCAAGAAACCGTGATATTAGAGTTTGTTATATGATTGATATAAGTAAAACTTTGTAACAATTAATGATTATTCAATGAGTGATTGGCTAGAACATACCGTCCAAACTGAAGTAGCTATTCCTGTGGAATATGCTTGGTCGTTGTGGTCAGATTTGCAAGCAATGCCCCGTTGGATGAAGTGGATTGACTCTGTAGTAGTTACGGACGATCCTGAAGTGTCTGCTTGGAAACTCGGAACAAATGGCTTAACTTTCACTTGGAAATCTCGAATTCTCAAACAAATTCCCAACCAAATAATTCAATGGCAGTCGATTGGCGGTTTGCCAAATCGCGGTGCTGTAAGGTTTTATGGTCGCCCTAATAACATGACAATCGTGAAATTAAGCATTTCCTATGCGATTCCCGCGATCGGGCAAATCATGGATAATTTATTTTTGGGTCAAGTTGTTGAATCTACTTTGCAAGCAGATTTAGACAGATTTAAAATTTATGCACAAGAAGATTTTGCTAAAGCAAGTTAAATAAAAAGGATGCAAAGCACCCTTTTTATTTAACTAAAAGATCGATCGCTGTCCTTCAGGACTAACTCCAATAATAGTGAGTTGGCAATCTAGAACTGAGAAACCATATTTGTCAGCAACTTTCTTGCTAATAGTGAGAATCTGATCGTTTTTGAACTCAATTACACGATTGGTCTTAACACAGACTAAATGATGATGATGATGAGGTTTGGGTTGATTAATTTCGTAATGTTTATGATCTTCGGTAAGTTCTAGTTCGCGCAAAATCCCCATCCGCGCCATCATTTTCACAGTACGATAAATTGTCGAAAGACTAATATTTTCCCCCTGAGCTTTGAGTCGTTCGTACAGATCTTCAGCACTCAAATGTTCGCCTTCAGGTAATGTCTGGAATGTACTTAAAATCACCTCGCGCTGCGGTGTCATGCGACAACCTTTTGAGTTAAGTTCAGCCTTAAGGGATTCAGGTGAATAGGTGGTCTCCGCAGAAGTCATAGCATTATCAATAACGATAGCTTCTTGAGAATAACACAAAAGGCATATTCGCTAAAAACTAGAAAGTAGTGGCTGCACTATCTTCTAAGAAAGTAGCGGCATCACTCTACTTTCTATGTTATGGTTAGCACCCTGTCTCACTTATAAGTTATTAGCTATGTCATCGTTGCCCCGTGCGATAATCCATCGCAAAAAAGTCGATGCGGTTCAGCGTTTTCATCCTTGGGTTTTTTCGGGCGCGATCGCCAGAATTCAAGGAGAAGTAAATGATGGCGACTTGGTTGAAGCTTATAGCGAAGATGGGAAATTTTTGGCGATGGGCCTATGGGGATTGGGCAGTATTGCGATCAAAGTGCTGTCGTTCCAGCCTGTAGAAACGATGCAACAGTTGTTACGAGATCGCCTAAAGCAAGCATTTGTTCTCAGAAAGCAATTGGGATTAATCGATAATGTAGAGACAAATTGCTATCGATTAATTAATTCTGAAGGGGACGGTCTAGCAGGATTAATTATCGATATGTATGATGATACTGCCGTTTTACAATGTCATTCCTTAGGGACATATCGTTATCGTCAAGAAATTGCGGAAATACTCAAAGAGATCTATGGCGATCGCTTACAAGCGGTTTATGACAAAAGTTCGGCGACGCTCTCCCGCAAATCACAAACTCAGTCTCAAGATGGCTTACTGATTGGCGAAAGATCTGATGATAGTGCCGAAATTTTGGAATATGGACATCGCTTTATTGTTGATTGGGAAAGGGGACAAAAAACAGGATTTTTCTTAGATCAACGCGAAAACCGCCGCTTGTTTGGGCATTATTCCACTGGCAAAAAAGTTTTAAATACCTTCTGCTACTCGGGTGGATTTTCAGTTTATGCAGTGGCAGGAGGCGCAAAAGAAGTTCATTCGATCGATAGTTCTGTGAAGGCGATGGAATGGACAGATCGGAATATTGCGGCAAACTTTGATGTTGAGCGTCAAGCAACGCATACTTCTTTTACGGGCGATGTGTTTGATTTTCTGAAGCATTGTGACTCTGACTATGAAGCGATCGTGCTCGATCCGCCTGCCTTTGCGAAGAGTTTGTCAGCGCGACACTCAGCGATGCAAGCCTATAAGAGGTTGAATTTACAAGCGCTTTCTAAATTAAAAAGTGGTGGAATGCTGTTTACTTTTTCCTGTTCGCAAGTGGTAAATGTGGAGAATTTTACAGGAGCAGTTACTGCCGCCGCGATCGAGTCAGGGCGAACAATTAAAGTTTTACACCATTTAACCCATCCAGCCGATCATCCGACCAGTATTTTCCATTCTGAAGGTGCATATCTTAAAGGTTTAGTTTTAAGTGTGACTTAAATGTGACTTACGCAGCCATAATTTGTGCGACGGTGAGATTTAATTCTGGAAAGGTTGGAGAAATTAAGCGATCGCTGTTTTGAAATCTTGTCAGTTGGTACTTAGCTTCTGTATCTAAGGTAAATATCAACACAGAAGGGATCTTCGGATCGCCTAGGTAGTCGCGAGAACCAATCGCTAAATAATCAACAATCCAGTACTCAGGAATTCCTAAACGTTCGTATTCTTCGAGCTTATCAATATAATCATCTTCCCAATTGGTAGATACCACTTCAACGGCAAGCTGAATTGGTTCGCGGATGCCCCGATGATTTTGGCGATCGCTGCGCCAAACATCCCGATTAATGACATTGACATCTGGATGCCGACCCTGTTCTTTACCTCTTTTATTGGTAGTTAAAACCGCCGCAACATCATTAGCGACATAATTTAACTGGAGTTGCTTAACTTCATCCTTCATCGCATCCATGATTAAGCCAGCCACATCGTAATGAATTCTGGTTGCTAAGATTTTTACCATTTTGCCATCTACTAATTCATAGCGACCATCCTCAGGACATCGCTCTAAAAATTGGTCAAATTTAGCTCTAGTTTTTGCTCTCGCTCTAGTTCTGAACCAGATTTTGAGTGAGTGAGTGTAATCATAGATTTCCTCAAAATGGTTAGCCTAAATTATATCAAAGCCTTAGCCATAGAGTGGCGGCGCTTCAAGCCGCCACTCTATTTTGGGAAATGTCAGAAAATGTCAGAAAACTTCTAGAAAAAATTGCTTTTATGTCGCTACAATGTGTGCACCTTTTGGTGAGGATGTAGGGATATGTATAAAAAGCGTCAGAGAATGTCATTTGCTAATCTTGGGGCGACGATCTTAGCGGCCTTTGTGGGGGCAATTGTGGTACCGATGCCCACACAGGCACAAGCAACGATAGTAAATCCAGAAAACCGAGCGGTACGCGATGAAGCCGATCGCTTGCTCGATCTGGGCTATGTCCAACTCAAAGATGGTAAGCCCCGCGAGGCAATCAAAACTTGGCTTTATGCGATCGGTTATTATCGTCGCGTCAACGATCAATCGGCAATTTCCTACACTCTGGCGCGAGTGAGTGATGCCTATGAACTGATGGGGGCAAAAAATCCCGCTCAAGATACAACTCGCCAAAGGATCCGTTATGCCAATACATTGCAGGATAACGGGGCGAAGCTAGAAAGTTCTAATAACTTGGTAAGTTTTGAGATTGCTCAAAACAAGTTGGAGCCCGCCGCAAAACTGAACAAAGAAACGCTCGAACTAGCACTTAAAAACGATCAAGGTCTGAATACGGCGATCGCCTTGAATAGCAAGGGATTAATTTCTAGTCGCTATGGCAATCATTTTGCAGCGATCAAGCTTTACTATGCGTCAATTGCAAGATATCCACTTCGTGAAGCGATTGGTGAAGGCTACGTCTACGTTAATAGTGGTGATAGCTTGATGGCTTTGGATAACTACAAAGCTGCGATTAAAGACTATGGCATGGCGTTGACGATCGCTCGGCAATATCGTAATTCCCCCCTGATGGCTTTTGCCAGCGATCGCTTGATTGCTGCGTATCTTGAAGTTCCTAACTTTTATCGAATTGAAGAATTATTACAAAATCGTTCTAGCTTGGCATTGGTGATGGGAGAACGAGAAACGGCAGCTGTTGTACAGCGATATCTAGGTGATTTGTACTTATCTTTTGGAAATCTGCCAAAAGCACGCGCCGCTTACCAAGAGTCTTATGATTTTGCTGCTATGCTAGAAGATACTTCTAGCTTGCCATTGTGGGAAGCATACTACAAGTTGCAAGAGCTGGAAAGAATGTAAGTATTAATTAGTTTTGCCTCGCAAATATATTACTACTTAACTTCTAGACTAGTTTTTGTAAAGTGTGATGGGGTTTGGACATACCTAACCTCAGCATGTCTTGCTGATTTTAAATAACATAAAGATGGTGACACTTGGTGCTAACCATCCCGATACAAAATAAATCTGACATAAAAAATTTGATTCTGCTTTTTTAGTTAAAAATTTAGTAAAACCCTTAATTTTGCCATGCCAGCGATCGTCATTCCGTGTCGGTTAGATGTAGCTGATCTCGATCGAAATCCAATCGATCGAGCTACAGAAGTTAAAAATGAGTCAGTCTCTACTGCGCCTACTCAACATATCCTTCCTAATGGGATTAAGATCATTGCCGAGCAGATTCCCGTTGATGCGGTCAATCTAAGTGTTTGGGTTGATGTTGGCTCTGCTGTTGAAAGCAACGAAATCAACGGTATGGCGCATTTTTTGGAACATATGGTTTTCAAAGGGAGCGATCGCCTTGGCTTAGGCGAATTTGAAAGAGCGATCGAGTCTCATGGTGGTAACACAAATGCAGCAACTAGCCAAGACTACACTCATTTCTATATCAACGTTGCGCCCAAAGATTTTGCTAAGCTCGCGCCATTGCAATTAGACATCGTGCTTAAAGCGAGTATTCCTGATGAAGAATTCCAGCGCGAACGTCATGTGGTCTTAGAAGAAATCAGACGCAGTGACGATAACCCCGATCGTCGTATTTATCGGCATATTTCGGAATTAGTCTATGAGAATTTGCCCTATCGTCGAGCGGTACTAGGGCCAGTAGATGTGATTGAAAACGTCACCTCCGAGCAAATGCGCTCGTTTCACCGTCAATGGTACGCACCTCAAAATATGACGATCGCCGTTGTTGGTAATTTGCCAGTTTCGGAAATGATTGGCGTGATTGCTGATTATTTCGAGGGACAAGCGATCGCGGATAAACCGACACCTCGTACCTATAAGCCTGAATTGCCTTTTGATGCAATTGTGCGGCGCGAAGTAGTTGATAGCAGTCTCAAACAAGCAAGACTGAGCATGACTTGGCGCGTGCCTGGGTTAGTGGAACTAGAGGAAACCTATCCATTGAGCATTCTGGCGAATATTCTCGGCAGCGGACGTACTTCACGGATGGTGCAAGACTTGCGCGAAAACCGGCGCATCGTCGATCACATTTCAGTGAGTAACTCGGCAATGCGCTGGCAAGGAACATTTCAAGTATTTGCCAAGTTGAATGTTGAGGATGTGGCGATCGTGGAGCAAGCAATTCGCGAACATATTTTGCAATTGCACGAAACTCTCGTTACTGATGAGGAACTAGCCAAGATTCGCGTTCAAGTCAGTAATCGCTTTATCTTTGGTAATGAATCACCGAAGGAACGCGCAGGTATCTATGGTTATTACGATCGCATTGTCGGTTCGCTAGAGCCAGCTTTAAATTATCCCGATTTGATTAAATCGATCACCAAAGAGGACATCCAAGCCGCCGTTCGCAAATACCTCAATCCTGATGCCTACGGTATTTTGATTGTCAAACCCTAAGTGTGAAATTGGGCGATCGCCATGCTTAAACACATCAGCATTAAAGGCTTTAAATCAATTAAAGAACTAGATTTAGATTTATCTCCCATCAACGTTTTAATTGGCGCGAATGGTTCAGGTAAATCTAATTTTATTTCTTTTTTTAAGCTATTGCGTTGGATGATACAACGCAATGGCCAATTGCAGTTTTTTGTTGGGCAATCAGGGGGGGCAAGCTCTTTTCTTTTTGACGGATCTGCTGTTACTCCACAGATAGAAGCCGAGCTTAACTTTGAGACTACTTCAAGCAAAAATGATTATTTCTTTAGGCTTTTTTACGCTGCATCAGATACATTTATATTTGCTGAAGAAAAGTATCGACGTAATATTTATAGTAATTCGACAGGTCAGGGGTTATTAAATGTCAGAAGTAATAATCTAAGAACTGCCATACAAAGAAACTATTCTGATAATTCAGGAAATATAGATATAAGCCCTTTTAGTGGCTTAGCAACTTGGAAATCATTAGATGCTGGGCATAAAGAATCACGATTAATTGATGATATAAACTTAGGCAATCAGATTTCTACAGATATATTTTATCTAATACAAAGCTTTGAGACTCACCAGTTTCATGACACATCTCAAACTGCACGATTTAAGCAGAGATGGAGTATTGACGATAACCAACGACTTAAAGAAGATGCTGGTAATTTAGCGCCATTTCTTCTAAGGATTAGAGATAATGAGCCTCGTTATTATCAAAGAATCGTAGAAACGCTTTCGCAAATTGCACCATTTTTTGATGATTTTGTACTAGCACCAGTGGGAAATACAATTCTTTTGCAATGGAGAGAAAAGGGAACTGATTTGATATTTAGTCCATATCAAGCATCGGATGGAACATTAAGAGCAATGGCTTTAGTAACGCTTTTATTACAGCCTCCTGATACGCTGCCTAATGTTTTAATTTTAGATGAGCCAGAATTAGGATTACATCCCTATGCTATTAATATTATCGGTAGCTTAATTAATAGTGTTTCTAATCGTTGTCAAGTAATTTTAGCGACTCAATCACCATTATTAGTAGATTGTTTTGAGCCAGAAGATATTATTGTTGTTGAAAGAAATGACCGAGAATCTTCTTTTAAAAGATTAGTTGTAGAAGATTTAGAAGATTGGCTAGAAGAATACTCATTGTCTGAACTATGGAATAAAAATGTAATTGGCGGGAGACCTAGCTGATGATTCGTTTACATGTTATTGCAGAAGGTCAGACAGAAGAAGAATTTGTAAATACAATTTTAGCTGAACACTTAGGATATTTTAATATTTCTACATCTGTCCATAGCATTACAACAAAACGAACTAAAAATAAAGTGTATCGAGGAGGATTAACTAGTTATGAAAAAGTAAAAAAGGATATCACTCTCTGGTTAAAGCAAGATAAATCTGAGGATGCAAGATTTACAACCATGTTAGATTTGTACGCATTACCTAATGATTTCCCAAAATTTGATGAAGCCAAGAATCTAGAGTATTATCAAAAAATTGAATGTCTTGAAAATGCTTTTTTTGATGATATTAATGATCCAAGGTTTACACCCTATATTCAATTGCATGAATTTGAAACTTTAATTCTTGTACAACCAGAAAAATTATCAGAAAGATTTCCTGACTATGAGCAAGAAATTCAAGAGTTATCAAATGTTTGTCATAGTTTTTCTTCTCCTGAACTAATCAACCAAGGTGCAACTACTGCTCCTTCTAAAAGAATTTTCCAATTTGTTCCTACTTACGAAAAAGTATCTGCTGGATCTTTGATAGTCCAGAAAATTGGTTTGGCAAGCATTAGAGAAAAATGTCTACACTTTAATCAATGGATTACGCAGTTAGAAAACTTGCGAATCTGATCCAAATCACGATATATGCCAAAATTAGAACACTGAAGATATTGATTTAACCATGCAGCAGTTACTTTACATCGAGATTCCTACGCCTCAAGTTGCAGCCGTGAAAACATGGCTCCAGACTGAGTACCAACCTCCCTTTGGGAAAAAATCCGTTGTTAAGCATGGCTTTATCCTCGATCGCCAAAATCGCTCAGGAGCGATCGCGCAATTATCAGTATTTGTCTGGACATTACAACGTACTACTTACCTAAAAGTATTCCGATGGTCGGATGAGGTCATGGATGGGGAGAAAGAATTTCTCGACCATCTGACCAAGGCAGCACGGCAGGCTTTCCCCTATGAGTTCAAACAACCACAAGCGATCGCGCCAAATCAATCGATTTTTGAAGCATTAGCCGAGGAATATCCACTCACGGTCAAATTCTTTCAACGTATTCCAAATGGTGAGTATGACCTGAATCGTGTTTATTGGTGGGAAAAGCGATGGCGCGAAAGCGTAAAATCTCCTGAGACTCCGAAACCAGTGGTGTTTCGGGAATCTCCATCAAGTCCTGTGGAGCAAGATCTGCAATATGACATTGTTTATCTTGGCGGAGCTTTAGGCGCTATCCATGCAGCAATGATGGCGAAGTTAGGCTACCGCGTATGCTTGGTGGAGCGGATTCCCTTCGGAAGGATGAATCGTGAATGGAATATTTCCCGCGCCGAATTTCAAAATCTGATTGACTTTGGACTCTTTACCAAAGATGAGTTTGAGAGCATGATTACGGCTGAGTATGTGGATGGATTTAATAAGTTCTTTGATAGTAACAATCCACCACACCTCAAATCAAAGGTTTTACATACACCCACAGTTCTGAATATTGCGATTGATACTAATCGATTATTAGAAGTTTGCAGCAAAAAATTGCATCAGTACGGTGCTGTAATTTGCGATCGCACTGAGTTTGAGAAAGTAATTATTAGCGATCGAGGAGCAGAAGTATTTGCTAAAAATCTTGAAACTGGTTCACTCATTACAATTACAACAAGATTAGTAATTGATGCAATGGGTTCGGCTTCGACGATCGCGCAACAGATTAATGCTGGACAAGCCTTTGATAGTGTTTGTCCTACCGTTGGCGCAGTTTTAGAAGGAATCGATCAATCTGTATGGGACTCTAAATATGGTGATGTTCTATTTAGTCATGGCGATATTTCGCGAGGACGACAATTGATTTGGGAACTCTTCCCCGCTGAAGAGAAAGAACTAACTATTTACCTCTTCCACTATCACCAAGTTCATCCTGAAAACCCAGGATCGTTATTGGAAATGTATGAAGACTTCTTCACGATCCTGCCTGAATATCGCCGTTGTGATATGGAAAAACTGGTTTGGAAGAAGGCGACTTTTGGTTACATTACTGGACACTACAGCCTTAATGAGAATTCAAAAAAATGGTCATACGATCGAATCTTAGCGATCGGTGATGCGGCTTCTTTACAATCTCCTCTAGTCTTTACTGGTTTTGGTTCTTTAGTTCGCAATTTGCCACGTTTAGCAACCCTACTCGATACAGCTCTAAAACATGATTTACTTAGAGCCGAAGACCTTAACCAAATCAACGCCTATCAAAGTAACATCGCAGTTACATGGCTATTCTCTAAAGGAATGATGGTTCCAACAGGAATGCATTTACCGCCAGAGCGGGTTAACTCTATGCTGAATACTTTCTTTGGTTTATTAGCTGATGAGCCACAAGCAGTCAGCGATCGCTTTATCAAAGATCGCCTCAACTGGTTAATGTTTAATCGTCTTGCGCTAATTGCAGCTTTTAAAAATCCTCGCCTTATTATCTGGATTTTGGAAATGGCAGGTACAAGAGATTTACTGAAATGGCTATCTAGCTACGGGGCATTTACGCGCAGCTCTTTTGCCAATGCTCTGTTGGGTAGATGGCTACCTCAACTTATACGTAGTAGCCAATCTTGGTTGGAACCCACTAATCCGCGCCTATGGCTGCGTTTGCTAAGTTGGAGCTACGCGATTAATTATTCTGTCGGCAAACACGAACGATAACTGATGGGTACTTTGCAGTATCTGAATTATTGTTTGCTCGCCGAGGCACTAGATTTATTGACAAATCTTTGATTTAGACGCGAGATTGCGATCGCATTAGATGAAGCGTTAGGCGATCGCGATAAATTTATTTCTTTAGAGGGACGATTTTTGTTAGACTAGGAAAAGTGTTTGAAGCCAATTGACAATAAACCTTACAAACCAACTTTCACTCTACATAATACTAAATTCTTGTCTCGGAGATAACCACACTATGGCTCGGATGTACTACGACACGGACGCAAATCTTGAATTTCTAGCGGGTAAAACAGTTGCGATTATCGGCTACGGTTCTCAGGGTCACGCCCATGCCCTTAACCTTAAAGAAAGCGGCGTGGATGTCATCGTGGGGTTATACCAAGGCAGTCCCTCATGGCAAAAAGCAGAATCTGATGGTCTTACTGTTAAGACCGTAGCAGATGCATCTACTGCTGCCGATCTAATTATGATTTTATTACCTGACGAAACTCAAAAAGCAATTTATGCTACCGAAATTGCTCCAAATCTGAAAGCAGGTAATACTTTAGCCTTTGCTCATGGTTTTAATATCCACTTCGCACAAGTTGTACCTCCTGCGGATGTTGATGTGATCATGGTTGCTCCTAAAGGCCCCGGACACTTGGTGCGCCGTACCTACACTCAAGGTCAAGGCGTTCCCGCATTGTTCGCTGTTTACCAAGATGCAACTGGACATGCTCGCGATCGCGCAATGGCATATGCCAAAGGTATCGGCGGCACACGTGGTGGTGTTCTCGAAACTACTTTCCGCGAAGAAACCGAAACCGATCTATTCGGCGAACAAGCAGTACTTTGCGGTGGCTTGTGTGCTTTGATCAAGGCTGGGTTTGAAACTCTCGTTGAGGCTGGCTACCAACCTGAACTTGCATATTTCGAATGTTTACACGAAGTCAAGCTAATCGTTGACCTAGTAGTTGAAGGTGGCATGTCTAATATGCGCTACAGCATCTCGAACACAGCAGAATATGGTGACTACACCCGTGGACCTCGCGTGGTTAACGAGCAGACTAAGGTCGAAATGAAGAAAATCCTTTCGGAAATTCAGTCTGGTCAGTTTGCCCGCGAGTTTGTCCTCGAAAATCAAGCTGGCAAACCTGGTTTCACGGCAATGCGTCGTCAAGAAGCAGAGCATCAGATCGAGTCTGTTGGTAAGGAGCTCCGCGCCATGTTTAGCTGGTTGAAGAAGATCTAGTTTTTACCAAGCAAACAAAAAAGCAAGGGTAATTTATAAATTACCCTTGCTTTTTTGTTACATAGTGATGAAATAGCTAACAAAAGAGTAAATCACAGCGCTTTGCGCTGTGATTTACTCTTTTGCTAATTTTGGCTTGGGATGAGAACAGGTGGATTATTAGGTGAGTTGGGTTGTTGTTTGATTTGCATATAAGCCTCAACGGTCTGAACTGCCAAAGGAGCAGCGATCGCACTACCACCACCACCACCAGCATTTTCTGCAAACACAGTTACGACAATTTCGGGTTTCTCGAAGGGCGCATACAAAGTAAACCAAGCATGGTTGGGACGCGGTGGATCTTGGGCTGTGCCAGATTTACCTGCCATTGAAATTTCTGCGGAATTTAAAGATGAGGCTGTCCCAAAATCAAAGACTGACTTTAGAGCCTTTCTTAAAGCCTCTAAAGTGACTGGAGATATATCAAGAGATTGTCGCCACTCCCTCGCATCATTATCTTCAAGTAGTAAATGTGGCTTGATCTTAAAGCCACCATTAGCAACACTAGATGTCATCATTGAGACCTGTATCAAATTGGCCTGCACATCACCCTGTCCAATTGACATATTGAGGGTGTTACCCACATACCAAGGTTCACCAATGACTTTCTGTTTCCATTCTGGGTCGGGAACAGTACCTTTAGTCTCCTCAGCTTTGAGTTCGATTCCTGAATATTCTCCATAACCATATTTGCGAGACCATTCGGCAAGAGTCCTCTCACCTACCCGCATACCGACCTGCCCAAAGAAAGTATTACTGCTATATGCCATCGCTTCATAGAAACCAATTGTGCCAAAACCAGCTTTATTGTGATCCCAGAATTGGAATCCACCTACATCAAGATATGGGTAAGTCGCTAGGACATCGCTTGGGTTAAATTTTTTGCTTTCCAGCCCCGCAGTCATGGTTACAACCTTAAAAGTACTAGCTGGTGGATATACCTGTAAGGTGCGATTGATGAAAGGATGATCCTTTTCTTGCAAGCGTTGCCATGTTGCTTCCGAAATTTTGCCTGAGAATAAATTCGGATCGTAAGCAGGATGGCTCACCATAGCCAATATTTCACCATTGTTAGGATTCATTGCCACAATTCCGCCTTGCCGATCGCCTAAAATCTTTTCGACGGCTTTTTCTAGATCTAGATCGACTGTTAATTTTACGGCGTTACCTGCTTTAGGGGGCTTTTGACCTAAAATGCGCAATACCTTGCCGAAGGCATCGACTTCTACCTGTTGACCACCCCATTCGCCGCGCAGCATATTTTCAAAAGCATATTCCACGCCCGATTTACCAATTACATCCCCAGGGCGATAACCTTTTTCGCGTAACTTTGGCAATTCTTCAGCCGTTAACTCACCTGTATAACCTAGTAAATGGGCGGCGACATCGCCATTGGGATAGTAACGCACTGCTTCAGGTTCAACTTTGACACCTGTCAATTCGAGGCTATGCTCGGAGAGGATTGTCACCAATTTAGGGCTAATGGCGGTTGAAACACGCACGAGATTTGGTGAGTTATAACCCTCTTGCTCAAGCTTATCGGTAATGGTTTGCGCGGAAACACCCATTAATTCGGCTAGACGATCGATGATTGGTTGCCATTTTTCCTTGGGTTGAGCGATCGGCCAGAGATAAACCACATGTGCCAATCGACTTGAGGCAAAAATATTGCCTTTGCGATCGAATAGCCGTCCTCTTTCTGGAGGTTTGGCAATTAGCCGAATCCGATTATTTTCAGCAAGTTGCTGATTGCGATCGCCCTCAATCAGTTGCAAATAAAAAAGTCGTCCACCTAAAATCCCAATTAGTACCAGTACGCCTAACAAAAATAAAACTGCGGCTCTCATCCCTTTGCCCATTGTGCGCGTGTTTTCGGTGGGATTAAAGGGAGAAATTTTGCGTTGCGTAAAGGTCATACTTCTGAAGAAAGATTTTTTCGCTAGAATAGAACTAAGTCTATTGTATGGCGATCGTGAATTTAATTGATTTAGTTGGTTATGTAGTTAAGCGATTAGCACAAAGCTTTCCTTTTCAAAAACCACAAATACAGACTTCAGCAGTTACTCAGAGGAGCTAAAAGGGCGTGATTGTGACACCTGTCCGTCCAGTAGGACGAAAGTGGAGTAATCTCAGTTTTACTTCAACCCTCTATCTTGCCCCAGTTTTAGATCTGCTGCTAGACGAAGTACCGTCTGAATGGCAGCCAGAGTTAAGACTGGGTTTGCAGGAAGCATTGGTGAATGCAGTAAAACATGGTAATTCCCTCGATCCATGCAAACAGATCACTGTGAAATTTTCAATAGTTTCGCAAATGTACTGGTGGGTTATTACCGATCAAGGACTCGATTTACAATCCTCTGGTTGCTCAGGTCAGGATGAACCAACTCCTTGCCATGATTTGGAGTGTGGCAGGGGCTTTTACATATTACGAAAAATCTTCGAGCACGTGCATTGGGATAGCAATACCCATCGTTTAACTCTGTGCAAACGGATCGATCGATCGAGCAAGCCTGTCATTATTTGAAAATCGTCAAAAACTGAGAAATTAAAAGCTGAGCGAAGCTTTGCTGATAATTTTTAATATTAATTGCTATAACTTTGTGATTTTTTAATAATTTGTGTTTTTTAGCACAAATTATAAAGACAAAACAGCATAATTGACATAAAGTTTAAAATAGGGTTATGGAATTCTTAATAAATATCTCTGCTAAGGCGAAAACATATGACTCCGATGACATTATTAGCTGAAGCTCCAGTAGATCGTCTAGGTCAGTCGCTAGATTATGAAAAGGCGAGAGAATGCGATTCAGTGGTGGATGCGTGGATTCCTGACTGGTTGAGAAGTGGTTGGGAAAAATCACAGAGGGGAGAATGTTTAGATGATGAAGATGTAGTTTGTCGTGCTTTGGATTTTGCCTATCGTTTGCATGATGGTCAATGTCGGGCTTCGGGGGAACCCTACATATTACATCCGATTGCCGTTGCTGCAATTTTAAAAGATTTAGGTGGCAGCAATGCCATGATTGCCGCAGGATTTTTGCATGACGTGGTCGAGGATACGGAGGTATCTTGCGATCAAATTGAAGAAAAATTTGGGAAAGAAGTTCGACAGTTGGTTGAAGGGGTGACCAAATTATCGAAGTTAAGTTTTGAGAGTAAAACTGAGAGTCAAGCTGAAAACTTCCGTCGCATGTTTCTAGCGATGGCACAGGATATTCGCGTAATTATCGTTAAGCTTGCCGATCGCTTGCACAATATGCGAACTTTAGAGCATCTGCGCCCAGAAAAACAAATATTAATTTCTAGAGAAACCAGAGAAATTTTTGCACCTTTGGCTAATCGTCTGGGTTTAGGGCAAATCAAGTGGGAATTGGAAGATATTGCCTTTAAATATATTGAGCCAGAGCAGTATCAGATGATGGAATCTCTGGTTACTGAAACTCGCGAGAGCCGACAAGAACAGTTGGTAGAGGTGACTCGTGTGTTAGGCGATCGCCTAGAAGCGATGGAAATAGAAGATTTTGAAATTAGTGGTAGACCAAAACATCTGTATGGCATTTTCCGTAAAATGGAACGCCAGAAGAAACAATACAACGAGATTTACGATATTCAGGCAGTACGAGTAATCGTAAATACTAAAGAAGAGTGTTATCGCGTCCTTGCCGTTGTCCACGATCATTTTTGTCCGATCCCTGGAAGATTTAAAGACTACATTGGGTTACCCAAACCTAACCGCTATCAATCTCTACACACAGCGGTAATTGGTCCTAAGGGGCAACCTGTTGAGGTACAGATTCGTACATGGGAGATGCATCATATTGCTGACTATGGAATTGCTGCCCATTGGAAGTATAAGGAAAGTAATTCCAATAGTAAGCCACTCAAGGGAGACGATCAAAAGTTTACTTGGCTACGTCAGTTGGTCGAATGGCAGCGCGAGCTTAAAGATCCTCAGGAATATTTAGATAGCGTCAAAGAAGATTTATTTGATAGCGAAGTCTATGTATTTAGTCCGAAGGGAGATGTGTATTGCTTGCCTCGTGGCTCCACACCTGTAGATTTTGCCTATCGTGTCCATACCGAAGTTGGTAACCATTGCTCTGGGGCATTAGTTAATAATGTGATGGTTCCGTTGCAGCGCCCACTCAAGCATGGCGATATTGTCACGATCCTTACTCAAAATAATGCTCATCCCAGCACTGATTGGATTAATTTTGTTGCCACAAATTCAGCTAAAAGTAGAATTCGGCAATGGTTTAAACGATCGCGCCGTGATGAAAATCTAGCTTTAGGGCGCAGTGCTTTAGAGCGCGAACTGGGCAAAAATGGCTTAGAGGCACTGCTAAAGTCCGATCAAATGCAGAAACTAGCAGAGCGCTGCAACTATCACAATGTTGAGGATTTGATCGCGGGTATTGGCTATGGTGAAACTTCAGTTAATGCGGTAGTCAATAAACTCCGTGAAAATAATCATAATGAGCGTTATTTCAATCCGCAGAAGTTTGAATCTCGCCATGAACCAGCTGCTCACAATAGTAGTTCTAAGTCGCCAATTTTAGGACTAGAGGGTATGGTTTATTCGATCGCTGGTTGTTGCGCTCCTCTCCCAGGCGAGCCGATTACGGGAATTGTGGCTTTGGGTAGTAGTCGTGGCATTACGATTCATCGCAATGATTGTGCTAATTTAGCGAATATTCCTAACGATCGCCTGTTGCATGTGGCTTGGAACCAGCGTAAAGAAAACGATCAAGTATTAACTTATCCGATCGATATTCGCGTAGAAACGATCGATCGAGTGGGAGTGTTGCGGGATATTTTGACTCGTCTATCCGACAACAAAATTAATGTGCGCCGTGCTAATGTCCAAACTAAAAAAGGTAAGGCTGCAATTATCGATCTGAGCATTGATATTAGCGATCGCAGCCAATTCGATCGCGTTTGTAGTCAAATCAATAAAATGTGTGACACTCTTTCCGTCTGTCGATTCGTTGCTGAATAAGCATCAATCGCCAGAATTGTTGAGATTAGTTATGCGAGGCTAAGCCTCGCATAACTAATCATTCGTTGGGAATGGAGTAACAAAAATCATGAACTTTCAAACTATCGATAATACAAGCGCGTAGCAAGTCATCGCCAAGGGCAACCCGTTGAAATTTTGGATAATCACCAAATCTTGTCAGGAGAAAATGTGTTGACAAATCTTATTTTAGAGATTGGAACTATGTTTATTTATCATAAAAAAGATTCAATGCAAAGCATTGAATCTTTTTTATGACTGCTTTATGACTGCCACAACGCAAGTCCGCCAATCAATCCTAAATCATTGGAAACGATCTTCACTTTGTCAGCTAAATTTTGCGGTAAATCAATAGACACTAAGCGAGAATTTCCGCCGCCAATGTAGAGGCGATCGTAATTAAATAGTTTGTAGAGTGTCAAGATCGCCTCTAGTAGTCTGATATTCCATACTTCCACACCAATTCGATCGAGAGCATTTTGCCCTAATCGATCTTCGTAAGTTTCGCGATCGCAAAAAATATGTTGACCGATTTCGAGGTTGGGTAAAAGCTTACCATTGAGAAATAGAGAAGAGCCGAAACCAGTTCCAAGAGTGATCGCTAATTCTACGCCTTGTCCTATAATTGCCCCACAACCCTGTACATCAGCATCATTAGCAATTCGAATTGGTTTGCCTAATTTAGATTGCAATACTTGAGCCAATGGAAAGCCATCCCAATCAGGATGTAAATTGATTGCTCCTCTTGTAACCCCATTTTCAACTACGCTTGGAAACCCAATCGAAATGCGATCGTATTCATCCTGTGCGGCAATCAAATCAACTAACGCCGAAATTATGATGTCAGGAGAAGCTGGATGAGGAGTTGGAATATGGGATCTCGTTGAAGTACTAATACCATTATCTTGCAGTATGATCGCTTTGATACTACTTGCACCAACATCAATAGCTAAAGTTGATAAACTCACTTGGATGAACTTCTTTTAATATTTGAGCTTTTTTGAAATTATGTCATCCTAATCAAGAAATTGACTACAAAAATATTGTGTAGGTACAGGACTGATAAGGGAGTAATAAAAAAATGAGAATATCTGTTTATCTTAATCGTTAAAGTATTACTGATAAAATAAATCAATAATAATGCTGTTTAAAGTAGTTTGCGATTTCATTAACTATTAGTTTTTTGTTTTAATGAAATTGATAAAAAGTTGTTTGCTATATCAGAAAAGTAGTTTTTACTCTGAGATGTAGCTATTTTAAAAACGAGGAATTAGGATATGGTTGCAGCATTAATGCTGAGAGCACCTTCAGATATTCTTAGCCAAGCTAACAATGAAATATCGAGCAGGGGATATACCCCACTACAGTTGGCGGGAGAACTCGGTCTTGCAGTACAGTTAATCGAGAACTTTTTGAATGGAGAAATTGTTGATAGAAATACCTACGACCTAGTTTGTGAAAAGCTAAATATTTCTTTGAACTCTCACCAAAAATCACTAGAGAAGATAGAAAAAGTAAATTCTAAGCTCGAAAATACTGACGGAGATGTTTATAAAAATAACTCAACACTATCCGTTAAAGAAGATTCGCCGATTCTCAACAATATTGAATTACCCTTAAATTCAAATCAAAATTTGAGTGGTAATTTATCTGTGGATTTACAGATGAGCGTGGATAAATCATTGAATTTGCTACGTCAAAATATTGCTTCTGGGCTAATACGTCAATGCGATCGCCTAAGGGTAATTGATGTTAACGCCCCACTTTCTTTAAAGGACTTATATGTAGATTGTCATATCTTTACTAATGCAGCGAGTAGTCAACACATTGATCTCAATGAAGCTTTCACAAATGTATTACCCGAACAATACGATCGCTTTTACTTGGCTAAGCTCCAGCCGCCCAAAATTCCTGCAAATCAGGCTTTAGAAGAACACAAAAATATTTTGTTGGTTGGTGGATTAGGAGCAGGTAAAACAGTATTACTTAAGTATTGGGCAACAGCTTGCATTAAGGGAGATCTACTACCAAACTACTTGCCTATATTTTTGCCATTGCGATCGCTGGTTTCGTTTGATGATTCACGTGGTGTTGATTATTCATTAAACGATCCATTGACATGGTTGCAAACCCAGATTGTTAATTATGGACTGGCGGATGAATATCTAAATATAAAAGCTTTGGAGGATTTGCTTAAAGAAGGACGTTTATTATTACTTTGGGATGGTTTCGATGAATTACCAGATCGTCATCGCGATGTAATTGCTCAGAAAATTTTAAACTTTAGCGATCGCTATCCTCAAAATCGGATGGTATTTGCTACTCGCAATCCTATCTATGCCCATATTCTTGAGTCATTTCAAGCTTTAGAAATTGCCCCTTTTCAAGAATCTCAAATAACTGCATTTGCAAGTAAATGGTTTCAGCTTACTTGCCCCCAAAAGCCCAAAAAACACGAAAAATTTCAACAACTACTTGCTACAAATCAACCTTTGACTGAAATTGTGGGCAACCCACTTTTTCTTACACATCTCTGCAACGTCTTCAATAGTTATGAATATCTCAAACCTAACTTTTACCAAGAAATTTTAAACTTGCAGTTGACCACATGGGAGCAGACTAAATGCTTGCCAAGTTCTACTAATCAAGCACTATCGGTTTCTCAGAAACAAGATCTCCTCTCCTACGTAGCGATCGTGTCACTCGATCGTCATGGCTATGTATGGCAAAACAATCAACTTGAAGATGACTTTCAGGCTTGTATTGCATCAAGTCGTAGTTTGTCTCATCTTGCAATTGATAGCGATCTCCTCTTTCAAACTCTTAAATGGCAACATAGTTTGTTGATTGAACGTGCCAAAGGCATTCATTGCCTCTCTCATACGACCTTGCATGACTACCTTGCGGCTTATCGAATTGCTAATAGTAATCCTACGGCAGCTCAAAAATATTTGCTGGAGCGGATTTATCTCAAACGCTGGCACGGGGTAATCGTAATGACAGTCAGCATTTCTCAACAAGCCGATCTCATGTTGCAAATGATGAAGCGTAAAATTGACGAACTCGTGGTCAAAGATCCTCACCTACAGTCATTTTTGACATGGGTTAATCAGCAGTCAATTCAAATCCAAACCCCATACAAAGCCGTCACGATTCGGGCTTTGTATCTAGATATCGATCTAGAAAATACCCGCTCTCTCGATCGTGCTAGGGCACTAGACATCGCCCATTCCCGCTCTTTAGAACGTGCCAGAATGCGATCTATGGGAATTGATAACACCATGGAAACAGAGGTAGATATCGACTACACGATTAATCTGGCTCTAAATCTCGACTTAGCCTTATATTTTGCCAACCATCCTGTTTTAGAATTGGCTTGCAATCTCGAACCAGATTTACGTAAAGGTTTACAATTC
This sequence comes from Pseudanabaena frigida, assembly GCA_003242085.1. GTDB lineage: Bacteria > Cyanobacteriota > Cyanobacteriia > Pseudanabaenales > Pseudanabaenaceae > Pseudanabaena > Pseudanabaena frigida. Next base: position 192,391 of record QBML01000001.1, on the reverse strand, counting down.
TTACGTCAAAAATTTCCCGATCCCCATAAAGATCGTGAGAAGTTTGCCAAATGGTGGCAAGCCAAGGGTTTGGATTGGTCAAAAAAGTTACGCAGCCTTATTGTTCTGCATCGTAAGAGTTCTCAAGAATGGCAATTTAGCGAGAATCAGTTGAAGATTTTGCGAACATACCATGATGCCAATAAGCTTTTGGTTGAATGCTTAAATCATGCTGAATACGTTAGTCCATTGGTTAAGAATCAGATTGAGTCTACTTTACTATTGCCTCAGGGTGAGTACGCGATCTTGCAGTATTAGCCGAAAAGACGGCGTTTTGCGTCGATTTTGGAGCTCTTTATCTTAACTAAAATGGCTATTGCTATAAAGGTGATATTCATCGCCTTTACTTTTTGGACTTTATATTGTAATGGTGATTGCTATACTTTAGGCATTACTTCAAAGAGTTAAATATATTTGTGCTAGAGGTTCGCAAAATCTGTAAATCTTATGGAAAGAAGCAAGTTTTGCAGGACTTGAGCTTTGCTATCCAATCAGGTGAAGTGTATGGGTTGCTAGGTCCAAATGGGGCTGGTAAAACTACAACAATTAGTATTCTCTGTGGTCTAATCCAGTCTGATAGCGGCATCATTACGATGAATGGTCAAAATTCATCAGGGGCATCGAGATCTCTGATTGGCGTTGCTCCACAGGAAAATATTTTTTATAAGAGTTTAACCTGTGAAGAAAATCTACGATTTTTCGGTCAACTCTATGGACTCAGTGACGAAATGTGCCGTAAGCAAGCACGGTACTGTCTCGACTTGGTTGGACTGAGCGATCGCGCTAAAAGTATTGCTGATAATCTGAGTGGTGGAATGCAACGCCGCCTGAGTATGGCGATCGCCCTTGTGCATCAGCCTCAATTAGTCATATTAGATGAACCTACTACGGGGCTTGATATCGAAGCTAGGTATGAAATTTGGGAATTAATTCGTAATTTGCGCAGTCAAGATACAGCAATTTTACTGACAACCCACATGCTAGATGAAGCCGAGCGCCTCTGTCAGCGCATTGGGATTATTAAGCAAGGAAGTTTGCTAGCTGAGGGGAATCTTGAAGAACTGCGCCAATATGTACCAGCTAAAGAAATAGTCCTTGTTTGTACTTCCACTGAAGATTTGGCGATCGCTAGAGCGATCGAACTTGGATATGAATTTCGTCATTATGGGAGAGAGTTAGCTTTTTGGCTGCCAAGGGCAATGGAATTAAAGGAGATTTTAGAACAATTTGATGGCATTAAAATTGACTCGATCGTGCGTCAGCCTGTCCGCCTTGAAAATATTTATGTCGAAGTGACACGAAATGTTTAACAACATGTAGCTGTTAGCTGTCGCCACTTTTAAAGCGCTTGGCGCTCAAATCTAAACCAATAAAAACCTTAAAAGTGTTGTTAAACAATACTTTTAAGGTTTTTATTGTGGTTCGATCGATCGGTAATTGGTGTTATAGCTGTCGCCAAGTGTACTAGGACATAAAACCCAAGAATTGATTGGCGGCGCTCTGCGCCGCCAATCAATTCTTGGGTTTTATGTCCTAAGACAAGTGGCTAATCTATATAGGGAGTTAAGGCGCAGCTACACTTTGAGTGATAGCTATATTATTGAGAGCTCATACTTTTGGCATGGGCAAGAACCGCTTTAGTAAAAGCTAATAAGTTTTGCTGCATCCGCCTACTATCCGCCGATACGATGCGATCGAGGGATGTGTAATATGTTGCAGCTAGCTTGGGACGACTACCAGTTTTCAAAATCCATAAGCCATCAGCCAAGCTTGCTCTAATCTCAACGATAACTTCATTATTTTCTGGCAGGGTAAACTGATCGGATATCCCCTGAAAAGAACGAATCTGATTAGCCTCATCCCCCTTCACCCAAACTGTAGCGACAAGATAGGGACTGACAGACTGTAGATTATTATGCTGTATCGATCTTGCTGCATACATGTATAACAACTGCAACCAAGGCAAAGGATAGGAAACTTCTAAAGAACTATAGCCACTGCGTTTGGATGATATCTCCAACTCTTGTAGATAAACGATGGTAGCCAACCACTGTTGACTAAACCTTGTTGCCGTCTCAGGATTTAGAAATAGATCTCCCCATATACTATGTTGCCAAGGCTGCATATCCATGAAATGCATGTATTCAGCAAATTCATGGGCAAGATGCTCCTGCTTCTGCGTGACAAGTGCATATACATCTTGCCAACAAAAATATGGCATTGAAGAATTAACATTATCTCGTGGCTGAAGATAATGCTTTTTGGCAGCATCACTATCTAAAATATCTGGCTCGATTAGACAATAACTGTTGCTAATCAACGCAACGTAGGTTGGCTTTGTCTGCAACTTAGCTATATCCAAGTAAATATCTAGCGAGTGTTTACTTGTTTCACTTTCGAGCCTGTGATCGCAGATAATGTCAAAGTCTTGACATTCCAAAGCCAAATCAGGCTGTATGTCTGACGAAAAAAAAGGATGACTAATAGCTCTAACAAAGGTAGAACTTTGTTTCCCCGATCGCTGTGTCAAAAAATCAACGAACTCCTGACCCAGATCTTGAATATTTTCTAGCAAATATTCCCAAGAAGCAGCAAAGCGCTCCTTTTTACTTGGATTCTGGGGCAGCAAGAAAAGATTACTCATAGCTAGCTGGGCGCTTTATAGCCTCATTTGGCTATATTGTATAGGTTATACGTAAACAAATATATGCAATACAAGCAACGACTTTTGCCTTTTCTGTATTTGCAATCTATGACGATTTCACAGCAACAAGCTTATGCATCCATCAATTGCCTGTCTGGGAGAACCGATCGCTATATTTGCTGAGTAAGGTGAATAGTGATTTAAAATAGTGTTCTACAGAATGAACTTTGCAGCTTCGATCGCAGATATGGTAGAAGTATTGACTAACGAATCCCAGCAACAAATTATTCAAAGCAATGCCATTGTGGCTCACGGCTTAAGCAAAACCTATCGTACTGGCTTTTGGCTAAATCAAAAAATTAGTTCTTTGCAAAGTTTTTCGCTAACCATTCACAAAGGCGAAACCTTTGGTGTATTAGGTCCAAATGGTGCTGGTAAAACTACATTATTAAAAATTCTGTTGGGTATCGTACAGCCAACTTCGGGGAGTGGTGAAATTTTAGGATATCCTCTTGGCGATCGCACTGCGAAGAAATCAATTGGCTATTTACCTGAAAATGCTTATTATTACGACTATTTGACAGGATGGGAACTACTTGATTTTATTGGTAGTTTGTTTGGGGTTGCGCCATCATTACGCCGTCAGAGAATCGCCGATCTCCTCGATCTAGTAGGACTTTCGCAGTCAGTCGCTCGCAAAAAGCAGTTACGCCAATATTCAAAAGGGATGGTGCAAAGAATTGGTGTTGCTCAAGCTTTGATCAACGATCCCGAAGTCGTGTTTTTAGATGAGCCGATGTCTGGTCTCGATCCCGTCGGTCGCTATCAGGTTCGCGAAATTATTTTGATGCTCAAAAAACAAGGTAAAACTGTATTTTTTAATAGCCATATTTTGTCTGATGTGGAGTTGATTTGTGATCGCATTGGTATCCTTAACAAGGGAGAACTGGTGGCGATGGGGACATTAAATGATTTGCTTGGGACTGAGCAGTCTTATCAGGTCAGCGGTCACGGATGTAGCGAGGCGGAGTTGCGTCCTTGGTTAGAGCATCTCATTTTTCAGGGTGATACTTGGCATGGACAGTTGGCTAAGGACTTACCAGAGTTTTTGACATATATATCTAGTGTTGGCGGTAAGGCGATTGCGATCGAACTAGCGCGTCAGACTTTAGAGGAATTTTTTATCGAGCAAATTAAAGCTTCTCGCCATAAAGACTAGACTTCTTCGATGTAGGCGCGATCTCCACCTGACTTTTGCGCTTGTAGAAGAGAACGCTTCGATAGAGATACAAGATCGGCAAAATTAATATCACTTGGGTCATTATTATGTTCTAAGGATTTGACTACACCACCAATACTGATGGTCATCGGAAATAGTAACCCCGACGAAACAGCAATCGGATGACTGCGAATACTTGCAAAAAGATCGTTGGCAAGCTTCTGGCAACTTTCCGCATCGGTGTGAGGAGTGACACAAGCAAACTCATCAAGACCGCAGCGATAGATCAAACTATTCGCCGCACAACTATGGTTCAATCTTCCAGCGATCGCTTTAACTGTCTCATCGCCAATTTGAGCGCCATAGGACTCGATGATTTGGGTGAACTTATCAATATCAACGATCAATACACTCAGAAATCCATAGCTTTTATATGCACCAAATCCTTTGAATTGCTGCATCATTTTGGGTGTAACTTCTGCAAAAGCCTGCTCGTTGAGCACCTTAGTCAAAGGATCGGATAATGTAAGTGCATCTAGTAAGTCGTTTTGGGCTAGCAATCTTTGATTTGTCCATATTAAGGACTGCATCAAAGCATTTACCCGTAAGCCCGACCGCAATCTTGTCTTGAGTTCTGTGTTATCAATAGGATTGCTGAGAAACTCATCTGCTCCTGTTTCAAGACCAATTTCACGTTGTTTAGAGTTAAGCGCCTCAACAATTAAGATGAAGTAAGTTGCTATCAGTTCGGGATGTTTGAGGTTAGATTTGACGCGATGGCAAAGTGCTAAACCTGAAACGTCGAGAATTGTCCAATCAGCAATGACAATCGCTGGTTTCTTTTGTAGAATTATTTCCCATGCTTTCTCACCACTGGTTTCGGTGATGCAATTATATTTTTCCGCGGCTAAAACTTCAGAAATACTCGATATGAGATGGAGATCGCCACTAGCGACGAGAATGAGTGAATTATGGCGATAGTATTTTAGTCTGCGGAAATCCAAGTTTTTTGCCTCGCTGTATCTAAAGTGACCAAAAACCACCTTTTAAAGCCCAAATTTGACTTTGTGGGCTTTGCCTACTGTCTTGAGATAAACCCAAATTTTAGAAGATAGGTAAATCCCATCTCCTAAAAATTTAGGTTTTATTGATGTTCCATAGCGAGAAACTTCATGATTTATTTTTTACCCCAACCAAATAGTCCACCTTTCTTTTCTGGCTGCTTTTCAGGAGCTTTTGGCTGTGCTGCGGTATTTACTTGGCTGAGATATTTGAGTGCAGTTGGCTCTTTTGGATCGAGTTTGAGTGCTTTTTGAAAACTAGCTTTAGCGATCGCGGCTGCATTTTGATTCATTTGTACCAAGCCCTTAAGAGCGTAGACTTTAGCATTATTAGGATCGAGCTTTTCAGCATTAATTAGTTCCTTGAGAGCATCAGTCCATTGCTTCTTAGTAATGAATAGCTCTGCCATATTCAGATTCCGCAGAGCTGGAGATTGTGCGGGTTGGGGGGCAGGATTTGAAACTGTATTCCCATTTGCGCTTGCGATCGGAGCCGCAGATGCAGCACTACTGCCTGTAGTAAAGCTGAGGCTAGATTGGGTAATTAAATACACGAGATTTAACTCGCTGAGAGTCGATGTATATTCCAAAATTGACTCTAGAGAATCGTATTGCTTGGGAGCAACTTGCTCGACATATTGCTTGTAAGTAATTTCATGGGGGATTCGATATAGCTTCTGAGCTATTTCTGAGCTGAGGGTGAGAGCTTCTTCTTTTTGCTTTTTGCTTTGAGCAAACATTCTTAATGTTGCTAAATATTCTCCCCGCTCGCGATCATGGTTAAGCAATTGATAGGCAGGACTAACCATCTTCGAAAAATATTTAGTGGCAGTCTCTTTTTCTTCGGGAGTTCTGCCAAATACATCGGGATGTAAGATTTTGGCAAGCTTGAGAAATTTTTTACGGATTTGAGCGGCATCGGTTGTCATTGGTAAACCGAGTACGGCGTAATGATCGCTAATACCGTAGCTGGCAAGACCTTTGTTGATTTTAAAGTTTTCTGGCTTTCCCACAGGTTCCACCTCTTAAGTATCTGTTCGAGTTTACCGTCTTGAAGCATCTCAGTTAAAGCCTTATCTACCGCTTTTTTGAGTGAAACGTCATCTTTGTTGACGATCGCTACTAAACGAATCGGAATTAAAGGCTCACCGACAATTATAAAGTTAGGATTGTTTCGTATCTGCCATACTGCAACAGGTTCATCAAGAATCATCGCATCAAGTTGACGATCACGTAATTGGATAACCATCCGATCTAGATCTCTTGATGAAAATAAACGAATGGCGTTACCCCTATTTTTATTATAGGTTTCCGCGATCGCCGCGCCACCACTATTTGCTACAACCCCAACCCGCTTGCCAATCATATCGCGCAAAGATTTAATTTGCGTACCATCAGCCCGAATCAGCAAGCGCTGAGCGCTGCGATAGTAAGGAGTGCTTTCAATGAATTTACCCTTAGTATCACCATTTTCTAATGCGCCTTCTTCCCTTGCACTAAGCAGAAGATCGACTTGTCGCGAAGATAAATTTTCGGGTTGATTAGCCCAAGGAATATTAATCGGACGTGGCTCAATGTTTAATCTTGCAGCAATTTCTTGGATAATTTCTAACTCAAAGCCATCATAAAATTGGGTTTTAGGATTCCAAAACATATAGGGCCCGCCGATCGCCGCATCCATACCTACGCGCAAATGCCCGCGCCGCATGACGATACTGAGGCTGCTATCTTCAGCAAATACTGGCGATATGATGGGTGATATCGTGCTAGCGACTCCCAGACATAGCCCTGTATAAATTACGAAACTAGCAAGTTTGTGAGCAAACTTAAACATTTATTCTCTAATCAAGCGATCGCTATAAATATAGCAAGATCTCTATCGTTAGTGGTGCAAGTCCATTCCGAAAGATACTTATTAATTGTTGCTAATGTTGCTGATACTGAAGGATTTTGTATAGACGAGTTGCGTAAACACTAAATCTAAAGACATAATTCTCGTGCATAACTACTGGCACTGCCTCAAAAATGATGAGATTCACAGTCAAAAGTCATCCCTTACGCGCTATAACTAAGCTGCTTTTTCGTACTTGTCTCAGCAGTGCCTTTACAATTACGATCTGTTCTTTGTCGAGTTTGGCAGTACCTAGCGATTTACTGGGATTAGATGCGATCGCTCAAACTTGGCTAGTGGCACAGTTTAGTGGGACTAACTATGGCTTAGGGTTGCCGAAAACTTCAAGCACAGGTGGTGGTACGCGCCTTGTCAATCCAGATTTCGGCATTCTTCGATCTGCCCCCATCACTCCACCCACAACGATTAGAGGTGTTGTTCCATCCGATCCTATCGATAGTCAACAGCGACAAATATTGAGAGAGCGGCAACTACCGCTACTGATCTTGCTTACGCCTGAAGATGGCGCAAGGACGGCAATTTCACAACCTACGCTCTATTGGTATTTAAACGATCAAAACACTCAGACTTCTTCATCAGAAATTGATAATCTCGAAAATAATTCGTCTAACGCAAACGCGAAAAATACATTTGTAGGGAAGCTTAGCCTCACAACATCAGAGGGAGATAAATCGATCGCGATTTTTCAGACCGATCTAAAAATTTCTAGCGGTTTATCTAAGTTCAAAATACCGATCGCGGCTGCTTTACAACCGTCTAAAACCTATCGCTGGCAAATTACTGTGCAGGATAAACAGGCAAAAGAAGTTACGGCAAGCGGCTGGATTGTTTATTCACCAACGGATGACAATCTCCAAAAACCCTTGATGCGAGCCTTGACTGTTCGCGATCGCGCTAAGATTTATGCTGAAGCAGGATATTGGTTTGAGGCGATCGATGGTTATACCCGTTGGCTAAGCATTAAACCTAGCGATCTCAAGACAAGAACGGCAAGGAATGAAATCTTAAAAGCAGGACTTGCCACAAATCAAAACTTGGATTTTGATACTTTTATTGGAATGTTAAATAGCAATCCAACAAAGTAATATAGCAATGCAAGTTTTGCTCAGGACATAAAACCCCAATAATATAGAGGCGGCGCTTCGCGCCGCCTCTATATTATTGGGGTTTTGGTTTGACCTAGCGCTAGATTTTAATAAAATCAATTAATTTTTTTGGACAATTCGGTAAAACGTAGTTTTACCTGGATAGCTATCGAATGCTCCATCAAAATTTGAGTTTGTTAGCCAAGAAAATTCTGATTTAAAAGGAGAGTTGGACAATACCAAACTACAGCTATCATTCATACAAATGCCTATATGCCAAAGTCCATTTGTATAGTCAGTTCCATTCGCGATCGCAATATCACCACGTATAGTTTGTTTTCGATCGATGCGTTTGCCCTTGCCATTGTCTAAATCTTCGACTATCGAAGGAACGTAAAGAGGATTTTGACCGATTTGATAGCCCAAGGCTTGCTCGATCGCAATATTGACCATGCGAGCGCAAGCAAGTTTACCGTTGTTGGTATAGGGTTCATAACGGCTACTTCTCCCCAAAATACTAGGTAATAAAGCAGCTTGAAAAATTTTTTCGGAGATTGTCGAGCTATTAGTTGATGGAGCGTTCAAAGATCCATTCGGCTGATTTGCTTCAACGATCTTGAGCAATTCTTTATACTTGGTTTCATTGGCTATGAGAACAGTGTTGTTTGCTTGCAAGGTGTCATATTGTGCCTTAAGCCAGCGTGATGAAGGTTTAGCAATAGCGGTTAGTACTGCGAGAATTCCGACAGTTATCAGAAATCCTCTACTTAGTATGGGTTTGGGGGTAGACTGAGATGCAGATTTATTCATGACAAAGCGATCGCCTGAATATAACTAAATATAAAAAGATTTGCAGAATAGTTCATTAATTAAGTGATCGGCTTCACAAATCGCTCAATAATGTATTTATAGATAATGTTTTAAATTTATTGTTCCGCCTCAACAAGTATGAACAACAAAAGAATTTTGTTTGTTAGCTATACCGCAGTCCTAGGTGGAGGGGAGCTATGTTTATTAGACTTTGCCCATGCTTATCGCGATACTAGTCAGGTAGTCCTATTAACTGATGGGATCTTAAAGAATCGACTGGAAGATTTAGGGGTAAAGGTTGAGGTTTTGCAAGCATCGCGATCGCTTGCTGATGTAAAAGTATCGAGCGGATTAGCTTCACTCAAATCCATTGGCGATCTCTGGCGACTTGGTAAGCAAATTGCCAACAAAAGCAAAGACTTCGATTTGATTCATGCCAATAATCAAAAAGGATTTGTGGTCGCGGCGATCGCTAGATTATTTGGTGGTGCGCCCGTCGTATGGCACTTACATGATATTTTGACGGCGAATATTTTTAGCGCGACAAATCGCAAGATCGCAGTCACGTTGGCAAATTGGTTTGCGACTAGAGTAATCGTTAACTCTCAAGCCACAGGGGAAGCTTTTCTTGCGGCAGGCGGCAATCGTAAATTGCTACGCACGGTTTATAACGGATTTAATTGTGAAAAGTTTACTCAAGTTAATGATAATCAAGCAACTTTGCGTGAAGAATTAGGCATTCCTCGCGATCGCCCTTTGATTGGCATGTTTAGCCGTCTATCCTATTGGAAAGGACAACATATTTTGTTAGAGGCAGCCAGTAAACTGCCTGATGTCCATGTGTTGCTGGTCGGTGATGCACTCTTTGGGGAAGCGGAATATACCGAGAAGCTAAAAAATATTGCTGCCCAAGAAAGCCTCAAAGGTCGTGTGCATTGGCTCGGTTTTCGGCAAGATATTCCAGCATTAATGAAAGCTTGCGATGCGATCGCCCATTGCTCGACGGCTCCCGAACCCTTTGGCAGAGTGATCGTGGAGGCTCAATTATCTAAAAGACCTGCGATCGCTACTATTGGCGGCGGTACTAGCGAAATCATCGAAAATGGCATCACAGGTTTACTGATTCCACCCAACGATCCGCAATTACTTGCTGATGCCATACATCTAGTTTTTAGCGATCTTCCCGCTACTCAAAGGATCGTTGAAACCGCTTATATTCAAGCCCAAGCAAAATTCTCGATTCCTTCAGTTTGTCAGGCTTTTGAAATGGCGATCGCAGGTGTTTAGTTGACCAATCCTTTAGTACTCATTTACAAACTGGGGATGTACCCATAGAAACTCGCGGCGCTTGTTTTGCACTTGGATCAGTCCACCAAAGCTAGGATCTTTTTCTTTCAAGAGGGCATGAAGCGATCGCAACATAGCACCTTCAGCACGAATTGCTTCGCCATGTTCTAGCTTGGTTTTATCGGCTTTGGATTGCCAAGTAGTTGCGAGATCGCTGGTCTTGACAACTGATTCCAAACTTTTCTGTCCTAAATCTAGTTGTTCTTCGATCCCCTTGTAGGTTGTGTCGTCCAACATAAATTTGGTGGCAGAGCTGGCGACTGGCAAAATTAAGCCCAAGGTGATGGACATCGTTTTGAGAAGAGGGGCAGCTTTGACAAACCACTCGCGGGGTAGATCTAACTCATAAATTCCTTGTTTACTTCCAGCAGGATTTAGAACGGGTAAGGGTTGCCGAGAATGTTCGCACCAGAGGGTGATTTGAAACTTGGCGCTGATCCATTTGGGGCGCTCAAAAAATGTCTTGTCAACAGGCATAAAGCTAAACAATCTTGGTCCATCTTTGGCTTCATCGGTAAGCATTTGGATTAGCTCCCCAAACTGCTGATCGACTTGGCTCATTGTGGCACGTTGTTTTTCGCTTAAGTCCTGATACCTTATTTGGTCTCGTCGATCTTTCACGAGCAGTTCTTTACGAATAATTTGTAATGTCGCTTGTACATCTGTCAGTTTTTCGCTCAAGACTTCCTGTACTGGTGTTTGACCTATTGGGGCGTTGTAAAGGAGTTTGTCTATATTCTGCCATTCATCGCAACCTGAAACGGAACAAGGATACTCATTTCGATTCTTTTTTTTGCTTTCGATAAGTTTTTGTACTTCAAATAGTCCATAACCAATTTCATTCATCCCGCAAGGCTCAATGCAAGAAACCATAACGTTACAGCGTAAGCCTTTCCAACCAAAGGGATTGTTAGGATTTTCGATCAGCCATTTGATTTCTTCGGTGAGATAGGATAAAAATCTCTCTGGATAGGCGGCGCGGACTGTAATTTTGACATCTGTACCGATATGTTCTAGCAAGGCACGACCGTTATAGCCATTTTCGAGCATTAAGCCCCTTTGCCAGTGAACGCTTTTTTCGTAGTTGTCACGTCCTAGAGAGTACTTGTGTAAGCGCACAATCAGTTGATAAAACAATCCTTCAGCATTGGCAAGTTGTCCGCGCTCATCGACAATCCGACAAATCTGCACCTGTTGCCGATCGCCTGTTTCTGGTTGATCTTCCCAATTTGGTAGTCGATCAGGGCGGTTGTCGAGTACTAGTTGGGCAATTAGGCTAGTGGTGCTTGGTTGTGATGGATCGAGTACGACTTTGTAGGATAGATCGAAGCGTTCCATTAATCGCAAAAAAACGAGATGGAGTTCTTTGGGGTAGCCTGTTTCGCCTTCAAAGGGTGGATGGCTCCATAATTGGCTGAGGTGTGTAAATTCTACTAACCCATTGCGGCGGCGGGTGGTTTCATCGTCTAGGATAAAGCTGATTGCTTTGGCTAACCAGTCGGGTTTGAGGATGACAAAATCTTTGAGGGTAGTGTCGTAATGGTAATGAATCAAATAACCTAGCGTGTGCGAAACCCGAATAAATAATTCGGCGGCAAATCCTTCTAGCCCTTGTTCTTCACAGATGGCAATCACTTCGCTGTAGGGTAAATGGGTCTTTCCTGATGCGTCTAAGATTTCTCGAATATGTTGCCATTTAGTAGGAACGGTTCGCCCCATTCCAGGTAAAACGGCGGCAATGTTAGAGATTGCCTCTCGCAATTCAGCGATCCCATGACAATATTGGTTTTCGGCATTGGGTTTGCTATCGACATGGAAGAAACCAATGACGGTATCGCTGCCAAATAGGTCGATTAGTTCTTGGCGATCGATATCAGGCTGGCGCTGTCCAGGACCTCCATGCGTTGCGACTACTAACACTTTTGCATCTGGTTCGCGATGTTTGATTAGCGTAATCCATTCTTTGACAAAGCCCTGTTGGGGACCTTCGCGGGGTTTCCACACGACTAGATACACCGCAGGCGCACTGAAAAATAATTGGTGCGTAGGACGATAAACCCTTTGTCCACCAAAATCCCAACCATTGAGTGTAATTTCTGTAGTACCGTCAGGAGCATTGACAATCACAGATTTAATTTCAATCCCGTGAGTTGTTGGACGACCATCTACCCAAGGATCGCTCCGCAAAGCTCCTAACAAGCAACTTTTCCCTACTTCTCCTTCTCCCACCAAAATGAGTTTAGCTTCATTCAGAGTTACTTCACCTTCTGCCTTTGCTCGAAGGTATTGCATTATGGAGTGAATACCTTGTTCATAGGCAGCAGCAAGATCAGGATTGAGGGGATTTGAATCTAGTTCGAGTACAACTAGATTCTTAAGTTTAGTGAAACTGGAAGGTAGCGATGATAGTTTATTTCCATTCTTTTTGTCTCCTCCCCAAAAACAATAGCTAGAAATACTACTACCTCCTAAGTAGATTCGTGATAAATTTTCTAAATTACTGATTTCACTAGGTATTTCATCAATTTCATTACCAATTGCATAGAATTCTTTCAAATTTCTTAATTTTGCGATCACATTGGGGAATGAAATAAATCTATTTTCGGAAATCGTTATTGCTTCTAGTTTAGAAAGATTCTTAATCGATTCAGGTAATGATGTTAATTGATTGAAAAAAAGATGAAGCGTTTTTAACTGGTTAAGAGATGCGATCACCTCTGGCAGTTCTCTTAATTGGTTGCTGGAAAGATCAAGTGTTTTTAACTGGGCGAGAGATGCGATTGCCTCTGGCAGTTCTGTTAATTGGTTGTCAGATAGGTTAAGTGTTTTTAACTGGTTAAGAGATGCGATCGCCTCTGGTAGTTCTGTTAATTGGTTGTTGGAGAGATTAAGCGATTGTAACTGGTTAAGAGATGCGATCGCCTCTGGCACTTCCGTTAACTCTAGACCTCTGAGATCTAATTCTGTAGCTCCAGCTTGCCAAGCCTCCTCAATCCGCCTTTCAGCCTCCAAAAAGCCTTTATCTCTTGCCATATTTCACCCAACCAATTTTTCTGCTAAACCCGTTATAGCCCGAAATATCATTTTTTTATCACCAAATTAGACTTGCCTATGCAAAACTTGATGCTTGATTATTCGCAATATCTAACCTCGCAATGATCGATAACATTTGTAAATTCTTAGCAGAAAGCTTTTCCAGTGACTTTGCCAGTTGGATCTTAGGCGAAGCCATCACCCTCACCAAGCTCGAACCATCGGAACTCTCAACCGAGCCAATTCGCGCCGATTCAGTAATATTTCTAGAATCCTCAGAAATCATCCTGCACATCGAGTTTCAGACCGATCCCAATAAAAATATCCCCTTTCGCATGGCAGACTATCGACTACGCCTATATCGCAAATTTCCTAAAAAGCAGACCCATCAAGTCGTTATCTATCTAAGCCCCAGTCAATCACCACTAGTTCATGAAACCACATTCACCCTCAGAGAGCTAAACCATCGCTTCAACGTCATCCGACTATGGGAGCAACCCACAGAAATATTTCAGCAATACCAAGGACTATTACCCTTTGCCACCCTATCTCAGACTAACAACCCTGAAGAAACCTTAAGGCAAGTCGCCAAACAAATTGAAAATATTGCCGATAAACAGGTACAGAGTAACGTAGCCGCCTCGACCGCTATAATATCTGGCATAGCCCTAAGCAAAGAAATCATCCAAAGATTACTCAGGAGCGAAATCATGAAAGAATCAGTAATTTATCAAGAGATCTTACGAGAAGGCTTGGCTGAAGGTGAGGCAAAAGGCTTGGCGAAAGGTGAAGAGAAAGCAACTAATCAAATAGCTCTCAATATGTTGCGTTCCAATATTTCCACAGATTTAGTTGCTCAGTTCACAGGGCTAACTCTTAAACAAATTGAAAAATTGCAAAAACTTGCGGCAAAACAAGCCCAAACGCCAAAATCGTCACGTACAAAGCGCTCATCAAAGCCTTAGCCTTTACAAGAAAAGCGATTGCCTCTTTATGAACTCTCTTTATGCCCCAAAGACTTGAAGCTACCTATCCATAAGCTAAGACAGATATTCGTAAAAGTCATCAAATACTAATATGTAACCTAAATCGCTTATCTATTGGTGTATTGGAGGTTGTAAGGTTAATCAAAGTATTTTTCAGAGTAGTCGAGGCGTTACATGATAACAGACAGCGATCGCGTTCAGATTCTAAGTGAAGCTCTACCCTACATGCAGCAATTTGCAGGACGTACTATTGTCGTCAAATATGGGGGGGCGGCAATGAAAGAAGAAAACCTGCGACAAGACGTGATCCGTGATGTCGTTACCATGTCATTTATGGGACTGCGTCCCGTGCTCGTGCATGGCGGCGGGCCTGAAATCAATACATGGCTGACTAAGCTCAATATCGAGCCACAGTTTATTAATGGATTGCGCGTCACTGATGCCGCCACAATGGAAGTTGTGGAAATGGTGCTAGTTGGGCGCGTCAACAAGCAAATCGTAGAAATGATTAACCTTGCTGGCGGCTCTGGTGTGGGTTTGTGCGGCAAGGATGGTAACTTGATTCGGGCTCGTCCTCAGGGAAATGATGCGATCGGCTTTGTCGGCGAAGTCAGTGGAATTAATATTGGGCTGCTTTCGACTTTGCTCGAAGCAGGGCACATCCCCGTCGTGTCCAGCGTGGCAACCGATGAAACAGGTCAGTCCTACAACATCAACGCTGATACGGTCGCAGGTGAACTCGCTGCTGCCTTGGGAGCCGAAAAATTGATTCTGCTGACCGATATTGCTGGCATTCTGCATAACTATAAAGATCCCAGCACTCTCTATCGCAGTTTGACGATCAGCAAAGCTAGAGAACTGATGAATGAAAATGTCGTCAGTGGTGGCATGATTCCCAAAGTGCAGTGTTGTGTGCGATCGCTAGCTCAAGGGGTGAAGGCAGCGCATATTGTCGATGGTCGAGTTCCACATTCTCTTTTGCTGGAAATCTTTACTAATAGTGGCGTTGGCTCAATGATCGTGGCTTCCGAAACTGCTCTTGTCTAAGAGTTGAGAGAGTGAATAGCTTTATTCCTCATTAATATAGCGATTTTCAAATGAGTACGCGATCGTTTGAAAATAAAAAATCAATCCCAGTAAGAGTTTTTGGGTTTCATTTTGCCTACAGTAAAATGAAAATTGCTATATGCTAGCCAAGACAAATCAAAACCCAAATAAATAGATGCGGTGCAAAGCACCGCATCTATTTATTTGGGTTTATACCCTAATCTTAATTAATGCTAGGTTTAGCGATTTGTATTTTGGATGGGGCTTCGACTGCACTCAACCAAAAATTTGCGATCGCTGAACGCAGTTGAAGCCTACCATCATTATGAAATCTTGAAAGTAGCGGTGGTACTCAGCAAAGTATCTACTTTTAGTGACGATATTGGATATAACTATAAAAAGAAAATCGCTATGTAGTATGAAGCTATGGCTGAAGATCTTGACGGTTCAGAAAATCAGAAATCTGGGACGGATCGAACAGACTCTAATAATGGTTCGACGCAATCTAACAGCTCAAAAACTAACTCACCAAGACATTTAAAGCTACCTAGGTTCAGACCAAATTGGAGATTACCAAAATTTGACCTGCCAAAATTCAGCTTAGACAAATTAAAACCAACTCCAAAAAAACGCAATTTTTTGTGGTTTTGGTTAGTAATTATCGTGATTAGCTACGCATTTATGGGTTATTTTCTGTCGGTATTATTAACTATCCCATCGCACAAAAATCTTGCGATCGCTGGGTTTGCGATCTTCGGTTTATTACCAACGATCACTGCTTTTGCTGACTATGCCTTAATGAAATGGAGTTATTTGATTAGTGGTTTTTTGATTGTTGGTGGTTTTGTTTTTTTGATTAAAGTTAAGTTTTATCTGATGGTTTTAGCGATCGTAGTGTGGCTTGGCATCACGACGATCGCTTTTGTTGGTGAATCACTGATTAAGCAAAAACACAAATTTTTTGTCGCGATCGCGATCCTCACAATTCCTTGTTTGTTTGGCCTAGCGGCTGGATGGCAAATATGGCGATTGGCAGCCCAGTTGAGCTAGGTAAAAAACCCCGTTGGCTGAGAGAAGTCGAAGCCAACGGTAGCTAAGCAAAATCGAAGCTAACTTGGTGGGACATTTTTTCTGAGCAAATACTTAATGAGAGAATTTAACTTTTGCTTAGGATTAACGCGGCTCAACTGCTGGTAAGGACACCGTTACTTTTGTGCCAATACCAACTTTGCTTTCAGCGTAAATCTCCCCGCCTAATAAATCAACACAGCGCTTGACGATCGCCAATCCCAGTCCTGTTCCTTGAATTGTGCCGACGTTACTGCAACGGCTAAAGATTGTAAATAATCGATGCTGCTCTGCTTCAGGAATGCCAATGCCACGATCGATGACACTAAATACGATCTTTTCATCTAGAAGCCCGACCTCAACTTCAACTTCCTCACCAGATGGAGAATATTTGAGGGCATTGGAAACGAGATTAACAAAAATATGTCTGAGCAGATTAGGATCGAGGTTAAGAACATCAGGAATTGACTGACAATTCAAAATAACTGGATGTCGATCGTTATCACTAGACTTAAGCGAGGCGATTAAATTTTCGAGAAATTCTTGCAAATCTATAGCTTCTAAAACTATTTCAAAATTGCCTGTATCGACTTTCCCCATTAAAATTACTTCATCTAAAAGCTGGCACATATTTTTAATTGTCGAATTAAGCCGTCGCGCATAGATTTGTTTCTTTTCGGCAGTTAAGTTATCGCTGGATTCAAGAATTATTTCACTCGTAAGTTGTAAAGTCGTCAAGGGATTCCGAAACTCATGGGAAACCATGGCAACAAAATATGATTTAAGTTGGTTTAGTTCTTTTTCTTTGTTAAGTGCTTGAAGGGTAGCTTGTTCGCTATTTCTAAGTTGTTTGATAATTTGCGATCGCTCCATCGTATAGCGAATACTACGTCTGAGAAGCTGAGTTGTAACTTGATCCTTGACTAGATAATCTTGTGCTCCTCTTACCATTGCTTGTAGTGCTAATTCTTCATCATCAAACGCAGTTAAAATAATTATGGGAACATCAGGAACTGCCTGATTGAATTGAGCTACAGTATCTAACCCATCTGAGTCGGGGAGTCGTAAATCCAGTAATACCAAATCGAAATATCGGGACTTACAGTAATCGATTGCATCGCTTAAATTCTCAGCATACTTTAAGTTCCAGTTACCCATTGAGGCTCGAAAAAATACATGCTGAAATAGCTGAGCATCAGTTGGACTGTCTTCGACGAGTAAAACTTGGAGGGAGATTTGAGTCATGAGAAGCTACCTACTGACTAAAGGATTGATTGAAGTTTAACGCCATCGATTATTGCTAGAAATGAAGGTTGGGCAATTTAACCGCAGCTAACCAGAATTCATTAATTAGTTTTACCGCATGAATGAAATCATAGATATCTATTGGTTTGCTGACATAACAATTGGCATTGAGGTTATAGGAGCGCAATACATCCTCTTCGTCGGTTGAGGTCGTTAAGATCACAATTGGAATTTGTTTTAAATCCGAATCTGCTTTCACTTCTGATAGAACCTCTCTTCCATCCATGCCCGGTAAATTAAGATCTAATAAAATTAAATCAGGACGGGAAACATGAGCAAATGTCCCTCGAAAATGGAGATAGTCCATTGCATCTTCTCCATTTTCTACCCAATATAAATTATTAGCAATTGTTGCTTTGCCGAACTCTCGAATGGTCAAATTTGCATCACTAGGAGAGTCTTCAACTAGCAAAACTTCAATCGGGCGGTAATTCTGATTGATAATCATAAGGATCTAGTAAGTTACTTATCCATTAGATAGTATTGAAGCAATGCCTATGCTATCGAATAGATAAGGGAATGGTAAAAAAGAAGGTTGTGCCAGTATTAGGCGTGGATTCTGCCCAAATTATTCCACCATGTCGCAAGACAATTTTTTTGCAAATGGCTAAACCAATGCCAGTGCCAGAATATTCCCTCCTTGTATGAAGACGTTTAAATACTTCGAAAATGCGATCGAGGTATTGGGGTTTAATGCCAATTCCATTATCTTCTACTTGGAAGAGAAAGTCCGTATCTCTTTTTGCAGATCGAATTTGAATGTAAGGACGTTCATTCTTACAAAATTTTAGAGCATTGCCGATCAGATTTTGAAATAGCTGTACTAGTTGGCTGCGATCGCCATTAATTGTGGGCAGTGGCTCAATAATTATTTCTGCACTTTTTTCGGCGATCGCCATCTGCAAATTTCGCATTGCTTCCTGAACCACAGCATTACAGTCAGTTGGGACAAACTCTTTGCCGCGCGTACTAACCCTTGAATAGGCAAGTAAATCTTGGATCAATTGTTGCATCCGCTTAGCACCATCGACTGCATACTTGGCATAGGAATTTGCTGTGTCATCAAAGCGATCTCTATACTCGCTCATCAGTAATTGGGTGTAGCCCATCACAGCCCGCAATGGTTCCTGAAGATCGTGAGAGGCTACATAGGCAAATTGCTCCAATTCTTGATTTGAACGTTGCAACTCTTGGTTAAGTATTTGTAACTTTATGGTTGATTGGGTTAGTTCGGCAGTCCTTTCTTGCACTCTTTGTTCTAATTCAGCGTTAAGTTGCAAAATCGTTAGTTCCGCCTTTCTTCTCTCAGTAATATCCTCAATTACAGAGAGAATGCAGACTTTATCAGCAACTTGTAGTAGTTCCGATGAAACACGGCAGAGAATTTTATCTCCACTATGTCCTAGAAACTCTGCTTCGAAATTTACAAGCTTGCCATAAGATTTTAACTGTTGAAACATCTGCTGGCGATCGTTTAGGTTATGCCAAATTCCTAATTCCAAACTGGTGCGGTTTAATACATCAGAGCGATCGTAACCAAACAGCCACTCAAAACTGTGGTTTACATCTATATAGCGACCTTCTTCAACGGTCGTAATGGTTTTGGCGATCGGGCTGTCATAAAAAGCTTTGGAGAACTTTTCTTCTGACATTCGTAAGGCTAATTCTGCTTTCTGATGTTCCTGCCTCGTTCGCAAAGACACAATACCAAAGCTCAAACTATCAGAAAGTTCTTTCAATAAAGATACTTCTCGTGGATTAAAAGCTTCTGCTTGTGATGAATAAATATTGAGACAACCAAAGGCTGCCTCTTGATTTAGCAAAGGTAGCACTAGCAATGATTGGTAACCCTTCTGCAGTGCGACCTCACGCCAAGGGGCAAAGATGGGATCTACGAGCATATTTTGACAGGCAACGGGTTGCCGCGATCGGATTGCTTCGCTAGTGGGTCCCTGTTCGCTAGGGACATCTGACCAAGTTATGTTTAATGTCTTCAGATAACCTGCCTCATGACCCGCCCAAGTCATAGGTTGAATCGACTTGGCTTCGTCGTGACACACGTAGCCAATCCATGCCATTTGATAAGTTGCTTCTTCTGTAATCAGATGTACGAGATCGTGTAGTAAGGATTCTTCGTTCACAGCTCGAATCACGGCTTGAGTACAGGCACTCAAAACTCGCAATGCGCGATTGACTATCTGAAAATCGTGTTGTAAATCCTGACAATACTCTTGAGATAAATGGTTTGGTAAGTAATCCACAATTATTTAGTGAATATAAAAGAGTAAATACAAAATTAGAAGTTTGTTATAAAACTACATCTGAAAAGTATATTTACACCAGATTTAAAAAGAAAACTTAAGGAGATATGACTATCTCTATAATTATTTTGAATAGTATGTGAGCATAAAATAACTTTTTAATTTGAATCAAATTAATGCCAGATCGATCTTTGATGGTAGGCATTACGTAAAGCCAAAACCGATAAATCATGGTCAGCATTATTGTTATTTACGCGCAATATGTACTAAACCTATCTAAATGAGAAAATCGATATATAAAGATTTGAGTGGAGTGATTCTTTGAGTACTGGTGTCCCAACGATCGACACGCAACATAAGGAATTAATTGCCGCCACAAACGAGATTGGTGATGCGATCGAAAAGGAAAATTGGGCAAATGCAATTAAAAAATTACTAGTGTTTCTCAAGTTTTATGCCGAATGGCATTTTGGTAACGAAGAAACTTGTGCAGCTAAACACCATTGCCCTATGGCTGGTGTCAATCAAGAAGCCCATAAAAAGTTTATCGATACTTTTGGCAAATTACACGATCGATATTGCCAAAGTGATGCAAGTGATGAAATTGCTCACAAAATTTACGATGAGCTGTGTGAATGGTTGGTAAGCCACATCTTGCGAATTGATACGCAAATAGGTGCTTGTATCAAAGATAGCTTGGCAAAACAAGCATAAAAAAGGATAGGCAGACTTAATACTAAGTCTGCCTATCCTTTTTTAATCACAAACTTTGAGATTACTCTTCTTCTTCAGCCTCTTCAGCCATTGGATAGACAAAACCATCATTTTTGCCTGAGAGGATTGACTTACCTAACGAGATTGCTTTTTGAGCATGAACTGCGGCTTTATGCTTCCATACTGCTTTGCGAATATCTCTCTTGGATTTTGAAGTGCGTTTTTTGGGTACTGCCATGATGCTATCCCTGTACTAATATGATAATTTTCTGATTTTGAATTAGAAAATTTTTGACAACCTTCCTATAATAAGCGAAATCATGAATGATGCGATCGCAGTTTCGAGTTATTTTTTGCGATGCAATACATCTTACAGATATCCCGCGCGGGATATCCTTTTTGGTACTAACATCAGTTTGATACCTGCTGCCTATTTGCAAAGCTATGCCCGAAGCTAAATTTTCCTTCGCCGAACACTATCACGAACGCACTAAATATGCGCCTGCAACCCTTGCGAGCAAGAGTCAGGGCTTAGATTGGAGTACGCAGCCATCACCCTATAAGGACTACAAAATTGGCACGGTTTACGATCTTAAGCCCTATTTAACTCAGGATATTCAGTCCGATCTCGATGGTTTATTGGCAAGTCGTTGGCGGCGGCTTTCGCGCTTACTATTTTGTAGTTATGGTTTGACTGCACGAGTGCCGACTGTTACGGGAGAAGATTTTTATTTGCGTGCTGCTCCTTCGGCTGGAGGCTTATATCCAGCCGAGATGTATTTGATCTCCGCAGGTACGCCACTTTTGTCAGCAGGTATTTACAATTACCAAGTGCGTACCCATAGTTTGATTCATTTTTGGCAAGACAATAATGTGTGGACTGGTCTACAACAGGCTTGCTTCGAACATCCTGCTTTGCAAAATACCAGAATGGCGATTGCAATTACTTCGGTATTTTATCGATCGGCATGGCGCTATCAAGATCGGGCTTACCGCCGAATTTTTCTGGACACTGGACATTTATTGGGAAATATCGAACTTGCTAGTGCGATCGAAGATTATCAGGCATCACTGATTGGCGGCTTTGTCGATGAAACTGTAAATGAACTTCTATTTTTGGATAAGCAGGTAGAAGGGACGATCGCGATCGTGCCAATTCTCGACTTGCAAGATGAAGAACGCATTGGTAGAGGTCAAGAATCTCGCGAGCCAATGGGACAAACAATCAGGCGATCGGTGAATATCTCAAGTGGTCTAACCACAGCATTACCTTCGCCAACGGCTTTTAACTATCCCAAACTTGCCGATGGTGAACTATTAGGATATTTGCATAAAGCTACCCAGATCTCTGAGAAGCCAAATATGCAGAAATTGATAGAGAAGATTGATAGTAAAAGCGCAGATAATGCAGAGCCTGAGTCGGATTTGGATAAATACAATTTCCCTTTCTGTACTAAAGTCAGCACGACAATAGAAAGTATTCACTGGGGCGACGTTCTGGAAATGTTAGAGAATACGATCTTGCAACGGCGATCGACGCGAGAATATTGTGGAATGAAGTTGGAATTAGCTGAACTCAAAGCAATTCTTGATTTTACCTATCAGCCACAGCACTATACCGATCAAGGGCTTGATGGCAATCCTGACTATTTCGATCTCACTTTGATTGAGACTTTTATAGCAGTTACAGGTGTTGAGGATTTGGAGGAAGGATGCTACTACTACGCTCCGAAATCTCAAGAATTACGCCAAGTTCGCTTTAAAAATTTTCGCGATGAATTGCATTATCTCTGTCTCGGTCAGGAACTAGGTCGCGATGCAGGAGCAGTGATTTTTCATACTGCCGATCTCAAAAAAGCCGTAGAAAAGTATGGCGATCGCGTTTATCGCTATTTACATATGGATGCAGGGCATTTAGGCCAGAGGTTAAATCTCGCAGCGATCGGTTTGGGTGTCGGCGTAAGTGGGATCGCAGGCTTCTTTGACGATCTTGTCAACGAAGTTCTTGGTATTCCCAGCGACGAAGCAGTTTTATACATCACGACCTTAGGAAGACCACGCTAAGGAATTGGCTATTCGTGTATTCACTAGATTCTCTAATTATCTTGTGTTTTTCACGTTTTTGCTATTATGCCTTTTATAATGACTTGCAAATCGCTATGAAGTATTCGTAATGAATAAAAGTAAGGCAATCAACGTCAATGTTCAGAAAGGAAACACCTTTAATTTTTTTCAACCTGCTGATGCATGGGGAACAATTTTTGTTTTTGTTTTTGTCGTTGTAGTTTTATTAGCAGTAAAATCGACCGGTTCAAAAGCACTCAATATCCTGTATCCCCTAGGAACATTTGTTGTTGCATGGAGACTCTACTTTCGCCATCCTATTTTATATGTAGGTTTTGTTTGGTGGGTTTTCTTCTTGACCGCTTTTATTCGTCGCTTTGCCGATTTTAATGGTGGAGCTTTTACAGATCCAAGCCCTATGCTCCTGGCTCCATATACAGCAGTTATAGTATGTAGCCACACACTTTATTTCAATTTATCTAAATCAAGAGAACAAGGTTCAGCACCTTTTGTGATGGCGATCGTGGCTATCATATATGGCTATCTAGTTGGGTTGATTAACGGTGCTAGTCCCGTTACCGCCACTGTTGCACTTTTAGAGTGGATATCACCTCTATTATTCGGTTATCACTTGTTTGTGAATTGGAATAGATATCCAGAATATTGCCGCAATCTTCAAAAGGTTTTCCTATGGGGTGTTTTAATCATGGGAATCTATGGGGTTTATCAATTTATGGTTGCCCCTGAATGGGATCGCTTTTGGTTAGAGAACTCTCCTATTAAGACTAGTGCAGGCAAGCCAGAGCCTCTTGGTATAAGAGTTTGGAGCACGCTAAATGCTCCAGGTCCATTTGCTAGTTTTATGGCTACAGGTTTATTAATTCTGTTTAGATGTCAGAGCGTTTTAGTGCTACCAGCAGCAGGATTTGGGGCATTATCGTTTCTTCTGAGTATGGTAAGAACTGCTTGGCTTGGCTGGTCTCTAGGGATGATAACGATAATTACTAGTATTAAGCCAAAGCAACAGCTAAAACTAGTTTTAACTATTCTAGTGTTAGCCTTAATAGTGATCCCACTAGCCACAATAGAACCTTTTGCTTCTTCGATTTCAGAAAGATTAACAACTTTAGTTGATGTTAAAAACGATCCGAGCTTTCAAGCAAGGCAATTTATCTATGAGAATTTATTTAATGATGCTCTTACTTCCTATATTGGTAGCGGACTAGGAATAAATCTAGGGCAAGATAGTGCATTTTTGGTCATGATGTTTGACTTAGGATGGATTGGTGCAATACCTTATGTTGGAGGGTTAATTGTACTAATTATTTCGATTTTTAGAACTTCTACGAAAACTAAAGATATTTTTGATTCAATAATTCGCGCAATAGTACTACAGTCAATTTTCTATCTGTTTGCTGGGCCGAGTATGAAGGGCGCTACTGGTATGTTACTGTGGCCATTTATAGCTATGGCACTAGCAGGCCGTAAGTATAATAACTATTATGAGTCACAGTTAGCATTGGGAAGTAAATCCACTAAATCTAACTATAACCAGCAATACTAAGTATGAAAATCGCTTGTTATATAGCTCCAACGATCGGAAGAAATAATAGAAAAATCTACAGTAAGGCGATCGCCTTTATCAAACTCAATGTAAAGTGCTGTAAGTTAAGGAGCAGGAATTTGCACTGAATTTCAACTGCTGTGTTTTGAATTAGAAATAGCTATACAATTCAAGAACTCAAGCTATATTCTCAAATGTCTATAGGTTTATATATGACAAAGTTAAAGTTAATGTTCTTTGTTAATGGTTCTCAAGGCAGTGCGGCTGGTATTCGCGCCCAAATGCTTGCTCAGAGATTTCCTACAGAATGGGAAATTCAATTTCAGTATAGACCAATTAAAAAATGGCAGGGTATTCTCCCTTTCATTAAGGCGGCGTTACACTTCAAGCCAGATATTATCTATGTTGTTGATACTGCATATACTGGAGTTTTGGCTGCCTATTTTACTCAAAAGCTACTCAAATGCAAATTGGTAGTTGACTCTGGGGATGTAGCATTTGAGTTGGCAAAATCTGTTGGTACATACTCAAAAACTCAACTTGCACTGATTAATTGGGTAGAACGCACAGCAATTCAGCGTGCTGATTGTTTTATAGTTCGTGGTAGCTATCACAAAGAGTTGTTAGAAGCGCAGGGATCGAAGAGGGTAGAATTTATACCTGATGGAATTGATATTAAAGAAGTTGAAGAAGTTAATTCCTCAGCACTTAGAGAAAAACTGGGTTTAACAGATAATCTAGTTGTTGGTCTAATTGGAACCATGGCTTGGTCGGAAAGGCAT
This sequence comes from Pseudanabaena frigida, assembly GCA_003242085.1. Classification (GTDB taxonomy): domain Bacteria; phylum Cyanobacteriota; class Cyanobacteriia; order Pseudanabaenales; family Pseudanabaenaceae; genus Pseudanabaena; species Pseudanabaena frigida. The sequence goes on along the minus strand of QBML01000001.1, from coordinate 167,450 downwards.
CAAATGTGCTACGGATGGGATATTGTTGAAGCTCTTGGACTTTTGCCAAATTATCCTGTCAAAGCATTACTAGTTGGAGATGGAGAAGGAAGAAAAATTCTGGAAAATCGAGCCAAGGAACTTGGGATATTAGATCGAGTTGTATTTACAGGTCAATTGCCTTACAAAGAATTACCTCAATATCTATGTGCAATGGATGTCTGCGTCTCCACCCAATCTAATGATTTAGTGGGAATGGTGAGGACAACTGGAAAACTGCCTCTATATCTTGCATATGGGAAATACGTTATAGCAACTGATGTTGGCGAAGCAAAACGAGTACTACCAGATGTGGGATATCTTCTTCCCTATAAGGGAGTTAGGGATAATGAGCATCCTGCACGTTTAGCTAAACATTTACAAGAGTTACTTAATGAACCTCATTACTTAAAAGTAAATACAAAAGCAAAGCAGGTAGCGAAAGATAACTTTGACTATGAAATTTTGGCGGCAAGACTTAAGAGCTATTTGTCAGATTTGTAGTTTAGCTAATTATATTTCTAGGTAGATATAATTCCGATCGTAAGATAGATTAGGTATTAAGATATATGATGCTTCTGACTAGGTCAGAATTAGTTTATGAAAATAGCAATGACTCATGTTGATTTGCCTAACGAGTCGAAAGGTGGAGTGGCATTTCAGGCTCATTATTTAGCCAATGTACTTGTAGGGCGTGGTCATGATGTCACTATGTTTACCTTTAGCCCCTGGTTTGAGGAGTGTCGTTATAAAGTTCATCAGTATGCCATCAACCCCAAGCTTAAAAAATTTCATGCTTTTTTGCTGGCAGCAAATTTAGCAAAAACAGACTTCTCTGACTTTGATATCATCCATGCCCATGGTGATAATTTTTTGCTATTTGGTAAACATCCACAAGTACGGACATTTCATGGCTCAGCAATTGATGAAGCAATTGCCGCTGTGACATGGCGTTTTCGAATTTATCAAACAGTCATTGCTGGTTTGGAGAAAGTAGGAGCTTGGATTGCAGATGTTAATGTTGGCGTTTCTAAAGCTACACAGAAACGTATTCCTGCGGTTTCAGATGTGATTCCTAATGGAGTAGATACTGTTCTCTTTTCTCCAGGTCAAAAGTCGGAGCATCCGTCAATTTTATTCGTTGGCACTACAGGTGGTCGAAAACGAGGCAAACTTCTAGCAGATATATTTTCCCGAGAAGTAAGGACTAAATTCCCAAATGCTGAACTTTGGGCAGTTACAGAAAAGCCCTTAGAAGGTGAAGGTATTGTCAATTTTGGCAAGGTTTCCCAAGATACTCTTTGCAAACTCTATCGCCAAGCTTGGGTATTTTGTTTGCCTAGTACTTATGAAGGTTTTGGTATTCCTTATGTGGAGGCGTTAGCCGCAGGGACGCCTGTCGTCGCAAGTTTAAATGTTGGAGCAAAAGAAATTTTGGATGAAGGAAAGTATGGGGTACTAGCTGAAGACGATCGAATTGGAAATCAAATCAATTTGCTTTTGGGAGATGACAATTTGCGTCAAAAATATGCGGAGATTGGACTGTTGCGATCGCAGGATTTTAGCTGGGAAAAGGTAGCCCAAAAGTATGAGACGATCTACGCAGAACTAATCTCTAAACATAAAAAATTATGACTAATTGCTTATGACTAATTGCAATTGCTAGTAATACAGAAAGATGAAGAACATCACACTTGATTGAATAATTCGAGTGAATATTTAAATTAAATTTCTGCTTCTCAAGGAAATTAGAAACAATGAAGATAACTTTAGTTGTCCCTACTTATTTGCGCCCTCAAGACTTAACTCGTTGTTTAACGGCGCTAAAGCAGCAAAATCGCCCCGTTGATGAGTTATTGGTGATTATTCGCGATACCGATCGCGAAACTTGGCAATTTATAGAAAACTTCGATCGCGAGTCACTGCCTTTGCGAACTGCAGCGGTGACGGAATCGGGAGTGATTGCGGCGATGAATATTGGCTTGGATTCTGCAACTGGTGATATTGTTGCATTTACTGACGATGATGCTGCCCCTCATCCTGATTGGTTAGAAAAGATAGAAGCTTATTATTTAACAGACGAGAAAATTGGTGGAGTTGGTGGTCGAGATTGGGTGTATCACGGTGCGAGTTTAGAAGATGGCTCACAGCCTGTGGTGGGTAAATTGCAATGGTTTGGACGTTTAATTGGCAATCATCATATTGGGGCTGGTGAAGGTCGAGAAGTAGATGTACTCAAAGGCGTAAATATGAGTTTTCGACGCAAAGCGATCGCCGATCTACGTTTCGATCGGAGAATGCGAGGAACGGGAGCGCAAGTACATTTTGAAGTAGCTTTTGCCTTGACCTTGAGGCAAAAAGGTTGGAAGCTAATTTATGACCCGAAAATAGCAGTGGATCATTTTCCCGCACAGCGTTTTGATGAAGATCAGCGCGATTCTTTTAACAAGCAGGCAACAGTCAATGCCATACATAATGAGACTTTGGCTTTACTAGAATATTTATCTCCTCTTAATCGATTGGTGTTTTTGGTATGGGCGATCGCGATCGGTACAAGAGAATCTCGCGGTCTATTGCAATGGTTGAGATTTTTGCCAAGAGACGGCGAGTTATCAAATCGAAAATTATGGGCTTGCTGGATTGGTCGTTGGCAAGGTTTGCAAACTTGGCAACGACCAATCCAGCTTTAAGGCATAAAGTCCAAAAGAGAGAGGTGTGGCTTCGCCACACCTCTCTCTTTTGGGGTGATGTAATTAAAAAGAACGAAAGTATGGATATCCTTTAGGTGTTCCTAATTCTTTTTCTAGATCGAAATTGATTACACCCCAACGTGGTTCTTGCTCTTCGGGGGGGCTGAACTCTACTACTAATCCATACAAACGCTGCGTGTTAGAACCAATAAGACTAGTTTCAAGATAGGGGGTAACTAGATCGATGTAACGGTGAGCGATGGTTACTTTGACGGCTCGGTAACCTTGAGTATAAAGTCGATCTATACTTTCATGAATCTCAAAGCGAATGCCGTCTGGATGTGTATGCTGTCTGTACCATTCATCATTCCAAAGCCGCCACTGGCGATCGGATTGTAAATGAACTAAATCTTTGCAGTTGGGATTGACTTCAAAAGCGCCATGGCGTTGACAAAGATAAGTGTCAGTTAGAATCAAGGCAGGAATAATTTGGCGACAATGGGGACATTTAATCTCAGAACCAAAGATTGGATATTGTTGTGCCGAGGTAACTGTCCTCATAATTTGTAACAAACTTAGGAGATTTTGATTCTGATTTTAGCATGTCGAAATTTTAAAACCCCAGTTAGTCTTTCTTTTACAGCATTTTTTACTTCCCCCTGACATATCGCTAATGTGGGGGCAATCCATGAATTGCCCCCACATTGTAATAATAGATTTTTAGTAAATATACTTTTAGTAAAGTGCTGTATCAATCCGAAAAGAGTCAAAACCCTATCTAAATCTACAAATGATTTCGGATGGTAATACATAGCGCTAGACCTTTATTGTTATAGCAAACCAAAAGGGAGTTGTGTTGTTCAACGACACAACTCCCTTTTGGCTTTTATATCCGGCTATAGTCAAAAAACTAAGTTAAGTGGAGTAAGCAGGCAAAACAGCTGAGCTTCATCTGGTCTGTTCGTTCTGTTTGTTTTAGCAGGTTAACAGATTCCTACACATGCGGCTTGTCTAAACAATCAGACTACGCATGTGGTCTTGGAATTCACTACTTTTTTCTAAGTATCTCCATCAAAAGAAATAAAACGTAACATTACACCCAAATTTAATAAACATGCGCTAAACTGAGTATCGTAAGGTAAAAGTATTTATCGGTTGTAGTAATTGTTTTCTGTACTGACAGTTTTTTTCTGTTTCATCGTGACAAGCTTCTCTCCGACATCTCTATCTCTACATACTCATTGAATTCTTGGAGAAAGCATAATGTCTATTTACGTTGGTAACTTGTCCTATGAAGTTACTCAAGACCATTTAAAGCCAGTTTTTGAAGACTACGGCAAAGTCACTCGTGTTCATTTCCCTACCGATCGCGAAACCGGTCGCGCTCGTGGCTTTGCATTTGTCGAAATGAGCCAAGATGCTGAAGAAGATGCAGCCATCACAGCATTGGATGGTGCTGAATGGATGGGTCGCGTACTCAAAGTTAACAAAGCTAAGCCTCGCGAGAGCAATGACTCGTTCGGCGGCGGCGGCGGTAACAGAGGCGGCGGCGGCGGTCGTGGCGGCTATAACAAGTCTGGTGGTGGCGGCGGTCGCTACTAAATTTACTTTTTAGAACGTACATCTATCTAAAAAGAATTATTAGCTAATTGCAGCAAAATAGGGGAGAAAACTTAGTTTTCTCCCCTATTTTGTTATGCTAAGCAAAAGTATGCACGCTTAACGTAGGTTTAGCATGGATTTGCAACCATTAGGGATTATTGTTCAGGGATCTTTAAGTGACGGTTTAGAAGTTCGACTAAATGGTGAGATTTCCGTCGAAGATATGCGTGTTGGTAAATTTCTAGTCGTTCACGGTCGGCATACACGCTTTTTTTGTATCCTTACTGATGTTACGCTCGGCACTGCTAGCCCACGTATCCTTATGAATCCTCCCAATCCAGAGAACACTTTCTTAACTGAAATTCTCGCTGGAACAGGAACTTTTGGCACGATCAACTTAACGCCGATGCTAATGTTTGTGCCTTCAAATCCTTTTGACCTTTTAACTCAACGCACGATTAATTCAGATGGCGATCGCTTAAAAAAAATGAAGCGGAAGAAACCTCAGATATTAGAGCCTGTAGAAGAAACTAAGGATTTTCAACTCCTTCCAGTGAAAACAATTCCCAGCCATTTCTCGCAGGTATTTGATGCAACTGAGCGCGATTTTCGAATTGTGTTTGGTTGGGAAGACGATCCTCATAAACGGAACTTTGCGATCGGACAACCAATTGATATGTCTGTGCCTATCTGTCTCGATCTCGATCGCTTTGTCGAGCGTAGTAATGGTGTATTTGGTAAATCGGGTACGGGGAAATCTTTTTTAACACGCTTATTATTGTCGGGGATCATTCGCAAGCAAGCGGCAGTAAATCTGATTTTTGACATGCATTCAGAATATGGATGGGAGGCTGCCACTGAAGGCAAAAGATTTAGTACGGTTAAGGGTTTGCGACAATTATTTCCCGCGCAGGTACAGATTTATACGCTCGATCCTGACTCCACAAAGCGGCGGGGTGTGCGTGACGCTCAGGAGCTTTATATTAGTTACGATCAAATTGATGTTGAAGACTTGATGCTTATTCGTGAGGAGCTGAATCTCTCGGAAGCCAGTTTAGAAAATGCAATTATTTTGCGAAATGAGTTTGGGAAGAATTGGATTTCATGCTTGCTAGCAATGACCAATTCTGAGATTCAAGAGTTTTGCGAACAGAAGATGGGTAGCAAATCTTCAATTATGGCGTTACAGAGAAAACTCACGCGCCTTGACGATCTTAAATATCTGCGTCCAACTTGTCCCGAAAATTATATTAAGCGGATCCTCGACTCAATCGCGGCAGGCAAACATATCGTGATCGAGTTCGGTTCGCAATCAAATCTGCTCTCTTATATGTTGGCAACAAATATCATTACGCGACGGATTCATCATTCCTACGTGCAGCAAGCCGAGCGATTTTTACAGACTAAAAATATTAGCGATCGCCCACAGCAATTGACGATCACGATTGAAGAAGCCCATCGATTTCTTGCACCAAACACAGCTAGACAGACCATTTTTGGGACGATCGCCCGTGAGATGCGGAAATATTTTGTGACTTTGCTGATTGTCGATCAACGCCCATCGGGAATTGATAACGAAGTAATGTCCCAAATTGGTACGAGAATTACAGCTTTACTGAATGACGAAAAAGATATTGACGCAATTTTTACAGGCGTTGCTGGTAGTGGAAATTTGCGAACGATTTTGTCGAAGTTAGATTCTAAGCAGCAAGCGTTAGTTCTTGGTCATGCTGTACCAATGCCTGTAGTGGTGCAAACCCGACCCTATGACGAAACTTTTTATCGCGAGATCGGCGAAGTGTCTTGGGAAGAAATTTCTACTCCAGAAGTTTTGAGGGTTGCAGAGGAGGCTAAAGCAGATTTAGGATTTTAGACTATCTATCTAATTACGATTGAGGCGAAATACGAGGAATTGAGTAAATTGATTATTACTAAAATTATCATCACTCACCAAAATCAGACTTTGTGAACCATCGGCTAAACGGGGACCGATCGCCATTCCTTCCAAATTATCTAATTTAATTCCAAGAGTTGCTAGATCGAAAACTAGCTTTTTACGGATCGATCGCACATTAGGGTTAACTCGAAAGCTTTTAATCGAAGAAGTATCGGTCGCGCTGCCTGTAGCGATTTGCCAGATTTTGGCACTCAATCCTGCTGAGCCGTTCGAGCGTTCGAGGGTGAGAAAGTGACCGCCGCGATCGATCGCTACGAGTTCATTAACACCGATTTGTGTGACAGGTGGAGTCATGGCTTCGACAGGATAGCGATGCTCAGCAACAATTAGCGGCGCAATATTACCGACTAGATAATGCAAAAATCGGCTTTCGGATGGTTGCTCGTCGGCTTGGGTATCTTGAGCAAGAGCATTTTCTGTAATAGCAAAAACGCGGTAGGGATCTCCGATGGAGTCACGAATTACCGTGAGCGCTTCAAACCCAAGATTATCTCTTACTCCTTGTGGCTCTGGTTTAGGAAGCTTACTCTTGTTGGAATTTGGTTCCTTTTTGGGCTCGAACAAATAGCGCTGCGGAATTGGTAAACTTCTGAGCCATTTACCTGTTAATAGATCGAACTCATCAATAAAGGGAGGAATGCCTTTGCTAGTTACGCCTTCACTGGAAATTAGCACCGTGCGATCGCCTGTTAATGCAATTCCTTCGGGATCAACTTCGCCCTTAGGATAGGTATTGCCTGTCTTATCTTTGAGGAAGTTCACACCGATTACTTCCAAATTCTCCAGATTGGGATGCTCTTTTTCAGAACTGAATTTCAGCTTGAGAGCATAAAATCTAGCGGGTGCAAATTCACTGCGATCGTCAGAAATTGCATAAAAAATATCATCAATGCGATCGTATGCTAGTCCCGATAAGCCGCCAACGGGAGTATTCTCAAATTTTTGCTCTGGCAATTTATACTCATTTATGAAGTCTAACGATACATTCGTAAATGTGCGATCGCTTGCTATTACTGGCAAATTATTAATTCCAAAGCTTGTCAAAATTGCTAGCCCGAAACTAATTAGCAATCTTACCCAAACCTGTTTCCGTCTCTGCATATTTTTATTCATTGGATTCACAACTAGGACGCGCTACAAGATTTTCGTATGGTTCGATCGCAAAAGGCCGATCGGGATTTGTTAATAAATGGCGATCGCACAAATCAAAAAGCTCTTGCTTTGACTGCACTAAACGCATTCCTGCTAAAAATTTACCCTCTGCGTCAATACTCGTTCCAATAAAGTTTAAGAACTTCTTTAAACTATTTACATGGGATTTTTCCCTCAGTGTATCTTGGCAAGTAATCGCGAATAGATGCTGAATATATTGATGCACATCTGCAAGGGTAATCACTTGAACGGGGTTTCCTGCAAAGCGATCGCGAATTTGTTGAAAAATCCAAGGATTGCGAATTGCCGATCGCCCAACCATTACTCCCGCCGCACCAGTTTCTTGCAAAACCTGCTCCGCTTTCAGATAGGAAGTAATATTGCCATTGGCTAATACAGGACAATTTACAGTTTGCACGGCATGACGGATCGAGTCGTAATGCACTTCGCCGCGATATAGCTCTTTGACAGTCCGACCGTGCAAACTCAGCAGATCGATTTGATATTGATTGATTAATTGCAATAGCTTCTCAAAATTATCGGTGGAGTCAAAACCCAAACGCATTTTCACGGTGAAAAGCCCCGTAATTTGCGATCGCAATGCATCAAAAATTCTCTCGATGGTTTCAGGTTCGCGCAATAATCCTCCACCAACGTTTTTGCGATATACACGCGGTGCAGGACAGCCCAAATTTAGATCGATGCCCGCGATCGGATATTGAGTAAGTTGCTTGGCAATCCTCAACATATCGGGAATACTTTCACCAATTATTTGAGCAAATACAGGTCTGCCCGTCGTGTTCAGTGTAATTGAATTGAGAATTTTCTTGTCAATATTAGAATTGGCATACACCCGAAAGTATTCTGTTACATAATAATCAGGGCAGCCATAGCTACTTAACATCTGCATAAAGACCAAATCAGTCACATCTTGCATTGGTGCAAGTGCTGTTAAAGGCTGCCCTGATATGATTGGTGCTGGCAATTCCATTATCGTTCACATAGTCATCATTGATATCTTCATAAATTGAGGCTAAGTGCGATCTCCTCTTAACCTGCATAAACCCCGATCGCCTATTCCCTCAGCATCAAACATTTATTAAGTTTAAGATAGAACTAATTCTGGTTCGTTAATAAGGCGTAATAATTTTACTGGTTCGATTGTTTCCATTGCGAAGGTGTTGCCTTGTTTATCAGTAAAGTCAATTAGGAAAGCTTTCCGATCGAATGACATTAAGACTGTTCCCATTTGTCCTCGGCGGAGTAAGATTTGTTGATGGGTAACTTTATGAGTAGCGATCGCATCTTCAGTTAGGGCAACAAGATCGTATTCTTGGATTTCATTCATGGTGTTTTTTAATCAATAGGGTAAGTATTGGTAAGGCGTGGAAAGTCTTCGGTAATTTTGATAATCCAACAACTTAGAACTAGGGATTCACCAACATCGGTATAAAGTAAAAATGCAAGATCGTAATGAGTGCCATATTGATCGATTTTAAAAAGCTCAGCTTCACCTTCGATAGCAGCTTCTTGTAGAGCTTGTTCTAGAATTTCTTTGTTAGCGATGGTAATCCCAAGACGCTTTTCAAAAAGTAGGGCTTTATGTTTACCTTTCTGGTGTTCATAGTTCAAGCAATATCTTTCGAGTTTGTCTCCTAGTTCGGCTTTATCACCGTTTGGTAGTTTCATAGGTTTGAAGCTGTGAATCTATCTAATTTTAATACTTATCAGACTATTTGGACAGAACGCCCCACACCACCCATAAAACCGATCGCCTATTCGCTCAAATCAAACAGCGATCGCCCGTCATCACCCAACATCCGATCGCAAATTCCTCAACATCAAAAATCGATAACGTGGTTTAATTCAATTATTCAAAATGTTGTAGTCTTTGAGAACTATTAAAATGAGTATAGGGCAAAAAGATATAAAGTTGCTTTGGGGACGATCGGGAAATCGATGTGCTATTTGTAAAATAGAATTAACGCAGGACGCGTCATCTACAAATTCCACCTTTACATTTGGAGAACAAGCTCATATTGTGGGGGAAAAAGAGGATGCACCTCGCGGAAAAAGCCAACTAGATCAAAAAGAGAGAGACAGTTACCACAATTTAATTTTGCTATGTCCAAATCATCACACAACCATTGACAGGAACGAATCGGACTGGTCTATCGAAAAGCTCCATCAAATTAAATCTACACATGAATTGTGGGTTACGGAGAAATTAAGCGAAACAATAGATCGCGTTAAGTTAGCTAAAAGCACCATACTTGCTGGCATTGTTGATAATGCCGTCACATTATGCAATTTGGACAATTGGCATGGTTGGACGAGTTTTGCTTTAGCAACTGATCCTCAATGGTCTAGAGATTTACCAGAGAATACTTACAAATTCCGACAAAAGGTAATTTCTACAATTTGGCCAAAAGAATTCGATGAATTTAAAAGAGCGACTATTACATTGTCGATCCTACTTAACCAAGCGGCACAAACATTTATGGAAAATAGCGATCTTCAAGGTGACTCATACATTCCTTTCAAGTTTTATAAGAGGATAGACCCAAACCCAAATTATGCTGATGATGTAAAACGCTACGAGCAATGGTTAGAAAGGTGTTACTCAACTATATATGAAGCCACAAAAGCTGCAAATTGGTTTGCAGATGTAGTTCGAGACTATGTGAATCCTATGTTTTTCGTCGAAGAAGGAAAGTTCATTATTGAACAAGGAATGAAATCGATTACGGATTTGAATTACTATTCTGAACTGCTCGAATTTACAGAGGAAGAGAAAGCTAAGTATCCCGAGAAGATATTTGAAATAGAAGATAATGCTTTAAGTAGATGAGTGTAGTAAATAGATAGCGTTTTGAACAAGCATCAATAACTCTAAGGCTATCTCTCTTTAGAAGGAAATAGCGAGCGCTTCTTCAGTAAACATCACAATCTTCATCGTCTTTAACTGCAACATCGAAAATGGGCAAAAGCAATTATGTAGGTTTTTGTAACTAAGTCTAATTACTTTGATTACACTAGGTTAAAAATATTTTGCATTCAGGAATGATAAGGATGTCAACCAATAGGCCAACCGTATTTGCAGAAGAATTAGCCAACGAGCTAGACAAAATCCCTGAACAATATTGGTCAAACCTCTTACAGATTATTCGTTTATTTCGTGAAAGCGTTACGCCAGCATCAGACATTCATTCCAAAAATCCAGCGATAGTGGAGGTGGTTGAAGATTTAGGGCTTGTCCATGCCATGCTAGAAGTTAAGGATGAAAAACCTCTTAGTCGCCAAAAAGCCCTTGCCGAAATGGAAAGAGAATGAACATCAATTATTTTCTTGAATTCACTTCCGCTAAACTCAATTAAAAAAGTGCGATCGCCTATAAATTTGGCAGAAATAATTTTAGGCAACCTCACTCAAAGCCTCACGAATCACATCATCGCTTACACCATGACGCTTCAGACTTGCAATAAACATAGACACAGTATCTCCATCTAGCCTCTCAAGATCCGCGCGAAGCCCTTGACCAATATAAGCACGTACTAAAGGCTGATATCCTGAAAACCCTAATAGTGGCGCAACTTTTTTCAAATCTTCAATTACATCCTCAGGAATACGGATTGTAACCGTTGTCATTGGACGATTTTTATCCAATCTTTGTTTTAAAGCTTCAGGCTTCATAATATTCACGCTCCTTACGAGTTGCTTTCCTTGCCGAAATAATCCGAACTACATCATTCTCGCGTTCAACATAAACAACATAGAGAAGATTCCATCGCTTATCTAAACCAATGACAGCATCTCTTTCCTCATCATTACGACTTGCATCAACTACCACCAAAAACGGATCGAAAAAGGCTTCTGTAGCTTGTAGGAACGTTACACCATCGTGATTAATAGGATTAATTCGAGCCTTTTCCTCATTCCAAACAAAGTTAATGCCGTTTAATCCAAAAAATACGTCCATACTTAATATTTTAAGCAAAACGTATTTACATTGTCAATACAGATATATTTAAGCAATATGGTAACTTTTTCTATAAAAAAAGCGGCGCATTGCGCCGCTTTTTTTGATTTTTACTCTACACCTTCAATGCGGTCTTCGAGTTCTTGATAGAGCTCGCGCAATCTATCCAGATTCTCTTCGCTGGTTTCCCAGTAGCCGCGACCATTGACTTCTAGAAGAGTACCAACAATCTTACGGAACGAATTGGGGTTGAGATTTTTGAGGCGATCGCACATCTCTTTATCGTTCACATAGACATCATTGACATCTTCGTAGACCCAGTTATCCACTGCTCCAGCCGTTGCCGACCAGCCCATCGTGTTTACAAGGCGCTTCGAGATTTCGCGCACACCTTCGTAACCACTCTTCAGCATTCCCTCATACCACTTCGGATTGAGAATCTTAGTGCGAGTATCGAGGCGGACTGTCTCAGTTAAAGTGCGAACTTGAGCATTGGCGGTGGTGGTGTCAGCGATGAAGGAGGCGGGTTTTTTGCCGTCTTTGCGGAGACTGCCGACTAGCTTGGTGGGGTCAGAGTCGAAGTAGTGGGAAACATCGGTGAGACTGATTTCTGACGAATCCAGATTTTGGAAGGTCATATCAACGGTCTTCAGCGAAGCTTCGTAAAGCTGACGCTGTTGGGTGTTGCTGACATTGCCACCAAAGGCGAAGGACTTACGCGATAAGTACATCTGTTGCAATTCTTCTTCGTTTTCCCATGTGCTGTTTTCCACAGCAAGGTTAACGTTAGAGGAATAGGAACCCGATGAATTACTGAAGACGCGGGTTGCAGCTTGGTTGATGGTTAAGCCAAATTCTTCGGCTTGAGCGATCGCATGTTTGCGGACAAAGTTCATTTCTAAAGGCTCATCGGCTTCGGCTGCCATTCTCACGGCACGATCGATCAAGTCCATTTGATTAACAAATAAGTCGCGGAATACGCCAGAGCAGTTGACGACCACATCGACACGAGGTCTGCCCAGTTCTTCAAGAGGAGTTAGCTCTAAACGATTGATCCTACCGAGAGCGTCGGGCATGGGCTTCACGCCGATCATGCAGAGGACTTGAGCAAGGGATTCCCCGTAGGTTTTGATGTTATCGGTTCCCCAGAGGACGACCGCAATCGTTTCGGGATAGACTCCATTGTTGTCGAGGCGTTGACGCTCTAATAGGCGATCGACTACGGTTTTTGCTGCTTGCACTGCCGCACTCGTAGGGATCGAGTTAGGATCGAGAGCGTGCATATTCTTGCCAGTAGGCAACACCAAGGGGTTACGGATGGGGTCACCGCCAGGACTAGGGAGAATATAGTCACCTTCAAGGGCGCGAATTAGACCGCCGAGTTCGTTATCGGCAACAATTTGCTTGAGACAGAACTCTAAGAACTCAAACAGAGGCTTGATGTCATCTTTATTAATGTTCGGATAACCAGCTTCTTGGAAAACTTCGATCCAAGGCTCGGTTTTGCCCATTCTAAAGAAGTTTAGCACCGAGAGTTTAGAAACTCTGCCATCGTCGCCAGCCTTTGCTTTGACCAATGCGCCAACTGCCTTATTTGCGACTGCGCGAATATTTGCCAGTAGTTCGACATCGGCGTAAATACCTTTGTCACTTGACTTGTAAAGCTGTTCAATATCGCGCCCAATGCATTCACACATGATTCTGAGTAAAGACTTCATGTTGTCTTCGGGGCGATCGAAGCTGGCAATGCTGGTCAACACATCGGTGACATCTTCGACCTTGGGAGGTTCGCCGACAACGTGAAGACCGCAAGGCAGAACTCGCGATTCGATTTCCATCAGCTTGTTGTAAACCTGACCGATGACGTTATCGCGTTCTTCAAGGGACATTTCCTTTGCGTCTTGCTCAGAAAGTTCGACATCCTTATCCAGATTGACCAAGCGAACCTTATCCATGATCGTATTAGTGATTTGGATACCGCGACTACCAAGGCGTAAGTCTTTGTAAGAAGCAATCAGTTCACTCAGTTCTTGTAAGTTACGGCTCAGACCTGCATTTTCAGGTGCAGGAGTGATGTAGCTGATGATCGTGGCATAGCCGCGTCGTTTAGCGATCGTGGCTTCCGATGGGTTGTTAACCGCATAGTAATAGATGTTTGGTAAAGCCCCAATCAAGCTATCAGGGAAACATTCACCCGACATACCCACTTGCTTACCTGGCATGAACTCCATCGAGCCATGAGTACCAAAGTGGAGTACTGCATCGGCTCCCCAGATATGATTGAGATAGGTGTAGTAAGCGACAAAGCCATGATGTGGTGAAGCGGATTTGCTAAATAGCAGGCGCATTGGGTCGCCTTCATACCCGAAAGTCGGTTGCACGCCTACAAATAGGTTTCCGTACTGTTTCCCGTAAATAATTAGGTTCTGTCCATCGGAGTTAAGATGTCCGGGAGCCGCTCCCCATTGCTCGGTAATGCGATCGACGTAGGGAGTATTCTCTTCGTATTCCCTTACTGGCATCCGATAGGCAACGTTGAGTTCAGGACTGCCAACCATTGCTTCAGGGTTATGCAGAATTTCAGACATCATTTCATGGGATGTCTTTGGTAAGCCCTGCACATCATAGCCATTATTGCGAAGTGCTTCAGAAACCTTATGAATGGAAGAGAAGACATCGAGATAGGCGGCTGTACCAATATTACCTTTGTCGGGTGGGAAGCTGAAAATGGTGATTGCCAGTTTCTTCTCATGGCGTGGTTTACGACGGAGGTTTGCCCATTTGATAGCTCTATTAGCAATAGTTTCTAAGCGATCGCCGATCGCATGGGATCTTCCTGTTGCACTATCACGACCTGAAAGCACGATTGGATCGAGTCCACCATCAAGTTCTGGTAATGCTACCTGTAGCGCTACTTGGACAGGATGCAACCCAAGATCGCTATCTTGCCATTCTTCAGTGGTTTGGAAGACGAGCGGCAATGCCACCATGTAGGGACGATTTAGCCTTTCGAGAGCCTCGATCGCTTTTGGGTGGTCTTGCTTAGCTGGCCCACCAACTAGCGCGAAACCAGTTAGAGAAACCACGCTATCGACGATCGCCCTATCTTTTTGCTTAGGATCGTAAAAATATTCATTTACTGCCGTCGAGAAATCTAAGCCCCCATTGAATACCGAAATTACCCTTGCCCCAAGAGACTCCAGTTCTTGCACCATCGCCACATAATGAGCATCATCGCCTGTGACAAGGTGAGTCCGAGCCATTAGTAGACCCACGCATGGAGCGAGAGGATCTTTCATTTCTTCGGGAATATCTGTGCGTGAGTTAAACCAGTTCAAATATTCGGTAGTGTTCTCGAACATCTTGGGTGCGAGCGGATGCCACAGCCCCATATCTAAATATGTAACAGGGTCTTTAATTTGTAATGGTGCAGTACCGTTCTCTTTCGATTTTGCTTTGACCGTGGGCAGATAATTCTGCGCAAGCATCAATAGGAAGTTTTCCAGATTTTCAGTAGAACCGCCTAGCCAGTATTGGAAGCTCAACATGAAGTTACGAGCGTCCTGAGCCTTGTCCATTGGCATATATTTGAGAATCTTGGGCAGGGTCTGTACGACCTTGAGCATACTGTCTTGAAAAGAACTGCCAGATTTCTCTTTGCGCTTCCGCATAAACTGGGCGATCGCACTTTTTGACTGCCCCAAGTTTTCCATGCTGAAGCTGCCCATCTTATTGAGACGCATTACCTCAGGCATTGATGGAAATACCACACAAGCGGATAGGCGATCTCGATGGGGGGCAACTGCTTGAGCGATTTTTGTGGCGAGATCGTCAATAAAGATCAGCGAGGCGATAAATATATCGGCTTCAGCAATATCTTCTTTAAAAGCGTCATAGTTTTCGGGACTACGCAACTCCTCGATTAAATAGCCATTGACCTCGATCGCTAGATGAGGATTGTTTTTGTTGATTGACTTTACAGCCGCCGACATAGCGCTCTGATATTGAGGTTCGAGCACTACATAGACCAACTTCATTAAGACCCGACCCTGTAGATTTTCGGGGATGATACGTCTACCAGTTAATGATGCGATCGGTGGCACAGAAGTGAACATGCAGTCTCCTTAAATTACAGTCCTGATTTTTTAGGGATCTTATATAGTGTGTTTTTTATTTGTTGCTTAAACTGTTACGCAGTGTAACAATCAGCAACTAAAGATTTATACCTACTCACTATTTAATACCAGACAACCATTGCAGTGGTTGATTTTGGGTAATAAATGCAATAATTTGAAATTGATTTGTTTACATTTTGTTACATTTCTTAAACTTCATGACAGCAAAATGTAAACATTTCTTAAAAGTACGCATACCAATAGAATTTTACGCTTGATGCAATTCACAAGCTGAAGATGATACTTCGCGTCATCTTCGGCTTGTGAATTGCATGTCTTGACAGTTATATCTATGATGCTCGGACATTTGAGCTAAAATCAAGTCCATATTGATCGAATAAATCATCTGTATTTAAAGGAAATCGTTATGAATTGGCAGCAATCTTCACCCCCCTTGCATCGCTTTTATAGTTGCTTGCCTTACCTCCTACCAATGTCGGCAGGGGTGATTTATGGAGCCGTTTTATTTCAGCAATTTCCGCTGCTTGTGTTTCCGTTTATTCCACTTATTTGGCTATATAGCAATGTGTTGGCATTTCCACTAGTGCCAGTACTTGGTTTGACAGGTGAGTTTTTCCTATTTATGGGTTTGTATTTCTTAGTGGTTAGGGATGCCCGCGTTCCTCATTTCGTTCGCTTTAATACAATGCAAGCGTTGTTGATGCAAATTGTATTGTTTATCGCTCAACTCTTCTTTCAAGTTCTCGAGCAGTTATCAAGTAATTCATTGCCGTCAATAATCAGCTCGACCATTGCTAATACTATATTTATCGCTACAATATTGTTGGCTGGCTATGCAATTTATCAAACTATTAAAGGTGAATATTCAGATATTCCAACACTCTCTCAGGCTGCCTCATTTCAGTGCGAATTATAGTTGGTTGAATATATTTGTACGTATTTATGAGGTGTAGTTCTTTATTTGTAGGCTATTAATCTCACGTAATCTAAGCAGTAGAAAATAATTTATGGCACGACGTAGCTCAGTCAATTACTTAGATAGACTTTATGCCAGCTTAGTTTATCTATTACCAATTACTTCAGTAGTTTTGTTTGGAAAAATATCTCTCTTTTCACAGATTCCTATTTTGGAGACGATATTCTTACCTATTTTAAAAATAGATGAGATTCTTTCAACTTCAATCATTGATTTTATATCTATTCGTCTTGTAGTTTGGTTTAGTATATTTTTCTTAGTTGTTAGAAGCTATAAGATCAATCATTTTATCCGTTTCAATGCCATCCAAGCCTTACTATTAGATATTGTTGTTGCTCTTGTAAGTGTGACTGTCAAGCTGTTAGGAAAAGTTTCCTTTTTATACTTCATATTAGAAATTATCTTAAATGTTACTTTCTTAGGAATAACAGCAGCATTCTTATATTCAGTATTTCAATGCGCTCTAGGGAAATATGCAGAGATACCTGTGATATCTGAGGCTGCTTATCACCAGACGCATTAACAATTTCAAATATAGCAATTTCTTACATTGCTATAGTGTTTAAAAACAATAATCATTAAAAAATTTAATGTTTTTTATTGGCAGAGATAAATCTTTCTATTCCTGCATAATCTTTAAGGGTTTGAATATTTGTATATCTACCATTTGTTTGTAAAAGCGATCGCACTATTTCTGCTTGACCTGACATCATTTCGATAATCCAAAATCCACCTGCGATCAAATATTCTGGAGCAGTATTTACTAGTTCTCGAATTGCATCTAGCCCATCAGTGCCTCCATCAAGTGCTAAATGTGGTTCGTGATTGGTAACTTCTGGCTGTAAATTTAAAACTTCGATACTGGGAATATAAGGTGGATTAGAAACTATTCCCGCGAGCTTATTTTCTAAATTAAGCTTAGCTAATGGTTCAAACCAACTTCCATGATGAAATTTAACTTGCTGGCGATTCCTATTAGCGTTAATTTTGGCAATTTCTAAGGCGGCTTTACTGTAATCAACTGCGTGAATTTGGGCTTGCGGAAAATGTTGAGCTAAGGCGATCGCAAGTGCGCCACTCCCAGTCCCTAAATCAGTCCAAATCCCCTGTTGATAAAATTTGTCCTGACAGTTTTCAGCAACAATATCAATGATTAATTCTGTTTCAGGTCTAGGAATTAATACGGCTGGCGAAACCTGTAGTTCCAAATTTCGCCATGTTACTGAACCAGTTAGATATTGGATAGGAATGCGCTCATACAGCCTTTTTTGCCAAATTCGCTCGAGGCTAATTAATGTTTCAGGTGTAATTTTTAGCGAGATGTTTGGCGATCGCAGTCTTAAGTCCAGCTTATCTAACGGCGTTTGTTGTAATACGAGCCAATCTAGTTCATAAACAGGAACATCATGTTGTTTGGCTACTAATAGATTGCGATCGTACCATTCCCAGAAATTCATAAATTAAGTTTTTCACTATAGGCAAGGAGCTAATGCCCCTTGTTATAACAAAAGGCTCGCATTGCGAGCCTTTTGTTTATTTTGGTCTACGTTTGTTTAAGTCTTCCAGATAAGCCCGTTGGTAATTGAGGTAGCTACTATGCCATTCTTGAAAACGGCGATCGCCATCGCGTACCAACATTTGACGATACTTTTCTGAAGAGACATATTCCTTTGAAGTTGACATAATGCATATCCACTAAACTTCGCTTAGATAGTAACGCATTGCGCCACCATCTAAACTATAGCTTGACTACAAATGCATCGGTTACGCCTTGAATATGAATGATTTCATCAACCAAACCACTAGGCAATGGATCGTCAATATTTAAAACCATGACCGCTTCGCCGCGCACCATGCGACGACCAACTTGCATACTGGCGATGTTCACGTTAAAGCTGCCGAGTAGAGAACCGATGCGACCAATGATCCCTGGCATATCGCGGTGCAGAGTTAACAACATGTAATGTGTTGGTGCAACGTTGATTGGGAAACCATTAATGCTAATAATGCGGATTTCGGATTTGCCAAGCAATGCGCCTGTTACCGACTGTTCGCCTTGACTGCCATGGGCTGTCAAATGAATAGAGCCACTGTAATCTTCGACGGATGGATCGCGGGTTTCAGTAACGCGAATACCACGCTCTTTTGCTTCGATGCTCGCATTAACAAAGTTCACTCGTTCACGCAAAGCTGGAGACAGCAACCCTTTGAGCGCCGCAACAACGATGGGTTGGCTTTCGCTATTAGCAATTTCACCTTGAAGCTTTACATCAAGGTTATCGACACGACCACCCGCCAACTGTCCGACCAAATTACCCAGCATTTCCGCCAGTTGCAGATAAGGCTTGAGTTTCTGCCAAACATCGGGACGCAATCCAGGAATGTTTACCGCTGATCGTGCAGGTAAGCCGAGTAATACATCGCGAATCTGTTCGGCAACATCCAAAGCCACGTTGGTTTGGGCTTCTTCGGTGGAAGCACCGAGGTGAGGCGTCAAAATTACATTTGCGCCGAGTTCTCGTAAACCTGACTCATCTTCGAGGGGTTCATTTTCAAAGACATCGAGGGCAATCCCTGCAACTTTGCCGCTCTTGATAGCCTCAGCGATCGCTCCTTCATCAATGATTCCACCTCTAGCACAATTAATAATTCTTACGCCATCTTTCATGATTGCGAGGCGATCGGCATTAATTAAATGATGCGTATCCTTAGTTTTAGGCAAATGCAAAGTGATGTAATCAGCTTCCCGCAGCAAAATTTCTAGCTCCACTAGATGCACACCTAATTTCTCGGCACGTTCAGCCGTGAGAAACGGATCGTATGCAAGAATACGCATTCCTAGAGCCTTAGCAACTGTGGCAACGTGTGAGCCAATTTTTCCTAAGCCAAGAATACCAAGGGTCTTCTTGTAAACTTCAACACCTGTAAAGCTCTTGCGATCCCACTTACCGCTTTTAAGCGATGCATTTGCGGCGGGGATAAAGCGCGATAGGGACATCATCATCGCGAGGGTATGTTCGGCAGCAGCGATCGTGTTGCCTTCAGGAGAATTAACAACCACAATCCCCATGCGAGTAGCGGTAGGAACATCTACGTTATCGACCCCAACACCAGCACGACCGATGATTTTGAGGTTTTTGCCAGCTTCGATCGCTTCTTTGGTGAGCTTTGTACCAGAGCGAATCATGATTGCGTCATATTCGGGAAGAACTTGGATTAGTTCTTCAGGGCTGAGAGTAGTTTTTACGTCAACGGTGGCGACTTGAGACAGAATGTCGATACCAACTTGATCGATGGGGTCAGAAACGAGAACTTTGGGCATAACGATTAAAATATGTACCAGTGCCTATAGCGGAAGAGTTGCGGCTACGTTCTAACTTTTAAACGTACTTGATAAACGCAGGGTTTAGCGTAGCCTAGACACACTAAGACCACAATAATTGCTTACACAACTAATCTTAAGGCAAAATAAGTAATCTATAAAGTCATCTCTCCAAACCCAGAGATTTATATAGCAATCCTAAATAGTTTGTGGAAGGTTACCTCTGCGGTGATCTTCCACAAACTCAAAAAAACTCCAAATGACTTACAGCAATTACCACTCAAACTCAAACCAATAAAAATCTTAAAAGCATTGCTAAGCAACGCTTTTAAGATTTTTATTGGTTTGAGTTTGAGCGTAAAGCTCTGTAGGACTGCTATAGAAAGCGCAAAGTATTGTCAATAAATCTTTGGGTTTGAAAAATTGCTATCCAGAATTTCTCTATAAGAGCATTACCTATGATCGGGCAGTATTTGATAATTTTTGTGGCGGCGTTTTTGGCAGGTGGACTAAACGGGATTGCAGGGGGAGGAAGTTTTATTTTATTTCCAGCATTAATGTTTATCGGGATTCCCCCGATCGCCGCAAATGCAACGAACTCGATCTCCTTACTACCAGGGACATTAGCAAGTGCAGGAGCCTATCGAAGTGAATTTGCTAAGGATAAACGTCTATTAATTCAGATTTGTGTGCTGGGTGCGATCGGCGGCTTAGCAGGAGCGATTTTACTGTTAAAAACGCCCCCAGTAGTTTTCCTGCGAATTTTGCCCTATTTATTACTGATTGCCACCCTTGCCTTTGCTTTTAGTAAAAAGCTAACAGTATGGGTGGAGAAACAACAAGAGCGATTTGCAAGGCTTAAGTCACTGAGATCGGTATTAATTACAATTTTGCAATTAGTTGTGGCAGTTTATGGTGGCTTTTTTGGTGGCGGGATGGGGATCTTATTTCTTGCCTCCTTTGCACTGATGGGGATGACTAACATTCATCGGATGAATGCTTATAAGACGATGCTAACCAGTTGTATTAATGCCATCACAGTTTTACCTTTTGTAATTGCAGGAGCAATTTTCTGGAAAGAAGGTGCAATTTCGGCAATTGGTGCCGCGATCGGTGGCTATATCAGCGCTCACTATGCTCAAAAAATTGCCCCCATTCTAGTACGCCGCTTTGTGATTGGGGTTGGTTCAGCGATGACTCTATACTTTTTTGTTAAAAGTTGGCTTGGTTAAACTAATAAGTTCCAAACCCAAGAGAGAGTTGCGGCGCTTCGCGTCGCAACTCTCTCTTGGGTTTGTGGAACAAGGCGATTAAGCACCTTGTCTTGTTATATGATCGAATCAGAGATCGCATTTTGTTTCTACCTATAGGCTTCTCTCTATATGTCTAGCGTTAACATCCAAGGAGCAAAACACAGCTACAGTCTTACCATTCCTGCTCAATCTGAAACTCAAGCTCAATTTACAGTCGTATTCCTGCATGGTTGGATGCTCAGTCAAGCTTATTGGCAACCATTGATCGAGCAGTTGCAGCCAGATTTTCAATGCTTATCCTATGATTTACGCGGATTTGGATGTTCGGAAATTGGCGATCGCCACGAATATTCTTTGGCTAGTTATGCTAAAGATCTCGAAGAATTACTCGATCGTTTAGAAATTTCTCAAGTTTGGTTAGTTGGTCATTCCCTCGGTGGTGCGATCGCTTTGTGGGCAGCACACTTACTAAGCGATCGGGTTTTGGGCGTGGTTTGCCTGAATGCTGGGGGCGGAATTTATATCAAAGAGGAGTTTGAGAAATTTCGTACCGCAGGCAAAATCATTCTGAAACTACGTCCTCAATGGTTACAAAATTTGCCCCTAGTACATTCTCAATTTGCCAAAGATAGCGTTTATTCTCCCTTAGATCGCCAGTGGGGAAAACAAAGAGCGATCGATTTTGTTGCAGCAAAGTATCCAGCTGCTAGGGGAACCTTACTCGATTCTACTAGCGAAGAAGAAGTGCACAAATTACCGCAGATTGTTTCGAAGTTAGGTCAACCAGTTTATTTTGTAGCTGGAGCCAATGACACAATTATGGAACCCAAATATGTTCGTCATCTAGCTAGCTTTCATCCTTCCTTTAACGGCTATGGAGAGAACGTCTTTGAGCTTCCTAATTGCGGACATATGGGAATGCTCGAACAAACAGGTCTATTACACAATCTTTTGTTGAATTTGTTAGTAGAACCAGTACCTTCCTCCTATGCTTACAGCTAGCAAATAGATAGAGACGGCGCTTCGCGCCGTCTCTATCTATTTGAGTTTGAGTACAAAGCGCGGCAAGCAAAACTTTCATGGCTATAGGAGCCAAGAGAAAGAAAATATAGTGAAATTGAATTTTCTTTCTCTTGGCTCTTTGTATTGACCTATACAGAAACTTTTTTTAACTCCCATTAAAACAAATTATCACTGTATACAGTATACAAACATTTTGCAGCGCAACAATGAGTCATATTTTTAAGAAACAATTACGTAAGATTCTTTTTGTTGCTGCTTCAACATTATTGCTGGTTGCTTGCAACTCTTCTGCGCCCCCAAGCACAACTGCAACTTCAGGAGATAAACCAGCAACATCCTCTTCCACAGCCACCCCAGTAAATAACTCAGACAAAAAATCCAAGCAAGACATTCGCGTACAGTTACCATTTTTAAAGCAAAGTACTGATGCGGCTCTGATTGTAGCGATCGAAAAAGGGTACTTTGCTGAAGAAGGATTAAATGTTACTTATGAGCGTGGTTTTGGCAACGCCGATACTATCAGTAAGTTAGGTACAGGTAAATATGATATCGGGTTTAGCGATATCTACAACGCAATGGAATTCAATGACAAAAATCCTAACGATAAGATTATTGCCGTTGGGATCTACCAGAATAAAGGACCTTATTGCATCCTAACCTTCAAAGAGAATGGCATTAAAACCCCTGCTGATTTGGTAGGCAAGAAGATTGGTGCACCGATAGGAGATGGAGCACGTAAGCTTTTTCCACTTTTTGCTAGCGAAGTGAAGGTTTCCCCTGATGCCGTAACTTGGGAAACAATGGAACCGAAATTACGTGAAACTTTCTTACTGCAAGGCAAAGTTGATGCGGTCAGCGGTTTCTACATTTCAATTATTCCTGCGATGATCAAAAATGGGAAAACAATGGATGATCTCCAAATATTTTACTATGATGATTTCGGGCTAGATTTCTATGGGAACGGAATTTTGGTCAAGCAAGACTTTATGACCAAAAATCCTGAAGCGATCAAATCATTTCTCAAAGCTTATTTTCGTGGAATGCAAGAACTTGTGAAAGATCCAAGTGCAGCTCTAGATTTAGTCATTTCTACCGATCAAAGCAAACTCATGGATAGAGAAGCAGAAAAACTACGTCTGAAATTGGGGCTAGAACGAATGTACATCACACCAGAAGTAGAAGCAGTAGGTTTTGGTGGTGTCGATCCCAAACGTCTAGAAAAAAGCGTTGCTCAAACTGTGACAGGCTTTAAGTTAAAACCAGTTACTGCGGCTGATATTTTTACTGACAAGTTTTTGCCAGCCAAAGAGCAACGAATGGTTCCCCCAGTTAGCGATCGCAAGCCGTTACTTTAATCTCATTCTTAAGTTCTACTTACTAACTATTTCTCTAATCTAGGTTTAATCATGTTAGTCACAAAACAACCCGTACTTAAGCGTTTCTGGTATCCAGTGATGCCGATCGCCCAACTCTCTGCTGATAAGCCACAATCTTTTCAATTATTGGGACAGAAAATCGCTCTTTGGTTAGATCGAGAAGGCAAACCTGCTGCTGTAGCCGATCAATGCTGTCATCGCTCTGCCCAGTTATCCAAAGGCGTGGTAATCGATGGATGTGTTCGATGCCCTTATCATGGTTGGTCATATAACTTTGAAGGAACCTGTGTAAAAGTTCCTCAATTAGAGAGTGATAAGCTTCCCAAAACTTACAAGGTAGAATCTTATCAATGTGTGGAAAGATATGATTATGCATGGGTCTGTTTAGATCGGGAGCCATTACATCCAATTCCTGAGATCGCCGCAGTAACCGATCCTAATTTCCGCATGATTCATGAATTTTATGAAACTTGGAAGGTTGGAGGTTTGCGCGTAATCGAAAACTCCTTTGATAGCGCTCACGGACATTTTGTTCATGCCTCCTCTTGGGGAGATCAGAGTAATCCAGTGCCACCACCTATCGATGAAACCGTGGAAACAGATACAGGCTTTGTGATGAAGCATTGGGTAGAAGTATTGAATCCAGATCTACAAAAGAAGAATTTAGGTATTACCGCTGAAAAAACGATTCGCACCAACGAACGCACATGGTATATGCCCTTCGCTCGCACTTTAAAAATCCAGTATCCCAACGGATTGGTTCATCTGATTTTTACGGCTTACACTCCTATTGACGATCGGACAACTCAACTAGTCCAGTTCTGTTTGCGTAATGATACAGAAGCTGATGCAAAAGCGGCGGACATTATTGCTTTCGACCGTCAGGTGACCCAAGAAGATCGAGATGTACTGGAAACAACAGAATTTGATGCGCCATTGTCTTTAGCAGAAGAGCAGCACATGTTGTCAGATAAGCCAGGAATTATTATGCGTCATCGACTCGCGGCTTTGTTGAAAGAACATGGCGAAGTAGAACAACGTTTGAGTAATCAGAATTTATTAGTTTAGTAGAATCTAAAAGAGGAAATATCCAATGTTAGTCACTAAACAACCAGTACTCAAGCGCTTCTGGTATGCCGTAATGCCGATCGCTAAGCTTACCGACAAAATGCCGCAGCCTTTTGAGTTACTAGGGCAAAAAATTGTGCTCTGGCTAGATAGTGAGGGGCACCCAGTAGCAGTGAGAGATCGCTGCTGTCATCGGACAGCACAACTTTCAAAAGGGATTGTCATCAATGGATGCATTCGATGTGCTTATCATGGTTGGCTCTATAACGGACAGGGTGTCTGTGTAAAGGTTCCTCAATCTAGTCCCGACCAAAAAATTCCAGCTAGTTACAAAGTTGATTCTTTTAAATGTGCCGAGCGCTATGGCTACGTTTGGGTATGTTTAGACAACGATCCTTTGCTACCGATTCCTTCCGTTCCTGAAGCTGAAGATCCTGCTAATCGCATAATTCCTCAATGTTACGATCTGTGGAAATGTAGCGGACTTCGCGTAATGGAAAACTCCTTTGACAACGCTCATTTTAGCTTTGTTCATGCTGCATCTTTTGGAAGTATTGAGCAGCCAAAACCCGCACCTTCTGAAATTACACCTCTTGATTTTGGTTTGGTAATTAAATCAGAAGTTCCAGTAATTAATCCACCCGCACAACAAAAAAATCTGGGTATGACCGAAGCTTATACTACTCGATTTGTCGAATCGACTTGGCATATGCCGTTTAGTCGAACATTAAAAATTACTTACCCGAATGGATTAATGCATTCGATTTTCACAGCTGCCACACCAGTAAGCGATCGCACATCTCAAATAGTCCAGTTTTGTGTCCGCAATGACACCGAAGCTGATGTCAGCGCCGAAGATATTATTGCGTTCGATCGCCAAGTGGTTCTGGAAGATCGTGTAGTACTGGAAACAACAAACTACGATGCACCCCTTGACGTGTCAATTGAGCAGCATATGCCCTCCGACCAACCTGGAATTGTAATGCGGCGAAAACTAATATCACTATTCAAGCAACATGGAGAAAAAGAACAACTCTCACAACTAATGTAGCTAAGGCGATCGCAGAATAGCTCGTATTTCCTTTATATTTTCTTTGTATTTATGTATACAGAAACTTCCTTTCTACTCACATTAAATGGAGGAAGTTAGTTTTGTATACAGTATACATATTGGATTTTACAGGGCAATAATGCTTCATATTTTTCAGAGACAATTACACAGAGTTCTACTTATTGCCGCTTCTACAGCGATGCTTGCTGCTTGTAACTCTGCACCACCAAGCACAACTGCGACTTCTGGAGATAAACCTTCAGCTCCAACCACCACTAGTCCTGATAAAAAAGGAAAACAAGACATTCGCGTACAGCTCCCTTTTCTGAAGCAAAGCCTTGATGCACCTCTAATTGTGGCGATCGAAAAGGGATACTTCGCTGAAGAAGGACTAAACGTTACTTACGAGCGTGGTTTTGGTAACGCTGACACCATCAGCAAGCTTGGTACTGGCAAGTATGACATGGCGTTTAGCGATGTATACAACGCGATGGAATTCAATGACAAGAATCCTAATGACAAAATTCTTGCAGTTGCCTTTTATCAAAATAAAGCACCTTTTTCGATTGTTACCTTTAAAGCTAACGGTATTAAGACTCCATCGGAACTAGTGGGCAAGAAATTGGGTGCACCAGCAGGGGATGGACCTCGCAAGCTATTCCCACTTTTTGCTAAAGAAGTGAAGATCTCTCCCGATTCAGTAACTTGGGACACAATGGAGCCAAAACTGCGTGAAACTTTCTTGTTGCAAGGTAAGGTTGATGCTGTAAGCGGCTTCTACACTTCAGTTGTTCCTTCGCTAATCAAGGGCGGAAAGACAATGGATGATATTCAAATCTTCTTCTATGATGAATTTGGTTTGGATTTCTACGGCAATGGAATTTTGGTTAAACAGGACTTCATGAACAAGAATCCTGAAGCAATTAAATCATTCCTCAAAGCATATTTCCGTGGAATGCAGGAAGTTGTCAAAGATCCTAGTGCCGCTCTAGATTTAGTAGTTTCTACGGATCAAAGTAAGTTGATGGATCGTGATGCTGAAAAATTGCGTCTCAAGTTAGCGATCGAGCGCATGTATGTTACGCCAGAGGTTGAAGCTGCTGGTTTTGGTGGTGCCGATCAAAAGCGTCTAGAGAAGAGTATCGCTCAAACAGTTGAAGGATTTAAGTTGAAGCCAGCTACTGCTGCCGATCTTTTCACTGATAAGTTCTTGCCTCCTAAGGAGCAACGGATGGTTCCTCCTGCCAGCGATCGCAAGCCATTGCTTTAATACTAACCCACCCCAATTACTAAAATGGTACAGCCTCTAACTTCATCTTCTTCTGATACCACTACGCCTTCTAGACCTTTGCTAGAGTTTGATCGGATCGGTTTGGAGTACCCCTTTGCTGAATCAATGCGTCGCATCATTCAGGAAATTACTCTAGACATTCAGCCTGGTGAATTTGTATCGTTTGTTGGACCAAGCGGATGCGGAAAAACTTCAATTTTGAGAATGGTTTCGGGCTTAAGTCCAACTAAAATTGGTGAGTTACGCTGTCACGGACAAGCAGTAACTAAGCCCCTCAAAAATGTGGGTATCGCTTTCCAAAATCCCGTCCTACTTCCTTGGCGACGGACTATCGATAATGTTTTGCTACCACTAGAGGTAGTACATCCCTATAAGCGTGACTTTAAAGTCAATCACGCTCATTATGTAGAGATGGCGCAGAAACTATTGCAAGCAGTGGGTTTAAAGGATTTCCAGCAACAGTTTCCTTGGCAACTTTCAGGAGGAATGCGTCAGAGAGCTTCTCTTTGTCGTTCATTAATTCATCAGCCTGAGATTTTACTTTTAGATGAACCTTTTGGAGCCTTGGATGCGTTTACTCGTGAAGAGATGTGGGTAATGCTCCAAAAACTATGGATGGAGGCGAAGTGCGTAGGAATTCTGATTACTCACGATTTACGTGAGGCAGTATTTCTATCAGATACAGTCTATGTGATGAGTCCTCGTCCCAGTGAGATTGCCTTCAAGCTGAAGATCGATCTTCCTCGTCCAAGAACCTTAGAGATGTGTCTTAGTGATGAATTTGGACATCTTGCAGCTGAGTTGCGTCGCCATATTCACAAGAGCTAAACAAAAGAATCTGGCTTAGCCAGATTCTTTTGTTCTATATGATGAACAGCGAGATTTGCCGCTCATATTTATATATTCAGTGTTATCAATGAGGAGAATGTATGCAGGGAACTGTTGAAAATACTAGACGATCGCCTAAGAAGTTTGATTTTAATGCTTTTCTAAATACGAAATCGGCAACGGTTATCTTGCCTGCGATCGCCACGGTTGTACTATTTATACTTTGGGAAATTGCGGTATGGGCGTTTAAAATTCAACCATTTAACTTACCAGCACCTTCTGCAATTATAGGAGCTTCCATCAAATTTGCGCCGCAACTTATGGAAAACTCTCTGCGGACAATATGGACAACTTTTGCTGGTTTTGTGATTGCAAGTGTGGTCGGTGTTGTCTTGGGATTCCTGATAGGTTACTCACGCTTCATTTATCTAACTTTCTATCCATTACTAGTTGCCTTTAATACAATCCCTAAGTCAGCACTTGTGCCATTACTTGCAGTTTGGTTTGGAGCTAATGCAATTCCTGCGATCGTTACAGCATTCTTGCTTGCATTTTTCCCGATTGCTGTTAACGTGGCACTAGGGCTAGAAACGATAGAACCAGAGATGAAAGATGTTTTACATGCTCTGGGTGCGTCTAATTTTGAGATTTTCCAGAAAGTAGGTTGGCCGCATACATTACCCTACGTGTTTGCCT
Source organism: Pseudanabaena frigida (assembly GCA_003242085.1). GTDB lineage: Bacteria > Cyanobacteriota > Cyanobacteriia > Pseudanabaenales > Pseudanabaenaceae > Pseudanabaena > Pseudanabaena frigida. The sequence goes on along the minus strand of QBML01000001.1, from coordinate 139,032 downwards.
CTCTGAAGATTGCTGTTTCTTTTTCATTCATTGGTGCAGTAATCGCAGAGTCGATCGCATCTAATGCGGGATTGGGCTATCTAATCGTACAGGCTGCGTCAGACTTTAATGTCCCGCTTGCTTTTGCTGCTCTGATTGCTCTCGCAATTTTGGGAGTAATGCTTTATGCAATGTTTGTGGCTATAGAGAAGAAAGTCATCTATTGGGCAAGATAGTTCTTACGGCGCATTGAGCTCAATCTCAAGCTAAGAAACACTTTTAAAGCTTTTCCAGTAATTGTGTTAAGAGAATAAAAAAGGCTCGCGAAGCGAGCCTTTTTTATTCTCTTAACGAGGCTTAGGTAGCCATGCCCAATGGCGGTAGTTTTGATGCAAATGGTCTTTTGGTTCATTAACTACAATCGCGTCGTCAAATCTTTGGCGATCGCGATTATCATTATTTCTCTGCTGTTGCTGATTATCGCGAGGAGTTTTCATGGCTTTTATTCATAAATTAGAATTCGTAGTTGTATTATAAACTACATTTTAATCAAATGACAAGATTAGATGTCATCGTTTGACAACTCATGCTCTTGCTTTAATGTCTAGATCTATATCTCCACTATTACAAACAATGGGCTTATACAGCCTGTTTAAGCTTTATGTAGTACAAGAAATTTTTTAAAAGTGTTGCGAAGCAACACTTTTAAAAAATTTCTTGGGTTTTGAGAAAGCGCAAAGCCTTGTATCCTTTATTCTTGTCAATTCAAACCCCAAAAACAGAAAAGCGGCGCTTGCGCCGCTTTTCTGTTTTTGGGGTTTGAATTGAACTTGCAATTGCCACAGAAACAAGCAGTCTAGTTATTTCGCAACTTCTAGAAACTAAACTGAGTGCGTAGATTACCTACAAATACAGTTGGATTAGTTGAGAAATTATTAGGATTGAAAATCGCGTAGAACGCAGGAACGATCGCAATATTTTTACTAATTGGGTAATAGTAAGAAAGCTCTAAATCGTACTGAGTTGCACCATCGCCGCCACCAGCAACAAGGAAATTGCGGCCGCTGCTGTAGCTATAGGGAACCACAAATGAAAGTACGCCCAATGCACCTTCTTTAAACAAATCTGGGAAACCTAAACCGAACTGGAAGGAGTTAACATTAACACTTCCACCAGCGATCGCGGGATTGAGAGGTGCAATATTTGTGCTTCCATAGGAATAGCGTCCAAATACACCAAAGTTTTTGGTGATTAACCAATCAAAGTTGAAGACAATTGTATCTGCGGTCGCATTATTGATCCCGCCACCTTGACCATCATCAGCAATACCATAAGGCAAAGGTTCAGCCGTAGCACCACCAATGCGATCGCCATTGGATTTAATATTCGAGCGAGTATACATAAAGCGAATATTCGCATCTCGACTTGGTGAATAGACTAACTCAGCAGTCAGAGTATTCGTTCCACCAAACAAACCTTGCTGCGGATTGCTAGAGGTATTAAAGTTAGGATTAGCAGAACTTAGAAATTCCGTGTTTTCTCCAAGGTAAGCAGCAGTTAGCTTAAACTGCGGATTGATCGTCCAAGTTACAACAGCACCTGAACCGCGATCGACAGCGTTCGAGAGGGTACTTCCATTTGAGTTAAAGCTCGTTGCACCCGTCAAGAAATTAGTAAAACGATTCTGATCGAAATATCTGTAGAAATTCAATCTTGGCCCAATAGCCACGTTTACATTACTGGCAACAGGGAAACTGTAAAACAACTCACGGATATTGAACACGTTCGCAGTTGGCACACCTGTCTGATCGAGAAATGGTGTTCCTGTAGTATTCGTAAAACCAGCTGATACAAAGTTATTAGCTGGAGAGTTACCATTTCCTGTTACTAGTTGCGTAACCAGTGCATCCTTACCTGTGAATGATGTCGTCAAGTTCAGGAATAGATAATATCCAAAAGTGATATTAGGACGCTGAGTGACAACTCTCGAAGGTTGTCTAGTGACGGGATCGCGGGTCGGAGTAGCAAGCAAATTGGGATTAGCTCTATTTCGCTCAGCGATAACATCACCCGAAGCAGTAGCACCAGTAAGATTAAAGAAAGCTAAGCCGCTGAGTTTGGTAGTTGTTGAGAACTGCTGAGCTTCTAAAGTAGCGACCTTCTTATCTAATGTGTCAATCCTTCCGCGCAAAGTCGCTAACTCGGCTGCAAATTCTTCTTGCAGCTTCTGTAAAGTAGCAAGATCTTCCTTAGAGACTTTATCAGCTAAACCTGCGGATATAATTTCGTTGATTTTATCCAAACAAGCATTCAAGCCAGCTGCAAATTCATAGCGAGCTAATGCCTTACCACCCTTAAAAGTTCTGTCGGGATAACCAGCGATGCATCCGTAACGCTCAACTAGAGACTGCAAAGCTGTAAATGCCCAATCAGTTGGACGAACATCCGATAGTTGAGAAACAGAAGTAACTGCGGCAACATCATCCGCAGGTTCTGCCAACTTATCTACTTCCAGATTGCTTACTGGCGATCCTGCCGACAAATTTTGCTGGAGAGTGACTGCTGCTTCTTGTCGATCTATTAAATTACTGACCGATGTATTTGATGTAGTAGAGGTTTGGGACGAATTTAATGATAAATTTTCTGACGATTGAGGTGCAGCTTTGACAGGTGCATCGAAAACAGTTGATAAAATTGTAGGTAACGCGACGAATGTCGCTAGACGTAAGAGCGAACTATTGAAAGCCTTTGACATAACTCCTCAAACCAATTACATGAGCGACGAACGAGAAATCGCAGTAATTTGGATACTGTATACAGTATCCAAATTACTGCGATTAAACTTTAGAGTTGCGATCGCTTTCTGTATTGGATATTACAAAGACCTTCCAGACAAGTTAGCAGAAAAATTCAACTTATCCTCTTTGTACTCAGCAATTTTCATGACCCCAATTCAGTTGTTTTTAGCGCCTACAGTGCTGAGAACAACATTTGACAGCTAGCCTTAAGATGGCTGTCAAAAAGCCGATTTTTATAATGAAAATTGCTACTTTGCACTTTCTTGTATTAACAAACAATGACAAACAAGTACTAAAAACGATTGTATCAATAATTTAGAATTTAGCTGCCACGATAAGTACTATATGACCAAGGTGATACTAACAGTGGGACATGGTAGCGATCGCTAGCGTTAGCAATCCCAAATCGAATCGGAACGCAACTTAAAAAAGCTGGACTTGTTTGAGTAGTTGTAAAGCCTGCAAAATAATCGCTGACGAAAAACCAAATTTCATAAGTTCCAACCTGCATCTCTTCTGCATTAAGTAATAGGTCGTCCGTCCGTCCATCTTGATTGGTTATCAGAGTTTTGAGTAAATTTCTTTGCCCATTCTGTGCGATCGCCCACAGTTCGATTTTCATATTTTGGGCAGGGCATCCATGTACTGTATCAAGGACATGGGTTGAGAGTTTTCCAGACATGATTTAAAAAGCCAATACTTTTAGTAGGCAGGATCGGGCATCATAGCAATGAAAGTTTTGCTTAGGACATAAAACCCAAATAGTATAGATGCGGCGCGAAGCGCCGCATCTATACTATTTGGGTTTTGATTTGTCATTACTATCTCTTTCAAAGGTATTTTACTTCACAACTGCATACTGTATACATTAAGCTAGTATATTAATCAAAGTTAATCCATAGTTTCAATACTGCTATTTATGACAGCATCCAACGGGACAAGACGAGTATTTATTTGTGGTTCGGCGCTCCGTGGGCAGCCAGATCATGGCAATTTGCAGGGAGCAAAGTTTATCCGTCCTGCAAATACTCAAGCTCGCTATCGACTCCATGCCGCAGGTGATGGTTGGCATCCTGCAATTTACGAAGTTGAAGCTGGCGGAATTTCTATACCTGGCGAAGTCTATGAAATGCAAGATGACGAATTTGACTATCTTGCCAATAACGAACCTCCACATATGTATCCTACAGATGTTTATCTAGAGGATGGAGAAGTTTTGACTGCTTTTTTCTATCCACAAGAATTAATCCAAAAGTTTAATTGGATTGATATCTCTCACCTCGGTGGTTGGGCAGCGTATAAAAATTCTCTTGCTACTGTTTGATATAGCAATAATCAAAACCCAAATGAATAGAGGCGGCGCTTCGCGCCGCCTCTATTCATTTGGGAAGCAAAACTTGCATTGTAGTAATAAAAAAGACTTGCAAAGCAAGTCTTTTTTATTACTGCGGTTTGTGATACTTGTGCCAATGGTGAGCAATGTCAATACGGCGACATAGCCAGACGCGATCGCGACTTTGCACATAGTCCAAAAATCTCGCTAAAGCCGCCGCTCTGCCTGGTCGTCCGACTAATCGACAATGTAAACCAATGCTCATCATCTTTGGTGATGTATCGCCTTCGTCGTATAAAACATCAAAAGCATCACGCAAATAAGCAAAGAACTGATCGCCTGAATTAAACCCTTGAGGTGTGGCAAACCGCATATCGTTATTGTCAAGGGTATAGGGAATAATTAGATGAGGCTTGCCATATTCGTGATTCCAATAGGGAAGGTCATCGGCATAACTGTCAGAATCATACAGGAAGCCACCTTCCTCAACTACTAGTCGACGACTGTGCTCGCTAGTTCGTCCTGTATACCAACCTAGGGGGCGTTCGCCCGTAACTTGAGTATGAATAGCGATCGCCTTTTGCAGATGTTCACGCTCTTGTTCGGGCGAAAAATATTTGTAATCAATCCATCGATAGCCATGACTAGCAATTTCCCAATCCGCTTCTAGCATGGCGGCGACGGCTTCAGGATTGCGCGCGAGTGCCATCGCAATGCCGTAAATAGTTACAGGAATATTGCGATCGCAAAACATGCGATATAAACGCCAAAATCCTGCACGGCTGCCATATTCATAACAAGATTCCATATTCATATGTCGAAGCCCATGAAACGGAGCCGCGCCAACGATTTCCGAGAGAAAAGTTTCTGAACTGCTATCGCCGTGCAAGATACAGGTTTCGCCACCTTCTTCGTAATTAATCACAAACTGGACGGCAACACGGGCATTATCTTTCCATTTTGCATCAGGAACAAATCTCCCGTAGCCGATCATGTCTCTTGGGTATGTCATGGGATTTTTAAAGGATTAATATTGCGTTTAAAAAGCTTAATTATTTGTAGGATGTGTTAGTGCCACGTAACGTATCCATTAGTCAAGAATTATGGGTTACGCGCTATCGCTAACCCATCCTACGTTTAATTGCACCAACCTAATTAACAGCTAAAACTAACCGCCATCTAGCAATTTCTATAATTTCAGCGATCGCTTGTTTCTGTTCTAACTCCAGATTATTCTGAAGTCTTTGTTCAAATGCTGCAAGAATACTATCTTTGGTATGGTTGCGAACGGCGATGAGGAAAGGGAATGAGAACTTCTCTTTATAGTCTTGATTCAGTTGTTGGAAGCGATCGTATTCTATAGCTGAGAGTCGATCTAGTCCAACGGTGGATTGCTCCTTTACTGAAGCTTCTGCCATTTTGAACTTACTGCCCAGATCGGGGTGAGCACAAATCAACTTTAATTGCTCGATATCACTCATTCTCAAGACGGTCGCTGCCATGACTTGATGTAAATTCTGAACATCGGCAAAGGGACGCGATCGCCATGCTTCGACAGCTATTTCAGGTGTATGTTCGAAAATCGAACCAAGTGCTTCGGTAAATTCTGACTCACTCATTTGGTTGAGAATGTCGATCGTATAACTCAATGTAATGGGCCTCCGCTAATAATTTTGGCGATCGCTTTAGTCACATCTAATGGACTTTCCTTGGCGAGTTGGTCGTACCACTTTTGGGTAACTTCAGGATCTTTGCCATGAATAGTCTCAGCGCGATTGCGAGCTTTATTCACGATTTCGGTAGTACGTACCTTCCGATCGGATTCATAGCGCCTCAGTGCGTCGGGAACACTCAAAGTTGTCGATGTTAAATAATTTGCTAAAACCCAACCGTCTTCGATCGCCTGACATCCACCCTGTCCAAGATCGGGACAAGTAGCATGAGCAGCATCACCGAGCAAAGCCACCCGACCTTTAACCATTTTTGAGATCGGGCCAACATCATGGATTTCCACACGAGCCACAGTTTCAGGTTCAAGGCGATCAATCAACAATTGCACGGGTTCAGTCCAGCCTTGAAAATGTTTTCTCAGTTCCGTTTTATAGTTAGCAACATCATTAACTGTGCCTCTTGGTAAAGGTACGTCAAAGAAGAAGTAAAAGCGATCACCTGCTACAGGCATCATCGAAGCACGTTTATGTTCGCCAACGTAGATCGACCACATATCAGCAGGTCCAAGATCTGTACTAATAGGCACCAATCCATTCCAATTTACATAGCCAGCATATTGAGGTTCGATAGCTTCACCAACGATATATTGGCGTAAAAGAGAGCGAACCCCGTCTGCCGCTACTAACAGGTCACCTGTAGAAGTGCTACCATCTTCGAACTTGGCTGTAATATTGCTAAAGCCTTCCAATATGCCGATGCACTTAGCTCCAAGAGTCAATTTACCGCCCGCAGATTCAAAAGTTTCTAGAAGAACATTTTGCAGATCTCGTCTTGCTACAGGATATGGACGTTGCCCTACCTCCTCGACTAAAGGTTGCAATGAGATGTGATTGAGCAAATCACCCGAAAGATGGCGGTATTCCATATAATTCATATTTCCGCCGATCGCCGCAAGCTTTTGTCCTAAACCAAGACGGTTTAAGACTTTTACGCCATTCGACCAAAGAGAGATACCCGACCCAATTGGGCGCAGATCCCTAACCCGATCGTGAATTTCTACTTCATAACCAGCTTGTCGTAAGGCAATTCCTGTAGTGAGTCCACCGATACCTGCACCAATTACAATTGCTTTTAAGCCATCCATCGCAACAAACCCATATAATCTGCATACAGTATACATGTAGATTTTTGGACGAGCTTCAAAACTTTAAAATAAAAAAGGCGGTGCAAAGGGACTAGAAGTAAAATAAAGAACCAATTTTTTGTGGCGCGGCTTCGCCGCGCCACAAAAAATTGGTTCTTTATTAAATCAAAGATCGCGAATACAGATAAGATTATGGAGTTCTTTAGCGATCGAACATATGGATTTTAAAAGCATTATTCGCGATATCCCTGATTTCCCGCAAAAAGGTATCATTTTTCGAGACATTACGCCATTGCTAGCCAATCCTCAAGGAATCACAGAAATCGTCCGAGGATTTAAAACAAAATTCGCCGAACTAAATATTGGAACAATTGATGCGATTATTGGAATTGAGTCAAGAGGTTTTATTATTGGCGCACCATTGGCAATGGCTTTAGGTTGTAGCTTTGTGCCAGTCCGTAAGCCTAAGAAGTTACCATCAGCAGTATTTCGTGTTGAATATGCTTTGGAATATGGAACCGATACATTAGAAATGCATTGTGATGCGATCGCCGCAGGTAAACGGGTAATCATTATTGATGATGTGATTGCTACGGGAGGAACTGCGGCGGCTACAGCTAAATTGATTTCACAATGCGGAGCAGAACTAGCTGGTTATGGATTTTTAATTGAGCTAGATTTTCTCAATGGTAGAAAAGCTTTGCCAGAAGTACCGATTGTTTCGTTAGTCAATTATTAGTGTCTTATAATAATTTTCGCTCGAAAATATCACAATAAATTTTTTAGAAGTGTTGCTTTGCAGCACTTCTAAAAAATTTATCAGTTTTAATTTGAACGCAGAGCATTGGAAATTAAGTGCTTTGCGCTCAAACTCAAACCAAGAAGAAATATTAAAAGCGTTGCGAAGCAACGCTTTTAATATTTCTTCTTGGTTTGTTTGCTGAGTAATCGCAGTAAGCGATCGTGTTACCAATCAAAAGCCGTGAGTAAAGACTTAGTGATCAAGACACCTAAGAATCCCACAGGAACGAGCCACCGCAGGTAACTGACGAGTTCGGCAACGATGAACCTGTCCATTCGCCTAGCTACGTCTGGGTTAAACAGGGTTATCGACAATAGCACCGAGATAAGCTGATAAGCATGACCTGCTGTAAATACCTGCGACACGAGGCTGTTGCTACCGAGCCAAGGGTATCGCACTGAAAATGTGAAGGTGAGCGCCACTAACGCTAAGATCGAGCCGCTCCAAGCGACCAAACGGGGTGCTAAGTCTACATTTGCGAAAAAAGTAAAGATTGTTGGTACGATCAAAGTCAACAGGAAAGGCGTGAAGATCGAGCCTAAGATCGCATTCGGTATACGCTTCATCGCAACGTGAGCCTCAATCTGGCGGAGAAATGCGCCATTCCAAGCGCGGGTCTGTGACATTTTAAAGGAAATGCCCTGCGGGTTCCATCCATTCACCTTTAGGTCTAGATCGAGTCCTGATGCGTTGAGATCTTCCTGATCCTGAGACAGGGCTATCTGGTTGGTGTTGTACTTAGACGACAGCATGGCTACTAACAGTGACTGGGTGTCAAAGGGGAAGGCATCTAGCGCTAATTTGCTCTCGAAGGTAGCCTTGACTCGCTGAATTAGTTCGACCTCGCCATTATAGTGGATGAATAAGCCTGGTGAAATCTGAGCATCCTTCTCGATGATGTTGGTGATTTTAATCTGAGGATTCCAGATTGTCGCTAACTTCGCCACGGCGGCTTCTTGTCCAAACTCCAAGCGATTCGTTCCCATTTCGCTAGTGTCGAAGGCTAAGCGAGGATCGTTCCAAACATACCTAATATCAAACTGACTCTCGAAGGTATTGGTGGCTTCGTTGATTTTGTTGATGCTGTTCACGAATAGAGCTACTCCAACCCGCATTGGCAAAGCCACATTGGACGGAAAAGGCACAAGATTACTCATCGCCAATGGATTTACATCTGGCGCTGTACTTTTCTTGACGATCGCCTTGCTCACTGAAGCCCCTGCCGTATTACCTGCCGTCTCAGGATTAGTTTGGGCAAAAATGGCGGTTGTCGCCGTTCTTAAACCCGCGCCCATAATATAAATGACAAAGCACAGTAAAAAGGCGATAAGGATGCGGGGTGCTGAAATTTTCCATGGTCTACGCATTTTTGGACTCCTGCTCATCACCCTTAGTAGCAAGTGTTCGGAGCGATCGCGCCATGCCGCCAATCTCATCGTTACGGATTGCCAAATCCTCTAGTTCGAAGGCTGGCTTGCCATCGGCAAGCTGGTTGCTGGCGATCGCTATCGCCTCAAACGGCTTGAGCAGCATGGCATTAACCACGATTAACAATGCACCTGTCAGCAACACTATCTGTAATCCCGCCATGGCAACTACGCCCGTGATTGCCCACCTTTGCTGAGTCTGGAATTCACTAAAGTCTCGAACTGCAACCACTGCGCCAATGCGTTCGCCCTTGTAGTCAAGTACTGGCACTAAGACAAGGCCATAGTCGTTGCCATTTACCGTGAGTAGGTCAACCGAAACATCGCGAGCCTTGGCAAACATCGCAGGAGATAGCAATGGCTTGAGCGCCGCCCAGTCAGTGACTTCAACGGCTTGGTAGCCACCCACGATGCGCTCGCTATCGGGACGAGGATTTAATTTGGCGACCTCAGTCATTAACTTATCATCAATAAACACACCCACGTCGAAGCCAGTATTCGTCTTGGTTTGCATTAGTATCGAGGCGAAGCTCATACCGATCTCAAAGGAACCAATCAGTCCATCATCATCTTTGACTGGATAGACTGCACGAATACTAAGTCCGCGACGACCTATTTCGATGCCGCGTTGGGGTTCCCCAGTACGATTGGCAATGAGAATCATCTGGCGAAATCCGCTCAAATCTTCACCTTGTCCATCCTTAAGGGCATAGATGCGGAGGAAAGAAATTGCGGGCGGCAAGATAAACTGTCCTTCTCTAACACCAAACTGGTCTCGTTGGATAATCATGGCTGGCAATAGGCGTGTGGCGATCGCCTCGCGGTCTTTTGTCCGAAAAGCTTGTTTGATCGAGGGCAACGAGGACACCATTGAGGCACGGGCGGCGGCTTTGTTAATCTGCTCGTTGATGTTGTTCTGGATCAAAGTGGCTGTGACATTCAGTTCTCGTTTTTTAGCACTTTCGATTGTGGCATTGCTCGCCCCAAAGCCCCAATATGCAGACAAGCTCGAAGTGGTTATGGCTACCATAAACAACAATAGTTGGGATTTCCACTTAATATCCATAGTTCCCTTGCAACTAACCTACAGGATGCTGATTACATTTTTTAGTTGTTATTAACCGTAAGGTGGCAGCGATTTGCTGCGACACCTTACGGTTAGGTTTTAAGCTAAGCGATCGCTATAAGTAATCGCAAAAGTTGCAATAGTCACGATCAAAATCAAGGGATAGAGAATCCATGAGCCAATATTCAAATATTGAAAGGCTTTTTTATGCCCTTCTTTATCTAACTTAGTTCCAATTACTGTGACCAGAATGGGGAACAAGCAGAGACAGAAATAGACATAAAACACATATTCCATCGCGACAGTGTAGCCAACTTCAGGTAACTGATTGTTAAAAGACAATAACAATACAATCCCAGATAGTAGCGCTGAGGCAGGAGCCATTGTACGCGGTACGAACATGGTGTAAGGGAAGAATAAGCAGCAATAAGTTAAGAGCGATAGCAAAATCAACGGCAAAACATTTTTGGATAGAAATACTAAGGTTTTGCGCTGAAAGGTCATCCTAATGCTTAATCCTGGATATTCAACCTGAGCATTTGATTGAAATAGATCGGGATCGCCTTGAGTGGAAGTACTGCGTGAAGAATCTTGGAAATAGGTGATATTTTTGAAATTCCAAAGTTGTAGTCCTTGGAATGGCTTGATTTCTTCAGCTGCGGATCTGGGTAGCTTTAAGCCAACCGTATCGATCGCATAGATTAAACGCTCTGTAGATAGATTCGGGTTATCAAACCGTAAATTGAGTCTTTGCGAGTCAAAGGGATAATCGCGAAAATCAAAGGCATTACGAAACTCACCGCGTACCCGATAGAGTCGATAGTTTAAGCCATTGACGACCTGAGATTTGATTGGTGATTTGCCATCGAATACAGGTGCAGTCGGATTTACGCTATTGGTGACAGCATCGGGAAACTGGATTTCGGTGGGTTCATCATTACCGTTATAGCGAAACCACACATAAAAATCGGCAGTAAAAGTAGCCTTGTCAATCCGATTTAGCTTATTGATATCCATCCCTGCATAAACTACCCGCTGCCGCCAAAAATATCGTTCGCCCGATTGCACAATACTCCCTGATTGCAATTCTTTTGGTAAGTTCAAGCGTTCGGGATTAGTGATCGGTGTAAATTGTTGCGATGCGGAAATGAGTTTATAGTTTTGGAATTGGGCAAGACGCACGGGCTGATCGCTATTGCGATCGCCGTTGAAATAAAGCAACCCAGTTAGACCTCTTAGTCCTACCTTGCGATTATTCAGTTTAGAGAGCGATTCCCGTACCTGTTCGCGATCGGCTTCGACATTTGTTGCCTTAGGATTAGCTTTCCGAATTGCATCCACTGCGGCGATCGCTGCCTCATAAAACTTTGCCCCTAAATAGGAAGGAGTCTTGTTGTAGGCTTTTTGATAAGCAGCGAGAAAGTCTTGGGCATCTGCCCCAGCACTATCAAATAAGATTGGCAATGGAACATACATGCCATCGGTAAAGAATCCCGCAGTTTTCTTCTCCTCATCGTATTTCTCAAACCGCTTCGCAAAGGATTCTCTTCCCAGCGCTTGCTCGCCTAGAATGCTATTTTTTAGTCCTTTTTGTTTGAGCGCTACCAAAAAGTCTTCAGCAACATCCTCTTTGGACAAGGTTAAAAACAAAATTCCTGCTTCAGGCTCGGCGGCAATTTCATTGACGATTTGTTGCACTGAGGCTTTGCGATTATTGGGATCGGAATCAATCGCCCAAGTTTTTTGAATTTTGCCATTGCCATTAGCTTCAAAGGCAGACTTAATTACTTCCGATTGGGTCTGTTCATTTTTGCTGGCTTTGTCATAAATTACACTGGCAGTTTTAAACTGTAATACCTGCTGTGCGTAGATTGACAAGGTGTTAGCAAGAGCGGGATTTGTATAAATCATCCGAAAATAGTAGGGACGATCGCTGGTAACTTTGGGATTATTTGCCGTACCAGTAATTGCAGGTAACTTACGTTCTTGATAAATGCTACCTGCGGCGATCGACGTATCGGAAGAGCGATGACCCAACACAACGAGTGCTTCGCTTTTAGCAATTTCGCTAGCGACTTGAGTTGCACCATCGACACTACCCTTGTCATCGAAAACATTTAATTTAAGCTGACGACCATTGATGCCGCCTTCACGATTAGTCGCATCAATATAAAGCTTGATACTATCGACGATTTCTTGCCCCCCATTTGCTCCGTCACCACTGAGAGGTGCCGCAACTGCGATTTCGATCTGCTTACCATCAGCTCTAGAACTTTGCGGAAAGAGACTGCCCAATGACACCACAATTAATAGTGTGGTTAAAGCGATCGCCAAAAACCTTACAACTGTCTTACCCATCAAACTACAGCCGTCCTGATTACAAATTACAGAGAAAAAAATTGCCCAAGCCCAAATAAAATTTTCTCGCTATTTTAGCCCTACGAGATACAGTCAAAATACCCAAAAAAGTAAAAGAGGACGCGAAGCGCCCTCTTTTACTTTTTTAGATTGAATTTTAAGGGCGAATGATGGGAATTGAACCCACGAATGGTGGTACCACAAACCACTGCCTTAACCACTTGGCTACACTCGCCATTTAACCGTTATTTACTATATTACTAGTCTGCGCATTTGTACAATAGGCTGAGCAAAAAAAATTGCAATTTTTTGAAGGTTGCTGCATATAAAGACGCAAAATGGCAAAGGACATTTTGCAGCAACTACCATTTTTCACCTTTATGTTTTAACAAGAATGGCGATCGTAGTAAATTCTTGAGGCAGTGTATTTTTAGTGCATATATCAACTTCCAAAAACAAAGTATTATTACTTACGGTCTTCGTCTAGAGATGTATAAATATGATGCGAATACTGGCATTGATTCCAGGTGGCACTGGCGATCAGTTACTGTTTTTCCCGACACTGGATACACTCAAACAGCAGTATCCCAATGCCGAGATTGATGTGGTGGTCGAGCCACGTGCAATGGCAGCTTATCGCGTTTGCCAGTCTGTCAATCGAGTGCTCAAGTTTGATTTTAGCGATCGCAACTCCTTGGCTGATTTTGGCAATTTACTCGGCACGATTCGCGATCGCGAATATGATGCGGCGATCGTCTCCCAGCCAATATTCTCGATTAATATCTTGTTGTGGCTAAGTGGTATTCCTAAGCGAATATCCTTTGCAGGACAGGGTGATTTTTTGTTGACCGATATCATTAATGCTGATGCTCAAGAATATGCGGTAACCAAAAACTTTAACCTTCTCATATCAATTGGTATCGAGAACCCATGCCCACCGATTAAAGTTAATCTCCCCAAAAGCGATCTGGACTGGGCGACTAGCGAACAAAAGCGACTTGGCATTCAACAAAGTGGATTTATTCTGTTAAATTGCGGTGCTTATGCTAGCTATCCTGCCGAAAGTTGGGCTGAGATCGCGATCGGCATTCAATCTAAGCTACCAAATCTGCCGATAGTGGCGATCGATAGTGTCAATAACGCCGACTTACTCAAGCAGTTAAATACCAAAGTTCCCAATCTCTTAATTACCAGTCCGACTGATATTGGAAAACTAACTGCCATAATTGCCGCCGCTAATTTGTTTGTCTGTGCAGAAGGTGATGCCATGCAATTGGGCGTTGCCGTTGGTACAGCCTTGGTCGCAATTTTAGGGTCGAATACTCCTGCTGGGGTATTCCTACCGATCCAAGAAAAGAGGATCAAATACGTTCAGGCGAGTGCAGGTCAATCGCTCAAGGCGATCGACCCAAAAATAGTCCTAGAAAAAATCTGGGAAGGCTAAATTGTTGCAAAGGTTTGCTTTGCGAGCCTTTGCGATTTTAACGCTTAGCATTTTCCAAATGAACACCATCAAATTTAGCCGCATGAAGATCGGTATTTCGAATATCTGCGTCTTTAAACTTGGCTCCATTAAAGTCTGTTTTTCTGAGGATTGCCCCACTAAGATTTACTTTAGTTAAATTTGCTCCTCTTAAAACAGCACCGCTTAACTCAGTTTCACAAAGAGAGGCATTGCTGAGATTTGCTCCATTTAGATTTGCCCCACAAAGGTTTGCATCACTAAGATCGGCATTAGTCAAATCCGCCCCACTGAAATTTACCCCCATTAAGTTAGCGTTTCGTAATACCGCACCACTAAGATTTGCGCCGCTCAGATCGGCAAGACTAAGATTGACTGCACTGAGATTTGCCAAGCTGAGGTTTGTACCACTGAGATTAGTCATGCAGAGAGTAACATCTTGAAATGTTGCCAAGCTGAGATTTGCGCCACTGAGATTCGCTAAAGTGAGGTTTGCTTCTCGTAGGTTCGCACCAATCAAGTTTGCTCCACCTAAGTTCGCTAAACTCAAGTCAGCTCCACTAAAGTCAGCTTTACTAACCTCTGCATAGGCTAAGTCTGCTTCTATGAGATCGATTTGGATGCGATATGACTGCGATCGCCAGAAGTTCCAACTACTTACCCCTTTTTGTAGTTGAAGCACATGTTCTTTGTTTGCCACTATCTTGACTCCGTTGTCAGTACGGCTATTTATAAAGTTCTATGAAATTGATCGACAATTTAACAGTAAAACAAGACTGAAAAAATTTGCCAAGCATATGACAATTCGCAACATTAAATGGTATATCTCAATCAGTCATTGGTATACCGTTGCGTAAATTTAGTGCATACTCATGTGCGCAATAAAAAATAAATTACAGCAAAGATTTTGAAGTTTTCGTTTTGCCTACAGCAAAATGAAAGCCGCAATAACAACTTTGCGATCTAATTTGCGATCTAAATGGTGCTCGACTTGGCGGGTTCAGAGAGAATAGGTTTATCAATATGAGATCTTTAAGACTTAGCAGCAGGTCTTCATGGGCGATCGCCACCAGTTATGCCACTAGTTGTTTATGTATAACTAGTCTTGCATTAGTCGATAGTTTAATCGGTCGATCGATCGCGATCGCTGCACCAGCACCTCAACAAATCTCTCAATCTGTCTCAATTCCTGCTAACAATTGCCCACAATTGACGAATCGTCGCTATGTCGTCTTGGTTGACCGTCCCGCTAATTCGCTACCACAATTACCCGAATTTTTAGCGATCGCCGCAGTGCCTTGCAGCTATCTCAGTACTTCGATGACCTTTTTTGGTGGTTTTGATAATGCTAAATCATCGACATTTCGGGCAAGTCAACTGCGCGAGCTAGGACTGGATGCGATCGTGCATTCTTTCTCTGCCAAAGTAAATGATGTGCCTGCCAATCTACAGGCGGCAGCGGTTTTAGTAGAACCGAATAATGATCCAAATATGACGATTCAACAAGTGCGATCGCTCACTAGTAAAAGTGCATTTTTGGCAACATTTAACAATCGCTCGGTAATTCTTGCAGCTCCTTTATCCAGTCAGCAGAGTGCTAATGCGATCGCGACGCTACTTCGTAAACAGGGCTTAGCCGCTCAAGTCATTAGCGCTAGCTTGATTGCCTCTCCTAACTCGGCACCAAGTTCTATTCCCGCAACCGCAGACTCAACTTCGACACCAAATAAAAATCCTGTAAGTTCTAAGCAAATTATTTATCGCGTTCTTGTTCCCAACGCCAATAGCAATACCTTAAAACAACTGCGGGAAATTGCTCCCGACGCATTTGTGACTATCTTTAAGGCAAAATCCTATATCCAAGTGCGGACATATACCAATCGCGGTAACGCCCAACGCGAACGCGAACGCCTAAACACCCAATATTCAGGTACGATTTTGATTCAAGATTGAACTTATGACACCTAGTTCTCAACCTCTGCTCACTGATTTGCCATCCTATACTGTGCGCGTGAGTTCTCGTGCTAAGTGTGTGCGCCTTGCCCTGTCAGTAGAGGATGGGTTAGAGGTGGTTGTGCCTTCTAACTACGATCGCCTCAAGATTCCTGAGATCGTTCATCAAAAGCGTGATTGGATTGCCCGCAACCAACGCAAACTCGACGAGCGCGAAGCTTTTTTTCGGTCTCAAGCTCCCCACGAGTTACCTGACTATATCAATTTGCGATCGCTAGGCGAAGAATGGCAAATTGAATATTGCGAAACTGCGACTAAATTAGGGTCTATCAGTATCAGAGAAGATAAAGAGCAACTTCGGTTAGTTCTCGACGGCAATATTGCCGATATCGAATCTTGCAAAGCATTACTAAAACGGTGGTTAATGCAAAAAGCTGAAAAACATTTATTTAGTTGGTTGCGCAAAGTCAGTATCCGTACAAATTTACCCTATCGAACAACCGCCGTTCGCGGTCAAAAGACCCTTTGGGGTAGCTGTTCTCGCGATCGCAATATCAGCCTCAACTATAAACTACTCTTTCTAGAAGCCAATGTCGTGGAATATGTCCTATTACACGAGCTTTGCCATACAGTGCATATGAACCATTCAGCAAAATTTTGGAAATTGGTCGGTAAGATTGAGCCTAACTATAAAGCTTTGGATAAATCTCTCAACCAAGCTTGGCAGATTGTTCCAGCATGGCTTGATTTTTAAATCACAAAGAGAGTTGCTGTGCTTTTTACCGCAACTCTTTTGAAATTTAAATTAGCTACAGCTATTGCTAGCTACCGCCATAATGCTTAAAACCCTAAAAGCGGAGCGCACGACGCTCCCCTTTTAGGATTTTAAAAGATAGCCATAAGAATCATCCTTTTGGGAGATTTTCTATTTATTCATTACTAATCGGCACTAAAAAAATTTATCTCAAAGTATCACTACATAAGGAAATAAGAGATTTGCCAAAAATGTAATGTGAGCTAACTCACAATGCATGTGTGAATCAAGTCTATGGGTGTTTTTAGGTTAAGCACTATACTGTCATATTGAAATTGACAAGTGTGAGGTATTAATCTATGACCGAAACGAAATCGAATTTATTACCAATTATTGGTGGTGCTGCTGTTGTAGTTGCTGGTGGTGTAGGAGCTTATTTTTTCTTCAATAAACCAGCGATTTTGCCTACTGGCAGTGGCGCGACAGGAACTCTAACTATTGTTCCCAAACAGTCGCTGATGGCAATGTCGATATCTACTGATGGAACAGCACTTTCCCAAATCGAGCAATTTCTATCACCCGAAACAAAAAAACTTTACGATAAAGCAATTGCTGAGGTGAGAAGTAATATTTCCTCAAGTGATTTTGACTACGAAAAAGATGTCAAGCCTTGGATTGGCAAAAGTGTAACCGTCGCATTTTTACCTTCAGGTAAGACTGCAAGTATCAATCCTCTAAAGTCACAAGCAGCAGTTCAAAATCGCTATGTGCCCATGAGCGACACAGGTTCAATCCAGTTTGTTCAAGATAAAGCTAAACCTGAAGCTGAGACTGTCCCCAACATTCTGATTGTCGTTGAAGTGAAAGACAAAGCTGGAGCTGAAAAGTTTTTATCTGAGAAGGTCAAAACAAAGGCAGGCGGTAAAGAGAAGCAATCTGAGTATAAAGGCGTAAAAATTACGCAGTATGGTGAAGGCTCCAATGCCAGTAACACTGCAATGGTTGGCGACTATTTAATCGTTACCCCGCGCGAACAGTCCACTCAGAAGGCGATCGATACTTTCAAAGGTGAAGCTTCTTTAGCGAGTTCCGTTAGTGCCGACGATCTCAAACTCAAAAATACCGTTGCTCAAATTTATATTCCCAACTTTGGCGAATCTATTGTTGAACTGTCAGCATTGAATCCCAAAGCTGAGACAATTCCTCCCGAATCACTGGAGCAATTGAAGAAAGTAAAATCCATGAATATGGGTGTTGGTATTGATGACTCAGGTATTCGCTTCAAGTTACTTGGTAAATTCGATCCGTCAGCAATTTCTGCACTCAAGAATTCTCCTAACAAGATTATTAGCCAGCTTCCTTCTCAAGCATTTACTGTAATCACTGGCTTTAATATCAAGAATTCATGGGAACAGTTTGTGAAGTCGGCCGAGAAGAGCCCTGAAGTCAAGAAGAGTATTGATGAAGCGAGAACTCAGCTCAAGACTTCCCCATTGGCAATCGATCTTGACAAAGATATTTTTGGGTGGATGGATGGTGAGTTTGCGATCGCTTCGGTATCTGGTAAGCCTGAAGGGATTTTAGCGCAAACTCAGGGAATTGCACCTGTACTGATGCTGCAAACAACAAACCGAGCGGCTGGCGAATCTTTGCTAACGAAGCTTGATGATTTCGTTTCTAAAAATGGCGGTAAGGTTGGCAAAAAAGATGTTGGCGGAGTCTCAGTAACTGAATGGTCAGTTCCTGGTGCACCTGGCGCGATCGTCTCTCACGGCTGGAGTCAACAGGATACTGTATTTGTTACAGCTTCACCAATTGTATCTTTGTTTGTTCCTAAGCCCGCAAGTGCCCTTGATGCCGATCCTACTTTCAAATCTGTAGTTAGTACTCTTCCTACTAACAATGTTGGCTATTTTTATATTGATGCAGATAAAACATGGAGTATTGTGCAAACTTTCATGCCAGCTGCTGAGAAAGAAAAAACTCCTCCTGAAGTAAAAGCATTGATTGCTTCTATCCGTGGTTTAGCTGCAACAGCTGCTTATCCCAATCAAGAAACTGCTGAAGTTGAAGCAATTCTTGCATTGAAGAAAGGCGGCAAGTAAATAAACTTTAGATAGCTTTAATAGCAATAAAAAAGACGCACGAAGTTGCGTCTTTTTTATTGCTGCTCTAAATACTTTTTGCCCCAAAGATGCATAGCGTCCAACACAGGTTGCAAAGTTCTCCCTAGGGTTGTGAGGGAATATTCAACCTTAGGAGGTACTTGCATATAGACTTCTCGGTGAATTAATCCATCCCGCTCCATCTCTCGCAACTGTTGTGTCAGCATTTTTTGAGTAATTCCATGCAAACTTCGATGCAACTCACCAAAACGCTTAGTGCCATTAAATAATTCATGTAAAATCAAAACTTTCCAACGACCGCCGATCGCATCAAGGGTAGCCTCAACTGGGCAGCTAGGGCGATCGCTCTGGTAAGCAGCAATACAATCCACTTCAGGCAAGGAATTTAGGGTAAAAGTATCAGAATAATTTTCCATAGTATCTTTTTAGTATGTACCTTACAAAAAAGTGCATACTTTACTTAAAGAGTGCGAGTCAATTATATTTGATTTGTCGGTAACCAACGCATTTGGACAGAATTTATGAGTGAACCTAAGATTGTTGACAAGAAACCTGTTGTATTGGAACTAGAACCCAAAACTTATTATTGGTGTACCTGTGGAGAATCCACTAATCAACCCTATTGCAACGGCGCACACAAAGGAACAGAATTTACACCTCTTGCCTTTGAAGTGACAGAAACGAAAAAGGTTGCACTTTGTCTATGTAAACACACAGGTAATGCTCCATTCTGTGACGGCGCACATACAAAACTTTAATTCACGATTTGCAGCACCATAGGTGCTGCAAATTATCAAAAAAACAATTACCAAAGGGAAAAATTATGCTTACTATTCGGAAATCAGAAGAAAGAGGACATGCCAATCATGGCTGGCTTGATAGCTATCATACATTCTCTTTTGCTAACTATTACGATCCACAGCATATGGCTTTTCGCTCTTTGCGAGTAATTAACCAAGATCAAATTGCTGGTGGCAAAGGATTCGGAACGCATCCCCATCGTGATATGGAAATTATTACCTATATGCTCGATGGAGCTCTAGAGCATAAGGACAGCATGGGCAATGGCTCAATTATTCGGGTTGGCGATGTCCAAAGAATGAGTGCAGGAACGGGAATTACCCATAGTGAGTTCAATCATTCTGCTACAGATACTGCCCATTTACTCCAAGTATGGATTTTACCGAATCAAGAAAACGTGAAGCCAAGTTACGAGCAAATCTCTTTTTCACGAGAAGAGAAGCTCAACCAATTACGATTGATTGCTTCACCAGATGGACGCGATCGCTCGGTCACTATTCATCAAGATGCCTATATTTATGCTTCAATTCTGGAGGATGGAGCAGAGGTAAAGCATACAGTCAATAGCGATCGCTATGCATGGATACAAGTAGCCAGAGGTAGTATATTAGTAGGTGATCGCTTGCTCAATGCAGGTGATGCTATTTCTAGCGATCGAGTAGGCGATTTGAAGTTGATCGGACAAGGTAACGCTGAGCTTCTAATTTTTGATTTGGCTTAATCTTCAATAAGTAGCTAAAACCCAAAAAACTGTGGCGTACGCCGCAGTTTTTTAGGTTTGATTAGTAATTGCGCCCAGATATTTATTATTTTGCTAGAAGGTTTGCTGCGCAAGCTTTCTAGCAAAATGATTTTATAAGAGCTTTGACAGATTATGACTTAATGCAAGGCGAATAAAAACTTATGGTTTCATAGTTACGCTGCCATGATGGCGAGTGAGCTATTTCTATTTCATGGATGTAGCGAGAGGTTTCTACAACCCAACCAGATAGATGCTGAGGATCTGGTGGTGATATCTTTTCAATCACATGTGATTCCACCTTCACCTGCCAAGGTTTGGGTGCAGATCCCCAAAGACTGGACTCAACTCTATTTTCTTGTTCTAAAACTGTTAAACGAAGTTGCAAAGGGATTTGGCTGTGATTACGGATAATTAAGTCTTTATAACCATAGGCAACTGCAGCATCTTGCCCAAGCTTATAAAACCTTGACTCTCCATAAGCATCAATGCTATGGCTATGTCTTTCTAAGATCTGACATCCTCCATAAAGAAATGTATTAAAGACATTAGTGGCAAGCAAACATAATCCACCACCAATATCGTTTTTTATCTGTCCGCGAACAAATGTAGGTGCTTCTCGAAACCCATTAGACTTGGTGGGGTTGCCAATGCGATCGCTAAAACTGAAAATCTGTTGAGGAGCTAGGTTTAGAAAATTTATCCGTTTGGCAGCAAGTTGTAAATTCCAAATCCGATTAGCTCGAATCTCTGTTGTGCCGCGATCGGGGATTGGCGTACTAAATTCTATCCATTTATGCATATATAGCTCTGCACCATCGGGAGTTTGACTATTGGCATAGCGGAATGGATAGCCTTTAACTAAAGACTGAGCATACTTAATATTAGGGCGGAGTGACTTTTTGAGATTTTGCCAGACTTGTTTCATGTCACAACTCTTAATCATTGAGTTTTCGAGCGGCTTAACTGATTGTTACATAAAATCTAAAAAATTGGAGAATATAAAAAGCCTACTTTTTATAGCAATGCAAGTTGACATAAAACCCAAACAGAGGCGGCGCTTTGCGCCGCCTCTGTTTGGGTTTTGATTTGTCCTAGAATTAAAAACCAGAGTCAAAAACTATGGTGCACGCTGCGCGTGCGCCATAGTTTTTTGGGTTTTATATTTAATTGCACCCAGCTACTTAGTTATTTGAAAATCGTCCTGAGATCGCTACAATACTTGCAGTGTAGAATCAAACATTCTCAATATTCAAATATCTAGAGACTAGTAATATCTGTGGGCGCAAATAACGAGACTCAATTACCATCAGAGCATATCCAGAAAATTGTGTTAACAGGTGGAGGTACTGGTGGTCATGTTAGCCCTAACCTCGCTTTAATTCCTGAACTTGAAGCTGATGGTTGGACAGTTGAGTATATTGGCTCAAAAACTGGTATTGAAAAGCAACTTGTTGCTGAGGTTGGGATTTCCTATCATGGTATTTCTTCGGGAAAATTGCGCCGTTATTTCTCATGGCAAAATTTTATTGACCCGTTCAAAGTGCTGAAAGGAGTATTTGATGCTTACTTGGCGATCGCGAAAATTAAACCCCAAGTTGTATTTTCTAAAGGTGGCTTTGTTACCGTTCCTGTCATTTTTGCAAGCTGGCTGCAACGAATTCCCGTAATTATCCATGAGTCAGACTTCTCTTCAGGCTTGGCCAATCGTTTATCGATCCCATTTGCTACTAAGGTCTGCGTCACATTTCCTGAAACTGCCAAGCACTTAACCAAGTATGCAAACAAAGTCAAACATACAGGTTTGCCAATCCGTTCCGATCTTCTTAAAGGCAATGCAAATCAGGGGAGAGAATTTTGTGGTTTTAATGCAGATACTCCAGTTCTATTTGTGGTCGGAGGGAGTACTGGCTCGGCAAAAATCAACCAAGCTGTACGTTCTATTTTAGAAGTTCTCACACGAGATTATCAAGTTATTCATGCTTGCGGTAAAGGAAATCTTGATGTCAGTCTTAAAGGCAATCCTCGCTATCAGCAGTTTGAATATTTGGGAACGGAACTCGCCGATATTTTGGCACTAGCCGATCTAGTTGTATCGAGATCGGGAGCAAATGCGGTATTTGAGTTTCTGACTTTACGCAAACCTAATTTACTTATTCCTTTATCCAAGCTATCTAGTCGTGGCGATCAGATTCTCAATGCTAAGTCTTTTCAATCTCGTGGTTATAGTGCAGTTCTCTTTGAAGAAGATTTAACTAGCGATAGTTTGTTAAAAGCGATCGCCGATCTCGATCGCCGTCGCGATGAGTATATTCAGAATATGAACCAAAGTGAAGATGCCAATGCGATCGCTCAAATCGTTACTTTAATCAAAGAATTTAAAAAATAATTGTTTTACAGCGCTTTGCGCTATAACCCAAATAAATAGAGGCAGCGCGAAGCGCTGCCTCTATTTATTTGGGTTATAGCAATTTAATGCAAGCGTTTTATAAAGATTCATGCCACTCCAGAAGGGTATGAATCTTTATAAAACGCTTGCTAATAGAGCTTTTTGAGCATGGAGACGATTTTCGGCTTCATCCCAAATGCGCGATTGTTTACCTTCCATTACTTCATCGGTAATCTCTTCACCACGATGAGCGGGTAAACAATGCAAGGCGATCGCTTCTTTATCGGCTAAAGCCATTAATTCTGCATTTAACTGATAGGGTTGGAAAATAGGAATTCGATCTTCAGCTTCAGCTTCTTGACCCATGCTAGCCCACACATCGGTATATAAAACATGCGCCGCTTGAGAGGCAAGCTTAGGATCTTCAGTGACAATTACTTCTGAATTAGTAGCCAAAGCTTTTGCCTGAGCGACAATAGCAGGATCTGGCATGAAGTTTTTGGGTGACGCAATCCGTACATTCATTCCGACAAGAGCGCAGCCAATCATCAAGGAATGTGCCATATTGTTGCCATCACCGAGATAGGTCAGGGTCAGTCCTTTCAAAGAGCCAAAATTTTCCATCACGGTAAGTAAATCCGCAAGAACTTGGCAGGGATGCTCTAAATCACTCAGGGCATTAATAATCGGCATCTTACAGAATTTGGCAAAAGTCTCTAGCTCTGCTTGCTCAAAGGTACGAATGGCGAGAACATCCAAGTAGCGATCGAGAACTCTAGCAGTATCTTCAATGGGTTCACCTCGACTTACCTGCGTCACATTCGGATCGAGATCGATTACATTTCCTCCCAATTGATGCATGGCGACTGTGAAACTAACTCGTGTTCTGGTGGAAGCTTTGCGAAAGAGCAGGCCAAGAGTTTTCCGCTGAAAGTTGAATTGCGTTACCCCTGCTTTGAGCTGTGCGGCTAGTGTGAGCAAATCCTGAATTTCGGATGTTTGCAAATCTGCCAAGCTAAGAAGATCGCGTCCCTGAAGGTTTCCCATTGTTGTTAGTTAGAAAAAATCTTGTATTGACTGTATCATCAACATGAACGGCTTGGCACGGTTCCATCTTTATCATGACAAACCTAAACTAATAAAGATTTTTGGGTAGTCCTAAAGCAGCAATGAAGTACTATGCTCCGCTCGTTACTTCATTAACGCAAAATTATTACTCCTTTAGCACTACCGATATTTGATAGCTAAAAAAGATGGGATTATTCGCTTAAAGTGTCATCCACCCATCCCCTAGCACTCCAATAGTGTATGAAGTTCCTATCCTTAAAACTTTCTGCTTTCACAATATCAAAGTGGCATTACCGACGCTTATTGTTGGCGCTTGTGGGCTTAGCCGTAGGTAGTGAAATTGTTGCACGACTGGGAGCAGAAATTTTATGGTTTCACGAGGTGGGTTATTTGCCGATGTATTTGCTTCGGCTCGCGATACAAATTGGATTGGGAAGTGCCGTATTAGCGATCGCCTTAATCTATCTTTTCAATAATTTACAGATCGCGCAAAAGCTGAAATATGCCGATCCACCTAGCGATGCCGAACGAAAACAGGCAAAAGCAAAAGCTCAATATGATCCTTCAGCCCGCGATACCCAATCAGAGCCGCCTCAATATATATCGACTTCTTTACGATTGCGTTGGCTATTGCCCCTAGTCTTGAGCTTAAGTATCCTGATCTGTTTATTAACGATCCATTACGGACAAGTGGCGATCGCCCAGTGGCGACCATCTCTAAATCAGCCTAATATTTCTTCGCTTGCGCCTGCGTTATTGAGACCAGAGTTAATTGGTCGTCTAGCAATCAAAACTCTAACTGAGAGTCGCCCCGCGATCGCCACTATTGGTGCGGCGATCGCCATATTGATTTATCCCAAGGTTTTGCTGAAGGCGATCGCAGTTCTGATCGGTGTATCTACGGCATGGGTGATCTCACGCCAATGGATGCGGATCATTCCTTATTTTCAACCCACTAGTTTTGAGCAAACTGAACCAGTTTTCAATCAAGATCTCAGCTTTTATATATTCAATTTACCTACTTTAGAAGTGCTGGAATTTTGCTTGACTGGGATATGTCTATATGGGTTTATTTCTGTTCTATTAACTTATTTACTGTCGGGGGGGAGCCTCAGTGAAGGCAAGTTTATTGGTATTTCCCACGATCAACAGCGCCATCTGTATGGGCTAGGTGGCTTATTGATGTTGGTGATTGGCTTTAGCTACTGGCTAAATCGTTATGAACTTTTATATTCACCGCGAGGAGTATCCTATGGCGCTAGCTATACCGATACTGTTGTGCAGTTGCCAGTTTATACAGGGCTAAGTATGTTGGCACTGGCGATCGCTAGTTATTTAATTGTGCGATGGCTGAAATTTTATCGTCAACCTGCGAGCCGAAAACCAGTAGTAGCGGCGTTAGCTTTGTATCTGGTTATGGCGATCGGTTTGGGTGTATTTTTACCGATCGCCGTACAATCCTTAGTCGTGCAGCCAAATGAGCTCGCCAGAGAGCAGCCCTTTATCCAACGGACGATCGCTTTAACTCGACAAGCCTTTGGTTTAGAAAGTATTAATTCTCAAGTTTTTAATCCTCAAGGGAAACTCACCAAGCGATCGCTTCAAGATAATGAGTTAACTATTCGCAATATTAGACTCTGGGATAAACAGCCGCTACTTGCCACCAATCGCCAACTTCAGCAAATTCGTCTTTACTATGGCTTTCCTGACGCTGATATTGATCGCTACACAATCAGCGAACAGAATTCATCCAACCCCTTAGCTAGCAGACAATCTAGTCAGCAACAAGTGCTAATTTCAGCAAGGGAATTGGACTATGCATCTGTTCCTCAAGAGGCGCAAACATGGGTCAACCAGCATCTAATCTATACCCATGGCTATGGCTTTACCCTCAGCCCTGTCAATCGCGTGGGCGCAGGTGGACTACCTGAATATTTCATTAAAGATATTGGCGTTACTAACGGTATGCCCCTCACCACTTCTAGTGAAGCAGTGCGAAATAGCATTCCCATTGGACAGCCACGCATTTATTACGGAGAGAATACTGATACCTATGTGATGACTGGGACTAAGGTAAAAGAGCTTGACTATCCTAGCGACAATGAAAATGTCTATAACATTTACGATGGAAAGGGTGGCATCAACCTAGACTCAATTTGGCGGCGCATTCTGTTTGCCAAATATCTTAATGATTGGCGCATGGCGGTTACTCCTGAGTTTCTTCCCGACACTAAGCTACTGTTTCGACGGAATATCATGGAGAGGGTTAAGGCGATCGCGCCGTTTCTTCGCTACGACAGCGATCCTTATCTAGTAGCAGCTAATACTCAAACTCAGACCAAAGATCCAAGTTATCTCTATTGGATTATTGATGCCTATACTACTAGCGATCGATATCCCTATTCCGACATTGGTAAAGAAGGAATTAATTACATTCGTAACTCGGTCAAAGTGGTGGTGGATGCCTACCACGGCACAGTAAATTTCTACATTGCTGATGCTAGCGACCCGATGATTGCTACATGGTCAAAGATCTTTCCTGATTTGTTTAAACCTTTAAACGCGATGCCATTGTCTTTACGCGAGCATTTGCGCTATCCCGTCGATCTGTTTCAGATTCAATCAGAACGCTTGATGATCTATCACATGACGGATGCTCAGGTGTTTTACAACCGCGAAGATCAATGGCAAATTCCGAATGAGGTCTATGGCGATAAACCGCGTTTAGTGGAACCCTATTACCTGATTACTAGTTTGCCAAGCGTTCCCTTTGAAGAGTTTATTCTTCTATTACCCTTTACCCCTAAAGAGCGTACAAACCTCGTTGCATGGCTAGCGGCTAGGTCAGATGGAGAGAACTATGGCAAGCTGTTTCTTTATACCTTTCCCAAACAAATTCTGGTTTATGGCACCGAGCAAATCGAAGCGCGGATCAATCAAGATCCCGTCATTTCTCAACAAATTTCACTCTGGAATCGTCAGGGTTCGCGAGCAATTCAAGGGAACTTACTAATCATTCCCATTGAACAATCCTTATTGTATGTAGAGCCTCTATATTTAGAGTCAACCCAAAATAAATTACCGACCCTAGTTAGGGTAATTGTCGCGTATGAAAATCGGATCGTGATGGCGCAGACTCTCCAACAAGCGATCGAGTCTATCTTTAAACCAGAGCAGCAATCTGCACCACCAATTATTCGCCCAGTCGAAGAGCCAGTTCTTCCTTAAAGTATATATGGCATCGACACTTAGGCAAACTCAGTGCATCGCTCCGCTCAGCCAACGTTGGCTGAGCGGAGTCGAAGCCTGTATTAACAATGCAATCTTTTTTAAATTTTTACACCAGATTTACGGGCGATCCAAATTTCCCAATTGCGGAGAAAACTCGATCGCGCTTTAAATATTGTGGAAATAGATGGTTTAAATGCGAGATCTTCGCAAGGTGGTTGCACCAAAATTGTAAATAAGCCTAAACGATTGCCCACAATTGTGTCGGTAAATAGGCGATCGCCTACCATTGCTACTTGAGAAGGAGGCAGTTGAATCGCTTCGAGTACCTGACGCACCACCCGACGCGAAGGTTTACCTGCACGGCTGCGATAGGGAAGATTTAAGCTTTCGGCGACCTTTTGAATACGGCGATCGCTAAAGTTATTGCTGGCTAGCCAAATCGGATATTGCTGACGCATCAGCTCCACCCAAAGGCGAATTTCTTCTGACACTTCGGATTCGTCATCCCCGATTAACGTATTATCCACATCTAAAATTAAACCGCGCAGTCCATGTTTTTGCATTAGTTGCGGTGCGATCGTGTTAATCGGTGCTGACAAAACTAAGTCAGGAGCAATAAGTCGCCAAGGTTTCACAAATATTTTGGGGATGTTAATTAAGTGGTTGGGAATATCCTAGCTCAGAATAGTCAACAGTTTACGCAAGAAGGCTTTGGCTTCACTTATAGCAATACAAGTTTTTCTTTACCCAAATAAATAGAGGCGGCGCGAAGCGCCGCCTCTATTTATTTGGGTAAAGAAAAAGCTTTGGCTCCGCTCAACCAAAGAAATTCACTGGTCGAGCGGAGCCAAAGCCACATCCAAACTATTGTTTGGGTGTTTTCTGTTGAATTTTTTTGTCGATCGCCTGCAATGCTTTTTCGTGATCTTCTAAGGTACGGCTAAATACATGGCTGCCGTCGTATTTAGCCACAAAGAATAAATAATCAGTGCTTGCAGGATCGAGTGTAGCCTTGAGGCTAGCTAATCCAACTGAAGCGATCGCTCCTGGTGGTAAGCCTTCATTTAGATAGGTGTTATAGGGCGAGTTAGTACGCACCTGATCTAAAGTAAGCGGATTTTCAGGAGTTTGTTTGATATTTAAACCATATTCAACGGTTGGATCGGACTCTAGACGCATATTTCGTTTGAGTCGATTCCAGAAAACTCCAGATATAACCCGCCGCTCTGAGTCAATCACAGCCTCTTTTTCGACAATACTAGATAAAGTTACCCAATCTTTAAGACTGATTTTGACCTTGGGTTTACCAGACTGGTTCTCTTGATAAACAGGCAAAGCCACTTGCTCAAAGCGATCGAGCATCAAATCAATGATGCGATCGGGAGTCGCTTCCGATGGCAGTATTTGATAGGTATCGGGAAATAAAAATCCTTCCAGACTTGGAACATCATCAGGAAGCCAAGTACGTCGTCTTGGACTAGTCCGTTGAGTTGCCGCTACAAAATCTTTAGCTGTAAAAAATCCCTGCTTCTCAAATAGATCTGCCATCTGCGCGATCGACCAACCTTCAGGAATCGTAAATCGAACCTCTGAAGATTTAGCTGTTTGAATTTGAGCAACAACTTCTTGCAACGATTGATTGGTGGCAAAGTCATACGTACCAGATCGCAAAGCTACTGTCTCATTGCCACGAAGAGACTGCCACTGAACCCATAGACGCAAGGCTAAGCTCGAGCGGATTACGCCTGCTGACTCTAACTCTTGGGCGATCGCCTGAGTTGGTGTCCCATCCGATATAGTTAACCGAATTTTTGCCCCAAAATTATTAGGTGCTGCACTTGCCCAGATCCACCAAGAACTACTGGCTAAACCAGTCAATAAGATCGTTAATGGAACACCAACACCATAAAACAGCCAATTAGAACTCTTCTTCGGCATCTTCTGTGCTGAGGACATGGTCTAAATATTGCTCCACATAAGGCTCTAGTGCTGCCATTTCCACGGGTGAAAGGATCTCAGGTAGACCGCTATCTCCTACTTTGGCGATAAACATCAAAGGATCGAGGGCTGTAAATACGGAAAAAGCTTGTTCTTCATAGTAGAAGTGTGCTAATTCTTGGAATTCGCCACAATTACCGTCTTCTTCGGTGTCAATCTCGATGATATCTTCTTCCGTCGGTTCAGGCAGTTCCCCCTCAACTGTCAACGTGTAAGCTGAGCGCCGTAAAGAGAGATTCTGTTCTGCTAAAACGGCCTGAGCAGTTGAAAAAATCAAATCGATTTCTTCTTCGGTGACATCAACTAATTCAGTTTCTTCCTCGTCATCAGTTTCCTGCCATGCAAAGATTTGCACAGAATAGTCAACTGGTTGCAGCAACATATATTCAGTGCTGTCCACTTTAAATGTGGTTTCGATAGTGCAAGGCAAGTTCTTACCTGCGTCATCCGTAAGTACGATCGTCGATCCTTCCATAGATTGCTGTTTTGTATCCTATAGCACTACTAGCTCAGAGAAACCCTCTTGTATAAGGCTTTTGGCGCTTTTAAGCATTATGACAGCAAAGGGGACATATTTAGAAAATAGAGATGATGCGAAGCGTCATCTCTATTTTCTAAGCTTGACGCTTAAGGGCTAACCATTGTTGCAAGATTAGCGCAGCAGCTTTGCGGTCGATCATTTCTTTGTTGTGTCTTGTGGAAATGCCTTGCGATCGCATCATTTCCTCAGCTTCGTAGGAGGTCAAACGCTCATCCACAAATTCTAAAATCATGCCCAACTGTTTAGAAGCGCTGTGGGCAAATTTTTGGACATGTTTTGCTTGATAGCCTAGCGAACCATCCATGTTATAGGGCAATCCCATCACCAGTGTATCGATATTGCGCTCTTCAATTAAGGCTTGTAACTGCGCCATATCCTCTTGCCAAGACTTGCGAATAATTGTCGTAATGCCATGTACTGATATACCAAGGCGATCGCATCCCGCTACGCCGATGCGCTTTCTGCCGACATCTAAACCTAATGCTGCATATTGCATAAATTACTTTTGGCGTGTCACGTGCTAAGCACAACACGCTATTGATTTTGAAATGGTTGAACTTTTTGAATCAATGTCTGCGATCGCGAAATAATCGTCGTCCAGTCATCCTCAGCGATCGCTTCTGGGGAAAATAAATGACTAGATATCCCAACGGCGATCGCCCCTGCTGCTAGAAATTGATCTGCATTTTGAATCGTAATCCCACCAGTGGGAATTAGCGGAATGTCTCGTAGTATTGGTTGCAGACACTTTAAATAGTCAACGCCACCAATCACTTTAATTGGAAAAACTTTGACAGCCGCTGCTCCAGCCTGCCATGCAGTAACGATTTCCGTAGGTGTGAGTGCACCTGCAACTACAGGAATATTATTTTCTGTGCCTTTGGCAATGAGTTCGGGATTGGTATGAGGTGTAAACAAAAAACTACAACCACAAGCGATCGCTCGCTCAGCACTATCCATATCCAAAACTGTACCTGTACCAATTTTACAATCAGGTAACTCCTGCTGCAATTTTGGGATGAGCGATTCAGCGCGATCCGTATTCCAAGCAATCTCAAGTAGCTTAATTCCACCTGCGGCTGCGGCAAGTGCCATCTCTCTCGCAATGCCTGCGTTATCCGCACGAATAACCGCAATAATGCGATGCTGTTGCAACAAATTTAGCCAAGAATTCACAGGTTTTTGCAATCAACTGCCAAAGATCATTACACAAAGCTCTGTTTTTGTAACCTCTTCCCGATTTTAAAATTTTAATGCGTTTATCGCGATCGCGATTCTTGCCTCCATATAGCGATGCAAGATAAATCGAATAAAGGCGGCGCGAAGCGCCGCCTTTATTCGATTTGGGTTTTATGTCCTAAGCTAAACTTACATAGCTACATACAGCGCTTTGCACTTTCTCAAAACCCAAGAAATTTTTTAAAAGTGTTGCTTTGCAGCACTTTTAAAAAATTTCTTGTACTACATAAAGCCTGTTTAGGCTTTATGTAGCTGAGCATAATTAAAAATCAGAGCAAAAACTTGTGGCATAAGCTGTGCGTGCGCCACAAGTTTTTTAATTGCGTCCATCTACTTAAAAGGAAGAAAGTACTTTAGTCACCATTGTGCTTTTTGGTATCGCAAGTTCATGCGTTGTAAACCGATCTCAAGTTAATATGCTCTAGCAAATCATCAATTACAAAGATTACTTTATGGCTTTGAATGTTGGCGATCTCGCCCCAGAATTTAGCTTGCCCGATACTTATGGCAACATCGTGACACTCTCAAGTCTCAAGGGAAAGCGTGTCGTTTTGTATTTTTATCCCCGTGACAATACGCCTGGATGTACTAAAGAAGCCTGTGGATTTCGCGATAACTACGCTCAATTTCAAGAAAAAAATACATTGATTTTTGGTGTTAGTACTGATGATGCTAAGTCCCATCTCAAATTTGTAGAAAAGTTTGATTTACCCTTTCCGCTGCTTTGTGATGTGGATGCTCAAGTTGCCACAGCCTACGAGAGCTATGGTAAAAAGAAAATGATGGGTAAAGAGTATTTAGGTATCTTCCGTAATACCTTTGTGATTGATGCAGAGGGTAAAATCGAGAAAATTTATCTTGCGGTTAAAGCCGAATTGCATCCTGCCCAAGTGCTTTCGGAAATTTAAGTATGGGGCGCTTTGCACCTCTTTACTGTTTATAGCGCTTTGCGCTGAGTGAAAAAACAATATTTTTGGTTGTTAAGAGTGCTGTTTTAAGACACTTTTAACAACCAAAAATATTGCGAGTTGTTTGAGCGCAAAGCTCTGTAAATCAAGGTCTGAGGTGTATACATTGAAACCAAGCATAACTAAGCCTGCTACAAAAGATCGCTGGATAATTCGCGATCGCCAATTTATCTGGGGCGATCGCACTTATTTGATGGGTGTTTTGAATGTTACGCCCGATAGCTTTAGCGATGGCGGGCAATTTAACACGCACGATGCAGCACTCAAAAAAGTTACTGAGATGTTCCCATACATCGACATTCTCGATATCGGCGGCGAATCGACAAAGCCAAATGCTCAGCCTGTGAGCGCCCAAGAAGAATGCGATCGCATTTTGCCAATTATTGAGGCAATACGTGAGACATATCCAAATTTGCCAATTTCTGTCGATACGATGAAAGCAAGTGTCGCTAAAGCAGCGATCGCGGTGGGAGCCGATATGCTCAATGATGTTTCAGCAGGAAGGTTCGATCCTGATATGCTGCCCCTTGCAGGAAAGCTGCAAGTGCCAATTTTTTTGATGCATATGCAAGGCGAACCGCGTACAATGCAGCTAAATCCCCAATATCGCGATGTTGTGAAAGACATCAAACGGTTCCTTGCTGATGCCATTTCTGTTGCCAAGTCTTGCGGCATTCCCAAACATTTAATTGCGATCGATCCTGGTATCGGCTTTGGCAAAACTCTCGAACATAATCTGGAAATTCTCCAAAATTTACGTGCTTTTCAAGAGATTGGATCGCCTTTGCTATTAGGTGTATCGCGTAAAAGTTTCATAGGGAAACTCTGCGATCGCTACGAACCAAGCGATCGCTTATTTGGGACGATTGCTGCCTGTAGTGCTTGTATTGCAGGTGGAGCAGATATTTTGCGAGTTCACGACCCTAAAGAAATTATCGATGCCTGTCAAGTTAGTGATGCAATTTTCCGATATAAAAAATAATAAAAATAATCCGCAGATCGTTAATTTTTCACTAGTTGCGATCTCTATTTCAATCAATAAAAAGATTTAACTCAGATACATTTCAGATGTATTTATCGATATTGCAAAGAATGCATAAATAGTATGCAGAATTAGCTTGTAGCAAAAACCATCTGTTACAGTCCATCAGTTACAATAACCAAACAGGATTTAGACTTTAATGCAGTCTTGTAAGATTTGTAATAATTTAGAGGGCAAGACGTGCCACAGGCTAAGCATTTGTTGATTGGTTCCACCAGATCGGGTAGTGGAAAGTCAGCAGCAATTTTGGGATTAACATATCATTTGCAAGCCAAGGGTTACAAAATTGGCTACGGTAAACCAATTGGCACTTTTACTACTAAAGAATTACCTGAATCAGCCGAACGTATTGAGGCTGATGTAGATTTTATTAAGCAAACGCTAAATTTGCCGCAATCATTACTACGACCTACCTTACTCAATCTCGACCGAGCTGCCCTCCAACGTCGTCTATCTGGTGAAGATAAGGCTGAATACAGTACCAAGTTAGAGGAATATAAAAAATTAATAGAAGGTGATCTCGTGCTCCTAGAAGCACCAGCAAATACTGCTGAGGGAGCAATTTTCGGACTATCACTAGAAGAAATGGCCGATCATCTAGATGCACCAATCTTATTAGTAATGCGCTTTGGCTCTCTGTTAGTTGTCGATCATATTTTGATGGCAAAACGGCGCTTTGGCGATCGCTTACTAGGTGTTGTAATAAATGACATTCCTGAAGAGCAGTATGAGACCACGCTTGAGATATTACATCCCTATCTTGAAAATCAAGGTATTCCCGTATTAGCTATCATGCCTGAGAACCGAACTTTGCGGAGTGTCAGCGTAGCAGAAATAATTGAGCAATTAGGTGCGACTATTCTTTGTTGTCCTGAAAATATTGACTTAAGCAAAGTAATGGTCGAGGAGTTAAAAATTGGCGCAATGGATGTTAACTCAGCGCAAAGTTATTTCCGCAAGTCGTATAACAAAGCTGTCGTTACAGGCAGTAGCAGGATTGACCTCCAGTTTGCGGCTCTTGAAACTTCTACCAATTGCCTGATTTTGACGGGTCGCCCATTTATTAGTGAGGATGTCGCCCATAAAGCGATGGAGTTAGGTGTTCCTATTCTTTCTGTAAGTAAAGATACTCTTAGCACAGTGAGTATCATTGAAGGCAGCCTAGGTCAAGTGCGTCTCCACGAAGGGATTAAGGTGACGAGTATTTGCGACATGATGGCTAAGCACTTTAATTTTGATCGCTTTCTGAAACTAATGAATATTAAGGCTTATGCAACTACTGCCTAAAATGTAAAAAGCCTCCAGAAATTTGGAGGCTTTTTACATTTCTTGGAGTGTTTTCCATCCAGGGCTCCATAGCGAGGGTCGCTTGAGTGCCTTAGCATTTAGCCAAAACCTGACGGAATCATCACATGCTGCTTTGATTTCTGCAAAAACCAGCTCCCCCTCATTTTTGCGATTTACAACTACAAAATGTCGCCAACCAAAGGTTTCTTGCATGGCAGTCCATTTTGAACCGACCAGATGTGGAAATTTCTGTTTTTTGGTCATAAAGGCTTCCAATCAAGACAATATAAAGTAAGTACTCTCAGTACTTACTTTATATTGTCTTAGTCAACATCATCATCATCATCATCATCATCATCATCATCAATATAGCTAGGATCATCACCTAACATCAATTCGCTTAGTTCTTCAGCTTCATCATCAAATTTTAAGCTGGATTCTGTTCCTTCTCTTGCGATTAGGCGACCAGTAGACTCAAGCCAATCAAGAATAGATGCTTGCTGCTCAGTTGGGATAATTGCTGCTGGTTGATTACGGCGCTGTACACGCAATGCTGGATTATTCATATCTCAAAAATACCAATTACTGTTAGTAATTAATAGGGGCGCTTCGCGCCCCTATTAATTATTTAGAAAATTATTGTTAGCAATCATTAGCGATCAAGATGGGCGAATTGTACGCTTCTTGATTATTTAGAAACCTGCAGGTAAACCTAAGCCACCAGTTAGATCTTCCATTTTTTGCTTCATCGTGCCAGTAGAAAGCTGATAAGCATCTTTTAGCGCTGCGAGTACCAAGTCTGCTAAAACTTCTGCATCTTCATTCAAAGCTTCAGGAGCAATTTCTACGTCTTGAGGTTCTTGGTTTCCGCTTAGAGTAATTTTCACTAAGCCATTGGGAGATTTACCAGTTAGACGCAGTTCGTCTAATTCTTCTTGTAGCTTTTTCGCACCTTCTTGAATTTGCTGCGCTTTTTGGAAGGCTTCTTTCATTTTGCCTAAACCAAAGCCAAATCCTTTTCCGTCTGACATAGCAGTATCAGTCTTGTTCTAAGTTTTCCAATATATTATGTCACTAATCGTCACGATTCGGTAAGTACGGTAATTGCGATCGCAGCCAATCAATATTTAGTAGCTGAGTTCAGTTGAAACTCTTGGCTAAAATCTTGAATTTTTTTGAATTTGTAAAAGTCCATAATTGCGCCCCAAATTGCCGAACCTGTCTCAGGATCGACTCCCCGATCGCCACTCCAAAATTCATCAGCGCTCACCTCAAAACCTAAAACAACTTGGCGCGATTCGTTTAAATATTGAAAACAACATTTGGCATCTTTAGGCATTTCGGCTTTGTAGCGACCATTGGCAAATGAGACATCTAGTAAACAACCAGCGAGAGGTTCGATGTCATTAATCGCGATCTGATTGAGCCGATCGCGATCGCGTCCAGCCCCAGACCATGCAGCAGGATCTTTAAATCCCCAATATTTCACTTGAATTTTGCCGTCATTTTCCACAAATTGCAAAATACGCTGACGATAGGGGCGATCGAGGATTAGGGCATTGGCTTGTTCGGCAAAGATGGCAATGCTGCCTAAAACGTTAAATGGGATAGGACGCTGCCACCAGACTAAGTTCACAAACCAAACAGGTTGATCTAGCGATTGTTCACGGTTGCTAAATTCACCTGCCATCCATGAGGTAATGTTTAACAGATCTTTGGAAATATTCATGCAGATTTACTAAATAGTTTAGAGATAAAACCTTTGAGGATAAGTAGCAGTAGTTTGGGACTTGGTATGAATAGAATTCCAAGCTGTTGCATGAGACCCATTGCATCGCCCTGCCCCCAATGCTCGACTATTTTGCCATTCTCAATGCGATCGATGTGCATGATGGAAAGTACGATCTGCTTGCCTGTTGCTGGTAATCCTTGAAAGTTTCCTGAGTGGGTAGCGATGAAAGTACCGCAAGTTATAACCTTATCCTCTGCTGTGATTATCTCATCGAAAATATGTTTGCCTTGGCTAAAGGCTAAGTAAAAGTTCATGCCAAATTGTTTAAATTCTTCGGCATTCAATGGTTGGGTTATTCCAGCCAGATGAGCAACAAAATCCGAGGATAAAAGCTCCATTGCCTCATCCATTTTGCGATTATCAAATGATTGGTAGAAATTGAGAACAATCTCTTTATTTTTTTGTGATGTCATAAAGCTAAAAAAGTTTGCTATTGCCTAAATCTTTTATGCAAAATTGATTCAATATCTCGTTCAAATTCCTATGCTTCAGGGAAATTCGTATCTGGATAGTCAGCAGTTAGAGCATAGAGCGCAGATGAGTAGTTAAAATCAAACCTTTCATCCCAATTTTTTTTAAGCTAGGAGCATCTTCAAAAATAAGCTCAATACCGCATCGATAAAAGCTAATGTCGCTTTGCCATCTCTCGAATTGATTGGGTAAGGGGACATATAGCCGTATCAAATACAGACTGATTTATGACCACAACATTTGCACCGAATAATCATTAAAAGCGCGATCGCAGCCGATAATCGTTAAATTGTTATTTATTGCTTGAGAAATGATCATGCGATCAAATGGATCGCCATGATGCAAAGGAAGATTTTTATAGATTTGCGTGTCGGCAAAGGTAATTGGTAAAATCTCAATATTCAATGAATTTAGAACATCTAACAAATCATCATATTCATTTTGCATAGTAAGCTTGTTTTTGCCAGTTTTAATTGCAATTTCCCAAAGGCTAATGATACTCAAATAGACATTATCCGCAGAAAATTCAATGGTCTCTCTAGCTTTTTGTGTCAGGCTTGTGTTGCCTTCGATATACCAAATGAATGCATGTGTATCTAACAGTACATCCATATTTACATATACTCCTCAAATTCTTCCATTGGCGCATCAAAATCTTCTGACATTGTTATTTGACCCTGCCAAATGCCAAAGCCATCACGCTTTTTGACTTTTTTATATTCTAGAGTTTCTATACTGGCTCGATCAAGAGATTGATTTTTACTATCAATTTGCTTTACATATTTACTCTTGAGAAATTCAATATAATGCAGTACCTCAATTTGCAAAGAATCAGGTAGTTGCTTTAAGCTTTTTTCGATATTTTGAAAAGTTGTTATTGGTAGCATAGTTGTCTTTTCTTAATTTGATTAAAGTTATGGAGAAAGATTTAAATCTTCAAACTCAACTCGATCTAAACAGAGGTCATTTGGAAGAGTAAAAGCGATGAGTAATCAAAAAAATATCCTAACTTTTTTCTACTCTTTGGCGCGCTAACAAATATGTTTTAGGTTTGTCAAACCCAAATTTTTGATAAAAAGGTATCGTCTCTGGCAAGCAACATAGTTGAACACACTCAATCTGTGATATTTCAGGATGTGACACAATTTGCTCAATAAGTAATGAGCCTAGCCCTTGATGTCGATGATTTGCTGCCACAATGACATCATAGATGATCGCTCTATAGGTGCGATCGCTAACAACATGCGCAAATGCCACAAGTTTCTGAGAATGTGATTCACAAATTCCGAATATATAATCGGAGTTAATTAACATCTTGTGAACATCATCTAATGTTCTTCCTTTTGTCCACCACTTATGCTGGTAAAGATCATAAAGTTGTGTCGCTTGCTTATCAGTGAGAATGTTAATTTTGATATACATAATATCGATATCGACTATTATTTATTATTATCGTGTGCCTATAAAGAATAGTCTTTACAGGCAATTCTTTATAGCCTTAGAAACAATTAACTAATGTACAATGAGCAATTAAACGACCATTTTATAACAGTAAAAAAGGCGCAAATATATTAATCAAAAAAAATTGATTGCCATATTGTTGACATGCAAAAAGTTATAACTACAAAATCAAATTTGTATAACTAGAAATTCTTTATAAAAATAAATAGTTAATTGTCTCTTCTCTTAATTGCTTCAAGTTTTTCTTGAGGAAGTTGATTATATATTTCATCAATTTCTGCGGGTTCAGTTATCATTTTATATGTAATAAAATTAACTAGTTTAAAAAGTTGGCTAGCAGTATTTCTGTCATCATTTAAATCCATAACTCCTGGGTGAACAGCTTCATTTCCAATAACCCTTACAATATCTAATGCTTCCTGTACTTTAGGTGGTAAACCTTGTTTTACTAGAGCTTTAATATCTTCACTTATGTTTTTCCCAGATTGACCAAGATGAATACACAATTTCTGAATACTTAATCTTAATAAAGCAGCAGAACCTCTTGGGGAAAAGTTAAAAATTAATCTTGCTTCCTCATAATCTTTTTTTATTTCTTCGGGTAGATCATCGCTTGGACTTTCAGCAGTAAGGTTAAGAGGAAATATGATTAAATCATTATGCCAGATTGTTGGAAATCCACAATGTTCACAACGTGAAATAGAAAATCTATCATCCTGAAATTGTAAACCATACCCATTAGCAAGCTGTGCACCTTTCATGTAAAACCAATCTTGTTTAGCAAAAACATGACAGCTTGAACAATGAAAAGCACTAGCTTGAAACGAAGGTGAAATATATTTATCTTTCAATATAGTACTCCTTGATTTGTTGCAGTTACTTTTTGATTTTAGTTTGGCTAATTTTTAAAATATTATATTATTGCATTCAGAATTTTTACAGCAGTTAATTTCAAATTTGGAAATGTGGGCGAAGCGATTGCATCATTACCACGAAACAAATTAATTTCATACTCTCCATCTCCCAACGTATAGATTGAAAGTTTGGGTTGCTTAAGTTTACCTATATGTCGAATCCCACCCAAACCTAAATAATTGGTAATCCAATATTCAGGAATACCTAATACTGAGTAATCCTCAACTTTACGTGAATAATCATTTTGTCAATTCCTACTCTCAAATTCTGCTACAAACTTGATTGAGCTACCTACTATGATGATCGATTGTTCTTGTCAAAGCGTTTTTTGTAACAAGGCTTATAGCTCGTCTAGACCCAACTAGTATTTTCAGGTTACCAAATTTTAGCTGTAATTGATACTTTACAGCAAAACTTGCATTGCTATGGTAGCTAATCAGCGTTAGCTAATATAGCGATACCCAAACGATGCAAAAATAGTAGATCGATTCTACTGGAGAAAGATTAGGTGTCGGACAAATTTGATTACGATTTGATCATTATTGGCGCTGGCGTTGGTGGACATGGCGCAGCCCTCCATGCCGTCGCTTGTGGCTTAAAAACAGCGATCGTCGAAGATGGAGTAATGGGCGGAACCTGCGTCAACCGTGGTTGCATCCCCTCCAAGGCACTACTAGCGGCTTCAGGACGAGTGCGCGAAATGCGGGCAAAGTCTCACCTAAAGGCGTTAGGCATTGATGTGGGTGAAGTAAATTTCGATCGCGGCGCGATCGCTAGTCATGCCGATAACTTAGTACTGAAATTGCGCGGCGACTTGACCAAT
Organism: Pseudanabaena frigida; assembly: GCA_003242085.1. GTDB lineage: Bacteria > Cyanobacteriota > Cyanobacteriia > Pseudanabaenales > Pseudanabaenaceae > Pseudanabaena > Pseudanabaena frigida. The sequence continues at coordinate 99,394 of QBML01000001.1, read as the reverse complement.
AGCCTCAAACGATTAGGCGTAGATATTTTAGAAGGTCGTGGTCGTGTGGCTGGCACACAAAAAGTTAGCGTTGGCGATAAGACTTACACCGCCAAAGATATTATTCTCGCCACTGGTTCCGAGCCATTCGTCCCTCGCGGGATTCAACTCGACGGCAAAACCGTATTTACCAGCGATCAGGCTGTGCGTCTAGAAACCTTGCCCCAATGGGTCGCGATTATTGGTAGTGGTTACATCGGGCTAGAATTTGCCGATGTTTACACAGCGCTAGGTTCGGAAGTAACGATGATCGAAGCATTAGATATTTTGATGCCTGGCTTCGATCCTGATATTGCCAAGATTGCGGAGCGTGTACTTCTCAAACCTCGCGATATCGAAACGAGAACTGGTGTATTCGCCACCAAGATTACCGCAGGTTCTCCCGTTAAGATTGAACTGACCGATGCGAAGACCAAGAAGGTAGTGGAAGTTCTGGAAGTGGATGCTTGTCTGGTGGCGACAGGACGGATTCCGCTTACTAAGGATCTTGGTTTAGAAAGTGTGGGTATCGCGCCTAATCAGCGTGGATTCATTGATGTGGATGACACAATGGCAACTTCCGTTCCTCATCTTTGGGCGATCGGCGATGCGACGGGCAAGATGATGTTGGCTCATGCTGCCTCGGCTCAGGGCATTGTGGCGGTAGAAAATATTTCTGGTCGCCCCACTACTGTTGATTATCAAAGCATCCCTGCGGCAGCATTCACCCATCCTGAAGTTAGCTTTGTCGGCTTGACCGAACCACAGGCAAAGGAAAAGGGTGCGGCGGAAGGCTTTAAGGTTGCTACTGCAAAGTCTTACTTTAAGGGCAATTCCAAGGCGATCGCAGAGGGAGAAACCGAAGGGCTAGCCAAGATTGTTTACCGTGAAGATACGGGCGAACTTTTGGGCGTGCATATCATTGGTATCCATGCTTCGGACTTGATTCATGAGGCTTCGGCAGCGATACGCGATCGCCAAACTGTGCAGAAGTTAGCGACGATTGTTCACGCTCACCCAACGCTCAGCGAAGTCTTGGATGAAGCTTACAAACGCGCAGCACATATCTAAATGAAGAAAGCACCCCGATGGGGTGCTTTTTTGTTAAATCTTTTGTTGAATCTAAGGGAGAGAATCTCATGCAATACAACATAGTCCAAACCGAAAACAATCAAAAAATGACAATTAAAGGGAAACCTGAAGTCATTATTATTGTGTTTTTAAGTATTTTTGGCTCAGCTTGTATAACTCCATTACTTTCTTTCCCTTTTATTGCTTATGACAGTCTCTATGCTATTGGAACAAAGACTCTAACCTGTGAGCATAACGCATCCAAAAAAGTTATTTGTAAACAAACTTCCGATCGCTTTTTAGGATATGCAAAGCCTGAAGAAACTACATGGCAAAATGTTACTAAAGCTGATTTTCATTTGGTTCCACGGAAGAAAGGGAATAACGAACAATGGATTACTTTAAAAACCAGTGACAAAGAAGTAACTATATTTAGCGATCGCATGTCCCCTAGCCTGAATATGGAGGCTGATGAGTTAGCCTCATGGGTAGAAAAGTTTAATAAGTTTGTTGATTCTGGTGATGGAAAAATAGAGTTGATTTATCCTGCGAGTCAACAGTGGCAGGCAGCTATTTTTCTATGCTTGCTTTTATTGTTTCCTTCGATCGAAATACTGCTAGCTTATCTTTTACTGCAATGGCATTGTTTAACTTTTGATCGCAATGAACAATCTTTAATTTGGGAAGTACAAACAATTTTTGGTAAGCAGAATTACCGATTTTTATTAATAGATATTCAAGAAATTAAAATTACTAAGGTGAGGGGAGGCAAAGGTGGAATTTTTTACTATATTAAAATCTATATTTCAGACAGAAAAAGTCCGATTCCTCTAGTTTCTAACTCCATCATAAATGCTCAAAATATGGCTCAAAGTTTAGGTCAGTTTTTACAGATTAATGTACAAGATTTGACGCATATATGGAGTTAGTAAAACTAAATCGAGTGAAGTTTAGACTCAAAAAATGGCTCTGCTATTTTTTTGAATTGTTTTTAGTCTTCGGAAATATAGATAAGACATTGGTGAGTCGAGCCGCGCGCCTTCCTCTTAATTAAAAACAATGCGACTTCTCGGTTTAATTTCATATTCGATTCGTATATCAGCATTTGGCTGAACTGTTCCAGCATCGATAAAAAGAGTTGGCACTCTTGGATCGAGTTGAGTCGAAAATAATTTATTGTTTCCGAAGGCTTGCTGTGCAATTTCAATTGATTTGTTGATATCACTTTCGGGCAATAAAAGAAAACATCGTGCTGCTTTTCCATTCACATTGACCCAAGCAATCTCGAAAGCAGGATTTTTTATCCCTCGGAATGCGTAAATGGGGATAAGAGCCACAACATTCTTTTTTTTGTTGGAATTATTAGTTCCGCCCACCAGTCGCCTTTCGCTATAGGTGTCCTTTCGTTTTTCTACAGGAAGAAAGCGTACAGAGTTCCACTTTACTTGATAGTCTTCAGTTCGAGTAACCGTAACTGCACCATCAAGATGCACAATGTCTGCGGAAAAGATAAGTTTACCGAATCCCTGCTTTTGTCCTTCATTGGCGACAGGGACATCCGCCAAAGTAATGCTGCATAGACTACTCATTACGCAAAAAGAGATAACAAAAATAGTCTTTTGGCGCATTCTAGACTCCTTCGTTAGAGTTGTTTTTGTTAGATCTAATTACGAGCCTAAGAAACATACCCCACTGGGGTATGTTTCTTTATTCTTGTTCTGCGAGTCTCGCTTGCAGTAATGGCACATAGTTGGTGTACACATGCCCTAATCTAAATTCCTCATCATCTAAAACCTTCTGATGAAAAGGAATCGTCGTTGGTACACCTGTAATCGCACATTCACGCAAAGCTCGCTTCATGCGTAAAATCGCCGCATTGCGATCGCTGCCCCAAACAATCAACTTCGCAATCAGCGAATCGTAATACGGAGGAATCACATAATCGGTATAAACATGGGAGTCCATGCGAACACCAGGGCCCCCGGGAGGCAAATAGCCACTAATGCGACCGGGATTTGGACGAAAATTGTGATCGGGATCTTCGGCATTGATCCGACATTCGATCGCATGACCACGAATCTCAATATCCTTTTGTTGGAAGCGTAATTTCTCGCCTTGGGCAACTCGTAACTGCTCAGCAATCAAGTCAATCCCCGTGATCATCTCCGTTACAGGATGCTCAACTTGGATGCGAGTATTCATTTCCATGAAATAAAACTTGCCGTATTTATCCAGCAAAAACTCGACAGTACCCACACCGAGATAATTAATCGCTTTAGCCGCCTTTACCGCCGCATCACCCATTCTTTCCCGCAATTTGGGGTTGACGGCACTACTAGGCGCTTCTTCTAATAACTTCTGGTGACGACGTTGGATCGAGCAGTCTCTTTCGCCCAAATGCACTACATGACCATGCATATCCGCCAAGATTTGCACCTCAATGTGGCGAGGCTCTTCGATCACTTTTTCGATATAGACACCACCATTGCCAAAGGCAGCCTCAGCTTCACCTTGGGCAGCACGTAACAGGCGCAGTAAATCATCAGGATTGGTGACTAAGCGCATCCCCCGACCGCCACCACCTGCGGTTGCTTTGATCATCACAGGATAGCCAATTTCATGGGCAATTTTAATTGCTTGCTCCTCTGACTCGATCAAGCCTTCACTACCAGGAATGGTTGGTACACCTGCCTTTTGCATCGTCTTTTTGGCAGTAGATTTATCCCCCATCGAGCGAATTGAGTGGGGGCTTGGCCCCACGAACATTAAATTATGATCGGCACAGATTTCCGCAAATCGAGCATTTTCCGACAAAAAACCATAGCCAGGATGGATGGCGGTGGCATTGTGAGTAATCGCGGCTGAAATAATGTTGGGAATATTCAGATAGCTTTTGCTGCTGGGTGAATCGCCGATGCAAACAGCTTCGTGAGCTAATTGAACATGCAAAGAATTGCGATCGATATCAGAATAAACTGCAACCGTAGGAATTCCTAGTTCTTCACAAGTCCGAATGATTCGGAGAGCAATTTCACCTCGATTGGCAATAAGTAGTTTGGCGATTGGAGCCATGTTTCAGTTTCTTAATGAACAGTTGTCGTTTTTTGGGGTATCGGTCATTGGTCGATCTGGTTGGTTACGCTTCAAACCCCGATTTTTGCTCTAAGACATTGTTGGTAGTCGATAACTTAAAGCTTTTGAATTTTAACTTTTTTTGTGCTGATCGATTGATAAGTTTATTTCTAATAGCTAATGTTGGCTGAGCTAATCCGTAACTTAAGCCCTACCAAAAAGCATCAAGCAAATTTTTGGCTCTCAGGGAAGTGATTAACTCGTGAATCAGATCTCTAAGAGCCATTTTCTATTGTAAGTGTTTGCATCTAAATCCAGATTGCCTCTTATTTCAGCTTAATGACTTAGAACGGATATATCTCTGTTGCGAGAATTATAGTTCGGATGCTGAGAAAGATGAGGAATGCTTACTGCTACTGGTTTATTTGCTCGTGGAGATGGTAGCCCTGGAGCATACGACTCTAGAACGTGACCGCTGCGAGTGCAGATAACTAATAGGTAGTCACATTTTTCGCATTGGGTCTTGACTTGAGCAAGATAGGATAGATGATGTCGCTCAGCGATCGCGCCACAATTAGGGCAGTGTATAGATTCAATCATTTTGGTTAGACTCTTACTAAGGTTAAATTTAAATATTTTTTATAAAAAATCTGGAAATACGATCTTAAATAGAAATGGTTGAGTTTAGTCTACTTATAGCAGTCCAAAATTATTTTTGAGATTCAGTAAGCTTTGACTTGGTTGGTTGGGCGAAGTCGAAGCCTACGTAGTTGAAGCCTCTCTCATATCATTTAGGATTGCTATACATTATTTTGTTCAATTGTCTTGTGATTGTAATGAACTCATCACATCAACAAGTTAATTTTTTGTAGATTGGAGATTTTTCAGGTGTGGTGGAATGTATTTATAAATGAATAGTTCCCCAAAAATTAGATTTAGTTGCAGATTTATGTTCAGATAAGTATGGGATAGACAAACTTTTGAAATCAAGATATGCAATAAAATTATTATAAGCATAAAAAATGGGGATCATTGTGCGGCGAGCGATCCCAAGACTAAAAAAGATAATAATTTAGAGACTAGATTTGGCTTGTCTGTAAGGAAATAATGGATAATTAAAAAATTATTAAAGATCGATAATAGTCACAAATTCCTTATAAATCTTTACAAGATCTTTATCTAGATATAAGTATAAATATTTCTTAAGACAGAGAGATGTTTAAATATTTCTTTACAATATTAATGCTTCACATAGATTTATTTGATACAAAAATAAGAAGCGATCGCTATCTTAAAGATTTTTAAATTTATCTACTTTCTTCAACTCTATAACTTATTTCTTAGCAAATAGGTAGACGTCATTTTTTTGATATTCAAGTTGTAAATTCTGTATTTTTTTTGCTTTCTCAACTAAATCTACGGAATAATCGTGGTTACTACCAAAACCTGGATACCTAACATTTAGTAGCACATAATCAAAGTCATCTAAATTTGAAGGATCTCCTATGAGAGTAGTCTCAACTTTTAAGCGATGTGTAACATGAGGAGCGATTTCATGAGTTGTAAGAATACTGCCTTGATCTTTTACTAAGGCGATCGCTTCATTATTTTCTTTCCAAGTATCTAAAGAGTCTAAATATTCCCATGTAAAGAGATTTAATCGGGACATTAGTATAAATACTAAAGCAGCCCAAAATACGATAAATCGTAAGTTCCACTTTTTTTGACGATCTGCAATGCTCAGATTAGAAATTGCTATAAGCATCAAAAATGGCAATATGGGTAAAGGATATTGATTTGCTAGGTATCTCTGTGCTGGATCGTCTGACAAAATGCTCATAGTAATAGTGGGGATGGTAGCTATTAGAGGCGATAAATTTTTAGAACGCCAACACCATATAAACGGGGCAAATAATAAAAGTAAATATGTAAAACTATCAATCGAAAATACTTTGTTAAAGAATAGATTTGGCTTTGTGAAAAAATTAGTAAATATCTCAGAATAAGAGCTTCCCAGAGAAATATATCTTGTGATATGACGAGCTGTGCTAGCTGATTCACCACCGATCGCGGGAATAATTATTTTAGTCGCAATTACAAACCAAACTATTCCTGCAACTATTGATAGAGATCCCATTAAAAGCTTTTTTTCAAATAGAAATAACCATATTCCCATAGCTATTACAGTAAGAGAAAAAACAGCTTTACAGCTAAGTACAATCACTACAGCAATACAAAAATGTAGTAACTTATCTAACCTTGCCCATAACACTGCCCATAGAAAAGATGGCACTGCGATCGCATCAGGATGAAAATCAAATAAATTGGCATTGAATATCAATGGAGACAAAAGATACACTAAAGATAATATGTGCCCTAAATTGTCATTTAATTTTTGTTGTCGAGCTAGATAAAATACTGGAATAGCTCCTGAGGAAAGCGCAATTGCCTGAATTAGAAATAGCCAATGTACATCTGGGTAAATTCGATATAACAGGCTCAATGGATAAAGTATGAATGCAGCATGGTCTCCTAATATATGAAAATCTGTAAAAGATGAATTAGGTATTACTCCTTGACTGATTAAATAAACTGCTTGATCGAAAATCCCTAAATCCCATGCACCAGAATGAAATAGTGAATGCCTGAGACTGCTAAAGAAGAATAGAACTAAAGTGCTTATTCCTACCATCAGTAAGATAGGATTTATTGCAAAAAAAGGTAAGTTTTTAATGAAGCCCATTAAATCTTTTGGAATAAATTCACGTCAAGAATCGGGATGTTTTCACAAACCTCTTTCTCTGAATACAGCAATCCTAAATCATTCATGGTACTGGCTTCGACTTTGCTCAGCCATGAAATGCTTCGACACTTTGGCAAGTTCAGTGCATCGCTTTGCTAAGTTAGCAATAATAACCGTTAACTGAGCGAAGCTGAAGCCCAAGATTCTCACAAATGACTTAGGAATGCTGTATTCAAAGAAAAAACAAATTTAACGCATAGTGACAAATTCTTCTGCTGCGGTGGGATGCATTGCCATTGTATTGTCGAGATCTTTTTTGCAGCCGCCCATCGTCACTACTAGCGACATCCCTTGAATGATTTCTGCGGCATCTTTGCCCACCATATGTAAGCCTAAAACCCGTTCTTCTTCACCAACGACGATTAATTTCATCATTGTTCTTGCTTCTCCTCCTGCGAGGCTATAGAACATCGGACGAAACTTAGTTTTATAAACTTTTACCCGATCGCCATATAAAGCTTTTGCCTGTTCTTCAGATAAACCGACAGTGGCAGCTTCGGGTTGAGAGAACACTGCCGAAGGAATATTGGTATGGCTAATAAATCGGGGTGTATGTCCATAAACGGTATCGGCAAAGGCTCGACCCTCAGCGATCGCTACGGGTGTTAAGTTGACTCGATTAGTACAATCGCCGATCGCATAGATATGGGGCTGATTGGTGCAGCTATCTTCTTTGACGGCGATCGCATTATTGACAATTTCGATGCCTGCTTGCGCTAAGTTTAGAGGTGCGAGGTTGGGCTGACGACCTGTGGCGGCGAGAACTGCATCAACTTCAAGACTTTGAGGACTGCCACTGCCATCTTTGAAATTAATTGTTAAGCTGTCATCGCTATTTTTGGTAATTGTGAGCGAACTGCTATCAATGCATGTATGGAAGTTAATGCCATGATTTACCATCCCTTCTTGGACATTGGTGCGGACATCCTCATCAAATCCTCGCAAAATATAGCGATCGCGAATAATTTGCGTTGCTTTTGCCCCTAGTCCATGCATAATCCCTGCAAATTCTGTGCCGATATAGCCGCCACCGATAACAGCAAAGCGCTGCGGAAATTTGGGTAGCAAAAACATTTCTTTGGAAGTAATCGCATACTCCATACCTGGTAGATCTGGCTTTGCGGCTTCTCCACCTACGGCGATCAGTATGCGCTCGGCGGTAAATTGGCGATCGCCGACGGCTACTGTGTGAGCGTCTACAAATTTGGCAAATCCTGAAATTAGCTCGACATTCGTTTTTTCTAAGAAGCTGATGTGCAGTTTATTGAGGCGCATTACTTCTGTTTGAATTGACTCGCGTAGCTTCGTCCAATCAAAAGTTCCTGCGGGAATTGTCCAGCCATAGCCTGCGGATTCGTGGGGGAAGTGCGAAAAGTGGGATGCATAGACCATTAACTTTTTGGGTACGCAACCCCGAATTACGCAAGTACCACCCACCAAGTCACCTTCTGCGATCGCTACTTTTGCCCCAAATGCTGCTGCTCGCTTTGACGCGGCTAGTCCACCACTACCCGCTCCAATCACAAATAGGTCATAATCAAAACTTGTCATAGGTTTTCTGCGATGTTTCTTACAAATATAGCTGTTTAAACCTTTGTCATCACCGAGTTAAGCAGGTTGGTCTGTTTGCTCTCTGCTGCCTCAATTTGTTTTTCTAGCTCGTTGCAATGGGTATTCAGTTTATCGATTTCCTATTCTTCCAGTATCCAACTTCTCGGCTACAATGCATCACTGCCAATATGAGAATAAAGTCTGGCTCGATCGCGCGTAAAGCACTGCATCAGAATATTCCGCTAAAGCTTCTACATACTTCATTGAGCTAGTAATCTTCTTACTTGAGCTAGGGCATCATCTCCTGAAATAGTTTCCACAGAGCCATTCCGCACTGCGTCGCGTCTAGTTTTGGCTTCATTTGTCCAAGCTGCCTGAATGGTTGGATCGATTGATTTCATAAGAATGTGATCGGGTTTTGTTGTGTAGTCTAACAAAATTTTTATGTTGTGAGCTAAACCTTTGCCATCATGGAGTTAAGCAGATTGGTCTGTTTGCTATCTGCTGCGTCAATTTGTTTTTCTAGCTCGTCGCAAAGGGTCATGAGTTGATCGATTTTGGCAACAATGCGATGTTGTTCAGTGATGGGAGGAAGTGCCATGACTAAGTTTCTTAAGAACCCTAAAGATACAAATGGCTGCGCTCCTCCAGTAGCTTTTTGTTGTAGATAAATAGCTATTTGTTCCATATATCTTTTAAAAAAATAAGGGTATGTAAGCTCTCTATTGTAATATTTGAATAAAGCAACATTTTTAATGCTAAATTCACATTCATCTTGAACTAAAACTTGATTACCTATATTTCCACCAATCATTGAAAATAGAATATCTAATCTATCTACTTTGGAGCGTTTTGAAATCTCAAAATAATCTTTAGCAGATATTTGTCTTGCATTTGAAAAATCAATTTTGCCGTTAGTAAAGTTTTTGCTTGTTATTAGTGGGTATCTTTCACCTTCTATGGCATCTTTAGGAGAATCATGTGTGCCATCTCGAACATCTAATACCTCCTGTAGTCTGACCCACTCCCAACCCTTTGGTAAATCGTAGGGAATCTCATTAGATTTAATTTCTGGCAAGGGTCTAGAATCTTTGATTTTTCCTTCTTTGATTAGTTTTTGTTTCTCTTTTTCAATTTCCTTTAACAATTCACTAGCAGGCTGATCGCTAGGATCTTGAGGGACTAGCTTACCCATCACAGCAAGTTGGAGTATAGCTTTGCGTAGTTCCGCCACATTTTCTTTAACCGAATAAAGTTCGCCGAAATGTTGGGTGATGAAATGCCATGAGGTTTGGAAATCGCTGTGATCTTTGGCAGTTAATAAGCGATTTAGGGCAGATTTGTGGAGGGTGATTTGTTTTTGATTGCGTTCATTTTTTAGCTTTTCCAGTTCATCACATCGCACCATTAATTCATCAATCTTGGCAACAATTCGGCGTTGTTCTGCAAGTGGTGGAAGTGGAGTAAGAATCGATGACCATTTCTGCTTATTGATTATTGGTGTTGCAGAACCGCTAGATTGGTTAATAACCATCGTTTGAAAAAATTTTTCTCCCATCGCGAAAAATATGTATTTTGTAAATTCGTAGTTGTAGGGAGTAATAGTATTAATCTGTTGATTGCAGGTAAGATCTCTATCGTTTATTGCGTGTTTCCCAATACTTCCACCTATACAAACCATTAGAATTGAATTTTTTTGAATTAAGCGACCTTTATTAACTCCTATCTCAGATAATCCCTGACCAGAGTAATCAATCTTGTAGTTCTTGATATCACCTGGTCCAATAAATGGAATAAAATCACCAAAATTTTCAATATCTTTTGTAGATGGAGTTGCGCCCGTTTGGGCTTCTCCTAGATCTCCTAATCTCACCCACTCCCAACCATTCGGCAAATCATAAGGAACCTCATCAGGCTTAATCTCAGACAAAGGCTTAGAAGCCTTAATCTTGCCATCCTTCACCAACCGACTTTTCTCCGCCGCAATCTCCTTTAACAACTCACTCGCAGGCTGATCAGCCTCATCTTGTGGCACTAACTTCCCCTGCATCGCCAAAGACAAAATCAACTCGCGGAGCTTCTTAATCCCATCAGGTGCAGCAAAAGCAACATCAAAATATTTTTCTAAAAGTGTCGCTGTGTCCATATTTCTACTCATTTCCATCCTCCAAAACTTGCCAATATCCCCCTTTCGGTGAGCCAACCCTCTTTAACTTGCCAGCCTTAACCAACTTACTGCTAGCACGTTCCACAGCACTGAGAGACTTTGCGATCGCCTCAGCCACCTCAGCCAAAGTTAACTTAGGATTAGCTCTCAGGATTTGGAGAATCTTGTCAGGAGTTTTACCCTGCGTTTCTACCAGCGTTTTTACCGTCGTTTTTTGCTCTAGCGCCAGCGCCTCCTGTGAAATTGGAAACACCGTGCGAATAAAATTAGCCGTAAAAATAAAAGACTCCCTCGGATAAACCCGCAAAATGCGCGGCATCCCCGAACCCAGATATTCGACAATGTGCAAATCCTTAAACACCCGCATCAAAATCTTATTGCGCGGAATCGAATAGCCAGCAAAAAATTCCTCACGCGCCACCCCTTCAGGAATCGAACCCGCAGATGTAATTTCTAAGCGATCGTCAAAAATCTCAAACTTAGGCACAGCCTCATTAGTAAAATCATTGTGAATAATCGCATTGATTACCGCCTCCCGTAGCGCCACCGTATCCCATAGCCGCCGCTCGATTCTTTCCTTAGATGTAATCCTTGTCGCCGTGCGATTTTCCACCTCTAGGCGATCTAGCACCTGCTTACAAGTCTTAACCAGAGAGCAGTACCCATACTCATTACTATCAATCAAATCATAGCGATCCAAACCTCGATACTTCGCCACCTGAACCGAATTACCATTGCGATCGCTCAGCAAATAGGCAGCATAGTTATAAGCCCCATCCTCAGTTAACAGTTCCAAATTCGCCGCAAAGCGATCGCCTAGCGTAAACCCAGCTTCCTCGTAATAAATCCGTAACTGCTCAAAATTAAGGCTTTGCTGTGGCGATCGCATCCGTCCGAGTGAGTTACGAGTCCGCCTCGCAAACAGATCCTCAATCATCCGTCCTGACATCGGTTCCGAAGCACTACCGATCCTGACAAAACAACCCTTCTCAGACATTCCATACTTTCGCAAGTAATAGGGCTTCTCTGAGCCACTAGCCAGAGTCACCTTGATAATGTCCCGATCCTCACGGACTTCATGAATTACATCAAATAGTCCCAAACAGGACGGCAAAATATTATTTTTCAAACGATCCTTAATCGCCAGTTGTACCGCGTCGCAATCAGCAACACCCACCACCGAGCCATCTTTATCAATGCCGATGTAAATAACGCCGCCATCTCGATAATTTAAAAAGGCGATCGCCTCTCGCTCAAAACCATCGGTTAGTTCGCGCTTATACTCAACTCGATTTGATTCCATTAACTGCCCCCACGCTGCAAAGCATTTACCAGTTCTTGCTTTAGCGCATCCTGTGCTGCCTTCATTTGTTGAGCAATTGCCAAATATTCCGCCATCAACTCATCAGGCTCCCCATGATTGACCATCACCTCATGGGGATTTTTGCAATCGAGATTATAATTACGCGCCGCAATCTCGGCAACCGACACCTTCCACGCATATTCATTCACCTTGCGCCCCTTGCGTGACTTGCCACCCCACCAACTCTTTTCGCGATCGAACTCCCCAATTGTGAGCGGCTTCGACCGTGAATAGGACTTGTAACCCTCTGGATAGGGATGTGCAAAAAACCAGATATCCTTAGTCGGCTCACCTTTTTCAAAAAAGAGAATATTCGTATTAATGCCCGTATAGGGACTAAATACGCCCTTGGGTAAACGCACAATCGTATGTAGATTAAACTCCTCTAGCAATTCCCGCTTGAGATTCGTTTTTGTCCCCTCACCAAACAGGAAACCATCGGGCAACACCACTGCCGCCCGTCCCGTCTCAGGTTTGAGTAAATGCATAATCAAAGCCATAAACAGATCGGCAGTCTCGCGAGTCTGGTACTTCTTGGGGAAATTGCCCTCAATGCCATCCTCCTCCATGCCTCCAAATGGCGGATTGGTAATCACAATATCCACCCGATCCTTGGGTGTGTAGTCCCGTAATGGGCGCTTCAAAGTATTGTCATGGCGAATATTCGTCGGCACATCAATCCCATGCAACATCACATTCGTCATCGCCAACATATGCGGCAAAGGCTTTTTCTCTACCCCATTGATATTTTTTTGCAAGTTTTGTAAATCCTCAGCCGTCTTTGCCTGCGACTTGAGATGCTCGATCGCATTCACCAAAAATCCCGCCGTACCACAGGCAGGGTCAAGCAACTTTTCACCCAACTTCGGATCGAGAATATCCACCATAAACTGTGTCACAGCGCGAGGCGTGTAATATTCCCCCGCATTTCCCGCCGATTGCAGATCCGCCAGAATCTTTTCGTAGATGTCATTAAACAAATGGCGATCGCCCGATGAGTTAAAGTCCACATCACTCTGAATGCAGTTAATCACCTGCCGCAACAAAGTTCCCGACTTCATATAGTTATAGGCATCCTCAAACACCGCACCCACAACCCTTCCATGTGGGGACACACCAGCAGCCGTCGCCAACCTTTTCAACTCAGGAAAAAGCTCATTGTTCACAAAATCCAGTAACTCTTCCCCCGTTATCCCTTCAGGATTCTTTGCCCAGTTAGACCACCGCAACCGCTCAGGCAATGGTGATTTATAGCTAGAAATCGTAAATTCCCACTCCTGTTCCTTATCATCAAAAATCTTCAGAAACAACAACCACACAATCTGGCTAATACGCTGAGCGTCACCATCGACACCCACATCCTTACGCATGATGTCCTGAATACTTTTGATTAAAGTTGCGATCGCCATAATTGCCTAACTAGAATGCCTATGAGATTATAAAGCTATGCAGAAGCGCATAAGGGAGAATATAAAGATGAACAGTATCCAGATTAGAAATCAAGCCAAACAATACATTGACGCACTTTCTCCTGAAAGCCTGAAATTTGTTAATGACTTTCTATTTTATCTGCTCACACAAGAATCTATTAGAAATCCCGTAAATCAGATAGATAAAATTGAAGAAGATAGAGAACTCAGTGCCTTAGACTTAGCAGGAGATTTAGTTGGCTGTTTAGAAGCCCCCTCAGATCTATCGACTAATAAAGAATATTTTCAAGTGATTCTCTAAGCACTATAAAGCGATCGCTTTAACTCACGCACAGCCCTTTGATAATTATCTGATCCGCCAAAAGCGCGGACAATCTCCATCGGGGTTCCTATTTGACTAAAAGGGGCGATCGTCAAAACTTGATTCTCCTCAATTTGGGCAACTCCTTCATCAGCATATTTATCCAAGAGAGCATCTAGCACCCGTTTAGCTTGCTCGCCATACTCCGTAAAATAGTTGCGTTTTTTGACCCGTTCCGCTCTCTCCTTACGAGTTAAAGGCGGCATATCCCAAACAATATGACAGAGCAAATCAAAAGGATCGCAATCGCGACCGATCTCATCAGCCAAAGCCTCAAAGAATATACCCTCTTGTGCCAACTCATCAACGATCGCCTGTTTTTTATCGGCACTGCTCCAACATTTCAAGAAGTCATCTAAGGATGCAAAATCCTTTGCGATCGCCTTGCGAGTATAGTCCTTGAGCGACTCCGTAATTAACTTACCGTTCGCATCAAAATACTGCACTCGCTCCGCCGCCACTTTAACCTCGACATTCGCCACTACATAGCGCCTGATTGATGAATCAGCGATCGGTTCTGTAAAGTTATAGGGAGAATTACTTTCTATATCTCGAAAGCTTGTCTCACCTTTTTCTATGTCTTCATCTTGGTAAACAAATTCATCCTCTGGCAAATCTGGCGGCACTGGCGATTCATCAGCCTTTGGCTCATAGATCTGTACAGGATCGCCATCAAAATCAGGATCGGCAAATAGCTCAGTCGCCTTTTTAAAATCAATAATTGTGAAATAGAACTTGCCATAATCCTCATTAATCCGAGTTCCACGTCCAATGATTTGCTTAAACTCAGTCATCGACTGAATCCTTTGATCTAACACAATCAACTTACAAGTCTGAGCATCAACACCAGTCGTCATCAGCTTTGAGGTCGTAGCAATCACAGGATATTTGGACTCAGGGAAAATAAAGTGGTCAAGCTCAGCTTTACCCTCATCGTTATCCCCCGTAATTCGCATCACATAGCGTGAATCTGCCGCCAAGTCTGGATTTTCATTAACTAATGCCTGACGCATCCGTTCCGCATGGTCAATATTTTCGCAAAACACAATCGTCTTATCAAAGCGGTCAGTAGCTTTTAGAAACTCACTAATCTTCTTAGCCACTAACTTAGTGCGCTGTTCCAACACCAAATTTTTATCAAAATCCTTCTGGTTATAAACCCGATCTTCAATCTCATAGCCATATTTATCGACCATCCCCCGATCGGGTCGCCAGCCCGTCAAGTCCTTGTCAATGTCAATCCGCACCACCTTATAGGGCGCAAGAAAGCCATCATTAATCCCTTGCCTTAGTGAATAGGTATAAAGCGGCTCACCAAAATAATCAATGTTAGAAACTTCTTTGGTTTCTTTTGGCGTAGCCGTTAGTCCGATTTGAGTCGCTGACGAAAAATATTCGAGAATTTGCCGCCATGCCGAATCCTCAGCCGCACTGCCCCGATGACATTCATCGATCACAATCAAATCAAAGAAATCACGACTAAATTGCTTATAAATATTCTGGATATCCTCAGTTCCCGTCACTGCCTGATACAACGACAAATAAATCTCATAGGACTTATCCACCTGTCGCTTCTGGATTTTAGTCATTGCTGAGCCGAAGGGTTTGAAGTCATTAACCATCGTTTGGTCAACCAAAATATTGCGATCGGCTAAGAACAAAATTCGCTTCTTCGTCTTCGATTTCCAAAGCCGCCAAATAATCTGAAAAGCTGTAAAAGTCTTACCCGTACCCGTTGCCATTACTAGTAATAGGCGATTTTGTCCCTTAGCGATCGCCTCAATCGTTTTGTTAATCGCCAGTAGTTGATAGTAACGCGGAGTCTTGTTAGACCCATCGCTGTAGTAATCCTGCGTGATGATACTATTTTGCGCTTCGGTCATGCCTCGATGCGCTGACCACCAAACCCACAGCAGATCGGGAGAAGGAAATTCATCAAGACTCAGTTCTCGTTCGATAATGCCATCATGGGCAATTTTGTTGTGAAATAAAAAGCCATCGCCATTGGAGCTAAAGATAAAAGGAACTTCGAGCATTGAGCCATAGCCTAGCCCCTGCTGCATCCCATCACCAATAGCATGGTTGTTATCCTTGGCTTCAATAATGGCGATCGGAATATTCGGCTTATAGAATAGGACATAATCAGCACGCTTGCTTTTAGCACGGGTATGTAAATTTCCCCGCACCAGCACACGACCATTAGTCAATGCAAATTCTTCGCGGATCTGCGTAGCAATATCCCATCCCGATCGCTCCAGAGCAGGAGTGATGTATTTGGTACAAATGTCACGCTCAGAAAACTGCTTTTTATCCATGCTTAGGTAATTCCTCAGCTTTTGTTCAACCCTATTTCATCAATCTCTGTTTTTATTGTAGATTTTTCGCTGTCAACAACGTAGAAAAACCTGCGATCGGTTTCATAATGGGAATAAATAAATATTGCTATATCAAACAGCTTCGCGGAAATTATGAATGCTTTAGAATTTTTTCAAAAGAGTGCAGGCAAGTGGAAATCGCAACGGACTACCCATCATCTAGCCTTTCGTCGCGCTGAAAAAGGCGGCTCGGAAATTTATGTAAATCCGCTCAATGCTGACGATCCGAAGGTGATTGAAATTTGCCAAATGCATGAAGTTGAACCAACCACAGCGATCGGTGGAGCCTATGTCAAATGGGATGGCACGATGGCGTGGGATAAAGAGGATGAAGAAAATCACTCGGGCGAAACTGTGTTTGCGCTAGTGCCTGATGATGAGACAGGTCGTAAGGGTAAGCTGTTACGCGAACGTGGTTACGCGGAAGTAATGCCTGTAATAGGTCACTATGAAATTGATGACGAAGATGCCCTTGTGCTGATCACTGAATATCCTTCCATGAGTTCCTATGAGCGGTTTTGGTTTCCTGCACCGAATGTGCGGATGCGAGCTAGTACCGTTCAGCGTTTCGGAGGATTTAGTCAGGCAACTTTTTGTACTGAAGAACTGATTGATGAAGCCGATCATGCTGAGGTTTCGGAAGGGTCTAGTTCTGCCCAACCCGCGATCGCCTCAGTTTTCGGCTGGTAAATTTCTCTCATCCCAACCGCCTCTCCCCTGTGGGAGAGGGGCTAATGGTAAATTGCCATCACCCCAACCCCTCTCCCGCAGGGAGAGGGGCTAAAATTAACGAAATGGTGGTGCGTACATTAAGCCGCCGTTTTTCCAGAGTTCGTTTTGTCCGCGTGGTAATTTGAATGGACTATCTTTACCGAGATTGCGATCGTAAATTTCGGCATAGTTACCCACATGCTTAACCACTCGTGCTGTGAAATCATTGGCGATGCCTGTATCCTTACCCAAACTGCCATCAATCCCTAAAAATCGACGAATTTCCGCATTTTTACTCTGCAATTGAGTCGCTAGATTTGCTGAAGAAATATCTAAATCCTCTGCCTCGATCGCTGCAAATATAATCCACTTGACAATATCTGCCCACTTCGAGTCACCATCGCCGACCGCAGGTGCTAAAGGCTCCTTAGAAATCACAAAATCTAAAACCACGTGATTATCAGGATCGGCGAGGCGGGTACGACGCACTACAAGGGCGGAGCGATCGGCGGTAATTGCGGTGCAACGTCCTGACTGATAGGCATTAAATGTTGCATTCACATCTTCGTAAACTACGGGCTTGTAGGCAAGGTTACGCTTACGCATTTGATCGGCTAAGTTCTGCTCCGTCGTTGTTCCTGTCTGAGCGCAAATATCAGCGTCCTTGAGATCGGTAATTGCCTTAATATTGCTATCCTTTCTCACCATTACGCCCTGACCGTCATAGAACACCACAGGCATGAATGCTAACCGTGAGGCAGTATCTCGGCTTAATGTCCATGTGGTATTACGACTCAGTACATCAATTTCGCCAGACTGCAATGCGGTGAAACGTTCTTTAGCATTGAGATTGCGAAATTGCACAGCATCAGGATTATCAAATATCGCAGCAGCGATCGCCCGACAAATATCGACATCTAGTCCTGAATATTTGCCTTCTTTATTAACAAAGCTAAATCCTGGCAACTCGCCACTGACACCACAAACTAATTTGCCACGACTCAAAACAGTTTTAAGGCGATTAGTACTACCAACACTTGATTGATTTGGTTCTGGGATTGGCTCACAGGCAGCTAGGGTGAATAAAAATACACCTACTACTAGCAAAGCGATCGCCCGTTGCCAGACTGGGCTATGGATTAACTTATGCACAAGTCTTTGCCAAAAATGCCAGAAACCTTGACGACGGTGACGATTTTGATAATGCATGAATGTTTTTGAGATGCTTTTTTGAATGAATTATAGCGGCTTGTCCAAAAATCCAAATAAAAAGACTGACAATATTGCGATCGCGTGATTGTGGAAATTGTTAGCGATCGAGCGGACTAATTACGCCTTTACCGCCGCGATTGAGAACGTGAGTATAAATCTTGGTTGTCTTGACATCTTTATGTCCCAATAACTCTTGAACAGTACGGATATCATAGCCATTTTGTAATAGATGTGTGGCGAAGCTATGGCGAAATGTATGGCAGCCAACTCTTTTTTCGATCTTGGCTGATTTTACAGCCTGTTTAATGGATTTTCGGATTCCACTTTCATGAATATGATAGCGACACATCAATTCACTTTCCTTGACTGTCAAGTGGGTCAAAAAGTCATTGACTTCATCGCCACCCATTTCGCTAGGATGGCGCTTGCTATGAAACAAAATAAACCGCCTAATCCACTGCAAATAAGTTTCTTCGGTGCGGTAGGAGTAATGCTTAACCCGTATGCGATCCCTGACTCTATCAAGCAATTTCCGAGGTGGTGGCTCAGTTTGCATAATGAAATTATGAAGCAACTAGCCTAAATAATACATGATATTGTCGGTCTAGTATGCCATATGGGTGATTAGGCAGAATTTTTCTATATAACATTCTCCACAGGGTAAATAGCTAGAATTTTTCTGCATAATGTCCCCTATTGGGTGATTAGCTAGAAATTTGACATTCAGCCTATATCCCCTATATTCAGATTAGACAGAATTTTTCCGTCTAATACATAGTTAGCCCGCATTCTCTGAGGAGATTAAGATAATATGGAATGCAATTAATTCTCCAGTGATGAGAAGTTCTTGTTTGAGATATGCCTGAAAAGCGATAAGAAATTTTTTGCAAGTAATTTTAATTTAAGCAATGAAAAATCTGGTATGCCCTAAATGTGGAAACTCAATGAGTTTGTTGACATTTGCTCAAGCTCCCACTCCTTGGCATTTAAAATGTCGAAGCTGCAAGACCAAGCTTAAGCCACGTAAGCATTCGGTTCTGGCTGTAGTTCTTGCTAGTATTTTTGGATTGACCGTTGCTTTAGTAACGTTAAAGTTGCCTCTGCTATATTTTCTACTTGTATCAATATTTGGGATAATTACTCTTGAGATTTTAGCATTCTGTACTTGCAAACTAATTGGTCTGGATTTGGAAATTAGAGAGTAAGGGTTAGTATCAAATTCTAGCTAGCTCTGGCTAACAAGGGCGATGCACCGGAACCTTGAAGTATAGTAATTGCTATTCAGTTTTATCTAAGTCCGGTGATCGCGAACGTTAGGTTGCTTTTTTGAATGCATTATAGCGGCTTGCCAAAAATTCCATAAAAAAAGACTCGCATCGCGAGTCTTTTTTTATTAAATACCGCCACCTTCAGAGAACCCTTCATACTCGTGAGGATGTTCAAAATGATCGATACGGTCGCAAGGCGTAAGATGGCGAGGACGGACATTCTTAAGCAATTCTGAATCAATAATATAGTTATTGATTGGCTGTAAAGTATTTGCTTCAGCATGTCTTTCTAACTGCTCTACTCGACCAATCAGCGATCGGATCACATCGCCTTCAGGGTCGGGAACTTGAAAGTGATCGAGAGCTGAAACCTTCACGCCATGACGATGCACAATCCTTCCAGGGATGCCAACCACGGTGCAATCAGGGGGAACGCATTTCAAAACTACGGAGCCAGCACCAATCCGTGAATTGCTACCAATTTCAATATTGCCTAAAACCTTTGCTCCAGCTCCAATAACTACATTATCGCCGAGGGTAGGGTGACGCTTGCCTGATTGTTTGCCAGTACCACCGAGGGTAACGCCTTGATAAATCAAGACATATTCGCCAATAATCGCGGTTTCGCCAATTACTACACCCATACCATGATCGATAAACGCACCCATGCCAATCTTTGCGCCAGGGTGAATCTCAATACCCGTCAAGAACCTAGCAAATTGCGAGATCATGCGGGGAACCACAGGTAATTTGAGGGTATGCAACCAATGAGCAAATCTATATAAGACGATCGCATGGAGACCGGGATAGCATAACAGCACTTCTAGCCAGTTACGCGCAGCAGGGTCGCGCTCAAAAATGATTGCGAAGTCGGCTCGCAGCGTTTTGATAATGTTTTTCAACGGTTTAAAAACCCTTTTTTATATATGCAACTGCTGATTCTAAAATCCTAGCGGATATTTTGTATCCGACGTAACTACCCTTTGGAATGACTATTTGTAAAAGAGGTATTTAACGTACTCTTCTCAGGTCTAGGAAATTGCCAAAAATTGCTTTGTGTTTTGCCAAATGCTCTCTAGATCTTTCCCAAGGGCGTGATCGTCGTTTAGTAATTTTAAAGTAACTTGCGATCGCCTTTTAGCAAATTCTTCACTCAGAGATGCTGGCACAACTTCGTCATCAACACCGTGAAAGATAAGTATTGGTAGCGATCGCGTCAGTTTTTCTTCTGTATATTTTTGGGCATCAGCAAAGAATTGAAATTGTAAATTTACATTACGCTTCATCCCATAATTGTAAAACTCACGAATTCCATCTTGTTGCCATTTGATAACATTCTCTGCGCCTAAGGCATTACCGATTCTCTGACTAAAGCCAAAAGCTGGGGCAAATAATACTAGCTTCTGGACTAATGAACTTTGAGCGGCAAGTTGAACGGCAAGAAATCCGCCTAAACTCGAACCGATTACAGATAGCGGCTCGTTGTGATGTAGGTAAGTGCGATCGAGATAAGCCAGTTGCTCGGAGAGTGTCACCTTTGAGAAATCCGCGAGGTTGAGATCGGGGACATGCAAAGTTAGTCCTAGTTCGGCAAACTTTTTCTGCATATATCTTGCTTTGGTGGACTGAGGACTAGAGGCAAAGCCATGTAAATAGAGATAATTCATTCTGATTTCATTTTTTTGCTTTAACCTAAGATGGTCGTAGCCGTAACATATTGAAGACTAATGAATTTTACACGCCCCGTTAAATCAAATACCAAGCTCGGTGTTTTACTTCATAATCTAGGATTAGTCGCGATCGCCTCAATTACAACTGCAACTTTAGCGGCATGTTCGCCTTCAACTAATTCAGAGTCATCGGCTTCTAGTTCCCCTACTGCCGTTACACCTTCTGCTAAACCGATAACCAAACCGACTCCTCATAACATGGGCAATATGGGAAGTATGGCAATGGATTTAGGCCCAGCCGATGCAGATTTCGATCTTCGCTTTATCGATGGCATGATGCCACATCACCAAGGAGCGATCGAAATGGCTAAAGAAGCACAGCAAAAATCTCAGCGTCCTGAGATTAAAAAACTAGCCGATGAGATTATTCAGGCACAAACCAAGGAGATTGAAGAATTAAAGACTTGGCGCAAGCAATGGTATGCCTCTGCTAGCGATAAGCCGATGGCTTACGATGCCAAAATGGGGCACATGATGGATATGAGTTCCGAACAAAAGCAAGGCATGATGATGAGCCAAGATTTAGGAGCCAAGGATGCTGAATTTGATTTGCGGTTTATCAATGCAATGATTCCACATCATGAGGGGGCAGTGGTGATGGCAAATGACGCACTCCAAAAATCTAAGCGATCGGAGATTACTAAATTAGCCAAAGATATCATTACTTCTCAACAGGCTGAGATCGATCGAATGAATCAGTGGCGTAAGGCTTGGTACGCTAAGTAGAGAATCTTAATATAAAAGCAAAACTCAGAAGAGTGAAGCGGCGTTTCTCTCTTCTGGGTTTTATTGTCTATATAGCTACGATGGGCAATACACTGTCAGCGTCAATATTTCTAGTCAGCAGTTTTGTTAATCTGATTTTATTTAATCATTTTTGCTTAGTGCACAAAACCCAAACAATGCAAGGCTAAGCTTTGCGCCTCCTTCCTTACGATCGCTTATTTGGAAAGATTAGGCTCTATGATATTAGGAAAGTTTGCAAAATTCCTTTTTACCCAATCCATACCCACTTCATTATTGAGCTTGATTTTCTGTAGAGAATTGGGATAAATCTTGCCGAGAATATCAGCATCTTGGTCAACTACGATCTTAGCAAAATTTAAAAGGGTCTTACCAAGTATCTTAAACATTGGGTGCTTCGGTTGAGCAAACATCAAAATGTATGTGCGCGTGTAGTTTGATGACTCTGGTACAAACAGATGGCATTGGGTAATTTTAGCAAAATCTGTTTCACCGTGAAAAATTACAAGGGATGGAAAATGATTTTCTAAATGTGCTTTTAAGGTAGTTGGTAAAAGGAATAAATCAGGCTTTTTAATTTTTTCCATCAGTCTATAGGGAGCGGTAGGCATCTCATAGAAAGCATGAGATAGATGTCCTCGATCGATAAATTGGTGGAATTGCACTTCTGTAATCCGAAATAGCTCCCGATGCGTACCATTTTGATGATTGTAATCATGCATATTGAGAAGCATCGTCAGCAAATCCGTTTCAATGCTGCGATCGCCAGTATGACCGACAAACTGATGGTTTTTGGCAATCTCATTCAAGACGGATGGAATTTCTATTTTCGGTTCGTATCCTCCATACGTCCAGATGAAATCACCTTGAATTATCAGTTCTAATGGATTCAAGAGAGGCAAGGTCTTTTTGTTGGAATCTGGCAGCACCGTGCAACCTGAAGCGTCAAATCGTAAAGCATGGAATGGACAGGCGATCGCGCTTTTACCATTACTCTCTATTTCACACCATCCCTCAGACAGCATCGCTCCCATATGCGGACAAGCATTTGGCAAAGCATGAATATCGCCCTTAGTATCTTTCCACATTACATAATCATTACCATATACTGAGATTTTGCGTGGCTGATTAGTTGATAACATAGAGGTATGGGCAGTCAACCAAGGCGCACCTTGTAACATAGAAGCCATGACTATCTCCTCTTGATATAGTTAAATATTTGTAAAATATATTTATAAAATCATGAATAATCTGTCGCTTTTGAATATATGACGAATGATTCGTATTTGTCAACCAATAAATCTACTGATAGTTTGCGCCGCCAACCTAGCCAAAAACGCGGTCAAGAGCGCGTTGAAAAAATCCTAGAAGCCGCTGCTGCTGTATTTGACGAGATGGGTTATGAAGCCGCAACTACACATCAGATCGCCTCCAAAGCGGGTACAGCCGTGGGTTCCCTGTACCAATTCTTTCCCGACAAGGCAAGTATTTTCAACACAATGGAATTGCGCCATACGGAGAGGGTTAAAGCGATGTGGGCGCAGACTGATGTTGAGGCAATAGTCTCATTACCGCTACGGCAGATGATCGATCTGCTGGTAAAAGCTATTTCGCAACTATTTGAGAATCCTGTATCGCGAGTAATGTTTATCCAGTTTTATACGAACCGCCAAGTCTTTCAATCCATTGATGAAGGTATGACTCAGGAGGCAATTAACTTTTTGGCTAGTATTTTGAAGCAACGCAACCCGCTATTAAATGATTTGCAGTTAAGTTTGATTGCTGAAGTATGCGTCCATAGTAGTAATGCCGTGATTTTGTCAGCTCTCCGCAACCCAGATCTACAACGCCGTCAACTGTTGGCTAAGGAGATTGAGGATTTGCTAGTGGCATATTTAGAGCCTTATGTCAGGGATGCCGTGGGCGATAATCTGAATAATGTAATGAAAGTAATGATATGTCCTCATTGTTATTCCAAGCAGATATCCAAAAACGGACAGCGTAGGGGGAAGCAATGTTACTTGTGTAAGGATTGCAGAAAGCAATTTGTGAAAAGTAGTTAACTTAATTGTCACCACGTTAAATCCTAAAAGAGAGTTGTGGTGCTTCGCGCCGCAACTCTCTTTTAGGATTTAGAGCGCTATAGGATTAGGCGATCGCCACCGCCTCAGAAAGATAGACATCTTGAATTGCATGAAAGAGTTTTACGCCTTCTTCAAAAGGCTTTTGGAAAGTTTTGCGCCCAGAAATTAAACCCGCACCGCCTGCTCGCTTGTTAATCACCGCAGCACGCACAGCATCCACTAAGTCGTTTTTCCCAGATGCGCCGCCAGAGTTGATTAAACTCGCCCGACCACAGTAGCAATTCAGCACTTGATAGCGTGTTAAATCGATAGGGTGATCGGTAGTGAGTTCGGAATAGATCCGTTTATCAGTTTTGCCATAGCTGCTGATTTCACCGATAACATTATAGCCACCGTTATTCTCTGGCAATTTTTGCTTGATAATATCAGCTTCAATCGTCACACCTAAATGATTTGCCTGACCAGTGAGATCGGCTGAGAGGTGATAATCTTTATCCTGCTTAAAGGCATTATTGCGAAGATAGCACCATAGGATAGTAGCCATTCCATACTCATGGGCTAAAGCGAAGGCTTTACTAACTTCTTGAATTTGACGAGTAGAGTGTTCGGAACCAAAGTAAATCGTAGCTCCGACCGCAACTGCACCTAAATTCCATGCTTGCTCCACGGAAGCAAACATAATTTGATCGAACTGATTGGGATAAGTTAGCAACTCGTTATGATTGAGCTTTACGATAAAGGGGATTTTGTGAGCGTAATTGCGCGAGGTCATTCCCAAAACGCCCAAAGTTGTAGCTACAGCATTACATCCTGAGGCGATCGCTAATCTTACAATATTTTCTGGATCGAAGTAAATTGGATTAGGCGCAAAGGAAGCACCAGCCGAATGTTCAATCCCTTGATCCACAGGTAAAATGGAAAGATAACCCGTATTTGCTAATCTGCCAGTGCCATAGAGTTGTTGAAGACTGCGAAGGACTTGAGGCGATCGATCGCTATTAGTAAAAATGCGATCGATCCAATTGGAACTAGGCAGATGTAAGAGATCTTTGCTAACTTTGGCTTGGTAATCAAGAAGGTAACCTGCCTCGTCTTCCAATAATGATTCGATGTTAATCGCCATAGCTGTCCTCTCAGATTTTGACTATTGAGAATACTGGATGGAATACTAGAATAATTATAATGAAGGAATTATCATCTCGGTGTTACAGAGAAATCATACTTTTATTTAGCATTCAAGCCGACCATAAACGGAGAGGCTATTATGAAGAATATTATTGACCATTATCAATTCAAAAGGATTACATAATGAATCGCTCACTTGATAATCAACGAATTCTTTTAGCGATCGCCATATTTAATCTTGTTTCGACTTGGCTGCACTACACCGATAACGCCATATTTTTGAGCCAATATTCGGGGCCAGAATGGTTCACATCTACTGGTGTCTTCGCTACCGTGATTGTGATGACACCTATTGGGATTTTGGGCTATTGGCTATATACAAAAGGTTCATTCTGGTTAGCGTATTTATTGCTAGGTATTTACTCCATTACTAGTATTTCAAGCCCTGTACACTATCTCTATCCAATGGTTGTGCCAATGTCACTCAAAATGCATGGATTAATTTGGTTTGACGCAATTTCGGGACTATCGTTGATTAGTTTTATGTTGTGGTCATCCGTAATCGCTCAGGAGTGGCGCAGCAATGAAATTCCTAAAAGATAAAGATAATGCGTTGCACTATCTTTATCTTTTGGGTACAGACATAACTAGCCAACTCCTCCATAAATTGCCTGTTTCTCATTACTAATCCATGCCCAAAGTTGATCGCCATAGGAAAAATGCCACCATTCATTCGGATGTCTCGCAAATCCGCTATGGGTCATTACTTGGTTTAATAATTGGCGATCGCAATGAAATTCCATCTCTTGCTCATCAATGGAGTTAGCAAAATAATTAGGCAAAGAGCGATCGCTAATTTCATCAATTGGAGAACCTAAATTCACTTCCTGACCCTGATCGTCAAAGAGAGTCACATCGATCGCTGCACCCGTACTGTGAGGAGGAGGAGTTTTGGGATCGTGGCTAGGAATCGCCCAAAACTTCATCACTTCCGCTATCAGTGAATTTTTTTGATCTTCAGAAAGAGCATTAACTTCTAAGCCCTTACTTTCGACTAACTGAGCAAAACTATAATCCACCATAAACTGCTGCACAGGAATCGGGCGATAGGCATCAAAAATTGCAATTTGCCAATGGGGACGAATCGTTTGTAAATAGGCTTGAGATTTTTGCAATTTCTCTAAAATTCCTTGACGCACAAAAAATGGAGAGCGATCGCCATAAGGTGCGCCCAATGAAACATACGGATGAGGATCGATTTTAAAAATGCGATCGGGAATTGTCACTAATGGCTCACCACATTCAGCGATCGGGATACTTTGATAGGGCTTTGACATGATGTGTGATAGGTTCTGATGAAACTAAATGAGCGATCGCAAACTGTAATAAGCAAGATGAACAAAATTCGCTGTAAGGCAATGTGTGTCTGTTCATATCAGGAATCCATATTAGTAGCTTGGGGTGAAGACCCTCGAAATGGTGCAACATTCTACAGACCTTTAGGCGGCTCGATCGAATTTGGGGAAACGAGTCAAAGCGCGATCGTTAGAGAAATTAAAGAGGAAATAGGGGCTGACATCACTGACGTAAAACTATTGGGAGTTTTAGAAAGCTTGTTTGAGTTTGAGGGAAAACGCTGTCATGAAGTGGTATTTATCTACGATGCCGAACTTGTTGATAAAAACCTTTATGCAGAGAAAACAATTATCGGACGAGAAACAGATGGTTCGGAGATTATCGCAACATGGCAAAAGCTTGATTATTTCGCTGCTAAAGAGAGATTAGTCCCAGAAGGATTGTTCGATTTATTAACCAGATGAACAGATCGAGTTATGCAAAAGCTCGAAAGTAAAGATGAGGCTTCACGCCTTTTTACCGAATTGCTATATATGACTCGATCGCTAATAATGAGTACATACACTTACTGTACAAAAGTTAACAGTTTTTCGGATATACTCCGCTAAACTTTTGACCACGCTAATTCTGATGTGAGGAGGACAAGGCGATCGTTTCTACAACCAGTTCAACCAATGCAGGTACAACCACCAATTTACAACAGCCTATGCAATCGACGATGGATCTTGGCAACGCTTCACAAATTATTGAGCCAATCGAACTAACCACGCTCGAATCTTCGCAAATGCCACAAATCGAACCTAACGCCCCAGTCCTCCGCATTACAGGCAAAGTGCCACTATCGGGTCACGTCACCATTAGCGGTGCAAAAAACTCGATCCTTGCCCTCATGGCAGGCACACTTTTATCATCCGAAGGCTGCCGAATTCGCAATGTCCCCAACCTCGCTGATGTGCAACGCATGGGCGATATTCTCGAAACTCTCGGTGTGAAAATTTCGCGCAATGGCGAAGTTCTCGATCTCGATACTAGCAACTTGACCACAAACTCTGCTCCTTACGAACTGGTCAGCAAAATGAGAGCTAGTTTCTTCGCTCTCGGTTCGTTATTAGCAAGACTTGGCTCAGCCAAAATGCCTCTGCCCGGTGGCTGCGCGATCGGAGCGCGTCCAGTAGAATTGCACGTGCGTGGTTTACAAGCCTTGGGGGCAGATGTACAGATCGAGCATGGCATCGTTCAAGCCTATGCCAAGAGCCGCAATGGACGTTTGCAAGGGGCAAAAATTTATTTAGATTATCCCAGCGTCGGTGCAACCGAAACCTTAATGATGGCGGCAACGCTTGCTGAAGGGGAAACAATTATTGAAAATGCTGCACTGGAGCCTGAAGTCACCGATCTTGCCGATCTCTGCATTGCTATGGGCGCAAAGATTAGAGGTGCTGGTACTAGCACGATCGTCATTGATGGTGTGGAAAAGCTACATTTTGCTGATTTCACCGCTATTCCCGATCGCGTTGAAGCCGCAACTTTCATGGTCGCTGCCGCGATTACGCGCTCAACCCTATCGATGTCACCTGTGATTCCCGCACACCTCACCGCCGCAATTTCCAAGTTGCAAGATATTGGAGTCACCGTGCGTATAGATGCCCCAGATACGATTACAGTAATTGGCGGCGATCGCTATCGTGCTGTCGATATCGAAACCTTGCCTTACCCGGGCTTTCCAACGGATATGCAAGCGCAATTTATGGCATTACTCAGCATCTGCGAAGGCAATGGCGTAGTCACCGAAACCGTATTTGAAAATCGCTTGCAGCATGTTGCCGAACTTAATCGCATGGGTGCTAATATTCGCCTCAAAAACAATGTGGCAGTAGTTACAGGCGTTCCTCAATTGTCGGGTGCTCCTGTGATGGCAACGGATTTGCGCGCTTCGGCGGCTTTGGTCATCGCAGGACTAGCTGCTGATGGTGAAACCACCGTCATGGGCTTGCATCACCTCGATCGCGGCTACGATCGCATCGAAGAGAAGTTACGCAAAGTTGGCGCTAAGCTCTATCGCACGAGTGAAGCGGTTCCCGTATAATTCAACAAAGGCGCTGCTATGCAGCGTCTTTGTTGTTATTAATAAAAATTCATGACAGAGATTTGCGCGATCGCCCTAGGTAGTAACCTGAGTAGTGAAATTGGTGACTCCCAAAAAATTGTCCAAGCAGCGATCACCCAACTCGCTACCCATCCTGAGATAGAAGTGGTTAAGGTTTCCCGATGGTATCGGACTAAGGCGATCACTTTACCTAATTCTGCGCCACAGCCTGACTACATCAATGGCTGTGCAATTTTAAAAACTATGCTCAATCCGTTTCAGTTATTGCAAGCATTATTTTATACAGAGCAGTTTTTTGGGCGCGAACGCCGCGAACGTTGGGGCGCAAGAACTCTCGATCTAGATTTACTGCTCTATGGCGAACGCCAAATCGATACGCCCGAATTAGTATTACCGCATCCCAGAATGAGCGATCGTGCCTTTGTGCTTTTACCCCTAGCCGAAATTGCTGCCGATTGGATTCATCCCGTAAAAGGGTTAGCAATCTCTGAACTATCTCAAAATCCCCCCGACTTAGATTTGAGCTATCCGATTGCGCTTGATGCTAAGGAAATTGTCTTAATCTGAGATTGAGTGCATCTCTTGCATTAGGTGGCAGACCTAACAAATTAAAAACTAATTCAAACAATCACAAAGCGATCGCTGATATTTTGAAGTTATGTGGACAGCCAATCAATTAACCTAGTTTTGATGCGTTTCAATCTTTCCCGTGAAATATTTCCAAGATGAGCGCTAATAACCGATGATTCAACGGTTGCCAATCTGCTTAATCGAATTACAGATGTAATTTTTAGTCCTGTCACTAGGTAGTCAACATCAGATGTATCTATGATGTCGTCAAAATTGGGAATAGCCTGATGTATGCGAGATGAAATTAAAGCAAGCAATAAATCAGAATGACGACTAGGCGCGATCGCCACAACTAATGCGGGTCGGAGCTTTCCTGCCTTTAAGTCAGCTTGAGGAAACCGAACTAGAACAATATCTCCCGATTTCATGATTTATAGACTTCCTGAGCATCTTCCAAGAAATACTCGATTTCGTCATCTTCACTAAAAAACTGGGCAAGTGAAAACTCCTGCCATTGACCACTTTCCCAATCACTATATTCTGAGATTTCTTGTTTAGTGGTTAATATTTGAGTAAATTTAGCGATTTGTTCGATGATGTGATCTGGCAAGCTATCAATTTGTTGATGGAGTTGTGCGCGAGTATTTACTGACATGGGATAATTACCTCATCAATTTTCGGGAACAAGCTAAACAAAATATTGCTAATCGATTCGCTGAAGCAATCGAGCGCATTGCGCCCGCTTGCTTAAATTCTAGGAGCTGTGTCCAAACCGAATTGCATAAACGTCTTGCTCTTTGTCGGTGTAGATTTCGACATCGGACTTAGGATGCGATACACATAGAAGGATATAGCCCTTAGCATCTAGCTCTTCACCCATGCCACCGATGCCCATGCCTTGGCTTTGATCGACTTGCCCCTTCACAATTTGAGCAGCACAAGTAGTGCATACGCCCGCATAGCAAGAGCATGGCAAATCTAAACCCGCAGCGATTGCGGCATCAAGAATTGCTTGGTCTTCGGGTACAGATACAGTAAAGGTTTGTCCTTGGTGGTGAAGTGTGGCTGTAAAAGTCTGAGTCATTTTTTCTAAAAATTTAGTTAGTTGTTTAGTGATGCGTAAGGTGCTACACCCTACCTATTTATACCAATTCACACAAGTGTGACGATACTTTTGTGAATTAAAAACTAAACCCAGTAAGGGTTTTCAAAGCACAAAACAGCCACGCTGTTTTGTGCTTTGGGATTAAAGATCGTGCAAAGAGAATGATACGATGTTCAATTGGCTTAATTTTATCTCCTCCTATGCAACCCCGCCACATCGCCCGCGAACTCGCACTGTTTAGTATCAATCAATTACCTAGCCAACCTCAAAAGCTAGAAACAAAAACCTTAGATGACATTGTCACGGCAGTAGTGCGATCGCTGCACGATGAAACCAAAGAATTATTACAAACAGCTAGCGCTGAGTTACAACGCGGTCAAGAGCGCGTATCTGCTAGCGAAACCCGTACAGGTGACATTCGCCAAGATATCCAAGCTGTTGAAGGCATGGTGCGTGAAGCGATCGAGCTGACTAAAAATGCAATTAATCACATCGGCGCAGCCCTCGATTTCCCCGTCACTCTCGTACTGTCACAACGCGCCGAAGTCCGCAACTATGCGATCGATATTCTTAAAACCGTAAATAGTAAGCGATCGCAAATTGATGAAACCATCAGTAGCGCTTTGGTTAATTGGCAGATCGATCGCCTTGCTCAAGT
Source organism: Pseudanabaena frigida (assembly GCA_003242085.1). GTDB lineage: Bacteria > Cyanobacteriota > Cyanobacteriia > Pseudanabaenales > Pseudanabaenaceae > Pseudanabaena > Pseudanabaena frigida. Next base: position 68,513 of record QBML01000001.1, on the reverse strand, counting down.
AGACAAAGATATTTTGCGAATTGCCACTGCGGAAATGTTGTTTATGAGTGTGGCAAGCAAGGTCGCGATCGATGAGGCGGTAGAGCTTGCCAAACGCTACAGCAGTGAGGACGGATATCGCTTTATCAACGGAGTTTTACGTCGCATTGATGATCAAATTAAATCACGCAAGTCTACATAAATTACGAACTCAACGATGCGTAGCTCTATCGCTTAATCAACAAATTTAGCCAAGCTTCTGTAATTTATTTAGACAAGCTGATTTAATTGTAAGCTGCGATATAATTTTTTGCGCTTAGTTCTAAATAAATATGGAAGTTAGTATCCGTCTAGCTAAACCTGAAGAAATAGAAACAATTATTGAGTTACAAACTTTATCTTTATTAAGTAACGATTTTAATAATAGAAAATATAATGAGAAGCAAATTGGCTCTCTTATAACATCTCAAGCAGAAGCTAGAAAAACTATGTTTCCCCGCTTTGAGTCAATTTTAGTTGCTGAGCAGAGCAATAAAATAGTTGGATTTATAACTTTTGCCAATAATTCCAAGTTAACTAGAATATACGGAATATATGTCCATCAAGATTATAGGTACAAAGGTATAGGTGGAAAACTAATAAAAGAAGCAGAGATTGCTTATATAGCGCAAAGAAAAAGGATATTATTTGTTTTATCATCCCTTGAATCGATAGATTTTTATAAAAACAAGGGATTCACTATAGTCAGAGATGCTGGATTTTATTCATATGGAAACATCTGGATTCCATGTAAATTACTCAAAAAAGAATTAATTCCCCTTACATCTACTGAAAGACTTTTAAGGCAATTTATTTTTGTTTTTATTTTTGTAGTTTCGGCAATTATTTTGCTGACACTAATTTTTAAATAGTTTTCTTTTTAAAGAAATTTATCATCTATAGATGTTTTTACAAAGAACATACAACCTGCGATCGCCGATGGTGAATGCACAGAGCTAGCTGCCGAATAGAGATAATCCCCCGCTTTATAAGTCACGCCGCCATTAATTAGCTCACCTTTCAGCATAAAAATCTCCTCCCCAGTAGCATGTCGATGCGATGGATACAGCACTGTTCTCTCCGCGCAAATTAATGCAGATAGCTCTCTTTTAGCACGATCGATTTTAATTATTGCCATAACTAAACCATCTACGGGATGAGGCTTCCACTTTAGTTCTTCCGATCGCAATGCCATAAACTCTAAAACTTCAGTTTCTTGTTTAATGCGATCGAATAGTCTCTGTTTGAGAGCACTAGGCACTGCTAGAGGTTTCTCAGCATAGGCAATAGTCGCAGTAGTATTACGTAGCGATCTTAATTCGCGCTCTAATTCTGGAGAAGCGACAGCCATTTCTTCGACTGCCTGAATTTCTTGAGGAGAAAGTGCTTCAATGGCAGTCAATGCTAATAGGTCATTTAGTTCTTCTTGATTCATGCAGTTTAGATCCTTTTTTTAGCTTTGGCTTCTTAAATTTAAACTTCGATAGTTGTGATTAACATTCCCTAAAAACTAAACCATTCTTCGCCGATTGCTTCCCGTAATTTTTTTAGACCTAAGCGGACGCGAGTTTTTACAGTGCCAAGGGAAATACCAGTTTTTGCGGCGATTTCACTATGGCTAAGTCCACTAAAATAAGCAAGTTCTAAAACTAGTCGCTGCTCGCTGGGAAGCTCATCGAGACAAGTATTGATATAAGATCTTCGCTCTTGAAGTAGCACATCTTCCTCAGGGCTATCTGTATGGGAACGAACCATTAATGCATCTTCAGAAGCCGTGATAGCTTTACTAAATCTTGCATAGGTGCGTAGGCGATCTAAGGCTCGACTGCGGGTGAGCATAAACAGCCATGTATCTACTCTCCCTTTTCGGAAATTATAGTTTTTGGCAATTCTCCATACTTGAGTAAATACGTCCAGAACTATCTCTTCGGATTCCTCTGAAGAGTTAAGAATTCTATAAGCGATTGTATAAATGACTTTGGCATAGCGATCGTAGAGTATTGAAAGAGCCGATTGATCCTGTTCGGCGATGCGGCTAATGAGCGAAACTTCATCAAGTCTAATCTCACTGTCAGTTTTAATCAATTTGCGATCGCATGAATCCAAGATTAGACCCTCTTCGTATTCCTATTCAAATCAACGAAAGCAAAATCTCAAACACTTTCCAATAAATTCTATTCTGGAAGAAATGACTAGTAGTAAATTACCTCGCTAATCATGAGCCGAAAAGAATTAATTAGAGATTTATGTAGATATGCTCGTTGAGCATCCCTAACTGATTTTTAACTATATATTATCTGGTAAAAACCATGTCTAGAGCAGAAAAATCTTCTGGTTCAGCTTCGCGCCGTCAATTGCTCCAAGCTGGCTTATTTGGAGCAGTGGGAATTGCTAGCGCCGCAGTTGTACCTGAGGTCATGGCAAAATCCTTAAAGGGAGATGTTGTAAATGACATCAAAATTCTCAACAATGCCTTGTTCTACGAACATCAAGCAATCTGGGCCTATGGCTTTGCCGCAGGCAAACTCACTGATAGCAATGTCGGTAAAGCGGTTTTGGCGATCGCCCTAGCCAACCAAACCGACCACAAAGCCCATCGTGACTTATTGACGGGTGTCGTCAAGCAACTCGGTGGAATGCCTGTAGCTTCAAAGACTGAATATCTCAAAACCGTCACCCCCTATATTGAAAAAGGCGAAGGTAATCTAGACTCAGATGTGAATATTGCTAAGCTTGCCCTTGCCCTAGAAGTAGATGCCGCGATCGCCTATGGTCGTGAAGTAGCCAAGCTAAAAAATCCCGATCTAGTTACCGCAGGTGCGAGTATTGGCTCCACAGAAGCTTCTCATGCAACTGTAATTCGTGCAGCTTTCCAATCCTTGGGAGTTAATCTGAATGTGATTCCAGCATCTTTCGTCAGCAAAGATACCCGTGATGCTTGGATTATCAAGGTATAAATAATTTTTAAAAAGCCTTGCTTGCAAGGTTTTTTAAAGTTATTGGGCTTTCTTTGGAGTGCAAAATGAATGTTGTAACTAACGCTCAAACCAATTCCTCAAACAAAATTCTTTGGAGACAGGTTTGGGGACTTGCATCATTATTAGCGGCAATTACTTTCAGTTGGATTGCTTATGGATTTTATCAGCCGAAAATTTTGGCAAGGATTGGATTTGTCGAGTTAGCGGCATGGCTAGGCATCTTTCAGGGATTGCTTGGGGCGATCGTTGAGCCAGTTGTGGGTTGGTTTTCCGATCGCATTCTCGGTAGATTTGGTAGTCGATTTCCACTTATTGTCGTTGGGGTGACTTGTGCGGGACTAATTTTTGTGATCGTTTCGTGGCTAGTCGAAACGCAATTATCAGAGGAAATGCGCTGGATTGTGCCTGTGCTAATGACAGCTTGGGTAATTGCCATGATCATCTTTCGTGGTCCTGCGATCGCCTTACTCCAAGGATTTGCTCCAACCAATCAATTGCCAAAAGCTAATGCTGTTCTCGCGCTTGTTTTAGCGATCGCTAGTGCAACTAGCCCAATATTAGGACTGATCCTCAAACAAATTGGGGCATCAATGACTTTTATTTTAGGAGCGATCGCTCTATTAGTTGGTTCAGTTCTGCTATGGTCATCAATGCCCCGTCTTCTAAACACAGCAACAACTCCAGAAGTCTCAATTGCGAAATCAACTACAAAATCGCTGGTTATGTATGCATTACCCTTTATCGTAGGTCTAGGTTCAGGGTTTGAAATTAATTTACTGCTTCATGTATTGCCTCATAACCTTTTTAAGGCAACTAATTATCTTTCTAGCGAATATTTCCAATCAGGAATCTTGCTAATTGCTGGTCTAGCAGCATTGCCTTTGCGTTCACTTTTTGGTAGACAAAAAGTAGCTTTTTGTATGGGTTTTGGACTAGCAGTAATCACAGGATGTCTGACTATGATAGTAATTAGTCAAAATGCGATTTATCTGATACTAGTTAGTGCGATCGCTTCTATTGCCTTGGGTTTAGTTTTGACTAACACGATTCCCCTTGCATTAGCGATGGTTTCTCCCAGTCAGGCAGGGTTTGGAACGGGACTATTTTTTGGAGGAAGCGGTATGGCAACAGCTCTCTTTGCTAGTTTAGTGCTAACTCAAAAAGAAATTACTGCCATCAATGGAGCATTCCTAAGTATATTTGCTCTAGTAACTACCATAATTTGCCTAAAGACATTTATACATCAGTCAAAATCTTGACTAAAAAAAGAAGAGAAGAGTCGCTTTTATGACTCTTCTCTTCTTAATCAGTTAACTGTTTAGTTGCAGCTAGTTCTCTTTCTAAAAGATTGACGCGCTCTAATAATTGTTGATTAGAAGCCAGTAATTCCTGAGTTCTAGAGGATAAATAAGGATCGGATTCCCACCAGTTAATCCCAATTTCTTTAGCTTTATCTACGGAGGCAACTAGCAAACGAATTCTGATACTTAGTAACTCTACACTGCCAACCGACACTGTAATATCACCTGCAATAACAATTCCTTTGTCTAATACTCGTTCCAGAATATCAGCAAGGGAAGAACCATTGGTGCTAGATTTAATCGCTTGAGACATTAAGGTATTTGATCCAATAATTTAGCAAGTCCGAGTTCCGACTCAGGCTCACCATTACCATAACGAGAAATCAGCACATCAAAACAGAGATCTCGAAAATCCTCATTTTTCCCAGATACAGCAATCTCATGCTCGTGACAAATTTTGCCAATCAGCAAACAAGCTCGTAAGCTCGAAGCTTTACTGCATTGTACTTGACGGCGAAAACCACGAATTAAATTGATTAATTTCAAAGCCTCCGTGCGATCTAAACCAACTCTATTTACCAAGATTTGCTTCTCGGTCTCTACATCCGCTTCACCGATATTAATCGTAATCATCCGATCGAGCAGTGCATCCTGTGTAGGATGTACACCTGCATACTCTTCAGGATTAGATGTAAAAATCGCCCGAAACATCGGATGCACGCGCACATACTCTGATTGCGAACTGTCAGGAGGTAGAACAATCAGCTTTTCTTCAAGAGCGCTGAGCAAGACATTATTAACTTCAGGGCGCGATCGGTTGAACTCGTCATAAATTAATGTGAAGCCTTCCTTCGCCGCTAGAGTTAAGCGCGAATCTGTCCAACTTTGGCGCAGGTCATCTTCAACTTTTAAAACTGAGTGGATATAGTTATCAACAACTTTTTTACGGGTATAGCCTGAATTAGATCCAATCAGTTGAGACGATCGCAGATCTTCATCTCCATAGATTAAAACCATCGGTCTGCCAACTAAGCCAGCAAGATGCATTGCCAATGTCGTTTTTCCAGTACCAGCAGGTCCGCGCAAATGAATTGCAAAACCTGACTGTAGGTATCGTAATGCTCGGCGGACTATTTGTTTGGTAAAGTCAGTACTAATAAACTGACGTGCATTGGCATGGAGAACTGTGGTCATGTTGTTGAGCCTTCTGCCATTTGCAGCAGGGTATTAAGGATATCAGAAGGATCGACTTTAAGAGTATTTGCGCCTTGCGCGAGTAAATCTCTCACGGTATCGCGATCGTTGACAACTTCTAACAAGCTAGAGTTTGTAGATAACTGGGCAACATAGTCAACAACAAATTGTTCGATTTTGCCAGTAGCCTTAGGAGTTTCTTTAAGAACTTCCTTTGGCTCAACTGGTTTGGAGATAACTGGTTCTGTAGTTTGTAAGGCAACAGTTTCAGACTTAGCACTCTTCTTTTTGGATCTATTAGAGCTGCTAGAGCTATCAGCAGTGGTCTTAACAATCGGCTTAGCTGGTGTAGTAGTAGCCTGAGTTGCCACTACAGAGCGCGAGCCTGCCCAAACCGAGGCACTTAAATTAGCGCGAAAATCTTTCAGCTTGAGTGATTGTGCTTCACTCTCAGCCAAACGATTAGCGTTAATCTGCGCTAGAGAGTCTTTAACATTTACAGCGCGATCGCTAAATTCTTGAGCTCTAGTTGATGCATCCTGCTCTGCCTGAGCGAGGCGTTGCTCGGAAATTGCTTGAATTTGTTCTGCAGTTGCAGCAGATCTGATCTGCACCTCTTGTGCTCTTTCTTGCGCGGCAAGAGTTTCATTAGCAAGACGGGTTTTCGCGAGATCTTCTATTTGCATCTGTGTAAGAGCAGCTCTTTCTTGAACTAGGCTCTGCCGCTGTAAGCGATTGGCTTCCCCTGACCTGATCCTCGCTTTATGGATGTGCTTTAACTGCGATCGCGTTTTAAAAGTACGAGTTCTAACATCTTGAGCGCGTCGATCGTTATCTTCTAATGCCTGTTCGGTACGAGCAACATTGATATCTTGCAAATACTGCGACATTTGTTCGGCACGATCTTTTATTTCTTCTTGCCTTGATGCTAGTGCATTCTCAGCGATCGCTTGTCTTCCCTGCTCCCAAGCAAGGCGTGTTTGCTCTGCATGAGCCAAATACTTCGAAGTTGCTTCTGACTGCTCCCGTAAATTCCTTTCCCTCTCTTGCTGTGCTAGCTGACAATCTGCCAAGAAATCTGCTCTTTCCTGCAACCGTCGCTGCCTTGCTTCTGCAAATTCCTGCATTAACGAAGCCATAAAGGTACCCTCAATTCACTCTTTCTAAATCAAGTTATCAAATCGCTTTTCAATATCTACTTGTCAAAATATTTGCAAACATCAAATATTATATATAATCCCTCTTCCCACCGTATAACTACCCTGCTAAAATCTATTGCTTTATCAACACTAAATCGATCAAGATAGCTTTTAGTGAGAAGGGGGTAGAAAAGAATTCGGTAGGCTAATAGTCTATTGTTTAGTAATAAATAATTTGCATCTAGCGTAGCTAGATAGCAAATTTTACTAAGCAGCAGGTACTGCCGCCGATGCCGTTAGACCAACTGCTTCAGCATACTTGAGGTATGTTTCTACAGAAGCGATAACAACACGAGCTTCAATTGATAATAGTTCGATTCCCACCAAAGAGACTCTCACCCATGCATCAATAACAATGCCCTTATCCAAAATACGATCGATAACTTCCGCCAAGCTGGAGGAAGAGTTGACTTTTTCGACTGCCATAGTAATGATCTCCTTGAGTTAACTATGTTAGGCATTTAAATTCTGCCTGTGCAGACTGTACTACACAACAGCAAAATTACTTATACTTAATTCTACACTTATCATCTTTAAAAATGATAACTTCACAATTTTATAAGATATAACGTTTTTGGATTATAAACTTTCTTTAAGAGAATGTAACCCTGATACAATTTTTGGGATTAGGCTAAGCAATATTTTAAGGAAATAGACTAATTTAATAGATTAAATTGCATATAATTTAAATGTCTGAAAATGACCGTTTATATCTTTGTCAATTACATAAACCTAAAACAATGAATGATAATTTAAATCATCAGTCTAACTTCAACCAAAAAGATAGTATTGATGCTGCTGGTAAATACCAAACTTCAAATGCTAGTAATCCTAAAGAGCAAAATAGCTTTGTTAAGCTTGCGATGCGCAATATGGTAAAGAAAGGCAGCACATCTTTGTTTCATTTGTTTTTAACGGTTCTTGGAGTGGTTGGTGCTTTACTAGGATTAGCGATCGCTTTTCATTAAAGCATCCAAACAAAATCCCCTAAGTATAAAATTGTCAACTAAATTTTTTAATGATTTCTATACGACAATCTTTGACGAATATTTTGGATGTTTCCGAATTTGTCAATGCGGATCTTAATACGAGATCGTTTGGATTTTATCAGTTGATATTTTGTATTTTAACTTAGTATTATATTTTAGACTCTATCAAAATTTTATTCAAAAGCAGACACTACTAATGAGTAATTCTTCCTATACTACTTGATTTATTTTTAAATTAAATATATGTCAAAGTGTTCCACAATTATACAATTTTTTATCATTTATTGCCTTTTAAAACTTGAGGATTGAAAATCATTGAGTATCGATCTTTATTGTGAATTCCATTCTGAAATAGCAGAAAGCCACCCGATCGCCTTGCATCAGTGGCAAGATTGGTTTGAAAGCTGGGAAAGATATCTTCTATCAGAGGGGGCGATCGCTGAAGGGGAGTATGAACTGTCTTTACTAGTTACTGATGACTTGAAGATGCAACAACTAAATTTGCAATATCGTCAGCAAGATCGACCAACCGACGTTTTGTCATTTGCTGCCTTGGAGTCTGTTGTGCCAGAAATTCCGATGCAGATATCTGGCTACGTTGAGCCAATTTATTGGGGTGATATCATTATTTCTCAGACCACAGCTACACGTCAGGCTGAAGAGCGCGACCATTCATTAACTTATGAGCTAGCTTGGCTTGCAGCTCATGGATTGTTACATTTGCTTGGCTGGGATCATCCTGACGAAGAAAGTCTAGAAAAAATGCTGAATCAACAAGAACTAATGTTGCGGCAAATTTCACTTTAGCTTATGAGAAACTGATTTGTGAAACTTTCCCGATAAAACCCCAACAATAACAGCTTAGATACCGTTACGTACTTGCGGAGAAAAAATATCAAAATCCTATCAAGTTATATAGATTTGACTCCGCTCAACTAACGTTGGTTGAGCATAGTGATACGCTGAGCTTACCGAAATGTTGAAGTCGCAGAGGCATTTAATTACAGCAATTTCCTTGGCTTGATATACTTTTAAACTGTTACTGAGAGTGAATTTACGATGCGCACTGACTCACAGCACTAAAGATGTAAACAGTTTTGCATTACAAGACTTTTTCCATCTTTAGTACATAATTTAAAGTTAATTAACCCGAACTAACATTAAGTAATTGAGTGCGTAATTTGGGTAAACTTATTTCCTAACGCTAAAATCTTGGCAATTAATTAGCAAGGTTTGCTTGGAAGAAAATCCACGAACAATGATTTATCGCTACCAAGAGTACTTCTCAGTCAAATCGCCTTCTTGAAATCCGAGTAAATGACACAGATAGATGAGTTTGAAAAATCCGAACAGAATGCTAGTCAACGTAGTGATTCTTTTCAAATTGCGACAAATTTGCTACTTAGTTTTAAATATGCTGGGCAAGGTGTTGGCTATGCTTTTCGAACACAAAGAAATTTCCGCATTCATTTAATCATCGGCGCGATCGCTTTATCTTTAAGCATTTATTTTCAATTGTCTGCCATTGCTTGCTCGATTATCAGTCTGACGATCGCCTTAGTTTTAGTCTTAGAGTTGCTGAATACAGCATTGGAGGCAGTCGTTGATTTGACTGTGGGACGAGAATTTCATCAATTAGCCAAAATTGCTAAGGATTGTGCGGCTGGGGCAGTACTAATTGCGGCGATCGCCGCTTTAATCATTGCTTGTGTGTTATTATTGCCCAATATTTTGATGGCACTCTCTTAAAAACTACATCAGCTGTGACACAGCTCTTCAGCAGATGTTCTTGTTTGACGGCATTATCCCTAAAAATTAGAAAAAAATTAGAAAAAGCGATTTACGCTCTTCTTACAGATGATTTCAGCAGTCAGTGGCTAGGCTTACTTTTCAAACACTTCATTCCTATATCTCTGCCCATGCTGCTATCAATCTCTGACTTTTTTATCAGACGACCCGTGTTTGCAACAGTCTGTTCTGTTGTGATCACATTATTGGGAACAGCTTGTATCTTTATTTTGCCTGTTGCTCAATATCCTGAAATTACACCGCCCAAAGTCACTGTTACGGCTAACTATGTTGGTGCAAATGCAGAAGTTGTAGAGTCTACAGTTACAAATATTCTCGAAAGAGAATTAAATGGAATTGAAGGAGTTCGCTATATCACTTCGACTAGTGCTAATAATGGAACTAGTTCCCTTAATCTAGTCTTTGACCTTGGCAAAAACAAAGATATCGCTGCCGTTGATGTCCAAAATCGCGTCTCTTCGGTGGAGTCCCAATTACCTGGACCAGTTCAACAAACTGGAGTACGTGTTAGTAAAGAATCCTCAGGTTTTCTATTTGCGATCGGAGTTTATTCTGAGAAGGGAGAATATGACGATCTGTATTTAAGTAACTATGCGGATCTTTATATTGTTGACGCAATTAAGAAAGTCAAAGGCGTTGGTAATGTCATTATCTTTGGCGAGCGCAAATATGCCATGCGAGTTTGGCTTGACCCCAATCGTCTATCGGCAAGAGGCTTGACTGCTCAGGACGTTGTAGCGGCAATTCAGCAGCAAAACTTGCAGGTAGGCGTTGGGCAAATCGGACAACAGCCCAATTTGCCAGATCAGCAATATCAACTATCGATTTCAGCAACAGGAAGACTCAAAAGTACTGAAGAATTTTCAGAAATTGTTCTAAAAACGGCTAGTGATGGTTCACCGATCAAGCTGAGTGATGTCGGCAGGGTGGAGTTAGGTGCAGAAAACTATGGTTCATCACTTCGTTTTAACGGAACTAGAGGTATTGGTTTAGGTGTGTCACAGTTGCCTGATGCTAATGCCTTGGATGTTGCCCATGCAGTCAAGAAAGCTCTGGAGGAATTGAAGCCTAGTTTTCCACCAGGGTTAAATTATGAGGTTGCTTTCGATACAACTACTTTTATTGAAGCTGGTTCGGAAGAAGTACTTATTTCACTCTTAATTGCGATCGCCCTAGTAATTGTAATTATCTTTTTATTCCTGCAAAACTGGCGATCTACGCTCATCCCTGCGATCGCTATTCCTGTTTCCCTAATCGGCACGTTCATTTTCATTAAACTGCTAGATTTTAATATTAATACCCTGACTTTATTTGGGTTAACTCTCGCTACAGGGCTAGTAGTTGACGATGCGATTATTGTGGTTGAGGATGTGACTCGGCGCATTCAAGAAAAAGGCGAATCGCCAATACAGGCTGCGATCGACGCAATGAATGAATTGCAAGGTGCGGTAATTGCCAGTTCGTTAGTTCTTATTGCTGTGTTTGTCCCTGTTGCTTTTTTTCCAGGCACAACTGGACAACTTTACAAACAATTTGCGCTGACAATCGCTTTTTCGATTGCAGTTTCCACTTTTAATGCTTTGACGCTTTCGCCTACCTTAGCGGCTCTATTGCTCAAGCAAGAGCATTCCCATGGCAATTGGTTTTTCGATCGCGTAAATTGGGTGATTGATGGTACGAGACAGCGCTATCAGTGGGTAGTTACTAAGTCAACGAAAATCAAAGGAATTGTGATGATTCTCTTTGCCATCTCACTTTTCTTAACCTATTGGGTATACACGATTGTTCCCAAAGGCTTCCTGCCTCAAGAGGATCAGGGATATTTTATTACGATTGTTCAGGCTCCAGAAGGCGTCTCTCTTAATTACACCGAAAAAGTCCTTGAAAAGATTGAAGGGATTATGCGAAGTAAAGATGATAAAGGCGAACCTGTCTATCCTGAAATTGCCAATATCTTTGCGATCGCAGGGTTTAGTTTTAGCGGTAACACGCCCAATAATGGCATTATATTTTCCACCCTCAAGCCTTGGAAAGAGCGAGCGAGATCGGCTGATAACATTATCGGCGGATTTGCCCCAAAGCCATTTGGTCTATTGCCCTCATTGATTTCAATTAAAGAAGCTTTTGTAGTTCCCTTTCCACCGCCAGCGATTCAGGGCTTAAGTAACTACGGTGGATTTGAGTTTCAATTGCAGGATAAGGCTAATCAAGGATTCCCAGTGATCGAGCAGACAATGGGTGCTTTATTGGGTAGAGCAAGTACTTATCCCGATCCAAGTCGTCCCATGTTGTCAGGTTTGCGTCCGAACTTTAGCGGCAATACTCCTCAGTTGACCGTAGAGGTTGATCGGGTCAGAGCCAATGCCTTGAAGGTTTCTTTGCAAGATATTTACAGTACTTTGCAGACTTTACTCGGTTCGCAATATGTAAATGACTTCAACAGTTTTGGTCGGACTTATCGCGTTTATGTCCAAGCTGATGCCAAGTTCCGTTCTAATCCTGATGACATTAATAAACTCTACGTGCGATCGAGCACAGGCGTAGTTATCCCGCTTAGCAATTTGGTAAAGGTTACTCAAACAGTTGGCCCCTCGATCATCAATCACTACAATCTGTTCCGTTCCGTGCAGATTACTGGCAATACTGCTCCTGGGGTTAGTTCTGGACAGGCGATCGACATCATGAGCAAGATTTCCAAAGAAGTTCTGCCTAAGAGCTTTGGCTATGAGTGGTCGGGCTTATCTCTTGAAGAAATCGGCTCTGGTAACAGTGCTTTCTTCATCTTTGGATTGGGAATTGTATTTGTATTTTTAGTACTTGCTGCTCAATACGAAAATTACCTCGATCCTGTGATTATCATGCTCACAGTACCGCTTGCGGTGCTGGGTGCTTTGTTGGCAGTTCTATTGCGTGGTCTCAGTAGCCCCATTTTTTCCAATGATGTTTATACCCAAATTGGCTTAGTAATGCTGATTGGTATGGCAAGCAAAAACGCGATTTTGATTGTGGAGTTTGCGAATCAGTTGCGAGAGAGGGGTTTGAGTATTCCCCAAGCTGCGATCGAGGCCGCCCAACAACGTTTACGTCCAATCCTGATGACTGCCTTTGCGACTATTATCGGTATTTTTCCGCTTGTGATTGCCACAGGTGCAGGAGCCGCCGCGCGTCAATCAATCGGTACGGCTGTTATGGGCGGTATGTGCGTGGCAACACTCTTGAGCTTATTCATCGTTCCCATTCTTTATATAGTTGTCAAGAATATTGAAGAGCGAATGAAGATAGGCTTATATAAACCCAAGCATAAAGACAATCAAGAGCTAGAAGTAGCGATCGTAACTACTGCTTATGGAGAAAAAGGAGAAATCTTAAACGGCAATCGTCCTGAAAGTCATACGTCAGAGGATTCACAGGAAGAGAGCAAACCACGGTCTTAAAATTTTTTGAGATTCATTTCATCATAAAGAAGAGGTGGCATTTTATGCCGCCTCTTCTTTATGGGTTAATTAGTACTTTCATTTCACGAATAGCTCGGTCTAAACCGACAAGCACAGCACGGCTGATGATACTATGCCCGATGTTTAACTCCTCCATTCCTGAAATTTGGGCTACAGGTTTAGTATTCCAATAGGTTAAACCATGTCCTGAATTTAACCTTAGCCCTAGTCTAATTGCTAACTCTCCACCTTTAGTTAGTACTTCTAATTCTCGCTTATGCTCCGTTTCATCTTTGGCATTGGCATAAGTTCCCGTATGTAATTCCACAAACTTTGCGCCAGTTCTTGCCGAAGCCTGCAATTGTTCTGCTTCAGCATCAACAAATAAACTAACTGGTATGCCTGCACCTTGTAATTGATTTACAAATTTACCTAAGCGATCGCATTGGGCTTGGACATTTAAGCCGCCCTCAGTAGTAATTTCCTCACGACGCTCGGGTACGAGTGTAATGTAATCGGGCTTGACATCAAGGGCGATCGCCACCATCTCAGGTGTTGCCGCCATTTCTAGATTCAGCCGCGTACGAATAGTTTGTCGTAGTAATCGAACATCTCGTTCTTGGATATGGCGACGATCTTCGCGCAAATGAACAGTGATCCCATCCGCACCTGCTAGTTCAGCGATCGCTGCGGCAGCAACGGGATCGGGTTCAACTCCTCGACGAGCTTGGCGAATCGTGGCAATGTGATCGATATTTACCCCAAGTGTAGGCAAGGCTTTCTCCTCAAGAATTTTAAAAAAGTATTTATCTCTCTCTATACTTTATAGCGTTTCGCAGGTTGATAAGGCATACGAAAGGTTTTTCCCGTCTTTGGCAGGAAAAACCTTTCGTATTTAGCTGGACAAAATCAATCAAATTCACGTAGGATCGTGAACCGATAAAAAATAAGACTAATGACATCTGACAAAATGAAACTGCTAGTTTCAGAGGCAGTTACAGCACTCGCACCAACTTTTACCAAAATCGACTTACATGTAAAAGATAATTTGGAGCGGGTTTTACAAGCTTTTCGAGATTGTCGTGTGGGAGCGCATCATTTTGCTAGTGTGTCTGGCTACGGGCATGGTGATATGGGGCGTGATGTCCTCGATCGAGTCTTTGCACAGGTTATGGGCGCAGAGTCTGCAGCCGTGCGCGTGCAATTTGTCTCAGGAACCCATGCGATCGCCTGTTGCCTATTTGGTATTTTGCGCCCCCTTGACGAACTTTTATCAGTTGTCGGAGCACCTTACGACACTCTCGAAGAAGTGATTGGTTATCCCTTAACCTCTGACAGTAAGGGAACTAATTATGCAGGTTCGCTCAAAGATTTTGGTATTACCTACCGCCAAGTAGAACTGACTAAAGAAGGTTCTGTCGATTGGGAAGCTTTGGCGAAGGCAGTTAAGCCTCAAACTCGCATGGTCTTGATTCAGCGATCGTGCGGCTATGCATGGCGGCAAAGTTTATCAATCGCAGATATTGAAAAAATCATCAAATTGGTAAAACAGCAAAATCCCAGCACGGTCTGTTTTGTCGATAACTGTTATGGAGAATTTATTAGCGATCGCGAACCAACAGCGGTTGGAGCCGATATCATTGCAGGCTCACTAATCAAGAATCCTGGTGGCACAATCGCCACTGCTGGGGGATATGTAGCAGGTAAAGCTGAATATGTAGAACTTGCTGCCCAGAGACTTACTGCTCCTGGGATTGGGCGTGAAGGTGGCGCAACCTTCGATCTCAATCGACTTCTATTTCAAGGTTTATTCCTTGCACCGCAGATGGTAGGTGAAGCGATGAAAAGCAGCCATCTCGCTGCCTATGTGTTCGATAAGCTAGGTTATAAAGTAAAACCACTTCCCTTGGAACCAAGACGCGATATTATTCAAGCAATTCAGCTTGGAGATCCTAAGAAATTAATTGAGTTTTGTCGTAATCTTCAACGATTCTCACCTATTGATTCCTATGTCGATCCCGTCCCTGGCGAAATGCCTGGATATGTCAGCCAGTTAGTTATGGCAGGTGGAACCTTTATTGATGGCAGTACGCTAGAACTCTCTGCTGATGGTCCATTACGCGAACCTTATACTGTATTTCTGCAAGGAGGTACACATTGGACGCATCTAGCGATCGCGCTTGAGAACTTCAATCTTGAAGATTTGTAGATACTGCCAGTTTTGTTAGGACACAAAAAGAAATCAAAGGGAGTCTTTGTTCAGTCTTTCCTTTCTGGCTTTTAAAAGTCCAAAAAATATGTGTAAACTTGTGGTGTCGCCATCGCTCAGCCACCTTATAGCAATGAAAGGGGGACTTAGGACACAAAATCCAATGCGAATGGCGGCGCGAAGTGCCGCTATTTGCATTTTGGGTTTTGATTTGTCCTAGCTATCTATTTCATTGCTATAGATTCGGTGGCTGAGCGAAGCAAAATACATTCACAACTCATTGCCAGTTGCTATGTCAAGTGTAAATGATTGATTACCTGCCAAAAGTTCAAAGGCTAGTTCAGAGTTAAGCGGCTTAGCAAACAAATATCCTTGACCGTAGCAATCTCTTAAAGAAGAACTAAATAAACTTTTAAGCATGTTTAGTTGAGCAATAGTCTCAATCCCTTCAACCACAATACTTTTACCCAGTACAAAAGCCAATGAACCAATAGCTTTAACAATTACCCACTCATCATTATTGATAAAAGAGCGATCTATTTTAAGAATATCAATTGGGAAATCTGTGAGTCGTCTTAGCGATGAATAACCAGTACCAAAATCATCAATACAAAACTGAATTCCTAGCTCTTTAAGTTGATACAAAATTTGTAAAGTATGTTCGCGATCGCCCATCACTGTGCCTTCAGTTATTTCTAGCTTTAAGCAATGAGGCTTGATTTTATAATCAAATAAAATCTCACTAATAAATTCCACTATATTAAATTCTGTAAGCTGTTTTGTTGACACATTTATGCTCATCGTCAAATCAATATAATTAGGGAAATGCTGTTGCCAAATTCTCAATTGTTCGCAAGCACTCTTAAGCACCCATCTGCCTATTGGATAAATCAAGTCTGTTGTTTCAACTAGTGGCACAAATAGATCGGGATAGACAATTCCTCTTTCTGGATGATGCCATCGAATTAACGCTTCAAAACCAGTAATTAAATCAGTTTTTAAATTAACAATTGGTTGATAGAAAAGTATAAACTCTCCGCAATCATTAGCTTTTTGTAATTCTGCATATAAAGCCCAATCAAATCCTGTCAAATTCGATAGTTCTTTTTGCAAGCTATGATTTTGCATTTCCAAAAGTTTAGTCTGTTCTAAAAGCTGTGCTTGTAAAGAACTTATTCGTAGATGAGTTTCTACTCTCGCGAGTACTTCTATTAAGTGAAATGGCTTGTTAATAAAGTCAACGCCCCCAACTGCAAAAGCTTCAATCTTTTCTTCTACATCTTCAATAGCACTAATAAAAATAATCGGAATTTGTTGAGTTATTGGATTGCTTTTTAAATTAGTACAAACTTCATAACCATTCATATCTGGCATTTTAATATCCAGCAAAATTAATTTCGGTATGTATTCTTGAGCAAGATTAATAGCGATGCTTCCACTAGTTGCTTCTAACACATGATAGTTTTGATTAGCTAGCATATCTGAAAGGATTTGGAGATTATATCTAGTATCATCAACAACAAGAATAGTAGCCTTATTTTTATTCATCAGTAACAAATTATTTAAAGTAGTAAATGAAAATTATATAGGATTTCTTAAATTTTCAAGACTAAATGTATAGCTTTTGTATTACGAGATTAAGAATTTTTCGCAAATTAAATATTATTTTACTACCTATTTAGATTTGCTTCATAAATCAATGCCTACCTTAATATGGAGACCTTTAAAATATCAAAACCTTGATGATAAGAAATTAGTATAAAATAGATGAGCCCGATGCAATGAGAACTTTATGGAGTCCGATCAACTGCCTGTAGAAGCCAATTTAAATCCATCTGACCAAGGAGATATTCTCGAAGAGAGCGCCCCATCATTAGCTTTAGATGAATCTATCACTGATAATATTTCCGAACAATCGCCTATTGATACCGATAAAATTATGGATGAGGCGATCGCGATCGTTGAAGATCGCGTTGAGGATGCTGTTATTTCAAAAATTAAGTCAGAATCCAAACCAGAAGATAAATCAGACACCCAAGAAATATCTGAAACATCGGAAAAAATGGCAATTATTGACCAATTAAAACAGGAAGAATCCGAGCTTAAGGCAGAAGTAGATCGCCTTAAGAATATAAAGTCTAAAGTTTTACAAGAACAAATAGACGATTTACAGGCGGGAATTATACGTCTAGCTCAAGCTGATGTTGCAAGATTAGAATATCAAAAGCAAGAACTTCAAGCAGCGATCGCGGTCTTAGAAAAGCGGAAAGAACGCCTTGACAAAGAAATGACCAGTACCTACGCGGGAGCGTCTCAAGATATTGCTGTGAGAGTGCAGGGATTTAAAGACTATCTTGTTGGTAGCTTGCAAGATTTGGTCGCTAGTGCTGAAAAGCTCAACCTTGTAGCGCCACCAGTAATGCCTGAAGTCGAAGCAGCCGTAGCTACTGAAAAGAAACCGACAAAAGAAGCTGAGCCGTTACTACTATCCGCGCAAACTTTTACAGAATATAAACAACGAGTCGATCAACTTCTAGATCGTTATCGCACTTTGCCAGACTATTACGGGCCAGCATGGAAACTAAGACGTACATTTGAGCAGGTTCATGCCGATCGCGTTTCCAAGTGGTTCTTCGAGCAGTCAGGACGTGGCGCAATTCGCACAATGGGAACCCGTTTACAAAATATTTTGGTTACGTCGGCGGCAATTTCTGTCCTCAAAGCTGTTTACGGTGAAAAATTGCGGGTTTTGGTATTAGCAACTTCCCCCGAACGCCTTGGTGAGTGGCGACGTGGATTTCAAGATTGTTTAGGCTTGACTAGAGAACATTTTGGTTCTGACAAGGGAATTGCCTTATTTGAAGATCCAGAGCCTCTAGCAACAAAAGGCGATCGCCTTGTAAAAGAGGGGTTAATGCCATTAGTTGTCATCGATGAATCGGAAGAGCTAATCTCTGTAGATTTATTGCGTTTCCCCCTCCTAATTGCCTTCGGCGGCGCACCTGAGCCTAAACCTGCCGCTCCTTCTGCATATATAAATCGCGATAACAATCGCGATAACAATCGCGACTATATCCGTGAAGCGCCAAAAGACTATTCACGGGATGTCAATCGCGATTATGTGCCGAAAGAACGCGACAATCGAGATTATGGTTCGCGCGATTATTCAAGCCGCGAGTATGGCTCTCGCGAACAACGCGATACTGGCTATGGTAATCGAGGTAGAAATAATCAAGATTCTGATTGGGATTGGTAAAAAACGAAAACAAGGGGCTTTAGCCCCTTGTACAAAAATCAAAAAGGGGGCATTTCATGCCCCCTTTTGAGTTATTTAGGTTTTGCTGGAGTTGTTGCAGGTGCAACTTGTGGTGTAGCAGATTGCTTACTATTTTTGAGAATGTACTCAAAAGAAGTACGTGATGGGACAAACTGGAAGCGCTCGACTTCAGGGTTAGGCTTATTGTCCTTGGAAACCATTGAATCTAAGACTTGAAACAATGACGCAACTTGGATTTTAGTAGCTTTGGTAACATCAGGTTGGTCTTTGCTGGCGCGATCGAGCAAGTTTTGCAAATCAGTTTTATCAAGGAAGAAAGGCACAACTTGTTCTTTTTTACCATTTTGATCGATGCTCATGGTCAACAAGCCTTGGTTATTAGCTTGACCGCCGATCGCAAAGAACACAGGTACATTAGGGATTTTGTCAGCCGCAACTCCCTGAGCAGTTAAAATTGTCCTTGCTGATTCAACACTGGCTTTTGAGGGGATAAACTGAAAAACAACTTTTTTGTCTTTGTTTTCACGAATTACCTTATAAGCATCATTCATCGATCGCACGATGATCTGCGCTTTTTTACCAACTTCAGGATTAGATTTTTGCACCTGAGTGAGCATCATTTGAGCTTCATCGGGACCAAGGAAGAAAAACAAAAGCTGACTTTCATCAGGCTTTGCATTTGGTTGTTGTGGTACTGCACCTAGTAGAGGCGAACCTTTATCATCGGTAATTGTGAAAATGGGAATACTACCCAAGCGCTCCAAAACTTGCGCTTCAGTTAGAGCTTCAGCTTTGAGAGTAAATATGGGACTAACAGCGATCGCCCCTGCGACACCTGCGGTGGCTGCTAGTTTAACCAACGACTTAAATACGGACATATTTCTCCTAGCTACAATATTTATTGGGTTTTTCGGCATTTTTATGAAATAGAACTGCAAGAAACTACTGCATTAACAAACCTTAAAAAGGTAATAATTATCCGAAAGTTACTTGCAGGCAACTTTAGCAACATCTCACGCAAAAAGACAACCTTTTTATACCAGCTTTGTAGCAGATCGTGGATGCGTTCTTGTCCTTCAGGACTCGAATATCATAAGTATAGTTCCTGCAAATCCATAATTGGGGCGAATTGAGTGCCATTCAATTTGTCTGTAAATTGTGCATTTGCCGAAATGACTGTTATATCATGCCAAAAAGTTATGCCTAGCGACGTTATGCCACAAGATGAAAACTTTCTTAGCTTTGATGAAATTTTTGAAGAGCTAAATTATCGCCAAGCAAAGCGTACCTTGCGAGATATTGTGGCAAATCTTGACTTGTCAGAGAGGGAGCGCCGTGGACTAGAAGATGAGCTAGAAGAGCTTCAACAGATGCTAGATAAATTGGAGCGCCAAGTTCTGCAAATAGCAGTATTTGGTATGGTAGGGCGTGGCAAGTCGTCGGTATTGAATGCCCTAATGGGAGGGCAAGTCTTTGAAACTGGTCCTTTGCATGGTGTAACCACGAGCAGACAGGCAGCAGAGTGGCAAATCTCGCGTGAGGCAATGCAAACTAACGGCGATCGCACGATTCTCAGAGCGTCATTTCAGGGTAGAGGTGAGGCGCGCATCGAATTGGTTGACACACCTGGAATTGATGAGGTTGATGGCGAGGGGAGAGCAGAACTCGCCAAACGAATCGCCCAGCAATCGGATTTAATTTTATTTGTGGTGGCGGGAGATATCACAAAGGTTGAGTACGATGCGCTTTCGGAACTCAGGGGTGCTAGCAAGCCAATTTTGTTAGTATTCAATAAAATCGATCAATATCCGCCCGAAGATCGTCTGGCGATTTATGCCAAGATTCGCGATGAGCGGGTGCGCGAATTACTCACAAAAGATGAAATTGTGATGACGGCTGCTTCTCCCCTAGTGGCAAAAGCAGTCCGTCAGCCCGATGGTTCATTCGAGGCGGAGCTAGTTGCAGGTAAGCCCCAAATCGAAGATCTCAAATTAAAAATTCTTGAAGTGCTCGATCGCGAAGGCAAGTCTTTAATTGCTCTAAATACAATGATGTTTGCCGATATGGTGCAAGAGCGGGTGGTGCAACGCAAAATGTTTGTGCGCGATCGCCAAGCCAATCGAATTATCTGGAACTGCGTAATTACTCAAGCCGTGGCAATCGCTGTTAATCCCTTCACAGTTGTTGATGTGATCACCAGTGCCATTATTGATGTATCGATGATCGTGGCGCTATCTAAACTCTATGGCATTAACATGAGCAATCGCGGTGCAGTTTCTCTCATGCAAAAAATTGCGATCGGTATGGGTGGCATCGGAGCAAGTGATTTTATTGCTACTTTTGGTTTAAGTTCCCTCAAAGGTTTATTGGGTATTTCTGCGCCCGTAACTGGTGGTTTAACTTTGGGAGGATATGTATCTGTGGCGATCGCTCAAGCTGGTGTGGCAGGCTTTTCCACGTATGCCCTCGGACTTGTGACTAAAGAATATCTTGCTAATGGGGCATCATGGGGAGCCGATGGGCCTAAGGCAGTTGTCAAGCGCATTTTAGAAACTATTGACGAAGACTCAATTTTGGCAAGAATCAAAGACGAACTCCGCGCCAAAATCGATCTGCGTCGACTAAGAAATATCTAGCGAGCTCATTTAGCATAAATACTCATGAGGCGATTTACGTTTCACAATTATGCGAGTTCAAGAGATTAAGGAAGGTGCAATTTCAATCAGAGCCTCATCCCACTTTTAGCAGCTTAGATAAAATGCAGGACGAATTAAAAACGCTCTCCCAGAGAGATATAGACTTAACGTGAGTTCGGGATAATTTGCTTCTGGGCTTATAAAATTTGCAAGCTTAGCCCGAACTCACGTTAAATATTGTTTGGAACTTCATCTCAACAGAAATACCTAATTCGATCGCAGAGTTGAAATTACGAATTCCTCCTGAGAAATCTGATTAGAAAGCTATTTTGATTTTATTTACTTGCCTTTGCGATCGCTGTACTGCAATGGACATTCGCTGCTAGACTAGCAAAAGAAATTTTTTTAACGATTAGCACTAGTACTGAATCGATGCCTCAAGACACCGTTGCGACTGTTTCGACTTCTGCACCCAATATTACCTCAGCCGAAGCCCTAACTATTTACGAAGATATGGTACTGGGCCGTACTTTCGAGGACAAATGCGCCGAGATGTACTATCGCGGAAGAATGTTCGGTTTTGTGCATTTGTACAATGGTCAAGAAGCTGTAGCAAGTGGCATTATTAAGGCAATGCGTCCTGATGACTATGTATGTAGTACTTACCGCGACCACGTCCATGCTCTAAGTGCAGGTGTTACTGCTAACGAAGTTATGGCAGAACTATTTGGTAAAGAGACAGGATGTAGCAAGGGTCGTGGTGGCTCAATGCATATTTTCTCTTCTAAGAATAACTTCTTGGGCGGATATGCCTTTGTTGCTGAAGGAATTCCTGTAGCTTCTGGTGCGGCATTCCAATCAAAATATCGTCGTGAAGTAATGGGCGATCCCAATGCTGACCAAGTTACAGCTTGTTTCTTTGGTGATGGCGCAAGCAACAATGGTCAGTTTTTCGAGACCCTAAACATGGCGGCTTTGTGGAAGTTGCCAATTATTTTTGTAATCGAGAATAATGACTGGGCGATCGGCATGAAGCATCATCGGGCTACTTCTGATGTGCGGATTCATAAGAAAGCTGAAGCCTTTGGAATGCCAGGGTTTGAAGTTGATGGCATGGATGTGCTGGCCGTACGCGAGCGCGCTCAAGAAGCGATTCGTCGCGGTCGCGCTGGCGAAGGCCCCACAGTTTTGGAATGCATGACTTATCGTTTTAGAGGTCACTCTCTAGCTGACCCCGATGAACTACGTAGCAAAGAAGATAAAGACAAGTGGTTTGGTCGAGATCCGATTAAAATATTTGCTAGTCGGGTTCTTGAGCATGGATTAGTAACTGAAAGTCAATTAAAAGAGATCGATAAGAAGATTCGCGACGTAGTCGAAGAATGTGTACGTTTTGCCGAAACTTCTCCTGAGCCAGATCCTAAGGATCTATTCCGCTATCAGTTTGCTGAAGACGAATAAAAAATTTAGCCATAAATATTCCCAGTCTGGTAAACCCAAAAAAGAGATGCGCCGCAAAGCGGCGCATCTCTTTTTTGGGCTTTGATTTGTCTCAATCCAAGTGGCTCAATGAAAGTTTTGCTTAGGACATAAAACCCGAATAAATAGAGGCGGCGCAAAGCGCCGCCTCTATTTATTCGGGTTTTGATTTGTTTCAATTCAAGTGCTAGCAAAAACAGGGGAAATCACGAAGTGATTTCCCCTGTTTTTTGCATTAACGGTCTACAAAACCTATAGAGAATTGAAGTTGGGAGGTAATTTACAACGGGAGATTTGAGCTGGTTGCCAGTTAACATCTTGCATGACGGCATGGGAAAAATCACAATTAACTAAGGTTGCATTATGAAATGAGGTTTTGGAGAGATCTGCATACTGAAATTTTGTACCTACGATCGTTCGAGCCGAGTTAATTGCTAAACGGAATAAATAGAGACAGCCAAAAATTTGTAATGGCTCGATCGCTAAAAATCCTAGAAGCGCCACCAAACTATTAAACCTCAGCGAACCAGCGATCACATTGAAAGCGCCAGACACCAGAATTTTAATGAATGTTGAGCCAAAGAATCCTGAAGCAAAAGCTGTAATTAGGGAGATGGGAATAGCCACAAAATTACCTTTCACTCCTGCGATCGCAAAGCTACCAGTGAAAGTAATTGCAAAGCCAACTGCAAACACCACAATCGACACGATGGCAACCCAATAAATCGTCTCGCGATTAACAATCGACATCCCAAAGATAAATGAAAGTATAAAGGTAATCGCCAAAATCGTGGCAATTGTAGCAGTACAAGCAAACATCAACGCCATCACAAACGACAGCAAACTAGAGATCGCTGTTTGACGTTGGCTCTTACCAGCTCGTACATTGGCAAAATTAGCAGCTTTAAGTTGAGAGCGGCAAAAGTTACATCCGCGAATGTCTGCACCACTAAAGTCAGCACCAACGAGATTTTTACCTTTAAAGGAGCGATCGCGCAAATCTTGGTTTGCAAAGTTGAGACTTTGACTCATAGAGCTTTTAATATTCTTTGAGTTTATTTTCTTTAGGAGCCATGCCTTGTGTGGCTCTCAAATGGTAAGCGATCTTAAGGTAACTCGGCTGCATTTGGTTTAGAAATATGTGGTAGACCCCAACCCAGCTTTTCGCGCAGTACTTTAAAGAATTCACTTTTCTGCAAGCGGATAAACCTTGCTGGATACTGCGATCGTTCGACTTCAACCCGATAATCAGGATAGACATAACAACCAGCGTTACCATCGACAACCAACACCAAACGATGACGATTAGCAGGTGTAACAATTGTTTTTTCTGTATTAGCAAATACTAATGCCCGTGATGCCATCGAATGAGCGCAAATGGGAATCAGTTGAAATACAGGAATCCCTGGCTCGATGACTGGCCCACCCGCAGAGAGGGCATAGGCTGTCGAACCTGTTGGAGTTGAGACGATTACACCATCTGCGGCAATATCAACGGGTGGATGCTGACCTATCTGCACTTCAAAATGGCACATGCTAGTCAATGGCTCACGATGCAATACCATCTCATTTAGGGATAGAGCTTCCCACAGCAGCCCTTTACTGTCGTAAACCCGTACAGCCATCATCGATCTCTGCTCGACTACATACTTGCCATCAACGACTTGCGCGATCGCTTCTTCCCAGTCGGTCAAATAGGTTTCAGTTAAAAAACCCATATGACCAGTATTCACATTCAGCAATGGCAACGCAAGTGGAGCAATTTGGCGGCAGGCAGATAATACCGTGCCATCACCACCAAGAGCCACGACAAAACTCACATCACGATCGAATCCTAATGGCACCAAGCTTTCGATCGGAGTATGGCAAACGGGTGCATCTGGCTTTCCATAGCCTAGAATACCTCCATTTCCTGTTGCTAGAACGGTCTCGATATCACGTTTTTCTAGCCACAACTTCATCTCCAACGCTACTCGCACAGCGACAGGTTTTGCGTCGTTATAGACAATACCGACCTTTGGCACGCTCAATGACTACCTAGACTATTCAAATATTTTGTCCGTCTGGTAATTATAGCTTTTAGCAATATGCTTTTAGCGATTAGCTTTTGTTTTCAATATCTACATACAGTAGTTCGATCTGCTGCGCTTAGCGCGGCAGATCGAACTACCAAAAAACTTACTAATAATGCTAACGAAGTTGTGAGATTAGGATGAGCTTCAGATTCATTTCATGAAATGTTTTGGGTAGCCCTTTGCTAGCAAGCGCGATCGCAAAAAATTCTCGAGGGCATATTTTGATGGCAACACAGTCGAAGGTAACTTAGGTGCAATTAAGGTGCATGGGATTACAACGCTTTGTGCATTTTCAAAACGCAAGAAATTTTTTGAAAGTGCTGCGAAGCAAAACTTTCAAAAAATTTCTTGTACTACATAAAGCATAAAACAGGCTGTAAATATGAGCTGCCGATTCTATAAAAAATTGCGATCGAGTTGGTCGAAATGGCGGATACTACAATTTAATATCAGTGCCAGTTCAGGGTAAATGGACTGCCTGTAGCTGCTACCTAGCCAAAGTTCCCCAATAGTTTTTAACCTTTCATCTTTAGGTCTGCAAATCAAGAAATTAGCACCTAGATTGATTTCCTTAAATTAGTCTAGTCTGTTTCAAAAGCCTTAAGCTTTTAGCCAGAAATGTAGTCATTGGCTGTCAAGATTTGCAGATACCTTCAGCGATTGCCAACATCGCACTGAACAAATATCAGCAGTAATTCTATTAATTGGAATCCACTGAATTCCCTTTGCCCCAATTTCTGGATCGGAACTGCTCAAAACGCAAGATTGGCGATCGACTGAGCATAGATAAATAATATTCACATTATGAAGTATTCTTCCTTCCATAAGAGGATCGGGGAAAAAACTATCAGTAACTGTTAAAAGCTGAATAATCTCAAAACTAGTAATACCTGTTTCTTCTTGAATTTCCCGTCGTAGTCCATCAAGGACTGGCTCTTGTGGCTCTAATCCGCCACCTGGCAAGTCCCAACAGTCTATTTCAGGCAATGTCATTTGATGAATCAGCAATACTTCGTCTGAATCTATAAATAATCCATTAACCGTTACTCTTAATCTAGTTTCTAAAGTCATTGCGGATACTTCTATTTAATTACAGATTAGTTACAGACAACTTTTCGAGATCGCTACAAAGCTACTTAAATCTGGAGTCTCTAGCCCCACAACCTTGGCTCGATCGTCCCAGATTCTAAGTTTGACGGCAGATTTAGCATAGGGCTTAGCAATAAACATGGCGGCTTCCTCACTAGAGAAAGGACCACCTTGTAAAATCAGACTGCTTTCAGAATTTTCGGATAGACTAGCGCGGTAATTAGGATCGACCGCACAAAGATAGCGCTTCGCCTCTACATGCAATCTTATCGGCTCGGTCACAGCAGGAGAGAAAATCTGTTCCAAACATTTTGTGCCCTCGTATTCATGGCGATCGTCGATCGCCTGTTCGGTAGGATTTTCGCCAAGATCGTGCAGTAAATGTCCGAGATCGTGGAAGAGGCAAGCGGTAATTAGTTCGGGAGTAGCTGCATGTTCCTTGGCAAGGGTAGCGCATTGCAGCCCATGCTCTAACTGGGTGATTGGTTCGCCTCCATATTGAGCGTGACCTCTAGTTGCGAATATATCAAAGATTTCGTCAAGATTTAATCTCATTTTATTTCTCTTTATCATTTCAAGGAAGCTGAATTCAAGGAATAGAATGCACTTTGTGCATTCTATTCCTTGAATTCAGCTTCCAGTAAACAATTAAATTCTCTCGCGAAATCAATAGAAACGCGAGCATGAACTGCTCCCTGCTTATCAAAAAAGCGTTGCTTCCCAGATAAGGGAAATACACCTTCATGCCAAACATTAGGATGAATATACAAACCGCAACTTCCATCAAACCGAAAGCAAACAAAATCTTCAGGCTTAACGTCATCGCCTGCTAAGGCTAGCGGTACAAAGAAAGGATTTTTGTCGAAAGGGAAAAATAACTGTCCGCCATCGGGATGATAATTAGCGTGCCACAGAAGCATTTTTTCTGGAATGCGATCGCTTTCCACATCAGCTAAGTATGGCTCATTGGCATAAGCCAAAATGTAATGACCATCTACCGCTTCGTTATGCCCAAAGAGAATCTCTCCTTTCCATTCGCTTAAAAACACTCCTTCTGTAGTGCCACCTCCGTCGCCACTATCGGGATCGACAGCTCGCCAACCCTGCGATCGCCAGCGCACGATTTCCACCCGAACATTATCGGGATCGCTTACTAAGTATCCATATCCTTCTAGATTTGCGTCGGTTGCATCAACTACAGGCATGGCAACACGCATGAGATCTTTAGGAATATTAGGATTGAGATAGTCTAAGGTCATAAAGATCTGTACCTAAAGCAAAGAGATATTTTCTTCGGCTAAGCCAAAGGATAGAGTCATTCCTGCACCACTAAGCCCGTTAACGATGGTAACATTGGGTTCTGGTTCGGCAATAAATTCTGTTTTACCAGCAAGCTTTGCATAGACTCCATGCCATGTTTCGGCGATCTTGAGTTCTGGAAATTTGGCAAATGTTTGCAAGTAATCAAGAACATAGTTATTAATTTGGGCGCGATCGAAGGGATCGGGAGTCAATCCATATTCATGGGAATCACCCAGAATTAACTCACCCAAACCATTTTGTGAAACCATGACATGAATTCCCCATTCTGGAAAATGCGGAGTTTCCAGTTCAATTCTTGCTTTCAAAGCGTCTAGGGTTTCGCAATGACCGAAAGACCCATAGTGAGTTAGCGTCAATCCCGCACAGAGTGAAGGGCCTAATCTCCAATTTGCAGGTTGAGGCACAGTCCGCATCATTTGCAACTTCACTTTGGTGATATTACTCTCTGCATAAATTTCTGGATAAAGAGTTTCAAAATCTGCACCGCTACAAACAAAAATTTGCTCAGCAGTCCAAGTCTCATTACCCACTTGCAGATTAGGATGTGCGATCGCATTTACAACTTTGCCAAATTGAAATTCAATCGGATAATTACTAGCTAAAAATGCTGGTAACTTTTGGATTGCTTCCCTCGGATCGACAGTTACTTCAGTGCTGCTCCATAGAGCGCCGAGTAAGCCCTCTGTAATTGCAGCTTCGCTCTTTTGGGCAACGGCATCGGCATTTAATAAAGCGATCGTATCAACACCTTCATTGGTGGCAATAAATTCCTCAAGTACGTCTAGTTCGTCCTGACGATAGGCGAGTAAGAGAGAACCACTGGCATCATGATATAGTCCTGCTTTTTCGATAACTTCGAGCCAAATTTCTCTAGATCTTAGAGCGCGATCGCGTAATTTTCCTGAGGGCTGACCGACTGGCCAAACCATCCCAAAGTTACGAATAGATGCTCCCATAGCCGCTAAATTACGCTCAAATACCGTAACTTTATAGCCGCGTTTAGCCGCCGCAAGGGCATGGGCAAGCCCAACTATCCCCGCACCGATGATCGCAATTTCTGTATGATTTTTATTGCTCATGATTGTATTAATTTAGAGGCTTACTAGTTTACTTTGAAGTTCTACCAATGATGAAACTAGTCCATCGTGAGGATATGCAGCTAATTGCGCTTCGGTATGGGTTCCATTTGTGACACCGAAAGTGTAGAGACAGCCAGCATTTTTTCCTGCGGCAAGATCGGAAGGAGTATCGCCAATGCAAACTACTTGCTTCGGATCGACGATTCCGAGTAAATACATGGCTTTTTGAATCATATAGGGGGCAGGACGACCTTCTTGATTATAAATCTCTGACGGGGTAATCGAAGCTTGAATTAACGAGTCTTCTGTGCCGATATAATTCGCATTTAGTCCGCGATCCCAACCAAGTCGATTCAGAATGATATCGGTAACTTCTCGATAAAAGCCAGTGGTTAGAGCAATTTTAATTTTTTGCGATCGCAACCAATCAAATAGTTCCAAGCATCCCTCTGTTGGCTCAACTGGTTGAGTGCGATAGTGGTTTTCCAAAATCTGTTTGAATTCGATAAAGGAGGAGTCTACATTTGATAAATAGCGAGGATCTTCTTTGTCAATCTGTTCCGCCCATAGGGTTTGGAAAACTAATTTCTTAGAAATTCCCATCATGGCGATCACTCGATCGGTTGGAGCCTTTAATCCCGTATTTGCGGCTGCTTGCATGAAGCACCTTTCGACTTCGCGATCGTCTCTGACTGTGGTTCCAGCCATATCAAAAACTACCAATTTAATCTTGTTCATTGATTTGCTTTTAAATTTGGTTTAAATTTAGTTAATAAAGTGCTCCTAGCTAGAAACTTCGCAATTAACCATCCAACGAACGCCGAAGCGATCGATCGCCATACCAAAAACAGCTCCCCAGAACGCTTTCGCTAAAGGCATAATCACTGTACCGTCTTTTGAAAGGGAGTTGAATATTCTATTTGCAGTTTCTACGTCTTGTATGAGATTAATTGAAAGAGAAAGGTTGTCTCCACTAGTTACAGGTTGTTGAAGAGAATCGCAAAGCATTAGGGTATTACCATCAAATTCTAGTTGAGCGTGCATAACTAGCTCTTTTTGCGAATCGGGAACTTCCATCGGACTTTCTCCAAATCGGCTGATCGTGCCAATGCTTCCGTCAAACACTTCTGCGTAGAAATGTAAAGCTTGTTCTGCTTGACCGTTGAAATGTAAATATGGATTGAGTTTCATTTTTTTTCTCCAATAATTATTAAATAAACATTACAGTGTTGAAAACTAACCGAGAGAATTATCTCATCGCTTCAGCCAAGTTTGCGTTCGCTTAGATAGACCTTTCGTCAACAGCCAATAGAGAATTTTCACACCAATACTTGTCAAAACTAGCGCCGTAGACATCGCCGCCGCAGGAGCAACATCACCCGCATCATCCATATTCACGATCGCTACCGCAGCTAAAGGAGCATTTGGGGGATACAAAAAGATGATTGCCGAGATCGTCACCATCGAATTGACAAAAAAGTAGCTGCCTAGTTCCAAAATCGCAGGAATCGTTAAGGGAATTGTCACGCGCCAGAATGTCTTATAAAAGGGAACGCCCATTGAAGCGGATACCAATTCAAACTCTGGATCGATTTGTTTGAGCGCCGTACTTGCAGTGAGGAAGCCCACTGTATAGAAGTGAACGATATTGCAAATCACTAGTAAAGCGATCGTGCCGTATAGTCCATTAAAAGGATTGACTAGCGCTAAATTTGTATAGGGAATGTTCCATAATGGCTTGTTAAAGAAAAAGACATAGGAAAGCCCCAATACTAGCCCCGGTAATGCTAGGGGAATTGTTGATAGGAAATAGTTAAAGGAACGCATCGCTTTAAATGCTTTACCTTTCTCGACTAAATAAGCACCGAGAAAAACAGCGATCGTGCCAAAAACTGCGGTATAGAGAGAAACTTGGATGCTATTCCAGTAAGCATCAAGCCCGCCGCCACCGACTGCATTGAAGTCGTAATGCTTGGTGGTAAGTTCAAAATTGTAGGGCCACACCTTGACT
Source organism: Pseudanabaena frigida (assembly GCA_003242085.1). Taxonomy (GTDB): domain Bacteria; phylum Cyanobacteriota; class Cyanobacteriia; order Pseudanabaenales; family Pseudanabaenaceae; genus Pseudanabaena; species Pseudanabaena frigida. The sequence continues at coordinate 38,413 of QBML01000001.1, read as the reverse complement.
AGAGAAGCGAGAATAATCGTGCCGAATACTAAGAGAATAAAACTGGCGATAAAGCTACAAAAGCAAAACATTAGCCAATCGAGCTTGAGGTTAGGACTTGGTTGAAATGGAACTGAGCGACTACTGACCAAAGCACTCTGGCGACCTTGAAAAAGGCGATCTAGAATATAGGCGATCGCGGTTGGCAACAACAAAAACACCCCAATTGTCGCGCCCATTGAGAAATTTTGCTGTCCTATTACCTGCTTATAAATGTCAGTTGCCAACACGTTAAAACTACCGCCGACAACTTTGGGTACACCGAAATCGGTAAAAGCAAGGGTAAAGCATACAAAAATCGCACTCATGAGTCCGTACTTCACGCTAGGCAAAGTCACCGTAAAAAATACGCGATGGGCAGGTGTTCGCAATGCAGCAGCAGCTTCATAAAGACGCGCATCGGTAATATTCAGCGCCGTCATCATCAAAATTACTGCTTGTGGGAAGCAATAGAGAACTTCGCCAATAATAATGCCGTGAGATCCGTAAAGGTCGATGTTCCAACTTGGTAGTAATGATAAGAAACCAGTGGTAACTAATCCTTTGTTGCCAAATAGATAAACCAAACCAATGCTGTGAGCGAGGGGGGGGATGAATAGTGGCAATAGTCCGAGAATCCGAAAAATTGGTTTGCCAAACATCGCCGTGCGGGTTAGGGCGTAGGCATAGATAAAACCTAAAACTACGGAAATTGCCGAACTGGCGATCGCAATGTAAAAAGTATTAAAAATTGAGACCGAAAGCGCTGGTGTCTGAAAATAGCGAACGTAATTAGTTAGTCCGATCCATTGTCCTTCAGTATCCTGAAAGCTGCGGATCAACATCGGATAAAGCGGCAATAGCACACCGACTAAAAGCCAGAGAGTACTTAAAGCGATCGCAACTCGTAATATCCAATCTTCCTTAGTGGCAATTTGCTCGACTTGCGATTGAGATTGAAACGAAAAGATATTTTTCTTTGAAGGAACTAATGTCATAGTTTTTTACTTAATCAAGCGCGATTCGGAAAGATTTGCAATTCTTCAGTAGGAAGTTGGATTTTTAATACAGTTCCTAAATTCAGATCGATTTGTCTTGCCTTGTGAATCGACACTTCAATCGTCACTGCTGCTTTAGCATTGCCATCGGGACGCAAGGTCAGATGATATACAGAACCGAGAAACTCGATGCCTTCGATTTCAGCAGATAGAACATTTGGCAAATTATCATTTTGTTCGCTATCATCTAATAGCTGAATTGCTTCGGGACGAATGGCGATCGCAATTTGACTATTGATTTCTAAATCTTCAATCCTTGCTTCAAGAACGATGTTGCCGCAACGCACCTGATTTGACGAAACCACTTCACTGATCAACAGATTTGTCGAGCCAATAAAATTTGCCACAAAAGGCGTTTTGGGACTTTGATAGACTACACGCGGCGTTCCCACCTGCGCGATTACGCCCTTATCCATGACCACCACGCGATCGGACATAGTGAGCGCTTCCTCTTGATCGTGCGTGACCATTACCGTCGTTACGCCCAAACGCTTCTGTAATTGTGTAATTTCCACGCGCAACCGATTTCGCACCTTTGCATCCAAAGCAGAGAGCGGCTCATCTAAAAGTAACAAACTGGGCGAAAGCGCTAAAGCTCTAGCTAAAGCAATTCTCTGTTGTTGTCCACCAGACATTTGCGAAGGATATTTTTGCCCGAATCCTTCTAAACCAACTGTTTCCAGTAATTCTTTTACCCGTTGCTCAATTTGTCGCTTGGGCATAGGTGTATTTTCTAACCCATAGGCAATATTTTGCGCCGCCGTCAGATTAGGAAACAGTGCATAAGACTGAAAAACAATTCCAAAATCTCTTTTTGCTGGTGGCAACCGCGAGACATCTTTGCCGCCTTGAATTATGCGCCCACTAGTTTGTTGTTCCAATCCTGCAATAATTCGCAGCAATGTCGTTTTACCGCAGCCACTAGGTCCTAGCAAACAGACAAATTCTCCAGCAAAGACATTGAGATTGATATCGTTAAGTGCCGTAAATTGACCGAATGACTTATGTACATTTTCAATTTGTAGATAGGGCTGACCTAAATCTGGCTGATATGTCGAAGTGCCAACTGAAGCTGATATTCCTTGGTTGCTGGAACTAGATTGGTTGGCGATCGCTTCTGTCCCGTCTGGAAAATTTGTCATAATTTTTTACTAGATACAACATTCGGGAGAAAAGGGTAGGCATGGGCGCGCTACCTCTACAAAAATGCTTTTATACCAATTCACAAAAGTGTTTTCACACTTTTGTGAATTAACAACCAAACCCAGTAAAGGTTTCACAAACACAAAATGGCGTAGCCATTTTGTGTTTTGGTATTACTTCTTCTTCGCTTCTGATTTGGAATCGTAACGCTTTGTCCATTCCGCCAAAATTGCATCACGATTAGCTGCCGCCCATTTGAAGTCATTTTTGGGATACAACTGCTTGATCGGATCTTCAGGGAAACCAGCAGGAACGGGTACGTCTGTCTTCACCGCAGTTATGGGGAAATTCTTTGCATACTTCTTAGAGATCTCTGGAGAAATCGCCCAATCCAAGAAGGTCTTAGCCGCAGGATTGATGTTTGCTTTCTTAATCAAAGCATTGGCTTCAATATCCCAACCCGAACCTTCTTTAGGGAATACTGGTTGAATTGGTTCGCCACCATTTTTCTGCTTCACAGCGCGATAGCCGAAGGAAATACCGATCGCATATTCACCAGAACCAGCTAGCTTACAAGGCTTAGAGCCTGAGTGAACGTACTGAGCAATATTTTCATGGAGCGCATCAAGATATTTCCAACCGTCAGCATCTCCCATCATTTGCAGGATCGCTGATACCGAGAGGAAACCAGTTCCTGAAGAGGCAGGATTAGACATGACAATCTGACCCTTGTATTCAGGCTTAATTAAATCTGCCCAAGATGTAGGAATTGGGAGGTTCTTCTTGCCAGCTTCAACGGTATTAACGCAGAAAGCCGATTCCCAAGCATCAATCCCAACCCATTTAGGAGGATTTTCACTATCTCTAAACTGAGGCTGAACTGCTTCGAGTCCTTTGGGTGCATAAGGCTCAAGCATTCCTTGCTTTTCGGCAACGAGCAAGCTAGATGCTGCAAGTCCCCAAACTACATCAGCAGTTGGATTGTCTTTCTCAGCAAGCAATTTAGCAGTTACTACACCCGTAGAGTCCCGCACTTTATTCACTTTAATATCTGGATATGCCTTCTGGAACAAGGGCATATATTCTGACAATTGGTCGTCTTCAAGAGCGGTATAGATTGTGATACCACCAGAAGCAGGCTTAGCAGCCTCAGTCGATGCTGAAGTTGCTTTTGGAGTAGAAGCGGCTTCAGGTTTATTCTCAGGAGTCTGAGTCTGGACGCAAGCCGTGACCACTAAAGTTAGCAGAAATGCTGATAATAAACTGAGTGTAAAGCGCAGCCACTTTTTGCCAATCGACATAATTAGTTACCTACGGTATAAAAATCTTGTTTAAGAGAGAGCGTTTATTTGTTCGGGAATCTCAATAGAAGAGGACATAGGCTTCTGTTCAGATTTCTATCTATTCCAACTGAATATAATCGCGATCGCGAATAGTCGTTGAATATTTGTCACTGGGTTTGAGATATTCAACTTCAGGAATATTTCATTTGTTGAATTAGGAGAAATTACTTCGTAGATCTTGACTAAATAGGAATATTAAATTAGTCGTTTTGATATTAGAGATCTACGAGTCAGAAGTTACTTTTTAGGCTATCTTCTCAGCCTATAATGATGAAGATTCGGACTGAATGTTCTTCTTGATTTTTTGTAAAGTTGTTAACAGTTTACTGATACTCTGGGGAGTGAAATTAGATGATAGTTTCATTTGTATCTACACTTCTAATACTAAACGGCGTTAAAAGAACTGTAGAAATCGCAAGTGGTTGTATAGCAAGTCCTTGTAGATAAAACATAACGTATTTTCCTCACAATAAAAAGATCATACTTTCATGTCATCTTTGAAGATTTAACTTTAAGTTAAGCTTCGTTTATGATTTTGTTTTACACAGTAAGTAATCTAAATTTTACAAAATTTCTCCTTAATATTAATAAATCAAGACCGATGCCATAATGCCATGGATTTAATAACTGAAGATAATGCTCAATGCTCGCAACTACTTCCATCATTTAGTATGGGTTTTAAGCGTCTTAGATAGCACATTCGGAATGATTTTGTTCGTAATTCGCTCTAGATAGAAAACGAGAAGTGTTACAACACTTCTCGTTTTAGGGGTTCAATTTTACTTGTAGCGTTTCCCAGTCTAATGAAGTAGATGGTTATGTCCCCCCGCCAATGTAGGGGACATAACCTTGTGTAACTCGCTTACTCGATCGCTATAGGAGCTAAATTTTACTTGGGTGGTAGATGTGAAAGACTATCTACCTTGCCCTCTTTTGCTTCTTTGTTTTGATTCCAGAGCAACATTCCTAATACCCCATCAAGTAACCCACCGCCGCGATCGCCACCATTGACAGCAACATCAGGTACAACTCGCACATTGCGATCGCCGATGGTTTGCATCAGTTGCAGAGCAACATAGGAGTTACCACCTAGAGCATCGACCCCAGCGCGATAGGCATCGGCTTTAGCTTCACCAGTAACTCTGATTGCTTCGGCTTCGCCACTTGCCTCCTTGACTTTAGCATTGGCTTGGAGTTCGGCAATTCGTACGCCTTGCTCCGCAGTGACGACATCTCTTTGGATGTCAGCTAGAGAAGTTTCGCGCACTAGTTCCTGACGTTGCGTTTGAGAGATTCTTTGCACTTCATAGGTTTTGCGCTGTTCTTCGGCGATTTTGCGATCGGTGAGGGTCTGCATCAGAGTTTCAGGCGGCTCGATTTGACCTAATAATGTATCGACTGCTTGCACGTCATAAGACTGCATCGCTGAGCGAATAAAATCAGCAGCTTCGGCTTGACGATCGCTACGGGCAATCAAGAAATCTAGAACTGTGTAGGCCTGTGCTGAATTGCGGAAGTAATTACCCACCGTGGGTCGGAGTACATGATCGACGAGATTTTGCATCGAACCAACTCGCGAAATCACTCTAGGAGCATCAAGCGAACCCACATGAATAATCTGCGCTACTTCCAAATTGAAGGCAAAACCATCAATAGAGCGCACATTTAAAGCTCTGAGTTTGGAGTCATAGCCATGTTCTTCAGTGCGATCGCTAAAGTTCAACACGATATTGGTAGTAGGAACTAGTTCTACTTTCATAATATGTGTATTTAGAGGATGCTTACCGGGATAAAGCGGCTCAATCCATACACCTTTATCGCCAACATTGACCAGATGTCCGTGCGTAAATAGAGCGCCACTAACATCGTCCTGAGCACCCCCAACAAAGGAAATCACTACCCCAACATAGCCTATAGGAATCTCGGTCATTTTTACCTGTTCTACTTGGGCAAACCAAGGATTGAGATTCCATGACCCTGATAGAATTACCTGTTCCTGTAAGCCACGACGACCGCCGCCATTGATGAATAGCTGAGCATTTTGAAAGTTGTCATGTTCGGGAATGATTGCCCCTGCGATCGCCCCTGCTTCAATAGGAATTCCGTCTAAGGCGGTGACAATACCAACTTTTTCTGTTGCTACGGAATAGAGTTTTAATTCTGATGGTGACATTCCATTTTGAGCAGCATTTACGGAAGTAATAATTGTAAACAGAGCTGTATTTATCCGATAGGTTCCTGCGGTCAAGATACCAAGTTGTCTTCCTTTTTCACCACCAGCCAAGAGGAATTCTCTCGCATTTTGGAAGTTGTCACAGGGTACGGTTTTGCCAAGAATGCGATCGGGTGGAATTGATTTGCCATCGTTAGCAATAATCAACCCGATTTCACCTTGAGGAATTACTACTACAGTTTCCTTACGAATGCCATACTGCCAAGGATAAAAGCCAAAGTGCCAACCAGGGGCGAGAGTATCCGCCTGATAACCTGCTTCGCCGTTGAGAGCGACTAGTTGTCCAGGTGGTAAGTCTCCCTTTAATGAGAATTTCTTGACCACAATTCCAACTTCACGCTCGCCAATTACAATTAGTCCTAAAATCCAACCTAACTGTGGCAAAAAGATAAATACAACCACAACGCCGCCAATCGCCCATACCCAAATGGGGAAATTAAGATCGCCTACCTGCATCGTTTGTAAAGGCTGCGATCGCGTTCGATCTATATCTTTTAGAACATCTTGCTGGGAAATCTTTTGAGAATTTTGTTGAGCGATCGCCATGTTATTCCCGCTTCCAACAGGTAATGTTGCGACTGCGCTAAGCATTGCGATTACAGCACCTGAGATAAGCGATCGCTGCCAAAACTTCTTACTAGGATTTTGACAAATATCCCGATTACTAATCGATCTTTTCACGGGTAAAACCCCACATTCAGAACTGCTGCTAATCTAGCGTAGTTATCAGGAAATACTCAAAATCCACTAAGAAAATTAACAAGGCAAATCTTAAAAATATTCAGTCATCTGACTCGTACAGAGATTTTACAGAGTTCTAAGTATTTCCCTATAGTGAATTCCACCGTTCTGCGGCAGAAGAGATCGCTTTATCACTCGGCTTTTCCTTGAGCATCGCTAGCTGCAATTCTTCATAAATAATCTTGCGGAGCTTCTCAATATCTCTAGCTGGTGGAATCAAAACTTCGGACTGAGGAAGCTGTGATGCACTGATTACTCTAGCGCGATCGAGAAGTGGGGCATCTTTAGCGGCTTCGGTGAAGTAGCGATCGCTAGAACTTTTGACAGTCGAAGGTAAAAGATTCTCCACCTTGGTAAAAGCTAACTGATTCTCGGCATTAGTTAGATACAGTGCAAATTTTATAGCTAGCGCTTGATTTATCGAAGTGTTTGGAACTGCAACATTCATTACTGCCGCGCTTTTTTTGCCCGTTGAGCCTGTAATTTGAGCACCAATATCGGTAACTTTGGCTGTCTCTGGGGCATTCTGAGCGACAGTTTGCAAAAATTGTGGACCTGTCAATAAAATTGCCAATTCACCTGCTTGATAGAGTTCTACTGCCTTGCGATGTCCCTCTGTTAAGATTTCGCGAGGAATTAGTTGCTTGTCAAATAGATTTACCCAATATTCAAACGCAGATATGCCAATAGCATTATTGAAAGCCGCTTTACCGCTATCATCAAGCAACTGCATACCCATCTGAACCATTGCTTCGAGAACCTGCCCACCATCCATTGTCAGCAAGAAGGCATACTTGCCAGTTTTAGACTTGATCTGTTCCGAAACTTTCGCAAGTTCTTCAAAAGTTGTTGGCGGTTTTGCAGGATCTAATCCCGCCTTCTCAAATAGGGAACGATTGTAAATTGTGATATCGGTGGCAACATACCAAGGCAAGCCAAATGTAATGTTGTCTAACTGGTTGGCTTTCCATATATTTGGGAAATAACTAGCCTTATCCGATTCTGATATTACAGAACCTAAATCGACGAGCGCTTTTTTCTCAGCTAATTTTGATGCAAATTGTGGATTGAGATTGACGACATCAGGAGCTGTTCTTGCTGCTACTGAGCTTAAAATCTTCGTCTCCATTTCTCCCCAAGGGATATCAACCCATTCTACTTCTGTGGTTGGATTTTCTTTTACAAAAGCAGCTATTAAATCAGCCATATACTTATCGAATTGGGGCTTTAGCTGCATCGTCCAAAAGACAATTTTACTTTTACCTGAAGCTGTTGTTTGAGTGGTTTGCGCCCCGCAAGCTCCCAGCAAAAACAACGTGGAAAGCCCAATAAACCTACGGCGATTGATATTTTGGAGAAGTTTAGGTGACATATCAGAAATACTAACTTAAGGTTGATTATATGGCATTTTTTACAGTCCTTATAGATTACGCTCTTCCCACCCAATAAATAGGCACTATAATAAGAAATGGTGGTGCGTGGCTAAGCTACGCACCACTATTTTTTGACTGGGAAGGGCGTAAGAACGAGAAAGCAAAAGAAGGGAACAGACATTATCGACGATGCGAAATTTCAGGAAGTTGAATTGCAGGCGATCGCTTGAGAGTTAAAGTGACGTTATTGTCTTTGGGGGGAATATCGCTGAACGCTTCAAAGTATGCTTTAGCTAGTGGTGGGAAGTTTGGAAAATGAAATTGAGCATCACCATCAGCAATATATGCCCAAAAATAGCGGAGATCGGGAGTGAGAGATTCCGCAATTGCTAAAGGTAAATTTAGGGGAGGATGAGTTAATAACTTTAGAACAAATGGATGAGCGCGATCGCCCATCCATTCCCGCGAAAAATGTAATAAATCTAGTTGCTCTGGGATTGATTTTACTCGAAATGATTCAATCTCTAGGCGATCGCCTGATGCATCCGATATGTAATTGAGAACGCGATAAGGATGAGGATAGCTAACTAAAGAGCCTGTAGTGATGTCATAAAAATCATAGCGATCGCTATAGGCAATATCTTGTACGTGAAGATGACCTGTAAATACTAACTTCACTTTTGCTTGATGCAAAATTTCACACAATTTCTCAGCATTAGCAAGCATATAACGCTTTCCTAGAGCGTTGCTGGACTGATCGTGCATATGTTCGAGTACGTTATGATGAATTGTCACTAAGTTCAACTCGTATTCTCGGCGTTCAAGAATTGATTGCAACCATACTAATTGTTCTTCATCAATCCAGCCAATCTGTTTACCTTCAGCATCAAACTGATTCGAGTTCAATCCAATTAATCGGACGTTAGGTAATACTTCGCATTCATAATAGAGCTTTTGAGGGTCTCTAATCCCAGACTTAAACCCAAACTTGGTATAGTGCGGCGTAAATCGATCAAAAGTTTCTATCCTTGGTACATCATGATTTCCCGCAATCACATAAACGGGATAAGGAAGCTTTGCCAGTCTCTCGGATAGCCATTGATGGTTTTCAGGTTCACCATGTTGAGTCAGATCGCCTGGTAAGAGTAGAAAGTCTAAATCTAGGCTAGCAAGTTCGGACAACACCTCTTCAAATACGGGAATGCTGTACTCGACCAAATGAAATCGCGCAGGATGTTGCCAAATCGTGTGGGGCAATGCAATGTGCAAGTCGGAGGCGATCGCAAATTTAAACTTAAGTGCCACCTAGATCTAAACCATGAATGATTACTATTCAATTATAGAGTATTCCTACTATCTTATACCTAGATATAAAGATCGCTGTAGTGCTTATTTGAAAGCAGCGCTTCGCATTAATTCAACCCTAAATCGCTCGTTTAATGGTAACTGCAAAAGTACTTCCTTTCCCAACTTGACTGATCACGTGAATGCTACCTTCCATTTGTTGGACTAATTCATTGGCAATCGCCAGCCCAAGACCAGTCCCAGAAATATTACCTTCTGCCTGCCTGCCACGGAAACTACGTTCAAATAGACGGGGTAGATCGGATTCAGGAATTCCCACACCTGTATCTTGGACGTAAATATAAACTGTGTCGGGTTTAACGTCTACACCTAATAAGACGTAACCATTCTCTGGAGTGTATTTGAGCGCATTCTCCACTAAGTTGCCGATCGCTTCTCTTAGCGATGATTCATAGCCTAAAACTGTCGGTAAATGAGAAGGAATATTTGATAAAAACTTAATGTTGCGTTCTTGGGCAATTGCACTGGCAAAACTTGTAATTGCCTCCAAAATCCCATTCAAATCGACGGCTGCGAGTTCCATTTTTGCCGCAGGTAATAAAGCTTTTTCGCTTTCGGCTTGAGATAGTAAAAGTGGTATAGGGCGATCGGCTTCGCTGAGTAAATCTTGGATATGTTGAGTTTCGCGTAAAATCCCTACGACAAACTTTTGATTGGGATCTTCAGCAACTATTCGTCTTGATAATAGCTGAGCAAAAGTACGAATTGCCGTGAGGGGATTGCGAAGTTGATGCAGCAGTGAAGCTAAAAAATTACTTTGTTGCTCGTAATTGCGTTGCTGATTTGCTGCTAACCATTGATTGCGACGGTCAATAGCACAGGCGATCGCCAAAGTATTCGCAATTTGTTGGATTTGTGATTGTTCGTATTCGATCCAGTCGCGATCGTCTCGTCCTGTCATTAAAAAACCTAAAATTGCATCTTCATAAATTAAAGGCAACACAAAACGTCGTTGTTTTACCAAACCACCACTGCTCATCGACAACATCGGAAAAGCCTCTGGTAAAGCAATCGTTCCTTCTTCAGGAAATACTGCTACCTCCACCAAATTAGGTGGCATCCCGTCCGCCACATTTTCGGTGATGTAAATAGCACTGGCAACTGCCCCCAAACTCTGGGTCAGTAAAATAATTTGCGATCGCGCTAAGGCTATCAGATCGGGACTCGCAACAAGCATAGAAGGAACATTTATACTGTGATTTAGACCGTACTAATGCTAAGCACGACCTAGATCACAGTATAACTCGCATCTGTAGGGGAGCTTTCCATATCTATTTCGTAAGATTTTTTGTGCCATCACTAGAAGTTAATGCTAGTATCTCAAGCAATTAATGAATGTAACTTGACATTCTTTTAACCTATGAAAAAATCTTCACTAACGCTTTTGAGTAGCCCTGCGTTATTAGCAGCCTTTTTGCTGTCAAGCAATCCTGCACAAGCAAATCCTAACAATGATGTGAATAAAGACGTTAATTCTTTTAGCACATCGGTGGTGATTACTAGAGAAGATCGAGATAGCGCTCAAAATAATACAGCTCTCAACGATCGCGCTAATATTCTGACCAGCGATCGCATAGGTGACCTTGCCATTAGTAAACTGGGATGTGACTGTATGGGCTGTCGTCAAGCAGTTTTGTCACTTGTATCAAAATAGACAAAACTAACCTCAAGCTACTTTGCTACTTAAAAAAAAAGAAAGGACGCTTTGCGTCCTTTCTTTTTGCGATTTTAAGAACTGCGATCGCGATGAATGTTTGTGGGGTGCGCTTCAGTTAAACTAAAGGGAGTTATTTTATAAAAATAAGTATATATGCGGTTAAGTGACATTACCCACCCTAACCAATTGCACGGTCTGACAATCTCGCAATTGGAGTCTATAGCAAAGGAAATTCGGCAAAAACATTTAGAAACTATCGCAGCAACAGGTGGACATTTAGGCCCTGGGCTAGGTGTAGTTGAACTCACCCTCGGTCTATATCAAACTCTAGATTTGGATCGCGATAAAGTCGTTTGGGACGTAGGACATCAGGCCTATCCACATAAATTAATTACTGGTCGTTACAATCGTTTTCATACCCTACGACAAAAAGATGGTATTGCTGGTTACCTCAATCGTCGGGAAAGTGAATTCGACCATTTTGGTGCTGGTCACGCATCGACCAGTATTTCGGCTGCCCTTGGTATGGCGATCGCCCGCGACTTGCAAGGCGAAAATTACAAAACTGTGGCGATCATTGGTGATGGCTCCTTGACAGGTGGTATGGCTCTCGAAGCGATTAATCACGCAGGACATCTTCCCAAAACTAATTTATTAGTTGTGCTCAATGACAATGAAATGTCGATTTCGGCAAATGTGGGCGCAATTCCTAAGTACCTGAATAAAATGCGTCTCAGCCCACCGATGAAATTCATCACCAATAATCTAGAGGGACAGATCCGCAATATCCCCTTTGTTGGCGAACAAATCAGCCCTGAGATTGAGCGCATCAAGGACAATCTCAAGATTGTGACGATGGTACAAAACAAGGTAGGAGCTGTATTTGAAGAACTCGGCTTTACTTATATTGGACCTGTTGATGGTCACAATCTCAAAGAATTGATCGACACCTTCAAAATGGCGCATACGCTCAAAGGTCCAGTCATGGTTCACGTTAGCACCACTAAGGGTAAGGGCTATAGCTATGCTGAAGCCGATCGCGTTGGCTACCATGCCCAAAATTCCTTTGACCTTGCTACAGGAAAAGCGAAACCATCATCATCCAGTAAGCCTAAACCCCCCAGCTATTCCAAAGTTTTTGCCGATACGCTAATCAAACTTGCCGAGCATGACAAGCGTATCGTCGCGATTACGGCGGCAATGTCTACGGGCACAGGCTTAGATAAATTCCAAGCCGCATTGCCCAATCAATTTATCGATGTTGGTATTGCCGAACAGCACGCACTCACCGTCGCCGCAGGTATGGCTTGTGAAGGAATGCGCCCCGTTGCCGCAATTTATTCCACCTTCCTCCAACGTGGTTTTGACCAAATCATCCATGATATCTGTATCCAAGACTTGCCCGTTTTCCTCTGTTTAGACCGTGCGGGTATCGTTGGAGCCGATGGTCCTACCCACCAAGGTATGTATGACATTGCCTATCTACGTTGTATTCCGAATATGGTGCTGATGGCTCCTAAGGATGAAGCGGAAATGCAGAATATGATTGTCACGGGATTAACTCACAATGGGCCGAGCGCCATGCGTTATCCTCGCGGTAATGGCATCGGCGTACCCATGCAAGATGAAGATTGGGAACCATTACCTATCGGCAAAGCCGAAGTCTTGCGTGAAGGCAAAGACTTGTTGCTCTTAGCCTATGGCTCAATGGTTTATCCTTCTTTACAAGTTGCGGAACTCCTCAATGAGCATGGTGTTAGCGCCACGGTAGTTAATGCCCGCTTTGCGAAGCCTTTAGATACCGAGCTAATTTTGCCTCTAGCCCAAAAAATTGGTAAGGTTGTCACCCTTGAAGAAGGTTGCTTGATGGGCGGATTTGGTAGCGCTGTTTTGGAAGCTTTGAATGATGCAAATGTTCTGGCTCCTGTTTACCGCATTGGTGTTCCCGATATTCTTGTTGAACACGCTTCCCCAGAGCAGTCTTTCAATTCCCTTGGACTATCTAGCGGTCAAATCTGCGATCGCATTCTTAAACAGTTTGCATTTAATAAAGAAACAGCGATTAGTAGCTAATTAAACTCCAAAGACAAAAGCAAATAAAGGCAAGGCAAGTGGCTTAAGCTTCTTGCTCTTAAAGGTCTAAACAGAAGAAGCGGCGCTTTGCGCCGCTTCTTCTGTTTAGCTGAGTAACCTCTTTCATTGTTATAGCAACAATAGTACTTGTTAGGCCAAAGAAACAATAAAAAAGGGACGCTTTGCGTCCCTTTTTTATTGTTTCTTTGGCCTAACAATCCCAAATACGGAAGTGTAACCATGCAAAAATGTCGTACCTCCGACAGGGCCAATCTCTCCAGAACAGAAAAAGCCGCTAAATGGAATCAATCCTATGTGTTTTTGTAATAGCTCGGAGTCAAAGTTTGGTTTCCCATACAGCCTTTCGCCTCTGCCCATACAAGAAAACATTAAAGCAGCGGTAGGAAATACGTTTGGAGCTTCTAAGCTTAGCTGATTACTATAATTAGTCAAAGCTTCCTCTAAATCCTCAGCCGAGGCTTTGCCGTCTCGCAAATGAAGTTGTATCCTTTGCCCAGGACGCATTCTGTCACCAACAGCGATCGCCCCAGAGCGCGGATCGACACCAATAATATTGCGAATCAAGAAATCGCCTTGTGATGGATTCGCTTTAAACTCATTCATCACTACACCAATAAATAGTGAATGTTGAGCGAGTTCGCGATCGCTTTGATTTAAATCACCAACGGTATCTTGGAGTAAGCTCAGCGGAGACTTACCTTCCAATCCTAAAATCAAATTGCGTTCGCACTCAGAAACCTGTAAAATTCTACCAATTGGTCGGCAGCCCTGAGCGACAACTGGATCGATCGTCACATCTCCCCAAATTGCCACACCTAATAAACCAGTTCGATAAAGCTTATATTCGTTTTCTTCATGGAAGCAGAACAAAGAGTTAGCACCCATTCCCCCACTGCTAGCCAATCCCCCTACCTTTACCGACTGAGGATAAGCAAAATCAAGCCCTTGAATTAAATCGTTAATTGGAAAGGAAAACGGATCGCCAACCAAAACAAAACTTGGTGAAACCGCTGGATCGACATCGGTCAGCTTTTCCCAGCGATCTGGCGAACTGTCAAGATCTGGTAAATCATTATCATTGAGATGGAATACTTTGGACTCAGTATTCGGTAAATGTCCTACCAATAAAGCGATCGCAGGCTTATCTTCAAACTCTTGACCATTGCCGACAATGCCACCACCAGAACAACCAACTAACTTTTGGATTGGCAATTTTTCGGCAAGCAAAGGTAGCAAACGAGGGTAATCACTAGCAAAAGCAGTTGAAACAAACAAAAAGCCTAAATCAAGAGATAAATCACCGAGCGCTGTTAATACTTGCTGCGATAGATCTTGTACCGCAGATTCCAAAGATATTTTTGTCGAAAGACTAGTAACCCACTTCATACACCTAGCCCTACATCAAGTTCACTTCCAGACATTTCTTTATAAACTGCTTGCAAGGGGCTTAAATAAGCACCTTATATTTAAGCTTAGTATCTAAGCTTACCTTGCAGCGACATAATTCCTACATTTCCTACAATATTGCAGCTATTCTCAAAAAATATAGACTTCGCCACAACCAACAATAGAAGAAGCATCGCAAGGTGCTTCTTCTATTGTTGGTTGTGGCATAAAGTAATGTAAAAAATTGAATACCAATCTTTTTACTACCCTAATATTTGCTTATTAAAGTTACCTAGCGTGGCATTTGATAAATCAAAACTTGGTTAGACGCTGAAATCACAGTAAAATAATTTCGGTAACTGTCCAAGGGATAGGTTGCCAAGTTTAAGTTATATATAGTTTACAAACTTTACAAATACCTTACCGATACATTTATTAAAGACAAATTAACGGAGAAAATAACATGCAGGATGCAATTACCAGCCTGATTGGTGCTTATGACGCAACTGGTAAATATTTTGATCGCGATGCACTAGATACCCTCAAATCTTACTTTGCCACAGGCAACGCAAGGCTTGCAGCATCTTCAGCAATCACAGCTAATGCTGCATCAATTGTCCGCAAGTCTGGCTCACAATTATTTGAAGAAGTCCCCGATCTAATCCGTCCAGGTGGTAACGCTTATACGACTCGTCGTTTTGCAGCTTGCTTGCGTGATATGGACTATTACTTGCGCTATGCTTCCTATGCTCTAGTTGCAGGTAACAATGATGTCCTAGACGAAAGAGTGTTGCAAGGTCTCCGTGATACTTACAGCTCTCTGGGAGTGCCAATTGGCCCAACTGTTCAAGGTATTCAAATCATGAAACAGGCTGTTATGGACTTAGTGGGTGATAGCTCTGATTGGTTGGCAGCACCTTTTGATTATATGTCTCGCGAACTCAGCGAAAAGAATATTTAGCGATCGCTAAATCAAAAAAAGAGGTGTGTTTATCACACCTCTTTTTTTGATTTATTTAATTCTTCAAAATGATTTAAGATTGTTAATAATCGGACAAGCTCGATTTCGTCTAGGAGAGAATTTAAATATGGCTTTAGTACCAATGCGTCTGCTGCTCGATCATGCGGCTGAGAACGGATATGGCATCCCTGCATTTAACGTAAACAACATGGAGCAAATCCAGTCGATCATGCAGGCTGCTAATGAAACCAATAGCCCTGTAATCCTACAAGCTTCTCGTGGCGCACGCAATTATGCAGGCGAAAATTTCTTACGTCACTTGATTTTGGCTGCTGCCGAAACTTATCCTCATCTTCCCATCGTGATGCACCAAGATCATGGTAATGCTCCTGCAACTTGCTACTCAGCAATCAAAAATGGATTTACCAGTGTGATGATGGATGGCTCACTGGAAGCTGATGCTAAGACCCCTGCTAGCTACGATTATAACGTTGCTGTAACTGCTGAAGTTGTAAAAGTTGCTCATGCGATCGGCGCAAGCGTCGAAGGTGAACTAGGTTGCTTAGGTTCTCTTGAAACTGGTAAGGGTGAAGCTGAAGATGGTCACGGTTTTGAAGGTGCTTTGGATCATTCACAACTTTTGACCGATCCTGATGAAGCTGCTGACTTTGTTGAGCGTACTCAAGTTGATGCTTTGGCAGTAGCGATTGGTACTAGCCACGGTGCTTATAAGTTTACTCGCAAGCCTACTGGCGAAATCCTTGCCATTAGCCGCATTGAAGAAATTCATAACCGCTTGCCTAATACTCACCTCGTCATGCATGGCTCTTCTTCAGTTCCTGAAGATTTGCTTGCAATGATCAATGAGTTCGGCGGTGCAATTCCCGAAACCTATGGTGTACCTGTTGAAGAAATTCAAAAGGGCATTAAGTGTGGTGTACGTAAGGTCAATATCGACACCGATTGTCGTCTTGCAATTACTGCTGCTGTACGTGAAGCATTGTTCAAGAATCCTAAAGAATTCGATCCTCGCCACTTCTTGAAGCCATCGATCAAGTACATGCAAAAAGTATGTGCCGATCGCTATATCCAGTTTGAAGCTGCTGGTCAAGCTAGCAAGATCAAGCAAGTTGGTCTTGATGAGTTTGCTGCTAAGTATGCTAAAGGCGAATTGAAGCAAGTTAGCCGTCAAGTTGTTGGCGCTTAGATCGTTTTTAAAAAGGGGCTTTGTCAAGCAAAGCTCCTTAGTAATAATAAAGTAATCGCAAAAAATGTGAGGAGTGAGTCACTCTCTCACATTTTTTCTAGTAACATATATTTGCTATAGATGCCATCAGTATTCAACTAACCTTTTGCTCATGATTTCTTCTTTGATTTCTTCTTCTGAGTCAAACAACTTAAATCCACCCAAAAAGCTCAAGCTTTTAGTGGTTGATGATGAGCAGGATAATCTTGATTTGCTATATCGCACTTTTCGTAAAGAATTTGTGGTATTTCGTGCAGACAGTGGAGTTAAGGCTCTGGAAATCCTCGCCAAAGAGGGGGAGATGGCAGCGATCATCTCCGATCAGAGAATGCCTGAAATGAAAGGCACTGAGTTTCTCAGCCGCACTGTGTCAGATTTCCCAGATACGATGCGGATCGTCTTAACTGGATTTACAGATATTACTGATTTGATCGAGGCGATAAATTCAGGACAAGTCCATAAATATATAACCAAACCTTGGGAGCCTGATGAACTTAAGGTAGTTGTGTCTGAGGCAACTCAAATCTACGACTTATTAAAGCAGCGTTCTGAAGAGTTAATCCGATCGCAAGCTCAGAATGCTCTATTGTCAGTAATTGTGGAGATTGCTCAGAACTCTAACCAGTTATCTGATTGTGTACTACCGTTAGCGGATGCGTTTTGGCGGAACTTTGGTGCTAACGGTGTAATGTTGCAATTGGTTGAGAAGGGGGCTCTGATCGATACTCAAGCTATATGTGGCAACTATATTTGGGATCTAGCTCAAGATCCTTTAGTACAAACTGTGATCGCGTCAGGTAGATCGCAAGCTAATCTAAATGGCGATGAAGAATGTAAAACTAACCTAGCGATTGCAATTACTTTCCGAGAACAAGTTTTGGGAATATTGTCTATGCGTTGGCAAAGTGCAAATGCTTTGACTATTGGAGATATTGCGGCAATTCAGCAATGTGCTGATGAAGTGGCGATCGCCCTTACTTGCATTCGCTACTATAGTTCTTAATTGTTATTTGTATCGAGTATTTGCGAGATCGAAAATTATGAATACAAAATTGGTTGAAAGTCTTTCTTCTAACTAATTTTGTGTTTTTAATAGTTATGGCTAAAATTTATGGCTCAAGCAGAAAGTGGTATCGACTATACGAGGTTTTTAGCAGTAGCGATCGCGATTGCCAATCAAGCCCATGAAGGACAACTGGATAAAGCGGGAAAGCCTTATATTTTGCATCCGTTAGCAGTAATGGCGCAAATGGATAGGCTTGAAGGTAAGATTGTGGCGGTTTTACATGACGCGATCGAGGATTCCGAGCTGAAAATTGAGGACTTGGTCAAGCAAGGTTTTCCTGAATTTATTACTGAGGCGATCGCCGCGATTACCAAACTTGAGGGCGAGCAATATGAAGATTATATTTTGCGGGTGAAATCGAATGCGATCGCCCGTAAAGTCAAGATTGCCGATGTTACTCACAACATGGATATCAGTCGAATTGCTAATCCTACAGAAAAAGATTTTCAACGTTTAGAAAAATATAAAAAAGTTCTCCAAGAATTAACTGCTAACTAAGAAAGGGGCACTTCGTGCCCCTTTCTTAGCGCTTAAAAACTACCCACACTCAGGGGAACCCAATCGCCATTGGTGGTTAAGCCTAAAAGCATAGATTCTTGCGATCGGATCGATTTACCAGTGAGGGCGCAAGACTCATTTCTCTGAGCTGTTGCTGTGACACTGGCGCGAATTTGTTCAGGTGAGATCCGTTTCTGCGTCGGTGATGTTTGCCTTTGATCGATGTAATCCCACAAAACACCTCGGATTAGAGCCTGATAGCCTTGTCCTCCAGCCAATTCTTTGAGCTTTTCCTTTAACTCACGCTCTAGGCGAATGCTGGTAACTTCCATGTCTGTGGTCGCAGGCATTTGGTGTAGTGTCTGCATAATTTTTCTCCTAGTTAGTTTACAAAGTTCGATATCTATGTTTATACTACAAGTGTAGTATGACTATCTAAGAAATTCCAAGTACATTCCCATGAAATCCTATTTGTCCATCGGTCAGCATCAGATCGGATATCCCCAAGTTTGGCAGCGAGCCAATTCTTTGGCAATATCTGGCTTTGCGATGACCATTTTGGGCAGAGATGCAATTGGGATTTGTGGCGATATTTATGGTGATATTTCAGGCGATCGCAGGAACTTAGAATCTCCCAAACATTCGGTCAAACAAGGCTCGCGGAGAGATGCTCTCACCAGCGTTAGCAGATTTATTAGTGTAATTAATCCAGAGACATACCCAAGCGGGAGGTATAGGCAGACCGCCGTACCCACATAACGATTAGACAATCAAGTCTTTCGCCCCCGCTTTCATACCTAAGAAAGCGGGGGCATTTTTTATAACGGTTTTCCAATGAGTCCATACTCATTGGAAAACCAAAAATCAATCTTAGTAAGAGTTTTGAGGTTTCACGTTGCCGTAGGCAACATGAAACCAGCTATATCGTGAGGAGAAGCCAGTGCAATCTATCAACCAATATGAACCAGAAGTATTGAGGCAATCGGTAGTGGTGTTTTCGCAAAACTATTTGCCTGTGAGCCGTATCAATATCAAGCGGGCGATCGCTTTGCTAGTCACAGGTCGTGCCGAACCCTTGGAACTAATGAGCCAACAAACTTGGCAAGTTGTTTCTCCGAAACTCGTCCTGCAAGTGCCAGAACATATTCGTCTGACGCTGACAAAATCAGAACGATTTTGGCGAGTTCCACCCGTTGCCCGTAGAGAAATTTTGCGTCGCGACAATCACACTTGCCAATATTGCGGCAGTACCAAAAAACTGACGATCGATCACGTCATTCCCCGCGCTAAGGGTGGATTGAACACTTGGGAAAACGTCGTCATTGCTTGTGAACCTTGCAATAACCGTAAGGGAAATCGCACGCCTCACGAAGCCAATATGACTTTGCGAACTAAGCCCAAAGCCCCGAAGCATCCTACTGTTGCCTTTGCTGAACAATTCTGGCGATCGCAACAAGAAATAAACAGTGGATAGCGATCCATATCGCGATTTTCAAGTTGTCATAGGCAGCTTGAAAATCGCCCCCTATATAGAGTGGTATATTCTGGAGAATCAATCCCAATGTTGAAACTCACTTACACTGAAGCTGGATTGCACTTAGAGAGATTAGATATCTCCTTAGAGGAGTTTGTCACCAATCGGATGTTGCTCAGCTTGCGTTCTGGCTTATCAATCCATATCGAATCCAGTCGAGCAGCATTTCTATTAACTGCGGATGTTGTGGATTTATTGTTACTCAAGTCCGTCATGTCCGATCGCCTCTCTAATAAGCTTAGTGTGGATAGAGTTGACGATCGCTATGTTGAGGTTTGCTTTAGCGGTACTTGGATCTCTAGCGATCTTTGTGCGGAGGAAGGAACTCTGGTGACTGCTTTAGGCGATCGCGTTGAGTTCTATTTGCACAAGCTCTGGAAGATCAGCGAGTCCACCTTGACATTCGCAAATTGACATATAGAAAGATGACATGTATCGCCTTGGTAATGCATGTCATCTTTCTTGAAAAAAAGATATTAAATTTCCTGCTATTACAGCGCTTTGCGCTCAAACCCAAAACAAGAAAATTTTTAAAAGCGTTGCTTCACAGCGCTTTTAAAAATTTTCTTGTGGTTCGTTCGTTCGAGAATTGCTGTAAGAACTTTTCAAAGAGAGTCAGAATTATTTTGAAAAAACACTTGACAATTGTGTAGTATGCGTACTACAAGTATACTACAAGGTAATCACAAAAGCCTCTGAACCTTGACAACTAAATAATCATCACTAGTTCAAAACTGTAAAAACATTACTCTTAGTAGCTCAGTTGGTAGTAGCGCCTGTCTGAAGAACAGGAGGTCGTCAGTTCAATTCTGACCTAAGGGGCTTATCCCATAATCATGTGAAGTGTAGCTACACTTCACATGATTAAAATCATTACCCAGTAAGGTTTTGAAGTTTCAAAAATAGCAAAGCCATTTTTGAAACTGGGACTATTGCCTTGTAGCTCAGTGGTAGTAGCGATCGCCTGTTAAGCGAGGGGTCGTAGGTTCAATCCCTACCAAGGCAGTTGATTTTTTTTTGCTCCTGTAGCCCAATGGAAGAGGCGTTCGGCTTAGAACCGAAGCGTTGGAGGTTCAAATCCTCTCAGGAGTATTGAATAAATGCAGTGCAAAGCACTACATTTATTCTCTTTTCCAGGTGTGGCGCAGAGGTAGCGCGGCTGCTTTGGGAGCAGAAGGTCATAGGTTCAATCCCTATCACTTGGATACAGCGCTAAGCGCTGAGAGCAATTCAAGGAAAAGCTATGCAGTTTTTCCTTGAATTGGAAAAGCTATGCAGGGATGGAGCAAGGGAGGCTCTTGAGACTCATAACCTCAAAATCGGCAGGTTCAACTCCTGCCTCTGCAACCAATTTCTACAGCAATTACCGATCAAACGATCCATTAGAAATTTTTTAAAAGTGTTGCTTCGCAACACTTTTAAAAAATTTCTAGATTTGAGCGCAAAGCGCTGTAAATCAATTTTGCTGATGTAGCTCAATTGGCAGAGCGTCTGTCTTTTAAACAGGGGGTTACGGGTTCAATTCCCGTCATCAGCATCAGATCTTTGATGGATATACTCGTTGACATACCCATTACTCATTAACTCAGGAGAACTATCATGTTGCATTTTTACTCGCCACATTCCTTGAAATTTTTTTACTTCATTATCAACTTTCAAAATTCCATTATTAGATATTTGAGATTATGAGCGAACATCGCCTAGAAGAAATTGTGATCGAACGTCCGCGTGGTGGTATGAGACAAAGTTCTCGCAGATTAAAAGGTGTGCGAAAGAAACTCGATCGCCTAACCCTTGAAGCTAGCGAAGATGGTTTACTCAGTCCCTACTTAATCAAGGTGAGACAGAAAACCAAATATTTCTCCGATCATCTGGCTCCATTACGGCGATTTTTGCGATCGCATGTTGGTCAACCTTGGGATTTGGTGTATAGCAAATTATGCGATCGCCTAGACCAAAGAACCGTGACTGGACAGCATGTGGTTACGCATCTCTGGCAGTATGTGGAACGCTATGTCGAAATCGTCGATGGTAAGCCCTGCCGTAAGCCATATCAACCTCGCTACCTTGGCGATCGCTGTTTTGGCAGAAGGTATGACGAATTTTATGTTCATCCTGAAACAGGGTTGCTATGTGAAGCAAAGCGCTTGCTTTAAAAAATAGAGAGTGGGCTTTGCACACTCTCTATTAATATTTGGGAATGTCGCCTAATGGAGGGGCATCGATCTTCTAAATCGATCTGTGTAGGTTCGAGTCCTACCATTCCTGTTTTGACAACTAAAAACCAAAAGAAGCTGATTTGCCCGCGAAGCGGGCAAATCAGCTTCTTTTGGTTTTATTAAACCGATGTACTTACAGCTCACGCAAAACATGCGATTATTTAATGAAAGTTTGATTGGTGATAGCGATCGCATTATGATATTTGCACTGTAAATAGTATGCGTACTGAGAGCGAGGTTAATGACTGCCCAATTAACACATCACAAGTCTGAGCATGAGCCAAATAGCCCAAAGGACTGGTCGTGGAAATTTTGGCAGGTTGTGCCGCTTTATCCCTATGGTCAGAGACGCACTATTCGCAAAGAAGTTGTCAAAGATGCGATCTGGACATTCGAGCAGATTCAGGGGATTTTTTATGTAGTCGTACCGATCGGAATGACGGTAGTGAAGTTGTCGGCTGGCGGACTGCTGGTATATGCCCCCGTTGCTCCGACTCCCGAATGTATCCGTCTCGTTAATGAATTAGTCGCCGAGCATGGTGAGGTCAAATACATCATTTTGCCCACGGTATCAGGAATTGAGCATAAGGTTTTTGTGGGACCCTTTGCACGGCAGTTTCCCAAGGCTCACGTTTATGTCTCGCCGCACCAATGGAGCTTCCCATTTAATTTGCCGCTTAGTTGGTTGGGTTTACCTTGGGGACGTACATCTCTGTTACCTGAGGATAGCTCGAAGGTTCCCTTTGCCGATCAGTTTGACTATGCGATTCTGGGTTCGATTGAACTGGGCTTAGGAAAATTTGCGGAGGTAGCGCTATTGGACAAGCGATCGCAGACTCTTTTAGTTACGGATACGATTGTTTCTGTTCCCGAACAGCCACCAGAAATTTTACAAATTGATCCCTATCCATTGTTATTCCATGCTAGAGATGGTGCGGATGAACCCATTGTCGATACAGAAGTGAATCGGATTCGTGGTTGGCAAAGAACGGCTTTATTTCTATTCTATTTCCGTCCCCAAGTTTTGGAAACTGTTTCCTTTTTTCAAGCTTTACTAGATATAGCCAAAGCACCAGAACGATCGCGTAAAGCCTTGTTCGGTCTATACCCTTTTCGCTGGAAACATAACTGGTATCAATCCTTTGAAGCGCTACGCGGCAATGGACGTATTTTCGTCGCGCCAATCTTGCAGACTCTCATTCTCAATCGCGATCCGCAAACGGTAATTGCATGGGCGGATAAGGTTGCTAGCTGGAATTTTGTGCGGATCGTTCCTTGCCACTTTGATAATGCGATCGCAGCAACACCTACTGATTTTCGCCGAGCCTTTAGCTTTTTAGAGAAAAACCCACAGCTATCATATAGTCCAAATCTGCCTGAAGAAGATTTTGCAGTTCTCAATCAAATCAATAACATTTTGCAAAGCAATCGCATTATTTTTGAAGTAAAGGACAAAGTCTAAACTGAAATGCTCTAGCAGGACTTTTAACCTATGAAATTTTTTGAATTTCTTTAAATAACTCCACTAAATCATAAGGAATAAGAGACGGTACATCATCAATTACCTTGTTAATAATTTCCAATTTCAACTGAGATTCTTTTTGAAACTGATTCAATTGTTGGAAAACTTCTTTTAGATCTTTCTCTAATTGATGCCCTTGAATCTTAAGAAACCATTTAGGCAAGTTGATGATTTGTCCACTGAGGTATTTACATGGTAAATTGCCGTCTTCTAATACTGGTGATATATGAGCCTTTACCTTGTCAACCACGAAATCAGCAATCCTTTGAAGCCGAGTATCGTCGAAATCAACAAAGTGAATATAGGTTTCATCATCACTGATTCCAATTGCACTGCGTTTTATCCACTTTTCTCGCAAAAGAAAAGCAGCTACAAGAACTGGATCAAAAATATAATTTTCGATGCTGTAGCGCTTTTCTTTTCCAAGGACTTTAATACGCTCGTTACCAAAATTTGTTAAATCCCAGTCAATAATTCCATAGACTGTTCGGTTACCTCCTTCTTTTAGTTGATTAACAACATTTTTTACTTGATCACAATTACCTTTACCTTCTTTCCCAGATGCAATGAAGTTAAGTGACACTTCGGGTATCAAATGCTGCCTTAGTTTCTCGTATAATCGTCCATAGAATTGAGCATCATAATGGCTCTCAACAAATACTTGACGACGATTTTCATAATCTATACTTAAAGTTGGGACTCCTGTAGTTAAGATGGATAAGGCTTTATCTTTTTTGGTTTTCTGTATCCGTTTTTGATCGGACTTGTACATTGCATACAGAGAATCTTCTGGCGCTAGAGCTACTGTTGAAGGTGAATGTGTAGTTAGAATCACCTTAATCCCATGTCGATTAACTAACACATCTTGGATGGTGCGTAAAAGAGATTGAGTCATTGAGGGATGCAAAGGAGCGTCAATTTCATCAAATAATAGAACCTTTAGATAATCTACAATCTGACGGCAATCCCCAGCATAATAAAGACATAGTGCAAAAGACATTAAAACCCTTTCACCTGAAGACAGATCATTGAACTTTACTTGTGATTTCCTTAGTTTATCGGTAAGAATTGGCTCATAAGGGCGATCCTCGTATTTTGGCGGTTGATTAATCCTAAAATCAAGATTTGCTGTTTCAAGAACACTATTTACAAAATCCCAAGGTGGTTTTCCATACTTATCCCAAAATTCCTCCTCAGACAAGAAGCTAACAGATTCACCGTCGCAACTTGCAACATATTTAATCCGATTCTTAAGCCAATTGCTTTGATAGTCCGCAAAGAGACGACCAAAAGACTGCTGAAACATATCTACAGGTTGCCAACTTGCAGGAAAAAAATTATAAAAATCATCTTCTTCAAAAGCCATTAAGGGCATACTGGTATCACTCTGGAAGAGATTTACTAATCGTTGTCTACTAGTTGGATCGTTTTGTATGAATCTATTAGTTACAGAGGAAGCTACATTTTGAATAGTTTGGAAAATTTGATTTGCTTGATCTGGGGTATTCCCTCTTGCAATAAAGTCTTCGGGTTTAAGGTCTATGATTTCACGAATCTTAAGTTTGTCTAAGTCAACTAGATTAAATTGCTGAAGAACTTGAGAAATCTGAGGACGATATTCATTTACATATTTAGAGACTTCAGTCCAAAATCCAAATCTTTCTTGAGTAATTTGATAAGGAGCAAAAGCCCCTTGGTCTTGCGGATTTAGATTAGTCCAATTAAATCGCTGAATAGGTCGAGTCTGATTATTTACTCCTATATTGTCAATTTGCATGAAGCCATTTTCAATTGCCTCAAGCAGATGACTCTTTCCTGCACCATTCACCCCCGTAAGTACTACAAAATCAGGTAATTCTATATCTGGTAAAGAGTCTATTGATTTGTACGACTTAAGAAACGATAATTTCATGGTATTTAGTAACCTTATCTAAAGTGATGTTTTAAAAATACATAGATAATTTACCAAATTTTCAGTCTGTGGTTAATAAATGGCTGTTCTCTCTTGATATATGATATGAGCATCGTAATTTATTTCATTGCTGTGCGATCTCAATTTAATCATTACTTTCTTATACTTCAACGTATGTAGTTTCCCTCAAGCGAAATCGCAAAGGCATACCATCTGAAGGATAAATCAATAGGTTCTGTTGGAGATTTTCTAGGGATGCACGACCATTGACTAACTCCCAGTCAAAATTTCTCAATAGCTGCGCCAACATAATCGTTGCTTCTAGCATTGCTAAATGTTCACCGAGACAACGATGAGTACCTGACCCAAAATCAATCATCGGCAGGGAAGGACTCCCATTACCTTCTTCGAGCCAACGCTCTGGTAGAAATTTATCGGGTTGGGAATATGTTTCGGCATCCCTACCAGCAGCCTGCATCGACCAAAATATTTTCGTACCTACAGGAATAGTAATCCCCTCAATGGTGTTAGGTTTGACCGCTTGTAACGAAGTAGAACCAGATGCAACGGCATAAAGGCGAAGTGTTTCCTTAACAATGGCGCGGACATAGTTGAGTTCTTTCAGACTTTCAATAGAGATTGCTCCATGCTTTTGCCATACCTGATCGGCGATCGCTTGCGCCTTCTGGAAAACCTCTGGATGAGCGGCTAATTCACCAACAGCAAAGGATAGAGTATGCGCTGTGGTATCAGTCCCAGCAATCATTAACTCAATTACTTCAGCAATTAGTGTCTCCCTTGTGTAACGAGGTTCTTTAGAGGCAATTTTGACCAACATTGACTCTTGGAATAGAGTAGAAATTGAACTGGAATCTTTAACCTGTTGATCTCTGAGTTGTAGAGCAAGGTCTACACGAGGAGTGAGAAATTGTTCGATATATCGTCGGGCTGCCCAATAATCGCGGGATGATTGTGTAGGTAAATATTTCATCCAAGTCTTTTCGCTGGTGGCGACACGTAGAAATCGATAGCCAAGAACTGACATTGCTTCGTAGACTTTGGGAACATCGAGGGGTGCTCCTTCAGGACTAACAACTTTGCTATCTACAGGAATGCCTAACAATAAGCTAGCAATTACCCGCATCGTCAATTCCACAAACAAGTGATCGACAGGAATTGCTTCTGAAGAGACATCGGCTGTAATTTTGTCGGTAATTTGAGAACAAGCTTGCTCCACAACACCGATATATGCCGAAATTCCCACTGGACTAAATTCTGGATTCCAAGCTTTGCGTCGCCATTGCCACTCTGCTCCACTTTGTCCGAGTAAAATCGCCCCACTAATATCATTCCAAGCACGAGTTGCGTTTTGAGACCGAATTAAACTACCCTCTCTCATGCCATTAATAACTGTGCTTTCAATGACTGAAGGCTTACTTAAAATGACAACAGGAGCGCCCGCCCAATAAACATAGGTAGAACCGTATTGCCGACTCCAATCAAATATTAGTTGAAAAAATTGTTTTTTCTTTACTGCTGCCAATACTTGCGGAATATTTCCTAATAACCAGTGTCCTAATGGAGAAGGTAATGCTTTAAGAGATTGATAACGTTTTCTTTTTGCCCAATATTGCCAGCTAAGTATTCCTGCAATAATGATGATTGTCGTAGGAAATAAATAAGGGAATACTGTAGATAGAAAAATCATTGCAGGACTCAATAATATGGGCATGAATTCACATTAATCTTTAATTTAGGTGAATTCATAATATCTTGCAAGGCGATCGCATTATTTTTAGAGCAAAAGACATAATTCATACATATTGAAACCAAGTTCAATATGTATGAATTATGTCTTACAGGATCGGCGATCGCCTGCTCATAAAATTTTGCCGCGATCGCTTGACAGTCTATCAGTTAAGATGCAGAGTCAAAGTTTTTGAGCGATCACAAATAGCTTCTACTAGTCATTCAAAAGTCGGAGATCTTAGCAGTTATAAGTCAGTTACTTTCATTCAAATAAAAATAAGGTGCGTTACATTTTATGAATGCACTCTACAAGAGTGGCGATCGCACTCAAGAAATTTAAAACAAATAATCAACCTCGTAGCGTATGTTAGCAGAGCGTAACGCACAAATAGGTGACACTAAAAAGGTGCGTTACATTTCATTAACGCACCCTACAAGATCGGCGATCGCACTATTTTAGATAAAACAGTCCAGTAGCAAGAAGCCTCATGCAAAAAGCTCCGATTCTTTTGATTGATCGCAGATAGGTTTTGCTAGTCATACAAAAAGTTGGAGATCTAGGTATTTACAAGTAAACTACTCTCGTTCAAATAAAAATAAGATGCGGTTCATTTTATGAATGTAAATTACAAGATAGGTGATTGCATTGAAAGCATCGCTTTTTCATCAAGTTGCAAAGAATGAGAATAACCAGAAGAAAGTAACCAATCCATAAATCACAGTGGTTATCATTGGCGTTTTAATAAAGAGAAGGCGTGATTTTGACCTTCTCCCTGAATAAATAATATATCCCAATGATTTTTCAACTCGTGCTAGTTGTTCTTCCAAATATAAAATGTAGCTTGACACCCTGTATTCAAAGAACCAGAATGCTAATGTCATCAGTAAACCTATAGCTTTTGTAGCAATTGCCATAAAAAACTGATTAGCTTGTGCAGCACTCACGTTAGCCTGAACTGCACCTCCTAATAATCCGAAAAATACGGCTAGCACAGCAAATCGAAGACCACTGTAATGCCTGAAAGCAGAGCAAAGCTCGCTATATTCTGCCTGTTGTTGGTCTTGACTAAACATATTTTCTCAGGATTTCCACCAGTGAATAGCAGTCTAAGCTAATGATTTGGACAGAAAAATCCTGTCTAATCTGAATATAAGCGATATAGGCTAAATGTCAAGGTTCTTTCTATATAGCCTATACGGGATCTTAATACGGAAAATTTCGTCTAAAACACCATTTTTAGGGTAGTTATTCGGACAGATTCTGCCTAATTACCTAAAGTGGGATATTAGGCAGAATCTGTCCGAATAATATTTACCCAGAACAAAAGGATACAAAAAGATATTTCTATTTATATATATGGTAATTTTTGTCTCAATAGGTGTTTCGGGGAGGTCAACCATCATAAACAACTCAATGCTTTTCATGACAGGCGTTTCAGACATCGAAGACCTGCGAAGCTAAAACTATTGTGTATCAAGCATTTCAGTACTTTAAGCTAAAGCACCTCCCCGAAACACCTATTGAACCTAATTTTTTAAAAATGCCACCAGCAAAATCATCACAAACAAAAAATACCAGTGTGGTTGACGGCAAAATATTAGATGTCATCAGGATTGATGCCAAGCGATCACCAGTATGCAGCCTGTCTTTCTTTTTTCTGATACTCCTGTTGCAAAATTAACTTTGCTTGCTCAGCGATCACCTTTTTGATTATTCAGAGATATCACCGAAGCGATCGCGATACTTTTGTAATAATGCCTCAGCCTCAAGTCTAGCCTGACGCTCTAGATTCGCACGTTCTTGAGAAGTTAGATATCTCTTACCAGAGCGATCGTACCAATAGACCCATTCGCGTTGCCAACCATCATAAATACCCTGCTCACAACCAATTCCCAAACCAATCTCAGGAATCCATACCATCCTCCCGCCCTCTGCTAAAAGTACTACCGCAGGCAAAAGTTGATATTTTCCATCGACTAACTTGTACACCTCTAAAGATTGATGCTCCTGATACAATCGGCGACCAGTTGTGGAATTGTAAACCACATAATAGAGAATTCCCACCTCTGAATACTTGGCTAACTTTGTGTCGTATTCACCATTATATTTTTTGGAAACAACCTCCAAAGCCAGAATTGGCATTACTTTTTCCTGCCAAACCACATAGCTCAAACGTCCACCTTCAACAGTTTGCTTCGGTACACCCAAAGCGAGAAAACCGTCGGGAACAATTGCCTTAGACTTGGATGGCTCCTCAATGTTTGGCTCGTAATAAACTCCCATATCCACACCCCAAAACCAATCAGAGCGATCGCTCCAAATCTCTCGCAATAGGTTTAATAGAATATTAGGGATTTCATTTTGGAGTTCATTATCCACAGGCATTTCATCGGAATCGGGTAGGTCTTCCGCAGTTGGCAAACGGTATTGAGAAGGTACAGTAACCATAGTTTTTTGGTACTTTACGTTATTACTATTTTGACACGGTTTTTTGGGCTTTATCGTAGCAAGTTGTTCTTTATTACTGACGCTCCTGTTGCGAAATTATCTTTACTTATAAAAAGATACAAAAAGATATTTTTGTTTACATATATAATAATTTTTTAAAGATGCCACCAGCAAAATAAGCACACCTAATTAAAAACTTGCCATGTCTCTAAGTACTCAAAATGAAAGCGTACCCCATCATGTTGTTATTATTGGCGGCGGCTTTGGGGGACTATATGCCGCCCAAAAGCTAGGCAAAACAAAGGTTCCCCTTAAAGTCACCCTCATCGACAAACGTAACTTTCACCTCTTCCAGCCCTTACTTTACCAAGTTGCCACAGGCAGCCTCTCTCCCGCCGATATCGCCTCACCATTGCGGGCAGTCCTCGCCGAAAGTAAAAATACCAGCGTCGTTATGGGCGAAGTGCTAGATATCGATCCCCAAGCGCAGGTAGTTAAATTAAAAAATCACTTAGACATAAGCTATGACTCGCTGATCGTGGCGACAGGAGTTAGTCACCATTACTTTGGTAACGATCAATGGTCAGAGCAAGCCCCTGGATTAAAAACCATTGAAGATGCGATTAATATGCGTCGCCGCATCCTGAGCGCTTTTGAGGCTGCCGAAAAGACCCACGATCCTAAGTTTAAAGAAGCTCTGATGAACTTCGTGGTCATCGGTGGTGGCCCAACGGGAGTGGAACTTGCCGGAACTTTAGCTGAGCTTGCCCATCGCACTCTCAGTGGTGAATTTACGAATATTGACACCAAGAAAGCGCGAATCATCTTGATTGAAGGAACCGATCGCGTATTGCCTCCATACCATGTAGAACTCTCTGAAGCGGCGAAGCAATCTCTATTGAAGTTAGGAGTGGAAGTTAAAACTAGCGCGATGGTGACAAATATTGAAAATCATGTCGTTACCTTCAAATGTGGCGATCAAGTTGAGCAAATCCAAGCGCAAACGATTCTCTGGGCGGCGGGTGTGAAGGCTTCACCGATGGGTAAAGTATTAGGCGATTGCCTGAATGCCGAACTAGATCGAGTTGGTCGGGTAATTGTTCAGCCCGATCTGTCGATCGCCAATTATCCTAATGTCTATGTCATTGGCGATTTGGCTAACTATCCACACCAAGGCGATCGCCCACTTCCGGGGGTTGCGCCTGTGGCGATGCAGCAGGGTGAATATGTCGCGCACCACATTGAGGCGAAGGTGCAAGAAAAGGAACCTGCAAAATTCAAGTATTGGGATTTTGGAAGTCTTGCTGTAATTGGTCGCCATGAAGCGGTTGTGGACTTTAAGTTCTTGCGTCTGAAGGGTTGGCTAGCATGGTTTATCTGGACATTTGTCCATGTTTACTATCTGATTGAATTTGATAATAAACTGATCGTGATGATTCAATGGGGATGGAACTATTTCACCCATCGACGTGGCGCGAGAATTATTACAGGCAAATATTTGCGGGTGCTAGAAGAAATGGAAGGAATCCGTGCAGGTGGGCTTGCGCTAGAAACAAGGGAAGCAGCCGAGGTTGCCTAACAAAAAAAGGAGTCGCTTTGCGACTCCTTTTTTTAGACTTCACCCATTGCTACCATTTGGATTGCACGGGGCATTGCAGGATCGAAACCTCCCATATCCCAAGAATTAGGATCTTTGGGATCGACTAGCGAAAGCTTATAGGGAGCCAAGGTCACATAGATTGCCTTCGCATTAGCGTTCACCTTGCGGCGATATTCAGCCAACGCTTCACTAGGATGACGACGACCTGCCCAAGATTCGGAATCAGTCCAGAAGCAGAACACATCCGCATAGAACTTATTCTTAATCGCCCAATCGTAAGCCACCGACGCATCTGTACCACCGAAGTTTTGGTTCGATGCTTTCTGCATTGCCGATGTGAAGGAATCCTTTTTGGTAATTCCCAAATCGCGGAAGTCGGTCGCAAATCCACGGATCGCATAGTTGGTTTCTGCCTTTACCGTTGCCAAAGCCATCGTTGCCGCGATTTCGCAGCAGGTCAAGCCGATGGAACTAACGGTGTAGTAAGCCATCGAACCCGACACATCGATCGCATGGAGGAAAGTCGCACCCGTAGGCGCGATCGCATCGAAGGACATTTCCAGAGCAGTTTCCAGAATATCGACAATGCGAGGAATTGGTTCCCAAGTCTTTTGGCTACGTCCGAGCGCACCACCAGAATGATAGGTCTTGAGGGCTTTCAAAACATCAATGGGGTGAATGCGTCCCTTTTTCAGGCGATCGCGATTGTTCAATACATTGGCAACACGCTTCAAGTTATCCTTGTTTTTTGCCGTCAAGACACCAAGTTCCGTCAAGGAGCCAAGGTTTCGCAACAATGCACCAATGGGCATTTCGTTAAAGAGCAACTGCCATGCACGCATATCCATCTGTCCGATGGGAGCCGCCATTTCATGGGTGAGTTTACCCTTTGCGATCGCTTCATGGGTCTTGTCTGGATTGCGCTTCAGCCATTCATACCACCAGATTTGCGCTAGTGCTCCCGAAGGTACTTGCGAAGGAAGTTCATCCCAACCCTTGACCACCCATTGATAGAGCGCTTGTTGATCGTCGGTTTCAGGCTTAACGTGAAACAAACGCAACGCATCACGGTGCGAGAAGCCTTGCCGTTGTTGGTACTTCAGCAATTGATAGGCGAGCGCCTTGGTATCGGGATTGGAGAGCCATGCCTTACCGCTTTCACGAATGACTTTACCGAAGCCACGCATGGACTTGGTGTAGTTCATCCATTCATGGAAATGGCTACCTGTACGGACAACTTGCGGAAATATTTCCATAAAGTTCCGTTTCGCCGCTTGGCTGTCGCCCATCGATAGCAAGACTAGAGCCAGAATAGGAGCGCTGTTATTCACCGCACGACCATCGCTAGCATAGAGAATTTCGCTCTTCACGCGATCGGCATCTTCGGCGACACATTTCTGTACCGTATCGATGAAATCGGCGGACAGTTCATGCTTGCCAGCGTAGTAGGTGCTTTGAGCCGTACCAATCAGCAAGCAACGACGCAACATGCGCCAGATACCCGCATCAAAGGCAAAGCCACCCGATCGCCCTTGGATCATTTCCGTTTCACGACCTGCGATCGCTTGAGTTTGAGGTGTACCTTTAGGTTTCTGGAATAAAAATTTATAAGACATGACATTCTCCGTCCCGTAAGGGAAAAAGTAAAGAGAACTTCCTTCGCCTCGACCAAAGAGAAGGAATCGGCAGGGTAGGACTCGAACCTACAAAATCTTTCGACTGTTTGAACCCGATAACCCTCTACAGTTCGGTCTTTGCAGACAAGGGATTCTATAAAGGTTGTTTTTCAAGTGCGTTTACCAATTTTCGCCACCTGCCGAGAATTTGAACAACTAAAAGCTGACTGCTAATTGCTAACAGCTAAAAACTTTTAGAGGGGGTGGAATGGGACTCGAACCCACATCTCGCGACAAAGGGGTGTGATCGTTAGAAGCGATAACCCTGAGTCTGCGTCCCTTGCGGGCAAAAGTGTGTTCTACCAGTTGAACTATCCACCCCAAGATTGGAATTTTGATTTTGGGCTTTGTTAAGGAGAGATGGCAACCAGCAGGCAAAACATCTAGTTTAGGAAGGGATGGGAATTGAACCCAATCACCTCATGGAAGTGATGCAACCAAAGCGATAACCCTCGCCAATTCGTCCCTTTAATTACTTCATGGCGCAAAGCGCCACATAGTAATCTAGGGTAAAGAGAAGTTTCGATTGCGATCGCATAACTATCTCTCCAACACATTGCTCAAAATCAAACTCCCAATTGACGGAGAGGGACTCGAACCCCCGACACTTGGCGTTTCAGGCGATAACCCTAAATCTGCGACCTTTGCAGGTAAGTGACGAAAAAGGATGTTTTCAATGCTCTACCACTGAGCTACCCGTCAATAGTTTATCGAATTGTAATTTTGCTTACGGCAAAATTACAATTATTAGGAGTTCTGATTTGTGGATAGATGCCACTTGCGAACAAGCAGCATCTGTTGGTAGCAATAACCCTGAATGCTTCAGCCCATAAAGGCAAGTCAATGCATAAAGGAATTTCAGCAGTTTGCGAGGCTGCATCTCCTTTCCCAATTGCTATACAACTACTTGAGTAGTACTTGTAGTAGCGATCAGGCTAGGCGTTCTACGCGCTTGAACTACGCTGTACTACATTTATACTACACGTACTACAAGAATGCAATAGCGATCGCAAATTTATTTAGTCCCTAATTACAGTAGTTACCGAGAAAAAACTTAAAAGCGTTGCTTTGCAACGCTTTTAAGTTTTTTCTCGGTTTGGGTTTGAGCACAAAGCTCTGTAAGTATGGCAATAAAAGTTTTGTTTGGAACATTAAACCCAAATAAATAGAGGCGGCGCGAAGCGCCGCCTCTATTTATTTGGGTTTTGAAGAGTATCAATAATCATTACGCGATCGCCAATCGAGTTACCGCGCACTTGCATTACCAAAAAGTAATTTGCTTTCTTTATCCCAATTTCGATACATCCAAATTACGGTGTACCAGTTCATATAAATACGAAAGATTTCCATTGCGATTTCAGATTTCCCCCGATCGCATAGCCATGTTAATAGAGGCTTCAGCGTGCGATCGTTGAGCGTACCGCCCAGGGTGAGAATGCCCCAGAGCGCTAAATGTAGCCAAGTTTTTTGGATCATTAACTTGACTTCCCATGTGGGATGTTTTTGATAGAAGATAATGCTCATTCTGCCGCGTTGTTCCTCTAGATCGAGCAAACGTGGCATTTTATCAATGGAGAATTTAGCATGGTAATGGAAAGCGATCGCACCTGCACAGGTCAAGCGTTTTAGCCCCAGCTTTTTAACCCGCATTCCCAACTCAAAATCCTCCCAACCATACTGGAAGAAACCAGTATCAAATTTTCCAGCCTCGATCAACCATTTACGGGCGATCGCTAAATTACAAGTATCAAACAACGCAGCAGTGAAATAGGGAACTGTGGACACAGGTTCGGAATCAGGGGCTTCAAGGTTACTAGTATCGATAATTCTCCCGTAGCTGTAGACTTTATCGCCCTGAGCTAGGGTTTCGGTATGCGCTTGGAGATATTCAGGATTGACGGTAATATCACTATCGACAAAGGCAATATATTTGCCTAGTGCAGATTCAATGCCATAGTTACGGGCTGTCGCGGCGGCGGCGTGGTCTTGGGTTAAGAGGCGGAGGTGCGGATAGCGATCGCTATTTGCTCTCAAAAATTCCACCGTGCCATCGGATGAACCATCATCAATGACGAGAATCTCGTAAGGCTGAGTTATGGTCTGTTTTTCTAATGCGGCAAGACATTTTTGCAAAATTGGCAGGCGATTATAGGTTGGTACAACCACTGACCAAAACATTTCCGACACAAAGTTTCTCCTAAGCATTTGCCCAAATTATAGCGCTTAGACTCAACCCAGATAAAATTTAAAAAGCCTTGCTTAGCAAGGCTTTTTAAATTTTATCTATAGCATTAGTACAGCAATTACCGATTAAGCGAACCACAATAAAAAATTTGAAAGCTTTGCGAGGCAAAGCTTTCAAATTTTTTATTGATTGGGGTTTGAGTGCAAAGCGCTGTAATTCATCTATGGAAATAGTACAAGCTTCGGCTTCGCTCAGCCAACTTGGATTGCTGGCTGAGCGAAGCCCCACCAATTTTAGGATCTATATATAGCAACGCAAGAGATAACTAGGACAAATCAAACCACAAAAGATGAGTTGCGGCGCGAAGCGCCGCAACTCATCTTTTGTGTATAGCAAAACTTACTTTGCTACAAACGTAGACAAGGGGCTTAAGCCCCTTGTCTACGTTTGTAGATTTCAAAGAGTTTGTTTAGTCTTCAACTACTTTTTCTTTGAATTGTTTGCCAGCAGAGAAAGCAGGAACGCGGGTAGCGGCGATGACCATTTTTTCGCCAGTGCGAGGGTTACGACCTTCACGTTCTTGGCGTTCGCGAGGCTCGAATGAACCAAATCCAACTAGAGTCACGCGATCGCCATCAGCAACAGCATCAACAATGGATTCGAGGGCAGCAGTAACGATAACTTCAATATTCTTTTTAGAGACGGATACCTTTTCGGCGATCGCATCTACTAGTTCACCTTTATTCACAGATGTAGCTCCTATATCGCTTGGGATTGAGTCGTAATTTTTGGGGATTGGATTGGTGCAAAGCACCGTTTCAATTAATAAGTCGGAATCAATACTACAGCACCTATGGCAGTCGTCAAGCGGTTTTGACAAAACTTTCGCAAAAGTTTTTAAAAAAGAAAGAATATGCAGAGCGTATTCTTTCTTTTTCTAGCGTACTGCTTGGCGCATATAGTCACCCCAAACCTTTGCTGCAACTGCACTTGAGCCACTAGTTACTCCTTCATCATTACCAAGCCAAACAGCGGCAACCAAATTTTTCCGTGGCACGGCTCCGATAAACCACAGATCGCGTCCCTCGTCTGTCGTTCCCGTTTTCCCAACGACAGTACCTTGAGGAATGGCAGCAGCACGACCAGTGCCATACTGAACAACTCCGCGCATCATATCGAGCATAGTGCTAGCTACCCCTGCATCGATCGCCTGACGTGGTTTCAAAAAAGTACTAGCATCAAAAATGACCCGACAGGTTTGACGATCTTTGGGATTTTTGCAATCAGCACTGTCGAGAATGCGTTTAATTGCGTGAGGCTTGTTGTATTTGCCCTCATTGACTACTGTGGCATAGGCTCCAGCCATTTCTAGGATTTTGACTTCATTTCCACCTAGAACCATATTGCTAGATGCATCCAGCTTGGCGGTAACGCCCAATGTTCTTGCCATTTTGACGATATTATCAAAACCTGTTGCCTCAGCAATTCTTACTGCGACCACATTTTCTGATAGAGCAAAGCCACGATACATGTCAATCGATCCGCTGCCACCGTTATGACAACCCGTAACGCCTGACAGAGCACTACAGGAATAGGTACTGCTTGGCGAAATTCCGCGATCGACGGCAGCAGCGTAGGTAAACAACTTAAAAGTTGAACCTGGTTGACGCAATGCTTGGGCAGCGCGGTTAAATTGGCTAGCTTTATAATCCACACCACCAGTCATTGCCAGTAGCGAACCATCGCTAGCATTCAGGGTGACGATCGCGCCTTGACTGAAGCCATAACTGCCACCATCGCGATCTACGGCATCGCGTAATGCATCATCAGAAGCCTTTTGCATGGCAATATCAAGATTGGTCTCGACGATCAGATTTCCTTCTCTTGCAAAGTTTTCGCCGAGAATATCCTGTAACTCTTCAAACACATAACTGTAGTAATAGGGTGCTACTGAGCCTTGCAGCTTAGTCTTAGCAGCTTCATTGAGAATCAGTACCGATCGCCTTGCCCTTTCTGCATCTTTGTCAGTAATCATCCCCAATTCCGCCATGCGATTGAGAATGCGATCGCGATATTCGATCGCGAGATTTTTATTTTTAAATGGATTAATTGTTTCTGGTGAAGGCAAAAGCCCAACTAGAGTTGCGGCTTCTGAGAGATTCAATTCTGAAGCTTCTTTGCCAAAATAGAGTTTTGCTGCATCTTTAAAGCCATACACGCCATTACCTGTATAAGCACGATTGAGATAGAGACGGAGAATTTCTTCTTTGTTATAGGTGAAATTAAGTTTAATCGCAGCCGCAGCTTCCCGCCATTTGCGTCCTGCGGAGTCATCAGTGCCCACATAAGTCTTGCCTAGCAAGTTTCGCGCCAATTGCTGCGTAATTGTACTAGCGCCTTCTAAGCGTTCTCCACGACTGCGAACATTAGTGACGATCGCCCGTACTACGCCCACGGGGTCAACACCAATATTCCAATAAAAAGAAGTATCTTCAGAGGCAATTACGGCGGCGGGAATGAATTTCCCAAACTCAGTAAAAGTGCCATATTCAGTATGGTTAGCAATATCGGTAGGATCGAGTCGCTTGATGCCATCACCCGCCAAAACTTCGACTGGCCCTTGCTGAGTAACGGGTAAGGGTTTTAGGTCGGGAACGCGTCCAAGCTCAATGCCGATCGCTAAAACGATCGTCCCAGCGATCGCGCCAATGCCAATGCCCGTGTATTGAACGGTGCGAATGTACCAAGGTGGCGGATCGAGGTATCGAATCGTTGCAGCTTCGGCTAGTTCTGGCGGACCTAGCGTAATTTTCATTTTGTGACGCAATGGCACTGATTTTAAACGCTGCTTATCTCGATAAATGCCATTAGTCGAGTCTTGATCTTGCAAAATAAATTGTGCTTTCTTCTGGGTGCGATCGCGAACTAGTTGCGCGTGAACTTGGCTTACCAATGGGGTTTGCACGACAATATCGCATTTACCTGTACTACGTCCTAATATGTAGCGATCGCCTACCAAGTCATAAATTTCGGGCTTATCCTTTTGAGATCGGCGCACTTCTAGCCTTGGAACACGCTCTTTGGGATTAATTTTTAATACCCCGTTAACCACCTGCGTAAGTTGATTGAGCTGAGTCATCAACTTGGATTTAGGGGGCTTGGGCTTTGATTGTGGTGAAGGAGGTTGTGGCGATTTCATAAATTGCTAGGACGTAAATTTTGAAAGCACAGTTTCCGATTATGCCTGCAAATTTAATTATGCACTTACAGCGCTTTGGGATGAGGCAAAAAATAATATTTTTGTTAAAAGCTTTACTTTGCAAGAACCAAATAAAGAAAGGCGGCGCGAAGCGCCGCCTTTCTTTATTTGGTTCTTGCAAAAATA